>CAVRIE010000009.1:0-251419 GCA_963721165.1 uncultured Actinomycetota bacterium | reverse complement strand
GGCCTGGATGGGGCACACGTTCTGGCGAGGCGGACGCGTGACGCGGCGGCCGGGAACGAGAAAGGCACCGTTTCCGCAGGTCAGGAACGGTGCCCGGGTGGTGGAGCTGAGGGGATTCGAACCCCTGACCTTCTCATTGCGAAGGCTTCCCCCGGCTCTGTGTCGTTGTCTGGCCCCGTCCGGACGCGTGCATCCGATGGACTTCATGTCCAGTACGCAGGTTCGGGGGTGCGCGCGGGGTGCGCGGTTCTTGACGGCAAGGAGAGAGCCACCGACCCGATAGCCAGCCCCCTTGCTCGTCGGTGTCCGGGGTCAAGGGTGGCCGGAGGCCATCGCATCGCGACGCGGAGCGCCCTTGATGCCGGGCACCGGCGTGCACATCGTCGTCGATCGGGTCGGCGGCTCGGAGGTGACCTACGCGGCGGACCGTGATGGATGGCATCACGCTTGTTGATAGGGCGCCCGTGTCCTCATGACGCGGGCGCCCTTCTGCTTCGCTCGGGTGGGTGCGCGAGGACGGCGCGCCAGCGCCGCCCGCAGCGCGCCCTCGCGCCGAAGGCGCGCTTGAGCCAGTAAGGAAAGTCGTAACCAACTCAGCGCCGCGGGGGCGTCGCCGGGGACTCGCTGTCCTTCGCGGTCTTGCCGAAGCGCTGGAAGGCCGCCTGCCGAGTGGTGTCGAGCGCCGCGCCGATCACTGTCCATGAGTCGCCTGCGTCTCGTGCCGCCTGGACCGCGTCTCGGAGCTCCTGCTCTGCCTCGGCCACCTTCTTGCGAGCAGCGATGATCTTGCGGAAGTGGAGGGCGTCCCGGGACTGCACCTTGCTGGGCGCGAGCGCGTCGAGTCCGGTCGCGTCGGCGTTCTTTCGCTTCGTCTTCATCTGCATCACCTGAGGAACTCGTAGAACTTGGGCCGAAGGCGGTCCGCGTGAATGATCCGAGTCGGCTCGTCGGCGGGGACGGCAACCAACTCCAGCATCCGGCCGTGGCGGTCGGCTCCGATCACCAGGAGCCTCTCGTCACCGTCGTAGTCGTACTCCACGTACCGGATCGCGTTCTCCCATGCGTGCACGATGTCCTCGTCGTCGACTCCATGCTTGCGAGCCGACTCCGAGATGCGCACATGTAAAGGATACCTTTACATGCGGCGCTGTCAAGACATCTTGACGCTCACATGGTGTCGGTTCGCGACCCAAAGAGCGAAGCGCCGAGCGGACAGCGGCATGCCCGGAAGGCCGCAGCGGAGTACTGACCGGCTGAGAACGCGTGACCCAAGCCAGGCAGGCTGTGCGACTGGTGACGCTTTAGTGTTTTGTCGGTGCGCATCGTTCTGCTCGGAGACAGCCACCTCGCCCGCATCAAGCGCGAACTCCCACGCCTCGGCGAGAGCGTGTTGAATGCGGCAGTCGGCGGCGCCACGGTGCTCGACCTGGAAGCCCAGGCCGATGGGGCGGTCCTGACCGCCGAAGACGTTGTCGTGGTCTCCGTCGGCACCAATGATGGCGCGCCGTGGAAGAAGGTGCCGGTATACGACTTCCACCGAACCCTGACTGACTTCGTGATGTCCCGCCGGGTGCGCGCGTGGGTGGTGATGGCGCCACCGGGCGTGGACGAATCGCGAGTCGGCGCTGGTCACCGAACCAACGCGGTGTTGCGTGCTTACGGCGCGGCGGCAACCGCTGTCGCTGAGTCGGTCTCCGGGAGGCTGATCGACTCGCGCGCGTTGCTCCACCCCCTTGGCTCTCGAGCCTTCAACCGGGACGGTGTGCACCTCAGCGGCAGCGGTTATCGGCTGCTGCTGCCCGCGCTGACTGAGGCAGTCTCCCTCTGATAGCTGAGGTGTCCCCCAGTGGCACCTGCGCGGACAGCGGCAGTTCCGGATGACCGCAGCGCACGCTCCCTGCGACGTAGGCGGGCGCTCTTGGAACTGATGCCAATCGACGAGGTCATGTGCAACGACGCGACGTCGCTGAATGCCGGAAGGCTATGGCCCGAACTTGGTCCATTGCCCTTCGGAGACCACCTCGGCGGAGCCGTCGACGACCTTGATGGCCGTCTGTTCGTCGATGGCGTACGCCGGGACGCCGATGTCGGCGGCCCACCGCTCCGCGTGGGCCAGCGTGTTGGTTGGGAAAGCCTCCAGGTGCGGGAAGATCGAGAAGTCGACGACTCCCAGGGTGCGGTCGTCCGGCGCAGACGGCCACTTAACGAAGGACGCCCCGATCCGGGGCGTCATCACCATGCTTCCCGCACTCACTCCCACCCACACCATGTCGGGCAGCGAAGGCAGCAGATCGGCCAGCCCGGACTCGCGCATCCAGTGGCACAGGTAGGTCGCGTCGCCGCCGTCGACCAGGAGCACGTCGGCCTCCCGGACCCAGGGGACCCATCGCTCCGCGCCGATGGTGGGCAGCGCGGTCAGCTCGAGGACACCGAGCGACGCCCAGCCCAGGCCGGAGAAGTGCCGCCACGTGGGCTCGGCGGCTACGAGGCCGCGCACCGATGCCGGTCCGCACATCGGGTGGCCCCACTGGGCGGTTGGGACGACCAGGGCGTGGCATTCGGCGATCGGCTTGCCGAGAAGCTGCACGAGCGCCGAGTGGATGCTCGGGTTCGTGACGCCGCCTGACGTCAGCAAGAGCTTCAAGATGCCTCCAAGACCCCCGCGCGGAAGGTAGTCGTACCTGAAGACCTGGGGCCGCGCCGGGACTCATCGTAGTTCGGGCAACCTCCTCACACTCTCCCGAATCGCCGGCCGCGATTGCCCACACCTCCACCCGGCCTCCCCCATACAACAGATACACCCGACCGACGCACGCAGGATGCTCGTGTCACGGCGCCCGCTCATCGGCTGCCACGTCAGAGCGTTCACTATCCGCGGCATGAGCGTGCGTCTGCGAGCGCTCCCAAGGCGGGGATTCCGGATGCTCGCCGAGGCTTGGAAGGAGGATCGCCGCAGGACTGGGGCGTCCTCGTTGTGTTCGCGGAGCTTGCCCCCCGGAGGCCCCCTCGAACCCTCTCGGTCCGCGCCTTGTCGCACGCGAGCCGCACACGGAGATCACGATGGCCCCTCGTCGCCGGGCCGCTGCCTGCCGATCCGTAGCTCGCCTTCGGCGGCTCCACTACTGGCCATCGGCCGGGGGTTGGGCGTAGCGTCGTTCGTGGTAGTAGTCATCGCGCCGCTGGCAGCTCCCGGGCACCATCCACTTCCGACGCCACACGACGCATTTGCGGACTGGATGACTGGCCATGGCCTTTTCTAGCGTGGACCCGATACCCGCCTCCAACCACTCGGCCTCCCCGCCAGACGGTCGCCCGGACTTCAGTGTGCGTCGCACCGCCCGAATCGTTGGGGCCCTTTTCCTTGCGGGCTACTTGGCATATGGCGTAGGCAGCCTCATAGCGAAGGGCATCGTCGACTCCGGTGACCGCAGCGGCTCCACCGCGTTGTTCGTCTCCGGCACCGCGCTGATGCTGCTCAACTCGGCATTCGTGATCGGCATCGGTGTCCTGCTGTTCCCGATCCTGCGACCCCACAACCAGGCCATAGCTGCGGGCTACCTGGGCACGCGGATCTTCGAGGGCGTCGTTCTGGCCATCGGTGTCGTGAGCCTCATCGTCCTCACCGGCTCCGACGCCATCGACGCGAATGCCGTCTTCTACAGCATCGCCGAGGCCGGGCTCGGTATCGGAAGCCTCTTCTTCTGCGCTCTGCTCTTCCGCACCGGACTCGTTCCGCGTTGGCTAGCTGTCTGGGGTTTCATCGGCTACGCGTGCTTCGCCGGGGCCAACCTGCTGGAGCTGTTCGGCGTCGCGGGCGCCGGGGTCGTCGGCGCGATCCCCGGTGGATTGTTCGAGCTGACGTTCGCCATCTGGCTGATCGCCCGCGGGTTCGCCTCCAGCGCGACCGCTGTCCGCTCGCCCGCCAGCACCTGACTGACGTGAGCGCCCCGCCCACAATCAGGTCTGTCTGGACGACCTGCAACAACATGCCCGGGGCCCCTCGGGCTTCGAAACGCTGGCCGCTTCGTAGCTCTCCAAGCCGTGCATCGAATACGACCTCTCATCGGCTGTCCGTGAAAGTTCGATGCTCTCCACGGCCCTCCCGCGGGTCGGGTGTGAGCGCATCCGTCCACAGCTCAGCCCCTGGGTCTCTTGAACTGTCGGTCGGGTGTGGCATGCTCTTCGGCAGCGGACAAATGCATACGAAACTCAGTGGGATATTTCCCCGGGGGTCGGCTCCCCACCCTGGCCAGTGGCCGTACACACGTAGCGCCGTAGCAAACACACAAACACTCGCAAGACCGTCCGCGAAGGTCCTTGGTTTGTCGTGTCTCGGTGCTGCAGCGACCCCGGTGTCGAGACTTCTCTCCACCAGTTGGTCGTGGTCCTCCCAGTACCGGGTGTGCCGCGCGGCCGGGTCGCGCTAGCCGCGTGGCACACCCCTTCAGAGGGTGGTGAGGCCGGTGAGCACCCGGACCAAGGCTGCGGTCGCCGACACCCTCCCCGCCCTGTTCCCGGCTGTCTTTCCCGGCCACGGCGACGACGCGCCGCTGGACCTGCCACCAATCACCGAGCAGGTGCAGCAGCAGATCAAGGACCGGGTGGTCTCGCGCGACTTCGACGCCTGGTCCGAGGCGCTCGCCCGGGTCGGGAACTGCTCGAGGCCGATCCGGTTGCACGGCCACTCCCAGACCGTCGACGCGACCACCGGCGAGATCCTCTCCAGCTACTCCAGCAGGCACGAGCCGCTCGGGGTCACCCACGTCAGGTGCGGGAACCGCCGCGCGACCGACTGCCCGTCCTGCTCGCGGCTGTACGCCGCGGACACGTTCCACCTGATCCGTGCCGGGGTGGCCGGCGGCAAGACCGTCCCCGAGACGGTGGCGGAGAACCCGCTGGTGTTCGCCACCGTCACCGCACCCTCGTTCGGGCCGGTGCACGGACGCCGCGACAGTGCCCGCCCTGCCACCCCACCAGCCGCGGGCCGCAGTTGTGTCCGCATGGTCGGCCCCGGACCTGCCAAGCAGTCGCACGGCGAGGACGATCCGCTGCTGGGTCAGCCGCTGTGCGGTGAGCTGCTACGACTACGCCTCGCAGGTGGTCTGGCAGTGGTGGGCGCCGGACCTGTGGCGCCGGTTCACCATCGCGCTGCGCACGGCTGGTCGCCAAGACCCTCGACATGTGCCCGCGTCCCGGCTCGGTGAGCTGGCGACGGTGCAGTACGCCAAGGTCGCCGAGTACCAGCTGCGCGGCGTGGTCCACTTCCACGCCCTGGTCCGCCTCGACGGACCCAAGACCCCCGACGGGTTCGCCCCCGCACCACACACCGTCGACGCCACCGTCCTGGCCGATCTCGTCCGCCAGGCCGTCGCGTCGGTGCGGCTCACTGTCCCCGGCGTCGACGACCACGACCCGCGCGAGGGTGCTCGCCTTCGGCCGGCAGCTCGACGCCCGGCCCGTGAAGACCGGCCGGCGGACCGACGACCCCGACCGGACCCTGACCCCCGAGCAGGTCGCCGGCTACCTCGCCAAGTACGCCACCAAGTCCGCGACCGACACCGGCAACACCGACGACCTGCACCACCGCCGCCTGCGTGCCACCGCCCGCGAGCTCGCGACCCGCGCCAGAGCGGCGACCCGCGAGCGACGAGGAGACGGTCCCGGCCCGTACGAGCGGCTGGGCAAGTGGGTGCACATGCTCGGCTTCCGCGGCCACTTCGCCACCAAGTCCCGCCGCTACTCGGTCACCCTCGGCGCGCTGCGCCGGGCACGCCGCCGCGCCCAAGCCCTCATCGCCGAACACCAAGCAGACGGCCGGCCGCTCGACCTGGCCGCCCTCGAGGCCGACCTCCTCGCCGACGACGAGGACGAGACCACCCTCGTCATCGGCCACTGGTCCTACGCCGGCACCGGCTGGGCCACCGAGGGCGAACGCGTCCTCGCGATCGCGGCCGCCGCACGCGCCCGCGAGTACGACCAGTGGAAGGCCGAACAGCGCAAGCAGAAGACACACAACTCAGAAGAAGGGACAGAACGATGAAAGCGATTGAACCGGTCGCAATACCGGGACTTCCCCGGCTGCTCACCACGGCGCAGGTCGCCAAGGCGCTCGGCGTCGATTCGTCGACCTTGAGCCGCTGGCGCTCGCGAGGCGTCGGGCCGCGGGTGTACTGGCTCGGCAAGGCCAGCCCGCGCTACCGCGAGCAGGACGTGCTGGAGTGGCTGGAACGGAACGCCGCATGAGCGTCCGGAAGACCCCCGGTGGTCGATGGCGCGGGGTGGTGAAGTCGGGCAGAGAGCAGGTCGCGAGCAAGACCTTCAACACGCGGCGCGAGGCCCTGGCGTGGGTCGCTCGAGAGCGAGCCGCCCTGGCCGGTGGCGTGGACCCTCGAGCGGGGCGGCGTACCGTCCGGGTGCTGGTGCCGGAATGGCTCCAGGAACGCGAACACGCCGTCTCGCGGAAGACCTTCGTCTCCGACTCGGCGCTCCCCCGCCTCATGCCGCCGGCGCTGTCGGCTCTGCAGATCGGCGCGGTGACCGACCGCGAGGTCACGCGGGCCCTGATCGCGCTGAACAAGTCCGGCCTGGCGGAGTCGTCGGTGAAGCGATTCCGCGCCTCACTGTCGGCGTTCTTCGCGTGGGCGGTCCGGGAGCGTCTGATCACCGCCAACCCGGTGACCGGCACGCGCGTCCCCAAGGGCCGAGGCAGTGCGCACGGAGATCCGGCCGTTCGCCGAGGACGAGCTGGAGTCGTTCTACATGGCCGCATCAGCGCGGGACCAGCGGCTGGCCGACGTACTGCTGATCGCGTCGTGGACGGGGCTGCGCTGGTCCGAGCTCCGGGAGGTGCGGGTCCGCGACTTCGTGCGCGTGCCGTTGCCGGTGCTCTGGTCAGCCGGGCCGCGCCCGAGGCGTGGCTGCCGGTGCTCCTGGTCAGCCGGGCCGCACCAGAGGGCGTAGAGGCGAAGGTGACCAAGTCCGGCAAGAGCCGTCGGGTGCCGGTCGCGGACCGAGTCCTGCCGCTCGTCCAGGCTGCGCGCAGGGAAGGGCCCGGACGACCTGCTGTTCACGACCCGGACCGGGCACCAGCTGCACGCCTCAGCGGTCAAGCGGTCGGTCGCCTGGTCGACAGTCGCGCCAGGCCGACGCATCCACGACCTGCGGCACACTGCGGCGTGTCTTTGGCTGGCCAAGGGAGTGGACCCGGTGACGGTCCAGGCGTGGCTGGGGCACGAGTCGATCGCCACGACGAACATCTACCTGCACCACCTCGGCTCGTCTGCGGACAGGGCCGGACTGGAGCGTCTGAACGCGCTGGGGGGCGCGGGGGGTGCGCATTCGGAGAGGAACGTCGAATGACAAAGCAAGAACCCCGCCCCTGCGGTGGTGTTTCCGCTGGTGGGACGGGGTTTCGGTGTGGTGGAGCTGAGGGGATTCGAACCCCTGACCTTCTCATTGCGAACGAGACGCGCTACCAACTGCGCCACAGCCCCGAAGTGCCCCGGTAACCCGGGAACTTGCGTCGGAAAAGATATCACCTGGCCCGCGTCGGGCCGAATCGGCTCACGACCCGACGGCTCGCCAGGACTCCGGTTCCACGGCCTCCTCGGCGGTCTCGGCCACCGTCTGCTCCACGAGAGCCGAGTCCGCCTCGTCACGGCCTGACGTCCACGTTCCGGGGGCGCTGAGGTCGATGGTGCGGACGGTACGCGCCGCGCGAGCCTTGTTGACGTACGTCGGGAGCGTGACCGGCAGCGGGTCCCAGAGCGATCCGCTGTCGACCGTCTCCACGGAGACGGCCACGGGCTCGAGGTCGGCGACCTGGATCTGCACGGTGTCCTCGTGCGCGGAGAACTCGTCCTCGTGGACCGCTGCCGCCCGACGGGGCGCCTGGACGGTGCCGTACGACGCATCGACCCGCACCGCACGGCGCGGGGAGGCCTCGGAGCGGCGGACTCTTCCGCGGCGTTCCGCCCAGCCACGACAGCGGGGCTCCGCAGGGCGGCGTTCTCGCGACGGACCTGGCGCCGGCACAGGACGAGGTAGAGCAGCGTGAGAGCGACCGGGATCGCCACGCTCCACCAGGGCACCAGCGAGAACGCCGCGAGGGTGGCCACGACGGCGTCCACCCCGACGAGGAACAAGGTCACGCGGCGCCGGCGACGGGCCGCCGCCCGCGCAGCGGCGCGCCGGGCCGCGACGCTACGCTGCGCCACCACTGGCTGCGCGGGCGCTGACTCGGCGGCGTCCTCGCGGGGACGCGACGGCACGAGCACGCGCTCGCCCGAGCGAGCCGGAGTGACCACGAGACGAGCGTTGCGCCGGTCGACCGGCTCACGGCGGGCAAGCACCCGCATGGCGGTCGAGAAACGGTCGACGGAGCGGGTGCGAGCGACCTCGTCGTGGTGCTTGAGGGCTTTGGGAATCAGATAGACAGCCCACGCGAGGGCGAGTACCACGAAAATGATCCCTGACAAGTCCACGGAACGACCATAAAAGCGTCAACCGAAAAGCCGATGCAGGCGGCACGGTGTGTCGCAAGACAACTCTTGTGACTCATGTGATTAGGCCTCTTCGCGGGGTCCTTCGGTCTTGTAGCGCCGGAGCAACCCCTCGGGGCACTCCTCGACCGTCACCGCGAACAGACGGTGGTCGCGCCACTGCCCGTCGATGTGGAGGTACTTCGGCGCGTAGCCGTACTCGTGGAAGCCCAGCTTCTGGACGACACGGAGGCTTGCGGTGTTCTCGGGCCGGATCGCGACCTCGACCCGGTGCAGACCTGAGTCGAACAGGCAGTGGTCGACAGCCATCGCCACCGCGATCGGCATGACACCCTGCCCCGCCTGTGCCTGGTCGATCCAGTAGCCGACCTGCCCCCATCGCGCCGATCCTCCGACGATGTTGCTGACGGTGAGCTGGCCGGCGAACTCGTCGTCGACGGTCACCGCGAACGGCATGGCCCGGCCTGCCCGCGCCTGCCGGCGCAGGTCGAGGACCATGGAGCGGAACGTGGCCGGCGCCGAATGGTCGCCCGGTGGCACGGTGGCCTCCCACGGACTGAGCCACTCCCGGTTGCGCGCGCGGACCTCGCGCCAGGCCTTGGCGTCGAGCAGGCCCATGGGTCGCAGCCCGACGCGCCCGGAGCGGAGCTCGACCGGCCAGCCGCGGCTCAGTGGTCGCTCCCGGTGATCTGCTCGACAGCGTGCACGAGCAGGGGTACGACGACCGCGAGGCCGTCCTTGACGCCTCCGCGGGAGCCGGGGAGGTTCACCACGAGCGCGTCGCCGCACACGCCGGCCAGCCCTCGCGACAGCGCCGCCGTGGGCACACCCTTCGCGGCGCCGTACGCCCGGATCGCCTCCGCGATGCCCGGGACCTCACGGTCCAGCAACGGCCGGGTCACCTCGGGAGTGAGGTCGGTCGGGGTCAGGCCGGTGCCGCCGGTGGTCAGCACCGCACGTGCGCCGGTGGCGACCGCGGACCTGATCGCCTCGGCGACCGGCTCTCCATCGGGGACGACGACCGGGCCGGTCACCTCGAAGCCGAGACCCTCCAGCGCCTCGACGATGAGCGGGCCGGTGGTGTCCTCGTAGACCCCGGCGGCAGCACGGTTCGACGCGCTGATGACCGTTGCTCTCACGACCGCGACCAGTCGCCGCTCTTGCCGCCGCGCTTGGCCTCGACGCGCACATCGGTGATGACAGCCCGCTTGTCCACGGCCTTCACCATGTCCACGACCGTCAGTGCGGCGACGGAGACGGCGGTGAGCGCCTCCATCTCGACGCCCGTGCGGTCGGTCGTCTTGACGGTGGCGGTGATCGCGACCGCGTCGTCCTCGACCTCGAGGTCGACGGTCACACCTGAGATCGCCAACGGGTGGCACAGCGGCACCAGGTCGGGGGTGCGCTTCGCGGCCATGATCCCCGCGACCCGGGCCACGCCGAGCGCGTCGCCCTTGGGGACACCCTCGCCCCGGAGCAGGCCGACGACCTCCGGCGAGACCTGGACACGTCCGGACGCGACGGCGACGCGAGAGGTGACGTCCTTGGCCGACACGTCGACCATCCGGGCGGCGCCGGACTCGTCGACGTGGGTGAGCCCCTGCCGCTGGTTGCTCTCGGACACCTCAGTAGTCCCGGTCCAGGACCATGACCTGCACCATGGATCCGGCTTCGACGTGCGTGGTGTCCTCGGGTACGACGATCAGCGCGTTCGCCTCCGCGAGGTCACCGATCAGGTGGGAACCGTGCCCTCCGACGGGAGCCACGAGGGTCCCCTGGCCGTCCACCTCGAGCTGGGCCCGGACGAACTGCCGCTTCCCGGGAGCCGACGAGATGCCGCGTTGGCACAGCGCGCGGACCAGAGGTCGCTGGTAGGGCACCCGCCCCATCATCCGCCGGATCGCCGGAACCACGAACACCTCGAAGGAGACGTAGGCCGACACCGGGTTCCCGGGCAGCGTGAAGATCGGGGTGGCGTCCTCGCCGACCACGCCGAAGCCCTGCGGCTTCCCGGGCTGCATGGCGACCTCGCCGAACTCGACGGTCCCGAGCTGGCTCAGCACCTCTTTCACCACGTCGTACTGCCCCTTGCTCACGCCGCCGCTGGTGACCACCACGTCGGCACGCACCAGCTGGTCGCTGAGCGCGTCGGTGAACTCCTGGGGGTCGTCGGAGACGATCCCGACGCGGTAGGCGATCGCACCGGCGTTCCGGGCGGCGGCGGCGAGCATGTAGGAGTTCGCGTCGTAGATGGAGTCGTGGCCGAGCGTCGTACCCGGCTCGCGAAGCTCTGAGCCGGTCGACATGATCACCACACGCGGGCGGGGACGCGAGCGCACCTGGGCCCGGCCCACCGAGGCGAGCAGGCCGAGCTGGCGCGGGCCGAGCACGGTGCCGTCCTCGAGCAGCACGTCTCCGGCCAGGACGTCCTCGCCACGACGCCGGATGTGCTGGTGGAGGGTGGGCGCCTGGTGGATGCGCACGGTGGCGACCCCGCCGTCGGTCGCCTCGACGGGGACGACGCTGTCGGCACCTTGCGGGATCGGCGCGCCGGTCATGATCCGGACCGCCGTGCCCGGGGAGAGCGCGAACAGCTTGGTCTGGCCCGCGGCGGCCTCGCCCACGACGGGCAGGTGGACCGGGTGGTCCTCCGAGGCGGTCGACACGTCCCCGAAGGTCACGGCGTAGCCGTCCATCGCCGAGTTGTCGAAGCCCGGCAGGTCGACACCGGAGGCGATGTCCTCGCACACCGGCAGGCCCAGCGCCTCGAGCAGCGGTTGGTCATAGGGCTGGAGAGGCGTGATCGACCCGAGGATCCGCTCGACGTGCTCGTCGACCGTGCTCGGACGCGTCGTGGGGAAGCTCGTGGGAGCAGGCATGGCCAAACCCTAACGCTCACCCAACGTCGTTCCCGGCTCCACGCGACCCGAGCCGTCGGACGGCGCGTCGAGCTCGACGTCGCCGACCACGGTGACGTCCTTGCCGAACGTCCAGTCGCCGTGGACGACGAGCGACGTCGCCTCCCTCATGGACGGCACGCCGTCGGGGAAGCGCTCGTCGAAGTCGGCGACGAGCTTGTAGTGGGCGGAGGCGAGGTCCACGAACGGGATCCGCTCCGGCTGCTGCTCCAGAACGTACCCGTCGCTCAGCTCGTAGCAGTCGGAGCGCAGCACCAGCAGGTCGTTGGTCGTCTTCACCGGCACGAACCGGTCGCGGCCGACCTCGATCGTGGTGGCACCGTCGAACACCTCGATCGCCGCGCCCATCGCGGTCTCGATCTGGATCACCTCGGGGCTGCCGGGGTCGGCGGGGTCGACGGTCTTGGTGTTCTTGATCATCGCCAGGCCGAGGATGCCGTCGCGCCGGTCGAGCTCGTCGCGCATGGCCTCGAGGTTGAACCACAGGTTGTTGGTGCTGGCGAACTTGTGACGCGACAGGTCCGCGAGCGCCTCCTTGTCCTCGTCGAGCGTCTGGGCGGACTCGCGCAGGACGACCCTGCCGTCGCTCTTCCGGATCGCGAAGTGCCCGCCCTTGCGGTCCGAGGGAGTACGTCGGACCGCCTCGATGGCGAACGGAGCACCGGACCTGGCGAACCAGCCGGCCACCCGGGCGTCGGGAACCGCCCCGAGGTTGTCGGAGTTCGACACGAACACCTGCGTGTAGCCCGCGTCGATGAGCTGCTGGAGCAGGCCTGTGCCGCGAAGCGCGGTGTAGATGTCGCCGTGACCGGGCGGGCACCACTCGAGGTCCGGCTCCTTCTCCCAGGTGACCGGGGTCAGGTCATCAGCACGGAGCTTGGGCTCCTTGTTCTGCAGGAACTCCAGCGGCAGCCCGTCCACGGCGAGATCGGCGTAGGGGGCCAGGGCGGCCATGGTGTCGGCCGAGGTGCGGAAGCTGTCCATGAAGATCAGCGGGAGTCGGGCGTCGTACTCCTCGCGGAGCGCGAGCACCTGGCGGGCGATGATGTCGAGGAAGCTCAGCCCGTCACGGACCTCGAGCAGCGACTTCGCGCGGTCCATGCCCATGGAGGTGCCCAGGCCGCCGTTGAGCTTGATGACGACAGTCGTACCGATCGCCTCGCGGGCAGCCTCGTCCGGGACGTCGACGTCGGCGAGTGCCTCCATGTCGAGCGGCTCGATCGTCGACTCGGGGACCATGCCGGTCTCCCCGCTCTCCACCAGCCGGTAGTAGTGGCTGAACACCTCGACGGCGACCGGGTCCACCCCGGCTGCCTCCATCTTCTTGCGTGCCTGCTGAAGCCCCTGGTCACTCATGCTCCGATGCTAGGGGGTGCGCACCGCGGTAGCGTGCCCAGCATGGCTGGGGTCTTCGAAGCAGAAGCACGGAAGGTCGCGCTGCGTGACCAGCTGCTCACCACCCGGCGCCGGCATCCGCTCGCCGCGGCACGCGAGGACGCCGAGGCGATCGCCGGCCACCTGCTCCAGACCCCGGAGGTACGACGGGCAGCCACCGTTGCTCTGTACATCTCACTGACCAACGAGCCCGGCACCGGCCCCCTCCTCGAACGGCTGCATGAGCTCGGCCGGCGCCTGATCCTCCCGGTCCTGCTGCCCGACAACGACCTGGACTGGGCCGTCTACCAGGGGCCGGACCACCTTCTCCCGGCAAGCCGTGGCCTGCTCGAGCCGGCCGGGCCCCGGCTCGGCCCGGAGGCCGTCGCCACCGCGGACGTGGTGCTCTGCCCGGGCCTCGCCGTCGACCGGAGGGGGCACCGGCTCGGCCGGGGCGGGGGGTCCTACGACCGGGCTCTTGCCCGGGTGCCGGTGGGGACGTTCGTGTGCACGCTTCTCTACGACGGCGAGCTGCTCGAGCGTGTGCCCGCCGAGGAGCATGACCGCCCGGTCACGGCGGTGGCCACGCCGAGCGGGGTCACCCGCCTTCGGCAGGCACCAGCGTGAGGGTGTCCTCCCCCGCCTGCTCGACCCGCTTGCGGGAGAAGTACCAGGGCAGCGTCTTGCCGTCGACCCAGAGGTCGGTCTGGTCGACGTAGTGGCTGCTGAACGGGTGGCCCGAGACACCGGTCAGGTTCACCCAGCGGGAGTCGTCGAGGTCCGCCATGGACACCACCATGCGCATCGAGGGCGCCCAGTCCACGTCGTACCCCTTGGAGGCGGTCCAGCCGGTGGCGTTCACGATCGAGTCGCCGCCCCCGACCTCGTAACCGCCCCTGTTGAACAGCCAGCGGACCAGCCCGACGTCGGACTGGCCGAGCGACTGGCTCTCCAGGTTCATCTGGTGGAGGTGTCCCCACGTCCACTGCGAAGGCCGGCGCGCCTGCCGGCGGATGAGCTCCTCGCGGGCAGCGGCCATCGCCTGGTACAGGATCTGGTCCCGGGTCTCGACGACCGTCTCGGTGTTCGTGTCGTCCCACCAGGGGTTGCCCGGGTCGGCCAGCAGCCTGCGCATCACCTCGAACCACCTGTCGCTGCCGTCCGGCCACACCGACTGCGGCATCTGGTCGTGGAAGGTCATGGCGAGCGTGTTGCGCCACACGGCGTTGTAGTAGGCCGCCGCCGAGGACTGGGGGGTCTGCTGGAAGTCCCAGCGCTCGAGGAGCCGCTGTCCCGCGGAGAGGTACTGGGAGGGCATGAACACGTCCAGCAGGTACGGCACGAACGTCGGCGCGAACCCGTTGCGCTCGTCGAGCTGGATCTTCGCCATGTCGTCGACGGAGAGCCGTTCCTTGCGGCGGAGCAGCTGCAGGATCCGCTGGCTGCGGTAGCCGTAGGACCACGAGTCGCCGAGGTAGTAGGGATAGTCCCTGCCGATGACGGCCTGGTTCGCGGTGGCGACCATGCCGTCCTCGGGGTCGCGGAGGCTCGGCAGCGCGTCGAACGGCACGTAGCTCCCGGTCCAGTCGTTCGCGGGCAGCCAGCCCTCGGCGGGGTAGTCGCCGGTGCGGCCGGACTTGCGGATCGGGATCTGGCCGGGCGCCTGGTAGCCGATGTGGCCGTTGCGGTCGGCGTACACCAGGTTCTGCGAGGGCGCGGCGAACTCGCGGGCGGCCGCGCGGAACTCGTCCCAGCTCGTCGCGCGGTCGAACATGAAGATCGCGTCCGCGGTGCGGCTCGGCTGCAGCGCGGTCCACGACAGCGCCACGGCGTAGCCGTTGCCGCGATACGGCGCGCCCTTGGTCACGGGAGCGTTGGCGCCGACCGTGCTGAGCTGCGGGGAAACGTCGGAGAGCAGTGGCCCGTGCCGGGTCGACCGCACGGTGAAGGTGAACGGCTCCTCCTCGCCGCGGACCGCGATGGTCTCCTCGCGCATCGTGAGCGGTTCCTGCTTGCCGTCGTACTCGTAGGACTTGCCCTCGACCTTCTCGAGGTACAGGTCCGTGACGTCGGGGCCCAGGTTCGTGAAGCCCCAGGCGATCTGCTGGTTGTGGCCGATCACGACGCCGGGCAGCCCCGAGAACGTGAAGCCCGAGACGTCGAACGGGCACGCCTCGGTGACCTCCCGGCAGTGCAGGCCCATCTGGTACCAGATGCCCGGGACCGAGGGGCCCAGGTGGGGGTCGTTGGCCAGGATCGGCTTGCCCGTGGTGCTGTGCTCGCCGTCGACCACCCAGCCGTTGCTGCCGATGCCCTCGCCCTGTCCCATCAGGTCGGGCATCGCCTTCAGCCCCTTGCCGAGCCGCTCGAGGGCCGCGACGGTCCCCTTCGGGAGGCCGGCACGGGTCGGCAGCCGGGTCTCGCCCTGGGTGGCGTCCTGCTCGAAGACCCGGTCCACGACGGCGCCCTGGGTCACGATCGGCTGGTGGCGGGTGTACGGGTACGGCGGGTAGAGGGAGGCGATCTCCCTCTTGCTGTGGCGCACCGACAGGATCGCCCGCTCGATCTCGTCGGTCATGTTGCCGCGCAGGTCCCAGGCCATCGCCTTGAGCCACGACACCGAGTCGGCGGGAGTCCACTTCTCGGGGGTGTAGTCCAGGCCGGTCAGCTTGAGCACGGAGTACTCCACGCCCATCTGCGCCGGGGTGTGCGAGCCGATGTAGGCGTTGACGCCCGCGCTGTACGCCTTCAGGTAGTCCAGCGTCTCGGTGTCGAGGAGCGACAGCTCCTTCTCGGCGATCTCGCGCCAGCCCATCGTCCGGATGTACATGTCGGTCTTGAGCGCGTCGCGCCCGAAGAGCTCGGAGAGCCGGCCGGAGGTCGTGTGACGCCGGAAGTCCATCTCGAAGAAGCGGTCCTGGGCCTGCACGAAGCCCTGCGCGTAGAACAGGTCCTTGGCGTTGTCGGCGTAGATCTGCGGGATCCCGTGCCCGTCGCGCACCACCTCGACCTTCGCGCCCAGCCCTGGCACCTCGACCTGACCCGAGACGGTGGGGAACGGCCGTCGTACCAGGGTCACCGCGGTGACCAGCCCGGCAACGAGCAGCAGCACCAGGGCGACCGCGACGTACGTCGCCCAGCGCCCCCACTTGGGCCAGGACCGGAACGTCGCCACCGGTCCGGGGCTGGTCTCGCTCTGCTCGGCGGGGACGTCGGGGGTAGCGGACACGGCGGCAATTGTGCCGCACGCCCGGAACCGGTCTGACTCGTGTGTCCCGGGAAGTTGGCGAATCCACCGAGCGTTGCGATAATTGGCAGTCGCACCGCGCGAGTGCTAACAACGAACTTCCGGAGGACGAGCGTGCCGACCTACCAGTACGCCTGCACTGACTGCGACCACGCCTTCGAGCAGGTGCAGAGCTTCACCGAGGACTCGCTGACGACCTGCCCTCAGTGCGAGGGCCGGCTGCGCAAGATCTTCAACGCTGTGGGCGTCGTCTTCAAGGGATCGGGCTTCTACCGCACCGACAGCCGCTCGGAGTCGAAGTCCTCCTCCGCCAGCACCACGTCGAGCAAGTCCGGCGAATCCTCCACCTCGAGCGGCTCGGGCGACTCCTCGTCGAGCACCGCCACGTCCACCCCCGCCAAGAGCGAGGCGGGCGCGGCCTGAGGCCACCCGGTCCTGGCGGGCCTGTGGACGACGCGACGCAGAGTCGCGTGATCTTGCCTAGCCTCGGCAGGCATGGAACTCCCCTCCTCACGGTCCGTCTCGCCCTGGCACCGGCGTGTTCGCCGGGCCGTCCTGGCACGTCGGCGGCCGCTCGCCGCGGTCGCGGCCGCCCTGTCGGTCCTCGTCGGGTTCCAGGCCGCGACTCCACCCGCTGCACCGACCCGGAGCGTGCTGACGGCGTCCCGCGACCTGCCCGGAGGGGCAGTCGTCGGCGCCGCGGACCTCGTCCGGACGCCGTTCTCGCCCGACAGCGTCCCCGACGGGGTGCTCGCGGACTCCCAGGACGCGATCGGGCGTACGACGACGGGGCCGGTGCGCGCGGGTGAGCCGATCACCGACGTACGCCTCGTGAGCGGGTCGCTCCTCGCCGGCTACCCCGGCCGGGTGGCCGCCCCTGTGCGCATCGGGGACCCCGGCGCCGTGGCGCTGCTGCGGATCGGGGACCGGGTCGACGTGGTCGCCGCCGACCCGCAGGGACGCCGCGAGGCCGCGGTCGTGGCCGAGGACGCACCTGTCGTCGCGCTCCCACGAACGGGTGACACCGCGCTCGCCTCGGGTGGCCTGGTTGTCCTCGCGGTCAGTGCCGAGACCGCCCGGGTACTCGCCGCGGCGGCCGTGACGGGCTACCTGTCGGTCCTGATCACCCGCTAGCGTGCGCAAGGTCAGTCCCGCAGGGCGCCGGACTCGGGGCCGCGGCCCACTTCACGGAGGAGACACCATGCTCAAGGGCTTCAAAGAGTTCATCATGCGCGGCAACCTCGTCGAGCTTGCCGTGGCCTTCATCATCGCGACGGCGTTCGCCCTGGTCGTGACGACGTTCACCAACGTCGTCCTGTCGCTGATCACGCTGATCGCGGGAGACGGGCTGACCTTCAACACGTGGAAGCCCGGCGGCGTGCCGGTCGGCGCCTTCCTCACTGCGCTGATCTCGTTCGTGATCATCGCCGCCGTCGTGTACTTCTTCGTCGTGGTGCCCTACAACAAGCTGCAGGCCCGCCGTGCCCGCGGCGAGGAGCCGACCCCTCCGTCCGAGGAGGTCACGCTGCTCACCGAGATCCGCGACCTGCTCTCATCGCGCAGCGGCCAGATCTGACCGCCGGCCCGTCTGCAGGTCAGCCGTGGTGGGGCGGCACCTGGCTTCGGAGCCAGTCGTCGCCCGCATCATCGGCCTGCGATGCCTTGTCGCCCCAGGCGTCGGGTCGTTCGTCGCCGGTCTGCTCGGGTAGCGCGTCACCGAAGGCGGCGGCCAGCCTCCGCCTCCGCTCAGCGTCCTGCTCGCGCTGCTTGCGGTCGTCGTTCACCGATGCGCCCTCACCATTCCGGCCTCTGCCAACCAGGACGCGTCGAACTGCGCCCGTCGTGGGCTCCAACCGGTCTGGCTCCGGAAGTGTTCCGAGCTCACGCGCAGAGACCGTGTGGCCGGCTCCGCCCGGCGGCCGCTCAGCCGGCGAAGCACCGGTCCCATGAACGCGACGGACTCGCGGCCCACCGCGTCGGCGTAGCCCTGCATCAGGTCGCGTCTGCGAACCGGCTCCGCGCCCACGTTGTAGACCCCGCTCGGCGCTCCGAGAGCGGCAACGACGGCCGAGCCGATGTCGTCGGTGTGCAACGGGGGCAGCCAGCCGTCCGGCGAGCCCATGCCGATCGGGCGCCCGCGCCGGGCACCGCGCAGGAAGAACCGGGTCATCTCGTCGTCGCCGATGATCATGCCGAAGCGCAGCACGACGCCCTGGCGCAGGTCGCTCTGGTACTCCTGCACCGCGGACTCGGCGACACAGGCCGGCTCGTTCGCGCCGCAGATGTCGAGGGGGCTCTTCTCGTCGATCCACTCGTCGCCGTGGTCGGCGTACACCATCGAGATGCTCTCCTGGACGACCCGCCGCACACGCGCCGTCCGCGCCGCCGCGGTGACCGCCCGGACACCTTCTGTGCGCAGCCGGTCGTTCTCCCGCCACGCCGACGACCGGATCGCGCGGAAGCCGACCGGGATGCGGGTCGCGGCGTTCACGACCACGTCGCAGCCGTCGAACAGTGACACGAGGCCGGCGTGGTCGAAGAGATCAGCGGGTACGGCGGTCGCTCCCCACGACTCGAGCATCGCTCCCTTCTGCGCACTCCGCGCCATGGCGAACACGTCGTGGCCCGCCCCCACCAGCGCGCGCACGGCTGAGCCACCCACCACTCCGGTGGCGCCCACAACCGCGACTTTCATCGAGGTCTGCCCCCTCATCTCGTCGGCTCCCCCACTCACACCGGAAGAGCCAGTCAATCCGGTGGTAACGGAATCATAACGCCGGTGCGCCGAGAGGGCCTCGCGACGACCCGGACACGGGGTCGGAGGCTGCGACCCGGTCCATCGCCGACGCGATGTTGCGGAGGTTCAGGATGAGGCCGCCGTACTCCGGCCAGTGCAGCGCGGACAGCTCCTCGTTGGAGTAGTCCGACGCGAGGGCCGCGAGCTTCGCGCGGACCTCGCCCAGCCGTTGCGCGTCGGGGTTCTGCACCGCCCAGGCGGTCTCGTGGAGCAGTCCGGTCCACCGGTCCCGGAACTCGTGGTCCCACCGGTTGGTCGCGGTGATGCTGTGCCCGACCGTGCGAGCCAGGCTGCGGATCTCGGAGAGCGCCTGCTCCGTGCGGCTCAGGATGTCCCCGAAGGAACCCGGCTCCCGCACGACGGCGGAGTTCTTGCGCGGGTTGAGCCGGCCGCTCTCGCGCGCCTGGCGGACCAGCGCCCACGCGTGGTCGATCTCGTCGTCGAGCCGTTCGCTCGCACGGACCCACTCGTCCACGTGCTCCTCGCTGCACTCGTCAGCGAACTCGTCGGCGATCTGGAGGAGCAGGGCGCCGACGTGCCGGGCCACGGCGTCGATGGCCCGGGCTGCGGCCAGGTCTCGCAGCGGGGGCCAGACGAGTGCGTTCACCAGGACGCCGACGGCGACCCCGATCGAGGTGTCGAGGAGACGGCTGACCAGCACGACGTGGTCGGTGCCGTCCCCGGTCGCGAGGACGAACAGCGCGATGGCCGCGATCGTGGTCGCCTCGTCCCGGAGCCAGCGTTGCCGGCTTATCAGCAGGGCGGCGAGGAGCATCGCGGCGAGCGCAACGGGGTCCAGGCCCAGGAGGTTCGCGGTGACCCAGGCGAGGAGGACCCCGAGGAAGGCGGCGACGACCTGGTGGAACGCCTTCCGGAAGGACTGGTACACCGTCGCGTGGACCACCAGCAGGGCGCTCCACGGCGCCAGGAAGGCCTGCGGCAGGTCGAACACCTGCGCCGAGACGACCCACGCCACCACGGCAGCCAGGACCGTCTTGACCACCTGGATCCCCTCGGTCCAGGCGACGGGGTCGCGTAGTAGCTCGCTCACCCTCCCCCGGAAGCGGGCAGCCGCAGACATCTCCTCCCCTTCCTCCAAGGCCATGGGATGTGCCCAGGAGGAGACTGGTGAAACCCGGGTTTGGCGGGTCCGGGCTCGGATAACACCCCGGGGTCCGACGTACGACCACACCAGTAGGAGGAACCATGACCGAGACGTCCAGCCAGCTCGACGGCAAGCAGGTCGCCTTCCTCGTGGCGGCCGAGGGCATCGAGCAGGTCGAGCTCACCGAGCCGTGGAAGGCCGTCCAGGAGGCCGGCGGGACCCCGAAGCTGCTCTCGCCGAAGTCGGGCACGGTCCAGGCGTTCCACCACCTCGACAGGGCCGACACCTTCCACGTCGACATCCCGGTCTCCGACGCGGACCCCTCGTCGTTCGACGCGCTCGTCCTCCCCGGTGGCGTCGCGAACCCCGACGCGCTGCGGATGGACAAGGACGCCGTGGGCTTCGTGCGCACCTTCGTGGAGTCCGGCAAGCCCGTGGCCGTGATCTGTCACGGCCCGTGGACGCTCGTGGAGGCCGGCGTGCTGTCCGGTCGCACGATCACCTCATGGCCGAGCCTGCAGACCGACATCCGCAACGCCGGGGGCACCTGGGTGGACGAGGAGGTCGTCGTGGACGGCAACCTGATCTCGAGCCGCAAGCCGGACGACCTCAAGGCCTTCAACGCCAAGCTCGTCGAGGCGCTCGCCTGACTGGACGTGTGGGTTCGCTGCCCGAGCCGAGCCGGCGCAGGGTTGACCTGCTCATGCGTCGGACTCCGCCTCGATCGCGTCGAGGTCGCGTACGGCGTAGCGGTGGTGCTCCCACTCCTCCTCGAGGATCACGTGCAGGCAAGACAGGGTGGTCTCCTGGTATTCGGGGGCCCACGGGTTCCTGCGCGTCGCGGCCAGCTCGTCCGATGTGACGGTGGCGAGGAAGTCGCGCACCATCGCGACGCGGCCCGCCCGGACCTCGAGCACCTCGGCGTACGACGGTGTGACCGTCGTGAAGATCGACATGTCGTTGCCGTCGGTCTCGTACTCGGCGTTCGGCTGACCGATGGGGTGGAACGGCTGTTCGATCTCCAGGATCGCCCGGCCCAGCCACGCGTCCGTGGCCATGACCAGGTGCCGCAGCGTCTGCGCGAACGACCACTCGCCGCCCACCGACACGTCGACCGTGCCAGCCGGCATCGCCGCGACGCGCTCGAGCGTGGCCGCCCAGGTGCGCTCGAGCGCTGGCCCAGGCCGCGCGCAGGCCATCCGGATCTCCGGCGCGCCGGTCGGCGCGGCCGGGAAAACGGCGGTTGAGCTCGGCCTCGACGAGTGGGACCACGTCGACGCCGTTGACGCGCAAGAAGCTCTCGCCGTCGAAGAGCCACGGTGCGTCGATGTCCGCCCCCGCCACGTCGACCGCGCGCATCACGACGCCGGACAGGTCAGCCCTGACGAACCGGGCGCCACGCAGGTCCGCGTCGACGAACTCCGCTCCCTGCAGGTCGTCGGATCGGGTGAAGGTTGCCATGACGGTGACTCTCTCATCGCTGCGACCTCGCGCTCGTCAGCGTGCCGCTGTCATCGACCAGTCGGGCTGCGTCTGCCGCAGACAGTGACGAGCGCGATCATGCCGAACATCGGTCAAGTGTTCAGCGCGGTCCGTGTCGATGAAGGCGGCGTCGTACTGGTAGTTCGAGCTCGTGGTGCTCGATCGACCAGCGCCAGGGATTGCTGCGAGCCAGCGACTGACTTGACGGAGCGTCGAGACTCGGTGCGGACGGCCTGGAAGTCGGCTTCGTCCTTTGCTCGTGGGTTCTTGCTCTTGTACCGCGACTGCACCTCACGGTGTCGAGCACCCGATGGCCGACGTCGGAGGCCGGACCATCTAGGTCCGCCAGGGGGAGACGAATCCGTGAATCCCTTCGGTACACCCATTCGCCACTGGACACGTCGCAGATCATCAGCTGAAGGCACCACGACGAAGCAGGCCGAGGCCGACACCAGATGTCCATGCACCCGCGCGGGCAGCACTTCCGCCTGTCGTCCAAGGGCGAAGTGGTGCCGGGTGGGTCAGCGGCGTGCACGATCCCAACCGCTGAGGTGACGTTGGACTTCCGACTGATCGTCCCGAAGGTATCAGGCACATCGAACGTCATCGTGAGCACGGGTCTGTTCGCCTACGGTCGAAGATCGATGGCCCAGCCGCCGGCGATCCACCAGTCGCAATCCAGCTTGGCCAGGCGATCCGACACTTCCGCGGGCGACAGCGGGTCCCAACGCCCCAGGTCCTGTTTCACCTCGACATCATGGCAGCCCATTGCGCGCTGTTCCAGGACTGCTCAGAGCGATCACCGGCGGTGTCTGGCCGCGACCGGCCGCGATCTCGCTCGGAAGGCTGTCGAACTGACCGACATGGTCCGGGTCGCCGGCTCGAGCGGCACGGGTGGACTCCTCGGCGCGGCGCCGATAGGGACCCCCAGTGACGAGCGGTGTCGTCCTGAGCCGTCCTAGCCGCGACGCCGCGTCCTGACGCAGCACCTGTTCCGGTCCGGCGCGAGAACGGCTTCCAGCGTGGTGCAGCCGAGCTCGTCGACCACACCCTCGACGAGGGCGAGGTTCATCCCGCAGACGAGCTCGGTGTGGTCGCGGGCCAGGGCGTCGAAGGGGCAGTTCTCGAGGACCAGCTCCCCCTCGCACGCCCGCGGCTCGTAACCGTGGGAAGCCAGGACACACGCGATCCGCTCCGGCTCGGTCCCCGGCTCGACGCCGCCGTCGGCCTGCATCGACCTCACGAGGTCGCGCCCCCGCGACACGGCCGCCTCCTGGACCGCCTCGCCGAGCGCGACGCCTTCACGCATCGAGCGCTCGACGGCGTCCGCGAGGACGTGCCCGGCGAGGTCGTACCGACGTTCCGGGAGGGACACGCTCACGCTGCCCGCGGCGCGGCGGTAGAGCTTGGCGGGACGACCCGCACCCGGCCCGGTGCGACCAGACAGGCGGCGGAACTCGACCTCGAGCAGCCCGACCTCGACGAGCCGGTCGAGATGGAACTTCGCAGAGTGCCTGGGCACGCCGCAGCCCTCAGCCGCCTCGTCCCGGCTGACCGCGTCGTGCTGGGCGACCACGAACTCGTACAACGCCCGGCGCGCAGGCTCGGCCAGGGCGCCGACGCCGATGACCTGGGCGGCGAAGTCGTCGGCCATGACCGGCACCTCCTGAATCTAAGGGAGAGATCCATTGACGAAACCCGCGGGCGGGGCCTAACGTCGAAGATACTCTCCTTTAGAGCGAGGTAGCCAATGACTCAGTCCCTCACGACCGCGACGGACGACCCGCGCGACGGCGTGGACACCCCCTCACCGTGGCGGCCGCGCCTGGTCCACGACCAGCCGGCCGTCGACCTGGTCGCGGCAGAACAGGCGGCGGCCGACCTGCTGGCCGCCTTCGCGCTGCCGCTGGACTCCGAGGGAATGGCCGATACTCCGCGCAGGATGGCCCACGCCCTCGCCGAGATGCTGACGGTGCCGGCGTTCGACCTCACGTCGTTCCCGAACACCGAGGAGTACGACGAGCTCGTGCTCGTCGAGGACATCCCGGTGCGGTCGCTGTGCGAGCACCACATGCTCCCGTTCGTCGGCGTCGCACACATCGGCTACCTCCCGGGTGAGCGCATCCTCGGGCTGTCGAAGTTCGCGCGCGTCGTCGAGTTCCACGCCCGACGCCCGCAGACCCAGGAGCGGCTGACCAAGGAGATCGCCGAGCAGCTCGACCGGCAGCTGGGCCCCCTCGGCGTGGGCGTGGTGATCGAGGCCGAGCACACGTGCATGAGCCTGCGCGGCGTGCGCGCCCCGGGCACCAGGACCGTGACCTCGGCGCTGTTCGGCCTGCTGCGGGAGGACCCCGCGAGTCGTGCTGAGTTCCTCTCCCTCACCCGCACCCGTGGAGGGTCACGATGACCGCCCCCGTCGTGGTCGTCGGCGGCGGCCTGGCCGGTGGGAAGGCGGTCGCCGGGCTGCGAGAGGCCGGGTTCGAGGGTCCGGTGGTCGTGTACGGCGACGAGCCCCACCCGCCGTACGAACGCCCACCACTCTCCAAGTCGTACCTGGCCGGAGGCTCCGCGCTGGACGACGCGTTCGTCCACGACCGGGGCTGGTACGACGCGCACGGCGTCGAGCTCCGGCTCGGCTCGCGGGTGCAGGAGCTCGACCTCGCCGGGCACCGGGTCGTCACTCAGTCGGGCGCCCAGGACTTCTCCAAGCTCCTCCTGGCCACCGGCGCCTCACCACGACGGCTGGCCCTGGCCGACCGCAGCAACGCGCCGGTGACGTACCTGCGCACGATCGAGGACAGCGACCGGATCAAGTCGACCTTCCGCGAAGGCGCGCGGATCGTGGTCATCGGAGGCGGGTGGATCGGGCTGGAGGTGGCGGCCACCGCCCGGCAGGCGGGGGCGGACGTCACGGTGGTGGAGGCCTTCGAGCTCCCCCTCCTGCGCGTCCTGGGCCCGGAGGTGGCGCAGGTGTTCGCGGAGCTGCATCGTGAGCACGGCGTCGACCTGCGGCTGGGTGCAGAGGTCGCCGGCATCGACGGGCAGGGGGACCGCGCGACCGTCCGGCTCGGCGACGGTTCGACCCTCGAGGCCGACCTGGTGGTCGTGGGGATCGGCGTGCTCCCCAACCCCGGCCTGGCCGAACGTGCAGGGCTCGCCGTCGACAACGGCATCGTGGTCGACGAGCACCTGCGCACGGCACATCCCGACGTGTACGCCGCCGGTGACGTCGCCGCCGCCTGGCATCCCGTGCTCCGCGAGCGGATCCGGGTGGAGCACTGGGACAACGCGATCGGCCAGGGCACGCTGGCCGGGCGCAACCTCGCCGGGCTCGACGAGACCTACGACCGGCTGCCGTACTTCTTCACCGACCAGTACGACCTCGGCATGGAGTACGTCGGACACGTCGGTCGCGAGGGCTACGACGAGGTCGTCCTGCAGGGAGACCCGCACGGCTCACGGCAGTTCCGGGCCTTCTGGCTGCGTGACGGCGTCGTCGTGGCGGGCATGCACGCCAACGACTGGGACGCCATGGACCCGATCCGGTCGGTGGTGGGCCGGCGGGTCGGTCGCGACCAGCTCAGCGGCGACCCGCACCTCGCGGGATGAACACCGGCCGGCCTCGCTCCCCCACGGCGACGTCGAGGACGGCGTGGTTGTCACCCGTGCCGAGGTAGCTCTGGTTGGCGACGAGGATCCGCTTCCCCAGGAACGTCGCGCTCGACGGCGTGTCGAAGGGGATCCCGCTCCCGTTCTCTCCCGTGGCGGGCACCTCGGGGAAGCGCTCGAGCTCCTTGCCGTCGCCGGCGAGTACGACGATCTGGGCGGTCAGGCCCGCGTTCGCGAGGTAGATCCGTCCGGAGCGGCCGATGCCGAACCCGTCAGGAAGCTCGCCGGGCCGGCTCTCCCACATCACGTGCATCCCGGCCGGTCGGCCGTTGCGGATCGGGATCCGGTAGAGCTTCCCGGTCGTGGGGTTGACCTCGCCGAGCCCGGCGGAGGTCTGCTGGGCCACCAGGAGGGCGCGCCGGTTCGGGGCGAGCAGCATGCCCGCCGTACCGAACTCGGCTCCGTCGAGGCGCCGGTCCGCCAGCCACACGCGAGGCGTCCCGCCACCGGGAGGTACCCGCCAGATCACGGCCTGGCCGTAGTCGGTGACGTACAGCTCACCGCGACGGCCCCATGCGGCGTAGTTGGGGATCGCCGGGTCGTCCGCCAGGTTCGGCGAGCACCGGGTGGTGGTGCTCGGCCCGCACACGGGCAGGTCGGGGAAGGTGGCGTAGCGGGTGAACCGCCCCGTGCGGGGGTTCAGCATCAGGGCGCGCGAGGTGGACTTCTCCAGCAGCACGAGCCGTCCACGGGCGTCGCTCGTCGCGACCTGGACGCCGTGTGGCTGCGCGAGGTCCTGCCCGGGCACGGTCCAGGAGCGCAGCAGCGTCCCGCCTGCGGTCCACTCGAACACCCGCGACCGCGTGCTGTCGCCCTGCGGGTTGCTGTAGCTGCCGGCGTACACCCGGCCGTTGGGATGGACGTAGGCGAAAGCCGGGTAGCCGGGGTTCGGCACGCGGGCGAAGACCCTCGTGTCCCAGCGGGGGCGGTCGGACTGGGCGACCGAGGCCGACGGAGCGGTCGCCGCCAGGCCTGACAGGGTGGCGAGTACTACGACGAGGGTGACGAGGCGCTTCTTCACAGTCGCTCCAGCACCTCTCGCGCGGCGCGGTCGCCCGCCCGGACCGCGCCGTCCATGTACCCCGACCAGTACGTCGAGGTCTCGGTGCCGGCCCAGTGCACCCGCCGGAAGGGCTTGCGGATCATCGACCCGAACGTCGTGGTGGTGCCTGGGCCCATCAGCGCCACGGGGCCGCCCTTGGTCCAGCGCTCGTGGGTCCAGTCGTGCTCGACGTACTCGACCGGCCTCAGCGCCTGCGGTCCGACCACCTTCGCCAGGCCCTCGAGCACTGCAGTACGACGGGCGGCCAGCGACTTCACTCCGTACTCGGCCCAGGTCGAGCCGCCGATGAAGGCGAGGAGCACACCGACGCTCCCGTCGGCCGGGCTGTTGTCGAAGCAGACCCGCACCGCGCCGTTGTCGGACACGCCCATGCCGGTCAGGCCGTCCTTGCGCCAGAACGGGGTCTTGTAGACCGCGTCGGCCTTCATCAGCTGGCCCATCGGCATCCGCTGGAGCAGCTGCATCTTCTTCGGCGGCAGGAACGGGAACCAGTCGATCGCCAGCGCGGTCGCCGGAGGGGTCGCGACGATCACGCGCTTGGCGGACACCGTGCCACGGTCACTCGTGACCAGGACCCGGTCGTCGCGCTGTTCGATGCGGCGAACCGCGGCGTCGAGCGCCACGATGTCGCCCAGCCGGCGGGCGAGACGCTGCGGGATCAGCCCGGACCCGCCGACGAACCGTGAGTCCTGCGCACCGCCGGCGGTGTCGGAGGAGCGCTCGAAGGAGCCGGGGTTGCGCTCGTTGCCGGAGGCTGCGATGTACCAGAGCAGGAAGAGCAGGGACATGTCCTTGCCGTCGGAGCCGAAGGTCGGCTGCAGGTAGGACAGCAGGAGGTTCCGGACCGAGGGGTTCACGCTGTTCTGGACGACCCAGTCGTGGAAGGTCGTCGAGTCCCACTCCATCGCCTTGGGCGCGGCCCAGGGGGCGTCCACGGGCACGTCCTTGGACATGTCGTCGATCCTGGCGATCAGCTGTGCGGCGTCGGGGAGGATGAGCGGGTCGGGCGGCACGGTGCCCTGGTAGCGGGTGGCCCGGTCGCCGGAGACGTAGACGTTGTCGCCGGTGTAGTACTCCTTGAACGTCTTGACGTTCAGCTCCTTGGCGAGCGCGAGGAGGTGGTCCTGCGTCGGTCCCACGAAGGCGCCGCCGGACTCGATGACCGCCCCGCTGCGCAGGGTGTGGTTCAGGACCCGGCCGCCGACCCGGTCGCGGGCCTCCAGCACCAGGACCGAACGGCCGGCCTTCGCCACACGACGAGCCGCGACCAGGCCGGAGATCCCGCCGCCGACCACGACCACGTCCACACGTCGCGGCAGGCTGCCCTGCCGGGTGGCCGCTTCGGCGGGGAGGGCGAGCCCGCCCGTCGTGAGCAGGCCGGCGCCCACGGTGAGGCCGCCCAGTATCCCGCGGCGGGTCACGCCCGTTTCCGCGCTGTTGGTCGTCGGGCTCGTCGAGAGCATGTCTCCCCAATCGCCATACGTTCCCGGCACGACGATGGGTGCCGGGTTCGTGCTTACAGCAGGGAAGGGTCCTCGCGGGCCCTTCGGGGAGTGCAACGAGCGAGTCCGCAGAAGGCGACGGACCAGTCGGTCAGGACTGGGGCGGTCAGGCTTGGGCGGTCCTGGCGGTCAGGAGCAGAGGCCGAACTCGCGAGCCTCGGCCGCCTTGGCCTCCTCGCTCGGGGTCGGCGACGGCTGCGCGGTCGCGTTGCCACTCGGGCTCGGGGTCTGGCTCTTGTTGCCGCCCGGACCCTTGCTGGCGCCACCCGACGGCTCGTCGGCCGCGGTGGTCACGTGCTTGACGAGCCCCGGGGTGAGCTCCTTGTCGTTCTCGAGCCGCTGCCACAGGCGCTTGGCCTCGGGTGCCCAGATCAAGCGGTTGTGGTCGGGCTGGTAGGTCTCCCACGGCACCGTCATGAACTGGATGTTCTTCAGGCCGATGTTGCGGAGCTGGTTGGCCATGGTGCCGAGGTCCTTGATGTTCGCCAGCCCGGGGTCGGTCGTGAGCGACTTCGTGGCGGCGTCGAGGAAGTTGTAGAGCTTCACCGGGTTCGCCAGCGTCCCTGCCGAGATCGCCTTGTTCGCCATGGAGGCGAGGAAGACCTGCTGACGCTTCATGCGGCCGATGTCACCGTTCTCGGAGAGCCCGTGACGCAGGCGGACGTAGTTGAGGGCCTGGTCGCCGCTGGCCTCGTAGGAACCTGCAGGCAGGTGGATGTTGCCGACGGTGTCGTTGACCTCCTGCGGGACGCAGATCGGGATGCCGCCCAGCGCGTTGACCATGTGCCGGAAGCCGTCGAACTCCACGACGACGAAATGGTCGACCCGGATCCCGGTGAGCTGCTCAACGGTCTTCTGGGTGCAGGCAGGGCCGCCCTCGGCGTACGCGGTGTTGAACATCGCGAGCTGGCCGGGGACGACCGTGCCGTCCTCCCTCTCGCAGTCCGGCCGCTCGACCATGGCGTCGCGCGGCAGGCTGACGCCGTACGCCCGCTTCCGGTCCGCTGACAGGTGGAGCAGGATCGTCGTGTCAGACAGACCCGGGGTGTCGCCACCGATGTTGCCGCTCTGCCCCTCGCGGGTGTCGGAGCCGAGGAGCAGGATGTTCATCGGGTCGAGGGGCTCGGCGTTGTTCTTGACCTTCTCCGGCCGGTTGTTGCCCAGCAGGTCCGCGGTGTCGATCGCGGTGATGTTGCCGTTGAGGTGACGGTAGGCGAAGACTCCTCCGAGCACGATCGCAAACGTCACGACGATGGCCGTCAGCGAGGCGAGGCGAACGGCACGCTTGCGAGCCACGTCGTGGTCACGGTGGCGGGCAGGGTGGGTCACGGGTGCAGGGGTCTCTTCTGTCGGGTCCGGCACACAACATCGGACGGTCGTCGGGCTGAGGCCACGACGGAGGATACGCGGGCCGCTGTCCATTGTGTGACGCGATCGGCGGAATCTCCACTCGACTGTGACCTCGGCCGGGCTTTGAGACGCTTTGTGACTGTTGCGACTGGTGTGGTCGAGCCCGGCTCGGGGGACGCGCACCCTCGCGTCGATGGAGACGGCAGGGCCATGAGTGCCCCAGGCCAGAGTCGAACTGGCGACCTTTCGCTTAGGAGGCGGCTGCTCTATCCACTGAGCTACTGGGGCGCGGCGACAAGGTTACAGGGAGCCTTCGTGACCTTCGCCTCTGACCATGCCGGTGCCGCTGAGGGACATTGGGGCACGACTTCTCGGGACGTTTTCGAGCTTCTCGACGAGTCAGCCGGTCCCCGCAGCCGACCCCTGTTCGGGTGCGGGGGCCCTTGGCTGCGTTTAACGCCGGGCAGCCGATGACAACCGGCTGGCGGAGCGCACACCATCCGCCGCCTGAGTCCGGGACGGTACGTCGGTGGGTTTCCACGTCACCCGATATGGGCACGGGATGGGTCGAATCGACCTTCCAGAACCGACAGCGTCTGACCGAAAGGCGGCCGACCGTGGCACCCGGAATCACCCTCGTCATCGTTGGCGCGATCCTCGCCTTCGCCGTACGCACCGATGCCTCCGCCGTGGATCTTCAGACGGTCGGACTGATCTTCATGCTCGCGGGAGGGGCGATCATCGTGTACTTCCGGCGGGAGAAGCACGAGAAGCAGGTCGTCACCCGTGTCGAGGAGAGCTCGCACGGAGGCGAAGCCCCGGAGATCGTACGAGAGACCATCATCAAGGAGTCGGTCTCCGAGGCCGATGACCCCGACGCGCAGCACCACTCGAAGCCGGCCTTCTAGGGCCTGCGAGCCGGACAGCCGGGCAGTCAGCGGGCAGAAGCCCCGTCGGCACTCGCGAGTTCGGCGAGTGTTCACGGCATCGACTGCGCGGCTCGAAATCCCCTTGTGCACAAGGGTTTCGTGACGCCCGAGACTGTCGGTGCCGGGGCATAGCGTTGTTGCATGCAGGTGGAGGTCGAGGAGCTCGAGGAGCTCGGCGCGGGTGAGGCGTTGCAGGCGTTCGGACGCCTGCGCGCCGAACGCGACCGGGCCTCGCGCGACATCTTCGTGCTGGCCGCGCACTTCGCCGACCTCTACAACGTGCACGCCACGCCGCGCGGCCTCCGCCGCAAGGGTGGGGAACGGCCGATCCAGGTCGCCGGCGACGGCGCCCCGCTGGTGCTGGAGTTCGCGATCGCGGAGCTGGCCGCCGAGCTGCACCTGACCACCTGGTCGGCCAAGCGGCTGATCGGCGACGCGCTGGAGACGCGCCACCGGCTCCCCCGGCTGTGGCAGCGGGTCTACGACGGCGAGGTCGCCGACTGGATCGCGGCCAAGGTCGCCCGCGCCACCCGCAACCTGACCGCGGAGCAGGCCGCGATCGTCGACGCCGAGATCGCCGAGTACGCCGACAGCCGACTGCCCTACTGGCGGTTCGCCGAGCTGCTCGCCGCCAAGGTGATCCAGGCCGACCCCGAAGGCGCCGCGGCCCGGGAACGCGCCGCCGCCGAGCAACGCTTCGCCAAGGTCGGCCAGTCCAACGAGCACGGCCAGAAGACCCTCTACATCAAGACCAGCGCCGCGGAGATGGCCCGGATCGACGCCACCATCAGCTACCTGGCCGAGGCACTGAAGACCCTCGGCGACCCCGACCCGCAGGACCTCCGCCGCACCAAGGCCGTGCTGCTCCTTGCCAACCCGGCCCAGGCCCTCGCCCTCATGCAAGCCCTCGCCACCCACAACAGCCGCAGCGAGCCGCCTGCACCGCAGGCACATCCGCAGCCCGCCCCGGACCCCGAGTCGGACCCGGACCCGAGTCGGACCCGGACCCCGAGTCGGACCCGGAGCCCGCTGGTCCGGTGAACGCCGCGGCGGGAGAAGACGAGCAAGCGGGCACGGCGAGCAACCCCGACGAAACCTCGACAACCCCGGTGCGACCCGGCTCGGGTTCGCCCCGGCCACCGTCGTCCGACCGCCCGATCCGACTCCGCCGGACCCACTGCATGACGGAGAACCAGCGGAGGGAGAACCAGCGCACGGAGAACCACCCGACGACGGTTCAGCGGACGGGGACCCGCCGGACCCGATCGCGCCGTTCCTCAAACCGTTCCACCCTGCCGACGTACCACCATGCAGCTGTCGCGGCGGCACCTTGCCCTTCACCTGGGCCAGCCTGCTCCCCCGGGTCAACCTCTACCTGCACGTGCACGCCGACAGCATCGACGCCGGCCACGGCGTGGCCCGTTGGGAAGGCGAAGGCCCGGTCAGCCTGTACTACATCCGCGAGTTCCTCGGCCCCGACGCCGAGTTCACCGTCAAGCCCGTCATCGACCCCGCCAAGCTGGCCCCGGTCGACGCCTACGAGATCCCCGAACGCCACCGCGAGGCACTTCACCTGCGCACCCCCGCGGACGTCTTCCCGTTCGCGCCCAACACCGGCCGGAAGAAGCACGCCGACCACACCAGGGCCTACTGCCCGCACGACAAAGGTGGGCCGCCGGGACAGACCGGCCTGCACAACCTCGGCCCCATGATCGGCTACCACCACCGGGTCAAGACCCACGCGGGCTGGAAGGTCGAGCAACCCTTCCCCGGCATCTACGTCTGGATGTCACCGCACGGGAGCCTCTTCCTCGTCGACCACACGGGGACCCGACAGCTCCGCGGCCCTCACACCCGACCAGCCCGACCCGGCCCCGGCAGCAGCGCCCGAGGCCGCGGATCTCGCTCCCGCGCCTCCCGGACGAAGCCCTCTCGAGGAGAGACTCGCGCTCCTCGTCGAGCAGGCCGCCTAGCGTTCTATGACGCGAGGATGACCGATCCGGCCGCGCTGGGTTCAGGTCCGGTCAGCGTTCGCCGGCGACGAGCCGCTCGAGCACGAGGTGCGGGTGCTGCCGCTCCACCGCCTCGGCGCGCCACCGGTCGGGGAAGAGCGCGAGCAGCGCGCCGTCGCTTCGCTTGAGCACCTCGACGCCGCGCAGGTCGTTGACCTCTACCGCGTGCTCGGGAGTGGTGCGGCGGGCGACCGAGTAGTCGAGCCGCGACATCTTGATGGGTGCGTTGAACTCGCTCTCCATCCTGGCCGACGCGACCTCGAACTGCATCGGGCCGACGGCGGCGAGGACCGGAGCCTGGTCACCGCGTACGTCGGATCGCAGCACCTGGACGACGCCCTCCTGGTCGAGCTGCTCGATCCCACGACGGAACTGCTTGTACTTGCCCGAGTCCGCCGCACGCACCGACATGAAGTGCTCCGGCGCGAAGCTGGCGATCGGCGGGAACGCGACCGGCTGGTCCTCGTAGATCGTGTCCCCGACGCGGAGCGCCGAGGCGTTCACGAGGCCGATGATGTCGCCGGGGTACGCCGTGTCGAGCACCGTGCGCTCGCGGCCGAAGACGGCCTGGGCGTACTTGGTCGCGAACGGCCTCCCGCTGTCGGCATGCGTGGCCACCATCCCTCGGCGGAACACACCCGAGCACACACGAGCGAACGCGAGCCGGTCCCGGTGCGCGGTGTCCATCCCCGCCTGCACCTTGAACACGAAGGCGCTGAACGGGGCGTCGACCTCGCGGACACCACCCTCGCGGTCGCTGGTCCCCCGCGGCGGCGGCGCGAGCGCGACCAGCGTCTCGAGAAGCTGTGCGACACCGAAGTTCAAGATCGCCGAGGCGAACATCAGCGGCGTGGTGTTCCCGGCCAGGAAGTCGTCCTGGTCGTGGACGGCGCCGTCGGCCTCGAGGAGCTCGTGCTCCTCGACCGCCGTCTCCCAGGACTCGCTCGCGGCCGCCTGCGCCGCAGCCGGGTCGAGCCGCTCCTCGGGGGCGCGGGTGGCACCGCCCGCGGTACGCGTGTAGGCGATCATGTCGCCGCTGCTGCGTTCCAGGACGCCGCGGAAGTCGCCGGCGATGCCGACCGGCCAGGTCAGCGGTGTGGGTCGCAGGCCGATCTCACGCTGGATCTCGTCGATCAGCTCGAGCGCGTCCCGGCCCGGCCGGTCCCACTTGTTGATCACCGTGATCACCGGGATACGGCGGTGCCGGCAGACCTGGAACAGCTTCAGCGTCTGCGGCTCGAGCCCCTTCGCCGCGTCGACCAGCATCACGGCCGCGTCGACCGCCGCGAGCACCCGGTAGGTGTCCTCGGAGAAGTCGGCGTGACCGGGTGTGTCGACGAGGTTGATCACCGAGTCGCCGTACTCGAACTGCAGCGCGGCCGACGTGATCGAGATGCCCCGGGCCCGCTCCATCTCCATCCAGTCGGAGACGGTGCCCTTGCGCCCGGCCTTGCCGTGCACGGCACCGGCCTCGGAGATGACGCGCGCGTGGAGGGCGAGGGCCTCGGTCAGCGTCGACTTCCCGGCGTCCGGGTGGCTGATGACGGCGAAGGTACGACGGCGGCCGGCCTCCCGCCGTACGACGGGCGCCGGCACCTCGCTGGTGGTCGTCTCGGTCGCACTCATGAACCCTGCCTCGTCATCCTCTTCTGCCGACCGATCTCCCTGCGGAGGTCGGCGGCGAAACCCTCGGCCACCTCCAGCTGCTCCCGCAGCGCGGTGACCCTCGCATCGGCTGCCTGCCGGTAGCCGACCAGCCTGTCCACGAGCCCGTCGTGCTCCGGACCGGCAGGGTCGGCGGCCTCCAGGGCGTCGAGCACGTCGAGCACCTGGCGCATCTCCTCGAGACTGAACTCGAGCGGCTTCATCCGCCGGATCAGGCGGAGCCTGGCGACATCGGACTCCGTGTAGAGCCGGAAGCCGCCCGACGTACGCGCCGACGGCGTGACCAGGCCCATCTCCTCGTAGTAGCGGATGGTGCGCAGGCTCAGACTGGTCTGCTCGGCGACTTCGCCGATCTGCATGTGGTGGAGGCTCATGGAGCCGCCGACGCTACCTTGACGTGACGTCAGAGTCACAATCGGCGGCGGGCCACCGCCACTGCTCGACGCTCGGCGATGTGCGGAGCCTCACACTCTCCCGTCGCGGCAGGGTGACTCACGCCGTGTGGTCGGGAAGGTACGTCCGGGCCTCGGCCAGCAGGCCGTCGGGCAGCTCGACCGGCGACAGGCCGAACCGCTGGTCGTACGCCCCGAGCACCGCCTCCTCGACCCGGTCCAGCCCCAGCCCGGGGACCTCCTCCACGAGCGAGCCGACGGAGCCGACGTCGAAGGGCTGCTCCAGGGAGCCGTAGACCTCGCCGAGCAGTGGTCGGAGCACCTGCGCCCCGTCGAAGACCAGCACCGCGCTGAACAGCCACGCTCCACGCACCATCCGCTGCGCGGTCCCGACCAGCTTCACGACGCCCCGGGCGTTGACGCTGTGCGAACCGGGGCAGTACTCCCCCGGCACCTCACCGACGCGCGCGTCGACCCCGAGTCCCTGCAGTACGTCGACCCACAGCTCACCGAACGCCGCGAACCGCCCCTCCAACCCCGAGGGCCACTCCGGGTCCGGGCTCACGTGGTCGACGACGAGCGCCTGCTCCGTGTAGGCCACCGCCCGGCCGCCCGGGGCCCGGACACACGGCGAGAACCCTGCCCGTCGTACGGCGGCCACCGCATCGGCGAAGCCGTCGAGCCGGACGTCACGGCGACCGAAGGCCACAGCGGGCCCACTCGGCCGGTACACCCGGAGCACCTCCCCGGAGTCGCCGCGGCTGACCCGGCGGAGCATCGCCTGGGCCATGGCCATCTCGAGCGCCTGGCCTCCCTCGGCTCGGCCCGGCGGCAGGGGTCCACGCAGCAGCTCCACGGGTGCACCCTACGGTTTCGACAAGCTCAACCACCGCCAAGAGCTCAACCACCGCGACAAGCTCAACCACCGCAGCGCTCGATGAGCGCCATCGCGTCATGGGGCGCGTAGCCCTTCGCGTCGTTGTCGAAGTAGACGTACACGTCCTGGCCGGCCTCAGCCCAGCCCTTGACCTTCCCTGCCCAGCGGTCGAGCGCCTCGGGCGTGTAGCCGCTCGTGTACAGCTCCTTGTCGCCGTGGAGCCGGACGTACACGTGGTCGCTCGTGACCTCCTCGACCAGCGGCCACCGACCCGCGGTGTCCGCGACCACGAAGGCGATGTCGTGGGCTCGCAGCAGCTCCACCGCCTCGGGCACCGCGAAGGAGCTGTGCCGGACCTCGAGCGCGTGGCGCAGCGGCCGGTCGTCCTCGGCCACGGTCAGCGCCCGGTCGTCGGGGATCTTCGCGTCGTGTCCCTTGGCGACCTCCGCCGCGGCTCCCGTTGTCCGCGGGAGCTGGTCGAAGAAGGAAGTCAGCCGCTCCGGGTCGAAACCCAGGTTGGGCGGGAGCTGCCACAGCACCGGACCGAGCTTGGGACCGAGCGCGAGCACGCCGGAGGCGAAGAAGTTCGCGAGCGCGGTCTCCACACCGGCGAGCTTCTTCATGTGGGTGATGAAGCGTCCGCCCTTGACCGCGAAGACGAAGTCCTCCGGGGTCTGCTCCCGCCACGCGGCATAGCTCGTCGGCCGCTGCAGGGAGTAGAACGAGCCGTTGATCTCGATCGAGGTGAGCTTCGAGGCGGCGTACTCGAGCTCGCGTCGCTGCACGAGCCCCTTGGGGTAGAAGTCACCGCGCCAGCCGCTGTAGTTCCACCCCGAGATGCCGATCCGGATCTGCGCCACCCTCGGCAGTCTGGCACGGCCTCAGCCGCGGGCGCGGCGAAGCAGTCGGCGATGCTCGAGGAGCAGCTCCCGCGCTTTCTCGAGAGACGACCCTGCCTTCTCCATCAGCGCGGAGTCGCCCTCGTCCAGCGCACGCAGTGCGAGCTCGAGGCCCTTCTGCTGCTCCTCGAGGCTGGCGAGCAGCGACTCGTGCGCGGCCTTCACCTCGGCGTCGTCGACCCCGATGCCGCGGGCCTCCTCGAGCAGCTCGGCGTAGGCCGGGATGATCTCCTCGAGGACCCTCCGGAGCTGCTCGGGGTCGTGGTTGTCGTGCCGTTGGACCGCGGCGAACCGCTGCTCGAGCACGTCCGAGCGTTCCTTCAGCGGCCGCAGCGCCTCGTCGTACGCCGTCACCGCCTTGCCGTGGTCTCCACCTGCGGCGTCCGCCGTCGAGCAGCCACCGACCAGCAGCAGCCCGGCCAGCAGCCCCACGAGAACTGCCGGTAGCCGTCTCTTCCCCCGTGCCGAAGCGAGCAGATACATGACCATCGCCTTCGCACGCGCCCTTTACTTTCAGGCGTTCAACGAGGTGACCGGCGATCGGTTACAGGCGGGGCTCGTGTGACTGGGCGGTCAGGCCAGTGAGACACCGTTGATGCTGTAGATCCCGAGCTTCCCGTCGGGCAGCGGCGCGACCACCATCGTCACCTGGTCGGCGGCCAGCAGTCCCGTGAGCTCGCCCTCGTTGCTCTCGACCGTGCCGTCCTTGTCGAAGTCGCCCACGGCCGTCGCAGCGAGGTTCCCGACGATCCCGAGGTCGAGCGGCTTCCCGTCCAGGCAGTAGCCCCCGTCGCACTGCGTGAACGGCCCCTTCAGCTCCGTGGGCTGGGGCGGTGCCGGGTCAGGAGCCGGCTTCGGGGTCGGCGCCGGACCCGGCGAAGGCTTGGGAGCCGGGCTCGGGGCAGGCTTGGGTGTCGGCCCGGAGTCGTCGACGACCGCCGGCTTCGTCGGGCTGCCCTGCGTGCTCCCGCCGTCGCCGCGATGCTTCCGCCGGTCCCGTGCCGCCTGGTGCGCCGCGCCGGGCTTGGCGCCGTGGCGTCGCTTGCGGTGCTTCGCCGTCTGCTCCTCTGCCACCGGCATCGGCGGCATCACGAAGTCACCCGTGCGGTAGCCGGTCTCGAAGGCCTGCACCAGGGCGACGTAGTACTCGTCCTGGTTGTAGCGGTAGATCGCCGCGGCCTGTGCGATCGGGTCGGTGAGGTCCCCGGAGCCGGAGCAGAGGTACGCCGCTGCCGCTGCCGCGGCGTCGTCGAGGTCATGGGGTGACATGCGGCCGTCGCCGTCCCCGTCACGGGCGGCGAACGCCCAGGTGGACGGGATGAACTGCATCGGCCCGACGGCACGGTCCCAGACCTTGTCGCCGTCGTACTTCCCGTCGTCGGTGTCCCGGATCGCCGCCACCGGTCCGGCACCGTCGAGCGCGACACCGATGATCCGGGGCCGGCTGACGCCGTTCGTGGCGAGCCGCGCGCCGTCGTACCTGCCGTGGTCGGACTCGATCCGTCCGATGCCGGCCAGCAGGGTCCACGGCAACCGGCAGCCCGGGTCCGACCGTGCCATCAGGGCGGCAGCGCGCTTGTAGGCCTTCAAGGCGGCGACGGGGAGGCCGTGGTCGCTCAGCGCGCTGACCGTCCACACCCGGGTGCCCTTGGGAGAGGAGACCGCGATCTCGCCCTTCTTCAGGCGGACCGTCTCCGCAGGCACTGCCTCGGGGTCCTCGCCGAACACTGCCGACCTGACGGCCGACCGGCTCGCCATCGTGTAGAGCATGTCGTCGACCGTGACGTCACCTGCCCTGGCCGGCCGGGCCGCGGCCCCCACGTCGTCGACGCGGACCGTCTGCAACGACGTGGTGGCAGCCACCGGCAGCAGGACCGCCGCCGCTACGGCCGCCATCGACGCCTTGGCGCGGCGCGTCCGCTTGACATGCATGGCGACGTCCCCCTCCTGGTCGTTCCACCGTCACGCTATGAAGCGTTCGACCGGTTCGCACCCCTTTCCGTCCAATCAGTCGAATCTGACCGATCCGGACTATGTCGTCTCTAGTACCTCGAAGCTGATGCCTGCCTTGACCAACCTTTCGACGAGGTTCTCCGCCATCGCCTGGGCCGTGGTGACGCTGCCGGAGGTCGGCGGGTTGTCGTCGAGGGCGAGGCAGAGCGCGGACTCGGCGAGCATCTTCGCCGTCTCGTCGTAGCCCGGGTCACCTCCGGCGACCTCGGTCACCACACGACGTCCGCCGGCCTCGCCGACGAAGCGCATGGCGAACCACGACTTCGCGCGCGTCTCCTCGCTCGGGCCCTCGCCCTGAGGGACGCGGCTCAGGAGGAACCTCCGCAGCGGCGGCACCTGTGCGGCAGCCACCAGGGCGCCGACACCCACCACGCTGCCGACGACCACGGGGAGCCGCTTCACCGCGGCGTAGTGGGCGTACTCGAAGTCCGGGCCGTACCTGTCGAGTGCCGCCGCCGACCGCTTGACCACCAGGGGGTCGATCGTCGGCAGCGGCACCAGCCACCAGCCGGTCTCCCCGTCGCGGTGCGGCGGACGGGCCACCGCGCGTGCCTTCCGCCCGACCGGGCGGACCTCGACCTCCCGGCGGGCACTCACGGCCTGCTTGAGCTGCCGCCCCCGGGAGAACGCCGTCATCGCCGACGCGAACGTCCCGCCCGACGGCCTGCCTCCCGCGCGCAGCATGCCCCGGAGCCGGATCGGCACCCCCTCGGGGAGCTGCTGGACGGTGAACCAGGCGCCCAGGTCGTGCGGGATCGAGTCGAACCCGCACGCGTGGACGATCCGCGCACCGGTCTGCTTCGCGCGCTCGTGGTGGGCGACGAACATCCGGTCCACGAACTCCGGTTCGCCGGTCAGGTCGACGTAGTCGGTGCCCGCCTCCGCGCAGGCGGCGACCAGCGGCTCGCCGTACTCGATGTACGGGCCGACCGTGGTGATCACCACCCGCGTGGACCGCGCGACGGCAGCCAGCGAGTCGGGATCCGTCGCGTCCGCGTGCAGCAGCGGCAGGTCGGCGAGGCGGGGGTCGATCCCGGCGAGCCGGTCGCGCACCGCCTCCAGCTTGCCCTGGTTCCGCCCGGCGAGCGCCCAGCGGCAGCTCTGCGGGGCGTTCCGGGCGAGGTACTCCGCGGTCAGCCCGCCGGTGAACCCGGTGGCCCCGAAGAGGACGATGTCGTGGTCGCGGGACCCGGTGTGCGGTCGGCTCTGATGCTGGCTCATGGCAGCCAACTCTGGCGGCAGAGACCCGCGTCCGACAACGTGCGTCCCACCACACGGCCATCGCGCCTAGTCTCTGGGGTATGTGCCGCAACATCAGGACCCTGCACAACTTCGAGCCGCCCGCGACCGCGGAGGAGGTGCAGTCGGCCGCGCTGCAGTACGTCCGCAAGGTCAGCGGGAGCGCCAGGCCGTCGCAGGCCAACCAGGCGGCCTTCGACCGGGCGGTCCGCGAGGTCACCGACGCCACGCAGCGCCTGCTCGACGCCCTGACCACCTCGGCTCCCCCGAAGAACCGCGAGGCCGAGGCCGCCAAGGCGCGCGAGCGGGCTGCCGCCAGGTACGCGTGAGCCGACCATGACCGACGCGGGCCCGCTGGACGCCGCGTTCGACAGGGTCCGGCGGGCCGGCTTCCTGCCGCGCGAGCTGCTCGGCTTCGCGGGCGAGGACGCTGCCCTGCCGATCGGCCACGGCCAGACCAACAGCCAGCCGAGCACGGTCCGGGCGATGCTGGACCTGCTCGAGGTGGAGCCGGGCCACCGGGTGCTCGACGTCGGCTGCGGTTCCGCCTGGACGACCGCGCTCCTCGGCGCCCTGGTCGGTCCCGACGGCGAGGTGGTGGGGGTCGAGATCGTCCCCGAGCTCGTGACCTGGGGACAGGCGAACCTCGCGTCGTACGCCATGCCGTGGGCGAGGGTCGAGCAGGCACGCGAGGACGTGCTCGGGGCACCGGAGTCGGGCCCCTACGACCGGGTCCTGGTCTCCGCGGAGGCTAGCCGGATCCCCGCCGAGCTGGTCGACCAGCTCGTGGTCGGCGGCCTGATGGTGGTGCCGGTGCGCGGCCGGATGACGGTCGTACGTCGGACAGCAGGCGAGCCCGAGGTCCGCCAGGAGGGGTGGTACTCGTTCGTCCCGCTGGTCGAGCCCTAGGAGCGGACCAGGCTGTGCGTCACCGGGCCTGTGGTGCTCGGCGAGGCGGCGTTGGTGGCCATGCCGGTGAACCCGCCGGCGAGAAGGATCAGGCCCACCGCCGAGGCCAGTCGCGCGTCGGTGCCTTCCCCGAGCAGCGGCATGAGGAACTGCACGGCGACGAACGCCAGGAGGAGCCCTGGCACCCAGCGAGGGGTGCGCCTCGACCTGAGCAGCGCCACGGCGATCAGCAGCACACCCGCGATGAACCCGTAGACCCAGAAGTAGAGCGGGACCACAAGTCCTGGCTCCTTGAGCGAGTCGCTCACCAGCTTGAGCTCCCCGGCGTCGACAGGGCCTGCCTTGAGGGCCTGAAGGGCCAGCGCCCGGAACATGAGCATCATGGCCGAGAGACCACCCACGCCGACACAACCGACCGTGAAGACGCCGACACCGGTGAGTCCGAGGCCTCGCCCCTTGCGGTCGGGGAAGAGCGTCAGCACCGCGGGCATCCCGAGCACGAGCGCCGCCGCACCACCGAAGTAGAGGATGCTCATCGCGAGCCACCGACCGGGGTACTGCGCCGCAACGACCATCTGGGCGGTCGGGGAGGACTCGCTCCCGCCAGGGTTCAGCATCTGCCCCAGCACCAGCGCCATGACCCCGGTCACCAGGGCAGCCGCCGACACCGGGATCCATTCAGAACGCATGGACCACAGGCTAAGCGCAGAGGCGCACCGACGCCCCGCGCTTGTCTAAACAACTCGGACGGATCAGACGTCCCGACCTGCCACGTACGCTGGGATGCGTGCACCCCGCGCTCGACCTGCTCGCCTCTCGTCGCCTGACCGTGCTCACCGGTGCGGGCGTGAGCACCGACTCGGGGATCCCCGACTACCGAGGACCGGGCGCGCCTGACCGCAGACCGATGACCTACCAGCAGTTCGTCTCCGGCCCGGAGGCCCAGCAGCGGTACTGGGCCCGGTCCTACCTCGGGTGGTCCCGGATGCGCCACGCGGAGCCGAACCCCGCCCACCTCGCCCTGTCCCGCCTCGAGGCGGCCGGACGGGTGGGCCTCCTGGTCACCCAGAACGTCGACGGCCTGCACGAGCGAGCGGGCAGCCGCTCGCTGGTCGCCCTGCACGGCCGGATCGCGGACGTGGTGTGCCTCTCCTGCCGTCACCAGAGCAGCCGCGCCGCACTCCAGGCGCGCATGGACCTGCTCAACCCCGAGTTCGCGCTCCGACACCTGGAGGCGTCCTCCCGGCCCGACGGTGACGTGGAGCTCGAGACCACTCGCGGCTTCCGCGTCCCCGGCTGCGAGGTCTGTGGCGGCGCGCTCAAGCCGGACGTCGTGTTCTTCGGCGAGAACGTCCCCAAGCAGAGGGTGCAGCGCTGCTACAAAGCGGTGGAGGCCGCCGACGCCCTGCTCGTGGCGGGTTCGTCCCTGACCGTGCTCTCGGGCTTCCGGTTCGTCCGGCACGCCTACAAGCTCGGCATCCCCGTCGTGATCGTCAACCGGGGCGCCACGCGCGGCGACGAGCTCGCGACCCACAAGCTCGACATGGGGGTGGCGGACTTCCTGACCGCCCTCGCGGCTCAGGAGACGTCGCGACGCACCGAGAGCACGATCCCCAGCCCGGCGAGCACCAGTCCGTAGGCCAGGAGCACCAGGCCACCGGCCCACCAGTCGAGGTAGTCGAGCAGCGTGTTCGCCGGAGCCATGAGCGCCGAGGAGGCGTTCGAGGGCAGCCACTTGACCACCCAGTCCAGGTCGGCGGCCGCGAGGGCGTAGGTCACCAGCGGCTCGATCAGGAACGTGATGAGGACACCGGTCATCACCGCGGCGATCTGGCTCCGGATCAGCGTGCCGATCCCGATCCCGAGGATCGCCCAGATCGCGACCGCGATCACGGCGAGGCCCATGGTGACCCAGAGCCGGTCGGCGTCGAGCCGCAGGCCGTAGCCACGGATGGTCATCGTGACGCCGCCGACCACGAGCACGGTCAGCAGTCCTGCTACGGCGTACACCGCACCCATCAGGCCGTGGGCGAGGATCTTCGCCACCACGACCCGGCTCCGCCGCGGCGAGACCAGGAAGGTCGACGTGATCGTCTGGTAGCGGTACTCCCCCGTCATCCCGGTGATGCCGAGCACCATCGCGAAGATGTAGGTGCCCGTGAACATCGCCATCGGGTAGACCGACCGAACCGCCTCGGCCGTGTCGAGCCCCGGCTGCGCCGGCGCCCCGGGCTGCGCCTCCATGCCGGCGAGGATGGCGCTCGCGACCGACTGGATGCCGCTGAACGCCAGAGCACCGATCAGCAGCGCCCACCAGAGCCGGGTGGAGAGGATCTTCCTCAGCTCCGCTCGCAGCAGTGCGCTCACGCCTGGCCTCCTTCGGTCAGCTCCAGGAAGACGCGCTCGAGGTGGCTCGCCTCGGCCACCAGCTCGTGCAGCTCCACGCCGGCCCGGAACGCGGCATGGCCGACCACGTCCGTCGTACCGCCGGTCACCCGGAGGCGGCCGGAGCCGTCGGTGCCGACGACGACGAGGGAAGCCGCGGAGAGGACGTCCCGGAGCCGCTCGGGCTCGGGCGTACGCACCAGCACCTCGGGCTCGCCGCCGTCGAGCTCGGCGAGCGTGCCCTGGCGCACCAGGCGGCCACGCGAGAGCACGACCACCTCGTCGACGGTCTGCTGCACCTCGCTCAGGACGTGGCTGGACACGAGGACGGTGCGCCCCTCGGCGGCCAGGGCGCGCAGGAACTGACGCAGCCAGGCGATACCTGCGGGGTCGAGCCCGTTGGCGGGCTCGTCGAGGAGGAGCACCTCCGGGTCACCGAGCAGGGCGGCCGCGAGGGCCAGTCGCTGGCGCATGCCGAGGCTGAACCCGCCGACGCGCTTGCCGGCGACCTCCGTCAGACCGACCTGCGCGAGCATCTGCCCGGCCCGTGCGCGGTCGATCCCGGCGCCGATCGCCATCACCTCGAGGTGCGCCTGCGCGGACCGGCCGGGGTGGAAGCTCGAGGCTTCGAGCGCGGCGCCGACCGTGCCGATGGGGTCCTGGAGCTGTGCGTACGGCTTCCCGCCGATGGTCGCGGTGCCAGACGTCGGGTGGAGCAGGCCGAGCACGCAGCGCAGCGTGGTCGTCTTGCCGGAGCCGTTGGGCCCCAGGAACCCGGTGACGACGCCCGGGCGGACCGAGAAGGTCAGGTCGTCCACGGCCTTGAGAGCGCCGAACATCTTGGTCAGGCCGACGACGTCGACCTGTCTTCCCTCCCGCAACATGCGTCCCATCCAACCACTCCGCCCACGACGGGGAAGGAGCTGTCGGGACGCGACGCCTCAGAGTCGCCGGACGAACACGTGCGAGGCGGCCTCGGTGTCGATCTCGGCGGTCTCGCCGCCGCTGCCGAGCAGCACTCCCTCGGCTCCCGCGGTGACCGTGACGACCTTGTCGGGAAGTGCTCCCACCCGGCGGAGGGCGGCCATCAGGGTCTCGTCGGTCTGGATCGGCTCGCTGATCCGCCTGACGAGCACGCGCGTCTCGACGTTCGTCGTGGCGACCTGGTCGAGCGCCTCGACGCCGTCCATGAAGTCCTCGCCGTTGCCGGTCTCCCCGAGCTCGTCGAGGCCGGGGATCGGGTTGCCGTAGGGCGACTCGGTCGGGTGCCCGAGGAGCTCGACCAGCCGGCGCTCGACGGTCTCCGACATGACGTGCTCCCACCTGCACGCCTCAGCGTGCACGAGCTCCCAGTCCAGGCCGATCACGTCGGTCAGGAGCCGCTCGGCGAGCCGGTGCTTGCGCATGACCCGGGTGGCCAGGCGCAGTCCCTCGTCGGAGAGCTGGAGGTGGCGGTCGCCCTCGACGGTGAGCAGGCCGTCGCGCTCCATCCGGGCCACCGTCTGGCTGACCGTCGGGCCGCTCTGGTGCAGCCGCTCCGCGATCCGCGCCCGCAGCGGGACGATGCCCTCCTCCTGCAGCTCGAAGATCGTGCGGAGGTACATCTCGGTGGTGTCGATCAGGTCGCTCACCCGGTCATTGTGTCCCATGGCTTGTCCACGCTGGCACAGTGGACATCATGCGGGGGCACCATGAGTGAGCACGCCGGCGCGGCCGTGATGTGGTTCCGCCGGGACCTCCGGCTCGACGACAACCCGGCGCTGCTCGAAGCGTGCTCCAGCGCGCGCGACGTGCTGCTGCTGTTCGTGGTGGATCCCCGCCTCTGGCGGCCCTCCGGCCCCACCCGACGGGCCTACCTCGCGGCATCGTTGCGCGCGCTCGACGACTCGGTCGGCGGCCGGCTCGTCGTGCGCCACGGCGACCCGGCCCGCGAGGTCGTCCGGGCGGCACAGGAGGTGGGCGCCGGTTCCGTGCACGTCGCCGCCGACTTCGGCCCCTACGGCGCGCGGCGGGACGCCGAGGTCGAGCGGGCACTGGCGGAGATCGACGTCGAGCTTCGGAGGACCGGGTCCCCCTACGCCGTCGCCCCCGGCCGGGTGGTCAACGGCAGCGGCGAGGGCTACAAGGTGTACTCGCCGTTCGGCAGGGCGTGGGCCGAGCACGGCTGGCGCGCCCCGGCGGGCAGCCCGTCGCCGGAGCAGACCTGGCTGGCGGCGAGGTCGGACGGTGTCCCGGACGCGCCGGTTCCCGAAGGGCTCACCCTCCCCGACGCCGGCGAGAAGGCGGCTCTGCGGCGGTGGCGCGAGTTCCTCGAGCACGTGAAGGAGTACGACGAGCGAGCGCGACCGACCCGACCTCGACGGCACCTCGCGCATGTCGGTCCACCTCAAGTGGGGCGAGGTCCACCCGCGCACCCTCCTGGCCGACCTCGCGCCGCTCAGGAGCAAGGGAGCGTCGACGTACCGCAGCGAGCTCGCCTGGCGCGAGTTCTACGCCGACGTGCTGCACCGCCGCCCGGACAGCGCGCGGGAGTACCTCCGCCCGGAGTTCGCACGCATGGCGTACGACGAGCCCGGCGCCGACCTCACCGCCTGGCAGGAGGGCCGCACCGGCTTTCCCATCGTGGACGCCGGGATGCGCCAGCTCCGGGCGACCGGCTGGATGCACAACCGGGTGCGGATGATCGTGGCGAGCTTCCTGGTCAAGGACCTGCACCTCGAGTGGCAGCACGGCGCCCGACACTTCATGCGCTGGCTCGTCGACGGCGACCTCGCCTCCAACCAGCACGGGTGGCAGTGGGTGGCCGGGAGCGGCACCGACGCCGCGCCGTACTTCCGGGTGTTCAACCCGACGTCGCAGGGGAAGAAGTTCGACCCGACGGGGTCCTATGTCCGCCGGTGGGTCGAGGAGCTCCGGGACGTCGAGACGGCGTACATTCATGAACCCTCGGCGCAGCCCGGCGGCCTCCCTGACGGGTATCCGCCACCGCTGCTTGACCATGCCGAGGAGCGTCGAGAGGCGCTCGCCCGACTGGAGCAGATGAAGAGCTGATGCAGCGTGCCGGCCACTGACAGCGACCTGGTGATCCCCGCCCGTTTCTGCGGCCCGACGGGCTCGGGCAACGGCGGCTACACCGCCGGCCTCCTCGCGGAGCGGTTCGCCACGACCGACACCAGCTCGCGCCGGGCGCCCGACTGCCCGGTGATCGAGGTGACGCTGAGGAGGCCACCGCCGCTCGACACCGACCTGAGGGTCGAGCACCTCGCAGAGGGTCCCGTCACGCGGCTCCTCGACGGCGAGGCGCTCGTCGCCGAGGCCCGCTGCACCGACGAGGAGCTCCACCCGGTCGAGGAGGTCTCCGCGGCTCGCGCCCGGGAGGCGATGGCGGCCTACCCCGGGCTCCGTTCGCACCCCTTCCCACGCTGCTTCGTCTGCGGCCCCGAGCGCGACGAGGGCGACGGTCTCCGGATCTTCCCGGGCCCGGTCGGCGACGGCCGGGTGGCCTCGGCCTGGGTCCCGCACGAGAGCCTCGCCGAGGCGTCGGACCTGCTCGACCCCGGCGTGCAGAGGGTCAGCCGCGGCACGGCCTGGGCGGCGCTGGACTGCGTCGGCGGCTGGACCACCGACCTCGAGGGACGCCCGATGGTCCTGGGCCAGATCGCCGCGTGCGTCGACGCCCTTCCCGTCATCGGCGAGCCGCACGTGGTGGTGGGCGCGGAGCTCTCCACCGAGGGGCGCAAGACGTTCACGGCGAGCACCGTCTACGACTCCGACGGACGGATCGTCGCGCGGGCCAGGCACACCTGGATCGCGGTCGACCCCGCCTCCTTCAGCTGAGGCAAGCGGCCGGTCCTGGACGCCGAGTTTGACAGGCACCCGTCGCTCCCCCTGGGATTGGATCGTGCAAATTCGTTCTGAGACCCCCGCGACCAGCCCCTGGTGGAAGCACTCGGTGTGCTACCAGATCTACGTCCGCAGCTTCGCCGACTCCGACGGCGACGGCATCGGCGACATGGCCGGCATCGAGAGCCGGCTCCCCTACCTGGCCGACCTGGGCGTCGACTCGGTGTGGATCACGCCGTTCTACACCTCGCCGCAGAACGACCACGGCTACGACGTCGCGGACTACCGAGAGGTCGACCGGCTGTTCGGCTCGCTCGAGGAGTTCGACTCGATGCTCGCCAAGGCGCACGACCTGGGTCTTCGGGTCATCGTCGACATCGTCCCGAACCACACCTCGGCCGAGCACGAGTGGTTCCAGAAGGCGCTCGCCGCCGACTCCGACGACCCGGTCCGCGACCTCTACGTCTTCCGCGACGGGCAGGGGCCCGACGGCGCCACCCCGCCGAACAACTGGAAGTCGGTCTTCGGCGGCCCGGCCTGGACGCGTGTCGAGGACGGCCAGTGGTACCTCCACATGTTCGACGCCACCCAGCCGGACCTGAACTGGTGGAACCCCGCGGTCGGCGACGAGTTCGAGTCGATCCTGCGGTTCTGGCTCGACCGCGGGGTCGACGGCTTCCGCATCGACGTCGCCCACGGCCTCTACACACCGGTCGAGATGGCGGACCTGAAGGAGGGCGAGACCTTCCCGATGTGGGACCAGCCAGAGGTGCACGACGTGTACCGCCGCTGGCGCAAGATCCTCGACGAGTACGACGGTGACCGGATGGCCGTCGCCGAGGCGTGGACCGACACGCCTGAGTCCATGGCGCGCTACATCCGGCCCGACGAGCTCCAGCAGGCCTTCAACTTCCACTGGCTCCAGGCGCCGTGGTCGGCCGAGTCGTTCCGCGAGGTCGTCGACGAGAGCCTCCACGCGGTGAGCCTGGCCGGCGCCGCGGCCACCTGGGTGCTGTCGAACCACGACGTCATCCGCCACGTGACCAGGTACGGCGGAGGGGCCGAGGGCGTCGCGCGCGGCAAGGCGGCACTGCTCACGATGCTCGCGCTCCCGGGCGGCGCCTACATCTACCAGGGCGAGGAGCTCGGCCTCGAGGAGGTCGAGGTCGCCCCGGAGCACCGGCAGGACCCGACGTACTTCCGCGGCGGCGGGGTCGGGCGCGACGGGTGCCGCGTGCCGATCCCCTGGTCCGGCGAGGAGCCGCCCTACGGCTTCGGCCCGGGGAGCGACCAGCCGTGGCTGCCCCAGCCTGCCTCGTGGGGCGCGGTGTCGGTCGCGGCCCAGCAGGAAGACCCGGAGTCGACGCTCAGCTTCTACAAGCTCGCGCTGCGCACCCGCCGGGAGGTCACCGACGACCTGCCGGACGAGGTGACCGTGCTCGACAGCGCTCCCGACACGCTCGCCTTCGTGCGCGGCGGCGGGCTGGTCAGCGTGCTCAACTGCGGTTCGACCGCGGCGCCGGTCCCGGCCGAGGCCGGCGAGCTGGTGCTGTCGAGCGCACCGCTCGAGGACGGTCGGCTCCCCGCGGACACCGCCGCCTGGTTCCGCACGGGCTAGTAACCCTCCAGTGAGGCGTTGTACCGCCCGAGCTGGTCGGCGAGCCCGGCGAGGTCGTCGGCACTCCAGCCGGCCAGCCGGCCCGCCACGTCCTTGCGCCGCTCGGCCCGGACCGCCTCCACCCGCTCACGCGCCAGGTCGGTGGGCGCCAGCGTCTGCGCGCGGCGGTCCACCGGGTCGCAGGATCGCGTGAGCAGCCCGAGCGACTCCAGGTGGACGACGTGCCGGCTGACGGCGCCCTTGTCGATGCCGAAGTGCTCCACGACGTCCGAGGCACGCACCGCCTCGTTGTCGGCGACGAACACGAGCACCGGGAAGGCGGCCGGCTGGAGCTCGGGGTGCACCGCGGCGGCGTGGTGGACGACACGACGCCGCCAGCGGTGGATCAGCACTCCGAGCTCACGCTCGATGCGCAGCATGCGACTCCGACTTGGTCGTCATCCCCGACAGCCCCTCATGCCCCGACGGGCTCGACGTCCGGGCGAGGGACGCGCTCGAGCTCGTCGGCACGCTCGATGGTCGTCCGCAGCGGCACCTCGCGGATCATCAGGATCGCGACGAACGCCAGGACGGCGAACGGCGTGGCGAGCAGGAAGATGTGCCCGGTGCCGTCTGCGAAGGCGGACTGGAACACCTCGCGCACCGGCGCCGGCAATGCGGACAGGTCGGGGATCGACGTACCGCCGCCCTCGCCCGTGGGCTGGATGCCGAGCCTGCTGAGCCCCTCGAGGACCTTTGCGCTGACCTGGTGGCTCAGCGCCGTGCCCAGCGCTGAGACCCCGATGGAGCCCCCCATCGTGCGGAAGAAGGCGGCGAGCGAGCTCGCGGCACCCATGTCCTTCTGGGCAGCGTTGTTCTGGACGACGAGGACGAGGTTCTGGTTCACCGCGCCGACGCCGATGCCGAGCACCGCCATGAAGATGCCGACCCGGACCAGGCTGATCGAGTCGTCGATCGTGCTGAGCAGCCCGAGCCCGACGGCGATGAGGACCGAGCCGGCGACGATGTAACGCTTCCACCTGCCCGTGGCCGAGATGACCCGACCGCTCGCGATGCCGGAGACGAGAAGGCCACCGACCATCGCCAGCGACATGAGTCCGGCGTTGGTGGGAGACATGCCCCGGGCGATCTGGAAGTACTGCGACAAGAACACCGTGGCGCCGAACATCGCCACGCCCACCATCACGGAGGCGAACACAGCGAGGCTCGTCGTCCGGTCCCGGAACAGCCGCAACGGGATGATCGGCTCCTTGACCTTGCCCTCGACGTACACGAAGGCGAGCAGGAGTACGACGCCCAGCGTCACCATCCAGGTCGTCGTGAACGACTGCCACTCGAAGCGGCTGCCGGCGAGCGAGACCCAGATCAGGAGGATCGAGACACCGGAGGAGATCAGCAGCGCGCCGAGGTAGTCGATGGAGACCTTCCGCTTGACGGTGGGCAGGTGCAGGGTCTTCTGGAGCACGATGAAGGCCAGTGCCGCGAACGGCACGCCCACGAAGAACGTCCAGCGCCAGCCGAGCCAGGAGGTGTCCACGATGAGGCCGCCGACGAGGGGGCCGCTGACGGTGGCCATGGCGAACGCCGCCCCGAGGTAGCCGAAGTACCGGCCGCGCTCACGCGGCGGGACGATCGAGGCGATGACGATCTGCACCAGGGCGGTGAGGCCACCGACCCCGACGCCCTGGATCGCGCGGGCTCCGATCAGGACTCCCATGCTCGGGGCGAGTCCGGCCAGGAGCGACCCGGCGAGGTAGATCACCAGCGAGATCTGGACCAGGGCCTTCTTGCTGAACAGGTCGGCCAGCTTGCCCCAGATCGGGGTGGTCGCGGTCAGGGTGAGCAGCGTGGCGACGACGACCCACGTGTAGCCGGACTCGCTTCCCTCGAGGTCCGCGACGATGCGGGGCAGGGCGTTCGAGACGACCGTGGACGACAGCATCGCCACGAACATGGCGATCAGCAGGCCGGACAACGCCTCGAGCACCTCGCGGTGCGTCATGGGCTCTGCGGCACCCGCAGCCTGGGGTTCGATCCGGCCATCCGGCCGGGTCTGGACGGTTGTGCTTGGTGAACGAGACAACTCAGTGGTTCCTGTTTCGGTTGGTGGGGACGTTCAGGTCGGTCAGCAGCTCGGTCGTGGTGGCGGCGTACTCCATGAGCTGGTCGGTCGGCCATTCCTGGAGGCGGTCGGCGAGCAGGCAGACGAGCCGCTCGCGGCCGCGCCGGAGGACCTCCGCGCCGGCCGGGGCCACACCGAGCCGGTGCGCCCGCCCGTCGGACGGGTCCGGCGTCCGCTCCACGAGGCCCGCGGCTTCGAGGTGCGCGGCCTGGCGGCTCACGACGGAGGCGTCGACGCGAGCAGCCTCCGCGAGCTCGGTGACCCTGGAGGGGCCGCGGCGCTCGAGCATCGCGAGCATCATCAGCGAGCCTGCGGAGTGACCGTCGTAGACGCCCTGCTGGATCTCGCGGAACCAGCTCTTGAGGCCCGTCAGCGCACGCAGCAGCTCGGTCGCTGCCGTCTCTTGCGAGATGTCGGCGGTGGCGGTCATACGCGGTGCTCCAGGGTCGGTTAGTTGCTTGCGGCAACTATAGGTGAGTTAGTTGCTTGTCGCAACCAATGCGACAGGGGTCACAAACCGCTTGTCCGCCCGGAGGGGTCGTCGTACCTTTGACGCACACGAGAAGGGAGGTGGTCCAGAAGTGAATTCTTTACGGACTCGTGAGGTGGCTGCTCGCTAGCAGCGCACCGGCCAGCATGACTGTGCTTCCGGCACCACCCGGTGAGCAGCTGGCAATACCAAGCAGTCACCCGACCCGCAGGTGCTCCGGGACGTCCGCCCGGAGAGCGACCTCCGTCCCTGACGGAGGAACCGCAACCGCCTGCGGGTCGCTGCTTTTGTCCCTTGTAACGCGGGGTTACGGACGGAGTGCAAGCGGCATACCGCTGAGGAAGCGTCCACACCGCTTGGGAAGTCGCCTGACGGGCCGCTCGACGGCCGCCTCAGGCCGTGACCGGGGCGGTGAACTGGGACTCGTAGAGCGCGGCGTAGGCGCCGCCGGAGGCGAGCAGCTCCTCGTGGGTCCCCTGCTCGACGATCCGCCCGGACTCCATGACCAGGATCAGGTCGGCGTCGCGGATGGTCGAGAGCCGGTGTGCGATGACGAAGCTCGTCCGGTCGGCGCGAAGCGCGGCCATCGCGTGCTGCACGAGGACCTCCGTGCGGGTGTCGACCGAGCTGGTCGCCTCGTCGAGGATCAGCAGCGCCGGGTCGGAGAGGAAGGCCCGCGCGATCGTCACGAGCTGACGCTCCCCCGCGCTGATGTTGCCGCCCTCCTCGTCGATCACCGTGTCGTAGCCGTCGGGCAGCGAGTGCACGAACCGGTCCACGAAGGTGGCCTGCGCCGCCGCGACGATCTCCTCCTCCGTCGCCTCCGGGCGGCCGTAGGCGATGTTGTCGCGGATCGTCCCGCCGAACAGCCAGGTGTCCTGAAGCACCATGCCGACCTGCGCCCGCAGGTCCGCGCGGGGCATCTTCGAGATGTCCACGCCGTCGAGCGTGATCCGGCCGGCGTCCACGTCGTAGAACCGCATGACCAGGTTCACCAGCGTGGTCTTGCCCGCACCCGTCGGCCCGACGATCGCGACCGTCTGCCCGGGACGGGCGACCAGCGAGAGGTCCTCGATGAGCGGCGCGTCCTCCTCGTAGCGGAAGGAGACGTCCTCGAAGACCACCTCGCCCCTCTGCTGCGGAGGCACCCCTGCGCGTGCGACCTCGGCCGGCTCCTCCTCGGCGTCGAGGAGCTCGAACACCCGCTCCGCCGACGCGACCCCGGACTGCAGGAGGTTCACCATCGACGCCACCTGCGTGAGCGGCTGGGTGAACTGCCGGGAGTACTGGATGAACGCCTGCACGTCACCGAGCGACATCGACCCGTTCGCCACGCGCAGACCGCCGAGCACCGCGATGACGACGTAGTTGAGGTTCCCGATGAACATCATGGTCGGCATGATCAGGCCGGAGACGAACTGCGCCGCGAAGCTGGACTTGAACAGCTCGTCGTTCTCCTCCGCGAACACCCGCTCGGCCTCGCGCTGCCGACCGAACACCTTCACCAGCGCGTGGCCGGTGAACGCCTCCTCGATGTGCGCGTTCAGCCTGCCGGTGCGCCGCCACTGCGCGACGAACTGGCTCTGGCTGCGCCTCATGATCGCGCCCGTGACCATCACGCTGACCGGGATGGTGACCAGCGCGACGAGGGCCAGCAGCGGCGAGATGTAGAACATCATCGCGACCACGCCGACCACCGTCAGCAGCGAGGTGAGCAGCTGGCTCATCGTCTGCTGCAGGGTCTGGCTGATGTTGTCGATGTCGTTGGTGACCCGGCTCAGCAGCTCGCCCCGTGGCTGCTTGTCGAAGTAGCGGAGCGGCAGCCGGTTGATCTTGTCCTCGACGTCGGAGCGCATCCGGTAGACCGTGCTCTGCACGACGTCGTTGAGGATGTACCCCTGCAGCCACGCCAGGAGCGACGACGCCACGTAGACGCAGAGGACGAGCAGCAGCACCTTGCCCACGGCGTCGAAGTCCACGCCCTGGCCGGGGACCAGGTGGTCCATCTGGGCGAGCATGTCGGCGATCCGGTTCTCGCCCCTTGCCCGCGCTGCCTCGACCGCCTGCTCCTGCGTGATGCCGGCCGGCAGGTTGCGCCCGAACAGGCCGGCGAAGATCAGGTCGGTCGCCCGGCCGAGGATCTTGGGGCCGACGACGGCCAGCGCGACGCTGAGCACGCCCAGCGCGATGACGGTCAGGACCTTGGCGCCTGCTGGTCGGAGCCGACGGACGAGCCGCTTCGCGGAGGGGCCGAAGTTCTCCGACTTCTGGCCGACCATGCCCCCGCCGAAAGGGCCGTGACCTCGTCCGGCTTCGACCCGCTCGGTCTCCTTCATCGTGCTCACGCGACATCCTCCGTGGCCAGCTGCGACTCGACGATCTCCTGGTAGGTCCCGCACTCCGCGAGAAGCTCGTCGTGCGTGCCCCGGCCCACCACCACTCCGTCCTCCAGGACGAGGATCTGGTCCGCGTTGATGACGGTCGACACGCGCTGGGCCACGATCAGCACGGTGGCGTCGGCCGTGAGCGGCACGAGGGCCTGGCGCAGCCGCGCGTCCGTCGCGAGGTCGAGCGCCGAGAACGCGTCGTCGAACAGGTAGATCCGGGGACGCCGGATCAGCGCGCGGGCGATCGCGAGCCGCTGCCGCTGGCCGCCCGAGACGTTGGTGCCGCCCTGGGCGATCGGCGCGTCGAGGCCCTCGGGCATCGCCTCCACGAAGTCACGAGCCTGCGCCACCTCGAGCGCGGCCCACATCTCCTCCTCGGTCGCGTCCGGCTTGCCGTAGCGCAGGTTGCTCGCGACCGTGCCGGTGAACAGGTAGGCCTTCTGCGGCACCAGCCCGATGCCGCCCCAGAGCGTCTCGGGGTCGAGACGTCGTACGTCGACCCCGTCGACGTACACCACGCCGGCGGTGGCGTCGAAGAGCCGCGGGACGAGGTTGACCAACGTGGTCTTCCCGGCGCCCGTGGAGCCGACGATCGCCGTCGTCTGGCCCGGGCACGCCGTGAAGGTCAGGTCCCGCAGGACGGGGTCGCTCGCGCCGGGGTAGCTGAACTCGACTCCGCGGAACTCCAGCTCGCCGCGGACCCGGTCGGGCCTCATCGGGTCGGCGGCAGGTACGACGGACGACTCGGTGTCGAGCACCTCCTCGATCCGGTCCGCGCAGACCGCCGCGCGCGGGACCATCACGAGCATGAACGTCGCCATCATCACCGACATCAGGATCTGCACCAGGTAGGCCAGGAAGGCGGTGAGCGAACCGATCTCCATGAGGCCGGCGTCGACGCGGTGCCCGCCGAACCACAGCACCGCGACGCTGGAGACGTTCAGGATCAGCATGACGGCCGGGAACATCGTCGCCATCCAGCGCCCGACGGTGATCGCCACGCCGGTCAGCTCGGTGTTCGCGTCGGCGAAGCGGCGCGTCTCGTACGGCTCTCGGACGAACGCCCGCACCACGCGGATACCGGTGATCTGCTCGCGAAGGATCCGGTTCACGCTGTCGATGCGCTCCTGCATGACCCGGAAGCCGGGAAGCATCCGGGAGATGATCAGCCCGACCGTTGCCACCAGCACCGGCACCGCGACCGCGAGGAGCCAGGACAGCCCGAGATCCTGGCGCATGGCCATCACCACGCCGCCGACCATCATGATCGGCGCGGCGACCATCATCGTGGCGCCCATCAGGACCAGCATCTGCACCTGCTGGACGTCGTTGGTGTTCCGCGTGATCAGCGACGGGGCGCCGAAGCGGTCGACCTCGCGCCCGGAGTACGTCCCGACCTGGTGGAAGATCCCGGCGCGCACGTCGCGACCGAACCCCATGGCCGTGCGTGCCCCGAAGTAGACGGCCGTCACGGTGCAGGCGATCTGGACCAGCGCGACGGCGAGCATCACGCCGCCGATGCGCACGATGTAGCCGGTGTCCCCCTTGGCCACCCCGTTGTCGATGATGTCGGCGTTCAGGGTGGGGAGGTACAGCGCGGCCATCGTCCCCAGGAACTGGAGCGCCACGACCGCGGCGAGAGCACCGCGGTACGGCCTGAGGTAGGTCTTGAGCAGCCTCAGCAGCATGTCATCCCCCGTGTCGTTCGTCGTTCGGGTGAGGGGGCCGGTCGCCGCAGGTGCCGTAGAGCACGAAGTCGACGATCTCCTCGGGTGTCAGCAAGCGGTCCTCGGCGATCTCCTGGTGGCTCCCCGAGAAGGTGACCAGGCGCAGGAGCCGCACCACCTCCTCGGGAGGCACCCGCAGGCGGTGCCGGTCCGGCTCGATGAGCGCGAGGACGGACTTCTCCGCGCTGGCCCGCCACGAGGCCGCAGTGTCGCCCTCGTCGAGACCCTCCGGCGGCGCGACGAGACCGACCGCGCGCATGAGACCGAAGATCTCGAGGAACCGGTTCTGCATGGCGGTCACGAGCTCGAGGAGGCGCTCACGCAGAGGCTGGTCGGTCTCGATCGCCTCGAGGCTCTCCAGCAGCGGTCCGGGCCGGAACGCCTCGACCAGTGCGGCGTCGACGAGCTCGTCCTTGGAGTCGAAGACGCGGAAGATCGTGCCCTCCGCGATCCCTGCCGCTTCGGCGATCTGCCTGGTGGTGACTGCACGGCCGTGCTCGATGAGCAGGGGCAGGACGGCATCGATGATCGCCTGCCGACGCTGGTCGGGGCTCATCGGGGCGGCGCGTGGAGTCACCCGCTCACCTTAAATGAGTGAGCACTCACTCACCACCGGTTTCCGGCTAGGGCGCCAGCCGTTCGGTGACCCACCCCGCGCCGTCGGCCCCGCCAGGAGCCCCGGTCGAGGCCCGCCGGTAGCGCAGCCGGTCGTGCATCCGCCCGATCCGGCCCTGCCAGAACTCGACGGTCTCCGGCGTGACGCAGTAGCCGCCCCAGTGCTCGGGACGAGGCACGTCGCCCTCGCCGAACCGGGTCGCCACCTCGTCGTACAGGCTGTCGAGCGCGGCCCGGCTGCCGACGACCTCCGACTGCGGGGAGGCCCAGGCACCGAGCTGCGCGTTGCGGGGCCGCGTGGCGAAGTAGGCGTCGTTCTCCGCGTCGCTGAGCCGGGCGGCCGCGCCTTCGACGCGCACCTGCCGCTCGAGCGCGTGCCACGGGAAGAGCAGCGACACCCGCGGGTTGGCGGCGATGTCCTCGCCCTTCCTGGAGCCGTAGTTGGTGAAGAACACGAAGCCGCGCTCGTCGAGCCCCTTGAGCAGCACGATGCGGGAGGACGGCGTACCGTCCCGGCCTGCCGTCGCGAGGACGAACGCGTTCGGCTCGTGCAGACCCGCCCGCACCGCGTGGTGCATCCAGCGGCGGAACATGCTCACCGGGTCCGGCGCCAGGTCCGCCTCGTCGAGCCCGCCGGCGGCGTACTCCCGGCGCAGGTCACTGAGCTCTTGCGCATCCACGCAGTCGAATCTAGTGCCAGGGGACAGCCCGGAGTGACGATGCATGACAGAGAGGGCAGAATGCCTCGTTGGAACCCACGGACGAAGGAGTCGACATGAGCGAGGTTCAGCACGGGCTCGAGGGCGTCGTTGCATTCGAGACCGAGATCGCCGAGCCCGACAAGGAAGGCTCCGCACTCCGCTACCGCGGCGTGGACATCGAGGAGCTCGTCGGCCGCGTTCCGTTCGAGAAGATCTGGGGCCTGCTCATCGACGGCGCCTACGAGCCGGGCCTGCCTCCGGCCGAGCCGTACAACATCCCGATCCACTCGGGCGACATCCGGGTCGACGTCCAGGCCGCCGTCGCCATGCTCGCCCCGGCGTTCGGGATGCGCCAGACCTACGACATCACCGACGAGCAGGCCCGCGAGGACCTCAGCCGGGTCGCGGTCATGGTGCTGTCTTACGCCGCGCAGGCGGCCCGAGGGCTGGACAAGCCGGTCGTCTCCCAGCGCGAGGTGGACAAGGGCCGGACGCTCGCCGAGAGGTTCATGATCCGCTGGAAGGGCGAGGCGGACCCCAAGCACGTCAAGGCGATCGACGCCTACTGGAGCTCGGCCGCCGAACACGGCATGAACGCCTCGACCTTCACCGCCCGGGTGATCACCTCCACCGGCGCCGACGTGGCCGCCGCCTTCTCCGGTGCCATCGGCGCGATGAGCGGCCCGCTCCACGGCGGCGCCCCGTCCCGCGTGCTCCACATGATCGAGGAGGTCGAGAGGCGCGGCGACGCGCGTGGCTACGTGAAGGAGCTGCTCGACAACAAGGAGCGCCTGATGGGCTTCGGGCACCGGGTGTACCGGGCCGAGGACCCCCGCGCCCGTGTGCTGCGTCGCACCGCGCAGGAGCTTGCCGCACCGCGGTACGAGGTGGCCGAGGCGCTGGAGAAGGCGGCCCTGGCCGAGCTCCGCGAGCGGCGGCCGGACCGGGTCCTCGAGACCAACGTCGAGTTCTGGGCGGCGATCGTCCTGGACTTCGCGGAGGTGCCGCCGCACATGTTCACCTCGATGTTCACCTGCGCGCGCACCGGTGGCTGGTCAGCGCACATCCTCGAGCAGAAGCGCACCGGCCGCCTGATCCGCCCGTCGGCGGTGTACGTCGGCCCCGGCGAGCGCAAGGCGGAGGACGTCGAGGGCTGGAACCCCGACTGGGCATGACCGACTCACTCGAGACCACCCGCGCGGTCTGGGACGCCGAGGCCGCCGCCTTCGACGACGAGCCGGACCACGGCCTTCGCGACCCCGCGGTGCGCGAGGCCTGGCGTTCGTTGCTGCTGGAGTACCTCCCGCCCGCCCCTGCCCGGGTCGCCGACCTCGGCTGCGGGAGCGGCAGCCTCTCCGTCCTGCTGGCGGAGCAGGGGTACGACGTCAGCGGCGTCGACCTCTCCGACGAGATGCTCGTACGTGCCCGCGCGAAGACGTCGGCCGCCGGGATGGACGTCTCGTTCGCACAGGGCGACGCGTCACATCCCGACCTGGCAGCCGGGGAGTTCGACGTCGTGCTGTGCCGTCACGTGCTCTGGGCCCTGCCCGACCCGTCGGCCGCCCTCGCGCGGTGGGTCGCCCTGCTGCGTCCCGGCGGGAGGCTCGTGCTGGTCGAGGGCAGCTGGTCCACCGGGGCGGGTCTCCCTGCCCGTCGTACCGCCGAGCTCGTGCGGGAGCACCGCTGCGAGGCGACCGTCCGGCACCTGTCCGAACCGGTGTACTGGGGCAAGGAGATCGACGACGAGCGCTACATCGTCGTCAGCCTCCGCTGAGCGCCCATCGCGTCGGGCGATCCGGGTCGGGCCATAGCGGCATGCCCGGGGATCGACCGAACGGTCGGGAGTAGCGTCCTTCATGCATCCCGACACCCCGTCGATCGTGATCGTGGACGACGCGTCCGAGGTCCGCCTGCTCGTCAGGACGCGGCTGAGGATGTCCGGGCGACTCCGGGTCGTCGGGGAGGGGGCGAACGGCGCTGAAGCGGTCGCCCTGGCACAGCAGCACCAGCCCTCCCTCATGCTCCTCGACGTCTCGATGCCGGGCATGGACGGCCTGGAGGCGTTGCCCCTCGTGCTCGCCGCGTCACCGCACACCCGGGTCGTGATGTACAGCGGCTTCGAGGAGCAGGGACTGGCCGAGAAGGCCGAGCAGATGGGCGCCGCCGCCTTCATCGAGAAGTCCGTGCCGGTCGACTCCCTCGTGGACCGCCTCGCCGCGCTCGCCGGAGCGGCCGCCCAGGAGGTCGCCGGGCACGAACCCGGACCCGCCGATGCGGTCGCATCCGCCGGCACCTCGTCAGGTGACCGGACGGTTCTCGACGAGCACCTCGAACGGTTCCGTGAGGTCTTCGACGAGGCCGCGATCGGGATGGCGACGATGACCTTGACCGGCCACCTGGTGCGTGCCAACCGAGCGCTTGCAGCGCTGCTCCAGCGGACGACCGAGGATCTGGTGGGTCTGTTCTACGGCGACCTGACCAACGGCCACGAGGAGCTCCTCCTCGGCGTTCTGGACGACATCGTTCGTCGTCCCCTCGACGTCGTACAGCTGGAGCACGGCGTGACCGGCGCACCGGACCATCGGCGGGTTCGTGCGACGCTGGCACCGGTCCGGGACTCCGCCGGAAGGCCGCTGTACCTGTTCCTGCAGGTGCAGGACGTCACCGTGGAACGTGCAGCGGTCGAGGAGCTGCGCAAGAGCGAGGAACGCTTCCGGCTCCTCGTCGAGGCGGTGCAGGACTACGCCATCTTCATGCTCTCGCCCGAGGGCGTGGTCGTGAGCTGGAACGCCGGCGCGGAGCGGAGCAACGGCTACAAGGCCGAGGAGATCATCGGCCGGCACTTCCGGGTCTTCTACCCTCCCGAGCAGCAGGAGGCGCGCCACCCGGAACACGAGCTCGAGCTCGCGCTGCGCGACGGGAGCTACTCCGAGGAGGGCAAGCGCGTCCGGAAGGACGGCGAGCATCTTCTGGGCGAACGTCGTGATCACCGCGGTGTTCGACGACTCCGGCCGGCACATCGGCTTCGCGAAGGTGACACGGGACATCACCGAGCGTCTCAAGGCCGACGAGAACCTGCGGCAGAGCGAGGAGCGCTTCCGCCTCCTCGTGGAGAGCGTTCAGGACTACGCCATCTTCATGCTCGACGCCACGGGCCACATCGCCAGCTGGAACACCGGTGCCCAACGGATCAAGGGCTACACCGCCGAGGAGATCGTCGGCCGGCACTTCCGGGTCTTCTACCCGCCCGACGTCCAGGCGCGCCACCACCCCGAGCACGAGCTCGAGCTCGCGGTTCGTCGACGGTCACTACGAGGAGGAGGGCTGGCGCGTCCGCAAGGACGGGTCCCTGTTCTGGGCCAACGTCGTGATCACGGCCTTGTTCAACACGGGCGGCGAGCACATCGGCTTCGCCAAGATCACCCGGGACACGACCGACCGCAGGCAGCTGGAACAGGAACGCGAGCACGCCGTGGAGGCCCTCGCCGAGGCGAACTCGGAGCTGGAGGCGCTCAACGGGCTGTTGCGGCAGGCGGCCGACGACCAGTCACAGTTCCTCGCCGTGACCGCACACGAGCTGCGGACACCCATCGGCGTGCTCGGCGGCTCCGCCGACACGCTCTCGCGGCACTGGAACGCGCTCACGGACGACGAGCGGACGGAGCTGTTCGAGGCGATGTCCTCGAGCACAGCTCGGCTACGTCGCCTGCTCGGGGACCTCCTGACGGCCTCGCGTCTCCAGGCGAGCGCGCTCGAGATGCGCTCGGAGCAGGTGTCGCTCAACGAGCTCGTCTCCGAAGCCGTCGCGGCGGTGAGACGGACGCATCCCGAGGCGGAGGTCCTCGTCGACGCGTCGGCCGATGTGCTCGTGGAAGCGGACAGGGACCGGCTCGCCCAGGCTCTGGACAACCTGCTCGGCAACGCGCTCCGACACGGTTCGCCGCCCATCCACGTGGCTGTCGAGAGCGGTGCCACGTGGGTCGAGATCCGGGTGAGCGACCACGGGATCGGCGTGGCCGAGGGCATGCGGTCCCGGCTCTTCGACCGGTTCGCCACCGGCCGGGCGAAGGGCGGCACGGGCCTGGGCCTGTTCATCGTCCGGGAGCTGGCTCGCGCGCACGGTGGAGAGGCTCTCTACGAGCCCGGGTCGGAAGACAGGCCCGCCGGGACATTCGTCGTAAGACTTCCCAAACCGTCCGCCGAGGAGTGCCCCTGAGACCTCGAGTGACGGCGGACCAGACAACGGCGCAGCCAGGTAGCGAAACCCAGGTATGGGTTGGTATGTCGAACCTGCTCGGCCTACGCTGCGATCGTGGCCATCCGCGTGCTCCTCGTCGACGACGTCGTCGATGTACGCCGTCTCGTGCGCACCTCGCTGCGGCTTCGCGGAGGCTTCGAGGTCGTCGGAGAGGCCAGCGAGGGCGGTGAGGCCGTCAAGCTCGCTGAGACGTTGCAACCGGATGTCGTCGTACTCGACCTGGGTCTGCCGGACATCGCCGGGCGGGAGGTTCTCAGCGGCATTCGCGCCCAGTCGCCCGGCTCCAAGGTGGTCGTGTTCTCCGGTGCCGAGACCTTCGACAACGACTGGATCGCCGACAACGTCGAGGGGTACGTCCTCAAGGACGCCGAGGTCGAGTACCTGGTGGACCTGCTGGAGTCGGTGGGGCAACACAGCGACAGCGAGGCCATCCTCGACCTCCCTCACGCCTTGACCAGCGCGCGGCGGGCCCGGGAGTTCGTCTCGGACAAGGTCCTGGAGTGGGAGCTCGAGCAGCTCCTCGACGACGCGCTCCTCGTGGCCAGCGAGCTGGCGGCGAACGCGATCACGCACGCCGACTCGTCCTGCCGCATCCGGCTGTCCCTCAACCCTGCGACGCTGCGCATCGACGTCCTCGACAAGGGCGCCGGCACCCCCGAGCCACAGCCCGCCAGCGCGACCGAGGAGCACGGACGCGGCCTTCATCTCGTCGCCGCCCTCACGACCGCATGGGGCCTCGAGGTCGTGCCAGGCGAGGGCAAGCTCGTCTGGGCGGAGCTCGCGCGCCCGTAGGAGGCGCAGCCAGACCGCGAGATGCACCTGCTCCGCTGACCGCCTACAGGGTTCGGTGGCGAGGCATCTCACGCGACGCGCTGACGCCGAATGCCTGGTCGAGCTCGCGGTCCCATGCCACGGACTGCTGGTGGCGGTGGACGAGCATCGTGCAGGCAGCGATGAGCACCAGCGCGACCAATACAAGTACTTCCATGACTCTGACCTTCGTTCTGTGTGCCGGACGGGCCACGAGGGAAGTCCGGCCTCCCCCCACACCTCGACGGTACGTCGGACATCGGGATCCTTCAGGCATATGCACAGATGTGACCGGTCTCTCCCGAAATGTCAGGGCGTCAGAGCGGCTTGCCGTAGTACCGCGACTTCGACGACCACTTGTAGTGGCCGAAGCCCTCGACCGGGCTGTACCCCGACGACAGGTAGAGCGAGATCGCCTCCGGCTGCTCGATCCCGGTCTCGAGCACCATCACGGCTGCGCCCGCCTCTCGCGCAGTGAGCTCGAGATGGTCGAGGATCCCCCGCGCCAGGCCGCGACGACGTGCCCGCGGCGCGACGTACATCCGCTTGATCTCGGTGACCGCGGACTGGCCGAACGCGTTCACGTCGGCGCGGAAGCGCCAACCGCCCATGGCCGCGGGGGTCCCTTCGACGTACCCGACGAAGAACGCGCCCTGCGGGGCGTCGAACATCGTGGGGTCGAGCGGTGTCTCGTCGGGACCGCCGTACCTCGACGTGTACTCGGCCTGGACCTCCTCGACCAACGCCACGACGTCATGGTGGGTGAATGGCAGGCGACGAATCTCCACGGGCTGGTTCAGCCTCTCCCCGTTTCGTGGCTGTTGCTGACGAGGTGACAGAATAGGGCCGCACAGCACTCTGACAACGACGTCAGGTCACCGCCACTCGAAATACACGAGGTACTCCGTGACCGACGCGATCACCATCCCTGACTCGATCAAGCCCGTGGACGGCCGGTTCGGCGCCGGCCCGTCGAAGGTGCGCACCGAGGCGGTCGAGGCGCTCGCCGCCACCGGCACCTCCTTGATCGGCACCAGCCACCGCCAGGCTCCCGTGAGGAACCTCGTCGGCCGGGTGCGGGAGGGGGTTCGAGAGCTGTTCAGCCTTCCGGAGGGCTACGAGGTCGTCCTCGGCAACGGCGGCGCGACGGCGTTCTGGGACATCGCCACGTTCGGCCTGATCCGCGAGAAGAGCCAGCACCTGTCCTTCGGCGAGTTCTCCTCCAAGTTCGCCAAGGCCGCGAAGCAGGCGCCGTTCCTCGCCGACCCGACGGTGATCGAGTCCCCGACCGGCAGCCGCCCCGAGGCCCGGGCCGAGGCCGGCGTCGACGTGTACGCCTGGGCGCACAACGAGACCTCCACCGCGGTGATGGCCCCGGTGAAGCGGGTCGAGGGCGCGGACGACGATGCGCTCGTGCTCATCGACGCCACGTCCGGCGCGGGGGGTCTCCCGGTCGACATCACCGAGGTCGACACCTACTACTTCGCCCCGCAGAAGTGCTTCGCCTCGGACGGCGGGCTCTGGGTGGCCGTCATGTCCCCCGCCGCCCTCGAGCGTGCCGCCCAGATCGCGGCCACCGACCGGTGGGTGCCGGCCTTCTTCGACCTGCCGACGGCGATCGACAACTCGCTGAAGAACCAGACCTACAACACCCCGGCGATCGCGACCCTGTTCCTGATGGCCGAGCAGCTCGACTGGTTCAACACCCAGGGCGGCCTCGACTTCGCGGTCAGCCGCACCACGGACAGCTCGAACCGGCTCTACGGCTGGGCCGAGAAGACGAGCTGCACGACGCCGTACGTCGAGAACCCCGAGCACCGCTCCCTGGTGATCGGCACGGTCGACTTCGACGAGTCGATCGACGCGGCCGCGGTGGCGAAGACGCTGCGTGCCAACGGCATCGTGGACGTCGAGCCCTACCGCAAGCTCGGCCGCAACCAGCTCCGCATCGCGATGTACCCCGCGATCGACCCGGCCGACGTCGAGGCGCTCACCGCCTGCGTCGACTACGTCGTAGAGCGGCTCTGACCAGCAGCGCCGCCGCCCCCACGCCCGCCGCGCCGAGGACGACCGGCCCGGGGCCGAGGCCCAGCCACGGCTCCGGGTGGTACACCCGGTGCGACCCCCTCGGCTCGGGCCGGCCGGCCGGCGGCGGTGCTGACGTCGCCGCCTCTCCTGCGCGCGGCAGCCGCGGCTCGTCGATCGAGAGCACGTCCGTGCGCTCTCCCTCCGAGCTGAGGTAGATCCGGCGCTGGTCGACGGCAACGCCCTCGCCCTGCTCCTGCTCGGGGAGGGGCACGTCGGCGACGCGCTGGAACCCGGGGAACGAGTACACCGTCGCTGCCCCATAGGTGCGCAGCAGCACGTGCCTCCCGTTCGGGAGGAACGTGCCGTCCGTGACGAGGCCGGGCACCGCAGCCACCCGCTCGAGCTGGTAGGTCTGGCCCGGCCGCAGCGTCCTCGGGGCCGCGTAGACGATGCCACCGGTGAAGTTCTTGGTCACCACGAACACCCGACCGGTGCGGGGGTGGACGAGGAGCGTCTCCGCGTCGTGGGGCCCGTCGGGATAGACGAGGTCGAACCAGTCCGCGGCGACGCTCCCGCCTGACCTCGGCGGCACCAGGCGGTACGCCCGGATCGAGCCGCGCGAGCGGCGGTTGTCCCCGATGTCACCGACCCACACCGTTCCTCCGCGGCCCGGGGCGAGCGCCTCTACGTCGTCGGGGTCCTCGTCGTCGAAGGTGGTGACCGCGGCGGTCTCGCCGCTGCTCAGGTCGACCTCGTAGAGGTACGGCCCGTCGCCCGAGTCGTTCACCGTGAACAGCCGCCCGTCGCGCACCACGAGGCCGCTGGACTCGTCGATCTGGTCGTCACGCAGTGTCACGACGACCTTGCCGTGCACGTCCGCGCTCCCGTCCGACGCGAACGCCTGGAAGGCGGTCGGACCGCCCACCGAGGCGACGGCGAGCAGCGCGGCCACGGCGTACCTAGTGCGCGGGCTCATCGGCGAGCCGCTCCCCCAGCAGCTCGGCGAGGCGCGGGTGGACGTTCCAGGTCCGCACCAGGTCGTCGAACTCCTCGCGGACACCCTGCCCGGGAGCGGCCCCGGTGCGGGTGGCCCGGAGCAGGGTGTTGCGCGGCGTGTGCTGGCTCTCGACGAACTCGATCACGTCGACGCGGTAGCCGAGCAGCCGCAGCACACCCGCCCGCAGCGCGTCGGTGAGCGTGTCGGCGAACCGCTCGCGCAGGATGCCGTGCCGGGTCAGCAGGGAGTACGGCGCCGGGGTCGGCGCCCTGCGCAGCTGGGCCGCGACGTCGTGGTGGCAGCAGGGCGCGGCAAGCACCAGGGATGCCTCCCACAACACTGCCCGGGCCAACGCGTCGTCGGTCGCGGTGTCGCAGGCGTGCAGAGCGAGTACGACGTCGGGCGCCTCGTCGAGCCGGACGGACCCGATGTCGCCCTGGACGAAGGTCATGGAGTCGGAGATGCCGAGCTGCGCGGCCACGTCGGTGTTGTGCCGGTAGGACTGGTCCTTCACGTCCACACCCACCATCCGCACGGGCAGCCCGCGGACCCGGGTGAGGTAGCTGTGGGCGGCGAAGGTCAGGTAGGCGTTGCCGCACCCGAGATCCACCACCCGCAGCGGTGCGTCGGCCGTCGGGGTGCGCAGCCGCCCCGAGGACAGCGCGTCGTCGAGGGCCGGGCCGAGGCTGCGGAGGAACTCCTCGACCTGCCGGTACTTCGCCTGCCGGCTGGGCTTCACGCGACCCCGCTCGTCAGAGATCCCCACCGCGACCAGCGCCGGGTCGTCCTCGGGCAGGAGCCTGGGCTTGGCCCGGTCGTGCTGCCGCTGCGGCTCCGCCCCGCCACCGTCCGCCTCGACGACGCGAGGACTCGTGTGGACCATGGCCTCGAGCTTCTTCGTCACCCGCACCTGGTGGCTCTCGGTGAGGGTGTCGACGTGCCAGTTGCCGAACGGCTCGTCGAGCAGGTCGTCGAGAGCGTCCTTCGCCGCCTCCCCCACGGCGTGGTTCGACGTGTGAGCCTGCGTGTCGTCGTAGGCGGTGACCTGGAGGTGGCGGCCGGCCTTGAGGTCGACGTACCGCATCTCGACCCGGCGCCAGCGCGGAGTCTGTCCCTTCTGCCGGCCGGAGGCGACGGCACGCACGAGCGACTGGTCGTCGAGGATCAGCGACCGCATCCTCGCCAGGACGCGCAGGAGAGGCTCGGCCACGTCAGCCCCGCACCAGGGCGGCGACCACCACGACGAGGATCAGCGCGACGAGGGCGCCGGGGATCACCAGGCGGCGGTAGCGGGGGTTCATGATGCCCGAGTTTATCGGGCGGACCCCCGTGGCCCCTTCGGGCTATGGAGGCTCCGCGTGGGCAGGAATACCGTCACACAAGGACACAGACCAACAACGGGGGCCCGCACGCTCAGGAGGCCAGCAGTGTTCATCCAGATCATCCAGGGCAAGTGCACCAAGCAGGAGCAGCTCCGCGCTCTCGCGGACAAGTGGCAACGCGAGGTCGGCCCCCACGCCGAGGGCTGGCTGGGCGGCACCTACGGGTTCACCGACGACAACACCTTCGTGGGAGTCGTCCGCTTCGAGTCCAAGGAGAAGGCGATGGCCAACTCCGATCGGCGCGAGCAGTCGGAGTGGTGGGCCGAGATGGAGAAGTGCTTCGACGGCCCGGTCGAGTTCCACAACGCCGAGAAGGTCGTGATGATGCTCAACGGCGGCTCGGACGACGCCGGCTTCGTCCAGGTCATCGAGGGCAAGCTCGACGACCCTGCCCTCATGGAGGCCGAGTTCGAGGAGATGAACAACCTGCTCCAGCAGGAGCGCCCCGACATCATCGGTGGCACCCTGGCGATCGAGGAGGACGGGACGTTCATCGAGACGGTGTTCTTCACCAGCGAGGCCGCCGCACGAGAGGGCGAGTCGAAGGCGATGCCGACGGCCGGCCGGGCGCGCGAGATCCTCGAGGACTTCGACCGGCACACCCACGACGTCAAGTACCTCGACCTGCACCAGCCCTGGTTCGCCTCGCAAGGAGGCGCGGCCGGTCGTTGATCTCCGGGTCGAGCAGTCCCTGGGTCCGGCTGAAGACGGCGACGGCGAGCAGGGTGCCGACGATGGTCATCGCGCCGCCGCCGATCAACGTCCAGCGCGCACCGAAGGTCTCCCCCACCCAGCCGACGACCGGGGAGCCGAGCGGTGTGCCGCCCATGAAGATCATCATGTAGAGCGCCATCACGCGACCGCGCAGCTCCGGCGTGACACTGAGCTGCACGGTCGTGTTGGCCGCCGTGATCATGGTCAGCGCGGTGATGCCGAGCACGGGCGTCCAGAGGGCGAAGGCGAGGTACGACGGCATCAGACCCGCGAACACCTCGGCGATGCCGAACGCGATGGCCGCCATGATCACCAACCGGTGCCGCACGATGCCGCGACGTGCCGCGAGCAGCGCGCCCGACAGTGACCCGACGGCCATCGTGGTGCCGAGGATGCCGTACTCCGACGCGCCCTTGCCGAACACCTCGGTGGCCATCAGCGCGGAGGTCATCTGGAAGTTGAGGCCGAACGTGCCCGCGAAGAACACGATGGCCAGCACCATCATGATGTCGGGGCGGCTGCGGATGTAGCGCAGCCCGTCGCGGATCATGCCCTTCTCGCGACCCTGCGGCTCAGGCGTGTCGAGGTCCTCCGCGCGCATCCGCTGGAGCGCGAGCACCACCGCGGCGTACGAGACCGCGTTGATCCCGATCACCCAGCCGGTCGCCTCCGCACCGCCGCCGAGCCAGGCGATCATGAACCCGGCGAGCGCCGGCCCGACGATGCGGGCGAGGTTGAACGAGGCGGAGTTGAGGCCCACCGCGTTCGAGAGGTCCTCCCTGTCGACGATCTCGCTCACGAACGACTGCCGGGCCGGCGCGTCGAACGCGGTGCCGACGCCGAAGACGAAGGCGAGTGCGTAGACGTGCCAGGTCTCGACCAGCCCGGTGACGGCCAGCAGGCCGAGCAGCAGCGCGGGCGCGGCCATCATCAGCTGCGTGACCTGCAGCAGGCGGCGCTTCGGGAAGCGGTCGGCGACCAGGCCGGCGTAGGGCGACAGCAGCAGGATCGGCAGGAACTGGAGCCCGGTGGTGATACCGAGGGCAGTGCCGTTGTTGTCGGTCAGCTGGAGGACCAGCCAGTCCTGGGCCACGCGCTGCATCCACGTGCCGACGTTCGAGACCACAGCGCCGGCCGCGTACAGCCGGTAGTTGGGGTTCGACAGTGCACGGAACGTGGGACTCATCCGGGGTCCCTGCGAAGGCACGAGCGAAGCGAGTGGCTTCGAGGGGTGGTCAAGCGTGTGCCAGCCTTTCGAGGATCGGGGCCGCCTGTCGCAGCACGGAACGTTCTTCGGGCGTGAGCTCGCGCAGCCGCTTGGCGAGCCACGCGTCACGGCGACGGCGATCGGCCTCGATGGTCGCGGCGCCCTTGGCGGCGAGCTCGATCACGACCTGGCGGCCGTCGGTCTCGTGCGGGCGACGCGCGACGTACCCGGCGTCCTCGAGGCAGTTCACCGTGCGCGTCATCGACGGCGGCTGCACCCGCTCGTGCGTCGCCAGCTCGCCGATGGAGCAGGCGCCGCTGCGGTAGAGCGTGCCGAGCACCGACAGCTGGCCGATGCTCAGCTCGTTCTGGGGATCCCGCTCGCTCCGGAGTCGCCGCGTCAGACGGGCGACGGAGATGCGCAGGGCAGCGGCAAGTCCCGCGTCGGTGCGGGCGAGCTTCTCGATCGTCGGAGCCATGTAGTTAGCATAACTCATTACCCTTGCTAAGCATTCCGATTCAACCACTGCTGCCGTCAAGTACTGCTGCCGTCAACCGGTGTGGCGGCTCAGCCTCGGTTGATCCGGAACCGGACCTCGCCGGAGGGCAGGTACTTCACGAAGTACCGGGCGTCGTGGGCCCGGCGGTGGTGGAAGCCGCAGAGCGGCACAGCGTTCTCGAGGTCGGTGCAGCCGCCGCGGCCCCACGGCTCCGGATGATGGATCTCGCACCAGGCGAAGGGGCGCTCGCAGCCTTCCGCGGCGCAGCTGTCGTAAGTGACCGACAGCGCACGGCGCTGCCCTTTGCTGTGCAGGCGGCGTTCCCTGCCCAGGTCGAGGACCTCGGACCGCCCCCCGAGGACCGCAGGGACGATGCCCGCGTTGCAGGCGAGCCGTCGGGCCTGGCCGGCCGAGGTCCGCAACCCGGTGTCGAGGCCGGCGCTGGCGAGCCCGTCGAGCAGATGCTGGTGCTCGATGTGCGCCATCACCGTGACCCCGGACCGACCGAGGCCCTTGGTGGGCAGGTGTTCGAGCAGCTCGATGAAGGCGGCACCCATCTGCTCCGACCAGTTCAGCCCGGGTCCGTCACCGGGCAGAGTCGGATCGGTCACCGGCTCGCCGGCCTTGTTGCGACCCCAACGCCGGGGCGCGGAGAGACGCTCGAGGGTGGCTCTCAGGAGCTGGGCCTGCAGCTCCGGGATGACGAACCTGCCCGAGACCGTGCCGTCGCCGTTGTCGCGCATCGTCATCCACGTCTCGCGCTCGGCGTGCTCCTCCTCGTCCTCCAGCATGTCCTTCTCCTGCTGGTCGGCGAGGTCCTTGGACAGCTGCTCGAGCATCCGCCGAGCGGCCTGGCGAAGGCGGCGGGCGTTCGCCCCGTCGACGGCCTTCGCGACCAGCCCCTCCTCCGCGGCGGCCCGTTGCTCCTCGGTCGCGGCGCTGGGCATCTTCTCAGCAGCGTTGACGATCACCCTGACCTGATCGGCGTCGATGAGCCCCTTGGCGAACGCCTCCCGCGTTGCGTCGTACTTGGTCTGGAGCATCCGCGCCAGCCACAAGCCACCGGCCATCACCGCGCGGGTACTGCCGGTCAGCTTCGCGGCCCACGCGTCAGTGCCCGTGTCGGCCTGGTCCTCGGCCAGCCGGCGCTGCTCGGCTTCGGCCAGCATCGCGAGCTTCAGCGCCGCTACCTGCGACTCGAGCGCGTGCAGCTCGGCCAGGGCCTCGCTCACCTCGAACCGGTCCAGCGACCCGGCCGGCACCTCGGCGGCCGCTTCGACCGCGGAGCGCGCCGTCGCGATCCACCGGCCGAACACCGGGGCTCTGAGCTGCTGAACCGTCATGCGTCGAGCCAACCGGCGAGCACCGACATTTCACGTGATCTGTCTCAGATACCGAGAGCCCTCGAGTAGTTCGCTGCCTCGAGACCGTCAAGCGGATTCATCGCCGGCGCGTGATGATGTGACGGGCACCCTAGCGGCTCACCATGTGAGATTCGCCGGCGGATCGGTAGGCAATCAGGCTCGGCCGATGTCGCGCCGGAGGAAGCCGAGCCACCCCACAGCGACTGCGGCAACGGCGACGATCCCGAGTACGACGAGCGGGCCGGCCGTCAGGGCTTCCGCCGGGACCGACGGGACATGGGACAAGGGAGACGCGTTCACGACGGCATCGGGCAGCTCGAGCAAGCCGCCCAGATACCCGATCACGAACGTGATGGCGACGAGCGCCCAGGCCGCCCCGGACGCACGGGGCACCCATCCGAACAGCAGCACCGCCACCGCGGCGATCACCAGCACCGCCGGCAGGTAGGCCATCGCGTAGCCGGTCAACCGCCACACCTCGGCGACGTTCTGGCTCGTCGCGGCGTACGCGACCCCGACGCCCAGTCCACCGGAACCGACGACGAGCGTCGTGCCCACAAGGGTGACCAGGAGGTTACCCAGCAGCCACCGGGTCCGGGACGTCGCGGTCGCGAGCAGGGGTTCCACCCGTCCGGCGGCCTCCTCCGCTCTGGTCCGCAGGGCCGACGAGACGGCGTAGCCCCCCGCCGCGATGGCCAGAAGCAGCAACGACGTCGCGAAGAACGCGTCCACGAAGTCGGTGACACCGCTCTGGGAGAGGTACTTCTGCAGAGTGGGGTTCTCCTCGACCATGTTCTCGATCGACTCGCTGAAGGAGCCGAGGAGCAGCCCCATCGCCCACATGCCGATCATCCAGCCGAGCACGGCACCTCTTTGCAGCCGCCAGGCGATCCCCACGACGCCGGACAGCGTGGGCGCGGCGCTCGCGGGACCGGGCCGCGACGCCACGACACCGGCGCCGAGGTCGCGACGGGACTCGAGTGCCACGGTCGCCAGCAGCAGCACGACGGTGAACCCCAGGGAGAGCGCCAGCGGCCACCACCGGTTGTCGGCATAGACCTTCACCTGCTGGGACCAGCCCATCGGGGAGAGCCACGACCACGCGTTCTCCCAGACGTCACCGATCGCACGGAGGCCGAAGGCGAGGCCGAGAAAGGCGAGGGAGACACCCGTGGCGCCTCGGGCATGGCTCATCAGCTGGGCCGCGCAGGCAGCGACGCCGGCGAACACCACGCCCAGCGCGGCCACCGCCGCACCGAACAGCAGCGACTCGGCGGCAGGTTGCTCCTCCACCATGAAGGCGAGCGTGACGCCTGCCCCGACCAGCACCGAGGAGCCGGCGGCGACGAGCACCGCTGCGGTGATCACCGCGTGCGGCGACACCACCGTCGACCCCAGGAGCTCGACCCGTCCGGCATCCTCCTCCCGACGGGTGTGCCTGACCACGACGAAGACCGCCATCAGGGCCACGCCGAGGAGCGCGGTGAGGCTGTTCTCGTAGATCAGGATGCCGCCGATCTCGCGGAGCGCCACCGGCGGTCCGCCGATCGCGACAGCCGCCGGCGAGCCGCCGACGTTGACGGCGTACGACGCAATCTCGACCGGCGTGTCATAGGTGCGCCGCACGGCGGCGACGGAGGCGTACACCACGCCGATGATGGACAGGATCCACACGGGAAGGTAGATGCGGTCACGCCGGAGCACGAAGCGGACCAGCTGGCCCACCCCGGCGAAGGCGGTCATTGTCCGACCTCCTCCGAGGGCACCTGGTCACCGAACTGGCGCAGGAAGAGCTCCTCCAGTGTCGGCGGGTGGCTGAGCAGCGAGGTGATCTTCAGCGGCGCGAGGTAGTCCATGGCGTCGTCGAGGTGATCGGTGTCGACGTCGAACGACACGCGCCCGTCCTCGTGGACCACGTGCTCCACACCGGGCACCTCGTGGATGTGCTCGGAAGGCTTCTCGGTCGCCACGACCACGGTCGTGCGGGTGAGGTGTCGCAGCTCCTGGAGCGTGCCGCTCTGCACGACTCTGCCGGCGCGGATGATGCTCACCCGGTCCGAGAGGGCCTCGGCCTCGGCCAGGATGTGGCTGGACAGGAGCACGGTCCGGCCGCGGGCGCGCTCCTCGAAGATGCACTCCTTGAACGCAGCCTCCATGATCGGGTCGAGCCCTGAGGTGGGCTCGTCGAGCAGGAGCAGCTCGACGTCCGAGGCGAGCGCTGCGACGAGTGCGACCTTCTGCCGGTTGCCCTTGGAGTAGCTGCGGGTCTTCTTGGTCGGGTCGAGGTCGAAGAGCTCGAGCAGCCTCGCGCGGCGCTGTGGGTCGATCCCGCCGCGGAGCCTCGCGAGCAGGTCGATCACCTCGCCTCCGGTGAGGTTCGGCCACAGGGCGACCTCGCCGGGGACGTACGCGAGCCGGCGGTGCAGCGTCGACGCCTCCTGCCACGGGTCACCGCCGAGGAGGACGACCTTGCCGCGGTCGGCTCGGAGCAGACCGAGGAGGATCCGGATCGTCGTGGTCTTCCCGGAGCCGTTGGGCCCCAGGAAGCCGTGGACCTCCCCGGTCGTCACCTCGAGGTCCAAGCCGTCGAGGGCGACCGTCGTACCGAATGTCTTGACCAGACCCGAGATCGAGATCGCGGTGCTCATGCCTCCACTGTGGCACCGGCGGAGGCCTCTTGCGAGGGACTTACGCCCCGAGCAGGTCCCTTACCGGTTCGATCGCGAAGTACAGGACGAACAGCACGGAGACGACCCACATCAGCGGGTGGATCTGCGCGACCTTGCCGCGGACGACCTTCACGACGACGTAGGCGATGAAACCGGCACCGATGCCCACCGAGATGGAGTAGGTGAACGGCATCAGCACGATCGTGAGGAAGGCCGGGATCGCGATCTCGACGTCGTCCCAGTCGATGTTCTTGACCTGCTGCATCATCAGGAAGCCGACGAGCACGAGCGCGGGCACCGCCGCCTCGTTGGGGATGATCTCGACGACCGGCGCGAACACCGTGGCGAGCAGGAACAGCACGCCGGCGACGACGCTGGCCAGGCCCGTGCGGGCGCCTTCACCGACACCGGACGCCGACTCGATGTAGGAGGTGTTGCTGGAGACACCGGCCGCACCGCCCGCTGCCGCGGCCACGGAGTCGACGACGAGGATCCGCTTGGCGTTCGGCGGCGAGCCCTCCGCGTCGTTCAGCCCCGCCTCGGCGCCGATCGCGGTCATCGTCCCCATGGTGTCGAAGAAGTCCGCGAGCAGCAGCGTGAAGATGAACAGTGCCGCGGTGACGAAGCCCGCCCGCTCGAAGGAGCCGAAGAGCGACACGTTGCCGAGGAGCGAGAAGTCCGGAAGCGCGATCACGTCCTTGGGGATCGCCGGGACGTTGAGGTTCCAGCCCTTCGGGTTCGTCTTGCCGTCACCGAGCACAGTGGGGCCGACGTTCGCGATGGTCTCGACGACGACGGCGACGACCGTGGTGGCGAGGATCGAGATCAGGATGGCGCCCTTGACCTTGCGGACGTACAGCGCGATCACGAGGACGAGACCGAAGGCGAACACGAGGACCGGCCAGCCCTGGAGGGACCCGTTGAGGCCGAAGCTCACCGGCACGGTGGTGTTCTGCGCGTCGGGAACGCGGCGGACCCAGCCCGCGTCGACCAGGCCGATCAGGGCGATGAAGAGGCCGATGCCCACGCTGATCGCGACCTTGAGCTGGGCGGGCACGGCGTGGAACACGGCGGTGCGGAAGTTCGTGAGCACCAGAACGAGGATGATCAGGCCCTCGAGGACCACCAGGCCCATGGCGTCGGCCCACGACATGCCGGACGCGATGGTGAACGCCACGAAGGCGTTCAGGCCGAGACCCGTCGCAAGGGCCAGCGGGAAGTTCGCGACCACCCCCATCAGGATCGTCAGCAGGCCCGCCACGAGTGCGGTGGCCGCGGCGATCGCGGCGAGGTCCGGCGCTTCACCGCCACCGAGGAACTTGCCGTCACCGTCCTGGGCGAAGCCGAGGATCAGCGGGTTCAGCACGATGATGTAGGCCATCGTGAAGAAGGTGACGAAGCCGCCCCTGACCTCCCGGCCGACGGTGGACCCGCGCTCGGTGATCTTGAAGAACCGGTCCACGATCGATGCGTTCGTCGTGCCGCGCCCGGTGGTGCCACGCTCGGTGGTCTTGGTGAGGTTGTCCACGAAGTGTCCCTTGAAGTTGTCCTGTGCGGGAGGCGGGGAAACGCCCGACGGCCCACAAGGGGCACATCAGCACGCATCATCCCAGAACGGGAGGCGCAGCGCCGCACCTGGGCCCGTCCCTTGGACCAGCCCCTCGACCCTGAACTAGGTTGTGCCTCGTGGAGCACGAGGAGCAGCCGGTCGAGAACGTCCAGGTGCACGAGATCGGCAAACGGAAGTTCGTCATCGCCGACGTTGAGCCGCTCGACGTCGACGGCGTACGCACCGTCGCGGTCGGCACGGCCCTGTGGGCCGTCGCCTTCGTGCTGCTGCTGCCGTTCTACGGCCGCCTCGAGGAGAGCGGCCGGGTGTGGTGGCTGTGGACCTGCGTCGCCGGGTTCGGGCTCGGCGTCCTCGGTTGGGACTACTGCCGGCGCCGCCGCCGGCAGGCCCTCGAGGCCCGCCGCGCCGGCCGCACCGTCCGCTAGGACCGGATCGCTAGAACTGCTCCAGGTCGTCCCAGGTCAACGTGTCGAGCACCGGCTCGGGCAGGGGCGCCGGGAGGTTCCGCTTGTGCAGCTGCGCCTCGCTGTGCGCTCCGCAGCCGTGGTCGAAGGAGACCACGCGGCCGTCGTCGTTGGCGTAGGCGTTCGCACAGACCCCGAACACCTGGGACAGCGGCCCGGCGAGGCGCACCAGGAAACCACAGCTCCGGCAGCTCGCGGGCGCGGACTGGGCGATCGGCGCCTCGGGACCGTGACTCCCGTCGTACCACCGCTGGGCGGCGAGGTCGCGACCCTCGAGGGAGAGGACCCGGGACCTCCCCAGGCCGATCTCGTCGGAGACGGCCTTGACCGTGTCGGCGTCGATCGCCTCGTCGTCGGCGAGGTAGCCGGGCACGAGCCGCGGGTCGTCCTCCTCCACCGGCAGCAGGTCACCGGGGCCGAGGTCGCCGGGCTGGATCCGCTCGCGCCACGGCACCCACGGCGGCGCGACCAGCGCGCCGTCGCCGGGGAGCAGGACGATCTCGTCGACCGTGACCTGCTTCTGCCTCGCGGCGCGGGCGACGGTCACCGACCACCGCCAGCCGCGGTAGCCCGTGCGGGCACACGCGAAGAAGTGCGTGGTGACCCGCTCCTCCTCGGCGGCGTAGCCGAGGTGCTCCCCGACGTCGCCCGCGTCGACGAGCTCGAGCAGGGCTTCGCGGGCGAGGTCGACCGACCGCACACCGACGGTGTCGGGCTTGTGGGTCCGCGCGGCTGCCATCACCCGGCGATTCTCTCCCATCGGCACCAGCCGTGTCTCGTCGGGTGCCACATTCCTGGGCCGTGACAGGCAGGATGGGGGCCATGGCGCACGAGGAGGCGAGCCGGACCGACCGTCGACGTACCCGTGTCGTCACGGACGCGGCTCGCCGGGCCGGCACGGCCACCGGTCGCGCCGCCGGCTTCACCTACCGGCAGGCACGCCGTGCGACCAGGGCCGAGGGCGCCGGCGACACCGGCCTCTACCGGCTGATCGAGCTGCACGCGTTCAACGCCGCGGGCGACGCCGCCGTTGCCATCTCCCTGGCCGGCACCCTGTTCTTCCAGGTCCCCACCGGCGAGGCCCGGCTCCAGGTGGCGCAGTTCCTGGCGATGACGATGCTCCCGTTCGCGATCGTGGCCCCGCTCGTCGGGCCCTTCCTCGACCGGTTCAGCCACGGCCGCCGCTGGGCGATCGGCGGCACCATGGCGTTGCGGGCGTTCCTGTGCTGGGTCCTCGCGGACGCGGTGCAGTCCGGGTCCGTCGCGCTCTTCCCGGCCGCGCTCGGGGTGCTGGTGGCGTCGAAGGCGTACGGCGTCACCCGCGCCGCCGCGGTCCCCCGCCTGCTCCCCGAGCGACTGACCCTGGTCAAGGCGAACTCCCGGATCTCGCTCGCCGGTGTCGCGGGCGCCGCCATCTCGGCACCACTGGCCGTGCTCGCCTCGTCGTTCGGGCCGCAGTGGTCGCTGCGCTACGCCTTCGCGGTCTTCGTGGGCGCGACGATCCTCGCGATCCTGCTCCCGTCGCAGGTCGACTCCTCCGTCGGCGAGGACCGGATTCCGCTCGCCTCCAGGGCGAGGGTGCCGCACGTGGTCGTGGTCGCCCTGCGCAGCAACGCCGGCCTTCGCCTGCTCTCCGGGTTCCTGGTCATGTACCTGGCGTTCCTGCTCCGCGACGAGCCCTTCGCCGGGTGGGAGGACCGCCCGGAGCTGCTGATGGGGATCGTCGTGGGCGCGGCCGGGGCCGGCAGCACGTTGGGGGTCGCGCTGGGCTCGCTGCTGCGCTCGGTGCGGCCGGAGGTGACCGTGATCGCCACGCTCCTCGCGGACGCCGTGATGACCGTGCTCGTCGCGGTGTTCTACGGCCTGCCGATGGCTGTGCTCGTCGCCCTCACCGCGGGGCTCGCCCAGTCGCTCGGGAAGCTCTCCCTCGACGCGCTGATCCAGCGGGAGGTGCCCGAGCGCACGCGCACGAGCGCGTTCGCCCGGGCCGAGACGCTGCTCCAGCTGTCCTGGGTGATCGGCGGCTTCATCGGCATCGCCCTGCCGCTGCGGCCGCACATCGGCTTCGGCGTCGCGGCCGCCATCCTCGTCGCCTGGAGCGCCTACGTGCTCAGGACCCGCCGCGAGGGCTGAAGGTCAGAGCTCGAGCTCGTCGGCGAGCGCGCGCAGCAGCTTGGCGGTCGGCTTCGCGGTCTTGGGGTCGGGGTGCCGACCCGCGCGGTAGCCCTTCTCGATGTTCTCGAGCAGCCGGTAGAGGTCCTCGATGATGTTCACCATGTCGGCCGGCTTCTTGCGCATCGCCTTCGAGACCGACTGCGCCGGCTCGAGCAGCCGGACCTGGAGCGCCTGGTCGCCCTTGCGGCCCTGGACGATGCCGAACTCGACCCGCTGACCGGCCTTGAGGGTCGCAACCCCGGTGGGCAGGGCGGCGGCCCGGACGTAGACGTCCCCGCCCTCGTCCTTCGACAGGAAGCCGAAGCCCTTCTCGGCGTCGTACCACTTGACCTTGCCAGTAGGCACCGGTTGACCTCTTCTTCTACTCGTGCGGGGACTGCGGTCCGGCAACGGGACCGCACCCAAGGATATGGCCGTGGAGGTTGCGCCACGAACCAGTTAGCGGAACCGGTCGGGCTCGGCCAGCAGCTCGTTCATCGCTCCGGAGCGGAATCCCTTCGGATCCAGCCGGGCAGAGGGGAAGCCGGCGGCGACCGCGGCGTCCACGACGGCCGGCAGCCGAGCGGCGTCCGCGAGCGTGTCCTCGTCGACCTCGATGCTCGCGAGATCGTCGAGGTCGCGGACCCGGAGGTTGCGCACGGGAACGCCCGCCTCGGCGAGCGCTGCCCTGACGCCGGACTCCGCGCGCTCGATGCGCGCGAGGCGGAACGGGCTGACCTCGATGCCGTAGGCCACCCGCGAGGAGAGGCAGGCCGCGGCGGGCTTGTCCCACGTCGGCAGGCCCCAGGCGCGGGACGCCTGCCGGATCTGCTGCTTGGTGAGGCCTGCGTCGCGAAGCGGCGTGATCGCACCTCGCTCCGCGGCAGCGCGGATGCCCGGACGGAAGCCCGCGACGGCGTCGTCGGCGTTCGTGCCCGTGGCGACGTGGGCGAAGCCGTGCTCGAGGGCGAGCGGCCCGAGGACGTCGAGCAGCTCGGCCTTGCAGAAGTAGCACCTGTCGCCGGCGTTGGCCCGGTAGCCGTCGCTGTCCATCTCGTGCGTCTCCGGCGTGAAGACCCGCACCCCGAGACTCTCGGCGAGCTCGCGCGCCGGGCTCCGCTCGTGCTGAGGCAGGGAGTCGGAGTAGGCGGTCGCGGCCGCGACGTTCTCCGGCCCGAGCGCGCGGACCGCGGCCGCGAGCAGGAAGGCACTGTCGGCGCCGCCGCTGAAGGCGACCATCACCGAGCCTCGCGAACGCAGGTCGGCGTCCAGCGCCGCCAGCCTCTCGCCGAGCAGGTGCTGCTCGAGCCAGGCCGGGAACTCCGCGAGGCTCTCGAGCACCACGTGGGTCCCGGCGGCCCGGAGCTCCTCCTCGGAGCAGCCTCCGGTGAGGACCGAGACGCTGACCGCACCGGCCGCGAGCGCCCCTTCGACGTCGTGGACGTGGTCCCCGACGTACACCGACGCGCCGTGCTCCTGCAGGACGGCCGCCTTGCCGACGCCCCACACCTCGCCGACCAGGTGGTCGATGTCGAACGCGAGCGCGTCGACGTGCAGGGCGGCGTTGGGGGTGTACTTCCCCGTGACGACGACGGTCTCGCCGCCGTGGCGACGTACCGCCGCCAGCGCCTGGTGTGCACCGGCCGTGGCCAGGGTCGGCTCGATCGCGTAGGTCGGGTAGTGGGCCCGGAACCGATCGACCAGCTCCGGGAGCTGCTCGGCCGGGTAGTGCGGCGCCAGCATGAGGTCCAGCGGCGGGCCCAGCCGCTCGCAGAGCGCGTCGACGTCGAGCTCGACGCCGGTCTCCGCGGCCAGCTGAGCGAGCGTCGCGGCGAAGCCGGGCCGCGTGTCGATCAGGGTCATGTCGAGGTCGAAGCCCACGACGAGCCGGTCCGGAGAGGTCACCGCAACAGCGTATGTAGGCGAATCGATTGAAACCAACCGAGGACCCTGCAAATATGAATGGTTCTGACCGGCGGAGGGCGGTCGCTGCCACGAGTGCTTGGAGAGGGGGTCGCGTTGAGCACGTCCGCGCGTCTCCGCCGGGTACCGGTCGCGCTCCTCGCCGCCCTGCTCTCCGTTGCTGGTACGACGAACGCGGCCACTGCGGCTGCGGCGCCGCCGAGCGAGGAGTCCGCTCCAGGCCTGTACATCGTCGCCCTGGAGCTACCGCCCCGACCTGACGACCCCGCAGCGGTCGCGCGCCAGCGAGCCGCACAGGACGCCTTGCTCCACGAGATCGGCGGAGCCCCTGTTCTCTACCGCTTCGACTCGGCCCTCAACGGGTTCGCCGCGACGCTGACCCGGGCCCAGGTCAAGCAGCTCCGGTCCGACCCCGCGGTCGCGCTGGTCGAGCGGAGCGCCACCCAGCACATGGACTCCGTCCACTCGCCGCGCTTCCTCGGCGCGCCACGGGCCTGGGCCACGGCCGGCGGACCCGAAGGCGCGGGGCGCGGCAGGGTGGTCGGCGTGATCGACAGCGGCATCTGGCCCGAGAACCCGAGCTTCGCCGCCCTTCCCGGCTCGGTCTCACGTGCCCGGGCGGGCTTCCGGGGCGCGTGTGAGCACGGCGAGCAGTGGGACGCCGCGGACTGCAACAGCAAGATCGCCTCGGCCCGCTACTTCGTGAAGGGCTTCGGAGAGCAGAACCTGGCCGCGTCCGAGTACCTCTCCCCCCGCGACGGCACCGGTCACGGGTCGCACGTCGCGGCGATCGCGGCCGGCAACCACGGGGTCCGGGTCCGGGTCGAGGGCCAGGACTTCGGGCACGCCTCGGGCATGGCTCCCGCCGCCCGCATCGCGGCGTACAAGATCTGCTGGACGGCTCCCGACCCCTCCGACGACGGCTGCACCACCGCCGACGCGGTGGCCGCGATCGACCGGGCCGTCGCCGACGGGGTCGACGTGATCAGCTACGCGGTCTCCGGTTCCTCCGACGCCGTCGAGCTCGCCTTCCTCAACGCCACCGCTGCCGGCGTCTTCGTGGCGACCTCCGCCGGCAACCGTGGCCCCGGTGCGGGAACCGTGGGCCACACCAGCCCGTGGGTGACCACGGTCGGGGCGAGCACGCACCACCTGTTCCAGGGCTCGGTGGTCCTGGGCGACAAGAGGGCGCTCGTCGGTGCCATGGTCTCCGACGAGACCGTGCCGCGCGCACGCATCGTGCTCGGCGAGAGGGCCGCGACCCGCACGAGCACTCCCGAGGACGCACGGCTCTGCCGACCCGGTTCGCTCGACGCGGACGTCGTGCAGGACAAGATCGTGATCTGCGACCGAGGCACCGTCGGCAGGGTCGACAAGTCCGCGGCGGTGGCGCGTGCGGGCGGTGTCGGCATGGTGCTCGCCAACGTCCGCCCGGGCACCGTCGACTCGGACTTCCACTCGGTGCCCACCGTCCACGTCGACGTCGCAGCCGCACGGGCGATCAAGAAGTACGTCGCCGGGTCAGCCCGCCCGACCGCCGCGATCGACCCCTCGGCCTCCGACGGGACGCCGGTGCCGAAGATGGCGCCGTTCTCCTCCCGCGGGCCCGCGCCGGACCGTGACCACAGCGTGCTGAAGCCGGACGTGACCGCCCCGGGAGTCGGCGTCCTCTCCGCTGTCGCCCCGCCCTCCAACGGCGGGCGCCTGTGGGACCTCTACTCCGGGACCTCGATGAGCGCCGCCCACGTCGCGGGGCTGGCCGCTCTGGTCGAGGGCGAGCACCCCAGGTGGACACCGGCGATGGTGAAGTCGGCGATGTCGACCACCGCCGAGAAGCTCCACGGCGTCAGCGGACCGCTCGCCGAGGGCTCGGGTCAGGTCGACGCCGGCAGCGTGCTCGACCCGGGTGTCGTCCTCGACGTCCCGGTCCGCCGCTACCGCGCCTGGCTCGCCGGCCGTGCGGACACCCGGAACCTCAACCTGCCCTCGATCGCGGTGGGCGACCTCACCGGCCGCACCCGCGTGGTCCGGCAGATGACGAACGTGTCGGGCCGCACGGAGACCTACAACGCCCGTGTCCTCGGCCTGGCCGGGCTCGGCGTCGACGTACGCCCGCGGACGCTCACCCTCTCCCCTGGTGAGACCGGGCGGTTCGTGGTGCTCCTCGACCGCGGCAGCGCGCAGCTCGAGACCACCGCGCGCGGCTATCTCGTGTGGAGGGGGCAGCGGCACCAGGCCCGGATGCCGGTCGTCGCCACGCCGCGCACCGTCTCGGCACCGGCAGAGGCAACCGGGTCGGGCTCCTCCGGCTCCATGGGGTTCCAGGTGCAGTCCGGCGCCGGCGGAGCGGTCGACCTCGCCGTCTCGGGCCTCGCCGGGGCGAAACCGGTCGGCCTCACGCTCGAGCCGGGCAGGTTCGACCCGGCGCACCCGGCCGTCGACGAGGACACCGCGAAGTTCCCCGTCGACGTGCCCTCCGGCGCTTCGCTGCTGCGCCTCGAGCTCGAGGGCCGCGACAGCGACGACCTCGACCTCTACCTGTACCGGGGCGACGAGCTGGTCGCCTCGGCCACCGGCAGCGGCGCCGACGAGCAGCTCACCCAGGTCGACCCGGCACCGGGTGACTACGACCTCTACGTCTCGTCGGCCGTGGCAGGAAACGGCTCGACGACGACCGCGCAGCTCTACACCTGGGTGGTCCCGGACGGCGCTGCCGGGAACCTCCGGGTTCCGGACAGCGTGCCGACGATCTCCGGCGAGCCGTTCGACGTCCGGCTCTCCTGGGACGGCCTCGACCCGACCACCCGCTGGTTCGGCGCGGTCGGCTACGGCGACTCGTCCGAGCGCACCTTCGTCACCCTCAACTGACCGCCCTCTGACCAGGGGCTAGGCCAACCCGAGCCGGCGCGCGGCCTCCTCGCGCATGTCCACCTTGCGGATCTTGCCCGTCACGGTCATCGGGAACTCGTCGACCAGCATCACGTAGCGCGGGATCTTGTAGTGCGCGAGCTTGCCGGTGGCGAACTCGCGGACCTTCTCCGCGTCGAGCGGATCGGCTCCGCTGCGCATCTTGACCCACGCACACAGCTCCTCGCCGTACTTCTCGTCCGGCACGCCGATCACCTGCGCATCCTCGACGTCGGGATGGGTGTAGAGGAACTCCTCGATCTCGCGCGGGTAGATGTTCTCCCCACCCCGGATCACCATGTCCTTGATCCGCCCGACGATGTTGCAGTACCCGTCCTCGAGCATCACGGCCAGGTCACCGGTGCGCATCCAGCCGTCCTCGTCGACCGCCTCGGCGGTCTTCTCGGGCTCGTCCCAGTAACCGAGCATCACGGAGTAGCCGCGGGTGCAGAACTCCCCCGTCTCTCCCCGCTCGAGCGTCTCGCCGGTCACCGGGTCGACGATCTTGATCTCCACGTGCGGGTGCGCCCGCCCGATCGTCGTGGTACGGCGGTCGAGGTCGTCGTCGCTGCGCGTCTGGGTGGAGACCGGCGAGGTCTCCGTCATGCCGTAGCAGATCGCCACCTCGGCCATGTTCATGTCATTGATGCAGCGCTTCATCACCTCGACGGGGCAGGGCGACCCCGCCATCACACCGGTCCGCAGGCTCGAGAGGTCGTAGGACTCGAAGTCCGGCACGTTCTGCATCGCGATGAACATCGTCGGGACGCCGTAGACCCCCGTGCACCTCTCGTCGACGACCGCCTTCAGCGTGGCGGCGGGGTCGAACCCTGGCGCCGGGATCACCATCGTCGAGCCGTGGGAGGTGCAACCCAGGTTGCCCATCACCATCCCGAAGCAGTGGTAGAAGGGCACCGGGATGCACAGCCGGTCCTGCTCGGTGAAGTTGATCAGGTGGGTGGTGAAGAAGCCGTTGTTGAGGATGTTCCGGTGCGACAGCGTCGCACCCTTGGGGAAGCCGGTGGTGCCGGAGGTGTACTGGATGTTGATCGGGTCGTTGTTGTCGAGGGTCGCCATGCGCTCGGCGACCGCCTCCTGCGGCAGGCCTTCGCCCTCGGCCAGCAGATCGGCCCAGTCCGACGTACCGATGAAGACCACACGCTCGAGCGCGCGGCAGTCGTGCTTGACCTCCTCGACCATCGCGCGGTAGTCGCTGGTCTTGAAGTCCGTCGCCGAGACGAGCATGCGCAGGCCGGACTGGTTGAGCGCGTAGGCGAGCTCGTGGGTCCGGTAGGACGGGTTGACGTTGACGAGGATCGCACCGATCTTCGCGGTGGCGTACTGCACCAGCGTCCACTCGGCGCAGTTCGGCGCCCAGATACCCACGCGGTCGCCCTTCGCGATGCCCGCGCCGAGAAGCCCGCGGGCGAGTGCGTTCACGTCCCGGTCGAGCTCGGCGTAGGTCCACCGCCGCCCGGAGGCGACGTCCACCAGCGCCTCCCGGTCGGCATGCTCACGGGCGATGCGCTCGAAGTTGGCGCCGATCGTCTCCTCGATCAGGGGCGGGTTGGTCTCTCCGGCGGCGTAGGACTCCATACGCGCGACCCTAATCACTCGAGGGGCGCCACGGGTAGGTTTGCGGGATGGATCTACGCGGTCGCAAGGCACTGGTGACGGGGGCTTCGAGCGGCATCGGTGCCGCGATCGCGCGAGAGCTGGCTGGGCGCGGGGCCCAGGTCACTCTGGTGGCACGCAGCCGCGAGCCGCTCGAGATCCTGGCCGCGGAGATCCGGGGGGCCGGTGGGCAGGCGCGCGTCGAGACCGCCGACCTCTCGGTCGTGACCGAGGTCGGGCACCTCGCGGCTCGCGTGCTCGCCGACGGGCCACCCGACGTCCTGGTGAACAACGCCGGCGCGGGCCGCTGGCTGGCGGTCGACGAGACACCGGCCGGCGAGGCGGCGCAGATGATGTCCGTGCCGTATCTCGCGGCCTTCGAGCTCACCCGCGCTCTGCTCCCGGCGATGATCGAGCGCGGCAGCGGTCAGGTGGTCTGCATGACGTCGGTGGCGGCCTACGTGCACGTGCCCGGCGCCGCCGGCTACGCGGTCGCGCGCTGGGCGATGAGGGCGTTCGCAGGTCAGCTGCGTGCGGACCTGCGCGGCACCGGGGTCGGCGTCACCCTGGTCGCGCCGTCGGAGGTCGACTCGCCGTACTTCGACCACAACCCGGGCTCGCGCGAGCGCATCCCCAAGGTGTCCGTTCTGCTCGGCGGCGCGATCACGCCCGAGGCCGTGGCGCGCGACGTGGTGCGGGCGGTCGAGCGCGACACGAAGGAGGCGATCCTCCCGCGTCGCGCGGCGGTGATCATCAGGATGACGCCGCAACCGGTGCTCGAGTGGCTGGTCAGCCGTTCCGGCTGGAAGCGCCGCCCGGCTCAGCAGCGGCGGGTCAGCCGCGCGAAGTAGCCCGCGACGTCGTACTCGTCCCACCCGTGGGCCTCGCGAAGGCCCTCTTCCAGCATCGCCAGGTAGGCGGGACTGGGGTGGTTGTGGTCGACGTGGTCCATGCCGTGCGGCGCGGTGAAGGTGAGCATCGGCGCACCGGCGATCTGGCCGACCTCGACGAGGGTCTCGTAGTGCCCCGGGCCGACGTGGTGGCGCCCGTCGAGCTCGGGGTCGAGGCCGCCGAGCACGATCTCCTCGATCGGGTCCTCCGGGTCGGGAACGCGGTGCATCTCCTGCGCGGCGATGTCGGCGAACTGCTGAGCCGTGACGAGGTAGGCACGGGCTGCGGCGGGGCCGGGTGTCTCGTGGTCGTAGAACGCCACCCCGCCGCCCCACTGGGGGGACTGGCCGGCGAAGTACACCGAGCCGGGGAGCTCCACCCCGATGCTGTGTCGGGGTGGCCGCGGGTCGCGTGCACCCGGGTTGGGGCGGTTCCCACCCGGCGGGCATCCGCCCTCGAGGTAGCACGACAACCGGGCCTCGGACATGTTCGACCCATAGCTGACGTACCAGACCTCGCCGTCGTGCGGGAGCGGTCTTATGTGCGGTTCGGTAGCAGTCATGGCTATCTGTCAGGTTACCCATCGCGACTGCCGGCCGAACGTGACGAGGGCCCCACCGGTTCTCGGTGAGGCCCTCGTCGACTCGGTGCCGGACTAGACGTGTGCACCTTCCACGACGCGGTCGTGCCGCAGAGAGGAGGCCCGGGTCTCCTTGGCGAAGAGCACCGCGATGATCGTGATCACCGAGGCCGCGCAGACGTAGAGGGCGACCGCGGTGGTGTTGCTCTCCTCGACGCCGCCGAGCAGCTTGAGAGCCACGATCGGCGCCAGCGCACCGGCGAAGATCGACGCGAGCTGGTAGCCGACGGAGGCGCCGGTGTAGCGCACCGAGGTGCCGAACAGCTCGGAGAAGAACGCCGCCTGCGGGGAGTACATCAGCCCGTGGAGCATGAGCCCGACGACCACGGCCAGGATCAGGTTCCCGGTGTCGCCCGTCTTCACGAGGCTGAAGAACGGGAACGACCAGACCGCTACGCCCACCGCGCCGAGCAGGTAGAGCGGGCGGCGACCGACGCGGTCGGAGATCGCACCCACCAGCGGGATCCACACGAAGTGGACGGCGGAACCGACAAGCAGCGCCTTCAGGATCGGGCCCTTGTCCTGGCCTGCGTACTCCGTGATGAAGGTGATCACCACGACCGTGAAGATGTAGTAGGAGATGTTCTCCGCCATCCGCATGCCCATCGCGACGAAGACCTCGCGCGGGTACTTCCTGATCACCTCGAGCAGCGGCATGTGCGACTTCGTGGCGTCCTTCTGCTCCAGCTCGGCCTTCACCTCGGTGAAGACCGGCGACTCCTCGATGCTGAGCCGGACCCACAGGCCCACCATCACGAGGACCGCGCTGAGCAGGAACGGCACGCGCCAGCCCCAGGACATGAAGGTGTCGTCGCTCTGCACAGCCGCCAGGACCCAGAGCACGCCGGTGGCGAGCAGGTTGCCCATCGCCACGCCGGCCTGAGGCCACGACGACCAGAAGCCACGGTGCTCGTCCTTGCCGTGCTCGGCGGCCATCAGCACCGCGCCGCCCCACTCGCCACCGACGGCGAAGCCCTGGAGCAGCCGGCAGGCGAGGAGCAGGATCGGTGCCGCGACGCCGATGGCGGCGTACGTCGGGAGCAGGCCGATCGCGACCGTGCCGACACCCATCATCATCAGCGAGGTGACGAGCATCTTCTTCCGGCCGACCTTGTCGCCGAAGTGCCCGAAGACCACACCGCCGAGCGGTCGTGCCACGAAGCCGAGCGCGTAGGTGCCGAACGCCAGCAGGGTGCCGGTCAGCGGGTCGGACGAGGGGAAGAAGAGCGTTCCGAAGACGAGCGCGGCAGCGGAGCCGTAGAGGAAGAAGTCGTACCACTCGACGGCGGTGCCGATGAGGCTGGCGAAGACGACCTTGACGATCGGGGTCCGCTGCCCCGGTTCGCCTGCTTGGGTCGAGCCTCCGGCCGAGGACACCGCTTGGGCCTGCGTTGACATGGCTGTGTTTCCTTTCATGCGGCGGTCCAGCCGCCATCCATCGTGAAGGAGCTACCGGTGATCGAGTCGGTTCCGGGACCGCAGAGGAACGCCACCAGGTCGGCGACCTCCGCGGGCTCGACGAGGCGCTTGACCGGGGTCCTGGCGAGCAGGACCTCGTCGAGCACCTCCGACTCGTCGACTCCGTGGGTGCGGGCTTGGTCGGAGATCTGCCCCTCGACCAGCGGGGTGCGGACGTAGCCGGGGCAGACCGTGTTGCTGGTGACACCCCGCCCCGCGGCCTCCAGGGCGATGACCTTGGAGAGTCCTTCGAGACCGTGCTTGGCGCTGACGTAGGCCGCCTTGAACGGCGAGGCCCGGTGCCCGTGCACCGAGGAGATGTGCACGAGGCGGCCCCAGCCGCGGTCGTACATCCCCGGCAGCACGGCCCGGGTGAACCGGAAGGGGGCCTCGAGCAGCACCCGCTGGACCAGGGCGAACCGCTCCGGGTCGAACTCCTCGATGGGTGCGACGTGCTGGAGACCCGCGTTGTTGACGACGATGTCGATGCCCTCCCGGTCGAGGCCGAGGGTGTCGACGACGCCGGGGTCGGCGAGGTCGGCGACGAGGTGGTCACCGTCGATGTCCGAGGCGAGCTGCTTGGCGCCCTGCTCGTCACGGTCCAGCGCGACGACGTGGGCGCCGGCCCCGGCGAGCCGCACGGCCACGGCGCGACCGATGCCGCTCGCGGCCCCGGTCACCAGGGCCGTTCGACCCTTCAAGGACGTGTTCTGCGTCTCGTTCGTGTCAGTCACGGGCAGTGACGCTACGCGTCGTTCACGCGGCAAGGTATGTGCCGGCTCCACACAAGATCGGCCGCGGAATGTGGCGGAGGCCGGAACGCGTCGATTTCGGCGACGGTCTCAGCGTCGGCGCAGCCGGTAGAGCTTCAGGGCCATCTGCAGGTCGAGGGCCCGCGACGGGTCCCTCCAGCCGGGGCCCAGCAGCCGGCTGACCCGGTCGAGCCGCTGGGCGACGGTGTTGGGGTGGATGTGCAAGGCCTTCGCGGTGTCGGCCGGCCTCGAACCGGCGGCGAACCACACCTCCATGGTCTCCACGAGGTTCGTGCCTCGCCGCGCGTCGTAGGCGAGCACCGGCCCGATCGCGGCCTCCACGAACGCGTCGAGCTCCTCGGGGCCGTGGCCGCCGAGGACCAGCCGCGCGAGGCCGAGCCCGGCGGGGTCGCTCACCTCTCCCTCGCGTCCGAGCGTCAGGAGCGTGCGAAGGCATCCAGCGGCCTCGACGTACGCCGAGGGGACCGCCGCGACGCCCTCGCAGGCGACCACCCCGACCGTGGCCGTTCCGCCGGCGGCGGCGACCCGGTCCTGGAGTGATGCTCCGACGGCGAGCGGGTCCTTGCCGGGCACGACCACCACGACGTGCCCGTCGTGGTCACCCCCGAGGCCTCGGAGCTCACCGGCGTGACGGGCCGCGACCTGGGCGGCGCGGTGCCGCTCCAGCCCCTCGACCGAGGCGACCGCCACCACGATCCGGCCCTCCACCTGGGCCCGTTGCCTGCGCGCTCGCTCGACGAGACGCACCGGATCGGCCTCCCGGCCCGAGAGCAGGTCCGCGAGCAGCTCACCGCGGACCCGGTCCTCCGCCTCGGCCACCGAGCGGTTGAACAGCAGCACGAGCGCGGTGACGAGCGCGCCGCGCTCGATGGTGCGCCGGTCCGCAAGGCCGAGGGGCTCCTTCCTGCAGAGCACCAGGGTGCCGAGGTGCTCCGCGCCGGCGAGCGCGGCGGTGACGTAGACGCTCCCGCGCTCTCCCAGGTCGAGCTCGACGCTGCGACCCGAGCTCCGCGACTCGGCGACCGCCGCGGCGAGGTCGTCGGGGACGACCAGCTCCTCCCCGGCCGCCGCGAGCTCGCGCCCCTCACCGTCGTACACGACCAGCGACGCCTTCAGCACGTCGGCGAGGACCGCGGCCACGTCGGGCACCCCACCACCGCGGAGCAGCACGTCGGTGAGCCGGTCGTGCGCGCTCGCCGCCACCTCCACGGCCTGGCTGTGGGCGCGGATCTGCCGGTTCGCCTCGTCGACCTTGGCGAGCGCCGCCTGCGTCCCCTCGAAGAGCCTGGCGTTCTCCAGCGCCACCGCGGCATGCGCGGCGAAGGAGGTGAGCAGGCTGACCTCCGACGGCGGGAACTTGCGGACCGTGCGGTGCACGGCGAGCAGCGCGCCGATGACCTTGCCCTCGACCTCCAATGGCACACCGAGGATCGCCCGGATCTGCTCACCGGCGACGGCTTCGTCGATGTACTCGCGGTGCAGGAAGCGTTCGTCGGACTGGTAGTCGTCGGTGAAGTACGGCTCGCCCGTCTGGGCCACCAGGCCGAGCAGACCGGTGCCGAGCGGCAGCCGGAGGTTGCGGAACTCGGCGGTCAGTGCCCCGTCGGTGACGCGCATGTACGACGCGCCCTCCTCCTCGTCGTTCAGCGAGAGGTAGGTCATGTCGGCGTGCAGCAGGAACCGGGCACGTCGCACGATCGCGGTGAGGATCTCGTCGACGTCGCGGATCGCGGTGAGGTCCTTCGCGGTCTCGTACAGCGCGCTCATCTCGGCCTCGCGCTGCCGCTGCCGCACGAACTGCTCCCGGAGCCTGAGCGCGATCCGTCGCTGCGCCCGGAGCTCGTCGAGCTCGTCGTCCGGGAGCCCGTCGGCCCGGGCGCTGGCCAGGACCTCGTCGTACGCCTCTCTCGGTGCCTCCGCGTAGAGGAGGTCGAGGAACGGGGACGACCGGGACATGCACGCAACATAGCCGCCACTCGACACGGGCCGCCTCCGACGAAGGACGGGCGCCCGGCCACGCGGGTCGCTAGTACCGTGGGGCGGATGGCCGAAAGCAGTGTCCCGCGCACCCTGGCCGACCAGTTCCGCGCCTGGTCGGACGAGGATCTCGCGCGCCTGCTCGAGTCCCGTCCCGACCTGTCGGTGCCCGCCCCCCAGGACTCGGGCCAGCTCGCCTCGAGGGCCAGCACCCGCGCCTCGGCGCTGCGCGCCGTCGACCAGCTCGACGTGCTCGAGCTCGCGGTGCTCGACGCGGTCGTCGCGCTCGGCGGTCGCGCCTCGCTGGCCGACCTCCAGGCGCACGTGAACGCCGAGCCCGACGCCGTCGCCGGCGCGGTGGACCGGCTGTACGCCCGCGCGCTGCTCTGGGGCAGCCCCGCCGAGCTGCGGTCGGTCACCGTGCTCGCCGAGATCGTCGGTACGACGGTCAGCGGACTCGGCCCGGCCGCGGAGCAGCTGCTCTCGAGCTACGGCCCCGCCCGTGTGTCCTCGCTGGCCCGCGACCTCGGGCTCGAGGTCTCCGGTGACCGGCACAGCGACATCGCCTCGATCGCCCGCCACCTCGCGGAGCGCGACGTCGTGGACGAGCTGGTCGTCCGAGGTCGACGACAAGGCGCGCGCGATCCTCGACCGTCTCGAACGCGACGCCACAGCGGGCGCGGTCGAGTCCACCGACCACGCGGTCAGCCGGGCGGAGTCGCGGACGCCGGTGGACCAGCTGCTGGCGCGCGGGCTCGTGATCGCCCGCGACCGCAAGCACGTGCTGGTGCCGCGCGAGGTGGCGATCTGCCTCCGAGGCGGCCGCACCACGAGGCACCAGGTGGACCGGGTGCCGGAGCTCGCGACGTCCGGCCGCGACCAGGGCCTCGTCGACCGGGCCGCCGCGGGTGCTGCCTTCGACGTCGTCCGCCATGTCGAGCTGCTGCTCGAGCACTGGGGCACCCACCCGCCGGGCGCGCTCCGCACCGGCGGCCTCGGGGTGCGGGACCTCCGGGCGGCGGCCGAGCTGCTCCACGTCGACGAGCGCACGGCCGCGCTGCACGTCGAGGTAGCCGCCGCAGCAGGCCTGCTCGCCGTCGGTGACACCGACGACCTCGACGCGGCCTGGCTCCCGACGGATGCCTTCGACCTGTGGACCTCCGGCAGCGCGGGCAGCCGGTGGGCCGCACTCGCGACGGCCTGGCTGGACAGCCCGCGGCTGATGGGGCTGGTCGGCACCCGCGACGACAGCCGCAAGTCGGTCAACGCCCTGGCGGGTGACATCGAGCGCGGCTGGGCGCCGGAGGCCCGACGTGGGGCGCTCGACCTGCTGGCGGAGCTGCCTCCCGGCGAGGTGCTCGCCCCTGGCACGGGTGTCGCCTCCCTCGTCGACCGGGTGCGGTGGCTCCGTCCGCGGCGTCCGGGGCAGCGCGCGGAGGCGGTGGCCTGGGCGGTCGAGGAGTCGGCCGTCCTCGGTGTGACGGCGCTCGGCGGCCTCTCCGAGCACGGCCGCGCCCTCCTGACCGGGCAGGACCCGCGCCGGGACGCGGCCAAGCTGCTCGAGCCGTTGCTCCCCGAGCCCGTCGACCACGTGCTGCTGCAGGCCGACCTCACGGCGGTCGCACCCGGGCCGCTCGAGCACGACCTGGCCCACAAGCTCGCGATGATGGCCGACATCGAGTCCCGGGGAGGAGCCACCGTCTACCGGTTCACGGCCTCCTCGGTGCGCCGCGCCTTCGACTCGGGGTGGTCCTCGGCGGAGGTCCACGGCTTCATCGCCGCGGCGTCACGGACGCCCGTGCCCCAGCCGCTGGTGTACCTCGTCGACGACGTCGCGCGCCGGTTCGGCACGGTCCGGGTCGGGGCGGCGGGGTCGTTCCTGCGCAGCGACGACGAGACCGCCCTGGCCGGCCTGGTCCATGACCCCCGCGCTTCGGGGCTGCGCCTGCGACTGATCGCGCCGACCGTGGTCGTGAGCGACGTGCCGATCGACGTACTCCTGCCGCGGCTGCGGGAGCTCGGGCTGGCGCCGGTCGTGGAGGCACCCGACGGCACGGTGCGGCTCGCCCGCAAGGACACCCACCGCGCCAGGAAGCCGCGGCACCGCCCGCCCAGCCCCGAGCTCGGGGCGGCGCGCCTGGTCGCGCGGGTCGCTGCCACGGTGGGGGCGATCCGGGCCGGCGACCGCGCGGCAGAGCACCGACCCACCAGGTCCGGTGCCACTGCCCCGTCCCCGGGCGGGCCGATGGCCACCATGGCCGCGCTGCGCGAGGCAGTCGAGTCCCGCGTGACGGTCTGGATCTCCTACCTCGACAACCACGGCTCGACGGTCGAGCGGGTCGTCGACCCGGTGAAGGTGGACGCGGGATGGCTCACCGCCTTCGACCACCGCGCCGACGACGTACGGTCGTTCGCGATCCACCGGATCACGAGCGTCCACACGGTCTGACCCGAGTACGACGAGGCCGGTGCGGACCAGCCGAGGACCAGACCACCCGAGCCGGCGCGCGACGTCACGGCGCTGTCCGTTGGGCCTGGTCGGTAACCTGCACCTATGGACTTTGTTCGTTACGCCGAGCGGTCCGCGGACCTCGTGAACGCGGAGATCGAGGACGCCGACGCCCTCGTGCGCTTCCTCAGCGAGCGAGCCTGGCTCCAGGGCAAGGTCGTGGAGCGCGACGCCGCCTCCCTGCGCCGGTTCCAGCGAGAGCTCCGGCCCGTGTTCGAGGCCTCCAACGAACGCGACGAGGCGAAGGTCGTCGAGCTGCTCAACAGCCTGCTGGCCAAGCACCCGGTGACGCCGTACATCGCCGGCCACGAGCCCGGCAAGTGGCACATGCACGTCGCCGACAGCACCTCCACGGTGGCCGAGCTGCTCGTGGCGGAGTCGCTGATGGGTCTCTCCACGCTGGTGTGCGACCTCGGCGCGACCCGGCTCGGGGTGTGCGACGCGAGCCCGTGCACGAACGTGTTCGTCGACACCTCGCCGAACCAGTCGCGGCGCTACTGCTCCGACCGGTGCTCCTCCCGCGCCAACGTCGCGGCCTACCGCGCCAGGCAGAAGGCGGTCTCGACCCGCGCCGGCTCGAACACCGCCGGCGCGAACACCGCCGGGGCGAACACTGCCGGGGCGGCCTCGTGACCGACGGACCTCTGATCGTCCAGTCCGACAAGACCCTGCTCCTCGAGATCGACCACGAGCGCGCCCAGGACTGCCGCAAGGCGATCGCGCCGTTCGCGGAGCTCGAGCGGTCTCCCGAGCACGTGCACACCTACCGGCTCACGCCGCTCGGCCTCTGGAACGCCCGCGCCGCCGGCCACGACGCCGAGCAGGTGATCGACACTCTGCTGGCCTTCTCGCGCTACTCCGTGCCGCATGCGCTGCTCGTCGACATCGCCGAGACCATGGCGCGCTACGGCCGGCTGCGCCTGGAGAAGCACCCGGTGCACGGCCTCGTCCTCGCCTCCACCGACCGGCCGGTCCTGGAGGAGGTGCTGCGCGCCAAGAAGGTCAAGCCGATGCTCGGTGCGCGGATCGACGACGAGACCGTCGTGGTGCATCCCTCCGAGCGGGGCAACCTCAAGCAGGCCCTGCTCAAGCTCGGCTGGCCGGCCGAGGACTTCGCGGGGTACGTCGACGGCGAGGCCCACGCGATCGACCTGCGCGAGGACGGCTGGCAGCTCCGGTCGTACCAACGCGAGGCGGCCGAGTCGTTCTGGCACGGCGGGTCGGGGGTCGTCGTACTCCCCTGCGGAGCCGGCAAGACGCTGGTCGGCGCCGCGGCGATGGCACATGCCAGGGCCACGACGCTGATCCTCGTGACGAACACCGTCTCGGCCCGCCAGTGGAAGGACGAGCTGGTCCGGCGCACCTCGCTGACCGAGGACGAGATCGGGGAGTACTCCGGCACCAAGAAGGAGATCCGCCCGGTCACGATCGCCACCTACCAGGTGATGACCACGCGGCGTAAGGGCGTCTACTCCCACCTCGAGCTCTTCGACGCCCGCGACTGGGGGCTCGTCGTGTACGACGAGGTGCACCTCCTGCCCGCGCCGATCTTCCGGATGACCGCCGACCTCCAGGCGCGCCGCCGGATCGGCCTGACCGCGACCCTCGTGCGCGAGGACGGCAGGGAGGGCGACGTGTTCTCCCTCATCGGCCCGAAGCGGTACGACGCACCGTGGAAGGACATCGAGTCGCAGGGCTGGATCGCGCCGGCCGACTGTGTCGAGGTCCGGGTGACGCTGCCCGACGGCGAGCGCTTCGCCTACGCCACGGCGGAGCCCGAGGAGCGCTACCGGATGGCCTCCTGCACCGGCGTGAAGAGCGACGTCGTGGAACAGCTGGTCAAGAAGCACGCCGGCGAGCCGACGCTGGTGATCGGGCAGTACATCGACCAGCTCGACGAGATCGGCGAGCGTCTCGACGCGCCGGTCATCAAGGGTGAGACCCCGGTCAAGGAGCGGGAGCGGCTGTTCAACGCCTTCCGCGCCGGTGAGATCGACCTGCTCGTGGTCTCCAAGGTCGCCAACTTCTCGATCGACCTGCCCTCGGCCGCGGTCGCGATCCAGGTCTCGGGGTCGTTCGGCTCACGCCAGGAGGAGGCCCAGCGGCTCGGCCGCCTCCTGCGCCCCAAGGAGGACGGGCGCTCGGCGCGCTTCTACGCGATCGTCGCCCGCGACACCGTCGACGCCGACTTCGCGCAGCACCGCCAGCGCTTCCTCGCCGAGCAGGGCTACGCGTACCGGATCATGGACGCCGACGACATCGCCGCCGAGTCCTGACTCACGCCGCAGCCGGTGGGGTGAGCCTGCGCACCACGACGGTGACCACCAGCAGCGTGGTTGCCAGCAGCACAGCTCCCACACCGAACGCCGCGTCCGCGCCCGTGATGAACAGCTCGTGGGCCCGCTCGACCGGGTTGGCCGCGGTCACCTCGGCGGCACGGGACGCGCTGCTGAACACCGTGACCAGCGCGGCGAGACCGAGTGCGGCGCCGATCTGCTGCGCGACGTTCGTCAGCCCTGCGGCGGCCCCGGCCTCGTGCGGCCGGACCGCGTGTAGGCCCGCGCCGGTCAACGGCACGAACGTGAGGCCGTTGCCGACCCCGATGAGCAGGAGCGGCACGAGCACGGCCAGGTAGCCGCTCGAGGTCGAGAGCTGGGTGAGCACGACCAGCGACAGCGTGCTGAGGCTCGCGCCGACCATCATCACGCGCCGGCCGCCGTACCTGGCCACGAGCACCCGTGCGCTGAGCTGCGAGGCGGCGAAGAGGGCTGCCGTCGTCGGCAGGAACCCGAGGCCGGTCCTGATCGGGCTGTAGCCGAGCACGTCCTGCAGGAACAGGGTGAGGAAGAAGAACATCCCGGTCATGCCCGCGAACATCAGCATCCTGGCGACGTAGGCGCCGCTGCGGGTCCGGTCGGCGAAGAGCGACAGCGGCGTGATCGGCTCGGCTGCACGTCGTTCGACGAGGACGAAGGCGGCGAGCAGGGCAGCCCCCGCGACGAAGGACGTGACCGTGACCGCCGTAGCCCAACCGTCCGTGGCGGCGTGCACGAAGCCGTACACCAGCGCCGCGACCCCGGCGGTCGACGTGACGGCACCAGCGAGGTCGAACCGGCCGTGCCGGCGCGCCGTGTGGGGTACGACGGCCCAGGCCGCCATCGCGACGGCGACGCCGATCGGCACGTTGACGAGCATGACCCATCGCCACGATGCCAGCTCGGTGAGCAGCCCGCCGGCGACCAGGCCCAGCGACCCGCCGCCGATGGAGACCGCGGTGTACAGGCCGAGGGCGCGGGTGCGCTCCCGCCCCTCGGGGAACATGGTGGTGAGCAGGGACAGCGTTGCCGGCGCGGCGAAGGCGGCTCCCGCGCCCTGGATCGCCCGGGCGGCGACCATCATTCCGCTGCTGGTGGCCAGTCCGCCCGCCAGCGAGGCGAGCGCGAAGACGACGATGCCCGCGATCAGCGTGGGACGGCGGCCGAGCAGGTCGCCGACGCGGGCGCCGAGCAGGAGCAACCCGCCGAAGGCGAGGCTGTAGCCGTTGAGGACCCAGGACAGGCCGCTGGCCGAGAACCCCAGCGCCTCCTGCATGTGTGGAAGCGCGACGTTCACGATCGTCATGTCGAGAACGACCATCAGCTGGGCGGTGAGGATCGTGGCGAGGACGAGACCTCGCCGGTCGGGCGACGCCGCGTCGGCCGTGGAGGTCGGGCCCGCTGGCGGCGGCAACGTGGCGGTGACTTGATCAGACATGGGTTGCTGCTCCATCCTGGGAGGGCGAAGAATTCGGAGGGCGCCTCCAGTTACAATACGGAGGCTGCCTCCGGTTATGCAAGAGCCTTTTCTCACAGGAGATGTCGTGGTGTCGCGGACCGAGGCCCCTGCCCCCCGGATGCGGGCCGATGCTGCGCGCAACCGGGCGCGGCTGGTGTCGGCGGCGCGTGAGGCGTTCCGCGAGGCCGACGACTCGTCCGCGGTGACGATGGAGGGAGTGGCCAAGCGGGCCGGTGTCGGGATCGGCACGCTGTACCGGCACTTCCCGACCCGGTTGGAGCTCATGGAGGCGGTCTACCGGGAGGACGTGGACGCCCTCGCTGAGAAGGCCCGCACCCTGGTCGAGACCGAGTCGCCGTGGAACGCGCTCTCGACGTGGCTCGAGGTCTTCATCGAGTTCGCCGCCATGAAGCGCGCAATCTTCGCCGAGCTCGTCGACGCGATCGGTCGCGACTCGGCGCTGATCACGCACTCCCGTGGGGTGCTCAACGACACCGTCACCGACCTGCTGACCAGAGCGCAGGAGGCCGGGGACGCGCGGGCCGACGTCACGGCGGCCGACGTGGTCAGCCTCGTGGGGGGCTGCTCGATGATGCACCTGGCCGGCGACCAGGCGCAGCGCGTGCTGCGGGTCATCCTCGACGGCCTGCGCACCTGAGCACGCGCGCTCCACGGACGTCGCCGTCCCGGAAAACCCGGTGACGGACTCCGCGCCCGCTGGTAACGTCGCCAGGCCCCACCGCCCCGAGCCGCGCCCGCGGAGGTAGCCGCATGCCCACGCCCACCGACACCGACTCCGCCCCCGACATCGACCCCGCGATCGCCACCGAGCGCGAGCACCTGGCCCGGTCCAGGGCCGCGCTCGCCCGGATGCGGGCCCGGACCGCGTCCCTCGACACCTCGGCCGCCGGCGACTGGGTGAGCCAGCAGGTGCTCGAGTCCACCATCTACCTGCGGATGAAGGCGCTCGAGGACGACCCGACCGTGCCGCTGTTCTTCGGTCGCCTCGACTACGACGAGGCCCACGAGGAAGCGCGCGGCGAGCGGTTCTACATCGGCCGGCGCCACGTCACCGACGAGTCGGGCGACCCGATGGTCGTGGACTGGCGGGCCCGGATCAGCGGCGCCTTCTACCGGGCGAGCCGGGCGGAGCCGATGGGTGTCCGGCTGCGCCGCAGGTTCGGCTTCCAGCACGGCGAGATGACCGCCTTCGAGGACGAGCGGCTGCTGGAGGGCATCGAGGAGACTCACTCGGAGATCCTCGAGACCGAGATCGAGCGGCCCCGCGTCGGGCCGATGCGCGACATCGTCGCCACCATCCAGCCGGAGCAGGACCTGATCGTCCGCGCCGAGGTCGACCGCTCGGTGCTCGTGCAGGGCGCGCCCGGCACCGGCAAGACCGCGGTCGGCCTGCACCGCGCTGCCTACCTGCTCTACACCCACCGCGACCAGCTCTCCCGCCAGGGCGTGCTCGTCGTAGGGCCGAACGCCTCCTTCCTGCGCTACATCGGCGACGTCCTCCCCGCTCTCGGCGAGATCGACGCGCAGCAGACCACCATCGAGGAGCTCGTCGGCAAGACCCTCGGCAACCTCAACGCCCGCTACGCGATCCGGGGCGAGGACCCGGCCGACGTGGCCACCCTCAAGGGCGACCCGCGCATGGCGACGGTGCTGCACCGAGCACTCTGGTCGCACCTCGAGCCACCCACCGAAGGGCTCGTCGTGCCGCGCGGCGCGAGAAGGTGGCGCGTCGCGACGTACGAGGCCGAGGAGATCGTCGCCTCCCTGCGCGAGCGCGGGGTCCGCTACGGAGCCGCCCGCGCGATGCTCCCGCAGCTGCTCGCGCACAAGGTGCTGGTGAAGATGGAGCTCGCCGGCGACTCCCCCGACGACCGGGTCCAGGACGCGGTCGCGCGCAGCCGCCCGGTCAAGCAGTACGCCGACGTCCTGTGGCCCGCGGTCGACCCGGCCCGCCTCGTGATGCGCCTGCTCAGCGAGCCGGAGCTCCTCGCCCGCGCCGCCGACGGTGTGCTCAGCGAGGAGGAGCAGTCCCTGTTGCTCTGGCCCAAGGCTCCCAAGGGGCCCGGCTCCGCCCGCTGGTCCGTGGCCGACGCCGTGCTCATCGACGAGGCCGCCGACCTGATCTCACGCACGCCGAGCCTCGGCCACGTGGTCGCCGACGAGGCGCAGGACCTCTCGGCGATGATGCTGCGCGCCGTGGGCCGCCGTTGCACGACGGGCTCCACCACCGTGCTCGGTGACCTCGCCCAGGCGACGACCCCGTGGGGCAGCCGCTCGTGGGACGAGGCGCTCACCCACCTCGGCAAGCCGAAGGCCCACGTCGAGCAGCTGGTCAAGGGGTTCCGTGTGCCGGGTGAGGTGATCGAGTACGCCGCCCGGCTGCTGCCCGTCATCGCGCCCGACCTCGAGCCGCCGACCTCGGTACGTCGGACGCGCGGCGAGCTCGAGGTGGTCCGGGTCGACGACCTGGTGACCGCCTCGGTGGAGGAAGCCGGCCGCGCGCTCGACCGGGTCGGGCTCGGTCGGGATGATCGTCCCCGACGCGACCATGACCGAGGTCTCCGCAGCGCTCACGGAGTCGGGCATCCCCCACGCCGTGCTCGGTGAGGAGCCGGACGCCGTGGAGGCCAAGCTCGACCTCGTGCCCGCTTCACTGGCCAAGGGCCTCGAGTTCGACCACGTGGTGCTGCTCGAGCCGGCCGGGCTGGTCGCGGGTGAGGCGGACCGGCTCACCGGCCTGCGCCGGCTCTACGTCTGCCTCACCCGCGCCGTGACGTCGCTCGTCGTACTCCACGCCGAGGACCTGCCCGAGGAGCTCACGCCCCGCCGCGAACCGCCTGGTCGATGAGGTCCGCGGGCGGGTAGACCTCCCGCAGCTCCCGCCGCTCGTGGAGCAGCGCGACCAGGGGCGCAGTGGCGCCACCCTTCACCGGCCCCCGGGCGCGGCGCGGGGAGTCGGCGAGCCTGCCGACGGGGATCCGGTACTCCGTCACCCCGTCGACGTAGCTGACCAGCGCCCGCAGACGTGCCCGGTGGATCGTCCGCAGCACCGCGTCGTTGTCGGGTTGCACCAGGCAGCTCACCGTGTCCACACCGCGGTTCGCGGCCTCGATGGCCAGGGCACGCAGCATCCTCGTGCCGTAGCCCTGGCGCTGCCAGCGGTCCTCCACCATCACCCCGAGCTCGGCACCGGCCGGGCCGATCGACAGCATGCCGACCGCGACGATGTCGTCACCGACGGTCAGCACCAGGCTGAGGCCGCCGGGCGGTTCGAGCACGGCCTGGGCCAGCCGTGGGGTGACGTGCGGCACCGGGGCGTGGTAGCGGCGGTGGACGGTGTCCGCGGAGCACCGTGCATGCATCGCGACCAGCGCCTTCGCGTCCATCGCCGTCGCCGGCCTGAGGGTGACCGTCCCCGGCTCGACCGGCTCACCGCGCCGGCGGCACCGGCACGATCAGCGCCGGGTCGGGGGCGGACCCGAGGACGGCGGCGGCCAGCCTGCGCAGCTCGGAGGCCCGCGCGACCTCGGTGTCGGTGAACGGGACCGACCGGACGAGCGAGACCGCGGGGCCGTACTCGTCGTCGAGCACCAGGCTCTCGAGGCCGGGCAGCCCGTCGGCCGGGGAGGCGTCGAGCATCCTGCACAGCTGCTCCTCGAGCCGGTCGGGGTACTCCATCACCACCTGGGCGGCGCGCACGTAGCGCACCGGCTGGTCCTCGAGCGCATGCGGCGAGCACTCGGTGACCATCGGGTCGTCGACTCCTGCGAGGACGCAGAGCTGCTCGACGTCGGTGGCGGACCAGCCGCCCGGGGTGTGCAGGACCAGCTCGTCGACCACGCGGCCATCGGCGGCGGGGAAGATCTGCAGTCCCAGGATGTTCACCGCCTGGTCCCCGCAGCTGACCGCCAGTGCGGCCATGGCGCCGGGTCGGTCGTCGAGCAGTGCGCGTACTTGCCACAACATGGGCATCTCCTTCTTCTCGATGGGTGCACATCGAGCATCGGGACCTGGCCTTGCCGGGCCGCTACGGCGGTGTTTCGGGGTCGTTAAAACCTGGACTACCTGGAGCGAAGCCGCCGGACGAGGCGCTCGAGGCCGATCAGCAGACCGGGGATGACACTGAGCCCGAGCAGCATGAGGAAGACCTGGCCGGTCACCGGCTCCGTGCCGAGCAGCTCACGAAGCGGAGGGAACACCACGCCGCCGACCTGCAGGACTGCGGCACCGGCGACGGCGAGCTCGAGGCCACGCGCGCGCCAGCCCAGGCCACCTCTCGGCGCACGCAGGGCAAGGGCGACGCCGAGCTGCGCGAGGCCGAGGGTCAGGAAGACCCACGTCTGCACGTCCTCGCCCCACGACTGGGCGAGGAGGCCGGCGGCAAGGGACACCAGCCCGATCACGATGCCGGTGCGGACGATCTGCCGACCGAGCCCTTCCCCCAGGACGGACCGCGACGGGGAGAGCGAGGGGCGCTTCATCACCGCCTCGTCGATCGGCTCGCCGCCGAACGCCACACCCGGCAGCCCGTGGGTCAGCATGTTGACCCACAGGATCTGGGCGGCGTTGAGCGGCAGCGGCATGCCGAGGAACGGAGCGGCGAGGATGACTGCCACCTCCGCGAAGCCCCCGGAGAGGCCGTAGCGCAGGAACGTGCGGATGTTGGAGAAGATCCGCCGTCCTTCGGCGACCGCGACCACCACGGTCCGCAGGTCGTCGTCGGCGAGGACAAGGTCCGCCGCCTGTCGGGCGACCTCGGTGCCGCGCTGTCCCATGGCGACACCGATGTCGGCCCTGCGGAGGGCGGGCGCGTCGTTCACACCGTCGCCGGTCATCGCGACGACGTGGCCGCGGTCCTGCCACGCCTTGACGATGTCGACCTTCTGCTCGGGCTTGGTCCGGGCGTACACCCCGATCTCCTCCACCCGGTCGACGTGCTCCCCGCGGGCGACCGACTCGCCGAGCGCGACCCCGGGCGCCGCCGCGGTGATCCCGAGCCCCTCGGCGATCGCACGGGCGGTCTCGGGGTGGTCGCCGGTGATCAGCACGAGGTGCACCCCGGCGTCCTGGCAGTCGGCGACCACCTGCGCCGCGGTCTCCCGCGCCGGGTCGGCGATGGCGGCGAGGCCGACGAGCTCCAGCCCCTCCTCCAGCACGTCGTGGGCCGGCCGCTTCGCGTGTGCCGCCTCGGCGACGGCGATCACCCGGAATCCCTCGGCGGCCAGCTCGTGCGCGATTCGGCGGGCGGCCCCGACGTGGTCCACGCCGTTCTCCCCCGCGTGGGTGCGCGCTAGGTCGAGGACGACCTCGGGGGCGCCCTTGCAGACCACGAGCCACTCACCGGACGAGGACCGGTCGAGCGTCGTCATCCGCTGCCCTTCGCTGTCGAAGGGAAGCTCCTCGACGCGCTCCCACTCCCGCCGCAACGCGGGGGCAGCGACGCCACCCTTGGCCGCGGCCACGAGGAGTGCCGCCTCCATCGGGTCGCCGACGACCCGCCACTCGCCCTCGTCGGGACCGGCGAGATGGGCGTCGTTGCACAGGACGAGGTCGCGGAGCAGGTGGTCTCCGGCCCGCGGCTCGATGACGCCCGACGTACCGTAGCCGCGACCGCTGACCGTGCTCTCGCCCTCTGGGGTCCACAGTCGCTGGACGACCATGCGTCCTTCGGTCATCGTCCCGGTCTTGTCGGACGCCAGCACGGTCACCGACCCGAGGGTCTCCACGGCGGGCAGCCAGCGGACGACGGCCGAGCGCTGGGCCATCCGGTACGCCCCCAGCGCCAGCGAGATCGACACCACGGCCGGCAACGACTCCGGGATGGCGGCGACCGAGAGGCTGACCGCGAGGATCAGCATGTCCGTCGCCGGCTCTCCCCGGAGGATGCCCAGCACGAACACGACGGCACAGAGTGCGACGACGGCGATGACGAGCACGTGGGAGAGGCGCTTGAGGCGCCTCTGGAGGGGCGTGGGGCGGATGCCCGCACCTGCGATCAGCGCGGCGATCCTGCCCAGGCCGCTGTGGGCGCCGGTCCGAGCCACCGTGGCCACCGCACGGCCCTTCGTCAGGACGGTCCCTGCCAGGATCTCCTCGCCGACGCCGCGCGCGACGGGCACCGACTCCCCGGTCATCGCGGACTCGTCGATCTGGAGCGCGAAGGCCTCCTCCAGCATGGCGTCCGCCGGGACGACGTCCCCTGCCTCGAGACGCACCAGGTCGCCGGGCACCACGTCGAAGGCCGCGATCGCGACCAGCTTCCCGTCACGGAACACATGGGCGTGCGGTGCGGCCATCCGGCCGAGGGCCGCGATGGCGTGCTCGGCGCGGACCTCCTGGAACACCCCGATCGAGGTGTTGAGCACGATCACGGTCGCGATGATGGCCGCGTCCGTGACGTCGCTGATGACGACGGTGACCGCGAACGCCGCGAGCAGCAGCAGGATCATCGGGTCCCGCAGCTGGTCGAGGACCCGCCTGGCCCAGCCCCGCGGCGGCGTCTCGGGCGGCTTGTTGGGGCCGTACTCCCCCAGCCTTCGCGCCGCTTCCGCTGCGGTCAGGCCGGCATGGTCGAGGCGTGCGCCAGAGGCCGTGTCCACGAGTCCATCATCGTCGCGCGGCTGGTGTCCTCCGAGGGTCCTTCGACCCGAAATGCCACACTCGCGGGGTGACCGATCTGGAGCAGCACTGGCCCGACCTGATGGCCGCTCACGACGACCTGCGGGACCGCCTGGTCGGCAGCTACGCGTCTGCGCAGCGGGGGTACCACGACGTGCGCCACCTCGGCGAGGTCCTCGAGCACCTGGCCCTGCTGCTGGCCCAGCCCGGGGCTTCCGGCGTCGACCGTGACGCGGTGGTGCTGGCGGCCTGGTTCCACGACGCGGTGTACGACGGGCGGCCCGACGACGAGGAGCGGTCCGCCGTCCTCGCCGAGACCTCGCTCGCGGCCTGTGACGTGTCCCGTTCTCTCGTGGCGGAGGTGGCCCGCCTCGTCCGGCTGACCCGCGAGCACCGTCCGGCCGCCGACGACCTGGCCGGTCAGCTGCTCTGCGACGCCGACCTCGCCATCCTCGCCAGTGACCGGCAGCGGTACGACGAGTACGTCCGCGACGTGCGGCGGGAGTACTCCCACCTCGACGACGAGACGTTCCGCGTCGGGCGGGCGGAGGTGCTGCGAGCGTTGCTGGCCAAGGCAACGCTGTTCCACACCCCCCTCGCCAGGGAGTCCTGGGAGGCCCGGGCGCGAGCGAACGTCGAACGCGAGCTCGCCGCCCTCACCACGGGGGACGGGTCGTGAGCGCCCACCCGTTCGCCGGCTCCTGGAACCACAACGCGCACTACTACCCCTTGATCCGCTCCCGGGTCCGTGGCGCCCGGACCGTGCTCGACGTCGGCTGCGGCGAAGGCACGTTCTGCGCGCCTACCTCGCGACCTGGCGCAAGCCCTGACCCGGCCGGGCGCTCACAGCAGAGCGGGCTCGCGCAGCACGAGCGTTCCCGCGTCGGCGTCGAGGACGGCCGCGACCCCTAACGGCACGGCGAGGTTCCGGTCGGCGTGCCCGACCGGGACCCCGAGCAGCGTCGGCACTCCGAGCGGGACGAGCCGGTCCTCGAAGAGGTGTCTCAGGGACTCCTCGGTGCCGCACCCGGTGAACCCTCCGATGGCAAGCCCCTTCACACCGTCGAACCAGCCCGCGCGCAGCAGCTGGGTGAGCAGCCGGTCGAGGCGGTAGAGACTCTCGTCGACGTCCTCGAGCAGGGCGATACAGCCCGCGGCCGGCATCGCCGTGGGTGTCCCCGCCTCGGCCGCGAGGAGCGCGACGTTGCCGCCCACCAACGGGCCCACCGCCCGCCCGCCGACGAGCGCCGGCACTGGTCCGGGGGCAAGAGCGAGCGCGGCCTCGGGCTCGAACAGCAGCGCGCGCAGGTGTTCCCGCGACTCGTCGTCGCCCGCGCCGAGGCTGGTGACCACCGGCCCGTGGACGGTCGACACGCCCAGCCTGCTCGCGAACGCCTGGTGCAGGACGGTGATGTCGGAGAACCCCACGAGGACCTTGGCGCCGGCCGCGGCCAGCGCCTCCCAGTCGAGCAGGTCGACCATCCGCTGCACGCCGTAGCCGCCGCGGGCGCAGAACACGGCCGAGACGGCGGGGTCGCACCACGCCGCCATGACGCCGGCCGCGCGGGCGGCGTCGGTGGCGGCGAGGTAGTCGAGGTCCTCGAGCCGCCCGCGCACGTGCGGCATCTCCTGCACGACCAGCCCCCACGAACGCAGCACCTCCAGTCCTGCGTCGAGCCGGTCGTCCGGGACCGGTCCGGCGGGGGCGACGACGGCGACGGTGTCCCCGGGCGCCAGCCGCCGAGGGCGGACCAGCGACTGGCCGGCTCGGCGTGGCCTGAGCACCTCGGTCTTGCGGCGGCGCAGGCCGGCAGCCTTCAGGCGGCGGATCAGCTCGCGGCTCGAGACGGGCGCCGCGCCGGCTGCCACCACCTGGGCGTAGCGCTCAGCGGGAATGTCGTAGTGGTCGCGGTCGAACCCCCGCTGCGGGATCCCGAGACCCGCCGCGAACCGGTGCAGCTCGTCGAACGACTCGTCGCTGGCCAGGTGCGACCACATCCGCCCGTGGCCGGCGTAGTTCGGTGGGTCGATCAGCAGGGTCACTCGGCCGGCCCGGCAGCGGGGTGGCGGATCGCCTCGGCGTGCTCCACCGCGTCGTCGAGCAGCATCCGCCACGAGCGGACATGGGCCGGGTCGACGTACGACTTGGTCCACGAGCCGCCCGGACGGACCGTCGAGCCGACGTGGAACTGCCGCACTCCGGCGCGCACGAGCCACGGCACGTGCTCACCGCGAAGGCCCCCGCCGGCCATCAACAGCCGCGCCACCTGTGTGTCAGCACCCGCCCGGTCGACGAGGTCGTCGCATCCCGCGTCGAGCCCTCGGGGCGACCCGGCGGACAGCACCGCGTCGAGCCCTGGAAGACCGGCGAGCTGCCGCCAGGCGCGGTCCGTGCTCAGCGCCGAGTCGACGGCGCGGTGGAAGGTCCACGGCGCCTCCGGGAGCCGGTCGGCGAGGTAGCCGCAGACCTCCACGTCCACCTCGAGGTCCGAGGTGAGGAACCCGAAGGACAGTCCTTCGGCGCCGATCGAGAGGTAGTCCTCACCGAGCCCCACGAGCCGGCTCAGCTCGCCTCCGGTCGTGCTCAGCCCGTCGTTCAGGCGCAGCATCACCCGCACCGGGACCTCGGTCTCCTTGCACACCGCGGACACGGTCGCCGGTTCGGGCGACAGGCCGCCGGCCTCGACGTCGGTGACCAGGAACAGGCGGTCCGCGCCACCCTCGTCCGCACCCGCGACGTCGCGCGGATGGAGCACGACCACCTCGAGGAGTGCCGCCACGGATTGGCCCTCTGTGTTCACAATGGACATCGTGACATCCGACGACGCCCTGATGACGGCACGAGCTCTCGTGTTGCACGACCTCGAGGCGACCCAGGCAGCGGACCCGCAGACGGTCTCCGCACTGGAGGAGGCCGTGACCACCCGGCGCTGGTGGACCTCGCAGTGGGAGGAGGGCAGGCAGTACGTCGCCGGCCTGATCGCCCAGGACGTGCAGGACGCCCTGCTGGAGCGGGTCGGCCGGTGGCCGCTGTGCCGGGCGTGCGACCACCTCGACCCGCACGCGCTGTACATCCACCCCGAGCTCGGCGGCCCGGACCCGACCTGGGTCTGCGAGAGCTCGGGCATCGCCGTCGCTCCGCTCGGAAAGCTGCCGGTGTGGCATGCTTGACCGTCGCTCGAGTCCCCGGGCGACCCGCTCGTCCGTGAAAGACACCGAGGGCACCTGACGTGACTCTGGAAGACCAGGCAAGAGTCGAGCGCGCTGCCCGCGAGGAGCCGGGCGCGGTCTTCCGCGGCCTGGCGGAGCTGGTGTACGCCGGTGACGACTTCGACGAGATGTACCAGGCGCTCTGTGACGCGGCGCTCCACCTCATCGAGGGCTGCGACCACGCGAGCATCATGCTCGCTCGCAACGGCCACCTGGCCACCGCCGCGGCGACCGACGACACCGCCCGCCACGTCGACCGGCTCGAACGCGAGACCGGTGAGGGCGCCTGCGTGGACGCCATCTACGACGAGGCGGCCCAGCTCGACGCCGACCTGACCTCCGCCTCGGCCTGGCCGCGCCTCCGCGAGCGGATCCTCGCCGAGACGCCGGTGCGTGGCATGGCCGGGTTCCGCCTCATGCTCGGTGAGCAGAAGGTGGGCGCCCTGAACGTGTTCAGCGACCGGCCGCACGCGCTCACCGAGTCGTCGGTCGACCAGGCCGCGGTGCTCGCGGCGTTCGCGTCGGTCGCGATGATCGCCGCGAGCAACCAGCAGCAGGCGCGGTCGCTCCGCGAAGGTCTCCAGAGCAACCGCGAGATCGGCAAGGCGGTCGGCCTGATGATGGCCTTCCACAAGGTCGACGACGACGAGGCGTTCACGATCCTGCGCAGGGCGTCCCAGGACATGAACGTCAAGCTCGCCGAGGTGGCCCACCAGGTGGTCGACCACCACAACCGGCGCCCTCCGAGCTGAGCCGGCCGGGCCTCAGCGGCTCCTGACCGGTTGGTTCGGCCGGCAGACCGGCACCCACAGCGTGTAGCGGTCGGCGCGGTACGTCGAGCGCGAGACCTCCACTGCGATGTTGCCGGCGAACGCCCGACGCGCGATGCGCAGGACCGGGGAGCCCGGCTCGATGCCGAGCAGCTTCGCCTCGTCAGGGCGCGCGAGGTCCGCGTCGACCGAGTCCTCGCCCCACGTGGGCAGCAGGTCACGCCGCTTGAACTCGGCGTACAGGCTCTCCGGCAGAGGCGACTCGAGGAACTCGGGGACGATGCTGTCGGCCATGTAGGCGTCCTCGATGCACATCGGCGTCTCGTCGGCGAACCGGATCCGCTGCCAGTGCACGACCTTGTCACCCTCGGTGATCTCGAGCGCCCGCGCGACGCCGGGGCCCGCGGACTCCATGCGTGCCAAGAGTGTCTGCGACGACGCGGTCATCCCGCGGCGCGCCATCTCTTCCGTGTAGCTGGACAGCCGGATCTGCACGTCGATCTTCGACCGGGCCACGAACGTGCCGCGGCCGGGTACCCGCTCGAGCAGCCCCTCCGTGACCAGCGCGTCGAGCGCCTGACGTACGGTCATCCGCGCCACTCCGAAGCGCTGCACGAGCTCGCGTTCCGACGGCGCCGGACTGCCGGGCTCAGCATCATCGATCAGGCTGCGGACGTACTCCCGCACCTGTACATGCTTGAGTACAGGTTGGCGGGAACGATCAGGCGTGACTACCTCTCCCATCGCCGTTACTCCCCATCTCCCCCTGCTCTCACCTTAGCCCGGGAGGGGGAGGTGCGTGCGGCCGTCAGGTCATTCCGTCGCGATCATCCGCAAGATGTCATGGCGAGCCCCTCACCGGATCGGCGTCTCGGCGACACCGACGCGAAGACGTTACGACATACGCGCCCATCTGTCTCTGGTGCGGACGCATCGTCTTGACCTTCGACTGCTTCTGTTTGTCCCCCGTTCGGTCGGCGAAACTGGCTTGCTCGCCGCGTGTCGGGTGGATGAGGCTGGGCCGATGACCTCCGACCAGGACCGCGAGCGCCGGCTGGGCCGATGGCTCGTGGACGGCCGCATCGCGGTGTATCCCCGACGGACCGCAGACCGCCGAGCTCTCCTCGAGCACGTGGTCGCCGAGGTGATCGAGGGCGACGAGGGGCTCGGAGAGCCCGAGCTCAACGAACGGCTGCGCCCCTTCACCGACGACCCCGCCACCTTGCGCAGGTACCTCGTCGACCACAGGTTGCTGGTGCGCAGCCCCGACGGCTCCGTCTACTACCTTCCCTGACCTGTAGAACACGTGTTCGAACAGGTCTACGCTGGTGCGCATGCCGGTCGACTTCCAGGCTTCTCTCTTCGACGAGCTCACCGCCACCGAGCAGACCGTCCCGCTCCTCGGCGAGCTCGGCGGCACGGTCCGGCGCACCGTCCTGACCGACGGCGCCTGGGTCGACGTACGCCCGGGCTGGGTCACCCGCGCCGACGACCTGTTCGTGCGCCTCGTGAAGGAAGTTCCGTGGTACGCCGAGCGCCGGCAGATGTACGACCGGGTCGTGGACGTGCCCCGCCTGCTCAAGTTCTACGGGGAGAGCGACCCCTTGCCGGACCCGGTGCTCGTCGAGGCACGCGAGCGGCTCAGCGCGCACTACGCCGCCGAGCTCGGTGAACCGTTCACCACGGCCGGGTTCTGCTACTACCGCGACGGCCGTGACAGCGTGGCCTGGCACGGCGACACGATCGGCCGGAGCCGCACCGAGGACACGATGGTCGCGATCGTCTCGTTCGGGGAGGCGCGTCGCCTGCTGCTCCGACCCCGCGGCGGCGGCTCGACGCGCGGGTTCTCCGTCGGGCACGGCGACCTGCTCGTGATGGGCGGCTCGTGCCAGCGCACGTGGGAGCACGCCGTTCCCAAGACGGCCAGGCCTGTCGGCCCGCGGATCAGCGTCCAGTTCCGCCCGCGCGGAGTGCGGTAGCGCCCGTCGGCGTGGAGTCCGGCGAGGTGCCGGGCGCCGCGTCAGGAGACCCGCTCGGTGCGGGCTCCGGTGAGCTGCTCGAGGTGGGATCCGGGGACCCGCTCGGGGTGGGCTCCGGGGACCCGCTCGGCGTGGGATCCGGAGACCCGCTCGGCCCGGGGTCCGGGGACCCGCTCGGGGAAGGCTCGGCAGACGGGGTCAGCGCAGAGTTCGGCGCGGCGAGCGCGGCTCTGCCCGGGGTGCAGAAGCTGGTCGCCTGCCTGAGGCCCGGCATGTCGAGCGCCGGCGCCTGCATCACGGCCAGGTCGACGGTCACGTCGGACAACGTGACGTCACCGAGCTGTTGCGCGGGTGGCGGAGCCACCGGCGTCCACGTCACGGTGCTGCCGGCGATCGTGGCGGTGATCGACCTGGCGTACAGGGTGAACCCGTCCGCGGCGGTCGACGTGCTGTCGCCGGGCGTCGCCACGGTCGAGGTCATCCCGCCCAGGCCTTCGACAGGCTGGCACGGCACCTCGAGCCGCAGTCCGGTGAGCGCCGCGGACGAGCTCGTGAGCTGGACGGTGTCCACGTTGCCGGCAGTGGTGGACACGGTGGTGACCCCGTCGAAGACCAGGCCACGAAGCACACCAGTGGCTGCGGTGAGCGTGGCTCCCCGCGCCGGCAGCGGGGCTGCCCTGGGCACGGTGCCCGCCTCCGCACTGGGTGCCTCGAGCACGAGTGGCACCGACGCCGTCAGAACTGCCAGGGAAGCCGCGGAGAGGCCGGCGAAGAGCCGGCGGCGTCGGCGTGCCCTGAGTCGCCCGCTCATGACCGCTCGGACTCCGGCCCGCTGCCCTCGTCCGGCCAGGTGTCCTCCGGACCACGGTCCTCCTGCGGCCCGGCCTCGGGCTCCGGAGCGGGCTGGGCGGGCGGCGTCGGCTCCTCCGTGCCGACGACGACCCACGCGAACCCGAGTGAGCCGCCCAGGATCGAGAGCAACCCGCCGAGCATGAAGCCCCCGACGTTGCTGGTCACGAAGGAGACCACGCCGAGGAGGACCACGATCAGGCCGTAGAGCTTGTTCTGGCTCGGGGTCATCCACATCAGGAGGCCGAGGATCGCGATAACCGCGCCGACAACCGCGGCGAGGGCGACGTTGTGCGAGACGAGGATGATGCGGTAGGCGCTGAGCGGGATGAGTGCGATCTCCAGCCCGCCGATGATCGAGAAGAGACCACCCCAGAACGGCCGAGACCGCCGCCAGCGCCGGAACCGGCGGGGCTTCCGCCCTGAAGGCGCGCTCTCGCCTGCCGGCTCCGACTCGTACGAGTTCTCGAAGAAGGGCTCGTCCTCGTTAGACATAGCGTTCCGTTCAGGCCAGGCCCGGCGGGGAAGGCTTGCACCGTCCCCCGGCCGAACTACGTTCAGCGTGGTGCTGCTCGCCGTACCGACGAGTTCTCAGCACCCCCCGGGACCTCGGCGTTACGACTTCTGCCTTATTGATGCTAAAGGCCCGAGTAGTGGTCCCGAGGGCGTTTCGCTGAATATCCGCCCCCACGCGTGATTTGAGCCCGCGTCCCCTCAGCGGGGGCACGGGCTTCCAGTCGAGTTGGCCCGACACACAGTTCGGCCGGGAGAGGGACTTCCCTCTCCCGGCCGAATGTCGGTCAGCTACGTGCGGTCGAGCCGGCGTCGGTCACCCACCCGACGGTGCGGTGCAGCTGGACACGAACTCGGCGTACAGGTTCAGTCCGCTGATCGCGAAGCTGCCGGCCTCGGTTCCGATGCCGACCTGGCGGATGCCGTTCAGCGTGGCGTTCGTGGCGTTCTGCGCGAAGCTCTCGACCGATCGTCGCACCGGACAGTGCGCCGTACGGGTCGGTGAAGTCGTCTGCCCGCCGCGTAGCCCTGGCCGGAGAGGGCGTCGCGCACCGACTCACCGATGATGATGTTGTTGAACGACGCGGACTCCGCGCGAAGCGCCGGCGACTGGATGACCAGGTTGGTCGCCTCGGTGTTGCCCGACCCGGAGAGGGTCACCCGGATGTTGCCACCGACCGGCGACGGTGCGCAGATGACCTGGTTCAGCCCGGCGATCGTCGCGGTGCGGAACTGGCTCACCGTGTCGGACACGAAGGTGTTCCCACCGGCCGTCGCGTTGTTGACGAGGGCGCCGTTTCCGCTGAGGGCTCTCGACGGCGCTCTGGGCGCCGGCGGCACCCGCAGCGCTGGCCACGCGGTCCGGGAACGCGTACTGCACGAAGCCCGTACCCGTGAGGCTGGTTGCCGTCAGCGTGAACGGGATGCCGGAGAAGGCGAAGGAGAGCGCCAGAGCACCGGTTGCGGCCAACCAGGCGATGACGGCGACGCCGCCGAACCCTGCTCCGGCTGCGAGGCCGAAGCGACGCCAACGTGTTCTGCCGACTTGGTTTGGACTCATAGTAAGTTCGCTCATCGTCTTCTCCCCCAGGCTCGAAGTGACCGTGCGCGTGATCGGACCTCGATCTCGCTCCCTACATCTGTTATAGGTCTTCCTCACGGCGTTCTGGAGTCCCACGGACGAAAATGACCCAGAGGGGGTAACTTCCGTGCCCTAGGTCCTAGTCCGGTCAGACCACCCGAATCGGACCGCGTCGTCCGAATCGCTGACGAGACGTCTCGAAATAGGCGACAAAGCAGAAAGGGCCCCGGCCGAAGCCGGGACCCTTCTGTGGTGTCGCTGAGCCGGAGCTCTGACTGGTCTAGCCAGATCAGAAGTCCATGCCGCCCATGCCGCCGTCGCCACCCGGCATGGCCGGGGCCTTCTCAGGCTTGTCTGCGACGACTGCCTCGGTGGTGAGGAACAGCGCGGCGATCGATGCGGCGTTCTGCAGTGCCGAGCGGGTGACCTTGGCCGGGTCGAGGATGCCCGCGGCGACCATGTCGACGTACTCGCCGGTGGCAGCGTTGAGACCGAAGCCGGCCTCGAGGTTGCGCACCTTCTCCGCCACGACCCCGCCCTCGAGACCGGCGTTGATCGCGATCTGCTTGAGCGGAGCCTCGCTCGCGTGCTTGACGATCGCTGCCCCGGTGGCCTCGTCGCCCTCGAGGTCGAGCTTCTCGAACGCACGGTCGCTGGCCTGGACGAGAGCCACGCCGCCGCCGGCGACGATGCCCTCCTCGACGGCAGCCTTCGCGTTGCGCACGGCGTCCTCGATGCGGTGCTTGCGCTCCTTGAGCTCGACCTCGGTGGCAGCGCCGACCTTGATCACCGCAACACCGCCGGCCAGCTTGGCCAGGCGCTCCTGCAGCTTCTCGCGGTCGTAGTCGGAGTCGCTCTTCTCGATCTCGGCGCGGATCTGGTTCACGCGACCAGCGATCTGGTCGGCGTCACCGGAGCCCTCGACGATGGTGGTCTCGTCCTTGGTGACGACGACCTTGCGGGCCTGGCCGAGCAGCTCGACGCCGGTGCTCTCGAGCTTGAGGCCGACCTCCTCGGAGATGACCTGGCCACCGGTCAGGATCGCGATGTCCTGCAGCATGGCCTTGCGGCGGTCACCGAAGCCCGGGGCCTTGACGGCGACGGACTTGAAGGTGCCGCGGATCTTGTTGACGACCAGCGTGGACAGGGCCTCGCCGTCGACGTCCTCGGCCAGGATCAGCAGCGGCTTGCCGGACTGCATGACCTTCTCGAGCAGCGGCAGCATGTCCTTGACGTTGGAGATCTTCTGGTTCGCGATGAGGATGTAGGGGTCCTCGAGAACCGTCTCCATACGCTCGGCGTCGGTGACGAAGTAGGCCGAGATGTAGCCCTTGTCGAAGCGCATACCCTCGGTGAGCTCGAGGTCGAGCCCGAAGGTGTTGCTCTCCTCGACGGTGATGACGCCTTCCTTGCCGACCTTGTCCATGGCCTCGGCGATGATCTCGCCGACCTGGGTGTCAGCGGCGGAGATCGAGGCCGTCGAAGCGATCTGCTCCTTGGTCTCGACGTCCTTGGCCATGCCCAGCAGCTGCTCCGAGATGGCCTCGACGGCCTTCTCGATGCCGCGCTTGAGCGCCATCGGGTTCGCACCGGCGGCGACGTTGCGCAGACCCTCGCGGACCATGGCCTGGGCCAGGACGGTGGCGGTGGTCGTGCCGTCACCGGCTACGTCGTCGGTCTTCTTGGCAACTTCCTTGACGAGCTCGGCGCCGATCTTCTCGTACGGCTCCTCGAGCTCGATCTCCTTGGCGATGGACACACCGTCGTTGGTGATCGTGGGGGCTCCCCACTTCTTCTCCAGCACGACGTTGCGACCCTTGGGGCCGAGCGTGACCTTGACGGCGTCTGCGAGCGTGTTCATGCCACGCTCGAGGCCGCGCCGGGCCTCCTCGTTGAACGCAATAAGCTTCGACATAACTCCTGCGATTCCTCACGCGTAGAGTTGTGAATGAACCGGGTCGATGCCCGCGACGGACGGTCTCTGCGGACCGGCGATCCCTTCTCGCCGGCGCTCGAGACCTCATCTTCCCGGCCCCTGAACTGTCACTCTCATGGTGAGAGTGCTAACCAATGTTTAGCACTCGCCCGGGGTGAGTGCAAGGCGAGTCGGCTCCGCGGGGCGCAGTCCGTGTCGCGGCTTTTGGGGCCTGGTTCGACGCTCGTGTCTAGACAGCGCCGCCGCTGTACGCCGAGGGTCACGAGGAACCATTGACCCCCACTCCTGGCAGTCCTAGCCTGATTCACACCTCGTGGGTGCGACGGGGTTTTGGCCGGAGCAGCGGAATCGTCAAAGAGACCGCTCTCCGGCCGCTTACGTCTCACTGGGTGTGGCCCTATTCGCCTCGAACTGAAGCAGCCAGCCAGTTTGCCGAACGAGCCGATGCGCGGACGTCCGACTGACGTAGCAGACGCGCCGTGTGCAAGAGGTGCCGGGCCCGGCCCGCCGCTGAACCCTTGCGTGGCGACCCTGGCCACTGCCCCTCGCGCCGCATGAGGCACGATCGGTGCCACTCTGCATTGGAGGACACGGGGGTTTCTTCATGGCTCTGGCGGTCGACATCCGAGCCCTACGTCTCGATCACCGATCGGCGTTGGCGGATGCCTACGCAGTCGAGTGCGAGGCGACAGGGCACGCTCGGCAGGGTTGGGTGCCTCTTCGAGAGTCGGCGCGAGTCGCGGCATGGCGGGCCGACAATGGTTGGGCACGCCACCTCGTTGGAGCCTTCGAGGGCGGAAGTCTGATTGGCTTCGCAAGCTCCTCGACGGCGCACGACACACCCGACACCTCCTGGGTGGGCGTTTCCGTCCTTCCTCAACACCAGCGTCGAGGCGTCGGCACACGGCTGGTCCAGGCCGCGGAGGAGACGAGTCCAGAGCATGTGAGTCGGTTCGTCGCGAGCGCGTACCGCCCGACGGCGACAGAAATCGAGTGCCTGGCTCGGAAGTTCGCGCAACCCCTCGGATACACGTGTGCCACCACCGAGACTGTGGTCGAGCTGGATCTGCTCGGAGCCGAGCTTCCGGCACTGCAGCCTCCGGACGGCTACACCGTGTCGACGTACCTCAACGGCGTCCCCGACCACCTCCGTGCCCAGGTCGGCGTGCTCAAGGGGCTGGTGGACGCAGAGGCACCTAACGGCGAACTCGGGTGGCAGCCCACGCCAGTCTCGGCGCACGACTACCAGGACGAGATCTCGCTCTGGCAGAGCCAGGGACGCACAGCGGTCGAATCGATCGCAATGGCCGGTCAAGGAGTCGTCGCCGCCTGGACGTGCTTGGTCGTGGCAGCCGACCCTGGGCGGCCGGCGCAGATCGAGGGAACGCTGGTCCGTGCGCAGCACCGAGGGTTGGGTCTCGGCAGGGCCGTCAAGGTCGCTTGCCTCCTCGACGCCCGCGATCACGGGAGCGCGACGCGCGTCCGAACAAGCAGCGACGACCAGAACGTGTGGATGCGCGCGATCAACGAAGAACTCGGCTTCGTGCCCGTTGAGTCCGAGATCCTCCTGCAGAAGCAGCGCAGGGACCCCGCCAGTTGAGAGGTCAGTCGCTCGGGCGGAGGCGGGCACGACGAGGGCACGATCGGCAGCTCGGTGACATCCACGCAGTTCCCAGTCGTCATCGGTCAGGCCACTCGGGTACGACGTGCTCCGCACCGTGACGACGAACGCCGGTCGGGCAACAGGGACACACCCAGTCAGGCGCGGTTCGGCGGGAATCCCCCCGTAGCGATCGGTCCCCAGTGCTCGACGGTGATCCGGATCAGCGACTTGCCCTGGGTTCGCATCGCCTCGCGGTACTCCTCCCAGTCCGGGTGCTCGCCGGCGATGCAGCGGTAGTACTCCACCAGGGGCTCGAGCGCCTCGGGCATGTCGAGGACCTCCGCGGTGCCGTCCACCTGCACGTAGGGGTCGTTCCAGTCGTCGGAGTGCACGAGCATCGAGACCCGCGGGTCGCGTCGGAGGTTCACCGCCTTCGCCCGCTCCGGGTAGGTCGACACCACGACCCTGCCTTCTTCGTCCACGCCACAGCTCACCGGCGACATCTGCGGCCGGCCGTCCTTGCGGGTGGTGACGAGCGTGCCCTTGTGCCGGGGACGGAGGAACTCCAGCAGCGTCTCCCGGTCGACCTTGTCAGCAGTAGCGATCTTGCGAGCCATGCTCGGCAGCGTAGCGACGGGCTGGTTGACTCGGCCCATGCAGTGGTGGCGGGTGAAGTCCGTGGTCAACGCCGTGAACGGGTCGACGCTGCTCGGGCTCGGGATCGCCGGCGTCGGCCGCGCCCACCTCAGCCGGGGCCCTCGCGGGCTCGTGCTGGCGACGGGCTACGCCTACGCCTTCCCCCGGGCCGGGGCGTTCACCGTCGGCAACGTCGTGCTGACCCGGCACGACGCTGCCTGGCTGGGCCGGCGCGAGCGGATGCTCCTCCACGAGGAGCGGCACAGCTGGCAGTACGCCGTGGCCCTCGGCCTGCCGGTGCTCCCGCTGTACGTCGTGGCGGCCGGCTGGTCCTACCTGCGCGGAGGGGACGTGTCGACGTACAACGTCTTCGAGGTGCGCGCGGGACTGGAGGACGGCGGCTACCCGCTGGTCAGCCGGAGGCAGCGGCTGCGTCGTGAGCGAACTGCCTGAGCAGGGCGAGTACGCCGCCGGGCCCGTCGACGACGATGTCGGACAGCTCGACGAGCGCCTTCTGCTCCTCCGACCCCGAGCAGATCAGGAGTCCGGGGCAGCCCTCGTCGCGCAGCGCCTGGGCGGCACGGAAGGCCGCGATGTCGCCGAGGTCGTCCCCGGCGACGATCACGCCGTGGCCGCCCAGCTCGGCATGGATGGTGCGCAGCGCCTGTCCCTTGTGCATCCCCGGGGCGCGGACCTCGACCACCATGCGCCCCGGCTCCACGGCCAGTCCGTAGCCGGCCGCGGCCTCGGTCAGCACCGGCAGCAGGCGCTCGAACGCTCCCGCAGGGTCCGGCAGCCGACGCGTGTGCACCGCGACGGCGAGCCCCTTGTCCTCGACGAACGCGTCCGCTGCGTCGTGGCGGCGGAGCAGGTCGGGCAGGTCCGACAGGAAGGCGTCGAGCCCCGCCGGCGGTTCGGGTGAGACCACGCGGCCGTCCAGGGAGGACCACCGCTCGTTGCCGTACTGCCCCAGCAGGTACAGGCCCCGGTTGTTCTCGGCGAGCACCCTGCCGACCTCGTCGAGCGTGCCAAGGGAGATCGCCTGGCGCGCGGGACGGCCGGTGATCACCGCGACACCTCGGACCTGTCGGGCGAGCTCGACGAGCGTCCGGGGGCCGTCGGGGTGGATCGTGGCGCTCGCGGGGTCGGGGACGATCGGCGCGAGGACCCCGTCGAAGTCGAGACAGACCACCACCCGCGCGGCATCCGCCACGAGGTCGTCGTACCGCTGCTGTCCTTCGGGGGTCCGGAAGTCCATGGCCCTACTCAACCAGAGCGCACGACCCCCGGCTCGCTCAGGAGTAGTCGGTGGTGAGGATGACCGTGAGGCGGTCGAAGCGCATCGGCGAGATCGCGGGCTTGGTCCGCTTGATGCCGAGGTCGCGGGCGAGCAGCTTTGCGGCGGCCTCGAGCCGCGGCGGGTAGTAGACGGTGCTCCCGGAGATGGTGCCGTACCAGTTGTCGGAGCCGACGACCTGCCAGCCCGCCCCCGAGATCTTGCCCGCGGTGGTGCCGGCCAGGCCGGAGATGCCGGAGTTGTTGTAGACCTCGACGTACACGTCGCCGCGCCGGACGGCCGGCTCCTTCTTCTTCCTGGCAGGAGCCTTCTTCTCGATGACCGGCTTCGGCGCGGTGGACGTCGTGGGCGTGGGCGTCGGCGACGCGGTCACCGGAGGGGCGGCCTGGGCGGGCTCGCCGGTGTTGCCCGACGTGGTCACGAACGCGACCCCGGCGAGGAGTACGGCACCGAGGCTCAGCGCCGCCACGGGCGAGGGCAGGGCGATCCCCCGCTCGTTGCGCGACCGGACGCGCATGTCAGACCTCGAAGCCGAGGCGCCGGGCGGAGCGGGCGCGCTGGCGGGTGGCGCGGAGCCGACGCAGACGACGCACGAGCAGGGGGTCGAACGCGAGCGCCTCGGGACGGTCGATCAGGGCGTTGAGCACCTGGTAGTAGCGCGTGGAGGACATGTCGAACTTCTCGCGGACGGCCTGCTCCTTGGCGCCGGCGTACTTCCACCACTGGCGCTCGAAGTTCAGGATCTCGCGGTCCCGCTCCGAGAGCTCGTCCGCCGAGGGTGCGTCGTCGTGACCCTGGTTGAGGGCGTTCGCGGCATCCATGTGACTCGACTCCTGGTTGAGGTCGGGGCTGAGATCGTAGTAGGGCCATCGTACTAGGCGAGAAACACAACGATGTCATTTGCATCGGGCGTTTCCTGCCGCTGTCATTGCGGGCATGCACCTGCCCTTTTCGTCGCTTCCGCCGCTCGACGTTACCCCCGGACCCGCACTCGCCGATCCGCTCCCCCCGGACCGCCCGGTCCGCTGGGGCATTCTCGCCACCGGCAAGATCGCGAAGGGTTTCGCGCAGAACCTCGCGCTGCTGCCCGACGCCGACCTGGCCGCCGTGGCGTCACGACGTCTGGAGTCAGCGGAGGCGTTCGCTCGCGAGCTCGGCTCGCCGGGCACCCGCGCCTACGGCTCCTACGAGGAGCTCGTCGCCGACCCTGACGTCGACGTGGTGTACGTCGCAAGTCCGCACGCCCTGCACCACGAGCACACGATGCTGGCCTTCGACGCGGGCAAGCCGGTGCTGTGCGAGAAGGCACTGACGCTCACCGCCCGGGAGGCCGAGGACCTCGTCAAGGTCGCTCGCGAGCGCCGCCTGTTCTTCATGGAGGCCATGTGGATGCGCTGCAACCCCGTGATCCGGCGGGTCAAGCAGCTCGCCGACAGCGGTGAGCTCGGCCGGATCCAGCAGGTACGCGCCGACCTGGGCTTCCTGGTCGATGCCCCCGAGACCGACCGCCTGCTCGCCCCCGAGCTCGGCGGCGGCGCCCTCCTGGACATGGGGGTGTACGTGCTGACCTTCGCCCACCTGTTCCTCGGCGACCCGGAGAAGGTGGAGGCGGTCGCGGAGCTGTCGCCGAGCGGCGTCGACCTGAACCTGGCGCTGAGTCTCGGCTGGGCCGGCGGCGCGGTCGCCTCGCTGTCCGCCACCATGACCGCGTGGTCCCCGCGAAGCGCGTCGATCGCCACCGACCGCGGCCGCATCGACCTCTACGACGGCTTCCACCACCCGACCGAGGCGCGCTGGACCGAGGCCGGCGAGACCCACCTCATCCACGAGGAGGTCATCGGCACCGGCCTGGCCAACGAGGCGGCCGAGGTGATGCGCTGCCTGCGCAACGGCGAGACGGAGAGCCCGCTGGTGCCCCACGAGGACACCCTGGCGATCATGCGGCTGATGGACCGGATCCGGGACAAGATCGGCCTCGCCTACGACGCCGACCGGAGGTAGGCGAGCACGGCCATGACCCGACGGTGGGCGGCGTCGTCGGGGGCGAGCCGGTCGCCTTTGTCGGGCCAACCCGACAATCTCGGCGCGGTTCCCGTCCCGGAGCCGTGTCACCGGCAGGTCGCCGGGTACGACACGGCGTCAATCCTTCGCCTGACCAACTAGGGTCGAACCTGTGAGCTCCTCCCACGCACCACGACACTCGGCCGACCTGGTCATCGTCGCGAACCGGCTGCCGGTGGACCGCGTCGAGAACCCCGACGGCAGCGTCTCCTGGCGTCCCTCCCCGGGCGGCCTCGTCACGGCGCTGGAGCCGGTGATGCGTGCCAACGACGGCGCCTGGATCGGCTGGCCCGGTGGGACCGACCGGGAGCTCGAGCCGTTCGTCGAGAACGGCCTCTCGCTCGTACCGCTCGCACTGACCGAGTCCGAGGTCGAGGAGTTCTACGAGGGGTTCTCGAACGCCACCCTGTGGCCGCTGTACCACGACGTCGTGGCCAAGCCGGAGTTCCACCGCGAGTGGTTCGACTCCTACGTCACCGTGAACCGGCGCTTCGCCGAGAAGGCGGCCGAGGTGGCTGCCGAGAAGGCGACCGTGTGGGTGCACGACTACCAGCTCCAGCTCGTCCCGGCGATGCTGCGTGAGCTGCGCCCCGACCTGAGGATCGGCTTCTTCCTGCACATCCCCTTCCCTCCGGCCGAGCTGTTCCAGCAGCTGCCGTGGCGGCGCCAGATCCTCGAGGGGCTCCTCGGCGCCGACCTGGTGGGGTTCCAGCGTCCTGGCGCGGCCCAGAACTTCGTGCGCCTGGTGCGCCAGCGGGTCGGCCACAAGACGCATCGCGACATGGTCTACCTCCCCGACGGGCGCACGGTCCGCGCCGGCGCCTTCCCGATCTCCATCGACTGCGCCGAGTTCGAGAAGCTCGCGCGCAGCGAGTCGGTGCAGCAGCGCGCGAAGGAGATCCGCGACCAGCTCGGCAACCCCAAGCAGATCCTGCTCGGCGTGGACCGGCTCGACTACACCAAGGGCATCTACGCCCGGCTGCGTGCTTTCAGCGAGCTCCTCGCCGAGGGGCACATCGACGTCGAGGACGCCGTGTTCGTCCAGGTCGCCACGCCCTCGCGTGAGAGGGTCGAGCAGTACCGTCGGCTCCGCGACGACATCGACCGGCTCGTCGGCCGCATCAACGGTGACCTGGGGCGGATCGGGCGGCCGGCGATCTCCTACCTGCACTCGTCCTACCCGCGCGAGGAGATGGCGGCGCTCTACCAGGCGGCCGACATCATGGTGGTCACGCCGCTACGTGACGGCATGAACCTGGTGGCCAAGGAGTACGTCGCCTGCCGGTTCAACGACGACGGCGCCCTCGTGCTCTCGGAGTTCGCCGGTGCGGCCGACGAGCTGCGCCAGGCCTTCCTCATCAACCCGTACGACATCAACGGGATGAAGGCGACGATGCTCCAGGCGATCAAGGCCGACCGCCGTGACCTGCACCGGCGCATGAGGGCGATGCGCAAGACCGTGTCGGAGCACAACGTGTCCGACTGGGCCACGAGCTTCCTGGCCGAGCTCGCCGAGGAGCTGCCCACCCACGACAAGCAGCTGCGCCCGGCACGTCGCAGCTGACCGTCGTACACGCTGGGGCGTCTAGCGCGCCGTCGCCGACTGAGGCGCTGAGCCGCCCGTCGGCGCGCCGGCCATGAGCGACCGGATCGCCGCGGCGTCGTGCTCGGAGACCCGGCCCCAGCCCGGCTCGTAGCCGTACACCTCTCGCAGAGGCTTGGCGGACTGGTCGCCGTAGAGGACGTCGATGTCGTCCCCGTCGATCAGGGCGGGATGCGCCACACCGCACGACTCCGCGAGCTTGAGCAGGTCGCGGCGCAGGGTCTTGATGTAGTTCGCGGCACGCACGGACTTCAGCTGCGGGTCGAGGCCGTGGGACAGCCAGGGGTCCTGGGTCGCGACGCCGGTGGGACACCTGTCGGTGTGGCACTTCTGTGCCTGGATGCAGCCGATCGAGAGCATCGGCTCGCGGGCGATGTTGAGCATGTCGCAGCCCAGTGCCATCGCCACGACGGCGTTGTCGGGGAGGCCGAGCTTCCCGCCGCCGATGAAGGTCACGTCGTCGGTGAGCCCGGCCTCGGCGAAGAGCCGGTACACACGGCTGAACGCCACCCGGAACGGCAGCGACACCGAGTCGCTGAACACCAGGGGCGCCGCTCCGGTGCCGCCCTCACCGCCGTCGATGGTCACGAAGTCGACACCGCGGTCCCTGCGGGACATGTGCGCGATCAGGTCCTCCCAGAACACCAGGTCGCCCACCGCGGACTTGATGCCGACCGGCAGCCCGGTCTCGGCTGCCAGGAGCTCGACCCAGTCGAGCATGCTGTCGACGTCGCTGAACTCGGCGTGCCGCGAGGGGCTGACACAGTCGACGCCCTCACGGATGCCGCGGATCTCGGCGATCTGCTGCGTGACCTTCGCGCCCGGGAGAAGACCGCCGAGGCCGGGCTTGGCGCCCTGGCTCAGCTTGATCTCGATCGCCCGGACCGGGGCCGAGGCGACGAGGTCCTTGAGCCGCTGCAGGTCGAACCGGCCCTCCTCGTCACGGACGCCGAAGTAGGCGGTGCCGATCTGGAAGACCAGGTCCCCGCCCATCCGGTGGTACGGCGAGATGCCCGCCCTCCCCTGTGTTGTGCATGCAGCCGGCCAGCGCGGCACCCCGGTTCAGCGCCTCGACCGCCGGCCCGGACAGCGAGCCGAAGCTCATCGCGGAGATGTTCACCAGCGACGGCGGGCGGAAGGCGTGCCTGCGGCCGCGTGGTCCACCGAGCACCTTCGCCGACGGCAGGTCGGTCTCGTGACCTGCGCGGGGCGAGGCGGGCGGGGTCACCTCGGAGAAGGTCCGGTGCTTGATGATCGGGTAGCCCTCGGTGTGCTCCGTGTCGTTGTCCGTCCCGAACCCGAAGTAGTTGTTCTCGCAGCTTCGAGGACGCGTAGACCCACCGCCGCTGGTCACGGCTGAACGGCCGCTCGGAGTTGTTGTCGGTGACGATGTACTGCCGCAGCTCGGGGCCGACCGACTCCAGCAGGTAGCGGCCGTGGCCGAGGAGCGGGAAGTTGCGCAGCAGGGCGTGCTTCCTCTGCAGGAGGTCGTAGGTCGCGAGCCCTGCGAGGGCCGCAACCGGGGCTGACTTCAGGGCGCGCGACATTCTCATGTCCCTGTTGTACCCCGGCCGCATGGTTCGACTCGGGCGGTATCCTTCGCCCCATGGATCTGATCCCGAAGCCGGACCAGGTCGTCTCGGCGGCCAGCAACGTCGCCCACAAGATGCTGTACGGCGGTGTCGCCGACCTGCGTCCGATGCCCAGGACGCTCATCGACGACGGGATGTTGCGTGAGGTCTACCACTACCGCCCCCAGGGCAGGGTGAAGGAGACCGGCGACCCCGTCCTCCTGGTCACCCCCCTTGCGGCGCCCGCGCTCTGCTTCGACCTGCGCCGTGGCTGCTCCCTCGTCGAGCACCTGGTGACGCAGGGCCGCCCGACGTACCTCGTGGAGTACGGCGAGGTCTCGTTCGCCAACCGAACCCTCGGCATGGAGCACTGGGTCGACGAGGTCATCCCCGCCGCGATCAAGGAGGTCAGCGAGCACGCCGGTGGCAAGCCCGTGCACGTCGTCGGGTGGAGCCTCGGCGGCATCTTCGCGCTGCTGACCGCGGCCGACCAGCCGGACCTGCCGATCGGCTCGCTCACCGTCGTGGGCTCCCCGGTCGACGTGACGCGCGTGCCGCTGGTGGCGCCGATCCGCCCGCTGCTGAAGATCACCGACGGTGGGCTCGTGACCCAGCTCTACCGCGCGATGGGCGGTGCCCCGAAGCCGTTGGTGCGAGGGGCGTTCCAGCTGAGCAGCTTCAACAAGCTCGTCACCAAGCCGCTCGCCATCGCGGCGAACCTCGACGACACCGACTTCCTCGCCCAGATCGAGGCGGTGGACCGCTTCACCGCGAACATGATCGCCTACCCCGGACGGACGTTCGGGCAGCTCTACCACCGGATCCTCAAGGGCAACCAGCTCGCGACCGGCGTGGTCCGGATGGACGACAAGCGGGAGATCTCGCTGGCCGACATCCGGCTGCCGGTGCTCGTCTTCGCGGGTGAGAGCGACGGGATCGCACCGGTGCGGTCGATCCAGCCGATGGTCGACCTGCTGTCCAACGCCACCTCCGTCCGCTTCGAGGTCGTGCCCGGCGGCCACCTCGGGATGCTCACGGGACGGGCGGCCCGGCGCACGACGTGGCGGATCATCGACGAGTTCCTCGACGACCACGCCTCGGTGCCCGACGTACCGACGAAACGGTCGACCACCAAGCGGTCGGCCGCGAAGAAGGCGCCTGCGAAGAAGGCCGCGGCCAAGAAGACTCCTGCGAAGAAGGCGGCAGCGCCGAAGCGCGCGCCACGTGCCGACGCGATCGGGTCGAACCCTGCGCGTAGGTACGGCTCGGCGTCGTCGCGGTCGCTGGCCGCCGGGTCGTGACCGCTGCCGCCACGATCGCGCCGACACCTGACTGGCGGCTCGCGGTAGTCCTGGCCGTCCTCGTGGCCGTGGCGGTCACTGCGTCCTACCTCGGGCATCTGGGGGTCGAGCGGCAGCACCTGACCGCTGCGGCGCGTGCTGTGGTGCAGCTCGCGGTCGTCTCCCTGGTCATCACCGCGGCCCTCGGCTCGATCTGGTGGTCCCTGGCGTTCGCCCTGCTGATGTTCGCGGTGGCGACGTGGACCTCCGCCGGACGCATCCACGTCCCCCGTGGCCAGATCCCGTGGGTGGGTTCGGCCATCGCGGCCGGCGCGGTGCCGGTGCTGGTCCTGATCCTCGGCTCCGGGCTCGTGCCCTTCAACGGCGCGGGGCTGGTCCCCACCGCCGGCATCGTCATCGGCGGCGCGATGACCGCGGCCACGCTGACCGGGCGACGTGCATACGACGAGATCGCGGGGAACTTCGGTTCCTACGAAGCAGGGCTCGCGCTCGGCATGCAGAGCCCCGAGGCGGCCTTCGAGGTGATCCAGCCCTCCGCCAAGGAGGCGCTGACTCCCGGGCTCGACCAGACCCGCACTGTCGGCCTTGTCACGCTTCCCGGGGCGTTCGTCGGGGTACTGCTCGGTGGCGGCACCCCCCTCGAGGCAGGGGCCGCACAGATAATGGTGCTCATCGGGCTGATGGCGGCGCAGGCCATCACGGCTGCGGTGCTGCTCAGGTTGATCGCCGGCGCCCGGGTCGTGCGCGCCGACATGAGAGAGAGGTACCCCCGATGAGGCGGCTCGAGCTGGTCCGGATCCTGGTCGCAGGGCTCGTCGGGTCGCTGTTCCTCCTCGGCTGCTCGGCCGACGCCGACCCGGTGCAGGACGTGAAGCGGCAGTCGGGGGACCTCGCGGACGCCTCTCCTCCGGCGTACGACAAGTACGTCGCGCTCGGCGACTCCTACACGGCGGCGCCGCTGGTGCCCAACACGGACGTGGCGAACGGCTGCTTCCGCTCGGACAACAACTACCCCGCGCTCGTCGCGGACCGCCTCGACATCGACAGGCTCGTCGACGTCAGCTGCAGCGGCGCCCGGACCCGCGACCTGACTCACCGCCAGCCCACGGTGCGCAACGCGAGCGTCCCGCCGCAGTTCTCCGCACTCAGCCGCGACACCGACCTGGTCACCCTCGGGATCGGCGGCAACGACTTCGACCTGTTCCACACGCTCGTCGCGACGTGCTCGATCGCCCAGCGAGCGGGAGGCAGCGGCTCGCCCTGTGCGCGTCGGCTGCGGGCACGCGGCGTGAACCTCATCGGGGAGACGCAGAAGATCAGCACCCGGGTCGAGACTGCGGTCAGGGAGATCCGGCGGCGTGCGCCCGAGGCGACGGTCGTCCTGGTCGGCTACCTACGCCTCGCGCCCTCGACCGGGGAGTGCCGTGCCCTGCCCTTCGCCCAGGGCGACTACGCGTTCGGGGCCCAGGTGTCCCAGGCCCTGAACGACTCGATCGAGCGAGCGGCCCGCCGTACCGGTGCGAAGTTCGTCGACATGTACGCCGTCTCGAAGGGTCACGACGTCTGCGCCGACGACCCGTGGGTGAACGGTCAGCAGACCGTCGAGGGTGAGGCCCTGGCGTACCACCCGTTCGCCGAAGGCATGGACGCCATCGCGGAGGAGCTCGTCAAGGCCCTCGAGTGAGCATCGTGTCAGCGCGGTGCGTCCACCAGGCCGCGTTTGTCGTTCTCGGACAGCCAGGCATCGATCCGGTCCCGCTCGACGGCGCTCCAGAACTCGGGCGCCGCCTTTTCGTCGAGCCTCGCCCGGCACTTGTCGCGGACCCGGTCGCAGGTCACCGGCACCGTCACGTACACGATGTCGCCCGAGCGAAGCGACCAGAGCGAGAGGAACATCCTCGCCATCGAGGCGACCGACCACTCCTCGTCGACGGCCAGGTTCTGGGTGACGGCGTCGAGGAAGTTGTAGACCAGCAGCGGGCTCTTGTGCATCTCCTGATGGAGCGACCCACCGACGACTACGTCCATCAGGACGAGCTGTCGGCGTAGCAGTGCGACCGTTTCAAGGCCCGGTTGGGGCGACACGAGCTTCAGCGCGTCCTGCCCGTTCACCTGCATGCGGTACGACCCGCTGAAGGCGCCGCTGCTCCACCGGCCGAAAGGTCGATGCCCCCCATCCGGTCGACGAGGGTCTCGAACGCGTGCCAGTCGAGGACGGCGAGATGGTCGATCCTGAAGCCGGTCAGGCCCTCCACCGTGGCCACGAGCAGAGGCGGGTCGCCCAGAGCCGGTACGGAGCCCACCTCGCGAACGCCGTGCCCCGGGACCTCGGCCTCGACGTCCAGCGGGATCCCGACCACCGTCGCGCCGAGCCTGTCGGCATCGAAGTGCATCACCATCAGGCTCATCGGTCTGCCGCTTCCCCGGCCAGGTCGTCGCGTCGCTCTCGCCCGACCCGTCCACGCCGACGACCAGGACGTCGAGCGAGTCCTTCGCCGGTCCCGACTCGGCAGGGCGGTCCTCCAGCCCGTCGAACGCTCCGGAGATGCGGTCCACCTGACCTACCAGCCGTGCGATGGGTACGACGATCACTAGCAGCGACGACCAGGCAGACCACGGCCACGATCACCATGGTCATGCGGCGACGCCGCGGCCGGGCCTCCCGCACAGGCCCACGCCCAGCCGTCGAGTCGGCAATCTGCTGATCTCTGCCCCCGTCAGACAACTCCGGCTCCCCTCACGTGACCCGTTCGAGTGTGGCACCGCAATCACCCATTTGGGGGAGGTATCGCGCGACGGCCTCAGCGACGGCGGCCCTTCGTGAGGATTGAGTCAGGCCCTTGGTCGCGAACCGCTGGGCAGAGAGGAGGTTGGCTGCTATGGGTGGTGTGCTACTGGTCGGGGCGAGCGGTCTCACCCGCGAGGCCTTGGCAATAGAACGCGCCATTGCACCGTTCCGCACGATCCGGATAGTCGACGGCGACCCGGCGCGGTGGGGCCAGGAGATGGATGGCGCAGCCGTAGTCGGCGGCCTCGAGGAGGTCAAGAGGTACGACGACTCCGAGATCGTTGTCTGCGCGGAGCAGCCCTCAGCGCGACGGCGGCTGGTCTCGCGGCTCTCTCAGCTCGGCGTATCCGACGACCGATACACCCGCGTGATCCACCCGGGCGTCGACGTCCCCAACGGTTGCACGGTCGGGGACGGGAGCATCCTCCTGGCGAACGTCGCGCTCACTGTCGACATCGCCGTCGGACGCCACGTCGTGATCATGCCCAACGTGACTCTCACCCATGACGACGTGGTCGAGGACTACGCGACCCTGGGCGCCGGCGTCTCCCTGGGAAGCAACGTCCAGGTGGGCTCTGGCGCCTGTCTCGGCATGAACTCGAGCGTGCACGAGGGTCTGACGGTGGGCGAGAACGCAGTGGTGGGCATGGGTTCAGCCCTGATGTCTGAGCTACCTCGAGGCGGCACGGCGTTCGGTGTACCGGCTCGGACCTCCTGGACGACCATGGACGAGAGTGCCCTTGCGCGAAGTGGCCGGGACTGGAGCTGACCCGGGTCGCCGTTCAACGGGTGATCGCAGCCATGTGCGCCATGTCGATGCCTGGCGTTTCGGCAGCCCGAATATCGTATGGCGAATGAGCGCGCTTCGAGGGTTGGTGGAGAGGCGGCTTGTCGCCGCGGACTGGGCGGAGGCTCTGGCGCCGGTCGAGCACGTGATCTCCCGGATGGGCGCCTTCCTGCGCGAGGAGCTCGCCGCGGGACGGACCTACCTCCCGACGGGCGAGAGGATCCTCCGCGCCTTCGAGCGGCCGATGTCCGACGTACGCGTCCTCATCGTCGGGCAGGACCCCTACCCCACTCCCGGCCACGCCGTGGGTCTCTCCTTCTCCGTCGCGCCGGACGTGCGACCGGTGCCGAGGAGCCTGGCCAACATCTTCCGTGAGCTGTACGACGACCTCGGCGTCGAGCCACCGGCACACGGGGACCTCACCGCCTGGGCCGACCAGGGCGTGCTCCTGCTCAACAGAGTGCTCACCGTCGCGCCCGGTGCGGCCGGGTCGCACCGCGGTCGCGGGTGGGAGGCGGTCACCGAGTGCGCGATCACCGCGCTCGCCGAGCGGGGTGGACCGACGGCGGCGATCCTGTGGGGCCGCGACGCGCAGGGCCTCAAGCCGATGCTCGGCGACATCCCGTGGGTGGAGTCCGCTCACCCGAGCCCGCTGTCGGCCTCACGGGGCTTCTTCGGCTCGCGGCCGTTCAGCCGGGTCAACGACCTGCTCGTGCGGCAGGGCGGTACGACGGTCGACTGGCGCCTGCCCCAGGTGTGATGCCCAGGGCCGCCGGCTCAGGTAACCGTCCGCAGGCCGGCCTTCTCGATCCGCTCGACGACGTGGCCGGCGATCCGCTCCAGCGCGGACACGTCCTCCCTGCCGAGCCCGTCGAAGACGAGCGAGCGCACCGTCTCGACGTGTCCGGGAGCCGCCGCGACGAGCACCTGCCACCCCTCAGTCGTCAGCCGCACCATCGTCACGCGCCGGCTGTCCGGGCAGGGGAACCGCTCGACCCACCCGCGCAGCTCGAGCTTCTTCACCACGTGCGATAGCCGGGACAGCGACGAGTTCACCTTCGCGGCGAGCTCGCTCATCCGCAGTGTGCGGTCGTCCGCCTCCGAGAGCATCGCCAGGCACAGGTAGTCGAAGTGTGTCATGTCCGAGTCGCGCTGCAGCTGTGAGTCCAGAGCAGGTGCGAGCTTGAGCATCACCCCGGCCAGGCCCAGCCACGCCTGGAGCTCTTCGTCGTCGAGCCAGCGGGTGGAGTTCTCCATGAGGGAATGGTAGCAAGACAACACTTGATGCTTCAACCTTTTCGCGCTACGCTCGGTGATGACCTTCGAGAAACCTGGAGAAACACGATGAGCACCACGCACGACGGCCGGATGCCCGCCCTCTACATCGGGCACGGGGCGCCCCCGCTGCTCGACGACCCGGTGTGGAGCGGGCAGCTCGCGGCCTGGGCGGGCGACCTCCCGCGACCCAAGGCCGTGCTGATCGTGTCCGCCCACTGGGAGTCCGCACCGGTGAGCCTCAGCGCGACCGCCGCCGGGCACGCCGCTGATCTACGACTTCGGCGGCTTCGCCCCGAAGTACTACAACATGACCTACGTGACCCCGGACGCCTCGGTGCTCGCAGCCCGGGTCGCGGCGCTCATGCCCGACAACGAGCCGGTGCACCAGCACGCGAGCCGCGGCCTCGACCACGGCGCGTGGGTGCCGTTGAAGATCATGTACCCCGCCGGCGACATCCCGGTGCTCCAGATGTCGCTTCCCACCCAGGACCCGTACAAGCTGCTCGAGCTCGGCCGGCGGCTCCAGCCGCTCCGCGACGAGGGCGTGCTGGTCATCGGGTCGGGCTTCCTCACCCACGGCCTGCCGTACCTCCGCGAGTGGCGGATCGAGGCTGCGGCTCCCGGGTGGTCGAAGGAGTTCGACGCCTGGGCGGCCGAGGCGCTCGCGCGTGGGGACGTCGACGAGCTCGCGGCCTACCGCGACAAGGCCCCCGGGATGCCCTATGCGCACCCGACCGTCGAGCACTTCACGCCGCTGTTCATCACCCTCGGGGCAGCCACCACGTCCGACGTACCCGGAGAGCAGCGGATCGACGGCTACTGGATGGGCCTGTCCAAGCGCTCCCTCCAGGTCGCCTGAGCCGCGCTGCCCCGGCCGCGTTGTGGCCACAAGTGGTCAACGGTGACGTCTGCGGACCGACTTCATGCGTCACGGCTGACCACTTGCGGGCGAGTCGAGACCCCACCGCGCCAGCAGCCGACGCCTCCCGGTCGAGGTGAAAAGCGACCTGCTCAACGCGTTCCGCCAGGGACGCAGCCGTCGCGGGTCATGGCGGCGGCCGAGCTCGGCATCCGCCTCCCTGAGGATCAGGTGCGCACGGCTCAGCAGGTCTGCTGAGGTATAACCCCGCCTCACCCAGCCGGCGTTGACGAGGCGTCGATCGCGAGCGAGGTCGGCAACATGTGTACGACGGTCACGGTGACCCGCTCCGTCGTACTCGTGAAGGGTCCGCGTGCCGAGGATGCGGAGATCGCCCCGGGCCACGAAGACACCGCGCTCGTCGTACACCTCGAACTGCGGCTCGACGGGGATCTCGCACAACACGTGGAAGGCACGCAGAAGGGTCTCCCACGGCGACTCGGCACGTGGGTCGACAAGGGGCAGGGCCTCTCGCAGGGCGGGCGCACCTCGTCGCCGCGGCCCGGCGGCCTCGGCGAGCTCGTCGGCGGAGCAGAGCCCGAGCCGCACCGCGGAGTCCAGCATCACCAACAGGTCGAGCAGCCCGAGGTCACGAGCACAGGCCAGGACGGTCTCCGCCACAGGAGCGACGACGAAGGCCCTGGACCTGCCTCGGTGACAGATCGGTCGTGAGTCGCGAGACCCGGAGACCCTCCCGACGCACGCGGTCCTCCTCCTTCGGCGTGCAGGCCAGAACCGGCAGGCCCGCAGGAACAGGCGGCAGCCACAGTCCGTAGACCTCCGCCGCGGTCAGGTGGGTGAAGCAGCCGGTTGCCGGGAGCAGGGCCTGCCAGGCCCGGAGATCGCCGAGGCGCTCTTGCGTGAGAGCGACCATTCCGGAAGCGGCGGCAGTCGACGGCTTGGCCGGGTCATGCGCGCAGACGGCGTCCTGTCGGCGGTAGAGGCCGAACCCGACCCGCCTCCATTCCTTGCCCCGCCGCCGCCCCACGACCACCTCGAGCTCGTCCACCGGCCGAGCGTCTCGGACCCGGCGTCATGGGGAGCGCCGGGAAACCCTCGCCTGTGGAGAGACCGGGCCGACCCGGGTCGGCGACCTGGGGACGAACAGCCGCCAAGTGGTCGATGGTGACGAGGAAAAGTCAGCGCAGCCCGTCACCATCGACCACTTGGCAGTACCGGAGGCGCAGGCAAGCGCAGCCGCGCCGAGCCCTACCGGATCCCGGTCTTGCGCATGATCGCGAGCGACTTGAGCGTCGTCTTGGCGTACTTGTCATAGGACTGACCGGCCGGCACGCCCATCACCTGCTTCTTCACCACCGCGAGGTTCTGCACGTCGGTGTACTTCAGCAGGCCGTTGTCGCCGTGCCGAGCACCTACGCCCGACTGCTTCACGCCACCCGACGGCGTGCCCTTCGAGGCGTAGGCGGCGGCGAACCCCTCGTTGACGTTCACGTTGCCCGCCTGGAGCTGCAACGCGACCTCCTGGGCCCGGCGGAGGTCGCTCCCCCACACGCTGGCGTTCAGTCCGTAGTCGGTGTCGTTCGCGAGCGCGATCGCCTCGGACACCGTGCGGTAGGGATGGATCGCGACGACCGGGCCGAACGTCTCGCACGAGCCGGCGAGCATGTCCTTGGTGACGCCGGTCAGCACGGTGGGCTCGTAGAACGCCGGCCCGATGTCCGGCCGCGCCCGGCCGCCGGTCAGCACTGTCGCACCCCGCGCGCGGGCGTCCTCGACGTGGGAGGCCACCCGGTCCTTGTGGTCGACCGAGATCAGCGATCCCATCTCCGGCTCGAAGTCGTACGACGCCCCGAGCCTGATCGACCGGGCCGCCTCGACGAAGCGGCGGGTGTACTCCTCGAACATCTGCTCCGGGACGTAGATCCGCTCGATGTGCATGCACACCTGGCCGGTGTTGCGGAAGACGCCCTCGATCGCTCCCGGGATCGCCTCGTCGAGGTCGGCGTCGTCCATCACGATCATCGGGTTCTTGCCGCCGAGCTCGAGCGTGCAGCCGATCAGGTTCTCGCCGGCCCGCTGCCCGATGAAGCGTCCGGTCGCGGTGGACCCGGTGAACATCACGAAGTTGGCGTGGTCGATGACCGGCGGCCCGGCCACCGGCCCCTCGCCGCACACCACCTGGAACAGGCCCCGGGGCAGGCCGGCTTCGTAGAGCAGCGAGACGCCGAACAGCGGGCTGAGCGCGGTCTTGTTGTCCGGCTTGAGCACGATCCCGTTGCCCGCCATCAACGCGGGCACCGCGTCGGACAGGCCGGTCGCGAACGGGAAGTTCCAGGGCGCGATGATCCCCACGATGCCCTTCGGCTGACGGATCTCCGTCGACGTCGTCACCACCGGGCACCGGCCCACCCCGGCGAACCGGGCGCAAGAGCTTCGGCGCACGCTTCAGGTAGTGGCTGGTCACCATCGGCACGTCGCAGGTCTCCTCGAAGGCCATCCGACGCGACTTGCCGCTCTCCGCCTGGATCAGGTCCACGACCGTGTCGTTGTGCTCGAGAAGCAGCGCGTGGAACCTCTTGAAGACCTGCATCCGCTTCGCCACCGGCCACGACGCCCACTCGGCCTGGGCCCGGCGGGCCTCGGCGAAAGCGTCGGCGATGTCCGCGGCACTCGACTGCGGAAGTGCCGTGATGACCTCGCCGGTGTAGACCTCGGTCATCTTGTACGTGTCACCGCCCGACGACGCCACGAGGGTCGTCAGCCGGGAGAGCAGCTCGTCGTCGATGCTGGCGGGCAGGCTCATGCGGTGCGCTCCTTCTCGGCGCCGGGCGCGCTGTGCGCGACGCGGTTCTCGTACTCCTGTCGGGCCGGGGACGCGATGGCGTCGAGCGCGGCACGCTCGCCACCGAGCACCTTGTTGAGCCACTCCCCGAACCGCTGCGGGAACAGCGCCCCGGTCTTCGTCGCCGTGCCGAGGCTCTTGGGGACGTACACGTTGGGCTTGGGGAGCTTCAGCGCGTCGACGACCGCTGCCGCCACCTGCTCAGGCGTGACGGGCGAGACCCCCTTGTTGTCCTTCAGCCCCTTCGACAGCTCGGTGCGCACGATCGCCGGGTGCACCGCGGTGATGTCGATCGGGGTGCGGTCGGCCTTGAACTCGATGTGCAGCGCGTTCGAGAAGCCCGACACCGCGTGCTTGGTGCCGGTGTACGTCGCACCGCCGGCGACGGGCACGCGGCCCGCGGCCGAGGAGATGTTGACGATGTGACCCTGGGTGCCGCGGGCCTTCATCCGACGTACCGCCTCCTTCGTCCCGTGGATCACGGCGAGGAGGTTCACGGCGACCTGCGCGTGCGTGGCGTCGTGCGACTCGTCCTCGATCCTGGCGAGCGGCATGATCCCGGCGTTGTTGACGAGTACGTCGATCGGCCCGAGCTCTCGCTCGACCTGGTCGAGGAAGGCCGTGAATCCCGCGTGGTCCGTGACGTCGAGCGCCATGCCCAGTGCCTTGCCGCCGATTCGCGAGGCGGTCTCCTTGGCGAGCGCCTCGTCGAGGTCGCCGACCGCGACGACGGCCCCCTCCTGCGCGAGCTGGGTCGCCGTGGCGGCGCCGATCCCGCGTCCGCCGCCGGTGATGACGACGACCTTTCCGGCAAGGGAACGTGGTTGACGGGCCATAGGTACTCCTCGAGTCGCTGTGTCGCGGGCCACCCCGCCGCTAAATGTAACGCGTTCTAGTTTCTGGGTACAGAGGCGCAACCGGCGGAGCATCAGGCGGACGACATCAGGCGGGAGGTCATCAGCTCGGCACAGCGCTCGCCGATCATCATCGACGGGAGCGTTGGTGTTCCCACCGGTGATGCTCGGCATGATCGAGGCGTCCGCGACGCGCAGCCCGTCCACGCCGCGCACGCGGAGCTCGGGGTCGACCACGGCGTGGTTGTCGATCCCCATCCGGCAGCTGCCGACCGGGTGGTAGACCGTCGTGGCGCGGTTGGGCAGCTCGCGCGCGAGCGAGGCGTCGTCGGGGAAGTCCCGCCCTGGGTTGAGCTCCGCGCTGACGCCGGCGGCGACCAGCCGGTTCGCCATCGTCTCCCGGACCAGCTTCATGCCTTCGAGAAGCAGGTCCCGGTCGGCCTTCTCGGACAGGTAGCCGGGGTCGATCAGCGGCGCGGCGGTCGGGTCCGAGGAGGCGAGCCGGAGCGTCCCGCGACTCTTGGGGTAGATCAGCGTCGGCATGATCGTCAGGGCAGGCGCGGGGTCCACCTTGTGCCGGATCGGCGCGTCCTGGTTGGGGAAGGGGTAGGACCACGGGAGCGCGTGGATCTGGATGTCCGGCACGTCGGCACCGCGCGAGGAGTGCACGAAGCCGACCGCCTCGAAGACCGTGCGCCCCATCCAGCTGTTGCCGCGCAACGCCTCCTGCACCATCCCGCGCGCGAAGTACGCCGCCGAGCTCTTGTTGCGGGCGCCCTTCATGACATAGGTCATCGGCACGAACATGTGGTCGTGGAGGTTCTCCCCGACCGGGAGGTCGGCGCGGACGTCGATGCCGTGCTCACGAAGGTGTGGCGCCGGCCCGATGCCCGACAGCATCAGCACCTGGGGCGACCCGAAGGCGCCGGCGGAGACGACGACCTCCCGGTCCGCCCGGATGACGCGCTTGCCCTCCTTGCCGAGCACCTCCACCCCGACCGCTCGCGAACCCTCGATGACGACCCTCCCGACCGTGGCGCCGGTCTCGACGCGGAGGTTCGGCAGGGCATGGCCGTCGAGGTAGGCCACCGAGGAGCTGTACCGCAGCCCCCGATGGGCGCTCTGCTGGAAGACGCTGACGCCCTCCTGCGACTTGCCGTTGTAGTCGTCGACCTTCGGCACACCGGCGGTGTCGCTGAGCGCCTCCATGAACTCGAGCGTCGCCGGGGTGAGGTCCTCCTGCCGGGTCACCTTGACGGGGCCGTCCGCTCCTCGCAGGTCGTCGGCGCCGCCCTCCCAGCTCTCCAGGCGCTTGAAGCTCGGCAGCACGTCGTCGAAGCCCCAGCCCGCGTTGCCCTCCGCGGCCCAGTCGTCGTAGTTCTTGGGGTTGCCGCGGACGAAGAGCATGCCGTTGACCGAGCTCGAGCCGCCGAGGACCTTGCCGCGGGTCTGCGGGATCCTGCGCCCGAGCGCGTTCGCCTGCGGCGTGGTGTAGAAGCCCCAGTCCAGGCGCTTCTTCAGCTGCGGGACGTTGTGGAAGACCGCGATCATGCCCGGCTTCCGGACGAAGCGCGTCGCGTCCACGGGACCGGCCTCGAGCAGGACGACGCTGGCGCCGGCCTCGGCGAGGCGGCGGGCCACGATGCAGCCCGCGCTGCCCGCGCCGATCACGACGTAGTCGGCTGAGTCTCCAGCGCTCATCACAGAAACCTCGATCGCTCACGACGGACGGGCGGGGCTCCCGCCTCGCATCGTGGGAACTGTAACGCGTTCTAGTTCTTGCGTACAGGGCTCCGCTACGGGTCTCCCACGATGAGACGGGCAGACCGCACGACTACCTCGGGCTCCACCGATGAGGGATGAAAGGATCGGACCGTGAACATCCTCTCGATCCAGTCTCTTGTCGCGTACGGCCATGCGGGCAACAGCGCCGCTCTCTTCCCGCTCCAGCGTCTCGGCTTCGACGTGTGGCCGGTCGTCACGGTGCACTTCTCGAACCACACCGGGTACGGCGCCGCCAGGGGCCCCCTGCTGAGGGCCGAGGACATCGCGGAGGTCATCGGCGGCGTCGAGGACCGGGGCGCTCTCGACCGGTGCGACGCCGTGCTCTCCGGCTACCAGGGCGCAGAGGACGTCGGGGCGGTCATCCTCGACGCCGTCCGCAACGTCAAGCAGCGCAACCCCCGGGCGATCTACTTCTGCGACCCCGTCATGGGCGACGTCGGCCGGGGGTTCTTCGTGCGACCGGGCATCCCGGAGTTCATGCGCGACGAGGTGGTCCCCGCCGCTGACGTGATCACCCCGAACCAGTTCGAGCTCGGCTTCCTCGCCGGCCGGGAGACGACCGCGACGCACGCGGAGGTCGTCGACGCCGCTCAGGCCGTGCGAGCCACGGGCCCCGAGACCGTCCTGGTCACCAGCGTCCTCACCGAGGACACGCCGGAGGACAGCCTCGACATGATCGCGGTCTCCGGCGAGGGCGCCTTCCTGGTCCGCACCCCCCGCCTCCCGATCAACCCTCCCGGCGCCGGCGACCTCACCGCCGCGGTGTTCCTGGCCAACGTGCTGGGCCGGCACGACCTGCAGACGGCGCTCGCGCGCACCGCGTCCTCGGTGTTCGCGGTCATGGAGTGCACCGCCGAGGCCGGCTCACGTGAGATGCGGATCGTCGCGAGCCAGGACGGCCTCGCCGCCCCCGCGATGCAGTTCGAGGTCACCCCGCTGGCCACGCCGTAGGGCGCCCGCCGGTCACGCCTCGGGACGGCACCTCGCGGAGTCGCGGTAGATCACCTTGTCCCCGCGCAGGGAGAAGGCCCGGAGCGAGCTGTTGTTCCTGTTCCGGGTCTCGGCCAGCTCGTCCTTCGGGTCGACCGTGACGCGCAGGCAGTAGAGGCCGTCGCCGGCCCACCTCGGCAGCTGGTAGCGCCTGCCCGGCGAGGTAGGACTGGTAGACGTCGACCCAGCCGACCGAGATGCCCTGCGGCGAGTAGCGGGAGCACTTCCCGTAGTGCTCGGCGTAACGGAAGGTGCCGTACGCCTCCGGCACCCGCTTGCTGTCCCGCAGGCAGAAGCTCATCTTCCGCTGCGCGACGATCGCCTTCGCCGGGCGCTGAGGCCGGAAGATCGTGTAGCGCGAGGCCGCCTCGAAGTGCCAGTGGTTGTGGTACGGGTGGAAGAGCATGCACCCGGCAGACCTCCGCGCGATCCGCGTGTCGGTCCTCAGCGCGTAGCGGCCGTTGCCGTCGGCGTCCTTGTACATGACCTGGCTGGCGTGGTGCTTGCCCTCGGGGCAGTCCTGCTGGCCGTCCGGCCGCACCTCGACGGGGCCGTCGCCGACGTTGCCCAGGCCGGACTCGAAGCGGAGCTTGCGCGTGCTGCCGTTGCGGGAGATGTGGAGGTCCTGCGCCCGCAGCGCGACGAGGTCCGGCAGGAGCACCGCGGGCTGGGAGGGCGCCGCCTTGGTGGCCGCAGCCGCGGAGTCGAGCGAGTGCCCGCCCCACGGGGTGAGGACGGAGGCGACCAGCGCCGCAAGCGCGCCGCCGATCATGGACTTCGTGGGTCGGTTCCATCGGTGCGCCACGGCTCTCCCCGTTCTCGTGCGGTGGTCGTGAATGCACCTTATGCGGAGTTCTTTACCGAAGGGAACAATCTGCGCAGGAGAGGGTGGTGCCGCGGCGTTGGAGCCGGTGAAGACCTCCGGTTGGAGCCGGCCAGGGGACTCGAACCCCTAACCCCCTAATTACAAGTTAGGTGCGCTGCCAGTTGCGCCAGGCCGGCCTGCGCCCGGTGCCGAGGCCCCCAGCGATGGGCACCGCGGGGCGGCGGACGCGAAGGCCCATGGTAGACGGTGCATGCCCGCGACGGTGGCGGGTACCTCCAGGACCCAACGAAGGAGGAGTCTCATGGGCACCGACGACAAGCTGAAGCACTCTGCCGAGAGCGGCCTCGGGAAGGCCAAGGAAGGCCTCGGCAAGGCGACCGACGACAAGTCCCTCGAGGCCGAGGGCAAGAAGGACCAGAGCAAGTCGGACCTCAAGCAGGCCGGCGAGAAGGTCAAGGACGCCTTCAACAAGTAACCGAGTCACACAGCGAGGCGGGGCGGCCCCCTACCGGGCCGCCCCGCCTCAGTGCGTGCCGACGCGGGCGCGGGGTCAGGCGGCGAGGAACCCCGACACAGAGCGCCGGATCCCCGCGGCGTCGAGGCCGTGCGCGGCGGCGTGGTCGTCGGGGGTGCCGTACCTGCGCAGCTCCTCACGCCCCACCCCCAGTGCCAGCAGCCGATGGGGTACGTCGACCAGCGCCTCGTTCACGCAGCGCGAGGACGTCCCCGCCAGGTAGGGCTCGACGAGTACCACGTCCGACGTACCCAGCACCGCTCGCAGGCTCCGGGCGTCGAAGGGCCGGACGGTGTTCGCGTACAGCACGGTGACGTCGAGTCCGGCCACTGCCTCGAGCACCGGGTCGAGCATCGGCCCCACGGCCACGACGGTGGCCCCCTGTCCCCTGCGGACGAGGTGGAACCGACCGGGCCGGACCGGGAACGCCTCGCTGTTCTGCTGGGACACCACGCGCACGTAGTCCCGGCCGGAGCCGGCCACCGCGAGCCGCATCGCCGCCTCCACCTCGTCGGCATGGCCCGGGACGTACACCGTCCATCCCGGCAGCGAGTCCATGAGCGCGACGTCGCCGGGCACCTGGTGGGTGCGCCCGCCGCCGGTGTTGTCGTAGGACCCGCCGGATCCGACGAGCACCCCGCCCACGTCCTGGTGGTTGAAGCCGAGCTTGACCTGCTCGAAGGCCCGCTCGACGAGGAACGACCCGAAGGTGTGCACCACCGGACGCAGGCCGGTGAGCGCGAGCCCCGCGCCGACGTTGACGAGCAGCTGCTCCCGGATCCCGACGTTGATCACCCGCTCGGGATGCCGCCGCTCGACGTCGCGGAAGTACTGGCCGGAGATCTCGGCATAGACCAGCGCGACCGAGAGGTCGTCCTCGACGAGTCCGGCCGTCGTCGCGGCGAACGTCGCCCGCGGGTCCCGGGTCATCACGCCTTGTCCTCGACGTGCGCGACCACGACCGTCGGCTTCCCGGTCACCGTCGCAGGCCACCGCCGGCTCAGCGCACGATGTAGCTGCGCGTGATCTCGGCCGTCGACTCCCACCGCGTCCCACCCGTTCGTCGCGAACCGCTCCTCGATCCGGCCGGGAACGGCGTAGCTCGTCGACCGGTTGTCGACGACGACGACGGTGAGCGCCGCCAGGTCCAACGCTGCTGCAAGCTCGACTGCCTCATGGTTGCTCCCTTCGTCCAGCTCTGCGTCACCGACCAGCACGACCACGCGCGAGTCGAGTCCTTGTGCTCTCAGCCCCAACGCCGTCCCCACCGCGAGCGGCAGGCCGTGGCCCAGCGACCCGCTCGAGATCTCCACGCCCGGCACGAGGGTCCGGTCCGGGTGGTGGCCGAGCGGGGAGTCCCACGACGCCCAGTCGGCGAGCCAGTCCACCGGGAAGAACCCCTTGGCGGCGAGGGTCGCGTAGTAGGCCATCGGCCCGTGTCCCTTCGACAGCAGGAACCGGTCGCGAGCGGGGTCCTCGATGCTCTCCGGGGAGACGTCGAGGATCGAGTCGTAGAGCACCCAGATCACGTCGAGGGTCGACGTCGCGGCGGTCGAGTGCTTCTCGTCCCCCGTCATCAGCGACATCAGGTGCCACAGGTCGGCGTAGGTGTACTCGGGCCGGCTTCCGGCGGCCACGAGAGCTTCGGCAGTTGTCATGCGGAAGAGCATGTAAGTTCAAGTGCACTTGAAGTCAACACCCAATAGAATCCCGGTGTGGCAAGACATTCCGCCAACCTCACGATCGGTCAGCTCTCGGAACGGTCCGGGGTTGCCACCTCGGCCCTGCGCTACTACGAGGAACGCGGTCTGATCAGCTCCGAGCGCACCGCCGGCAACCAGCGCAGGTACCGCCAGGCGACACTCCGGCGCGTGGCGTTCGTCCGCTCCGCCCAGCGGGTCGGCCTCTCCCTCGAGGAGATCGAGGAGGCGCTGGCCACCCTGCCCGAGGGCAGGACCCCGACGAAGGCCGACTGGGCCCGGCTCTCGCGCAGCTGGCGTCCGCGCATCGACGAGCAGATCGAGCGCCTCGTCCGGCTGCGGGACAAGCTCGACGGCTGCATCGGCTGCGGCTGCCTGAGCCTCCGCACCTGTGCGCTGAACAACCCCTCCGACGAGGTGGCCCCCCGGGGTCCGGGCGCGGTCTTCCTCGAGCCCACGGGAGAGCGCCAGGGCTAGGGTGGGGCCCATGCCTCTGCGCATCGTGGCCACCCAGCCGAACCCCGCCCTCGTCACGCTGCCCTGGAACCTCCCGCTGGAGGAGTGGACCGAGAAGTACGTCGTACCGCTCCCCCGAGGGCTTTCGCGGCACGTCGTACGCATCGTGCGCCTGGCGTCCGACGTCTACGCGGTGAAGGAGACCCGGGAGCCGATCGCGTTCCGGGAGTACCGCATGCTCCGGGACCTGCGCCGGCTCGACCTGCCCACCGTGGAGCCGGTCGCGGTCGTCACGGGCCGCGTCGGGGACGGCGACGAGGAGATCGAGTCGGCCCTGGTCACCAGGCACCTGACCTACTCGCTGCCGTACCGCTCGCTGTTCTCGCACGGGCTGCGCGCGGACAGCCTGCCGAAGCTGATCGACGCGCTCGCGGTACTGCTCGTCCGCCTGCACCTCGCCGGCTTCTTCTGGGGCGACGTGTCGCTGTCCAACGTGCTGTTCCGGCGCAGCGCCGGTGAGTTCACCGCCTACCTCGTCGACGCGGAGACCGGCGAGCTGCACACGCAGCTGTCACGGGGCCAGCGCGCGCACGACCTCGAGGTGGCCTACGGCAACCTGTTCGGGGAGCTCCTCGACCTCCAGGCGGGAGGCCTTCTCGACGAGGAGGTCGACGCGCACGCGATCGTCGAGCTGGTCGAGCAGCGCTACACCGCGTTGTGGGACGAGCTGACCGGCATCGAGGAGTTCGACGTCAGCGAGATGTGGCGCATCGAGCAGCGGGTCGAGCGGCTCAACCAGCTCGGCTTCGACGTCGAGGAGCTCGACATCGTCACCGACTGGTCCGGGTCGACGGTGCGCCTGCAGCCGAAGGTCGTGGAGGCCGGCCACCACAGCCGGGACCTGCAGAGCCTCACCGGCCTCGACGTCGAGGACAACCAGGCCAGGCGGCTGCTCAACGACCTCGCCGCGTTCACCGCCTACTACGACCTCGGCGGCGAGGACCGCGCCGTGGTGGCGCACCGATGGCTGACCAAGATCTACGAGCCGATCATGGCGCTGGTGCCGCGCGAGATGCGGGGCAAGCTCGAGCCGGCCGAGATCTTCCACGAGATCCTCGAGCACCGCTGGTTCCTGTCGGAGCAGGCGGGCCACGAGGTGGACCTCATGGAGACCGCCCGCTCCTACATCGACAACGTGCTCTCGAAGCGGCCCTACGAGGTGATCACCGCCAGTGACGACCCCGACGTGCTGATGCCCACCCCGCAGGCGCCTCCCGGGTCGGACAGAGCAGGGTCGCGAGCGAGAGCAGGGTCGGGCTGAGCGAGGGCGCCTCGTTGCGTCTCAGGCCCGTTCGGGCTTGCAGAGCCGGCAGGCGGTGAGCCCCGGCGCATCCGGTCCGGCGGGCCGCAGGTCGTCGCGCTGTGCGATCAGCGAGCAGTCGGCACGGTGCACGGTCGTCCCGCCGCCCGCGACGACCAGCACCGCGCCGGCATCGCGTTCGGCCGCCGGGACGGGAGCAGCGGCGCCGTTCGTGGTGACCGCGCTGCGCGACACGACGTCGGCGAGGACGAGAAGCGTGTCCGAGAGCCGCTTGGCGGAGTCGCGCTGGTCCGCGGCGATCCGCGCCAGCCACGCGCCGAAGTAGAGGAACCCGCCACAGAACGTCAGGCCGAGACCGAGGAGTCCGCCGGAGACGAGGTAGGACAGCTGGTCATAGGCGTACGGCGTGTGGGCGGCGCCGTACCACCCGAGGATGATCACGACGAGGCCGAGCGGCAGCAGCACCGCACCCGCCACGAAGAGGACGACCTGGAGGATCCGGTAGCCGTTGTTCCTCAGAGGGGCGGCGCCGCCCGAGGACTGCGTCCGGGACTGCGCCCGCGGCATCACGTGGCCGGTGTGGGTGGTGGTCTGTGCGGTCACGGGTATCAGGCCCTTCTGAGGTCGGGGACGCCGGTCTCGAGGCCGTGGGAGCAGCTACCCGCTCCGCCGAGCACGAGACCACCGATCTTCTGCAGCCACCAACCGACGCCGGCGGCGATGACGAAGCCACCCACCATCAGCGCGCCGGGGATGCTGGCGAGCGGAGGGAGGCCTGCGGACATGGGTTTCGCGGCAAGGGAGCCGATGTCGCCGGAGTCACCGCCGGCGGCGTTCGCCTCACCGAGAGGCGGGGCCGACGGGCCGGCCGCGGAGGTGGCCCCGCCCGTGCTCGCGCCGCCGGCCGTGCCGGGCGGGACCGCTGCCCCGGCCAGGGCGTTCGGGTCCACCGTGGGGAGGTCGAAGTCGAGCTTCGGCACCGTGCTGGTCTCGGACGTGGCGTTCCCCGCGGTGATCACGATCTTCGGCGACAGGAGGGTGGCTGCCTGGATGACGCTCTTGACCTCCTTCGCCTCGTCGGGGATCGCGCCGATGATGGTCTCGAACGGGATGCCGTCGAGCTTGGAGCGCAGCTGCTTCGTGTCGATGGTGACCTGAAGACCCTGGTACACGGACTCGCTGTTGTCGCCCCGCGCGCTGCGGTCGGGCTTGGGGAGCGCGAGCGCGATGCCGAGCTGGTCGAGCGCCTTCCCCGCCTGGTCGGGCAGGCCGGGCAGGCCCTGCTTCTGGTCGGCGAGCTGCACCCCGTCGCGGCCGACAGTGATCGGCTTGCCGGCGAGCTTCAGGCCGGTGACCTGCGAGACCCCGGAGGCCGTTGGCCTCGTGCCGTCCGCGGACGTCTTGGTGGTGACCGTGATCGAGTCGGCGGTGATCAGGCCGCCGAGGATCGCGACGTTGCTCAGCTTGCTGGTGGCAACCGCCTGGACGCCGTCCCCGACGGTCTCGGTGTGGGAGTCGCTGACGATGCCGTCGACGTCGATGAGCGCGGCCAGCTCGGGCGGCAGGCCCGGGCTCGGGCTCGGTGCGTCGTCGGCGGCGGCGCGGTGCTTGCCGGTGATCGCAGCACCGAGGGAACCGAGCGCGTCCGCCGGCGCGGGTGGCTCGGGGAGGTCGGGTGTGCCGGGTGCCCCGCCACCCTTCTGGTCCTTGTCGGAGACGTCGTGGTTGGTGGACCAGCCGACGGTCGAGTGGACGCCCTTCGGCGTGGAGCTGGTGCGCATGAGCGAGCCGGGGAAGGGCTCGTCGGACTCCTGGCTCGGCTCGCCCGGCGTCTCGGAGTTGACCTGGATCGGGTAGCCGTTCTCGGTGAGCTGGGGCGGCAGGCCCAGCATCTCGCCGAAGGTCTTGAACCCCTGGCCGACCGGGTCGCCCGGCCACAGCCAGCTCGCGACGCCCTTGCCGGTGGGGCCACTCGCGGCCTCGACCTTCGTGTAGGCGACGTCGAGCTCGGCCTGCGGCGAAGCCGGGATCGGGATGGTCGGCTCGTAGACCTCGATCTTGATCGGCGTCGCGGTCGCCTCGGTGGAGTAGCCGCCGAAGGCGGGCTCGGCGTACGCCGCCGGGATCGGCGCAGCGGTCCCCGCCAGACCTGCGGCCAGACAGGCCAGGACGATCCGTCTCATGCTGCTCCTCCAAGGATGACGTCGGACATCTTCGCGTTGATCTCGTCGGGCTCGCCGGTGGCCACGATCCGGCCTCCGGTCATGACTGCTGCGTAGTCGGACACCCTGAGCGCCGTACGAGCGAACTGCTCGACGACGAGGATCGAGACACCGGTCTCCGCGATCTGGGCGACCGTGTCGTAGAGCTCTTCGACGATCAGCGGCGCGAGGCCCATCGAGAGCTCGTCGAGCATCAGCAGCGCCGGGTCGGACGCGAGTGCGCGCGAGAGCGCGAGCATCTGCTGCTCGCCGCCGGACATCGTGCCGGCGAGCTGGTGGCGGCGCTGGTCGAGCCGGGGGAAGTAGGCGTAGGCGGTCTCGAGGACCTTCTCGGCGGGGACGCCGGCGTACGACACGAGCTTGAGGTTCTCCTCGACCGTGAGGTTCGGGAAGACGCTGCGGCCCTCGGGGATCGTGCACAGCCCGTTGCGGGCGAGGTCCTCCGTGCTCGCACCCTCGACGTTGACACCGGCCATGTGGATGTCGCCGCTGGTCGGCTTCATCTGCCCGCTGATCACCTTCAGCAGCGTGCTCTTGCCCGCGCCGTTGGGGCCGAGCAGCGCGAACACCGCGCCACGCGGCAGGACGAGGTCGACGCCGCGGAGCACCTCGATCCGGCCGTACGCCGCGTGGAGGTCCATGACCTCGAGGATGGGAATGCTCATCAGCTATCGCACCGCCGGGATCTCGGTCGTGACCGGGTCGAGCACGGTCGTCTGCTCCGCCCTCGACTCGACCGCGTCCTCGTCGGCCTGCCCGAGGTAGGCCTCCTGGACGCGCCGGTTCGCGCGGATCTCCGACGGTGTGCCGGAGGCGATGATGTGGCCGAAGTCGAGCACGTGGATCTCGTCGCACACCGACATCACGAGGTCCATGTCGTGCTCCACCATGAGCACCGCCCGGCCCTCCGCGGCGAGCTCACGGAGCAGGTCGCCGAAGTCGTCGGTCTCGCTCTCGTCGAGACCGGAGGACGGCTCGTCGAGGAGAAGGAGCTTCGGCTCGATGGCCAGGGCTCGTGCGAGCTCGAGCAGGCGCGCCGTGCCGGTGGGGATCGAGTCGGCGCGCTCGGCGGCGTACTCCTCGATGCCGACCCGCTCGAGCAGGGCGTCGACGCTGCCGGACTGTGTGCCCTGCAGGACCCCCCGCAGGCCGTGGTGGATGTCGAGCGCCACGCGCACGTTGTCGCGCACCGTCAGGGAGCCGAACGCCTCGAGCCGCTGGAACGTCCGCGCCATCCCTCGCTTCGCGCGCCGGTGCGGCTGCATCGACGTGATGTCCCTGCCCTCGTAGCGCACATGGCCGCTGGTCGGCTTCTGCAGCCCGGTGATCACGTTGAAGCAGGTGGTCTTCCCGGCACCGTTGGGTCCGATCAGGCCGGTGACCCGTCCGGCGTCGAGTGCGAACCGCGCCTCGTTCACCGCGGTCACACCGCCGAACTGGACGATGACGTCGTCAACCTCGAGAAGCGCCATGGCCGGCCACCTCCTCCGTCGGGACCACCTGGGTGTCGTCCAGGTCGACCGTCCAGACCGGCGGCCTGTCGTCGTGCCTGTGCTTGCCGATCTGCCCCTCCTCGCCTCGGCTCAGCAGCCGGGGAACGGGCAGCGAGGGCAGCCCCGGCATCCGGTCGGACAACGCCGGCCACAGCCGGGTCTCGACCTTGCGCCCGAGGGCGAAGAGCAGGTTCGCGAGGCCGTTGGGGTCGCGGCCCAGCGCGACGGCGCCGAAGCCGATCACCGCGAAGGCGAGGCCGGCGAGTCCGGGGTAGTTGCTCTGCAGGACCGGCAGCATCATCAAGAACACACCGCCGATCGCGGCCCCCGTCACGGAGGTCACGCCGCAGACGACGGCGAGCAGCAGCAGAGGCAGGCTCGCGAACAGCTGGAAGTCCGTGGCCGAGATCGTCTGCCGGAGCCCTGCGAACAGCGCCCCGGCCAGTCCGGCCATACCGGCCGAGAGCCCGAAGAGCGCGACCCGGAACCACCGCATGTTCAGGCCGAGCGTGCCGCAGGCAGCCGGGCTGTCGCGCATCGCGATCAGGATCCGCCCGAGGCGGCCGCGGCGCAGCTGCAGCAGGCCGACGGCCATCGCCACGAAGAAGACCGCCATGATCAGCACGTAGGTGCCGCCGTCGCTGACCGTGATGCCCAGCAGCGACAGCCGCTCGGCGGGCAGGCTGCCGTTGAACCCGAAGGCGAACGACGCCTGGAACACCAGCTTGTCCATCAGCACGCCGAACGCCAGCGTGCTGAGCGCCAGGTACAGGCCCGTGAGGCGCAGCACCGGTAGCGCCACGAGGGCGCCGACCGCGGCCGCGATCAGCGCGGCGAGGAGGAGGCCCAGCAGGTTGGGCGAGTCCAGCTTGGCCCAGGCGAGCGCGCCGATCCCGGCGAAGGTGAACTGCGCGAGCGACACGTGGCCGCCGTAGCCGGTCAGCAGCACCAGCGACAGCATCACCATGGCGTACGTCGCCGCTGTGCCGGCGAGCAGGACGCTCGAGGACGACAACGACAGGGTGAGCAGGCCGACGAGGAAGACCACCGCGCCACCCGCGACCAGCGAACGCGGAACCGTCGGGAGCGGCGCCGACACGATGCCCTTGACCTGCCCGACGCGCAGCTGCGCCTGCGGCATCAAGATGATCACCGCGAACAGGAACAGGGTCGGGATCACCGCGCGCATGCCCGAGAGGTCACCGCTGCTCGGCAGGTAGGCCACCGCGTAGGACTGCAGGATGCCGAGGGTCATGGCGCCGGCGAACGTGAGCGGCAGGCTCTTGAGCCGGCCGAGCATCGCCGCGGCGTAGGCGTTGATGACCAGCAGCGTGAGGTCGTAGTAGTCCAGGCCGATCACGGGCGTGAGCAGGATGCCGGCGAGCGCTGCGAGCGAGGTGCCGATGGCCCATGCCAGCGCCGCCACGACACCGGGCTTGCCGCCGTACAGCTTGAGCAGCTCGGGGTTGTCGACCGAGGCCCGCATCGCGGTGCCGACCCGGGTGCGGTTGAGGAGCAGGAAGAGCCCTGCCGCCACGGCGGCCGACAGGAAGATCGTCAGCAGCTGGTGGTAGGTGATGAACACGTCGCCGAGCGCGAAGCCCGCCTGGTTGAAGAACTGCGGGACGCTGCGCGCGGCGGGCGGCCAGACCTGCTGGGCGACACCGATCAGCCCGACGAACAGACCCACCGTGACCACCAGGGAGACGCTGACCGGGGCGTCCCCCAGCCCTCGGGTCACGAACCTCTGCACGAACAGGCCGAACAGCGGCGCAACCACGACCAGGACCAGGCCGAGCGAGACCCAGGCCGGGATGCCCTGACGCTGGCTGAAGTCCCAGTACACAAAGGCCATCACCATGCCGAAGGCACCGTGCGCGACGTTGAAGATCCGCGTCGTGCTGTAGGTCAGCACCAGGCCGCTGGCCGCGATGGCGTAGGCGGCGCCGGTGAAGATGCCGAGGACGGTGAAGGACAGGAGGCTGCTCATGGGTCAGCTCGCGTTCGTGACGCCGCTGCAGGTGTACTTGGTCGAGCTCTCGGGGACCCACTTGCCGCCCTGCAGCTTGATCCATCGCCAGCAGTCACCGGTCTCCTTCGACCCGACGTGCTGAGGACTGTGCAGCCCGTTGCTGGTCCAGTTGTCGACCTGCTTCACCGACTGCACGAGGCTCTCGCGGTTGAGCTTGCCGCCCAGCGCGATGGACCGCTCGACGAAGAGCCGGGCCGCCGACCAGGAGAAGACGCCGAAGAAGGTGGGTGTCGCGTTGGGCTTCACCTGCTGCAGCCAGGCCTGGTACAGCTGCATCTCCTTGTTGGCCCGGGCCTCCTCGAACATCGCGATGTTGATGAAGATCTTGGTGCCCTCGACCGCGTCGCCTCCCGACTCGACGTACCGCGGGTCGTAGCCGGTGGGGTCGAGGACGAACGCGTCGGGCTTGAAGCCCTGCTGCTGCATCGCCTGGGCGAGCCGCACCGCCTGCTGGTAGGCGCCGAGGAACTGGACGTACTTCACGCCCTTGTCCTTCATCTGCTGGACGTACGGCGCGTAGTTGAACTCCGAGACGTCGATGCCCTGCTTGTAGACGAAGTGCATGCCGCGCCGCTCCATGGCCCTCGCCTGGTTCTGGGCGTTCAGCGGGCCGACGCCGGCGTTGATCCACACGTAGGCGGCACTCTTCGCCGCCGCAGGGTAGTTCTTCTTGATGTGGTCCGGCACGGCGTTCTGGAAGGTGTTGGGGTTCGCCGACTGGACGCCGAAGCAGTTGTCGCACTTCTGCCGCTCCGCCGAGACGTTCGCGGAGCGCAGGTCGGGGATCCCGCACTTGTCCGCCACCGAGGCGCCGCCGCCGTCGAAGGCCGACATCGAACCGATCGCGGCGAAGGCGTTCTCGCACGCCTTGGCGTAGGCCTGCTGGTCCGCGCCCGCGTCGGTGCGGCTGTCGAGCGAGAGCAGCTGGAGCTTGCGGCCGCAGATGTCGGAGGTCGCGTTGAAGTAGGCGACGTAGGCCTTGACCGCCTGCTGGGCGGACTCGAAGAGGCCGGGCACCGGGCCGCTGACGTCCGAGGCGTTGGCGATCGTGATCGTCTTGTCGGTGATGCCGGGCTGGTTCTTGAAGCCGCCGCAGTTGCCGGCCTTCGCGGTGCCGGTGGCTGCGTTGCTGCCACTCCCCTTGGGCGCCGAGCCTCCCGCCCCTGCCGAGCCGCCGGTCGAGCCCGTCGAGCCACCTGAACCCGCCGCGGGGTCGGACCCGGCGGCTGCACCCGTGTCACCCGTCGCTCCGGCGTCACCCGCGGCGGCGCCCGTGTCACCGGCGGCCGCACCCTGGTCGAGCCCGCCGACCGCGGTGCCGCCACTGGCCGCGCGTACTTCCTCGGGTGAGAGCTGGGAGCCGCAGGCGGCCAGCACGAGGCTGAGGACGCCGGCGGTTGCGGCCATGGCGAGTTTGCGTCCGCGAGATCTCACGGGAGGGCTCCTTGTCGCCCGGATCTCGGCTCCCCGACGAACTGATCCAGGTCTCAGGTCTGTGTTTCGTGCATGTTCTGACCCCGTAAAACGACCCGCGGACCGAAAGGTGATGCCTTTCGACGTTCGTGCGCGGATCTCTACCTGGTCAGTTCCCTCTCCCGAGCACCGATGCTAGAACGCGTTCTATTTCTTGGCAAGGATCGGCCGCCGACCCCGCTGTCGGTCGGCCTTCGCACATGTAACGCCCCGGTGACTTCCGCACCCACTTCGCAGCGCCTTGGTCGGCGCCGCTCGTACACCGACAGGCACAAGTGCACGCAGGCGCTCCCGCCCCCGCGGGCGGGTGGCATCACCCGGCCACTTGTGCCTGTTCGTCTACGACGCATCGGCACTCGGCGAGGCGGCAGGACGAGGTCACGGAGTGGCAGGGCGAGGTCAGGAGTAGTAGCCGGGTGCGGGCGGAAAGGCAGGCGACGGACCGCCGCCAGCCGTCGTACGACGGTCAGCGGGCGAGCGTGCCTCGGCGCTCCGCGATCGCGTAGAGCGTGACCGACGCGGCGACACCGGCGTTGAGGGACTCGAGCGAGTTCACCATCGGGATCGACACGAGCTGGTCGCAGGTGTCCGCCACGAGGCGAGAGAGGCCCTTGCCCTCCGAGCCGACGACGACCACGAGCGGCCCGTCGGCGAGCTCGAGGTCCGGCAGCGAGACGTCGCCGTCCGCGGCCAGGCCGACCACCATGCAGCCTGCGTCCTGGTACGCCTTGAGCTGACGGGTCAGGTTCGTCGCCTGGGCCACGGGAACCCGGGCAGCAGCCCCCGCGGAGGTCTTCCACGCGGAGGCGGTCATGCCGGCCGCACGGCGCTCGGGGATCAGCACGCCGTGGGCGCCGAAGCCCGCCGCCGAGCGGACGACCGCGCCGAGGTTGCGCGGATCGGTGACGGAGTCGAGCGCGACGATCAGGGGCTTCTCACGCAGCTCGGCGGCGCGGTCGAGGAGGTCGTCCGGGTGGGCGTACTCGTAGGCCGGAACCTTCGCGGCGAGGCCCTGGTGGACCGCGCCCTGGGTGAGCCGGTCGAGCTCGTTGCGCGGGACCTCGAGCAGGGAGATCCCCCTGTCGGCCGCGACCTGGAACACCTCCCGGAGCCGGCCGTCCCGCTCGGCCCCCTCGGCGACGTACACCGACGTCACCGGCATGTGCGCACGCAGCGCCTCGACCACGGAGTTCCTGCCCGCGATCCACTCGCTGTCGCCGGGCCTCGCGGCTCGCTTGGGTCGGGCGGCCTTGGCGCGCTCGACCTTCTGGCGGGCCTTGAACGCCTTGTGCCCCTCGCGGTCCTTCGCCTTCGGGGTCGGGCCCTTGCCCTCGAGCCCCCGGCGGACACGGCCGCCCGAGCCCGCGGTGGGGTTGCCCTTGCCGGACTTCTTGACCGCGCCTCGACGCGCGGAGTTGCCTGCCATCAGTTCGCCTTCGTTCGGGGTGGGGAGGTCTCGACAAGCTCGACCACCGGGGTGCGCTCGACCACCGGGGTGCGCTCGACCAGCCGAGGTCGCTCGGCTTCCGGGCGGGTCACAGTGCCCACTTGGGGCCCTGCGGGGTGTCCTCGAGCTCGAAGCCGGCGGCCTTGAGCTGGTCGCGGATCGCGTCGGCCGCGGCGAAGTCCTTGTTCGCGCGAGCCTCCGCCCGCTGCTCGAGCAGTCCGGAGACGAGCGCGTTGATCGCCGCCGTGAGCTTCTCGTCGCGACGGCTGCTGCCGATCGACCAGTGCGGGTCGAACGGGTCGAGCCCGAGTACGTCGAGCATCGCACGCACCGAGGCGGCGTTGCCCCGGAGGGCAGGCGACTCACCGGCCGCGAGCAGCTTGTTGCCCTCGCGCACCACGTCGTAGATCGCGGCCACCGCCGCGGGCGTGCCCAGGTCGTCGTCCATGGCCTCCACGAACTCCGCGCAGAGCAGGCCGTCCTCCGGCACCTCGCCGAGGATCTCCCCCGCACGCGTCAGGAAGTGCTCGATGCGCCGGAACCCGGCCGCGGCCTCCTCGAGAGCCTCGTAGGAGAACTCCACGTGCGACCGGTAGTGCGCCGCGACCATGTAGAACCGCAGCTCGATCGGCCGCACCCGCTCGAGGACCACCGGGACCATCAGCGAGTTCCCGAGCGACTTGCTCATCTTCTCGCCGGCGGTCGTGATCCAGGCGTTGTGCAGCCAGTAGCTCGCGAACCCGTGACCGGCCGCGCGCGACTGCGCCTGCTCGTTCTCGTGGTGCGGGAAGCGAAGGTCGGTGCCGCCGCCGTGGATGTCGAACGACGAGCCGAGGTACTTCAGCGCCATCGCGGAGCACTCGATGTGCCAGCCGGGACGTCCCGGGCCCCAGGGCGACGGCCACGCGGCGGTCGCGGGCTCCGACTCCTTCTTGTGGCCCTTCCACAGCGCGAAGTCGCGCGGGTCGCGCTTGCCTCGCGGGTCGGCGTCCTCCGCCGGCTCCATCTCGTCCACGCGCTGCCCGGAGAGCTCGCCGTACGCCGGCCACGACATCACGTCGAAGTACACGTCACCGGACCCGTCCTCGGCGACGTAGGCGTGCCCCCGCACGATGATCTGCGAGATCAGCTCGATCATCTCGGGGATGTGGCCGGTGGCCAGGGGCTCGTACGTCGGAGGGAGGACGTGGAGTGCGTCGTAGGCCCGGTCGAGCTCGCGCTTCATCGTGTAGGCGAGGTTGTACCAGGGACGCCCCTCCTCGGCCGACTTGATGAGGATCTTGTCGTCGATGTCCGTCACGTTGCGGATGAAGCTGACGTCGTACCCGCGGGCGGTCATCCAGCGCCGCAGCACGTCGAAGTTCACACCGGAGCGGACGTGACCCACGTGCGGCTCGGACTGCACGGTCAGCCCGCACAGGTAGATGCCCGCCTTGCCGTCCTCGAGGGGCACGAAGTCACGGACCTCGCGGGTGGCGGTGTCGTAGAGCCGAAGAGTCACCGCCCAATGGTATCGAGCGCGGTGACCCCTTCCGACCAGCGCGGTGGCGGCCCCGACCACGCGGCTCCCGGCGACCCGCAACACGAGCGCGTGACTGTTGTGAAAAGAGTGCATCCGAGGGACTGCGCTGACTATCGTTCTATGGTGCGCAATCTGTCTCGGTTCATGCTCATCGCCACGACGACCGCGGCGCTCGTCGTGCCGATGGCCGCCGCCGGTCCCTCGACGGCAGCGGCCACCAGCGCCCGCCAGGTCGCTCCACCTGCCCCGAGGCAGATCACCTACCAGCAGTGGGACAGCCAAAGAGAGCTCGCGAACGGCAGGTTCGTCGGCACGCGCTCGTCGCGCGGCGTGCTCAAGCTCGCCACCCCGTCGGGCACGCGGACCTACAAGGACCCGCACGGCTACCGCACCAAGCGCTACGACTTCGGCCGGTGGGTCTCGCCGTGGCAGTCGCCCGGCTACGCCTTCGACCAGCTGATCCCGTCGTGGGACGCCACGACCCCGGGCGACTCCTGGGTCCAGGTCCAGGTCCGCGGGCGCAGCGAGTCGGGCCGCCTGAGCAAGTGGTACACCATGGCCGACTGGGCCGCCGGCGACCGGACGTTCCACCGGACCAGCCTCGGCTCACAGGCCGACGACCTGGCCCAGGTCGACGTGGACACCCTGAAGACCAGGTACTCCATGGGCTTCACGAGCTGGCAGATGAGCATCACGCTGCTCCGCAAGGACGGCACCACCGTCACGCCCTCGGTCGACACGGTCGGCGCGATGACGTCGCGGCTCCCCGCGGTCACCCGGGTCCGGACCTCCCAGCCGGGGGTCGCGCGCGGCGTCCGCCTGCGTCTGCCCGGCTACTCCCAGATGATCCACGAGGGCGACTACCCGCAGTACGACGGCGGCGGAGAGGCCTGGTGCTCCCCCACGTCGGTGTCGATGGTGCTCGGCTACTACAAGCGGCTCCCCTCGGACCGGGAGATGTCCTGGATCCCGACCGGGCACGCCAACCGCTGGGTCGACCACGGCGCACGCAGCCAGTTCGACTACGGGTTCGACGGCGCCGGGAACTGGTCGTTCAGCGCCGCCTACGCCGCGAACCACGCGGACTCGGCCTTCGTGACCCGGCTGCGCAGCCTGCGCGAGGCCGAGCGGTTCATCAAGGCCGGCATCCCGCTGGTCGCCTCGGTGAAGTTCGCGAAGGGGGAGCTCACCGGAGCCCCCATCAGCTCCACCAACGGGCACCTCCTCGTCATCGTCGGGTTCACCGCCGACGGCGACGTGATCGTGAACGACCCGGCCGCACCGCGCAGCCGCACAGTGGTCCGCACCTACGACCGCGGCCAGTTCGAGAACGCCTGGATCCCCAAGTCCGGCGGCCTGGTCTACGTCATCCGCAACCGTGACCGCGCCCTTCCGGCGACCCAGACCAGCAACTGGTGACCCGGCCGTGACTCGGCGCATCCGGTTCACGTCCTGGAGCGACGCGGCCGGCCTCGGCAGTGGCACCCACGACGGCACGAAGGTCCACGACGGCGCGCTGGTCCTGAGCGCACCGAGCGGGGTCCGGGAGTACGACGACCCGCACCGCGACGGGCCCGGGAAGGAGTACGAGTACTCCACCTGGACCTCGCCGGAGGTCTCTCCCGGGTTCGACGTCCACGAGCTGGTCACGTCGTGGAACGCCCGGACGCCCGAGGGCACCTGGCTCGAGGTCGCCCTGCGCGCCACGAGCCGCGAGGGCGCCCGGACCCCGTGGTACGTCATGGGGCGCTGGGCCGAGTCGGACCAGGACATCGCGCCGGCCTCCCTGCCGGGCCAGGCCGACGTACACGGCCGGGTGGACGTCGACCGGCTGACCCTCGAGCCGGGCGGCTGGTCGACGTACCAGCTGCGGGCCACGCTGTTCCGCCGGACCGGCTCCACGGAGACCCCGTCGATCTCGCTCCTCGGTTGTGTCGCCTCGGACGGGCCGGCCGACGAGCAGGACGTCTCCACCGAACGCGACGGCGCAGCCGGCACCGTGCTGGACGTGCCGGCGTACTCCCAGCGGCTGCACCTCGGGGAGTACCCCCAGTGGGCCAACGGCGGTGAGTCCTGGTGCTCCCCCACCTCGACCTCGATGGTCCTCGACTACTGGCAGCTCGGCCCGGCCAGGTCCGACTACGCCTGGGTGGACGCCGGGCTCCCGGACAGGTTCGTGCCCTACGCCGCCCGGCACACCTTCGACCACGCCTACCGGGCGCCGGGCAACTGGTCCTTCAACACCGCCTACGCCGCGCGGTTCGGGGCGGTCGCGTTCGTGACGCGGCTGCGCTCGCTGGCCGAGGCCGAGCTGTTCGTCGCGGCGGGGGTGCCGCTCATCGTCGCCGTGGCGTTCACGAGCGACCAGCTCGGCGGAGCCGGCTACGACACCGACGGCCACCTCGCGGTCGTGGTGGGGTTCGACGAGCACGGGAACGTCGTCTGCAACGACCCGGCCTCGCACGAGATCGCCAGCAACGACGAGGTGCGCGCGACCTTCGACCGCGAGCAGTTCGAGCAGGCGTGGATGCGCTCGTCGGGCGGCATCACCTATGTGATCCGGCCGCCCGGCGTACCCCTTCCTCAAGCACCGGCCGAGGCCAACTGGTGAAGCTGCCCCGACGCTGACGACAATCGCGTTGCGCACCCCGAGGCCGCACCGCGATGCTCACCGCATGCCGATCCACATCCACAACATCACCTTCGACTGCGCCGACGCCCGGGCGCTCGCGACCTTCTGGTCGACGATCACCGGCTGGAACGTCTACTACGACGACGACCCGGAGGTGGTCGTCGCGCAGGCCTTCCCGAACAAGGACACAGGGCTCCTGTTCATCCCGGTCCCCGAGGGAAAGACGGCCAAGAACCGGGTGCACCTCGACGTGGAGCCCACCGAGGGCACCCGCGACGAGCTGGTCGAGGTGGCTGTGGCGGCCGGCGCGACGGTCATCGGCGACCACCGCAAGGACGACGGGACCGGTTGGGTGACGCTCGCGGACCCTGAGGGCAACGAGTTCTGCATCGAGCGCGGCGCGGCCGAGCGACCGGCGACGCCGAGGACCTTCCGGCTCGGCGTCTAGCGGTTGCGTCGCCAGATCGACGCGTTCAGCACGGTCGCGAAGCCGGTCCACACGGCGTAGGGAAGCAGCGCCGCCCCGGCCCGCTTGTCGCGTGCGAGCGCCTCGCGCACGAGGACCACGTTGAGCACGTCGAGCAGCGCGATGGTGGCCAGCCCGCCCGCCGGCGACTCCCTGTTGAAGAACGCCCAGCACCACCCGGCGTTGACGGCCAGGTCTGTCGTGGTCAGGGCGAGGAGCCGGGCGCGGTCCTGTGGCGTGGCCTGCTCCACCATGCGGCCGCTGCCCCAGGCGATGAGACCGTAGAGCGGCGTCCACACCAGGGGGAAGGCGTATCCCGGCGGCTGCCAGCCCGGCTTGTCGAGCTTCTGGTACCAGGCGCTCCGCGGGTCGGTGCCCGCACTCCCGACGGCGGCTGCCGCCCCTGTCAGAACCGCGGTGACTGCCTTCATGCGCATGACCCCTCCCCTTCGTCGACTCCTAGCGTGCCTCGAACTCGATCGTGTGCCAGCCGGTTGCACCGTTCGGCACGACCCCGACCCGGACCCCGGTCTGCGTGTAGCCGCTTCAGGTCGGTCGCCCGCACGGCGAGGCGGTGCTTGCCGGAGGGTACGTCGAGCGAGGCCGTCCACTGCACCCATGTGTCGAGGCTCGGCACCCGCGCCAGCTGTGCCGTGGCCCACGGCTGCCCGTCGAGGCGGTACTCCACCCGCTCGATCCCCGTGTGCTGCGCCCAGGCCACGCCGCCGATCCGCAGGCCGCCCGCCCCGACCTTCGCCCCGTCACGGGGTACGTCGATCCGCGACTGTGTCTTGACCGGCCCCTGTGGCGCCCAGCCACGCTCGGTCCAGTAGGCGGTGAACTTCTCGAACCGCGACACCTCGAGGTCCACGAGCCACTTCGTCGCCGACACGTACCCGTACAGGCCCGGCACGACCATCCGCACCGGGAACCCGTGCTCCACGGGGAGCGGCTCGCCGTTCATCGCGATCGCCAGCAGCGCGTTGCGGTCGTCGGTCAGCACCTCGATCGGCGTACCGCAGCTCCAGCCGTCCTTGGAGGTCTGCAGCACTGCGTTGGCCTCCGGGTGGACGCCGGCCTCCCTGAGCACGTCGGCGATGCGGACACCGCTCCAGTACGCGTTGCCGATCAGGTCGCCGCCGACCTCGTTCGACACGCAGCACAGGGTCACCCAGTCCTCGGTGAGCTCGCGGTCGAGCAGGTCGCGGTAGGTCAGGACGAGCTCGCGGTCGACCATGCCGTGCACCCGCAGGCGCCACTCGGTGGGGTCGATCGTCGGCGTCACCAGGGCCGTGTCGATCCGGTAGAAGTCGCCGTTCGGGGTGCGCCACGGTGTCTCCCCGGCCAGCTCGAGGTCGGCGCCGTCGGGCACCACCCCGCGTCCGACCGGAAGGCGGAGGAGCGTCCGCGCGGTCTCGACCCCCCGGCGAGACGCCCCGGCCACCTGTCCGACGACGCCCAGCAGGACGGCGACCGCGCCCGTGACACCGGCGATCCTGAGGAACCGCCGCCGCGCCTCGTCCGGGTCGTGCTCGCGCACACGGTGCTGCTTGGCCAGCTGCTCGACGAGCACGATGAGTACGACGATCCAGGTGACCGTCCCGAGGACGACGGGCGCGAGGTCGAACACCGTCGCCCCCCGGCGCGCGACCACGGCGGCGCCGCCGATCACGCCCATGGCGAGGAAGATCCCCATGGCGAGCGGCTGGCTGCGCCGGCTGAGCACACCGGCCAGGGCCGACAGCCCCAGAAGGACGGCGGCCACCCCGACGATGAGGATCGGCTTGTCGTTCCGGCCGACCACCCGGATCAGCCCCTCCGCGACCGGCCCCGGCGTGATCGCGATGATCGACTCGGCCACGGCGAGCAGCGGCGTCGCGCGGATCGTGAGCAGCATCGTCGCGACGTGGCTGACCGCGAGCCCCGCCACGCCTGCGACGAGGCCGGCGAGCGCATAGAGCGGCCGAGGGCCGGGGGTCGCCGCGGGGGTCACACCCCCATGTTCGCCCATCGCACCAGGTTGGACAGGTGTGCGGCATGATCGGGCGCGTGAACGCAGGCGCGCAGCTCCCCCGGATCGGTATCGGCACCGACGTGCACCGCCTCGTCGACGGGGCCCCGATGCACCTCGCCGGGCTGTCCTGGCCCGACGAGCCGCAAGGTCTCGAGGGGCACTCCGACGCCGACGTGGCTGCTCATGCGGCGTGCGATGCGCTGTTCTCGGCGGCCGGCCTGGGCGACCTCGGGAGCAACTTCGGCACCGCCGAGCCGGAGTGGTCGGGGGCCGCTGGGTCCGTGATGCTCGCCGAGGCGGCCCGCCGGGTGCGCGCCGCGGGGTTCGAGATCGGCAACGTCGCGGTGCAGGTGATCGGCAACCGGCCCAAGCTCGGACCCCGCCGCGCCGAGGCGGAGGCCGCGCTGACCGCGGCGTGCGGGGCGCCGGTGACCGTCTCCGCCACCACGACCGACGGCCTCGGCCTCACCGGGCGCGGCGAGGGCATCGCCGCCATCGCCACCGCGCTCGTCCTGGCCTGAGTCCCCCGCGCCGCCCCGCTGCCCGGCTCCAGCCGTCTTGGCCGACCGCCGGCCGACCCGCCCAGCCGACCAGTCCGGCCGACCCGGCCACCAGCCGACCAAAATCGTGCACGTGCGAAGTTCTGACGCCGCCCGCCCGGCGCAGCCGGCCAAAATCGTGCACGTGCGAAGTTCTGACCTGGACACGGCCTAGATCCCCGTAACAACCGGACATGTGTCCGATTTCTGCCGCTTGCGGCCCGGACCTCGCCGCCCGCGGCCGGGCCCAGCCGACCCGCCCGGCCGACCCGCGCCATCCACGCCGACCAAAATCGTGCACGTGCGAAGTTCTGACGCCGCCCGGGCCTAGATCCCCGTAACAACCGGACATGTGTCCGATTTCTGCCGCTTGCGGCCCGGACCTGCCGCCCCGCCGCCCGGCCGGCCCGCCCGGCCGCCCGCGCCATCCCGCCGACCAAAATCGTGCACGTGCGAAGTTCTGACGCCGCCCGGGCCTAGATCCCCGTAACAACCGGACATGTGTCCGATTTCTGCCGCTCGCGCCCGGACCCGCCCCGGCGAGGTGCTCGGCCCGAGCGGTCAGCCTTCGGCGAGGCGGCCGAGCTCCTCGCCGAGCGCCTCCTCGATCACCTTGTTGAGCTCGTCGCGGAACACCGCGAGCACCGCCTGCGACGCCACGGGGAGCAGCGTCCGGATGCTGTCGAGCATCGCGGGCCATCGCTCCTCGGGCAGCCCGGCGTCGGCGAAGGGCTTCCACAGCTGGGTGCGGAACTCGTCGACGAACCGCTGCGAGATCACGTGCAGGTGCTCGCCGAGCAGCGGCAGGAGGTCGAGCACCGAGCGCCGGTCCAGGCCCAGCGCCATGGCCTTGGCGCCGGCGCGTACGACGAACGGCCGCAGCAGCAGGACCCGGTCGTCGCCGAGCCGCTCGATCAGCCCGACCTCCACGAGCCGGTCGAGGAACCCCGTCTCCTGGTCGGCGCCGGCCAGGCGGAGCAGCGCGTCGACGCTCATCTCCTCGGGCCCCTCGGCCTGCCCGAGGGGGTCCTCGAGCGTGTTGAGCAGGTCCAGGGCGTGCCCGGCGGTCGCCGTGGACTGCCGCTGCAGCACCTTCTCGACCGCCGCGAGGGTGTAGCCCCGGTCGAGGAGGTCGCGGATCAGCAGCAGTCGGCTCTCGTGCTCGGGCCCGTAGTACCCCGTGCGCCCGACGAGCCGCGGCGCGGGGATCAGCCCCCGGCCCGCGTAGGCCCGGACGTTGCGCACGGTCATGTTCACCGACGCGGCGAGCTGGTCGATCGTCATCGGCGAGGCGTGGTCGTCGGCGTGCGCGGTCATCAGGTCATCCTCCCAGGCCACGGACAAGGCCTTGACACCGCTTGTCCGATATGTGCCATGCTTGATGTTACATCCGAAATGTCACATAGCCCATAGCCGATCCCAACGGAGGCCCCATGCCTTCCCTCGCGCAACAGCTGGCCGCCCAGGCGCCCTCCGCGGGCGGCGCGCCGTTCGACCAGGTCCTGGTCGTCAGCGCGTTCACCGCCGTCGTGTACGCCGCGATCCTCTGGGTCATGGTCCGGGAGCGCACCGGCCACCCCACGCTCGTCGGACGTGCAGCGGATGCCGTCGCCACCCGGGACGGCAGCCCGCGGTGGTTCGCACTGCCCCTCGCGGTCAGTGTCGCGGGCGCCCTCTCCGGCGCGGTCGGCCTCTACTGGGACGTCAGCTTCCACATCGCCATGGGCCGCGACGAGGGGCCGCTGGCCAACCCGGCGCACTACTTCATCTTCGTCGGGCTGATCGCGATCTTCGCCGGAGGCGCACTGGCCCTCGCCCTCTCCGACGACCGCCTCCCCCGCCGTACCCTCCGGATCACCAGCACCTGGCGCGTCCCGCTCGGCCCGGCCGTCGGCACCGCGGTCGCACTCTTCGCGCTGCTCGGCTTCCCGCTGGACGACCTGTGGCACCGGCTGTTCGGGCAGGACGTCACGGAGTGGGGCCCGACGCACGTGCTGATGATCGGCGGCACGCTGATGCTGCCGTACACCATGCTGCTCACCTGCGCCGAGGCCCGCCAGGTCGGCGCCTCCCGCCTGCGCGCGACGTTCGAGTGGACGGCGATCCTGATCCTCGCCGCGGGTCCGGTCGCCTTCCTGCTGGAGTTCGCCTTCGGGGTGCCGCAGTTCCCGCTCGTCAACGACCCGGTCGTGCTCACGGTCGCGACGGTCGGCACCTTCGGGCTGGCGATGTACCGCGGCACGCGCTGGGTGGTCTCCATCTGGGTCGCCCAGGCCGCGCTCCAGCTGGTCCTCGTCGGCCTCGAACGTGTGGGCCTTCGACGCGCTCACCCCCTGGCCGCCGCTTCTGCTCGGAGGCGCGGTCGTCGCCGCGGTCCTCGCCCGGCGGGCCAGGCCGACCATGGCGTACGGCGCCGGGGCCGGTGTCGCGATGACGTTGGGCATGCTGCTCGTGGAGTACTTCTGGACCCAGGCCACCCGCCCCATGCCGTGGCCGGTCGAGATGATGCCGTGGGCCGTGCTGTTCGCCGGCGTCACCGGGGCCGGGACGGGCATGGTCGTGACCTGGATGCACCAGCAGCTCACCGCGGTCGCCGGCGCAGAAGCCGTGGCCGCCCCTGCGCGCATCACGCACCAGGGGCGCTGGGCCCTCGCCGGCGCCCTCGCGGTCCTGGCCGTCTTCGTCGTCAACGTGCCCCCCGACGCACCCGAGGCGGGTACGGCGGACGTGGCGGTCGGCAGGGTGCACGACGGCCGGGCCTATCTCACCGTGCGCACCGACCCCGAGGTCGTGAAGCACGCCTACTGGTTCGAGGCCCTCTCCTGGCAGGGCGGCGGCTTCGTGCGCGGGGAGCTCGAGCCGGTCGGCGACGGGGTGTGGCGCACCGACGAGCCGATGCCGGTGAGCGGCTCGTGGAAGACTCTGGTCAGGCTGCACACGCCGCTGCACGACCTCGCCGCCGCGCCGGTGTACCTGCCGGCCGACCCCGCCATCCCGGCGAAGGAGTACCCAGCAGCGAGCGGCCCCCGCCGGCTCGTCGAGGAGAAGGTGATCATGCGACGCGAGGAGAAGCAGGGCGTCCCCGGCTGGCTCTGGGGCACGGGCTATGCCGTCGTCGGTGTGCTCTTCACCGGTCTGTTCGGCACGGTGGCGGTCGGCTACACGCTCGCGAGCCGGAGACCCCCGACCGGATCCGGAGCGCCGGGAGGCCGCGCGCCGAGGCTCGTCCGCCGCCTCGTCGGAGCGCGCGCATGAGCACCCCCGGCGATCCCGGCACGAGCCGCCTCCGGACCCACGACGGCCTGACCCTCCACGTCCAGGTCGAGGGACCCCGCGACGCCGCCCTGACCGTCGTACTCGCTCACTGCTGGACCTCCGACCACGAGTCGTGGCGTTACCAGGTGCGCGACCTGCACAGCCGCTTCGGCGACGCGATCCGGATCGTCAGCTACGACCACCGCGGGCACGGCGCCTCGGACGAGACCACACGCGCCTCCGCGACGATCGAGAACCTCGGCCGCGACCTCGCCGCCCTGATCGACACCCACGCGCCCACCGGCGACCTGGTGCTGGCGGGTCACTCGATCGGCGGGATGACGCTGATGGCGCTCGCCGAGCACCGGCCCGAGCTGTTCGCGGAGCGCGTGCGCGGAGTGCTGTTCGTCGCGACCTCGGGAGGGTCGCTGCACGAGGTGACCCTGGGCTTCCCCCGCATCAGCGACCGGGTCCGGGACCGGATCCCGGCGATGCTCGCGACGCGGTCGAAGATGCTCAGCCGCCGGCGCCGCCGCCGCGCCCCGGTCATCGAGGCGATGGTCGCCCGCAGGTTCCTGTTCGGCGACGACATGCGGCTGCGCGACCACATGCTCACCGTCGAGGGCATCATCAACACCCCGGCCGCTTCCATGTGTGGCTTCTTCGAGGACGTCATGCGCCACAACCGCCTCGAGGGCCTCTCGGCGCTCGCCGGTGTGCCCGTCCAGGTCATGGTCGGCGACAAGGACCTGCTCACGCCCCGCACGCATGCCGAGCTGCTGGCGGAGAAGATCCCCGGCGCCCGGCTGACCGTCGCCCCGGGTGCCGGCCACATGCTCCCGCTCGAACGCGACCAGCTGGTCTCGCGAGTCCTCGGCGACCTCGTGGAGCAGGCTCAGGCCACCCGCGAGCGACCTTCGGACGACGTGTCCGCCGCCGCTGCCACGTAACGCCTGGCGACCAGCTCGGCTACGAGCGCGTGCGAGCCCAGGACGTCCGCGACCGCCGTCGTTCCGTTGGCCCTCGCCAGGGCGGCGGCCTGCCGCGCGAAGTGCCCTGGTGCCAGGAGGTACGGCGACGTGGCGATCCGCCGGTGGCCGTCCGCACGCAGCTGCGCGAACACCTCCGGGACGCCCGGACCCGAACCGCTCAGGAACGCGACGCGCACCGGCGCGCGCCAGTGGCCCTGCAGCATCCGGCCGGCGAGCACCGCCTGCGAGGCCGCCTCCGGGTCCTTGGACCCCGCCGCCACGAGCACCACTGCGTCACCCCGCCCGGCCCGCGCCGCCCGGAGCTGCATCGCGCCGGCCGCGGCCAGCAACGGATGCGGCCCCAGCGGTGGAGCCATGGTCACGGGAGATCCGCTGAGCTGCGCCGACTCAGGCAGGTCGTGGTTGACGTGGTACCCGGTGGAGAGCAGCAGGGGTACGACGACCGAAGGACCGGTCGCGGAGGCCATCACCGAGGCGAAGGCCGGCTCCGCGAGCTCGACGTACGACTCCACCACCTCGACGTCGGGCAGCCTCCATCCCACCCGCCGCACCATGGACCTGATCGTCCGTGACCCGGCGCTGTCCCGGGTTCCGTGCGCGACCGCGACCAGACGTGGTCTCAAGGTGCCCTCCTCGTTCGTGGGTCAGGTGACCGGCAACCGGTAGCCGCGCTTGACCACCGTCTGCACCAGACGCGGGCCGGCCGCGGCACGCAGCCGCGCGACGGCGACCTCCACGGCGTGCTCGCTGCCGGCCAGACCGCTGGGCAGGTGCCCCATCAGCTCGCGCCGGGAGACGACGTGGCCGGGCCGGTCGGCGAGCGCACGCAGGACGGCGAGCGGCGCGGGCGACAGCACGACCTCGCTGCCGTCGACGCAGACCCGGTCACCGTGCATCAGCAGCCGGTGCGCCCCGACGACGATCTCGGTCCCACGGCGTCGGCTGGGCAGCTCGACCTCGAGGGTCCTGACCATCGCGGCGAGCCGTGCGCGGCCCGGTTGCACGCAGGGCACTCCCCACATCTCGAACGGCGCGGCGGTCACCGGTCCGACACAGGTGGCGAGCACGTCCACGCGGAACGCGTCGAGCACCTCGGTGCGACGCCCGCTCGCCACCGCGACGTCCATCAGGATCTCGGCGGCGGGAGCGCTCGTGAACGTCACCGCGTCGACCTTCCGCTCGGCGACCAGGTCGACCATCCGGAACATCGCGGCCTGGTCGTCGGCGGGTGCGCAGCGGTACACCGACACGACGTCGACCTCGGCTCCCTGCCGCCTCAGCGCGTTGGCGACGACCGAGAGCGACCGCCCGTGCTCCTGTACGACGATCCGCCTGCCGGCGAGGCTCATGCCTCGTAGGTGGGCGAGGACCTCCTCCATGCACTCCGACCCGGGCATCCACTGCTCGCGCAGCCCGTGCGCCCGGAGCACGCCCACCGACTTGGGACCGCGCGCGATCACCGCCGCCTGTCCCAGGGCGGCGACCAGGTCGTCGAGGAGCCCCCAGGCCGACGCGGCCGCGAACCACCGGCGAAGACCGAGCCCGGTCGTGGCGACGAACAGCTCGGGCGGGCGCTCGACCACGGCCTCCGTCGCCTCGCGGAGGTCGGAGTCGTCGAGCGACTCGATCGCCATCGCCGGCGCGGACTCCACCTCCGCGCCGCGCCTCTCGAGCAGGCTGGTGAGCTCCTCGACCTTGCGGGCCGACGTGATGCCGACGCGGTACCCGGACAGCGGGCCGGTCACGGCCCCCGTCACGGCCCCGGCCGCGGCCGCGGTCACGGCGATGCCCGTCGCGGGCCGACCAGGACCACCCCGTCGGTGACCTGCACCTCGAAGCGCGCGACCGAGACCGCCGCTTCGTCGAGGCACTGCCCGGTGCGCAGGTCGAAGGCGTGCTTGTGCATCGGCGAGGCCACGAACGGCACGTCCTCCCCGTCGATCGTGCGGGTGCCGACGATGCCGCGGGCGAGGACGCTCGCGCGGCTGAACGGGTCCTGGTTCGCGAGCGCGTAGACCCGGTCGTCGTGGGTGCGGAAGATCGCGACCGCCTGCCCGGCGACCAGGGCGGCCGCTCCCCGTTCGACCTCGAGCTCGGCCAGCGGGCACACCGGCGTCCACGCCTCGGTGGTGGTCACGGCGCACCGACCGGGATCGAGGCGCCTGCGATGACCGGGCGGATCTGCTCCCGCTCGGTGGTGAACTCGACCGACGGATCGGGGGTCCCGGGCGCGTTCACGAACGACACGAAGCGACGCAGCTTCTCGGGGTCGTCGAGAGTCGCCCGCCACTCGTCGAAGTAGGAGTCGACGTGCCGGGCCATGTCCGCCTCGAGCTCCGCGCCGAGACCCAGGGCGTCCTCGACCACCACCTGACGGACCCGGTCGAGCCCGCCGTCGAGCGAGGCGATCCAGGTGCTCGTGCGCTGCAGCCGGTCCGCGGTGCGGATGTAGTACATGAGGAAGCGGTCGACGTACCGGACCAGCGTCTCGGTGTCGAGGTCGGTCGCGAGGAGCTGCGCGTGCGCGGGGTTCGCGCCGCCGTTGCCGCCGACGTAGAGGTTCCAGCCCTTCTCCGTCGCGATCACGCCGAAGTCCTTGCCGCGGGCCTCGGCGCACTCGCGGGCGCATCCGCTCACGCCGGCCTTGATCTTGTGCGGCGAGCGCAGGCCGCGGTAGCGGTTCTCGAGGTCGATCGCCAGCTTCACCGAGTCCTGCACGCCGTAGCGGCACCACGTCGACCCGACGCAGGACTTCACCGTGCGGAGCGACTTGCCGTACGCGTGGCCGGACTCGAAGCCGGCGTCGACCAGCCTGCGCCAGATCGCGGGCAGCTGCTCGAGCCTCGCGCCGAGGAGGTCGATGCGCTGGCCGCCCGTGATCTTGGTGTACAGGTTGAAGTCGCGGGCCACCTCGCCGATCACGATCAGCCGCTCGGGCGTGATCTCGCCGCCCGGCACCCGTGGGACGACGGAGTAGGTGCCGTTGCGCTGGATGTTCGCGAGGTAGGCGTCGTTGGTGTCCTGGAGCGCCACCGTGCTCTTGTCGAGGACGTGGCCGTTGAGCTGGCTGGCCAGGATCGAGGCGACCGCGGGCTTGCAGACGTCGCAGCCGCGGCCCCTGCCGTGCGCGGTGACGATGTCGTCGAAGGTGCGGTAGCCGTGCACCGCGATCACGTCGAAGAGCTCCTGGCGCGAGAGGTCGAAGTGCTCGCAGATCCCGGTGGCCACGGCGACACCCGATGCGGCGAGCCGCTCGTCGAGGAGGTTCTTCACGACCGGGACGCACGAGCCGCAGGTCGACCCGGCCTTCGTGCACTTCTTCAGGCACGCAACCGTGTCGCACGCCCCGGTATCGACGGAGCCGCAGATCGTCGCCTTCGTGACGTTGTTGCAGCTGCAGACCACGGCCTCGTCCGGCATACCCACCGCCGCGGCACCGGACCGCCCAGACGCGACGGGGAGAATCAGCTCCTCGGGGTTCTCCGGAAGGGCGATGCCGGACGAGACCATGGGGCGCAGGGTGCCGTAGGCGGACGCGTCACCCACCAGGATCCCGCCGAGCAGACGCGTGCCGTCCCCGCTGATGACCAGCTTCTTGTAGACCCCGGCCACCGCGTCGGCGAGGACCAGCTCGAGAGCACCGGGCGTCGTCGCGAACGCGTCGCCGAAGCTCGCGACGTCCACGCCGAGCAGCTTGAGCTTGGTCGACATGTCCGCGCCGGTGAAGGCGCCCTCGCCGTCGAGGAGCGTGTCCACGACGACCTCGGCCATGGAGTACCCCGGGGCGACCAGCCCGTACATCTTCCCGCCCGGTGCCGCGCACTCCCCGATCGCGAAGACGTGCGGGTCCTCGGTGCGGCAGTGCTCGTCGACCAGCACACCGCCGCGCTCGGCGACGGGGAGGCCGCAGTCGCGGGCGAGCTGGTCGCGGGGGCGGATGCCCGCGGAGAACACCACCACCTCCGCGTCGACGGTCTCCTCGCCCAGCTCGAGGCCGGCCGCCCGGCCGTCCGGCGACGGACGACGCGCGGGTGGCGGCACCGGTGTGCACGTGCACGCCGAGCTTCTCGATGTGCCGCACCAGCGTGGTGCCCCCGGCCTCGTCGAGCTGCACGGGCATCAGGCGCGGCGCCATCTCGACCACGTGGGTCTCCAGGCCGAGCTGCACGAGGGCGTTGGCGGCCTCGAGACCGAGGAGGCCGCCGCCGATGACCGCACCCCTCGTGGCGGTGGCGGCGGCCTCGCGGATCGCCTCGAGGTCCTCGATCGTGCGGTACACGAAGCAACCGTCGAGGTCGTGACCCGGGACGGGTGGCACGAACGGAGCAGCCCCCGTGGCGAGCACGAGCACGTCGTAGGCGACGGTCTCGCCGTTGTCGAGGCCGACCCTGCGCCCGGCGCGGTCCACGTGCGTGACGGTGGTGCCGAGCGTGAGTCGCACCCGCGGGTCGTCGTACTCCCCCTCGGGCAGAAGGGACAGCTCGTCGGCGCTGGCGGCGCTGAAGAAGGAGGTGAGTGCGACCCGGTCGTACGCCGGTCGCGGCTCCTCACCGACCACGACGATGTCGAACCTCTCGGTGAGCCCTCGCTCGATGGCGGCCTGCACGAAGCGGTGGCCGACCATGCCGTTCCCGGCGACCACCAGGGTCTGTCGCAGATGCGTCATCAGCTTGTCCTTTCGGGGTTGGGATGAAGGTAGGCAACTCACGTAAGCCGGGCGTGTGCGGAATGTTTCGGTCGTGAAAACGCCTTCTCACAGGCGCCTTCTCACAGCGCCTTCTCATAGCGGGCGAGGCCGACGAGCTCCTTGACGGTCTGGGCACAGCCGCCGCAGCCGGTGGTCGCGCGGGTGTCGGCGACCGCGGAGGCGAGGTCGGCGCAGCCGCGGATCCGACCGGCCGTCACGCCCGCGCAGGCGCAGACCTCGGCGTCGTCGGGCAACGGCGCTGCGATGGCAGGTGTGTCCGCCATCAGCAGCTGGCCCGGCTCCTCGGGGCCGAGGACGGTACGACGGTCGAACAGCTGCGTGAGGAGGCCGACCCGGGAGAGGTCGCCGACCATGACGGCGGCCTCGATCACGCCACCGCGGACGACGAGCTTGCGGTAGGTCCCGCGGACCGGGTTCGCGACCTCGACCACCTCGCCCTCGGCATGCTCCGGGTCGCCCATGACGGCGACGTCCAGGCCGGTCGCGCGGAGGCGTGCGACGACCCGCGACCCGTCGTACCTCTGGTCCTCACCGGTCAGCACCGCGGCGAGGACGCCGGCCTGCTCCCACGCCGGCGGGACGAACCCGTGGGTGCGGCCCCCGTGCTCCACGCAGTCGCCGATCGCGTGCACCCGCTCGTCGGTGACCGACCTCAGCCGGGCGTCCACCACGACGCCGCGGCGGACGAACAGCCCCGCCCGCTTGGCGATCGCGGTCGCCGGACGTCCCCCGGCGGTCAGCACGACGAGGTCGGCGGGCAGCGTGAAGCCGCTGTCGAGCCTCAGCCCCTCGTCGGTCAGCCGCACCGCGCGGGTGTGCGTGTAGACCTCGGTGCCGAGGCGCCGCATGCTGCGCGCCAGGACCGCGCCGGCCTGCTCGCCGAGCTGCGAGGAGAGCAGGTGGGAGGTGCCTTCGACCAGGTCCACCTCGAGGCCACGCACGTTCAGCGCGCGGGCGACCTGGAGGCCGAGCAGCCCGCCTCCGACGACGACTGCCCTGCGGGCACCCGGGACCGCGGCGTCGAGCCGGCGGCAGTCCGCGAGGGAGCGGAACGCGTGCACCTTCGGGTGCAGCCGCCCCTCCGGCGTCACGATCCCCCGCACCGGCGGGAGCGTCGGGATCGAGCCGGTCGCCAGGACGACCCGGTCGTAGGGCAGCCGGCGCCCGTCCTCCAGCACCACCTCGTTCGCCGTCCGGTCGAGCCGGGCGACGCGCGTGCCGCTGAGCAGGGTGACGCCGTTCGCGTCGTGGAACCCCTTGTCCTGCAAGGCGATGTCGGCTTCCGGGTGGGTCCCCTCGAGGACCGCCGAGAGCAGGATCCGGTTGTACGCCGGCACCGGCTCGTCGCCGACGACGGTGATGTCGAGAGCGGCACCGGCCCTGTCACGGCGCGCGACGAGCTCCTCCACCAGCCGCGTCGCCGCCATCCCGTTCCCGACGACGACGAGGCGGCGGTCGAGCCTGTCGAGACTCATGACGCGGTCCGTCCTGCGGAAGTGGTCACAGACGACAGCTTCCGGGCCCCCGAACCTGCCGCCTCTGACCACTTGCGCTCGGTTCGGCCGACCGCGGTCACCGCGGCCGCGCACACCTTGAACTCCGGCATCCGCGACGCCGGGTCGAGGGCGTCGTTGGTGAGCTGGTTCGCGCCGACCCAGTGGAACGGCACGAACACCGTGTCCGGCCGGATCCCGTCGCTCAGCCGAGCCGGCGCCTGCATCGTCCCGCGACGGGTTGTCACCCGAACCCGCTCGCCCTCGGTCACGCCGACCCGCGAGGCCAGCATCGGGTGCAGCTCGACGAACGCGCCGGTGTCGTCGAGCTCGCGGATCCGGCGGGTCTGGGCGCCGGACTGGTACTGCGCGAGCACCCGCCCGGTGGTGAGGTGCAGGGGGTACTCCCCGCACGGCTGCTCCGCGGGGCCTCGGTGGGCGACGTCGTGGAAGCGGGCGCGTCCGTCCGGGGTCGCGAACCCGTCGAGGAACATCCGCTCGGTGCCGGGGTGGTCCGGAGAAGGGCAGGGCCAGAACACCCCGTGCTCGTCGGTGATCCGGGCGTAGTCGATGCCGGCGTAGTCGGCCGCGCCGCCCGCCGACGCCCGTCCCAGCTCGGCGAAGACCGCCTCCGGCTCGGTCTCGAGCAGCACCTGCGAGCCGAGCCGCTCGGCCAGGCCGGCGAGCACCTCGAGGTCGCTGCGGACGCCCTTCGGCGGGTCGACCGCCTTGCGGCGCAGGATCACCCGGCCCTCCAGGTTCGTCATGGTCCCGGTCTCCTCGGCCCACTGCGTCACGGGCAGCACCACGTCGGCACGGGCGGCCGTCTCGGACATGACGACGTCGGCGACGACGAGGAGGTCGAGCGCGTCGAGCCGCTCGGTGACGTGGTTGGCGTTCGGAGCGGAGACCACGATGTTGGACCCGAACACGAGCATCGCCTTGGGGCCGCCCTCGGTGCCGAGGGCGTCGAGCAGCTCGTAGGCCGACTTCCCCTTGCCGGGAAGGGCATCCGGGTCGACGCCCCACACCGCGGCCACGTGCTCGCGCGCCGTCGGGGTCCTCGATCGAGCGGTAGCCGGGAAGCTGGTCGGCCTTCTGGCCGTGCTCCCGGCCGCCCTGGCCGTTGCCCTGCCCGGTGAGGCAGCCGTAGCCGGAGTACGCCTTGCCGCACTGGCCGAGCGCGAGCGCGAGGTTGATCCAGGCCAGCACGGTGTCCGAGCCCTGGGCGTGCTGCTCGGCGCCGCGGGCCGTGAGCACGATGACGTTCTCCGCCTCGCCGAGGAGGCGCGCGAGGTCGCGCACCTGGCTCGCCGGGACTCCCGTGACCCGCTCGGTCCGCTCCGGCCACCACGACATCGCCGAACGCCGCACCGGCTCGAACCCGACGGTCCGCTGGTCGACGTACTCCTGGGCCACGTAGCCGCCGGCGACCACCGCGTGCAGGATGCCCTGCGCCAGAGCCAGGTCCGTGCCGGGCACCGGCTGGACGTGCACGTCGGCCCGGTCGGCGGTGGCGGTGCGCCGCGGGTCGACCACGACGACCCTGCCGCCCCGCTCTCGCAGCCGGTCGAGGTGCCGCGCGGCCGGAGGCATCGTCTCGGCGAGGTTGGAGCCGACGAGGACGAGTACGTCGGTCTGCTCGATGTCCGCGAGCGGGAACGGCAGCCCCCGGTCGATCCCGAACGCCCGGATGCCCGCGGAGGCGGCGGACGACATGCACCACCGGCCGTTGTAGTCGACCATGCTCGTCCCGAGGCACGCCCGGGCGAACTTGCCGAGCGTGTACGCCTTCTCGTTGGTGAGCCCACCGCCCCCGAACACCGCCACCGCGTCCCTGCCGTGCTCGGCCTGGATGGCGGTGAGCCGGTCAGCCACGAGACCGAGTGCGTCGTCCCAGCTCGCGGTCCGGAAGGACCCTGTCGCCGGGTCCCGCACCAGCGGGGTGGTCAGCCGCTCGCGGTCCCTGAGCAGCGCCGCGCTGGTCCACCCCTTGCGGCACATCGCGCCCTGGTTGGTGGGGAACTCGTCCCAGGTCTCCACCTCCGTCTCGCGGCCGCGACGGGTGAGCCGCATGCCGCACTGGAGCGAGCAGTAGGGGCAGTGGGTGCCCGGGTTCGACAGGATCGTCATGCGCCTACACCTGCGCGTGGGCGAGGCTCGGCATCTGTGCGACGAGGACCCGGCTGCGCAGGTAGCACCACCAGGTGACGCCCGCGCAGACCGCGTAGAACCCGACGAACCCGTACAGCGCCGCCTCGATGCCGCCGGTGTTCGCGATCGAGATCCCGAACGAGCGCGGGATGAGGAAGCCGCCGTACGCCCCGACCGCCGAGATCACACCGAGGGCCGCGGCACTCCGCACCCGGGCCTGCTTGCGGTCCGCCTCGCTGTCACCGGCGCGGGCACGGAAGATCGCGGGGATCATCCGGTACGTCGTGCCGTTGCCGATCCCGGCCAGGGTGAACAGCAGCATGAACGCCGCCAGGAACGGCCCGAACGCGTGCGCCCCCACCGACCAGACCACACCCAGCACGCCGAGGCCCATGGCCACGAAGGTCGCCGCCGTGATCCGCGCGCCACCCCAGCGGTCCGCGAGCAGTCCGCCGACCGGCCGCACCAGCGAGCCGACGAGGGCGCCGAGGAAGGCGTACTTCCCCGTCACCTCCGGGAACTGGGTCGACATCAGCAGCGGCATGGCGGCGCCGTAGCCGATGAACGAGCCGAACGTGCCGATGTAGAGGAAGGACATCACCCACGTCTGCCGGTCCTTGGCGACCTGGACCTGCTCTCGCATCGGCGACTTCGCGGTGGCGAGGTTGTCCATGAACAGCCACGCGCCGATGGCTGCCACGACGGCGAGCGGCGCCCACACGAGCGCGACGTTCTCGAGGTTCGGCCCACCGGCGGTCGAGCCCGGACCGGTGGTCGAGCTTGTCGAGACCCCGACGACGCTCACGCCCACGATGATCGGGGTGATGAACTGCACCGTGCTCACGCCGATGTTGCCGCCGGCGGCGTTCAGGCCGAGGGCCCAGCCCTTCTTGGCGTCCGGGTAGAAGTAGGAGATGTTCGCCATGCTCGAGGCGAAGTTGCCGCCACCGAGGCCGGCGGTGACCGCCGCGAGCACGAACATCCAGTACGGCGTCGCGGGGTTCGACACGCACACCACCAGCAACGCGCAGGGCACGAGCAGCAGCGACGCGCTCACCACGGTCCAGTTGCGGCCGCCGAAGCGGGCCACCGCGAACGTGTAGGGGAAGCGCATCGTCGCCCCCACCAGGCTCGGGATCGCGGCCAGCCAGAACAGCTGGTCGACGGTGAAGTCGAAGCCGGCCTGCACCAGGTACACCACGCTGACGCTCCACAGCATCCAGACGGAGAACCCGATGTGCTCGGCCAGGATCGACCACACGAGGTTGCGCCGGGCGACCTTCTGGCCTCCGCCGTCCCAGAACGCCTGGTCCTCGGGCTCCCAGTGCTCGATCCACCTTCCTCCGCGGCGAGGGCTCCCGGTGTCGGTGGTCGGCGGGGAGGGCGGGGTTCCGGTCGGGGTCTCGGCGACGGTCATGGCGGGCTCCTGAGATGTTCGGCAGGAGCAGGCCCGGAGCCGCACCCCGTCGTGCGGCCTCCGGGCCTGCGTGTTCAGTGGCCCTGACGCTAGGAACCCGGTGTTTCGCCGGCGCTGTGCCGATGTGCCCGCGAGGTCAACTTCTCCTCACTTCCTCACAACGGGCCCTGTGAGACCGCGCGCATGGACCATTGCGACGCCCAGATCGAGCGGGGCACCGTTGACGGATGGGTGAGCATGTGCGCGCGGGAGACCTGGACATCTGGGTGGAGCAGGTCGGTGAGGGACCGGACGTCCTCCTGATCGGCGGGCTCGGTGACACCGTCGAGTCCTGGCAGTTCCAGCTGGACGGGCTGGCCGACCGGTACCGCCTGACCGCCTTCGACAACCGTGGCGCGGGTCGGACCGCCATGCCGAGCGGGCCGGTCACGGTGGAGCAGATGGCGGACGACGCGGCGGAGGTCCTCGGGGCCGTCGGCGTGCCCGCGGCCCACGTCGCCGGGTTCTCCGGCGGGAGCATCATCGCCCAGGAGCTGGCCCTTCGGCATCCCGACAGGGTCCGCAGCCTCGTCCTGCAGAGCACCTGGCCCGCTCCGGACCCCTTCCTCCGCTCGTGGGGGAGCTTCGTGCGCTGGCTCGCCGAGTCCGCGCCGAGCGAGCGCGCGTTCCTCGAGTCCTTCTTCCTGTGGATCTACACCGCACGCGCCCACAACGACGGGACCGTCGACCAGATCATCGAGGAGGTCCTCGCCTTCCCCCACAAGCAGAGCACCGAGGACCTCCAGCGCTTCCTCGACGCCTTCATGGAGCACGACACGAGCGACCGCCTCCCGCAGATCACCGCGCCCACGCTGGTGCTCGCCGGGGGCCGTGACCCGACCAGCCGGCCCGAGCTCTGCCGCGCTGTCGCGGAGCGCATCCCCGGCGCCCGCTTCGAGGTGCTGCAGGAGGAGTCCCACCAGCCGTTCCAGGAGGTGCCGGACGAGTGGAACGCCCTCGTCGACTCGTTCTGGCGCGAGGTCGGCGCAGCCGCCTGAACGGATACGGTGTGCGGCGTGACTCAGTCCCGCGAGCCCAGCGCCTTCCGCATCCGACCTCCCGCGTACGGCGGTCGTGCTGCTCGCCGCGGGTGAGGGCCGCCGGGTCGGGGCCGGGACGAACAAGGTGCTGCTCCCCCTCCTCGGCGAGCCCGTGTTCACCTGGTCGCTGCGTCGCGCGTTCGAGCTGCCCGGGGTCACGCACGTCGTGCTCGTGATCCGCCCCGAGGACCGCGCCGAGATCGACCGCGGGCTCGAGCAGCTCGCGGCGCGGTTTCCCGGCGCACAGGTCTGGATCGTGCCGGGCGGAAGCACCCGCCACGGGTCGGAGTGGAACGCCCTGCAGGCCGTGGCCGGCGCTGTCGATGCCGGGGAGGTCGACGTCGTCGCGATCCACGACACCGCGCGCCCGCTCGCGGAGGTGGACCTGTTCGAGGCGGTGATCCGGAGCGCGCACGAGCACGGCGGGGCCCTTCCCGTGCGAGCACAGCGGTCGCTCGTCCCGCGACGGTCCGGCGAGTCCCGGGACAGCGAGCTGGTCGCCGTACAGACACCGCAGGCGTTCCGGGCGGGACCGCTCCTCGAGGCCTATCGGGACGCCGACCGGGACGGGTTCACCGGCACCGACACGGCGAGCTGCATCGAGGCGTACACCGACCTCGCGATCCACTGCGTGCCGAGCCCCGCGACGAACATCAAGATCACCTTCCCCGAGGACGTCTCGCTGGCCGAACGGCTGCTGCACAAGGGGTAACGCCCTCCGCGGTGCCTCGTTGGGTACGACATGCGCCGCCTCCCCACGACCGTCAGCAACCTGCTCGTCGCGCTGCTGGCCGCCCTGCTCGCGGCTCTGCTCGCGTTGCCGACGATGCTGGCCAACCCGGCGCGCGGCGCCGAGGGCGACCCGGTGGACCCCGCGCGGGAGGCGGCGAACTACAGCAAGCAGGGCGAGCGCGCCTCGGACTACCTGACCCCCAGAGCCCTGGCGGACCAGGCGACCCAGGGCGCCGGCTCGTTCTCCGGGGGCGTCGTCGAGCAGGCCACCGACCCGGGCCGGCTCTTCGTCACCGACCTGTGCTGGTCGAAGGCGCTGGCCTGTGGCGGCGACACCCGGCTCGCGCACTGGGCCGACCGCGGCTACGGGATGGTGAAGCCGGTGCACTTCGTCGCGCGCAACGGCTCGACGATGGCCGGACACGTCTGGGCGACCAAGGCAGGGCCCGCGAAGCGGCCGCTGGTCGTGATCACCAACGGCTCGGTGCAGGCCAGCGAGGAGCTGTACTGGTGGGCGGCCCAGACCCTCGCCAAGGCCGGCTACGTCGTGCTCACGCGCGACCCGCAGATGCAGGGCCGCTCGGACACCTTCGGCGAGGGGGCGGACGCCGGTGAGGGCTTCCCGTCGCAGAGCACCGGAGTGACCTTCTTCGACCACACCCAGGACTCCATCGACTTCGCGCTCTCGCGACCGGGCAAGCCGTACTGCCCGCGGCCGAGCCGCTCCGGCACCAGCCACTGCGACAAGCAGAAGCAGCGCGTCGCCGACGGCCTCGCCACACACCACAACCCGTTCTGGCGTCTCGTCGACCGGACCCGGATCGGCCTCGCCGGCCACTCGTTCGGCGCCAGCGGAGTGAGCTGGGTCGGCCAGCAGGACCGCCGGGTCGACGCGGTCGTGGCCTGGGACAACCTGTGCGACGCGAGCCGTCCGTCCAGCACGCCCGGCTCCGGCGACGGCGGCTGCGGCACCGGCGGGCTCGGGAAGCCGCGGCTGCGCGTGCCCTCGCTCGGTCTCTCGGCCGACTACTTCCTCACACCCACGCCCTTCACCACCGAGCCCGACCCCCGCGACAAGGCGAGGGCGTCCTACGCGTTCTCGAAGGCCGGCGTCGACACCGGCGAGATCGTGATCCGCGGCGGCACGCACTACGAGTGGTCCTACCTGCCGATGCCCGTCTTCGGGGCGACGCTGCGCGGGATCGACGCCTCGTCGTGGTACACCACCGCGTGGTTCGACAGGTACGTCAAGGGTGACCGGCGCGCGCAGCGTCGCCTCCTCACCGACCGGTGGCGCCGGGACGGCATCGAGGCGTCGGTCGACCCGGACGGCGACGGGAACGTCTACAGCTTCTACTACCGGTCGCGGCTCGACCTCGGGCACGACGGTGGACGCCGGGTGCGCTGCGAGGACCTCCGCCGCGGCTGCCCCGCGCTCAGCCCACGAGACGGGCGCGGACCGTCGTACTCCTATCTCGCGATCGCCACCAGCAAGGACCGCTGAGGACTCACGCCTCGGCCGTCTGGCCGGCCTGCTCGGCTGCCAGCGCCTCGAGCAGTGCGAGCGACGACTCGTCCTCGACTCGTCGGCCCAGCGCGGGAGCCTCGACGAACCGGACCTCGAACCGCTCGCGCAGCCGGGTCACCAGTGCGGGTAGGTCGTCGGCGTCCGGCCAGCCCTCGAGCTCGGCGACCGCCGAAGCGGGGAGTACGACGGGCGAGGCGAGCGTCCACAGCGCCTCGCGGTCGACCGTCTCGCCGACCACGCCGGCGTGCACGGACTTGATCGTGTCCGTGACCGGGAGCACACCGACCACCACGACGTCGTCGTCCACCGCGACCTCGACGGCCTCGCGGAGGAAGTCGACCGGGGTGAGCGGACACAGCGGGTCGTGGAGCACGAGCGGCCGGTGCCGGTCGTGGAGATCCGCGAGGTGGACGTTGAAGTCGACGAGCTCGACGCCGGCGTCCTCCAGCGCGAACGACGCGAGTGCGACGAGCGGCTCCCCGTCGAGCATCGCGAAGGGCATCGAGCCGCGGCCGGTCGTGGGGACCTGGCCCATCGGCCTGGCCGGCCCGGGGCCGTCGTCGTAGTGGCTCACCGGCCCATCAGACCACGAAGGCCCCCGGGACGGCGTGTCCCGGGGGCCTTCGGATGAGCGCTGTCTCTCTAGGAGGCGAGAACCTCGTCGAGGAGGGCCTCGGCCTTGTCCTCGTTGGTGCGCTCGGCGAGCGCGAGCTCGGAGACGAGGATCTGGCGAGCCTTCGCCAGCATCCGCTTCTCGCCGGCGGAGAGGCCGCGGTCACGCTCGCGGCGCCACAGGTCACGGACGACCTCGGCAACCTTCATCACGTCACCGGAGTGCAGCTTCTCGAGGTTGGCCTTGTACCGACGCGACCAGTTGGTCGGCTCCTCGGTGTGCGCCGCGCGCAGCACCTCGAAGACTCGGTCCAGACCCTCCTTGTCGACTACGTCCCGCACACCTACGAGATCCAGGTTGCAAGCAGGGACTCGGACGACCAGATCCTGCTGGGCGACGATCCGTAGTACGAGGTACTGACGGTCCTCTCCCTTGATCTGGCGGGTCTCGATGTCCTCGATTACTGCGGCCCCGTGATTTGGATAAACAACCGTTTCGCCGACGGTAAATGTCATGTGCCAAGTACCCCTTCCTAGGTGACTAGTCTAACACGTCATCCGAGCCGGCCCTTTTGGCGTTTGCGCAGGTCAGAGGCCAAATCGGGGCTTGACAGATGACCGATTCGTGTGCGTCGCGGGGCCTCGGCACCCGACTACCGGACATGACGAACCGACCGAATCCCCTGTGTTTCCCTGCGAATCGCGGGGTGGTCCACCCATCGACCGGCCGGGTGGTCGATACTGCGAGCCATGAAGTTCAGGAAGCAGCGGGGCACGACCCTGTCCCTCGTCCTGTCCAGCCATCCGCTGCCCACCCTGGCCATGACCGTCGGCCTCTCCGCCGCTGCCGCTCTCACCGGCCGTCCACCTCCTCGAGGTGGGCCTGGTGGCGGCCACCGTCCTGACCGGCCAGCTCACCGTCGGCTGGCTCAACGACGTCGTCGACCGCGACCGGGACCGTGAGGTCGGCCGCCTCGACAAGCCCGTCGCGATGGGCTGGATCGACCCCGGCACCGTGACGTTCGCCATCGCCGTGGCCGTGCTCGCGGTGATCCCGCTCTCGATCGCCAACGGCACCTACGCCGGCCTCGCGCACCTGGGCGCGGTCGCCTCCGCGTGGCTCTACAACCTGTGGTTCAAGAAGTCGGTGCTCTCCCCGCTCCCCTACATCGTGTCGTTCGGCCTGCTCCCGGCGTTCCTGTCGTACGGCGGGCTCGGCGGCGGCATGCACGGGTCCCCGCCGACCTGGGCGATGACCGTCCTGGCCGCCCTGCTGGGCATCGGCATCCACTTCCTCAACACCCTCCCGGACCTCGTTCAGGACAACGAGACCGGCGTCCGGCACCTGCCGCTGCGCATCGCGCTCAAGATCGGCGCCCCGGCCCTGCTGTGGATCTCCGTGACCTACACCGCGCTCGTCGCCGCAGGCATCTTCGTGGCAGGGCTCACGGTGGGGATCGGTCAATAAACGCTAGACTCCTGGCTGTTTTGCGGTCCTGGGCGCCACAGCGCCCTCGCTGAGCCGCATCGTCCGAACTGGTCGCTCCCGCCCCGTGCGCGGGTCCACCGAGAGGAACCGTGGAGAACGTGAACGTCACCCTTCGTCGCAGCATCGCTGTCGCAGCCCTCGTGCTCGCTCCGATGCTGTCCGCGTGCGGCCTGAACCAGCCCACTGACCGGGTGTACAACCCAGGCGTGGGGGTCAACGAGCGCAGCGGCCAGGTCGACGTACTCCACGCAGCGGTGGTCTCGGGCGAGGACGGCAGCGGAACGCTCGTCGCGGGCCTGGCGAACAACACGCAGAAGGGCGACGCCCTGACCCAGGTGGCCGGTTCCGGTGAGGACTCCGGCGTCACCGCCACGCTCTCGGCCCCGATCAAGATCGCCCCCGGCGGCGCGGTGCAGCTCGCCGACGAGAAGACCCCGGTCGCGGTCAAGGGCCAGGGCGTGACGTCCGGCGCCTTCGTCACGCTCACCTTCAGCTTCCAGAACGCCGAGAGCGTCACCCTCGACGTGCCGGTCGTCGCACACCGTGGCGACTTCGCGGACGTCCCGCTCCCGTAACCCTGGAACGGCCTCGGTCGGGCCGGCGCTAGTGTGTCGCCCATGAGTGCTGAGGCCCCGTACACCCTGGTCCTGCTCCGCCACGGCGAGAGCGATTGGAACGCGAAGAACCTCTTCACCGGCTGGGTCGACGTACCCCTGACCGAGAAGGGCCGCGCCGAGGCGATCCGCGGCGGCACGCTGATCGCCGAGGCGGGTCTGCTTCCCGACGTACTCCACACCTCCGTGCTGCGCCGGGCGATCGGCACCGCCCAGCTCGCCCTCGACGAGTGCGACCGGCACTGGATCCCGGTGAAGCGCTCCTGGCGCCTCAACGAGCGGCACTACGGCGCGCTGCAGGGCAAGAACAAGAAGGAGACGATGGAGAAGTACGGCGAGGAGCAGTTCATGCTCTGGCGCCGCTCGTACGACACCCCGCCCCCGCCGATCGACGACGACGACGAGTGGTCGCAGACCGGTGACAGCCGCTACGCCGACCTCCCCGACGAGATCATGCCGCGCACCGAGTGCCTCGCGAACGTCGTGGAGCGGATGCTCCCCTACTGGTACGACGCGATCGTCCCCGACCTCCGCGCCGGCCAGACGGTCTGCGTCGCTGCGCACGGCAACTCGCTCCGCGCCCTCGTCAAGCACCTCGACGACATGAGCGAGGAGGCTGTCGTGGGTCTCAACATCCCGACCGGGATCCCGCTCGTGTACCGCCTCGACCAGCACATGCGGCCGCTCGAGCGTGGCGGCCAGTACCTCGACCCCGAGGCCGCCGCCGAGGCGATCCAGGCAGTCGCCAACCAGGGCCGCTGACCCCGCGCGGCCTGGCCGGGTGCATGCGCCCGGCGGCCCGCACCCGGCGGCAAGAATCGTGCACGTGCGAAGGTTTGACGCCGACCCGGTCGCTCGCCGCGCAAGAATCGTGCACCTGCGAAGGTTCGACGCCGATCCGGTCGCTCGCCGCGCAAGAATCGTGCACCTGCGAAGGTTCGACGCCGATCCGGTCGCTCGCGGCGCAAGAATCGTGCACGTGCACGATGTTTCGCCCCGGCGCCCCGCGCCTTCCGCGGCTCGACCGAGCGCGGGTCAGCTCCGGCCGCGGAAGTGGGGGCGCCAGGCGTCGGAGGTTCGTGTCGGCAGGCCGCGCCACCCCTGACTGCGAAGCGCCCGGTGCACGCGCGCAACGGTCTTGGCGGGGTCCTTGTAGATGCCGTCGCTCGTCACGACGAGAATCCGCCAGCCCGAGTCGTCGAACTCCTCACGGCGCTCGAGGTCCGACGTCCAGTTCTGCTGGATCTCGACGTGCTGGCGGCCGTCGTACTCCACGATCAGCCGGACGCTGGGATAGCTCAGGTCGAAGCGTCGGGTCACCCGTCCGTGCTCGTCGCGGATCTTGTGGTTGACCTCTGGCTCGGGCAGGCCGGCGAGCACGATCAGCATGCGCAGCCGGGTCTCCATCGGGGAGTCGACCTCCTTCCGGACGTAGCGGGCCGCGCGAAGTGCCTCTGTCGCATGCCGCGCGTCGCTCCGCTCGCACGCCGCCGCGAGAGCCGCCGGTGTGGTCTTCCCGAGCCGCACCAGAGCATCACCGACCACGACGAGGTCGACCAACGACAACATGGGCGCGAGCTCGACGAACATCCGATGCGGTCCGGAGACACGGACACCGCTGATCTCGACGACGTCGTCAGTGCCGGCGACGTGGCACTTGATCCCGGCGCGCTTGCTCCGGTCGGCGGCTGACACCACCGTCACATGCTCTGCGTGGTGGGTGGGCACAGGCAGTCCGTGCACCCGCGCAGCCGTGACGTGGCTGGCGAACGCGGTCGGGGGATGCACGAGCAGCGCCGCTTCGGCGCGAATCAGCGGATGGTCGGGCACGCGCGCGTCGATGTAGACGCCGTTGAAGATCCGCCGGAACTTCGAGCCGCGAAGGTCTCGTGCCGGGATCCCTGCCGCCAGCGCGTCGGCGCGTGTGAACGGTCGGCGAGTCTCGAGGCGTGGTGACGAGGACGACGGACGAGGCCTTCAACGTGGTCATTCGACGAGGTTGCCAAGGGGTGCGGCGTCGCGCATCTCGTCATCCACAGGCCCGACCCCCTGGGCGCGTGCCGGTTCAGGCGAGTCGGGCGGCAAGGATCGTGCAGGTGCACGATCCTTGCGGCGCCAGCGGCCGTCCGGCCGTAAGAACCTCGCACATGCACGATTCTTGCCAGGCAGAGCGGCGGTCGCCGTGGCGCGGCCATGCGGGCCAGCGGGCGGCCGCGGCGGCGGGCCGGGCAGGGCGGGGACGGGCGGGCGGCGGGCGGGCGACCGGGCGGGGGCGGCGCGGGGGCGAGTGTCAGGGGGTGAGCGGGGAGGTGAGGAACGCGAGGATGTGGTCGCGGTCGCCGTCGAGGGTCAGTCCGGGGTGGTCGACGGGCAGTCGCTTCCAGAGCAGCAGCATGAGGTCGGCCGCGGGCGCGCTGACCCGGTCCAGGTCCTGGACGTGCGAGTCGGGGCCGCCGCTCAGCCCGATGCGCCGAACCAAGGGTGGGCCTTCCCCGCGGAAGGGGGTCAGCAACCACGCGTCGCCGGTGTCGTGCGCGTGGAGGAGGACCTGCGCGTCCAGCCTGGCGGGTCGGCCGCGGGCGTGCATCCGCGGCAGGAACACCTCGAGCACCTCGGCGACCCCGTCGGCGGCCAACGGCGCCGGGATGTCCGCCGTACGCCCTGCCGCCTGACGCAGGTCCGCGAGGTGCACCAGGGTCTCGTGGGTCTGCCGCCGTGGCCAGAAGGCCTTGGTCGAGTGGCCGGCCGAGAAGGTCCAGCACGGGTCCCCCGGCTGGGCGGCGCGGAGCACCTGGAAGAGGTCCTCGGCCTTGCCGGAGTACCACCGCGCGACCGACTTCGCGCGGCGCGACCCGGGCCGGTCGTCCTGCTCAGGCGCCTCCCGGCCGGTCTCCACGATCGTCGCTGCCCAGGCGTGGACGTTGCCGACGTGGACCAGGAGGTCGTACGTCGACCAGCCCGGACAGGCGGGGACGCGGGCCGCCATGTCGCAGGACGGGATGGCCTCGACGAGCTCGGCGGCCGCAGTGGCATAGGCCGACACGAAGTCGACCGCCGTCGAAGAGGCGGCCTGGTGAACTTCGGCCATGGCCCCATCATCGCAGGGCCGGCCGCCTTTGCACCGTCAGGCGTCGATGACCGCGGGGTGCTCTCCGGTCACGAGGAAGACCACGCGGCGGGCGAGGGACACGGCGTGGTCGGCGATGCGCTCGTAGTAGCGCCCGAGGAGGGCGATGTCGACGGCCGGCTCGACGCCGTGGGCCCAGTCGTCGCTGAGCATCTGGCGGAACGAGGAGCGGCGCAGCTGGTCCATCTCCTCGTCGCAGCGCTCGAGCTCGATCGCAGCCTCGACGTCACGGTGGGCGATGACGTTCTCGACCTTGGCGACCATCTCCTCGGCCACCTCGGCCATCCGCTTGATGGTGGGCAGCATCTCGTCGGGGATCGCCACGTCCGGCACTCGCAGGCGCGCGATCTTCGCGACGTGCACGCACAGGTCGCCCATCCGCTCGAGGTCGGAGACCATCCGCAGCGCCGCGACGAGCATCCGCAGGTCGCCGGCCACCGGCTGCTGCAGGGCGAGCAGCTCGAAGCTCAGCTCCTCGATCCGGTCGCGCTCGGAGTCGATGTGCTCGTCGTGCGAGATCACCTGCTCGGCGATCTCGGCGTCGGCCTCGAGCAGGGCTCTGGTGGCCTGGCCGACGGCCGTGCCGACCTCGTGGGTCATGGTCACGAGCTCGTCGACGACGGCGTCCAGCTGGTCGTAGTAGGCGTTCCGCATGCCGCCTACCGTAATGACAGCGGGTGACCAAATGGGAGAGGGGCGTGAACTGGAGGTGAACAGTCGCCTAACCCCTCTCGCGGGAACGGCTGGGCGGCGAGGTGCTCCGTCGCGTCTGCGTACGATCTTGGTGTGGACCCGACGACGCAGGCCCTCCTGTTCGCGCTGCTCGGCGCAGTGCTGGGCGCAGGCGTCGTCCTCGCCTGGAGGGTCAGCGAGCAGCAACGGCTCCGGATCCCGCCGCACGAGGAGCCGGCTGTTCCGGCCGGGGTGGCCACCGTCCTCAGCGTCCTGCGCAGCAGTGCGCTCGTCGTCAACGAGAACGACGAGGTGCTCAAGGCCTCGGCGCCGGCCCATGCCCTGGGGCTGGTCCGCGGCAAGGAGCTCGCGGTCGACGAGCTGGCCGACCTGGTGCGGCAGGTACGCCGCGACGGGCAGATCCGGGAGACGGAGTTCACCCTGACCCAGCGCGGGGGGCACCCGCCGGTCCACGTCACGGCCCGGGTGGCGCCGCTCAGCTCACGCCTCGTCCTCGCCCTCGTGGAGGACCGCACCCGCGAACGCCGTGTCGAGGCGATCCGGCGGGACTTCGTCGCGAACGTCTCCCACGAGCTCAAGACCCCGGTCGGCGCGATCAACCTCCTCGCCGAGGCCGTGCGCGAGGCCTCCGACGACCCTGCCGCGGTCAAGCGCTTCGCGGACCGCATGCAGAAGGAGAGCGAGCGCCTCGGCCGGCTGGTGCAGCAGATCATCGAGCTGTCCCGGCTCCAGGGCGACGAGCCGCTCGAGGCGCCCTCGACGGTGGACGTGGACGACATCGTGGCGCGTGCCATCGACGCGAGCTCCATCGACGCCACCACCAAGCACATCTCCGTGGTGCAGCACGGCGACCTCGGCCTCGAGGCGCTCGGCAGCGCCGACCAGATCGCGCTCGCCGTGGGGAACCTCGTGGCCAACGCGGTCGCCTACTCGCCCGACGGCTCCAATGTCGTGGTGGCGGCCAAGGCGGCGGACCAGATGGTCGAGATCACGGTGACCGACCAGGGCATCGGCATCCCGGCCGCTGAGCTGGACCGGATCTTCGAGCGGTTCTACCGGGTCGACCCTGCACGTCACCGCTCCACGGGAGGCACCGGTCTCGGACTGTCGATCGTCAAGCACGTGGCGGCGTCCCACGGCGGTGAGGTCCGGGTCTGGTCCTCCCCCGGGGAGGGGTCGTCGTTCACGTTGACCCTGCCCCGCCGGGCGAGCACGAGCAGCCCGGCGTCGTACCCCCAGAACCCAGAACCATCACGACCAGCCGGGCCGCGGGCCCGACCGACCCAGTGACCAGACCACAGTGACCAACACAGCCAGCAGGAGGCAAGCCCGTGACACGGGTACTCGTCGTCGAGGATGAAGAGAGCTACAGCGAGGCCCTGGCGTACATGCTTCGCAAGGAGGGGTTCGAGGTCGGCCTCGCCGCCACGGGTCCCGACGCGATCGCGGAGTTCGACCGGACGGGCGCGGACATCGTGCTGCTCGACCTGATGCTCCCTGGCATGCCCGGGACCGAGGTGTGCCGGGTGATCCGGCAGACCTCGAACGTGCCGGTGATCATGGTCAGCGCCAAGGACAGCGAGGTCGACAAGGTGGTCGGGCTCGAGCTCGGCGCCGACGACTACGTCACCAAGCCGTACTCCCCTCGCGAGCTCGTGGCGCGGATCCGCGCTGTGCTGCGGCGGGGCACCGAGCCTGAGCTCGCCCCGGCGACCCTCGAGGCGGGGCCGGTGCGGATGGACGTCGAGCGGCACGTGGTGACGGTCGGGGGCGAGGACACCAAGCTGCCGCTGAAGGAGTTCGAGCTCCTCGAGATGTTCCTGCGCAACCCGGGCCGGGTGCTCACCCGCGGGCAGCTGATCGACCGGGTGTGGGGTTCGGACTACGTCGGCGACACGAAGACGCTCGACGTACACGTGAAGCGCCTGCGCGCCAAGATCGAGCCGGACCCCGCGTCGCCGAAGTACCTCATCACCGTGCGGGGCCTCGGCTACAAGCTGGAGGTCTGAAACCCGCTAGGCGGTTCCCCGGCGCCGTCCTAGGCTCGAACTCGTGCCTCGCTCCCGTCTCCTGCCGCTGTCGGCCGTCGCCGTCACCCTGTTCTTCTGGGCGTCCGCCTTCGTGGCGATCCGTCACCTCGGCCCCGACGTCACGCCCGGAGCGCTCTCCCTGGGGCGCCTCCTCGTCGGCAGCGTCTGCCTCGGCGTACTGATGTCCGTACGGCGGCCGCCGTGGCCGTCCCGGGCGGACTGGCCGCGGCTGGTCGCGATCGGGCTGCTCTGGTACGCCCTCTACAACATCGCGCTCAACGCCGCCGAGACCCGGATCGACGCCGGCACCGCCAGCATCCTGATCCAGTTCGCGCCGATCCTGATGACCGTGCTCGCGGTGCTGTTCCTGCACGAGCGCCCTTCGGTGTACGCCGGACCGGGGCTCGCGATCGCGTTCGCGGGAGTGGTCGTCATCGCGCTCGCAACGTCCGGCGGTGGCGCCGACCGCGACTGGGTGGGGGTCGCACTCGCCCTGCTCGCCGCGCTGGCGTACAGCATCAGCATGATCGTCCAGAAGCCGGTCATGGGCAGGCTTCCCGCGATCCAGGTGACCTGGGTCGCGTGCACGGTCGGCGCGGTGGCGTGTCTGCCGTTCGCGGGCCAGCTGGTGGAAGCCGCGAGCACCGCACCCGCGGCCTCCCTGTGGTGGGTGGTCTACCTCGGCGTGTTCCCCACCGCGATCGCGTTCACCACGTGGGCCTACGCGCTCACCCACATGAACGCCTCGAGCCTCGGCGTGACGACCTACCTCGTGCCGCCCATCACGGTGCTCCTCGGGTGGCTGTTCCTCGGCGAGGTGCCTCCGGCGCTGGCCTTCGTCGGTGGCGCGCTGTGCCTGGCCGGCGTGGCGCTGACCCGCAAGAAGGGGCGGGTCCGGCGTACGGCGGCTGCCGGGCCCGAGGCCGCCGCCGGACCGGTCCCGGCCGTGCCCGCAGACACCGCGGAGTGCCGCTGACGGCGCCCGGTGGTCACTCCGACGGGGGCGGGGGCTCCTCGCCGCGCTCGAGCCAGCCGCGGAACGCCTCGAGGTTCCGCGTCGACTCGCCGCGGGACTTGCGCCAGTCCCACTCGCGGCGGATCGACGTGGCGAAGCCGAGCTCGAGGATCGTGTTGAACGACTCGTCGGCGTACGACAGCACCGCGCCGAGCAGCCGGTCGATCTCGTCCGGTGTCACCGAGGAGAGCGGCAACCGGCCGTCGAGGTAGATGTCGCCCGTGTGGTCGAGGGCGAACGAGACGCCGTACAGCTTCAGGTTCCGCTCGAGCATCCAACGGTAGACGCGTTCGTGGTTCTCGTCGGGTCGGCGCGCGACGAAGGCGTGGATGCCCAGGGCGTGCTCGCCGACGTCGAAGCGGCACGGGGTCTGGAGCTTCTTCTCGCCGGGGAGGACGACCGTGAACATGCCGTCCTCGATCTCCTTCCACTCCAGCTCGTGGTCGTCGAAGACCTCGCGGAGCGTGGCGGCGGCGGCCTTCTGCTCATCGGTCGTGGACTGCTGGAGCGGTTCGGTCATGGGGTCATCCCTTCGAGGTCGCTGCGCATGGCGGCGCTCGCCTGGCGGTAGACCTCGACGGTGCGCTCGGCAGTAGCCTCCCAGGCGAAGTTCGCGGCCTGGCGTACGGCGCCCGCGGAGAGCTCCTCGCGGAACGCCGGCTGGTGCAGGATCCGCTCGAACGCGCGGGCGTAGTCGGCCGGGTCGTGCCCCTCGACGAGCAGCCCGGAGACGCCGTGGCGCACCGCGGTCGTGAGGCCCCCCACGGCTGCGGCCACGACCGGCGTACCGGTTGCCTGGGCCTCGACGGCGACCAGACCGAAGGACTCGTTGTACGACGGGACGCAGACGAGTGTCGCGGCGGCGTACCAGTCGACCAGGGTCGACTGCGCAACCGGCGGGACGAAGCGCACGACGTCGTCGAGGCCGAGGGACGTGGCGAGCTGGGCGAGCGACTCGGGGTGCTCTAGCCCGGTGCCCGAGGGGCCGCCGACAACGGGCACGACGAGCCGGTCGCGCAGTGTCGGGTCGCGCTCGAGCAGCACCGCGACGGCCCGGAGCAGGACGTCGGGCGCCTTGAGGGGCTGGATCCGGCCCGCGAACATCAGCACGTGGGCGTCCGCGGGGAGGCCCAGCCGGGCCCGCGCAACGGCCTGGCCGACCGGCCGGAACACGCCCAGGTCGACGCCGGGGTGCACCACCTCGACGCGGCCGGGGTCGGCGTCGTACAGGTTGATCAGCTGCTTGGCCTCGATGTCGGTGTTCGCGACGAGCATGTCGGCGGCCTCGACCACCTGTTCCTCGCCGATCACCCGAGCCATCGGCTCGGGGGTGTCGCCCTCGGCGAGCATCTCGTTCTTGACCTTGGCCATCGTGTGCATCGAGTGGGCGAGCGGCACGCTCCACCGGTCGCGGACCAGCGCGCCGACCTGGCCGGAGAGCCAGTAGTGGCTGTGCACGAGGTCGTACCAGCCCTGCTCGTGACCCGCCTCGGCCCGGAGCACCTCACGGGCGAACGTGCACAGCTGCGGCGGCAGCTCGTTCTTCGAGAGCCCCTCGAACGGCCCCGCGTGGACGTTGTGCACGTAGACGCCGGGGGCCGCCTCGACCACGGGCGGCAGGGCGGAGGAGGTCGCCCGCGTGAAGATCTCCACGGCGATGTTGCGCTCGGCGAGCCGCTTGGACAGCTCGATGACGTACACGTTCATGCCGCCCGCGTCACCCGTCCCCGGCTGGTCGAGCGGGGACGTGTGCAGGCTGATCATCGCGACGCGGCCGCGCACGGGACGGCCCGGGCCTGGGGACACAGAGCTCACGAAACGGCATACCTCCGTTGGGTCAAACCACGCGAGATTGTTCCCCATTCCCCCAACGCCACTCTTCGCGGACCGTTGCAGCGGTGATGACGCCCCGGGAGGCCGCTTCGCGGGCAAGGCGTACGACGGGCGGGGTGACCCGGTCCACGGCCTGCCACACCACGATGCCGGCGAGGAGGGACAGCACCGTCGCGAGCCACGGCACCTCGTCCTCGAGGTACGGGTAGACCTGCCAGTGCACCAGGTAGACGTAGAGCGAGGCGCTCGCGAGGGTGCCGGTGAGGCGAGCAGCCCACGCGGGCACCCGGACCGCGCGGACCCAGACGAGCGCGAGCAGGCCCGCGACGACGACCGCGTCACGCGCCAGGTCGTCGAAGAAGCCGGGGACGCTCGCGACCAGGACGACCGTGACGAGGACCCGCTGCGACGTCGTGGCGGCCTTCACCGTCGCCCAGCCGAGCGCGAACAGCCAGAACACGACGTTCGCGCGGTGGATGACGTCGCCGCCCATGACCTCGACCATCTCGTAGCGCGTCGAGCAACCCGAGCGCAGGAAAGCGTCATCGGCACCCAGAACGGCCATCGGCGTTCGGCCCGGTCCACGACCGGCAACGCGATGACGAGGGTGAGTGCGACCAGCGTGTAGAGCAGTGCCTCGATGAACCAGTAGTGCCAGGCGGGCTCGGTCCAACCGCGCGACCCCAGGACGCCGTTGAGCAGGAGGGCGTTGCGCCAGCCGAGCCCCTCGGTGAACGCCGCGACGACCCCGATGACGACGACCGAGGGCACCGCGATCCGGGTGATGCTCGACGCGAGGTGGCGTACCCGCTCGGCGCGCGGAGCGCCGGTCAGGTGGAACCGGCCGAAGTTGAAGCCGGCGACACCGAGCAGGACGTGTGCGCCGCCGAGGACGACGAAGAGGTTGGCGTGCGTGCCGACGATCGCGATGATCGCCAGGGCTCGCAGCAGCACGTTCATCTCGAGCGACCGGCCGGGTCGGGCCCGCCCCTCGCGGGGGGCGAGCTCCCCGATCGGCGTGACGTGCCAGTTCGGCGGGAGGTGGCCGAGCACCTCCTCCACCCGGATCGACATCTCGACGTAGGACAGCGAGTCGCCCTCCAGCGACACGAACGTGTCCTCGTCGCGGACGACGTCGCGCCGGAGCACCTCCGCGTAGACCTCGCGCAGCCGCGCGCCCGTCGTACCGGGGTCTGGCGAGTTACCAGGGATGCGGGGACTGCTCCTCCCGTGGCAAGCTCGCCGTCGAGAGCAGTTCCGACATACCTGGGTATTGACCCACCGCGAGAGCGGCCACCGCGCGGTAGTCCGGCTTGCCGTTGGGCAGCCGCGGCACCTCGCGCACGGGGCACACGGCGACGGCCCCGGGTGGCAGGCCGACGTGCTCCTTCGCCACGGCCGCGACCCGCGTGACGTCGACCGGGCCGGCGTCGTCGGAGACCGCGACCACGAGCCGCTCCCCCGAGGCGCCCTCGGCCGCGGCGCACGCGACGAGCATCCCCTCGTCGGCGTACACCCGCTCCACCTCGTCGAGGTCGATCCGCAGCCCGAAGACCTTGGCGAACCGGTTGCGGCGGCCGACGATCTCGAACAGCCCCTCGGGCGTACGACGGGCGACGTCACCGGTCCGCAACGACGTGGTGACCCGCCCCAGGGCGAGGTCGGCCGGCGACTCGGCGTAGCCCATCATCACGTTCGGCCCGTCGTAGACCAGCTCCCCCACGTCCGGCGCACCCCTGCGCGTCAGCGGCACCTCCGGCAGCGGCTCCAGGCGGAACGACCCACCCGGCACGGGCACGCCGATCGCGCCCGGCGAGGTCAGCGCGAGGTCCGGAGGGAGGTAGGCCATCCGCGCGGTGGCCTCGGTCTGGCCGTACATCACGAACAGGTCCCACCCCCGGCTCCGGCCGAGCTCGGCGTAGCGGCGGACCCGCTCGGGCGCGAGGCGGCCGCCGGCCTGGGTGACGTAGCGCAGCGAGGGCAGGTCCATGGCGTCGAAGCCGACCCGGTCGAGCAGGTCGAAGGTGTACGGCACCGCCGCGAACGTCGTGGCCCCCGCGTCACGGAACTCGTCCCAGAAGCAGCCGTCGACCACCGACAGCGAGGTGAGCATGAGCGAGGCGCCGACGAGCAGGTGGCTGTTGATGACCGACAGCCCGTAGCAGTAGTGCATCGGCAGCGTCGTCGCCGCCACGTCGGAGGGCCGGATGGAGAGGTAGGACGCGATCGACGCGGCGTTGGCCTGGACGTTCTCGGCGGAGAGCCGCACCAGCTTGGGCGAGCCGGTGGAGCCGGAGGTGGACAGCAGGAGCGCGAGGTCGGGGTGCAGGTCGTGGGCGGTGCCGGGCCGCCGCTCGGCGAGCTCACCGTCAGGTCCCGCGACGACGTCGGGGTCGTAGGCCCGGACGACCGCCTCGAGGTTCCCGGGGTTGTCGCCGGGCACGAGGATCACCGGATGGCCCGCGGAGAGGGCGGCCAGGTAGGTGACGAGCGCGTCGAGGCGGTTGGCACCCGCGACGAGCACCAGCCGACGGGTGCCGCCGAGGAGCTCAGCGCGCCGCGCGACCAGCCGGGCGAGCTCGGCGTAGGTGAGCGTCTCCCCCGACGTACGCACCGCGACCCGGTCGCCGAACTGCGCGAGCCGGGCCGCGAACGGCACCGCGCCCGGAGCCGGGAGCAGGCAGCGGGGAGAGGATCGGTGGGGGCGAGACGCACCGGGCAAGGTTATTAGGTAAGCCTTACCTCAGGCAAAGTGGTGTCTACCACCCCGTCGACGTTCAGCGGGCGGCCCGACGCCCCCGGACGGGCGGCTCGGCCCGGCGCGTCCCACGCGGGTCGACGGGGGCCCTCGCGGCGATCCGCCGCTGCTCCCACAAGCCGAGCACCACGGCGGCGAACCCGGCGGCGAGCTCGCTCACCGCCTCGTGGAGCCATGAGTCGCCGGGAAAGAGCGCCTTGATCGCCGGGTCGACCATGAGCCACACCATCAGCACGAAGAAGCACGTCGCGACGGCGACGATGCCGCGCAGCCAGACCGGGGCCTTCTCCACGAGCGTGTACCCCGCGGCTGCCAGTCCCACGGCGAACGCCGCCAGCCCGAACTGGTACATCCACGTCCCGAGCTGACCGCCGTCGCCGCCGCTCAGCCAGATCAGACCGGCCATGAGAAGCCAGCCGACGCCTCCCACGACGGCCCCGATCGACGCGATTCTCCTCGATGTCATGCGGACAAGTGTGCCTTTTCGTCCCCGAGGGCGCACCCCCTGCCCGGCCCTCGGGCTACGCGACTGCAAGAATCCCGAACATGACCAGCGATCAGCAGACCTCCCCCAGCACCGCAGTCGTCACCGGAGCCAGCAGCGGCATCGGCGCCGCCACGGCGAGACGCCTCGCCGCCGAGGGGTACCACGTGATCTGCGCCGCCCGCCGTACCGACCGGGTGCAGTCCCTGGCCGACGAGATCGGGGGCACGGCGGTCAGCTGCGACGTCACCTCGACCGGGGACGTCGCCGCCCTTGCGGAGCAGGTCGGCGGCCGGCTCGACGTGCTCGTCAACAACGCCGGAGGCGCCTTCGGGTCCGACCCCGTCGCCGAGGCCGACCCCGACGACTGGCGCGCGATGTACGAGGTGAACGTGATCGGGCTGCTCAACGTCACGAAGGCCCTGCTCCCCGCGCTCGTCGCCAGCGGCGACGGCGTCGTCGTCAACGTCGGCTCGACCGCCGGCCGGATCGCCTACGAGGGCGGCGGCGGGTACACCGCGGCGAAGCACGGCACCCAGGTCGTCACCGAGACGCTGCGCCTCGAGCTGTGCGGGCAGCCGGTGCGGGTCAGCGAGATCGCGCCCGGCATGGTCAGGACCGACGAGTTCGGAGTCGTCCGCTTCGGCGGGGACCGGGAGAAGGCGGAGCAGGTGTACGCCGGGGTCGCGGAGCCGCTGGTCGCCGAGGACATCGCCGACGCGATCGCCTGGGTCGTGACCCGGCCCTCGCACGTGAACATCGACGAGCTCGTGATCCGGCCGCGGGCCCAGGCCGCCCAGCACAAGGTGCACCGGGTCTTCGACTGACGCCCGTTCGCAGCGCTGTGAAAAGGGGGGTACGGAGGCGCGACCCCTGCTGCTAGAAAGCGCGCCTCCGCACCCGGTGTTCCCTCAGAAGCCCGGTTCTGAGGGGGGTCCGCTCGCCGGTGCCGCGACAACGCGGGCGTACCCGGGGTCGAACCGGGCAAACCCTCTGCTGCCCAGTCGGCGAGTGCTGTCAGAGGACGGAGTCGACAGCCGCCGGGAGCACCTCGCCGGCCCGCCCGCGCACGACCAGCGTCGCCAGGTCGTCCAGGGGCGTTGGTTCGTCGTTCACGATCACCAGGGGTACGCCGGCCCGGGTGGCCTGGACAGGGAGGTCCGCGGCCGGCCACACCTGCAACGACGAGCCGACGGCGAGCATCAGGTCGCCGGTCGTCGCGAGCATCGTGGCCTGCTCGACCACGCCGGGGAGGAGCACCTGCCCGAACGACACCGTCGAGGACTTCACGAGGCCGCCGCACCGCGGACAGCTCGGGTCGGGGTCGCCCGCGTCGACCTGCTCGAACGCCCACGTGTACGGCGCGGTGAACCCGCACCCGTCCGGGGTCCCGTGCCGTGGCGCGTGGCCGATGCACATCACCTCGCGGGCGGTGCCGTGGATCTCCACGACGTTCGTGGAGCCGGCGAGCTGGTGCAGACCGTCGATGTTCTGCGTGACGACGCCGTGGCTCCGCCCCGCTGACTCGATCCGGGCGATCGCACGGTGGGCGGGGTTGGGCTGGACGTCCCGGGCGAAGAACTCCCGCCGCATGGCCCACGAGCTCGCTCGCACCTCCGCCGAGTCGACGTACCTGTCGAAGGTGAAGTCCCGCGGGTCGTAGCGGGTCCACACGCCGCCCGGCGAGCGGAAGTCGGGGATGCCGGACTCGGTCGAGACACCGGCGCCGGTGAACGTCGTCACCCGCCGGCTCGCGGCGAGCAGGCCGGCCAGCTCGTCGACCGGGTGGGTCATCGACCGGCCCCCTCCCCGAACCGCGGCTTCTCCTTGGCGAGGAACGCGCGGACCCCTTCGCGGAAGTCCGGGGCGCCGTAGACCTTCTCGAGCCGCTCCACGTCGTCGGCCGGCGAGACCTCGAGCGTGTCGGAGTGGCGCAGCAGCTGCTCCTTGGTGGCGGTGAGCGTCATCGGAGAGGCAGCGGCGATGCCGTCGGCCAGGTCGCGGATCTCGTCTTCGATCCCCTCCGGCGGGACCACGCTCATCACGGCGCCGACGTTGAACGCCCTCTCGGCGTCGACCAGGCGCGAGGCCAGGAGCATCTCGCGGGTCAGCGACTCCCCGAAGACGCTCGCGCACCGGTAGACGATGAAGGCGGAGAGCGCGTTGCCGAGCGTGCGGGCGATCGGGTACCCGAAGCGGGACCCCTCCGTGGCGATCCTGAGGTCACAGTGCGTCGCCACCGCCAGTCCGCCGCCGACGCAGATGCCCTCCACGGCCGCGACGGTGACCTGTGGCAGCTCCGCGATCGCCCGGAGCACCCGGCCGACCTTCGCCTCGTAGGCCACGCCGCCGGAGCCGTCGGCGAGCGAGGTGAACTCGGAGATCTCGTTGCCCGCGGCGAAGGCGCGCCCGCCGGCCCCGCGGAACACGACGACGCGGACGTCGTGGTCGTCGTGCAGCTCCGCGCAGACCTGGAGCAGGCCCTCGTAGGTGCCGCTGGTGAACGCGTTGTGCCGCTCGGGCCGGTTGAACACCACCTCGACCATGTGGTCGCTCCGCCGTACGAGCAGGTCGCCCGCCGGCGAGCTCGGTCCTCACCGGAAGCCCACCACCGGCTGCGCGACGTACGGCTCCTCCAGCCTGGTCAGCTCCGTCTCGTCGAGCGTGATGCCGAGCGCGGCCACGGCGTCCTCGAGGTGCTCCGGCTTCCGCGCACCCACGATCGGCGCGGTCACGGGGTGCCTGTGAGCGACCCAGGCGAGTGCGACCTGCGCCCGGCTCACGCCGCGCTGCTCGGCAATCTCTCCGACCCGGTCGACGATCGCGCGGTCCGAGGCCGCGGAGTACAACGTGCGCCCGAACTCGTCGGAGCGCCCCCGCTCGGTCGTCTCGTCCCAGTCACGGGTGAGCCGCCCACGGGCGAGCGGGCTCCACGGCAGCACCGCGATCTCCTGGTCGGCGCAGAGCGGGAGCATCTCGCGCTCCTCCTCGCGGTGCAGCAGGTTGTAGTGGTCCTGCATCGACACGAACCGGGTCCACCCGTGGAGGTCGGCGGTGTAGAGCGCCTTGGCGAACTGCCAGGCGTACATCGACGACGCGCCGATGTAGCGGGCCTTGCCGGCCTTCACCACGTCGTGCAGCGCCTCGAGGGTCTCCTCGATCGGCGTGTGGTGGTCCCAGCGGTGGATCTGGTACAGGTCCACGTAGTCCGTGCCGAGCCTCGTGAGGCTGTTGTCGATCTCGGTCATGATCGCCTTGCGCGACAGGCCCCCGCCGTTCGGGCGGCCCGGGTTCATCGCGCCGTGCACCTTGGTCGCGATCACCACCTCGTCGCGGCGGGTGAGCTCCTTCAGCGCCCGGCCGACGATCTCCTCGCTCGAGCCCGTAGGAGTACACGTTGGCCGTGTCGAAGAAGTTGATGCCGAGCTCGACGGCCTGCCGGATCAGCGGCCGGCTCTCGTCCTCGGTGAGGGTCCAGGCGTGGTTGCCGCGGTCGGGTTCCCCGAAGGTCATGCAGCCGAGACAGATCCGCGAGACGTCGAGGCCGGTGCGGCCGAGCTTCACATAGTCCATGCCTCCTGACAGTACGACGAGCGCGCGATTCGGCTCACGCCCCTCCCGCCGGTAGAATGGAGTGTCTTTCCGCAGCGGCGTCCACCCTGGTCGCAACACCGACCCCGTCGTATGACGTCGCGCCGGAGCCTCAACCCGAAAGCAGAGTTCGCAGCCGCATGTCCGAGAACACCACCCGCAAGAGCCGCTCCGACCTGCGCAACGTCGCAATCGTCGCGCACGTCGACCACGGCAAGACGACGCTCGTGGACGCGATGCTGTGGCAGGGCGGCGCCTTCGGCGAGCACCAGCACGTCGACGAGCGCGCCATGGACTCCGGCGACCTCGAGCGCGAGAAGGGCATCACGATCCTCGCGAAGAACACCGCGATCCGGTACACCGGCGAGGCCGCGCAGTCCGTCGAGGGCGGCGCGATGACGATCAACATCATCGACACCCCCGGTCACGCGGACTTCGGCGGCGAGGTCGAGCGCGGCCTGTCCATGGTCGACGGCATCGTGCTGCTCGTGGACGCGTCCGAGGGTCCGCTCCCCCAGACCCGGTTCGTGCTCCGCAAGGCCCTCAACGCCGACCTGCCCGTCGTACTCGTCGTCAACAAGGTGGACCGCGCCGACGCACGGATCAGCGAGGTCGTCGACGAGACCTACGAGCTGTTCATGGACCTGCTCGACGACAGCCACAACGCCGAGGCACTCGACTTCCCGGTGGTCTACGCCAGCGCCAAGGCCGGCCGCGCGTCGCTGAAGCTGCCGGACAACGGCGGGCTGCCCGACAGCGAGAACCTCGAGCCGCTGTTCCAGACCATCATCGAGACCATCCCGGCCCCGGTGTACCACGAGGACGCGCCGCTGCAGGCGCACGTGACCAACCTCGACTCGAGCCCGTTCCTGGGCCGCCTCGCGCTGGTGCGCGTCAAGGAGGGCACCCTCAAGAAGGGCCAGCAGGTCGCGTGGATGAAGCGTGACGGGTCCGTGTCGAACGTCAAGATCACCGAGCTCCTCGTGACCGAGGGCCTCGAGCGCAAGGCGGGCGAGTCCGCCGGCCCCGGTGACATCGTCGCCATCGCCGGCATCCCCGACATCATGATCGGCGAGACCCTCGCCGACCCCAACGACCCGAAGCGCGCTGCCGCTGATCACGGTCGACGAGCCGGCGATCTCGATGACCATCGGCACCAACACCTCGCCGCTCGCCGGCCGGGTCAAGGGCTCCAAGGTCACCGCCCGCCTGGTCAAGGACCGCCTCGACGCCGAGCTCGTCGGCAACGTGTCGATCAAGATCCTCCCGACCGAGCGCCCCGACGCCTGGGAGGTCCAGGGCCGTGGTGAGCTCGCGCTCGCGATCCTGGTCGAGCAGATGCGGCGTGAGGGCTACGAGCTCACCGTCGGCAAGCCGCAGGTGGTCACCCGCGAGATCGACGGCAAGATCCACGAGCCCGTGGAGCGGCTGACCATCGACGCGCCCGAGGAGTACCTCGGCACGATCACCCAGCTCCTCGCCGTCCGCAAGGGCCGCATGGAGCAGATGACCAACCACGGCACCGGGTGGGTCCGGATGGAGTTCCTCGTGCCCGCGCGTGGCCTGATCGGCTTCCGCACCGAGTTCCTCACCGACACCCGCGGCACCGGCATCGCGCACCACGTGTTCGAGGGCTACGAGCCGTGGGCCGGCGAGATCCGCTCCCGCGCCTCCGGCTCCCTGGTGGCCGACCGGGCGGGAGCGGCGACGGCGTACGCCATGACCAACCTGCAGGAGCGCGGCACGATGTTCATCGAGCCGACCACCGAGGTGTACGAAGGCATGATCGTCGGCGAGAACTCTCGCGAGGACGACATGGACGTCAACATCACCAAGGAGAAGAAGCAGACCAACGTCCGCTCCTCCACGTCGGACAACTTCGAGAAGCTGATCCCGCCGAAGAAGCTCTCGCTCGAGCAGTGCCTGGAGTTCTGCCGCGAGGACGAGTGCGTCGAGGTCACGCCGGAGTCGGTGCGGATCCGCAAGGTCGTGCTCGACCAGAGTCTGCGCGCCCGCAGCGCAGCCCGCAGCCGCCGCAACGGCTGAGCCCGCCGGGCTGCCGGCCCCGGGTTGCCGGCTGGTTGCCGGGCTGGTTGCCGAGCCCGCAGAACATGCAGTCGTCCCAGGCGCAGTACGGCGTCAGGCGGGGATGTCCCTCTGGGAGCGGCCGAGTGCATGTTCTAAGGGCACGCGGCGGGAGGCCATGAGGAGACATCGCCGCACGTAGTCGGGCTGGAACATCACGTCCTCCCAGCTGAACCGCAGCACGAGCCAGCCGTCGAGGGCGAGCGCGTTGTAGCGATGGCAGTCCGCGTGGAGCGCCTTCCGCTTGCCGTGCCACTCGAACGAGTCAGCCTCCACGGCGACCCTTCGCCTCTCGTCGACGAGGTCCGGGCGGACCGAGAACTCCTCGCCCGAGATCACGACCTGCGGCTCCAGGACGAGCTCCGGGATGTCGAGCCCGATCGCCCGCAGCACGGACTCGAAAGGGTTGGCCGCACGCCGGTCTGCAGCGAGGGCAACGCGAAGGCAGCGTTCGCGGTGGCGATCGGGCATCCGGCCGGCCAGCTCGATGAGCCATGACCTCGTCACGTTGCCGTGCCTCAGTGCCGAGTCCGCGACGGCGAGCGCCTCGTCGAACGGCAGGTGCTTGGCGCAGTCCATGACCGTCCGGCCGTACGACGTGACACGCCCGCTCAGAACCTCCTGTGGAGCGAGGTGCGCCCACTTGACGTCCACCCCCTCTCGCCGTTCAGGTGCGACCCGGCGATTGCGAGGCACGGTCACCGTGGGGAGTGCCGGTGGATGCTTGACCTCCCACCCGTGGACCTGGGCAGCACTCACATGCGACACCACAGCGCTCAGCCGACTGGCGGCTCTGAGGGCCTCAGACGCGGAGGGAAGCGAGTAGCGTCCACGGGCGTCCCGGACGATCGCGCCGCTGGCCACGGCTTTCCGTATCTGTCTTCGTGACGCGAAGCGCCTGAGCGTCTTCGTGTCTGCAATCCCGCCGAGCCTGACGAGCGCCTGTTCCGGTCTCACCCGGGAGAGGATGCCGGGCCGCGATCACCTCCGCATCCCGTCGTCCACAGGACCCGGGCCCGCAGCGGCTGAGTTGGCCCGGGCCCGCAGAACATGCAGTCGTCCCGGCGCAGTACGGCGTCAGGCGGGGATGTCCCTCCGGGAGCGGCCCAGTGCATGTTCTACGGGCCCGGTGCCTCAGCCGGCGAGCTGAGGGGCGTCGACCCCGACGAGAAGCGTGGTGAGCCGACGCCAGACGTCCGTGGCCGTGCTCGGCTCGAGCCGTGGCGCGGCCTCGTCGCCCGCGACCAACCACAGCCCGTCCCTGCCGTCGAGTCCGCTCATCCAGCGGTCGCCGCCGGGCCACGACAGACCGAGGTTCCACGCCAGGTCCACGTCCAGCGTCTCGAAGGCGGAGCGCCGGAGGATCTCGGTCGCCGAGAACAGGTCCGCGAGGACCGCGCCGTCGGCCTCGCCTGGGGCCCGTTCGGCGACTCGGCGCGGACCGAGCCGCAGCAGTCGGGCGAGCCCGGACGCGAGCAGCGCTGGCGGCAATGCCATGAGCTGGCGCTCACCCTCGCGCACGTCGAGCAGCAGGGCCACGGCGTCCGGGGTGACCCACGCCTGGTGGCTCAGGAGATGGCTGCGGCCGGCGACGGCGATGTTCAGCACGGCGAGCGGGGAGCGCACGGCCTCCAGCGCCTCGGGCACGCCTGGCACCGAGAGCGCGTCCGCGAGCGAGGGAGCGGCCTCCCCGCGGACGAGGTCCTGGAAGTCGGTGTCGGTGAGACGGACCACCCGGCCGTCCACCCGGATGCTCATCGGGTCGCCCCCGCGCCGATCTCGAGGCCCGCGGCCGCCCGTGCGAGCAGCTCCGCCTGCTCGTCGTACCTGAACGAGTCCACGGTCGCGGTCAGCGTCCAACCCACGCCGTCGACCGCGGTGAACCACTGCTCCATCGTCACCGCGACGCCGTCGGGCGTGATGTGGTGGGCGAGCCTCCGGCCGCCCGGACGCCCCGCCACCTGGCACCGCTCGAGGTCGAGCAGCAGGTAGTCGGTGAGCATCCGGGGCAGCAGCTGGTCGGTGGTCACCTGCCAGTCGCGGAAGGAGAGGCCGTCGTTGTCGGCGCCGGACAGCACGAGGTTGCTGCCGAAGCCGCCTGCGGAGGCTTCGGCGGGCTCGACCGCGACCGCGGTGCCGGGAGCCGGGTCGCCCAGCTCTTCCCAGCCGGTGGGCAGGAGCACTCGGGCGCACCCGGAGGGGCCGCTCAGCTCGAGGAGCATCAGGCCTTGCGTCCCGTCGAACCCGCCTTCGCCCGGGCCCGGACGCGCGCCCGCTGCTCCCGCGCCCATGCCGGGTAGAAGGCCAGCGGCACCGGCAGGCGCAGCCCGGCCCAGAGCACCGGCACTACGCCGACGAGGGCGCAGAACGCGACGAGCGGAGCGACCGCGTCCGTGACCCGGGTCAGCCCCAGGAAGCCGGCCGCAGCAAGCATCGCCGCACCTCCCGGCAGCATCAGGATCGTGGTCCGAGCGGTCTCCTCGCTGCCGAAGGCCCACTCTCGCCGCTCGGGTGTGCGCCCCCGGCGGCATGCAACGGCGTACCCGGCCAGGGCCACGGCGGCCAGGACGGCGAGCACGGACAGGAGGAGGACGAGTACGGAGGTCATGTCAGTCCCAGAATGTCAGAGCGTCGCCGGCGTCCGAGAGTCCCTCACCGATGGTGTCGGCCGCGTCGCCGACCGCGTGCGCGGCGCCGTCCCACTGCTCGTTGACGAAGTCACCGACCGCACCTCCGGCCATCGCTCCTCCGACGCCGCCGACCAGGCCACCGACCGCCCCACCGACGACGGTCCCGACACCCGGGGCGATCGCGGTGCCGATCGCCCCGCCGAGCATCGCGCCGCCCTTGGCGCCGACGATGGCCCCGGCGGTGGTCGTCGCGGCCTTGGTGGCGGTGCGGTCCACCCGCTCACCGGTGTCGAGCGAGGGGTCGTCGGCGTCGGCCTGCCACTGCTCCCACCCGGACGTCGCCGCCGTGATCGGGATACCGATCCGCCCGGCCCACTTGCCCGCGGTGGACCACCGGCCACGCGCAGCCGACTGGTAGGGGTAGGCGCGCCAGTCCCGCGCCGCCGTCTCGCCGGTGCGCAGCCCCAGCTTGAAGCGCTCCCACGCGGAAAGGCCGTACGGCGATCCCAGCCGCCACCCGTTCGGGCCCTTGAACCACGGCTGCCAGCGGCCGAGGACCGCCCGCGCCATCGCCTCTGCCTGTACGCCGAAGGCGGTGAGGCCGAGACCGGCGAGCCACCCGGACCCGGTGACTCCGTCCATGTTGTCCGGCGGCAGGATGCCGAGTCGCTCGAGGAGGTTCTCCAGCCAGCCGTCGCCGTCGACCTTCTGGAGGCTCGAGGTCAGCTGCTCGTGCGCACCGGCCTCCTTGGACCGCGCGCCCTCGGCCATCTCCACGGCGGTGTTCCAGTGGCCCACCTTCTCGTTGTGCGCGTCGATGGTCGCCTGGTCAGCGTCGCCCGACGGCGTGGCCGGCGCGGTCACCGTGTGCTCACCCACAGTCAGGCCGTGCGAGGCGGCGAAGTCGCGGACGTCGGCCAGCTTGCTGCGCACCGAGACCAGCTCGTCGGCAAAGGTGCTGAGCGCCCGGGTGGCGTCGCCGAGCCTTCCGTGGAGGTCGGACAGGTCGGTCCGCACCTCGGTGAGCTCGCCCCGGAACGAGTCGGCCGCGATGCCGGTCCAGTCGCGGCTGTCGTCGCCCGCCTTGCGCAGGTGGGCGATGGCCGCGTCAACGGCCTCGGACGCCTGCCTGCCCCGGCGTACGGCCTCCGCGCAGGCGCCCACATCACCGTGCACCTGTAGGTCGATCACGGCGCTCACGGCTGCAGGCCGTCCTGTCGGAAGGAGCCGGCCACGCGCTCCTCGGCGTCGCGGTAACGCGCGACGTTGTCGGCCAGCGTCGACGAGATGACACCGATCCTCTCGGCCAGGGCTCCCCCCGCGACCGCGAGTGTGCCGAAGGCCTTCGCGACCTCGTCGGTGCTGCGGCCCGCGTCGGGGGACACCGACAGCGAGCTCACGTCGTCATGCAGCTCGGACTCGGCGTCGCTCAGGAAACCCACGATCGCGTCGAGCTCGGCCGGCTCGAGTGCGTATCCACCGCTCACGTCCGAAAAGGTACCCTCCGGGTGGGTCGACATGCCCGGCCCGTCCCGTTCTGCCCCGAGCACCCGGACAGGAGCAGCACCATGGCCGACCCCCGCTGGGACCGGTGGCGCGACCGCCTCGCCTCGGAGCTGGCGACCCTCTCCGAGGTCGAGTTCCTGGTCTTCGACCACGAGGTCCCGCCCGAGCAGCAGCGCTGGTCCGAGCCGCGCCGCGGGCTCTTCCGCACCAAGCCGCCGGTCCGGCTCCCCTCGGGCTACGTCGCGCAGTTCGCCGGCCAGGGACAGGGGCTCGTCCTCGGCACCCTCGGCGGCGCCACTCTCGTCGGCGGCCAGGTGGAGATCACCGAGGAGCAGGACCGGAGCATCCGGGACCTCGGCTGGAAGGGCCCCGGTGACCCCGGCCACTACGAGCCGTACGCGCCCGACTACACCGTCGTGGAGTGGCCGCAGTCCGACGCCGCGGGCCTCGCGCGGATCACCGTCGCGGCCCTGGAGATCCAGGGCGCCGACCCCGACCTCCCGTGGACCCTGCGCCGAGACTCCTGACGCGCCGGCCGACTCGGACTCAGCCGAGGTGGCCGCGGATCGACGCGTGGCCCTTCAACAGGTTGCGGGCGATGGTCCGGCGCTGGATCTCGTCGGTCCCCTCGTAGATGCGGAGCAGCCGCAGCTCGCGGTACCACCGCTCGACAGGGAGCTCACGCGTGTAGCCCATGCCGCCGTGCATCTGCAGCACCCGGTCGACGATCTCGTTGGCCCTGACGCCGCCGTACAGCTTCGCCATCGACTGGGCCTGGCGGGAGTCGAGCCCGGCGTCGACCTGCCAGGCGGCGGACAGCACCAGCCAGCGCAGCGCCTCGATCTCCACGGCGGAGTCGGCGATCATCCACTGGATCGCCTGCCGGTCGGCGATCGGCTTGCCGAAGGTCACCCGGTTGCGGGCGTGCTCCATGCCCATCTCGACCAGGCGCTCACACGCGCCGAGCGCACGAGCGGGCAGCAGGTAGCGGCCCTTGCCGATCCACCGCATCGCGAGCTCGAAGCCCTTGCCCTCCTCGCCGAGGATCGCGGAGTGAGGCACGCGCACGTCGTCGAAGACCAGCGACGCCGGCCCCCACTCGCCCATCGTGTCGATGTACTCGGACTTCCAGCCCTGCTCCCGGTCGACCAGGAAGCAGGTGACGGACTCGGAGGATCGCCCTTCCCTGTGCTTCTCGGGGTCCGTGACCGCGAAGACCATCGTGAAGTCGGCCTCGTTGCCTCCGGTGATGAACGTCTTCTCGCCGTTGATCACCCACTCGTCGCCCTCGCGTACGGCGGAGGTCCGGATCGCCCGGGCGTCCGAACCCGCTCCGGGCTCCGTGATCGAGAAACAGCTCTTGCGCTCACCGTTGATCGTCGGCACGAGGTAGCGCTTCCTCTGCTCCTCGTTCGCGAAGTACAGGATGTTGTCGGCGTCCCCGGCGAACTTGAACTGCACGAACGACCGGCCGAGCTCGACCTCGACGAGGGCGTTCATCACCGCGCCGAGTCCCATCCCGCCGTACTCCTCGGGCGTGTGCACCCCGAAGAAACCGGACTGTTTCGCCTTGTCCTGAAGGGCTTCGAGCTCCTCCTCCTTCAGGCCACGCTCGTTGCGCCGCTCCCGGGCGAGCACCTCCTGCTCGAGCGGCATGATCTCCTTGCGCACGAACGTGCGCACCCACTCGCGGATCTCGCGTTCTTCGTCGCTGAGGTTCAGGTCCATCGGTCTGCCTTGTCTTGTTGGGGGTTCACGAGCGGGCGAGCTGCGCTCGCAGCTCACGCTTGAGCACCTTGTGGGTGGGGCCGAGCGGCAGCTCGTCGACCACCTCGACCATGCGCGGGTACTTGTGCCGGCCCAGCTGCTCCCGCGACCACTCCACGAGCGCATCGGCGTCCACGCCGCGGGGAGAGGAGGGTACGACCACCGCACACACCTCTTCGCCCTTCTCCGGGTCCGGTACGCCGATCACGGCGACCTGCGCCACGCCGGGGTAGCGGATGAGGACCTCCTCGACCTCGCGCGGGTAGACGTTGAAGCCGCCTCGGATGATCAGGTCCTTCTTGCGGTCGACGATCGAGATGAAGCCGTCCTCGTCCTTGCGTCCGATGTCACCGGTGCGGAACCAGCCGTCCACAACAGCCTCCGCCGTGGCCTCGGGGTTGTCGAGGTAGCCGGCGAAGACGTTGTGACCGCGCACCACGATCTCGCCGAGCGCGCCTGTGTCGAGCAGCACGATGCGGTCGTCGACGGTTTCGTCGGCGACCTCCACCTCGACGCCCCAGATCGGGTGGCCGACCGTGCCGGGCCGGGTGCCGAACCACGGCTGGTTGACGGTCGCGGTCGGCGAGGTCTCCGAGAGGCCGTAGCCCTCGTACACGGTCGTGTCGAAGGCCGTCTCGAACTTCTCGAGCACCACCACCGGGAGCGACGCACCGCCGGAGATGCAGTCCCGCAGCCGCGGCAGCTCGACGGCCGACCCGGATGCCTCGAGGAGCTGGACGTACATCGTCGGCACGCCGAAGAAGAGCGTCGCGGCCTCGCGGTGCATGAGCTCGATCGCGGTCGGCGCGTCGAAGCGCGGTTGGAGGAGCAGCGTGGCCCCGACCCGGAACGTGGAGTTCATCGACACCGTCTGCCCGAAGGTGTGGAACAGCGGGAGGCAGCCCATCACGATGTCGTCACGCCGGATCGGGTTGGCGTCGAACGCGTTGACGGTCGAGTTCATCACCAGGTTGAGATGCGTGAGGACCGCGCCCTTGGGGCGGCCCGTCGTACCGCTCGTGTAGAAGACGACCGCGGGGTCCTCGGCCTCACGGGTCGCGTAGGTCCGCACCGGCTCCGCCCCGTCGGCGAAACCCTCCACCGGCCAGGCCTCCACCCCGGCGGCGGCCGCGGCGTGCGAGGCGATGGAGGCGTACCCCGCCTCGTAGAGCAGGGTCTGCGCTCCGGAGTGCGACAGGATGTACGCCGCCTCGTTGCCGTTGAGCAGGGTCGGCACCGGGACCACCACGCCACCGGCGGAGAGGATGCCGAAGTACCCGCGGACGAAGTCCACGACGTTCGGCGCCAGCAGACCTACACGGGAGCCCCGCCCGATGCCGCGCTCGACGAGGGCCGCCGCGTAGCGACGGGCGTCGCGCCACAGCTCGGCGTAGCTGAGCCGGAGGTCTCCCTCCACGACGGCGAGCTTGTCGGGCACGCGACGGGCCGACTCGGCGAGCACGGCAGCGAGCGAGAGCGAGGTCATGCTTCCTCCTCCAGAGCGATGAGTACGACGGTCAGCCGGCCGGCTCGACCTCGGGGACGCCGTCGGCCGGAGGGGCGTCATCGCCCTGGCCGGACGCGTCCTCCTCGATCGGGGCGTCGCCGTTGTCGGTGACCAGGACCGGCGTCAGGTCCTTGCCGGCACCGCCCTCGAGCTCGACGATCCGCATCCCGGAGATGCCCATGTGGCCATCGGAGGAGAACCGGAAGGGAGCCAGCTCCGGCCCGGGAGTCTTCGAGTCCCACTTCTCGGTGACCTCGACGATGCTCTCGCGGGTCGGGTTCTCGCCGGCGGCCTGGAGCGCCTGCACGAAGGCGTAGGCCTTGGCCATGCCGTAGACCCGGTAGTTGGTGAGGTCCCCCTTGTCACCGTTCTCGTCCCAGACCTTCTGCCACAGCTTCACCCACGGGTCGTCCGGTGAGTCCACGCCGGCCAGGTACTCGGTGGTGAGCACGCCGTCGAGCGGCTGGGCGCCGTCGACCTTGCCCTCGGAGAACTTCGAGAGCAGCGAGCCGACGAGTGTCGGGTCGGAGCCGATGTTGGCGTAGAACCACTTCGGCTTGTAGTTGAGCTTCATGGAGACGAGCTGGCTCAGGGCGGTGTACGACGGGGTGTTGAAGCTGAGCACGAGGTCCGCGCCCTTGGCCTGGAGGCCGGCGATCTGCGGAGCGACGTCGGTGTTGCCGGAGGTGTACCGCTCGACCGCGACGATCTGCTTGTCGAGGAACCGGCGGATGCCCTTCTCGCCGTCCCGGCCCATGTCGTCGTCCTGGAGGAACAGACCGACCTTGGCGTCGGGCATGTTCTCGGCGACGTACTGGCCGATGATCTTGCCCTCGCTCTCGTAGTCGGGCTGCCAGCCGAAGGTGTACGGCTTCGCCTCGACGTCGTCGCCCCACTGGAGCGCGCCGGAGGACACGAACAGGTCGGGCACCTTCTCGGAGTTGAGGAAGTCGACGACGGCGGCGTGCGTCGGGGTGCCGAGACCGCCGACCATCGCGAAGATCTGGTCCTTGAGCACCAGCTCGTTGGTGACCTGGCTGGTGTTCGTGGGGTTGTAGCCGTCGTCGCGGACCACGAACTCGATCTTGCGGCCGTTCACGCCACCGTTCGCGTTGACGTAGTCGAAGTAGGCCTTCATGCCGCTCGGGATCTCGCTGTAACCCGGGGCCGCGACGCCGGTGAGCGGGAAGTGCGCACCGATCTTGATCGAGCTGTCGGTGATCCCCACCTCGGATGCAGAGGCTCCGCTCGACTCCTCCCGGCTGCTTCCGGCGCCACACGCGGCGACCAGGGCCCCCGTCGTGATGACACTGGTCGCCAGGGCCAGGCTTCTCGTCCATCTCTTCATGTGGTGTTGCCTCCTGTAGTTGCCAGCTCCTGTTGCTGCCCCGCCGGCGCGGGAGCAGGGACTCATGCGCGTTCTTGGACCTTCTCGGCCGGCCGCTCCTCGGCTCCCCCGGATGACGCCGGTCGTCCTCGCCTCTCGGCGCGTCGACGCGCCCACCCGCGAGCGCTGCCGACGATCCCGGCGGGAGCGAGCAGGATGACGAGCACCATCGTCAGGCCGTAGACGAGCGGCGCGAGCTCGGCGGACTGCAGGTCGCTGAGGCCGAGGTCGGCACCCACGCCTGTGACGACCTGCGGCAGGAACGTGAGCAGGGCGGCGCCGATCAGCGCGCCGAGCAGGCTCCCGAGCCCGCCGAGCACGACCGCGGTCAGAAGGGTCAGCGAGAGCGTGAGCGTGAAGCCGCTCGGAGCGGTGAGCCGGACGGCCATCGCCATCACGGACCCGGCCAGCCCGGCACACGCCGCGCTCACCAGGAAGGCGAGCACCCGGGCACGGCCCAGGTTGATCCCGGCCAGCTCCGCAGCGACCTCGTCGTCGCGGACTGCCCGCCAGGTCCGGCCGACCCGGCTGCGGGAGAGGTTCGCGAGCAGCACGAAGACGCCGATCAGCGACAGCCAGCCGATGTAGGCGACGTACTTGCTGCTCGACACGTCGTGCGCGGTGATGAAGAAGACGATGTCGGCGAACCAGCTCGGGACCTCGGGAAGCCGCACGGTGAGTCCCTGCTCGCCACCGAACGTCTCGTCGAAGAAGACGGCGATTCCGGGGACCGCGATGGCGAGGGCGAGCGTGGCGCCCGCCAGGTAGGGCCCGTGGAGCCGCGCCGCCGCGACACCGACCGCAGCGCCGACGACCAGCGCGACGATGGTGGCCGCGGCCAGGGCGCCCACCACGGGAAGCACCGGCTCGGCGTCCTGGTAGAGCAGCGCGGTGGTGTAGGCGCCGATCGCCATGAAGGCGCCGTGTCCCAGCGAGATCTGGCCGTTGAGGCCGGTCAGCACGGTGAGCCCGCCGGCGGCGATGCCGAGGTACGCCATGGCGGCGAACTGTGCGCTGCGGAAGTCGCTGCTGGTCTCGACCACGAGGATCACGACGACGAGGCCGGCCACCGCGAGCAGGACGTGCCGCAGCAGGGTGGACTCGGAGAGCTTGGTCATGGGTGCGGGCAGCGAGGCCATTCAGACCCTCCGCTCTGCTGCGTGGGAGAACAGGCCACCGGGTTTGAGGAGCAGGACGAGCATGAGGATCACGAGAGCGGCCAGCGCGACGACCTCGGAGCCGACGTACCCGCTGACGAAGCTGAGCGAGACGCCGAGCAGCAGGCCGCCGATCACCGCGCCCACTGGGCTGTCGAGCCCACCGAGCACAGCGGCGACGAAGCCGTAGACGACGACGGAGTCCATGTACGACGGGTGCACGAGGCTGCCGCCGGCAATGAGGAGGCCCGAGAGCGACCCGACGAGCGCGGCCAGCGCCCAACCCAAGGTCAGCATCCGGCCGACCTTGACGCCGAGGAGTCTGGCCACCTCCGCGTTGAACGCCGAGGCGCGCATCTTCAGACCCAGGTCGGTGAACCGGAACAGCGCGACGAGCAGGCCCATCGTCACCAGCACGGCCACGATCGTGAAGATGCCGAACCCGGTGAGCGCGATCCGCATGTCGCCGATCTGGAACCCGCGCAGTCCGAACGGTGCCGGGAAGGAGCGGTAGCGCGAGCCGAAGATCACCGCTGCCAGAGCGTGGATCACGATGAAGAGGCCCAGCGTGAGGATCACCGCGTTGATCTCGGACTTGCCCTCCACGGGGCGCACGAAGACCCGCTCGACCAAGGCCCCCAGGACCAGCCCGGACACCAGGGCAGCGGCGAAGCCGACCCAGTACGACGCCCCCGCGTCGATGAGCACCAGCGCGATGTAGGTGGTGATCATCGCCATCGGCGCCTGGGCGAAGTTGACGATCCGCGTCGAGCGCCAGATCAGCACGAGCGCGAGCGCGAACGCGGCATAGACGAAGCCGAGTGTCAGCCCGGTCAACGCGATGGTGAGGAACTGCTGCACGAGTTCTCCCGGCGGCGGTAGGGGTGCGGTCTGGTCAGAATCCGAGGTAGGCGTGGCGGAGCTTCTCGTCCGCGGCGAGCACGTCGGCGGCCTCGTGGACGACGAGCCGGCCGAGGTTGAGCACGACGCCGTAGTCGGCGATGGACAAGGCACTGCGGGCGTTCTGCTCGACGAGCACGACGGTGAGCCCGTCCGTCTCCACGAGCGTCTTGAGCAGGTCGAAGATCTGGGCGACGATCCGCGGCGCGAGCCCGAGCGAAGGCTCGTCGAGCAGCAGGATCTTGGGGTTCGCCATGAGGGCGCGGCCGATCACGAGCATCTGCCGCTCGCCGCCGGAGAGCGTGTCGGCCGTGGCGCTGCGCCGGTCGCCGAGGACCGGGAAGAGTGAGTAGACCCGGTCGATGTCGGCAGGCTTCGACCTGTCGGCCCGCCCGAGACCCCCGAGCCGGAGGTTCTCCTCGACGGTCAGCTCGGTGATCACACCGCGGCCTTCGGGCACGTGGGCCAGGCCCATCGCCGACATCTTCTCCGCCGGGGTCCGGACGAGGTCCGTGCCCTCGAGCTCCGCCTTGCCGTGGCTCGGCCGGATCAGGCCGGACAGCGTGCGGAGCAACGTGGTCTTGCCCGCCCCGTTCGCGCCGAGCACCGCGGTGACCTTGCCCTTCGGCGCGGAGAAGGAGACGTGGTCGAGGGCCGTCACCGGACCGTACGTCGTGGTCAGCTCGTGTACGTCGAGCATGGTCACCGCCCTCCCTCGGCGAGGAGGTCGGTCGACCGGTGCGACACCTCGTCGCCGAGGTAGGCGGCGAGCACAGCCGGGTCGTTGCGCACCTCGTCGGGGGTGCCGCGGGCGATGACCTTCCCGAAGTCGAGCACGACGATGTGGTCGCACACGCTCATCACGAGGTCCATGTGGTGCTCCACGAGCATCACCGACATCCGGCCGGTGAGGCCGCGGATCTGGTCACCGAGCTCGCTCATCTCGTCGTTGGACAACCCGCTGGCCGGCTCGTCCAGCAGCAGCAGCTCTGGTTCGCTGACCAGCGCCCTCGCCAGAGCGACCCGCTTGCGGACCGGGTAGGGAAGACTCGTGGGGAGGCGTCCGGCGTACTCCTCGATCCCGAGCTCCGCGAGGACGGTCATCGCGCGGTCACGCAGCGCTCGCTCGTCCTTCGTGCTGCGCGGGAGGGCGATGAGCCCGGCGAGGAACCCCGCCTTGGCGTGACGGTCGGCGCCGACCATGACGTTCTCGAGCACCGTCATCCGGTCGAACAGTCCGAGGCCCTGCAGGGTCCGTCCGATGCCGAGCCCGGCGAGCTGGTGCGGACGGAGCCGGCTCAGCTCACGACCTCGCCAGGTGAGCCGGCCGGTGTCCGGCTGGACGAACCCGCAGGCGACGTTGAAAAGGGTGGTCTTGCCCGCCCCGTTGGGACCGATGACGCCGAGCACCTGGTTCGGCTGCACGTCGAGGGCGACGCCGCTGAGCGCCACGATGCCGCCGAAGCTCACCCCGACGTCGGACATCGTGAAGGCGGCGTTCCGGTGTTCACTGGCTCGGCGACGGTCTCGCTCACTCCGGCTCCCTCGTGTGGCCTGCGCGGGTGTGACCGCCACCACTTTGGTCGCCCCGCACAGAAAGGGATATGGGCGCAATGCACAAAATGGGTCGTGCTAACCGCCCCAAGAGGGGCATTTGGGGTGGCTTTACTGTGCTCGGAGTGCGAACGTGGCTCGCATGAAGGAGTCGCGGATGCCGAGGGGCTCAGCGCTCACGCGCGCGATCGAGCCGGCCGACGAAGCGCTCGAGCACCAGATCCGGCTCGCGTGGGCCTCCCTGATCGACCGGGCGGACGCGATCGCCGACGACATCTCGCTGACGCTGTTCGAGAAGGACCGGGAGTGGTACGACAAGGCCGGTCACGACCTGCGCGCCGACGTCCGCACCAGCACGCGGGAGCACGTCCGTCGCGGGATCCTGACCATGGCCGGGCAGACCGAGCCGGGCAAGAAGGCCACCGACGTCTGGCGAGAGACCGGACGACGACGCGCCCGACAAGGCGTACCCATGGAGCTGGTGCTCAACGCCTACAGCCTGGGCACCCGCGTCCTCTGGGAGGCGCTGCTCGACCAGGGCGCCCGGCAGGACCTGGGGGTGGACGACCACGTGCTGCTGATGGCCGGCCAGCGCATCTGGAACGCGCTCGACGTGCAGAACGCCGTGCTCGTCGAGTCCTACCGCCGGGAGTCCGCCCGGCTCCAGCGCCGCGACCTGCAACGCCAGCAGAGCTTCCTCGACGGGCTCGTGGAGGGCCGCGGGGCGGACCCGGCGTTCGCACAGGATGCAGCCGAGACCCTCGGGGTCAGCGCCGACGAGCCGGTCGCCTGTGTGGTGGCCCCGTTCGACGAGTCGCTCGACGAGCCGCTCCGGGCGGCGGAGGACCGTCTGGAACGCGCCGGCCGCGTCTCGCACTGGCACATCCGCGGGGGCGCCTACTTCGGGCTCGTGCCGCTCGGCGACACCGATGCCGCCGGTCTCGTCGAGCTGCTGTCGCCGAGCGCCGCCGGTCGTGCGGGGGTCGCGACGTCAGCAGACGGCATCGCCGGCTTCGCCTCCGCCTACCTGCTGGCTACTCGGGCCGCCCAGACCGTCCCGCGTGGCCAGGTCCAGGTGGTCTCGGCCAGCGACCGGCTGCCCGAGGTGCTGCTCAACGGGAGCCCCGAGGTGGCCTCCCTGCTGGTCGAGGAGTCGATCGGGTCGCTGCTCGCGCAGCCTCAGCACCAGGCCGACCTGCTCATCCAGACCTTGCTGGCCCTCCTGGAGCACAACGGGTCGCCGACCCACGCCGCCGAGGCGCTCTACTGCCACCGCAACACCGTGATCTACCGGATGAAGCAGATCGAGCAGCTCACGGGTCGCAGCCTCCAGGTCCCCCGCGACCGGCTGCTCCTCGTCCTCGGCCTGATGGCGACGGGCCACTCCAGCCGCGGTGCCGCCGCCATCACGAGCTGACGCGGCTGCGGCTACGGCGTCGACTACCGGGACAGCAGCTTGGCGAACATCGCGCAGGACTCGTCGACGGCCGCCTGCGCCCCGGGTGAGTAGGCGCCCATGTCGAAGAACCCGTGGATCATCCCGTCGAACCGTCGTACGTCGACCTCCACACCGGCTTCGGTCAGCGCGGTGGCGTAGGCCTCCCCCTCGTCGCGCAGCGGGTCGTACTCCGCGGTGACGATGACCGCCGGCGGCAGGCCGGAGAGGTCAGGGTGGCGCAGCGGAGACAGCCGCGGGTCCTCGTGCGCGGCGGCGTCGGCGGCGTAGTGCTCCATGAACCACACCATCGTCGGGAGGTCGAGGAAGTACCCCTCGGCGTTCTCGGTCCGCGAGGCGAAGTCGCCGCTCACGTCGGTGGCCGGGTAGACGAGGAGCTGCGCCGCCAGGGTCGGGCCGCCTGAGTCGCGGAGCTGCTGCGCCACGACGGCGGCGAGGTTGCCGCCCGCGCTGTCGCCTGCAACAGCCAGCCGGGCGTCACCGCCGAAGTCGGCCAGGCGGTCGGCGACCCACCGCGTCGCGGCGAGCGCGTCGTCCACCGCCGCGGGGAACGGCGCCTCCGGCGCGAGCCGGTAGTCGACCGACACCACGACCGCGTCGCAGTCGCGGCAGATGCTGCGCGCCATGCTGTCGTGGGTGTCGAGGTCGCCGATCACCCAGCCGCCGCCGTGGAAGAGCATCACCGTCGGGAGCGGGCCCTCCGCCGAGGGACGGTAGACCCGCGCTGCCAGGTCTCCCGCCGGACCGGGGATGGTCGTGTCCTCGACCGAACCGACCTGCACCACCTGCTCCGGCCGGCGGCCCTCGACGGTGAGCCGGCGGAACGCCTCACGAGCCGCCTCCGGCGATCCCTCGCTCATCGGCGGGACGGTGGCGAGCAGCTCGAGCAGCGGCGCGATGTGCGGGTCGACGGGCATCCAGGCCTCCATGTGGTTCGCGGTCGCGGCAGCATACGACGGAACCCTGGACCACCGGCAGGTCGCGCCGGGCCTTTCGCCTCATCCGGGACCACGGCCGGCGGCCGGATGCTGGAGCCGCAGGGCTATAGCAGGGAGGGGGCACGTCATGGGCGTACTCGTGGAGCTCTCCGCCGACGAATGCAAGGAGCTGATCAGCGCGCAGGTCGTGGGACGCGCGGCGATCTGCACCCCCACCGGTCCCCATGTCGTACCGGTCAACTTCAGCATCCACGAGGACTCGGTCGTCTTCCGCACCACGCCCTACAGCGTGCTCGGCACCTACGGCTGGTCCGGCGACATCGCCTTCGAGGTCGACAGCATCGACACGAGTACCCGCACGGGCTGGAGCGTGGTGGTGGTCGGCCGCGGCGAGATCGTCGAGGACATCGAGGAGATCGAGCAGATCCGCTGGGCCCACGAGCCGGGGCCCTGGGCCGCCGGTCCGCGAGCGCTCTACGTGAGGATTCGCTGGCGCGACATCACCGGCCGCCGAATAGCCTGAGCGCCTGCCTCGGCCGACCCGCTCGAAGGTGGGCCCGTGGGTACGGCGGAGGGGCCGGTCAGGCGGGCAGGTCGACGAGCTCGCCGAGGTGGGCCCTGTGCGCCCCCGGCGTGCCGAAGGCGATCTGGTCCGCCTTGGCGCGCTTGAGGTACAGGTGCGCCGGGTGCTCCCAGGTCATGCCGATCCCGCCGTGCAGCTGCACGCACTCCTCGGCCGCCTTCACGGCGACGTCGGAGCAGTACGCCTGGGCCACCGAAGCCGCGACCTCCTGGTCCGGGTCGCCCTCCGCGACCGTGGCTGCGGCGTAGCGCGCTGCGGCACGAGCCTGCTCGACCAGCGTGTACAGGTCCGCGAGGCGGTGCTTCAACGACTGGAAGCCGCCCACGACGCGGCCGAACTGGCGCCGCTCCTTGAGGTACGCCACCGTCGTGTCGAGACACCACTGCGCGACACCGACCTGTTCGGACGCCATCAGCGCGGCTCCCACCTGGAGGGCGTTCCGCACCGCGGCTGCGCCGGAGTCTGCGGGTACGACGACCCGCGACGACGCGCCGTCGAACGACACGTCGGCGACCTGGCGCGTCATGTCGAGGGAGGTCACCGGCGTGATCTCGGCGTCCGCAGCGTCGACCGCGCGCACCTCGACCCCGGCCGAGCCGCCCCCGTCCACGGCGACCGGCACCAGCAGCACATCCGCCTCCAGCGCACCCGCCACCGAGGTCACCCGGCCGGTCAGCGCATCGCCTGACGCGGTGACAGTGGGTTCGAAGGACCAGGGGCTCGCCGCCAGCGGCACCGCCAGGGCCGCCGTACGCTCCCCCGCCGCCAACTCCGCGAGCAAGGAGGCACCCAGCTCGCCAGAATCGTGCACATGCACGGGATCGACGCGCGATCCGGCCGCTCCCTCGCCAGAATCGTGCACCTGCCCGGAATCGACGCGCGATCCGGCCGCTCCGCCGTCAAAACCGTGCACGTGCACGGAACCGGCAGGCGACCCACCGCCGAGCACCGCGGTGGCGACGACCGAGCTGGTCAGGAACGGCACCGGCGCGGCGAACCGGCCGAGCTCCTCGAGCACGACCGCCGCCTCCCGAGCAGAAGCCCCGGCACCGCCGAAGGACTCCGGCACGAGCAGCCCCGCCAGCCCGAGCTCGACGGCCAGCGACCGCCACAGGGGCGCGACGAGCGAGCGGTCGCCGTCGTACATCGCGATCACCGCGTCAGCAGGGCAACGCGACGAGAGCAGGTCCCGCACCGACGAGCGCAGGTCGTCCTCGACGTCGGTGTAGAGCAGGTTGAGGTCCGAGCTCATCGCGGGATCTCCTTCCACGGGATGTCCTTGTCGACGCGCGGCTCGGTCGGCAGGCCGAGGACCCGCTCCGCGACGATGTTGCGCAGGATCTCCGAGGTGCCGCCCTCGATGGAGTTGCCCTTGGCACGGAGGTACCGGTAGCCGGCGTCGCGACCGGTGAAGTCGACCTGCTCGGGCCGGGTCATCGTCCAGTCGCCGTAACGCAGGCCGTCCTCGCCGAGCAGCTCGACCTCGAGCCCGCTGAGCTCCTGGGCGAGCCGGGCGAAGGTCAGCTTCATCGCGGAGCCCTCGGGGCCCGGCGCCCCGACCGCGAGCTTCTGCCGCAGGCGCGCGCCGGTCAGCCGGAAGACCTCCGACTCGACCCAGCCGGACATCAGCCGGTCATGCATCCCGGGCGTGCGCAGCTCCGGGCGTGAACGCCACGTCTCCGCGACCTCGGCCGATCATCCCGCTCTCGCGCGGTGCGGCGTGCCCGCCGATCGCGACACGCTCGTTCATCAGCGTGGCGTTCGCGACCTTCCAGCCGTCGCCTACCTCGCCGAGGCGGTGGGCGTCGGGGATGCGTACGTCGGAGAGGAAGACCTCGTTGAACTCCGCCTCGCCGGTGAGCTGGCGCAACGGTCGTACGTCGACGCCGGGGTCGGTCATGTCGGCGAGGAAGTACGTCATGCCCTTGTGCTTGGGCGCATCCGGGTCGGTGCGCGCCACGAGGATCGCCCGCTGTGCCTTGTGGGCGCTCGACGTCCAGACCTTCTGCCCGTTCACGACCCAGGTCGCGTCGGGCCCGTCGCCGTGACGGACCGCCCGCGTCGCGAGCGCGGCGAGGTCGGATCCCGGCGCCGGGCTCGCTGAACAGCTGGCACCACACCTCCTCGCCGGTCCACAACGGGCGGAGGAACTGCTGCTTCTGCTCCTCGGTGCCGAAGGCCAGGATCGTGGGTGCGGCCATGCCGAGGCCGATCCCGATCTTGCGCGGCTCGTTGTCCGGCGCCCCGGCCTCGGCGAGCAGCTGCTCGACGTACTGCTGGAAGCCACGCGCGAGCCCGAGCCCGCCGAGCCCTTCGGGGAAGTGCACCCACGCGAGCCCCGCGTCGAAGCGGGCGCGGAGGAACTCCAGCCGGTCCGTGGAGGCAGGCGGGCACGACGAGAGCAGCTTCTCGACCCGCTCCGCGAGGTCGCGGCGAACGTCCTCGCGGCAGGCGAGCTCACAGCCCCACCTGCTTCTTGATCTCCCTGCGGGCCAGGGACATCTTGTGGACCTCGTCCGGGCCGTCGGCGAAGCGGAGCGTGCGGATGCCGGCGAACTGCTGGGCCAGCGGGAAGTCCTGGGACAGGCCGCCGCCGCCGTGCACCTGGATCGCCTTGTCGAGGATCCACTGGACGGTCTCGGGGGTGGCGATCTTGATCGCCTGGATCTCGGTGTGCGCGCCCTTGTTGCCGACGGTGTCCATCAGCCAGGCGGTCTTGAGCACGAGCAGGCGCAGCTGCTCGATCTTCACCCGCGACTCCGCGATCCACTCGCGCACGACGCCCTGGCTCGCAAGAGGCTTGCCGAACGCGACCCGTTCGACCGACCGCTTGCACATCAGCTCGATCGCCCGCTCGGCGACACCGATCGCGCGCATGCAGTGGTGGATCCGGCCGGGGCCGAGGCGGGCCTGCGCGATGGCGAACCCGGTGCCCTCCTCGCCGATCAGGTTCGAGGCGGGGACGCGGACGTCGTTGAACTCGAGCTCCGCGTGGCCGCCGTGCTCGTGGTCGTCGTACCCGAAGACCTCCATGCCGCGCTTCACGACGAGGCCGGGGGCGTCGCGCGGGACCAGGATCATCGACTGCTGCCGGTGCCTGTCGGCTGATGAGTCGGTCTTGCCCATCACGATGAAGATCTCGCAGGCGGGAGCCATCGCCCCGGTGATCCACCACTTGCGGCCGTTGAGGACATATCCGCCGTTGGTCCCAGCCGTCGAAGGTCGCGCTCGATCGTGGTGCTGATGTTCGTCGCGTCGGAGGAGGCCACGTCCGGCTCGGTCATCGCGAACGCCGAGCGGATCGTGCCGTCGAGCAGCGGCGACAGCCAGCGCTCCTTCTGCTCCTCGCTGCCGAACTGCGCGAGCACCTCCATGTTGCCGGTGTCCGGGGCGGCGCAGTTGAGGGCGGCGGGCGCGAGGTGGCCGGAGCGGCCGGTGATCTCGGCGAGCGGGGCGTACTGCAGGTTCGTGAGGCCGGCGCCGTGCTCGCCGGGGAGGAAGAGGTTCCAGAGCCCCTGCTTCTTGCCCTCGGCCCGGATCTCCTGCATCACCGGCGCGGAGGTCCAGTCCCACTTGTTCTCGAGCGCGTCGAGCTGCTCGTGGAAGAGCGCCTCGTTCGGGTAGATGTGCTCGTCCATGAACGCGAGCAGCTGCTCGCGGAGCTCCTCGGTGCGGGCGTCGTACGCGAACTCCATGTCAGTTCTCCTTCAGCGAGGTGATGCCTGCGTTGATCAGGGGCTCGACGGAGGCGCCGACGGAGTCGAACCCCTCGCCCACGGTCTGGCCCTGGGTGTAGCGGAAGTGGATGCCCTCCAGGATCACCGCGAGCTTGAAGGCGGCGAGCCCGAGGTAGAACCCCATGGCCGACAGGTCGCGCCCGCTCCGTGAGCCGTACAGCTCGATCGTGTCGGCCTCACTGAGGAAGCCGGCGGCCGTCGACGCGTCGGCCACAGCGGCGTCGAGGGCGGCGAGGCGGTGGTAGACGACCATCAGCGCGACGTCGGTCAGCGGGTCGCCGAGCGTGGCCATCTCCCAGTCGATGACCGCGGCTATCCGGTCCTGGGAGTCGACGAGCAGGTTGTCGAGGCGGTAGTCGCCGTGCACGATCGCCGGGGTCTGCTCGGCCGGGATGTTCGCGGCGAGCAGGGCGTGCAGCTCGTCGGCGCCGGCCAGGTCGCGGCTGTGCGAGGCGTCGAGCTGCTTCTTCCAGCGGCGGACCTGCCGCTCGAGGAAGCCCTCCGGCCGCCCGAAGTCCGCCAGCCCGACCGCGGCCGGGTCGACCGAGTGCAGGGTGGCGAGGGTCTCGACGGTCCTTCGCGAGATCGCGGCCGTCCGTTCCGGGCCCAGGGCCTCCAGCTCCGCGGCAGTGCGGTACGGCGTCCCGTGCACGCGCTCCATCACATAGAACTGCGCTCCGGTCACGGACTCGTCCTCGCACAGGGCGTACGTCCTGGGCACGGGGACGTCGGTGTCCCGGAGCGCGGTCATCACGCGGTACTCCCGCGTCATGTCATGCGCGGTGGCCAGCACGTGGCCGAGCGGCGGGCGTCGCACCACCCACTCGCGGTGGCCGTCGCCGACGATGTAGGTCAGGTTGGACTTGCCGCCCGCGACGAGCGAACCGGTCAGCGGCCCGGTGACCTCGCCCGGGCAGGCCTTCTCGAAGAACGTGCGGAACCGGTCGAGGTCCAGGCCGGGGAGCTCGGCGGGGGTCACTCGGCCGCGCCCGTCGCCTCGTCCAGCCGCCGCTGCAGCTTCCGCATCCCGGCCAGCCAGCGGTCCGTGTCGCTCGCGCGGAGCTTGTAGTACTCCGCGACCTCCGGGTGCGGCAGGATCAGGAACCGGTCGTCCTGCAGGGCGTGGAACACCGTGTCGGCGACCTGCTCCGGCTCGAGCGCGGTGTCGTGGGAGAGCAGCTCCTGGAGCGGGCCGGCCTCCTCCAGCATCCGCGTGCGGACGCCCTGGGGGCAGATCGCCTGTACGACGATCCCGCGGTGGCCGTAGGTGGCCGAGAGCCACTCCGCGAAGCCCACCGCGGCGTGCTTGGTGACCGAGTAGACCGGACTGCCGAGCATCGTGAGGAGCCCGGCCGCCGACGCCGTGACGACGAAGCGCCCGCCGCCGGTCTCGAGCCAGGTCGGCACGAGCTGCCGCGCGGCCCGCACGTGTGCCATCACGTTGACGTCGACCGCGCGCGCCCAGTCGTCCTCGGGGGCGCCGAGGCCCTGGCCGACGTCGATGCCGGCGTTGGCGAAGTAGACGTCGATCCTGCCGAGGTGGTCGCGCGCCGCGGCGACGAGCTCCGCGACCCCCTCCTCGGACGCGGCGTCACCGGGCACGGCGAGGCCGCCGCCGATCGCCGTGGCGACCTGCTCGGCAGCCTCGCCGTCGAGGTCGTTGACCACCACGCGGGCACCCTGGGCTGCCATCCGCTCGGCGATGGCGCGGCCGATGCCGTGGCCGGCGCCGGTGACGACGACGCCCGCTCCGTCGACGTCCATGTCAGACGCCGCCGGTGAGCGTGAGCCCGCCGTCGATCACGACGACCTGGCCGGTCAGCCACGCCGCGTCCTCGGACAGCAGGAACGCCACCACGCTGCCGATGTCCTCCGGGACACCGAGCCGCTTGAGCGGGTAGGTCGCGGACACCTCGTCCTCGCGGCCCTCGTAGAGCGCGGTCGCGAACTTGGTCTTCACCACGGCAGGGGCGACCGCGTTCACCCGGATGTCGGGGCCGAGCTCGACGGCGAGCTCCTGGGTGATGTGGTTCAGCATCGCCTTGCTGGCGCCGTAGAACCCGATGCCCGGGAGCCGGCTTGAGCCCGCCGACGGACGACACGTTGACGACCGAGCCGCCGTGCTCGCCCATCCACGCCTTGTACGCCTGCTGCACCCACGACAGCGCCGCCAGGCAGTTGACCTCGAAGATCTTGCGGGCGGCGCCGAGGTCGAGCTCGACCATCGGCCCGTACACCGGGTTGATGCCGGTGTTGTTCACCAGCAGGTCGACGCTGCCGAAGGTCTCGATGGTCTGGCGGATCGCGTCGGCCTGGTGCTCGACGTCGTCGCCCTTCCCGGCAACGGCGAGGGCCACATCAGGTCCGCCGAGGCTCTTCGCCGCCTCCTCGAGCGCCTCGGGCTTGCGTGCGGTGACGGTCACCTTCGCGCCCTCGGCGACGAGCCGCTCCGCGATCCCGAGACCGATCCCCCGGCTGGCTCCGGTGACGATCGCGACCTTGCCCTCGAACCTCTTCAATGCGCTAGCCCTTCCGATGTCCCGGCTAAGCGCTTGCTTAGCCCCTAAGCGTTCGCTTAGCGTTCCTCAGGTGGAGCAGATCCGTCAACCACCTGATGCCCGCGCCCGGCTCCGGGCCGCGGCGGTGGAGTCGTTCGCGGCCAAGGGCTTCCACGGTACGTCGACCAGGGACATCGCCTCGGGCGCCGGGATGAGCCCCGCCGCGCTCTACGTGCACCACCGTTCCAAGGAGGAGCTGCTCCACGAGATCAGCCGCGCGGGTCACGAGAAGACCCTCGCGCTGGTGCGGGAGGCCGTGGCCACCTCGCGCGACCCCCGCGAGCAGCTGCTGGCCGTCGTACACGCCTTCGTCGTCTACCACGCCGAGGACCACACCGGCGCCCGCATCGTGAACTACGAGCTCGCCGCGCTCTCGCCGGAGCACCTCGAGGAGATCGCGGCGATCCGGCGCCAGATCGAGCAGGAGATGCGCGACGTCGTCGAGCGCGGCGTCGCGGCGGGGGTCTTCGAGACGCCCGACCCGCACATGACGGCGCTCGCGCTGCTGTCGTTGGGCATCGACGTCGCGCGGTGGTACCGCGACGAGGGCGAATGGACCCCCGACCAGATCGCCCGCCACTACAGCGACCTGGCCCTGCGGATCGTCGGCGCCACGGGCCGATGACCGACCCCGGCCGATGATCCGGGTCGATAACCTGAAGGGACCCTGCCTGCTTAGGAAGTGACGATGCCGCCCGAGACAGCGCCCACCTCAGGGGGGCCCACCGAAGGGGCGCCCACCGAAGGGGCACGGCAGTTCGCTGCGCCCAGCTGGCGCGAGACGGACCGCTTCGTCCCCCGGCGCCTGGTGCGGCCGCTGCAGAACCTGATGCAGATCGAGACCAGCAGCGCGGTCGTCATCCTGCTCGCCACCGTCGCCGCCCTGGTCATCGCCAACACGCCGCTCTACGCGGACTACGAGCGCTTCTGGGAGAGCCACCTCGTGTTCCACGTCGGCGACCTCCACCTGCTCGACCTCACGCTCCGCGAGGTCGTCAACGACGGCCTGATGACGCTGTTCTTCCTGCTGGTCTCCCTGGAGATCAAGCGGGAGCTGGTGTTCGGGGAGCTGCGCGACCCGAAGGCCGCGGCGCTGCCGATCGTCGCCGCGGTCGGCGGCATGCTCGCGCCCGCGGCGATCTACGTGGCCTTCAACGCCGGCGGCCCGCACCTGAGCGGCTGGGGCATCCCGATGGCCACCGACATCGCCTTCGCGGTCGCCGTGCTCACCTCGCTGGGCAGCCGGGTGCCCTTCGGCGCGCGCCTGTTCCTGCTCACGCTGGCGATCGTGGACGACCTCGGCGCGATCCTCGTGATCGCGATCTTCTACACCGGCGGGGTGTCGATCGTCTGGCTGCTCGTCGCGGCCGCCACCGTGGTCGCCGCCCTCTTCCTGCAGCGGGCGCGGGTCCGGGCGATCGGCGCCTACATCCTGCTCGGCGGCATCGGGTGGTACGCCCTCCACGAGTCAGGCGTCCACGCCACGATCATCGGCGTCGCGTTCGGCCTGATCACGCCGGCCTTCGCGCTGCTGCCGCCGAACCTCTACCCCGACGTCGCCACCCGCCTGGTCAACGAGGTCGTCGACCGCAACGCCGACGGCGTGGTCACCGCCGACGAGCACGAGGCGAACGACCACACGCTCCGCGAGATCCGGCGGCTCACCCTCGAGACCCAGTCGCCGCTGCACCGCAACGAGACCGTGCTCGCGCCGTACGTCGCCTTCGGCATCGTCCCGCTGTTCGCCTTCGCCAACGCAGGACTCCCGTTCCCCGACGTGCCGGTGAGCGAGTGGCTCGCCGACCCGGTGGTGCTCGGCATCGCCCTCGGCCTCGTCCTCGGCAAGACGATCGGGATCTTCGGCGCCTCGTGGCTGATGGTGAGGCTCCGGCTCGCGAGGTACCCCTCCGGCATGACCCAGGCCCACCTGCTCGGCGTCTCCGCGACGGCCGGCATCGGCTTCACCGTCGCCATCTTCGTCGCCAACCTGGCCTTCAAGGACGGTGCCGTGATCGAGGTGGCGAAGCTCGGCATCCTGCTCGGCAGCCTGGTTGCTGCCATCGTGGGTTATCTCCTGCTCCGGCTGATCGGCCGGCAGGTCACCATCCGTCAGAGCTGAGGAGCACACCATGTCGTCACTGATCGCTCAGGGTTTGATCCCTCAGGGTTTGATCCCTCAGGCCCGCCACCAGGCGCTCGGCGACCTGCCGCGTCGCACCGCCAACCGGTTCCCCGACAAGCTCGCCCTCGTCGACGGGGACACCCGGCTCACCTTCGCCGAGCTCGAGGCACTCATCAGCCGTACGACGGCCGCGCTCGACGCCGCGGGCCTGCAGAAGGGCGACCGTCTCGCGCTGCTCTCCCACAACTGCTGGCAGTTCGTCGTGCTGAGCTTCGCGACCGCGCGGCTCGGCGTGACCCTCGTGCCGGTCAACTTCATGCTCGGCCCCGACGAGATCGCCTACATCCTCGACCACAGCGAGTCCTCGGCCTTCGTCGTGGAGGAGGCCCTGGTCAAGACCGCCGAGGCGGCGCTGAGCTCCGCGGCGGCCGGGTCGGTCCGCATCAAGGCGGTGATCGGGTCCGGGTCGGCCGAGGCGGCGGACGGCGGGCCCGACGGCTGGGTCGACGTACGCACCTGGTTCGAGCACGACGGCGAGGCGCCCACGGTGATCGTGGAGGACGACGCCCCGCTGCGGCTGATGTACACCAGCGGCACCGAGTCGCGGCCCAAGGGCGCCGAGCTCTCGAGCCGGTCGCTGATGTGGCAGTACGTCTCCTGCATCGTCGACGGCGGCATGGAGTCCGGCGACGTCGAGGTGCACTCGCTCCCGCTGTACCACTGCGCGCAGCTCGACTGCTTCCTCGGCCCGGACATGTACCTCGGCGCGACCAGCATCATCCTCCCGGGCCCCGACCCGGCGGCCCTGCTCCGCACGATCGAGACCGAGCACGTGACGAAGCTGTTCGCGCCGCCGACCGTGTGGATCGCGCTGCTGCGCTGCCCGGACTTCGACAACACGGACCTGTCGAGCCTCCGCAAGGGCTACTACGGCGCCTCGGCGATGCCGGTCGAGGTGCTCAACGAGCTCCGGGAGCGGCTGCCGAACGTGCGGCTGTGGAACTTCTACGGCCAGACCGAGATGGCGCCGCTCGCCACGATCCTCGGCCCCGAGGAGCAGCTCAGCCACGCGGGCTCGGCCGGGCGGGCCGCGCTCAACGTCGAGACCCGGGTCGTCGACGACGACGACAACCCGGTGCCGCCCGGCACGGTCGGCGAGATCGTGCACCGCAGCCCGCACGCGATGCTCGGCTACTACAAGGACGAGGAGAAGACCGCGGAGGCGTTCCGCAACGGGTGGTTCCACTCCGGCGACCTCGGCTTCCTCGACGAGGACGGCCGCCTGTCCGTCGTGGACCGCAAGAAGGACATGATCAAGACCGGCGGCGAGAACGTCGCGAGCCGCGAGGTCGAGGAGGCGATCTACCAGCTCGACAGCGTCGCGGAGGTCGCGGTGTTCGGCGTGAGCCACCCGCGGTGGATCGAGGCGGTCGTGGCGGTCGTCGTACCCAAGCCCGACGCGTCGCTGACCGAGCAGGACGTCATCGAGCACGCCCGCAAGCACCTCGCGGGCTACAAGACCCCCAAGCGCGTGGTCATCGCCGAGGCGCTGCCGAAGAACCCCAGTGGCAAGATCCTCAAGCGGGAGCTGCGTGAGGAGCACGCCGAGATCGCCCAGGCTGAGTGACCCGGGCGGACTGAGCAGGGGAGGGAGGTGGTCAGCCGTGACCCGGCTCACCACCGCGGAGCTGCGCGACCGGGACAGCCTGCTCGCGCGCCTCAGGGACTCGAACGTGCTGGCGATCGCGGTCGCGAACGAGGACCGGGTGTTCGACGCGAACGACGCCTTCCTCGACATGATCGGCTACAGCCGCGAGGACCTGGCGACAGACGGGGTGGACTGGAAGGCGATGACCCCTCCCGAGTGGGTCGAGCGCGACGTGGTCGCGGTCGATCAGCTACGGAGCACCGGCGCCTGCGAACCCTTCGAGAAGGAGTTCTTCCACCGGTCCGGCCGGAGGGTCCCGGTGCTCCTGGGAGCCGCCGTCGTCGAGCACGAGCCGCTCACCTGGATCGTCTTCCTGGCCGACCTGTCCGAACGGCAGCGAGCCGAGGAGGAGCGCGCCGAGCTCGTCGCGTCGGCCCACGCCGCCCAGCTCGAGGCACAGAACGCCGAGGAGCAGCTGAACCTTCTCCTCGGTGCCGGCGCCCTCGTCGCTGCCACGCACAGCCGGGAGGACATGCTCGACCAGGTCACGCGGCTCGTCGTCCCCTCGGTCGCCGACCTCGCCGCCGTGTTCCTGCCGACCGAGGACGACAGCCTGCGTGCCACCGCCGCGGTGCATCGCGACCCAGCGGCTACGGCGGTCCTGGAGTCGCCTGCTCGATGACCCCATCTCGCCGGGCAACAGCGTCGCGTTCCAGGCGGCCTACCTGACCGGGAAGAGCCAGCTGGTCCAGGACGTCGCGGCGCACCGCGCCTCGTGGCCCGAGCTGGATCCCCGCCTCGGCGAGGTGGCCGACCAGCTGAACGCCGGCAGCTTCATCGCCATCGCGCTCACGCAGGGAGCGGAGCACCTGGGCGTGTTCGTGCTCGGGCGATCGCACGAGCGGCCCGTGTTCAGCGAGTTCGACCTGGCCGTAGCGGAGGAGCTCGGCCGCCGGATCAGCGTCGGGCTCACGAACGTCGACACGTTCGCCCGTGACCACAGCGTGTCGGAGGTCCTCCAACGCTCGGTCCTTCCCGACGAGCTGCCGAGCGTCCCGGGCGTGGACCTCGCCGTGGTCTACCTTCCGGCCACCGAGGGTGTCGAGGTCGGCGGGGACTGGTACGACGCGTTCCCGCTCGGCGAGGGGCTGCTCGGTGTCGTGATCGGTGACGTGGTGGGGCACAACCTCGCCTCGGCCTCGGCCATGAACCAGGTCCGCAACGCGCTACGCGCCTTCGCCGTCGACGACCCGCGCCCGGGCCGGGTGCTGGAGCGGACCAACGCCGCACTGCCCGGCTCCTGCCCGAGGCGATGGCCACGGTGTTCCTCGGCGTCCTCGACGTGAACACCGGCGAGCTGACCTACGCCAACGCCGGTCACCCGCCGCCGGTCATGACAAGCCCCGGCGGGCCGGAGTACCTCAGCAGTGCAGGCGGGCTGATGCTCGGGGTCGCGGACGACGCGGAGTACGACGTCGCCACTCATCACCTGCCGCCCGGCTCGGGGCTCCTGCTCTTCAGCGATGGTCTCGTGGAGGACAGGGGGCGCTCGACTCGGGCAGGGCCTCGACGCCCTCGCCGGCGCCCTCGGGGATCATGGCGTGACCAGCGCCGCGGAGATGTGCGCGCGGGCGAAGACGGCGCTCCTCGAGTCCCCGACCCGGGCCGACGACGTCTGCATGCTCGCCGTGTACATGCAGCCGCGAGTTAGCGAACGCTAACCGGCCGTCCTAGAGTGAGACGCGACTGAACCGAGAGAAGGACCCCCATGCCCGCAACGCGCGTCATGCCCACCGAAGAGGCAGCCGACCTGATCGAGCTCACCCGCGACCTGGCCCTGAAGGAGCTCGCTCCGCCGGTCGCGGAGGCCGAGGCCACCGAGACCTTCCCGCGCGAGGTGTTCCGGACCCTCGGCCGGGCGGGGCTGCTGAGCCTCCCCTACCCCGAGGAGTACGGCGGAGGGGGTCAGCCGTACGAGGTCTACCTCCAGGTCCTCGAGGAGATCGGGGCGGTCTGGTCCTCCGTCGGGGTCGGCGTCTCGGTGCACGCCCTGTCGTGCTTCGGCCTGTTCACCCGTGGCACCGAGGAGCAGAAGCAGCGCTGGCTCCCCGGGATGCTGAGCGGCGAGCAGCTCGGGGCGTACTGCCTCTCCGAGGCCCACGCCGGCTCCGACCCCGCGACGATGAGGACGCGGGCGGTCCGCGAGGGCGACGAGTACGTGCTGAACGGCGCGAAGGCGTGGACCACCCACGGCGGGTACGCCGACTTCTACAAGGTGATGGCCCGCACCAGCGACGACCGCAACGGCATCTCGTGCTTCCTGGTCCCGGCCGACACGCCCGGCCTGGTCGCCGACGCGCCGGAGCGGAAGATGGGCCTCACCGGGTCCGCGACGGCGACCATGCGGTTCGAGAACGTGCGCATCCCCGTCGAGCGGCGGCTCGGCGCCGAGGGTGAAGGCCTTCGGATCGCGCTGGAGGGCCTCGACTCGGGCCGGCTCGGGATCGCCGCGGTGGCGACCGGCCTCGCGCAGGGCGCGCTGGACACGGCGGTCGCCTACGCCAAGGAGCGTGAGACCTTCGGCAGGCCGATCATCGAGCACCAGGGGCTCGCGTTCGTGCTCGCCGACATGGCCGCGGCCGTGGAGTCCGCCCGGGCGACCGTCCTGGCCGCGGCCCGCCGCAAGGACCAGGGGCTGCCGTTCAGCCGGGAGGCGAGCATCGCGAAGATGGTCGCAACCGACAACGCCATGAAGGTCACGACCGACGCGGTGCAGGTGCTCGGCGGGTACGGCTACACCCGTGACTTCCCCGTCGAGCGCTACATGCGCGAGGCGAAGGTGATGCAGATCTTCGAGGGCACGAACCAGATCCAGCGGATGGTGATCGCCCGCCACCTCGACCGCGAGAACAAGGGGTCGGTCACGGTCAGCCGCCCGACGACACAGGAGAACAACTGATGAAGCTCGAGAACACCGCCGCGATCGTCACCGGAGGCGCATCCGGCCTGGGCGCCGCGACGGCCGCGGCCCTGGTCGACCAGGGCGCGAAGGTCTTCGCGTTCGACCTGCCGCAGTCGATCGACAACGCGCCTGAGGTGAAGGGCCTCGAGTACGTCGCGGTGGACGTCACCGACGAGGAGCAGGTCCGCGCCGGCGTCGCACAGGCGGCAGCGTCCGACGTACCCCTGCGGACGGTCGTGAACTGCGCCGGCATCGGCCCGTCGATGCGGATCCTCGGCAAGAAGGGCGTCCACGACCTCGGGTTCTACGCCAAGGTCGTGCAGGTGAACCTGGTCGGCACCTTCAACGTGCTCGCGGTCGCCTCGGAGGAGATCGCGAAGACCGAGGGCGACGAGTTCAACCAGCGCGGCGTCATCATCAACACCGCGAGCATCGCGGCGTACGACGGTCAGGTCGGCCAGGCGGCGTACGCCTCCTCGAAGGGCGGCATCGTCGGGCTCACCCTCCCGGCCGCGCGGGACCTCGCGCAGTACGGCATCCGGGTCTGCACGATCGCACCCGGCATCGTGGAGACCCCGATGCTCGCGACGGTGGCCGAGGAGTTCCGGGCGGCGCTCGCCGCGGGCGTGCCGTTCCCGCAGCGGCTCGGCCGGCCCGAGGAGTACGCCCAGCTCGCCCTCACGATCATCAACCACGACTACCTCAACGGCGAGGTCATCCGGATGGACGGCGCCCTGCGCATGGCCCCCCGCTAGCGCGGCAGCGGTGGTTGAGCCTGTCGAAACCAACCACCGCGCAAACCCCGTGGGCGGCAGTCCCGACTGAGAGACTGCCGCCCACTTCCATGTGAGCTTGCTGCGCGCCGGCCGGGTTGGGTCTGGTCAGCGATCGGCGCCAGATCTCAAGCCCTTCTGCGACGCCACAGCAGGGTGGCTCCCGAGAGCACCATCCCGGCCCCTACGAACGCCAGGGCCTCGTCCACCGGGTCGGCACCGACCGACGGCAGAGCCTGGGTCGGAGCCACTGCGGCCGGGGCAGGCGCTGCCTCGGGGGCCGGTGCGACGGCCGGCGCGGCAGGGACCTCCGCAGGAGGCGCGGGCTGCTCAGCCGGGACGGCCTCGGGCGGAGCGGGCTGCTCCTGAGGCTGCTCAGCGGGCGGGACCTCCTCTCTCAGGCTTCTCCTCCTTCGGGCACTCGCACTCTTCCTCGTCGTCCTTGTCGCCGTGCTCCTTGTCGCCGTGGTCCTTGTCCCCGTGGTCCTTGTCGCCGTGCTCCTTGTCCCCGTGCTCCTTGTCCCCGTGGTCCTTGTCCCCGTGGTCCTTGTCCCCGTGCTCCTTGTCCCCGTGCTCCTTGTCCCCGTGCGTCCCTGTCCCCGTGCTCCTTGTCCCCGTGGTCCTTGTCCCCGTGCTCCTTGTCCCCGTGGTCCTTGTCCCCGTGGTCCTTGTCCCCGTGGTCCTTGTCCCCGTGGTCCTCTCCGTGCCACTTGTCACGGCCGGACTTCTCCCCGTCCCAGCCGGACTCCTTGTCGCCGCCGGACTTCTCCCCGTCCCAGCCGGACTCCTTGTCGCCGCCGGACTTCTCGCCGTCCCAGCCGGACTCCTCGCTGCCCCAGTTGTCGCCGCCGGACTTCTCCCCGTCCCAGCCGGACTCCTCGCTGTCCCAGTTGTCGCCGCCGGACTTCTCCCCCGTCCCAGCCGGACTCCTTGCCGCCGTCGGACTTCCCCCATCCCAGTTGTCGCCGCCGGACTTCCCGCCGTCCCAGTTGCCGCCGCCGAGTTCTCGCCGGCCCACTTCTCCTGGTGAGACGAGTTCCCATGGGAGCCGTTGCCGTCGTCGGCGTAGGACGGACTGGTGACTCCGAGCACGAACACGGCCATTCCGACCGATGCGACAGCGCGGAACGTATGCCCGCGAGTACGTAAGCAATGCATGACGCTTCTCCACCCTCCGGCACAATGAGCCGGGATCGTCGTCGCTCGCACGCAGCTCCGCGCAAGCCTCCTTTGCCTGTGGGACGCTAAAGCGCGAAGTAAGTAAAGGCGCCCTCAAAATCGGGTAGTTCCGAGCTGGTGCGGGAAGGCCAGACTCACCGTCTTCACCAAAGACGCGTGGGCGTCGGTCGCTTGGGGGACCGTCCACCGCACCCTCACAACGAACCGTGGGCGGCAGTCTCGACTGAGAGACTGCCGCCCACTTTCCTTGGGAGGTATCCCAGCGCCGGCCGGGTGGGATTGGGTAGCGGCCGGCGCCAGCTCTTAGGTCCTTCTCTGGAGCCGCAGCAGCACGATCCCCGTGAGCAGCATCGCGGCACCTCCGAAGGCCAACAGGTCATCCTTCGAGTCGGCACCCACCCTGGGCAGCGTCCCCTGGCTCGGGGCAGCCGCGGGCGCAGGCGCTGCCACGGGAGCTGCCACGACGGCCGGCACGGCGGCCTGGGTCACCACGGGAGCCGCCGGAACGGTCGTCTCGACCGGCGTCGTGACAGGCACCGTGACCGGCGTCGTGACAGGCACCGTGACGGGCACCGTTGTCGGGGTGGCGACCGGCGATATCGTCACCGTCGAGTTGCCGGTGTCCCGGTCGCAGCCGCAGTTGCCGTCCGACGAGTGATTGTCGTTGTTGCAACGGCAGTTCGAGTGGTCGCAGTGCGCGCTGTTGCTGTCGCACCGGCAGTTCGAGCCGTCGCAGTGAGAACTGTCGTTGCACCGACAGTCCGAGGACGACCCGTTGCAGAAGCTCCCGCTATCGCACCCACAGCTCGAGCCGTCACAGTGAGAACTGTCGTTGCACCGACAGTCCGAGGACGACCCGTTGCAGAAGCTCCCGCTATCGCACCCACAGCTCGAGCCGTCACAGTGAGAACTGTCGTTGCACCGACAGTCCGAGGACGACCCGTTGCAGAAGCTCCCGCTATCGCACCGCCAGCTCGAGCCGTCACAGTGAGAACTGTCGTTGCACCGACAGTCCGAGGACGACCCGTTGCAGAAGCTGCCGTTGTTGAAACTGTCGTTCGTGGTGACACCGTTGTTGGTCGTGCCGTAGGTGAAATTGAGGTTCCAGTCGGACGTGGTCGACACAACCGGCGGAGTCACAACAGGCGGAGACACGACCGGCGGAGTCACAACAGGCGGAGACACGACCGGCGGAGCTCACAACAGGCGGAGTCACAACAGGCGGAGACACGACCGGCGGAGTACACGACCGGTGGAGCCACGACCGGTGGAGACACATCCGGAGGCGACACCCCGTCAGTTGGCTGTTCCCCGGTTGGTGTGCCGTCAGTCGTTTGGAGGTCGCCGCCGGGCTGGGTGCCATCGATATACGAGTTGCCGGCGGAGCCGTTCGAGGCTGTCGATGATGAGCCTGAGTTCTCGTTGCCTTCTGGGTAGGCAGCGCTCGTGACACCGACGACGAAAACGGCGAGGCCGACCGACACCGCGGACCGGAGGGTGCGGCGACCAGATGTGGACCGCATCGTGCACTTCCCCTCCGGCGCCCGCGCACCGGGATAGGCATCGATCACCCGCAGCCCCCCTGCAAGTCTTGTGGACTCTTCGACGGTAAAGCCCGGACGTAGGGGGAACACCCTCAGAATGGGGTAATCCGGTGCTCTGGGAACGATGAGCCGTTCGGTCCGATCAGAGGGCGGCTTGCATGGCGTCGTACGTCGGACGCCCGAACGCCACGAGTCGGACCTCTGAGACAGCGGTCGGCGTGCCGCGGATCGTGTCGACCGCCGCGCGGATCGCGTCCTCTCGGGGCCAGCCGTAGACGCCAGCCGAGACCAGCGGGAACGCCACCGACCGTGCCCCTAACTCGTCGGCTACGCGGAGCGCGTTGGCGTAGCAGGAGACGAGCTGGTCCCGCGTCCCGTCGCCGTAGACCGGCCCGACGACGTGGATGACCCACTTGGCGGGGAGGTTCCCGGCAGTCGTCCAGCCCGCCTCACCGGTGGGCAGCCCATCGGGGAAGCGCTCGATGCAGTCCTGGAGGATTGCGGGTCCACCCGCGCCATGGATGGCGCCGTCGACCCCACCGCCACCGCGCATGCGCTCGTTGGCGGCGTTCACGATCGCGTCCACCTTCTGCTGGGTGATGTCTCCTTCGACGACCGTCAGCTCCATACCAGCGACTCTACGACGGCGTGCTCGGCCTCTGGCGATCTCGACGGGCGCCGCCGACCTCTGGCGCGCTCGACCTCTGGCGAGCTCGCGAGCAAGGATCGTTCGAACGGCTCGGAGCCTGGTCAGGAGTGACACCGGACGATCACCGCCTCGAACTCCCGCTCCACGATCGAGCGGAACGCGAGATCGACCTTGGCCGCCGCCTCCACCACCTCGGCCGAGGGCGGCGCCGGCACGTCCTCGGGCCACACCGCGATCGGGTACTCCGGCGCCGGCGTCCGGAAGGTGCTCCCGAACCGGCTCGTCCACGTGTAGGACCCGTCGGCCTCGAGTACGACCGAGAAGCCCTCCGAGTGCTTGACGTGATGGTGTCGGCGACACAGCGGCTGGAGGTTGCATGTCGAGGTCTTCCCGAGCGGGAACCGGATTCGGTGGTCCAGCTCGATGACCGTCGCCGGGCGGCAGCATCCGGGCCAGATGCACTTCTGGTTGCAGGCGACGGTCCATCGCCAGATGGCATCGGTCGGCGTGTAGCTCGTCGTCGAGAGCTCCAGGAACCCGCCGGCCGGGTCTGTGAGGAGCCGGTACCACGTCGCGTCCGGGTCCGTCGCGATGTGCCGCGTGACGTCCGCCGGGAGGGACGTGCCACCTGCCATCACGCCGGGCTCGTCGCTCAGGCCCATCAGTGTCGTGATCGGGACGGTCACGTTGATGATCGGCCGGGCGAACCTGCCTACGGGCTTGCGTTCGAAGGTCTCCGCTGGGTCGTCCCCACCACCCGTGCTGTCATCCTCGAGCTCACCGTCGGTCGCTCCGACGGTCAGACGACCCAGGATGAGGTCGATGCACACGTCGGCGCGGCGCTGGTCGAGGGTGCGGGTCTCGCCCTTGGCCTCGCCCAGCTTCTTGGCGATGAGGGTCAGGCGGTAGTCGGCGGTCATGGCATCGTGCACCGCCGTACTCACGCTCAGACTTCCCATGCCGTTCTCGTCGGTCTCGAGCTTGACCCGCCGCTTCTTGAACGCCTCGCCGAAGTTGTCGTCCTCGCTCTTCTGCGGGAACTTCAAGCACCTGCGGCGGATCGCGCGCTGCAACGTCGTGCGGCTCACCGGGTAGAGCGGCGAGGCAGGATCGTCCATCCGGTCGAACATCTCCTCGATGAGCTCCGCGAAGGCCGCCTTGTCGGCGTCGTTGGTCAGGTTCTGCAGCTGGTCGTAGGCGAGCCTTGCCCGGCCGATGTCCAGCCGACCTTTCATGCAGCGGCGCCACAGGCGCGGGAACCACTGCTTGAGACCGTCGGTCAGCTCCAGGTCGAACTGCAACATCAGCTCACCGATGCCGAGGAGCGGGCAGAACTCGACCTTGGTCGCCTGCAGCGGAGTCAGGACGAAGAAACCGGGAGCACCGGACCCTCGCGTCTCCGCCTCTGCCACCCGGCGCGCGTGGAACTCGCTGACCGCATCGAGTCGCATCGCCCGGGACCGGTTCTCCGCGACCATCGCCTCGAGAGCGTCGTCGAGAAGGATCCGATCCGCAAGGCGCTTCTCCCCCTTCGCGACCTCCACCCCGTCGTCGCCCGGCTGCGCACCACCATCCCGGCTGCGCGCCACCATCGCCCGGCGGAGCCCCTCGGGTCATCGTGTCTGTGCCACTTGGATCCATCGACGCCTCCTGTCGCTCGAACACCTGTTCGAATACGAATCTACGAGAGGCCACCGACAGTTTCCGACATCCGTCCCCAGGCCGAGAAGCCACCAGAGCTGGATCTCACACGATGTAGCGCTTCACCCAGCCCTGGACGATCGCGACGACCTCTGCATCCACCGGCTCGCGGACCTCCTGCTTGTACCGCGAGAGCGACGGCGCGCCCGCCTGCCGACGCAGGGAATGCGTCAGGTCCTCGACGAGATGGGTCTCGACCGGACCGGCCGCCCGGTCGGCGACGACCGCAAGGTCAGCCGGGTCGACCTGGAGGTCCTTGGTCCCCGTAAGCGCAAGAACGGGCACGTCGATCTTGGGCAGGTCGTCGGCCGGGTCGTAGGCGAGGTACTCGCGGAACCACTTCGCGTTGACGCGCGCCAGGTTGAGCCGCGCGACATCGTCGTCGTGGCCTTGAGCTTCGCGCGCCGCGCGCGGACTGCGCGCCCCGGTGCTCGCAGTCCCGCGCGGCGCGAGGCCGTCAGCGAACGACGTCGACGGAGCGTACGTCAATCCTGAGAACGAGGCAGCCCGTGGGCACCACCGACCTGATCCTCCATCCCGTCCGGATGCGCATCCTCCAGGCGCTCGTCGGCAACCGCGAGCTGACGACGGCCCAGCTGCGCGAGGAGCTGCCGGACATCCCGCGGCGACCCTCTACCGCCAGATCGCGACGCTGCTCGAGGGCGGCGCGCTCGAGGTGGTGGAGGAGCGCAAGGTGCGCGGGACGTTCGAGCGGACCTACCGGGTGAAGAGCGAGAACGTCGTCCTCGGCGGCGAAGAGGCAGCGCACCATGACGCCGGAGCAGCACAGCCAGGCTTTCGTGGCCTTCATGACCGGCCGGCTCGCGGACTTCGACCGGTACCTCGCGCAAGGCGACGTCGACCTGGCGCGTGACCGGGTGGGCTACCGGTTCGCCGCGATGTACCTCTCCGACGAGGAGACCGACGAGCTCATCGCCGACCTGGTGGAGGTGCTGCGGCCGCGCCTGGAGAACGAGCCGAAGCCCGGACGGCGGCGCCGGATGCTGAGCACGATCCTGATGCCCGCCGAGCCCCGGCGGCGGAGCCACGCGGCGGTGGCCGAGACCTACGCCGCGCGAGCCGTGGAGCTAGTATCTCCGACCGGGCAACCGCCAGCGGCGCCGCGGCTTCGATCCATGCCCATCCACTCGGCCACGTCGTGCGGCAACGCGACGTAGGGCATCACGGGCGTACACAGGTCGCCTTGACGTTCCATGCCTTAGCACCGTTCGTCTCGTGTGTACCGACTTCGGCACACCTCTAGATTGCTGCCGAGCGCGGCCCTCCCGCCGATGAACGCGAAAGCTACCGATCCTGGCGCAACGGCCGTTAGCCCGGGGTCCAGTTCGACAATCCGAGAGCGCCTCAGGCGGCCTTGCGACGTGCTGCCCGCTCCGAGGAGGCCGCGTCCTCCTGCAACATCCGCAGCACCGCTCGCTCCAGGGCGATCTGCCGCTCGTCAGGCGAGTCGTACGAACGGCGTACGGCGGAGGCGATCGTCGTACCGTCCTCGTAGAGGTCGATCACGCGGGGGTCCACGTAGGAGCTGCGGGCGATGGTCGGGGTGTTGCCGAGGTACTCCGACACCTCCACCATCGCGTTCCGCACCGCCCGCTTGCGCGACGCCTTGGACTCACCCGGCTCCTCCGAGGAGGCCAGCGACACGGCCGCGAGCACGGTGGCGTGCCAGGTCCGGAAGTCCTTCGCGGTGATCTCGGCCCCAGTGGTGTCCCGGAGGTAGCCGTTGACCGCGACAGCATCGAGCGGGTTCCACAGCCGGCCGTCGCGGTACGCCAGCAGCCGGTCCCCTCCGCCGCGTCGCCGGCGCATGGTCTCCACGGCCGAGACCGCCAGCGGGTCGTCGATCTCGATGCAGTGCTCGACCCCCGACTTGCCGATGAAGCAGAACACCAGCCGACCCTGCGAGCGCCGCACGTGCCGCTTCTCCAGCGTGGTCAGCCCGAAGCTGCCGTTGGAGTCGGCGTACGAGTCGGACCCGATCCGGAAGTAGCCGAGGTCGAGGAGGCGTACGGCGGTCGCTGCCGCCCGTTCCATCGGCATGCCGTCGAGGGCGATGTGCTCGAGGATCGCCGCCCGCGCCTTGGGCAGCATCGCCGCGACCTCGGCGACCCGGTCGAACTTCATCTTGTCGCGCTTGACGCGCCACTCGGGGTGGTAGAGGTACTGCCTCCGACCCGCCGCGTCGACGCCCGACCGCCTGGATGTGGCCGTTGGGCTGGGGGCAGATCCAGACCTCCTCCCACGCGGGAGGGATCACCAGCGCCTTGCAGCGCTCTGAGTCCTCATCGCACAGCCGCGCACCGGAGGCGTCGACGTAGACGAACCCCTTGCCGGAGCGGCGTCGTGTCCAGCCCGAGCTGTTGGGCGAGACGGTGCGGAGGCGGGCCATGCCCGCGAAGTAGCCAGAACTTGGCCACACCAAACCAACGAGCCGCGGACGCCGCGCGCGGAGGCTCAGTAGGCGCCGTTCGTGGACAGCACGGCTTTGACGGTCTTCGTCATGATCACGAGGTCGGTCAGCATCGACCAGTTGTCGACGTAGTAGAGGTCGAGCCGGACAGCCTCGTCCCAGCTCAGCGACGACCGACCGGACACCTGCCACAGGCCGGTCATGCCCGGCCGCACCAGCAGCCGGCGACGGGCCGAGTCGGTGTAGGTCTCCACCTCCCACACCTGCTGAGGGCGTGGCCCGACGAGGCTCATCTCCCCGAGAAGCACGTTGAAGAGCTGGGGCAGCTCGTCGAGGGAGTACCTCCGGATGAACTTCCCGACCCTCGTGACACGAGGATCGCGGGGGTGCTTGAACAGGGCGCCATCGTGCTCGACGAGGTCGCGAAGCTCCTTCTCCAGCCCGTCGGCGTCAACGTACATGGAGCGAAACTTCAGGCAGTCGAACGACTGTCCGTCGCGACCGATACGGAGCTGGCGGTACAGGATCGGCCCGCGGTCCTCCAGCCAGATGGCGAGGGCGACGGCGAGCATGACCGGAGTCGCGAGCAGGAGTACGACGCACGTGCCGAGGACGTCGAAGAGCCGCTTGCCGAGCCCGCCCGCCTCGGTCGCCTGAGGGCCCTCGACGTGCAGCAGCGGCAGACCACCGACCGGCCGCATGTGGATCCTCGGGCCGGCGACATCCGTCAGGGACGGCACAACGACGAGGTCGATCTGCGAGTCGCCGAGGTCCCAGGCGATCTGCCGGAGATCCGCTGAGGAGGAGTAGCCGCCCCGCGCGACGAGGACGGTGTCCGCTCCCTGCTCCTCGCAGACGCGACGCGTGTCGGCCACGGAGCCGAGGAGCGGCACCGGCAGTTGCTCGGGATCCACAGTGATGCCGCTCGGCATGCATGCCCCGACGATGCTGAACCCGGCGTTTCGCTCGCGGTTGAGCACGGTCACCAGCTCGGCGATGTCGAGGGGGCCTCCGACCGCCACGACCCGGCGGAGCAGCCGCCCCCGCGCACGGGCGCGGTGGACGAGCTTTCGTGCGACGTACCTCTCCGTCAGCAGCGTCGGGATTCCGAGCAAGAAGGTCAGCAGGAGGAAGCCGCGGGAGAGGTCGATCTTCGCGAGGTAGCAGAACAGCCCCACGGCACCGGCAGAGAGCAGAGAGCCCATGAGGATGACCTTGAACTCTTCCGGCCCCGCGCCGAAGTTGCGGCTGGTGTACGCACCCTGCAGGAACAGCAGCGCCATCCAGACAAGCGCGATCCACGGGCCGAATGTGCTCGACAGGGCCTCATAGGGGCGAGCGTCGGCTGCCCAGATACCGAGGTCGAGATTGAGCCTGCAGCTCCCAGGCGACCAGGATCGCCGACGAAACGACCAGCAGGTCGGCCGCCGCTACGGCCAGAAGCAGGCGCGAGATGTGACGCCGGACGCGGTTGCTTTCCGCCACGCCGACCCACCTCCCACAAGCCTCGGCGTTCCTTCCCCAAAGAAGGGTAAGCGCGCGAGACCGGCAGTTTCGGTGAAACGGGATATATCGCCTCAGCTGGCCCGGACAGGCTCAGACCAGCCCGAAGCGGCGGTTCAGCGTCGGGTGAGTGACCGAAGCGCAGGACGTACGTCGACCAGGTACACGATCGTGGCGACCGCACCGATCATGTTGAGGATGTTGATCGGGTGCCAGATCAGCATGTGCGCCACGAGGGCGATGCCGAGGATGATCAGCCAGAACTTCTTGTTCTGCTTGTCGGCGGCCTGGAACTCCTCGGGGCGGCGCGCGACGGCGTCGATGAAGGCCCACGCCTCGAGCGCGAAGAGCGCGAGGGTGGCGACCAGGAGGATCGAGTTCTGGATGTCGAGGACGAACGGCACAGGTCGATCTTACGCGTTCGCACGACAGCGCCCCTTCCCCAAACGAGACGAAGCCCCCGCCGTTCGGCGGGGGCTTCGCTGAATGGGACTACCTGAGGTCAGTCGCCGACCTTGTCAGCGGCGTCCGAGGCAGCCTTGGTGCCGGCGTCCGCAGCCTTCTTGGCAGCCGTGCTGGTGCTCTTGGCGCTGGTCTTCGCGGTGCCGGCGGTCTTCTTGGCCGACGCCGAGGTGGACTTCGCCGCGGTCTTGGCGGTGCCGGCCGTCGCCTTCGCGGACTTCTTGGTCTGGGTCCGGGCGGTCTTGGCCTTCGTCACCGTGCTCTTGGTCGCGGCCTTGGCGTCCTGGGTGGCCTGCTGGCGACGGATCCGCGCCACGAGCTTGCGGCCACGCTCCGCGAGGTCGCCGTAGGTCTCGGTGACGTCAGAAGCGGTCTCGTTCAGGTACGACTCGATCTCGTTGAGGTACTGCTCGATCTGCTCGCGGGCCTCCTTGGCGCGCGTCTCGACCGTGCTGCGAGCCTCCTTGGCGCGCGTCTCGACGTTGCTGCGGGCGCCCTTGGCGTCCTTGTTCAGCTCGTCGATGCGGGCGGTGAGGACCGTCCGGGCCTGGTCGCCCAGGGCCTTGGGCTCGAGCTCGAGCTTGGCGAAGCGAGCCTGCACGTCCGCGGTGTAGTTGCGGGCGTACTCGACCGCGAGGTCGGTGGCGCCGACAACGGCGTAGAACGGGCGGGTTGCGTCGATCTTCTTGACGTCCATCTGCTTACCTCCTGTTGTCCCCGGCGTCATCCGAGTCCACGCCGGGAGTGATTGGTTCGGCCGAGCCGGGGACTGGCTCGACCGGTGTGCCGTTGGCTGCGCGGAAAGACTGGTAGACGTCCAACAGCGACTGCTTCTGCCGTTCGGTCAGCCCCGGGTCGGCGAGGATCGCCAGCTCCACGGACCGGACCTGCGCGTCGTTCGGGTCGAGGATGCCGGCCCGGACGTAGAGCGTCTCGGCAGAGATGCGCAGCGCCTTGGCCAGCTGCTGCAGGACTTCTGCAGACGGCCGGCGCAGACCGCGCTCGATCTGACTCAGGTACGGGTTGGACACACCGGTCTGCTCAGCGAGCTGACGCAACGAGAGCTGGGCGCTCATGCGCTGCTCCCGGAGGTACTCGCCGAGGTTCTCGACGGTCCTGCCGACCTTCGACTTGGCCATGCCTCCATGGTGCTAACTCTTGCAAGCAAATGCAAGGGCGGCCTAGGTGAGTCAGCACACACTACGCCTTGGAAATAAGGCGTTTACGGGCGAGACGCGCGCTAGCTTGCGCTGCAAGCAGAGGGCTGCAGGGTGCCCACGCCGGATCCACGCACTCCCGGCGTGACCCGGAGCTTGACGTCGCCGGTCTGGTGGAGCCCGGTCATCACGGTGTAGGTGAGCTTGCGGGTCTCTCCCGGCGCGAGCTCCATCGTCTGGGAACCGACCGGGTGCCCCAGATGCTCGGCGTCGTTGAGCGGTAGCTCGTCACCGTCGACGGCAGAGCCCTCGATCCACCCCCGCTCGGGTGCGTACAGATGCACGTTCACCCGCATCGAGCCGGGCCGGATCCCGAGCTCCCTGGCCATCCCCACGAGGTACGGCGGACAGCTGGGCGGCGTTCGAAGGAGCGTGTGGAGCTCATCGTGACCGTGACGTCCAGCTTCTGCCGCCCGCGCCGTTGCACGAAGCCGGCTTCACGTCGACGCGATGGTCGAGGTAGTACTGCATCTTCGCGCCGGTGCCGTCGTTGAGGAACACCCCGACGAACGGCGAGTCTTGTCCGACTCACGAGGGATCGACCCACCCAGCGCGGTCTCGTCGAGCAGCTGCTGCTCGCCCGCCCGATCGGACCAGGCGTAGATCCGGCCCTCGCTCGCGGCGCGGGAGAGCCCCTCCAGGACGGCCTCGGGGTTGCCGGCACCGGACGTGACCTTGTCGAAGACCGCGCGGGCCGCCAGGGCGAAGAACGCGTCCTGGAGCTGCAGGATCGGGCAGCCGGCGGTAGACGTCGTTGAGCAGCAACGGCACGGCGTTCTCCGCCGTCAGCCGCACGCCGCCGGGCAGCGCGACCGGGCCGGTGCCCTTGAGCAGGTAGGACAGCGCGACCGGGTCGATCGAGACGACGCCGTCGACCTTCGTCCCCTTCGCGCTGCTTCCACATGGCCTGAGCCAGCTCCGCGAGCGGGGGAAGTCGGGGGTGAAGTTCACGTTCTGCGGGAAGAGCGCCATCTTGGCCTCGTAGAGCGCGAGCTCCTGCGGGTCAGCGGCAGCACCGGCCGGTCGAGCATGACCGATGGTCGACGCGCTTCCCTGCGCGCCCAAGGAGATGCGTGCCGTGGTTCGCACTCATGGTCGCGAACGCACCGGGGATGCCACCGGTCGCCCGGATCTCCGCGTTGTTCTGGAAGAGCACGAGGTAGTCCCGCTTGCCCTCCATCCCGAGCATCGTGGGCAGGAGGCGGACGGCGTACGACGCCTTGGACGACAGCGAAGCCGCCTCGTGCAGCTTGGTCTGCATCAGCTCGACCGGCTGGGCGAGCTGGGCGTTCAGATCGTTCGGGCCGCAGAGCGGCGACCCGGTCCTCCTGCCGCTGCATCTCCTCGTCCGCTGCGACGACCGAGGGGGCCACCTCGACGAGCGGCTGGATCGCGATCCGGCCATGCCGTGGGCGGAGGTTCGCCGGGATCCAGCTTCTCGCTGGCGACGAGGACCGTCGGGCAGCACGTCGCCGGCCAGCACGTCGGTCACGTCGGCGACCGTGCGCACGGCCTCGACGTCGTCGCCGACGCCAGGCAGCCGGCTGGTGAGCCACCAGCCCGGCCCTTGCGTGTTCTCACTGGCCTTCGCGGCCGCCGCGCTGCGCGACAGCGAGACTCTGCTGCGCCGACGCGGTGTTGCCGCTCTTCAGATCGGCGGCGATGTTCTCGAACTGCGCCGGCAACGGTCTCGAGGGCGTCCTTGGCCTTGAGCGCCTGGTAGCCGGTGTAGCTCACCAGGACAACGACAGCGACTCCGGTGAGTCCGAGGACCCACCGGAGTCGCTGCGCGCTGCGTGCTCTGGCCAACTTCTAGGTCAGCGGGTGACGCGGAACGCGTCGCTGGCCGAGACCCTGCGGAAGTTGCGGTTGCCAAGGTAGGTCACCTTGACACTGTAACGGCCGGGACGGAGCTTGCCGAAGTTCGCGGAGGAGCGCTCACCGCTGAGGCTGTGAGTCTCCGAAGCGACCTGGTTGCCGTTGCGGATCACCGTGAAGCGCACCTTGCCCGTCACCCTGGCCGGGCTGGGGGACGACACGACGGCAGTGGCGTGTGCAGAGCTCCGACGCGACACGTTCGGAGCAGCGACCGAGGCGCGCGTGTTGGCCGGGTTGACGGTGTAGTACGCCGAGGACCCGCTGCGCGAGAAGATCGAGCAGTCCGGGGCCTTGTAGAGCGCCCGCATCCGGTAGGTGCTGTGCCCGCCGATCGGGGGCAGGGTGACGGAGGCCTGGCCGCGGCGAAGACTGACGGTCCAGCTCTTGACGGTGCCGCCACCGCTCCTGCTGAGGATGAAGCGAACCGACCCGCCCGGCTTCCTCTTGCCCGCCGACACCGTGGCGGTCGCAGTCGCCGACTGGCCGTAGGTCCCGACGCTGCGAGACATCGACACCCTGGTGGTGGTGGAGACGCTGCCCGGGTACTTCACGGTGCAGGCGACGTTCTGGATCTCGGGCGCCGAGGTCACCACGGCCGGCGTCGCAACCAGCGACACGGCGAGCGCGCTTCCGGCGACCGTCGCCCCCACAACAGACTTCAACAGCAGCTTCTTGAACATCAGTTCCCCTCGGGACGGCGCGCAGGCCGATGTGTGTACTTTGCACTCATCACTCGAGAGGTATCCCCCCGAGAGAAGATTGGGACAGGCCGAACTTTACCGGCCGTCCAGTACAAAAACTGCCCGAATCGGTTTATTCCCGGTACTAGTTGGGTAACAATGCGGCCCGGATCAGACCAATCGGCTGTCCACCGCCGTAGATCTGCACTCGTCCGGTCGCGTCGACGGCCGCGAGATCAGCGCCCTCGACGTCCTCGACGCCCAGCCGACGCAGCGCCTCCGCCATCAGCACCGGCCTCACCCGCGCCGCACCGTCGTCGGTCTTCAGCGCGACGGTTCGCCCGTCCGCAAGGGCGACCGCGTAGCAGGACTCCGCCCCCGCCTTGCCGATCGCGCCTGGCACCGCGCGCAGCAGCTGGGCCTCGTCACGTCGGCTCCCCGACACGTACTCCGGGTGCTGCCTGATCGCCTGCGCGATGCGCGCCTCCGGACCGTCCTGGGCAGTCGCGAGGCTGCGAAAGGCCCGAGCCAGGCCGGGAAGCGACGTGGACAGCAGCGGGGCACCACATCCGTCGACGGCCACCATCTCGACCGACTCGCCCGTGAGCTCTGAGAACGTCTCGGCGATCGCCTTCTGCAGCGGATGGTCGGGCGAGAGGTACGTCGACGTGTCCCAGCCGTTCGCCACGCAGGTGGCGAGCATCGCGGCGTGCTTGCCGGAGCAGTTCATCGCCATCGAGGACTTCGACCCGCCATGGCGGATCAGCTCTTCGCGAGCCTCGTCGTCGAGCGGGTAGTCCGGCGGGGTCTGCAGCGCGGACTCGTCCAGCCCCGCTCCGGCGAGGATCTTCCGGACTCCGTCGAGGTGGAACTCCTCGCCCGAGTGCGAGGCGCAGGCCAGCGCAAGCAGCTCACCGTCGAGGTCGAGGCCGGCGCGGAGCATGCCGAGCGCCTGGATCGGCTTGTTCGACGAACGCGGGAAGATCTGGGACTCGACGTCCCCGACACCCCACGCCACGGAACCGTCGCGGTTCAGCGCGACGACGGACCCGTAGTGGCGCCCCTCGACGTATCCGGAGCGCACGATCTCGGCCACGACAACTGGTGCAGACATGTCGCCGACCCTAGGCGGTCGAGCCTGTCGAGACCACCCGAAGCCGGCGGACCCGTCACTGGCGGCCGAGCCTGTCGAGACTCCCGTCAGGTGTGGCTGCGACGGCGGCGCAGGCCCAGGAGAACACCGCCGGCACCGACCAGAGCGACGCCGCCGATGCCGTAGAAGGCGATGCCTGCGTCCGACCCGGTGCTGGGCAGGAGTCCTGACGCCGGGTTGCCGCGCACGGCAGCACCTGCGATGACCGGACCCGGACGGGCCGCACCGCCGGTGTCGCTCCCCACAGTGACCGACACCGTGTCGTCGCTCCGCTGGTAGCAACCGTGGCCGTTGTAGTGGGCACTGACCTGATAGGTCCGACCCGCACGGAGATCGGTCGGCATCCGGTACGACGCGCTTCCTCTGGAGAGGGCTACCGGTGTCGAGGCGTGACCCGTTACATGGAACGAGACCGTGCCGGTCGGTGTCCGGACTCCAGACGAAACCGTCACACGCGCGGCGTGTTGAGCCTGTCGACGCCACCGCCGGTGGTTGAGCCTGTCGAAACCACGCAAAGCCGGCCGGTGGTCGAAACCACCGGCCGGCTCAAGCTGCGTGTGTCGAGAACCAGCCTCAGGCGTGGCTGCGGCGACGGTTCAGCGCGAGCGCGAACCCGCCGGCACCGAGCAGAACGAGTCCGCCGAGGCCGTAGAGCATCGTGCCGGAGTCGGACCCGACCCCGGGAAGGCCACCGGAGGTGTCCTCGCCGACAAGGCCGCCTGTCGTGGGAGCGGTGCGACCCTTGCCGCCGCCATTCTCACCAGTGCCACCGGCACCGCCGTTGTTACCGCCCTGGGAGCCTTCGCTGCCCTTGACCTGGCCGTTGCCGCGCTTGTTCTCCACGGTGACGCGGGCCGTGTCGCTGCTGGGCTTGTAGACGCCGGCGCCGTTGTAGCGAGCCGTGACGTTGTAGGTCGCGCCTGGCTGAAGATCGGTGGGAAGATCCCAGGATGCCGTGCCGTCCGGCCTAGGGTGACCGTCGCCTGGTGGCCGGCGACCGTGAAGGTGACGGTGCCCGTGGGCGTGCCGGACCCGGACGAAACCTTGCGTGACGCCGTGTTGGACTGGCCTTCTTGGACGGTCGTCGTGCTGGAGCGTCAGGTTGGTGCTGGTCACCACGCTGGGCGGATAGGGTGCCGCGGTGGCGAGGCTCGGCACTGCGAGCTGGGCCATCGCAAGGACGCCTGCCGCCGCGAGTACGCGACAAGCCTCTTGGTGAATAGATGGCGAAGCAAAATGGCCCCCGTGAGACTAGAAAATGGGCTCAGAGGACCGTAACGTCCCGTAATTAGCCATTGCAAGCGAACGGTGCTAACCGGGTCACGAAACTGCAGACGGCGGCCGTGACGTGAAAGACTGCCCGCATGCGCGGAATCATCCTTGCCGGTGGGTCAGGCACGCGCCTGCACCCGATCACCCAGGCGATCAGCAAGCAGCTCGTGCCGGTCTACGACAAGCCGATGATCTACTACCCGCTCTCGACGCTGATGCTGGCCGGGATCCGGGACGTCCTCGTGATCACGACGCCGCACGACGCGGACCAGTTCCAGCGGCTGCTCGGGGACGGTTCGCAGTTCGGCATCAACATCACGTTCGCGGAGCAGCCCGAACCCAACGGCCTCGCGCAGGCCTTCGTCATCGGTGCGGACTTCATCGGCGACCAGCCGTCAGCCCTCGTCCTCGGCGACAACATCTTCTACGGGCCCGGTTTCGGCCGGAAGCTCGAGCGCTTTCGACACCTTGACGGTGCCGCGATCTTCGCCTACTACGTGGCGAACCCGGAGGCGTACGGCGTCGTCGAGTTCGACGACCAGGGCCGAGCCATCTCGCTCCAGGAGAAACCGGCAGAACCGCGTAGCCATTTCGCTGTCCCCGGCGTCTACTTCTACGACAACGACGTCGTCGAGATCGCCCGCGACCTGAAACCCTCCGCTCGCGGGGAGTACGAGATCACCGACGTCAACCAGCGCTACCTCGAGCAGGGGCGCCTTCAGGTCGAGGTCCTCGAGCGCGGAACGGCCTGGCTCGACACCGGCACCTTCGACTCGCTCATCGAGGCCAGCAACTTCGTCCGCACCGTCGAGCACCGCCAGGGACTCAGCATCGGAGTGCCCGAAGAGGTTGCCTGGCGCAAGGGCTTCCTGTCCGACGAGGCCCTCCACGAGCGCGGGCACGAGCTGCTCAAGTCCGGCTACGGGCAGTACCTCCTCCGCCTGCTCGACGAGCGCTGATGCCCGAAGTGGCACCATGTGCGGGTGTCTGATTCAGCGTCCCCCGCTCCCCCGCAGCACTCACCCTCACCCCGCGAGCTCGACGACCTCGAACTTCTCAGCCATGGCGCCCTCGCCCCGCTGACCGGGTTCGAGGGCCCCGACGGTCTGGTCACGCTCCACGTCCCGACCGATGTCGCTGCCTCGGCCAGCGCAGCGGGCGCGATCGAGCTGGTCGACCCCGAAGGCGTGCCCCTCGCGACGGTCACCGTGGAGTCGACGTACGAGACAGGCGTCGACGGCCAGGTCGGCATCGTCGGCGACGTCGCCCCGATCACGCACAACGAGTTCGGCGCCTTCCGCCGGCTCTACCTCTCCCCCGAGCAGGTGAGGGAGCAGTACGGCGAGAGCGCCGTCACCGTCCCCGTCGCGGGGCCGCTCACCACCGACGACATCGACCACATCAGCAAGGCCGCCGACGGCGCGCCCGTCGTACTCCTCGCTCTCGTCGGCACCGGGACGCCCGAGATCCCGGCACCGGCGCTCATCCGCGCGACTCTCGCTGCGGCCGAACACCTGCCCGACGCCCACGTCGTCGCCGTCCCCTTGGCCTCCCGCGGCGACGCCACCCTCGACCACGAGCTCGGCCAGCGGGTCGTGGGCGCGTACGCACCGGGCGAGATCGTCGCGGTGACCGGCGAGGGCGAGCTGCCCGACGACATCGCAGCGATCGTCGAAGCCGCACTCCCGGAGCGTGACGAGCAGGGCCTCGTCCTGTTCTTCACCGGCCTCTCCGGGAGCGGGAAGTCGACACTGGCACGCGCGCTCCACGACGTGATCCTGGAGCAGGGCGACCGCACGGTGACCAGCCTCGACGGTGACGTCGTACGTCGGAACCTCTCGGCGGGACTGACCTTCTCCAAGGAGGACCGCGAGACCAACATCCGCCGGATCGGCTGGGTCGCAGCCGAGATCAGCCGCCACGGCGGCGTCGCGATCTGCAGCCCGATCGCCCCGTTCGACAGCACCCGCAAGCAGGTGCGCCAGATGGTCGACGAGGCGGGCGGCGCGTTCGTGCTGATCCACGTCGCCACCCCGCTCGAGGAGTGCGAGCGCCGGGACCGGAAGGGCCTCTACGCCAAGGCCAGGCGCGGCGAGATCCCGGAGTTCACCGGCATCTCCTCGCCGTACGAGGAGCCGGAGGACGCTGCGGTCCGCGTGGACACCACCGGCCGCACCATCGAGGACGCGCTCGACGACGTACTCACCCACCTGCGCAGCGAGGGATACCTGTCGTGAACGAGATCCTCACCGTGTCCGCGCTCTCGGTGCTGATCGTCAGCTTCTTCATCGGCATCGTCGTGGGCCTCACCGGCATGGGCGGCGGGGCGCTGATGACGCCGGCCCTGATCTTCCTCGGCGTGAACCCGACCGCGGCGGTCGCGAACGACCTGGTCGCCGCCTCCGTGAACAAGTCGGTCGGCGCCGCCGTCCACTGGCGAGAGGGCTCGCCGAACCTCAGGCTCGCGATGTGGCTGATCATCGGCTCGGTGCCGTGCGCCTTCGCCGGCGCCTTCATCATCAAGGCCATGGGCAGCGGCGAGGCCGAGCAGGACCAGTTCCTGACGATACGCGATCGGCTGCGCGCTGCTCTTCACCGCGGCGACGTACGCGATGCGGATGTACCTCAACCTTCGGATCGTCACCGACGGCGGAGTCCTCGTCGGAGGAGGACCCGGTCATCAGGCCGCTCCCGACCCTGCTCGTCGGCGCCATCGGCGGTCTGCTCGTCGGCATCACGTCGGTGGGCTCGGGGTCGCTGATCATGGTGGCGCTGCTCCTGCTCTACCCGACCCTGTCCGCCGTGCGGCTGGTCGGCACCGACCTCGTCCAGGCCGTGCCGCTCGTGCTCTCCGCCGCCATCAGCCACGTGCTGGTCAGCGGCGTCGAGTGGGGCGTGCTCATCCCGCTGATCGTCGGCGGCACGCCGGGCACCTTCCTCGGCGCGCGCCTGGCGAACTGGGTCTCCCAGTCGGTGATCCGGCGCGGCATCGTGATCGTGCTGACGCTGACCGGGCTCAAGATGCTCGGCGTCCCACCGGAGATGGTCGGCATCATCGGCGCCGGGATGCTGATCCTCGGCCCGGTCCTCTGGGGCTTCATCCGCCAGACGCGGGGCCTTCCTGCGTTCGACAACATCCCCGTTCCGGCGTCCGGCGCTCCGTCACAACGAAGCCGCGAGCAAGCCGGGCGTCAGTAGGCTCCGGACCCGGTGAGGACGACCCGCACGGTCTTCCACAGGATCACCAGGTCGTGCGTCAGCGACCAGTTGTCGACGTAGTAGAGGTCGAGGCGCTCCGACTCCTCGGCGGTGAGATCGGAGCGGCCGGAGACCTGCCACAGCCCTGTCATGCCGGGTCGGACCATGAGCCTGCGTGTCATGTCGGAGTGGTAGGTCTCGACCTCCCGCGGCAGCGGTGGCCTGGGTCCGACGAGGCTCATCTCACCGCGCACGACGTTGATCAGCTGCGGCAGCTCGTCGATGGAGTACTTCCGGAGCACCCGTCCCACTCGTGTCACGCGCGGGTCCTCGCGCATCTTGAAGAGCGCACCATGGCCCTCGTTCCGGCTCAGCAGCGCCTCGAGATGCTTGTCCGCATCGACCGACATGGAGCGGAACTTGAAGCAGTCGAACTCCTGGCCGTCGATCCCGACCCTGACCTGCCGGTAGAAGACCGGGCCGCCGTCGTCACGCTTGACGGCGAAGGCGACCGCGGCGAAGACAGGGCTCAGCAGGAGCAGTCCGAAAGCAGCCCCGAGGAAGTCGACAGCCCTCTTCGCCGCGGCCTGGATGCCCGACAGCTGCGGCTGCTCGAGCTCGATGAGCGGCAGGCCGGCGACCGGCCGGGGACGGATCCGGCCGCCGGCGATGTCGGTGAGATGAGGTACGACGGCCAGCTGCGTGTCCGTGCCCTCCAGGGACCAGGCGATGCGCCGGATGTGGCGGGGCGACTCGCCCGCACCGGAGAGGAGGAACACGTGGCTCGCCCCGGACTCGAGGACGACCTCGCGGAGCGAGGCAGTCGGGAAGACCCACGGCACCGGGCCGATCGGCTCCCAGGCATCCTCGTCGGGGACGCACGCGGCCACGACCTGGAGTCCGGCGTACTTCGACCGCTCGAGCTCGTTGACGAGGTCCTCGACCGGCCTCCTGGCGCCGACCGCCACCACCGGCCGCATGTAGAGACCTCGGCAGTGCGCGCGGCGCAGCAGCTGCCGGATCACGAAGTGTGAGATCAGGAGAAGTGCCACGCCGAGCGCGAACGTGGCCGTGTAGAACGTCCGCGACATGCCGAACCGCAGCAGGTAGTCCGCGATGGCGAGCGCAGCCGCCAGGAACGCCGTGCCCAGGACGACCGCCTTGAGCTCCTGCACAGCGCCAGCTGACCTGGACGATGTCGTAGGCGCCGGAGGCCTCGAGGATGCAGTACCAGACGATGACGAGCGGCACCGTCCACATCAGGTAGCCGCCGGCCGAGCCGTCAGCGGCCTGAACCGCTGGGTCGCTGGACCAGTAGTGCCACCCGACCGCAGTGGCCACGATCATCAGTACGACATCGGCGAGGCGAACGGCGGCGGCGTAGGTGTGCAGGCCGACACCAGTCGTCGACGGCGCGCGGAGCTCGAGCACCGACACGTCACAGTCCCCCAGTCACGTCTTGTTCGGTCCCCGCTCGCAGCTCGAGCAACCCACAGTGGGGATACCCGCTGGGGTCCCCCAAAACGGACATAACCGCCTCGGCGATCGTCAGGGGCGACCGAGCGCCCGGTACGTCCAGCCGGCGCTGCGCCAGCGGCCCGGGTCGAGGCAGTTGCGGCCGTCGAGAACGCGCTTCTCGGCAACCAGGGCCCCGACCTCGGCGGGGTCGAGGCTGACGTACTCGGACCACTCGGTCAGGACGAGCACCAGCTCGGCGTCCTCGACCGCCTCGCGCACCGTCTCCACGAAGGTCAGGTCCGGCCACTTCTTCTTGGCGTTGTCGATGGCCTTCGGGTCGGTCACGGTGACCGACGCACCCTGCAGCTGCATCTGTGCCGCGACGCTGAGCGCGGGCGAGTCGCGCACGTCGTCGCTGTCCGGCTTGAAGGCGGCGCCGAGAACGGCGACGCGCCGCCCCACGATGGAGCCCCCGCACTCCTCCCGGGCGAGGTCCACCATGCGGACGCGGCGTCGCATGTTGATCGCGTCGACCTCGCGAAGGAACGTCAGCGCCTGGTCGGCACCGAGCTCGCCGGCTCGCGCCATGAACGCGCGGATGTCCTTCGGCAGGCAGCCGCCGCCGAAGCCGAGTCCCGCGTTCAGGAAGCGGCGGCCGATGCGGGCGTCCATCCCGATCGCGTCGGCGAGCTGGGTGACGTCGGCGCCCGTGCTCTCGCACAGCTCCGCCATGGCGTTGATGAACGAGATCTTGGTGGCCAGGAACGAGTTGGCCGCCACCTTCACGAGCTGGGCGGTGGCCAGGTCGACGACGAGTCGTGGCGTGCCCTGGCGCAGCGCGCTCGCGTACACGTCGTCGAGCTTCCGCACCGCCTCGTCGCCGGCGGGTCCTGCGTCGACGCCGTAGACGAACCTGTCGGGCTCGAGGGTGTCCTGGACCGCGTGGCCCTCGCGGAGGAACTCCGGGTTCCACACGAGGGTGGCTTCGGGCTGCACCTCCGCGATGCGGCGGGCGATGGCCTCGGCCGTGCCGACCGGGACGGTCGACTTGCCGACCACGAGGTCGCCGGGCTCGAGATGTGGCAGCAGGTTCTCGACGGCCGCGTCGACGTACCGCAGGTCCGCCGCGTTCTCGCCGCGCTTCTGCGGGGTGCCGACGCAGATGAAGTGGACCTCGGCGCCCTTGGCCTGGCCGCTGTCGGTGGTGAAGCGGAGGCTGCCCTCGGCGACCCCCTCCTCGAGGAGCTCCGGCAGACCAGGCTCGAAGAAGGGAGCCTTTCCGTCGGACAGCGCGGCGACCTGGGACTCCAGGACGTCTATACCGACGACGTCGTGCCCGAGCTTCGCCATGCACGCGGCGTGGACCGCCCCGAGATAGCCACAACCGATGACCGAAATGCGCATTTGCGGAGCGTAACAAGTCTGTACTGGGCGCGTGAGAACCGGCGCACTCGCCCGGAGACGGCGCTCACACGGCGCCGCCTGCGTCGGTTATCTCCGATCTGGGTAAGTAGATACGATGCTGGCTGATCCCCGATGAGAGGTCCCGTCAAACTGATGACCGAAACCCATGCGGACTACCGCCTGAGCCAGCTCGACGAGCTCGAGGCGGAGTCGATCCACATCTTCCGTGAGGTGGCCGCGGAGTTCGAGAAGCCGGTGCTGATGTTCTCCGGCGGCAAGGACTCCATCGTGATGATGCGTCTCGCGGAGAAGGCCTTCTACCCGGCCAAGATCCCCTTCCCCGTGCTCCAGGTGGACACGGGCTACGACTTCCCCGAGGTCCTCGAGACCCGGGACAACTGGGTGAACCGCCTCGGCGTCCGCCTGGTCATCGCCTCCGTCGACGAGGCGATCAAGAACGGCGTCGTGGTGGACGACGGCAAGACCAGCCGCAACCGCCTCCAGATCGGGACCCTGCTCAACGCCATCGAGGAGGAGGGCTTCACCGCCGCCTTCGGTGGTGGACGCCGCGACGAGGAGAAGGCCCGCGCCAAGGAGCGCGTCTACTCCCACCGCGACGACTTCGGCCAGTGGGACCCCAAGATGCAGCGTCCCGAGCTCTGGTCGCTCTACAACGGCCGGATCCACGGCGGCGAGCACATGCGGATCTTCCCGCTGTCGAACTGGACCGAGCTCGACATCTGGCACTACATCGGCCGCGAGGAGATCGAGATCCCCTCGATCTACTTCTCGCACCAGCGCCGCGTGTTCCAGCGCGACGGGATGCTGCTCACGGAGTCCGAGTTCAACCCGTGCAAGAACGGCGAGGTCGCCGAGGAGCGCACGGTTCGCTTCCGCACGGTCGGCGACCTGACGCTGACCGGCTGCGTGGAGTCCGAGGCTTCGACCGTTCCTGAAATCATCGACGAGATCGCGATCGCCCGGGTCACCGAGCGCGGCGCGACCCGTGGCGACGACCGCTTCTCCGAGGCCGCCATGGAAGACCGTAAGCGTGAGGGCTACTTCTGATGGATCTTCTCCGGTTCGCAACCGCCGGCTCCGTTGACGACGGCAAGTCGACCCTGATCGGGCGGCTCCTCCTGGACTCGAAGGCGATCTTCGAGGACCAGCTCGAGGCCGTCGAGGCGACGTCGCAGTCCCGCGGCTACGACTACACCGACCTCGCTCTGCTCACGGACGGCCTCCGCTCCGAGCGCGAGCAGGGCATCACGATCGACGTGGCCTACCGCTACTTCGCGACCCCGAGCCGCAAGTTCATCATCGCGGACACCCCGGGCCACGTGCAGTACACCCGCAACATGGTCACCGGCGCCTCGACCGCCGACCTCGGCCTGGTGCTCGTCGACGCCCGTCAGGGCCTGACCGAGCAGTCGCGCCGGCACGCCGTGATCCTGTCGCTGCTGCGGGTCCCGCACCTGGTGCTCGCCGTGAACAAGATGGACCTCGTCGACTACGACCAGAAGGTGTACGACGAGATCCACGAGGAGTTCACCTCCTTCGCCACGAAGCTGAACATCCCCGACCTCGAGATCATCCCGATCTCGGCGCTCAAGGGTGACAACGTCGTGACGCGCTCCGAGCACATGCCGTGGTACCAGGGCTCCTCGCTCATGCACCACCTCGAGAACGTCCACGTGGCCTCCGACCGCGACCTGGTCGACGCCCGCTTCCCCGTGCAGTACGTCATCCGCCCGAAGTCGGACGAGTTCCACGACTACCGCGGGTACGGCGGCCAGGTGGCCGGTGGTGTCTTCAAGCCCGGCGACGACGTCCTCGTCCTCCCGAGCGGCATGACGTCGAAGATCGCCGGCATCGACCTGTTCGACAAGGAGATCTCCGAGGCCTTCCCGCCCATGTCGGTGACGCTGCGCCTCGAGGACGACGTCGACGTCTCGCGCGGCGACATGATCTGCCGTCCGTCGAACGCTCCGAAGCCGAGCCAGGACATCGACGCGATGATCTGCTGGATGACCAACGAGCCGCTGCGTCCGCGCCAGAAGCTCGCCATCAAGCACACGACCCGCTCCGGGCGTGCGCTGATCAAGGACATCCAGTACCGCCTCGACGTCAACAGCCTTCACCGCGACCAGGAGACGAAGGAGCTCGGTCTCAACGAGATCGGCCGCGTCCAGCTGCGTACGACGGTCCCGCTGCTGTGCGACCCGTACAGCAAGAACCGCACGACCGGCTCGTTCATCCTGATCGACGAGGCCACCGGCGTGACCGTCGGTGCCGGCATGATCAACAGCGCCAGCTGACGGCGCTCCGTCGATCGAGCCTGTCGAGATCATGCACCTCCTCCAGAACCCCACGCGTGCCTACGCGTGGGGTTCTGCTACTCACATCCCCAGGCTGTGCGGCCTTCCCGTCACCGGCGAGCCGGTGGCTGAGATGTGGTTCGGCGCCCACCCGGCCGACCCTTCGCGACTGGAGGACGGCTCCCGGCTCGACGAGCTGATCGCACAAGACCCCGCGCGGATGCTCGGCCCTCGGGTGCAGGAGTCCTTCGGCGGTCGGCTTCCGTATCTCATGAAGCTGCTCGCCGCGGGAGAGCCGCTCTCCCTCCAGGTGCATCCCACCAGCGAGCGGGCGAGGATCCGCTTCGCTGATCAGGAGGCCGCTGGCATCCCCCTGTCAGCGCCGGAGCGCAGCTACCAGGACGCGTCGCACAAGCCGGAGCTCATCTTCGCGCTCACCCGCTTCGAGGGGATGGCCGGCTTCCGCGACCCGGTGAAGACCGCCGAGATCCTGCGGCGACTGCGGCTGCCCTGGCTCGACGACATCGCTGAGCGCATCGAGTCGACCCAAACCCCGTTCCAGACGCTCCGATCCGTCGTAACCGACATCCTTGGCATGCACCCTGAGACTGTGGCCGGTGTTCTCCATGAGCTCCGCGATGCCGCAATCGTTGCCGAGCGGGAGTCACACCGGCCACGGGTCTGGAGACGACGCCAGTACGTGGAGCCGTCGCACGTCGACCGGGAGTCGATCCGGGTGTACGCCGCGATCATCCCCCTCATCGACCGCTACCCGAGCGACCCCGGCGTCCTGGTCACCCTGCTCCTGAACCACGTCGTGCTCGCGGCCGGCGAGGCGATGTTCATCGACGCCGGCGTGATCCACGCCTACACCTCAGGCTTCGGTGTCGAGATCATGGCCGCGTCCGACAACGTGCTGCGCGCGGGCCTGACGCCGAAGTACGTCGACATCCCGGAGCTGCTGGAGATCACGAACTTCACGCCGATGCCGCCACCGCTGTGGGCACGCGTCGTCGCTGGCGAACGGCGACGGCATGGTGCTGTCCCCGCCGGTGGAGGAGTTCGAGCTGCGTCGTTCACGCAGTCGGCGCCTCGCCCATAGACCTTCACCAGCGCTGGCCCCCAGATCGTTCTCTGCTTGGAGGGCAACATCCAGCTCACAGCCGGAGGCAACAGCGGGACTCTGTCACGCGGTCAGTCTGTGTTCGTCGAGGCCGCGGAAGGGCCCATCGCGCTGGAGGGCTCAGGTCGGGTGGCCGTTGGACGACCACCCGCCTGAGTGGCGTCGCGTCAGCGACTACTTCTCGCGCAAGTCGTCGACATGGTCGCGATACCACGCGACGGTCGACTCGAGCCCCTCACGCAAGCCGATCTTCGCGGTCCACCCTGCTTCGGCGAGCTTGCCGACGTCGAGCAGCTTCTGGGGCGTGCCGTCGGGCTTGCTGGTGTCCCAGAGCGTCTCGCCCTTGTAGCCGACGACGTCGGCGATCGACCTCGGCGATCTCCTTGATGGTGGTGTCCCTGCCGGTGCCGACGTTGACCTGCTCGGGACCGTCGTAGTGCTCCAGCAGGTGCAGGCAGGCGTCGGCCATGTCGTCGACGTGGAGGAACTCACGACGTGGTGTGCCGGTCCCCCAGTTCGTGACCTCGCTGGCGCCGCTCTTCGACCGCCTCGTCGTACCGGCGGATCAGCGCGGGAAGGACGTGCGAGCCGGTCGGCGAGAAGTTGTCGCCCGGGCCGTAGAGGTTCGTCGGCATCGCCGAGATCCACGGCAAGCCCGTACTGACGGCGGACGGCCTGCACCTGCAGGATGCCGGCGATCTTGGCGATCGCGTAGGCGTCGTTCGTCGGCTCCAGGTGACCAGTGAGCAGGGACTCCTCCTTGATCGGCTGAGGCGCCAACTTCGGGTAGATGCACGACGAACCGAGGAACAGCAGCCGCTCGACGCCGTGCTCGAGCGCCGCGTCCATCACGTTGACCTGGATCTGCAGGTTCTCCGACAGGAAGTCGACCGGGTAGGTGTTGTTGGCGAGGATCCCGCCGACCTTCGCCGCGGCCAGCACCACGTAGCGCGGCTTGGACTCGGCGAAGAAGGCGAAGACCGCGTCGCGGTCCTTCAGGTCGAGCTCGGACGAGCTTCGCCCGACGAGGTCGCGTGAACCCCTCGGCCTCGAGCTTGCGCCAGATCGCCGAGCCCGACGAGCCCGCGGTGACCGGCGACGTAGAAGGTGGCGTCCCGGTCGAGCGGCTGCGGCGTGAACTCCACGGTCACGAGGTCAGACCCTTGACCGCCGGCCAGTCCTCGAGCACAGGCTGGTCGATCCACGGGCGCCCCTCGTGCTTGAGCGCCTCGATGTCGGCGTCGACCATGATCCGGGCCAGCTCGTCGGTCTGCACCTGCGCCTTCCAGCCGAGGATCTTCTCGGCCTTGCTCGGCATCACCGATGAGCGCGTCGACCTCGGTGGGCCGCAGGTAGCGCTCGTCGAAGCGGACGTGCTTCTCCCAGTCGAGGCCGGCGTGCTCGAACGCCGTCACCACGAAGTCGCGGACGGTGAAGTTGCCGCCGGTGGCAAGCACGTAGTCGTCCGGCTCGTCGGCCTGAAGCATCCGCCACATGCCCTCGACGTACTCCGGCGCGTAGCCCCAGTCACGGATGGCGTCGAGGTTGCCCATGTAGACGTAGTCGTCGAGGCCTGCCTGGATGCGGGCAACGGCGCGCGTGACCTTGCGGGTCACGAAGGTCTCGCCTCGGCGAGGCGACTCGTGGTTGAACAGGATCCCGTTGACCGCGAACATGCCGTAGCCCTCGCGGTAGTTCTTGGTCACCCAGTAGGCGTAGACCTTCGCTGCGCCGTAGGGAGAGCGCGGGTAGAACGGCGTCTCCTCGTTCTGAGGCGGCGGCGTCGCACCGAACATCTCAGAGCTCGACGCCTGGTAGTAGCGGCAATGAATTCCCGCGGCCCTCACTGCCTCGAGCAGCCGCATCGCGCCGAGGCCGGTCGTGTCACCGGTGTGCTCGGGCTCGTCGAAGCTCACGCGCACGTGCGACTGCGCGGCGAGGTTGTAGACCTCGTCAGGGTCGATCTGGTGCAGCAGCGTCACCAGTCGCGCGCCATCGGAGAGGTCGCCGTAGTGCAGGAAGATCTTCGCCTCTGGGTTGTGCGGATCCTGATAGAGGTGGTCGATCCGGGACGTGTTGAACGTCGAGGCGCGACGGATCAGGCCGTGGACCTCGTAGCCCTTGCCGAGCAGCAACTCGGCGAGGTACGACCCGTCCTGGCCGGTGATGCCGGTAATCAGTGCGCGCTTCTTCGACATGCTCCTCATCCTGTTTTGTGTCGTTGCGCTGCCAGATTCCTGACCCACTCGTCGTATTGCACGAATGGCGGCTCTCTTCAGAGAGGGCTTCCGTGCAGTAGCTCAGCCCGTTCTTGCCCAGTGCTTGTGCCTCGTCCTCGTTGTCGCCCAGTCGCATGGCGGCATCCAGGAGCTGTCAGCGGGGAGTCAGCATCCACGCGTGACCCCGCCTCCGGACGCAGCGATCTCGTCCGCAGTCGTGCTGCCTGGATCCGTGGCCGCGAGGACTGGTCTTCCAGAACTGAAGTAAGAGGTCAACTTACTTGGGACAGCCATGTCCCTGACGCCCGACCGCTCGTTCACCAAGAGCACATCAGCGGCCACCAGCGCCCTGCCGAAGTCCTCGTCATCGCAGCGGATCAACGAACTCCAGGGAACGTACCCCGGTCGCCAGGGACTCCAGCGCGCGGCGTTGACTGCCATCACCCAGCAAGACGAAGCGAATCGGCGTCTCCGCGCTGGTCAGCGATGCGGCTCGCCGCGACCACGTTCTCAAGGGACTGCTTCGCTCCCATGGCACCGGCGTGAAGCACCACCGTTTCCTCCGGGCGCCATCCGAGGGACGCCCGGAACGCCTCAGTGTCGAAGTCCGGAACCTGGGAGATGTGCGTCCAATTGCGGATGACCTGAACGCGGTCGCTTTCAACGCCCAGATTGCCTGACCACCTGGTCCTTGAACCGATCGTGGATGACGGCAACGCCGTCAGCGGCCCTCGCCACGCGAGACTCGAACGAAGCAGCCATCGATCCCACCGACCCGCCACCCAGGCCCGTCTCCTCAACTCCTCGGGAGTACAGGTCCTGCATCACCAGCCCGACTGCGGGGCGACGCCACCCCAGCCGTGCCTTGCCGATTGCGATAGCGCTGCTGATCAGGGCCGGACTAACACAGACAACGACGTCTGGGGCCCCCCATCGGGTAGCCACCAGTCGCGCACCAAAGGACGCCTCGAACCGCGCCCTCCGGCCACCTGTCGGCTCGGAGGGTACGTAGTGCCTGCAGCCTAGTCACGGGGACTCCGGCGATCTGCTCCTCAGCGACGCCGGGACCTCGGCCGGGACGCGCCACTCCGGGTAGTGAGGGAAGCTCGTGAAGACCTTCACCGAGTGACCAAGCGACTGCAGACCCCTGGCCATCCCCGCCGTGTACGGAGCTATGCCGCTCTTCTCCGGCGCGTAGTTGATGCCGAGAACTGCGACTCTTAAGCCGGTGGATGCCAAGTCGTTCACACCGTCCCATCTCGCCCGAGGTGGGGCGAAGGCCCCCGATCTCGTACGATTCTAACGTGAATGCCCCAACTCGCGACCTCTCAGGCTTCACCGGCCGGGGATACGACATCGGCCGTGGCCCGTGTCACCCAGGCGCTGTGGCTCTTTGTCTCTGGTGCCGTCTTCATGCGCTGGTGGTGTCCCGCCAAGTTGAGGGTGACGATCCTGCGCGCCTTCGGCGCCGAAGTCGGCGAGAACGTTTTAGTCCGCCATCGCGTCCGCATCCACTGGCCGTGGAAACTCGACATCGGAGACAACAGTTGGATTGGCGAGGGGGCGTGGTTACTAAACCTCGAACCAATCACGATCGGATCTAATGTAGTGATCTCGCAAGACGCGCTCATCTGCACCGGTAGTCATGACCGCTTCACCGACCTTTGAATTCGACAATGCTCCAATCGATCGACGACGGCGCTGGATCGCCGCGAGAGCGACAGTGCTGCGCGGAGTGCACGTAGGCAGAAACGCGACAGTCAGCGCTCACGAAGTGGTTCGTCGAGACGTGGCGCCGAACGCGTTCGTGGCGACTGCGGCACAACGCGACAGCGAGCCTTCCTGATGCGGATGATGCAGATTGTGACGCTTGTCAGCCCCGATGGAGCCTATGGCGGCCCTGTGCGGGTGGCGTTAAATCAATGCACAGCACTACGCGAACTGGGACACGACGCGCAGATTGCCGCGTCGAGCAGTGGATACGATTCGACCCCCCACCAGGCCGATGGCGTTCCAATGCACCTCTTTCCATCGCATCAAGTGATACCGGCGACGGGATTTGCGGGCCTCGCGTCGCCGCGACTCCTGAACTGGGCTCGACGTCATCTCCACGAATTCGACGTTGTCCACATTCATTTGGCAAGGGACCTCGTGACCCTACCCCTTGCGCGCCTCGCTCAACTGGCTGGACTTCCGGTCGTCCTGCAGACCCACGGAATGATCGATGCGAGTTCGAAGCTTCTGGCGCGGCCGTTGGACAGATTATTGACAGTCCCGGCTCTGCGGAGGTCCCAAAATATCTTCTACTTAACCGACACAGAGGCGAGGGCCCTCAGGGATTTGGGCGGTCACGACCTGCCACTAACACCACTCCCTAACGGCGTACCCTTGGCGGACGTCCCCCGAGTTAGTGACGGTCCACTCGAAGTGCTTTACGCGGCTCGCCTTCACGAACGGAAGCGGCCCCTCCTCTTCGCCAAGGCGGCGGTCCAGCTGCACCGAGTTCACCCAAATGTCAGATTTACCCTCGATCGGGCCCGATCAAGGCCTCGCGCGAACGGTGTGCGCTTTCATTGAGAATAGCCACGCGAGCGGATATCTTCAGTACGAAGGGGCTCTGCGGCCTAGTGAAGTCTTGGCTCGGATGGGCAAGGCCGATATATATGTCTTACCTTCCGTGGACGAGCCATATCCCATGAGTGTGTTGGAAGCGATGTCCGCGGGCCTTCCGGTTGTCGTCGGAAAAACCTGCGGCTTGGCCAGGGCCGTCGAATCTAGCAATTCGGGACTTGTCATTGACGACAATGTCGAATCACTTGCCAAATGGCTGTCG
>CAVRIE010000008.1:0-272220 GCA_963721165.1 uncultured Actinomycetota bacterium | reverse complement strand
TCGAGGCGGATGCGTGCCCCGTTGGCCCCGCCACGCTTGTCGGTGCCGCGGAAGCTCGCCGCCGACGCCCAAGCGGTCGACACCAGCTGGGAGACGGTCAGCCCGGACTCGAGGATCTTGGCCTTGAGGACGGTGACGTCCTCGTCGGTGACCAGCTCGTGGTCGACGGCGGGCACCGGGTCCTGCCACAGCTGCGGCTCCGGGACCCAGGGACCGAGGTAGCGCGATACCGGCCCCATGTCGCGGTGCAGGAGCTTGTACCAGGCCTTCGCGAACGCCTCGCCGAACTCGTCAGGGTTCTCCATGAAGTGCCGCGAGATCTTGGCGTACTCCGGGTCCTCGCGCAGCGCGAGGTCGGTGGTCGCCATCATCGGGGCGTGGCGCACCGACGGGTCGTGGGGTGCCGGGACGGCGTCCGCGCCGGCGCCGTCCTTCGGCTTCCACTGCTTGGCGCCGGCCGGGCTCTCGGTGAGCTCCCACTCGTGGCCGAACAGGGTCTCCCAGAAGCTGTTGTCCCAGGTGATCGGCGTCGGTGTCCAGGCGCCCTCGAGACCGCTGGTGATGGCGTCCTTGCCCTTGCCGGTGCCGAAGCTGCTCTTCCAGCCCAGGCCCTGGTGCTCGACCGGGCAGCCCTCGGGCTCCGGCCCGACCAGGCTGGGGTCGCCTGCGCCGTGGGTCTTGCCGAAGGTGTGCCCGCCCGCTATCAGCGCGACGGTCTCGTAGTCGTTCATCGCCATCCGGCGGAAGGTCTCCCGGATGTCCCGGGCTGCCGCCAGCGGGTCAGGCTTGCCGTTGGGACCTTCCGGGTTCACGTAGATCAGGCCCATCTGCACGGCGCCGAAGGGACCGGTGAGCTCCCGGTCGCCTCTGTAGCGCTCGTCGCCGAGCCACGTGTCCTCAGGTCCCCAGAAGATCTCCTCGGGCTCCCAGATGTCCTCACGCCCGAAGGCGAAGCCGAAGGTCTCGAGCCCCATCGACTCGATCGCCACGTTTCCGGCGAGGACCAGGAGGTCGGCCCACGAGATCTTGCGGCCGTACTTCTGCTTGACCGGCCACAGCAACCGGCGGGCCTTGTCGAGGTTGGCGTTGTCGGGCCAGCTGTTCAGCGGGGCGAAGCGCTGGGACCCGTCGCCCGCGCCGCCACGGCCGTCCTCGATGCGGTAGGTGCCGGCTGCGTGCCAGCTCAGCCGGATGAACAACGGCCCGTAGTGGCCGTAGTCGGCCGGCCACCAGTCCTGCGACGTCGTCATCAGGTCGATGAGGTCCTGCTTGAGCTCCTCGACGTCGAGGCTCTTGAACTCCTCGGTGTAGTCGAAGTCCTCGCCCATGGGATTGGACCGCGGCGAGTGCTGGTGGAGGACCTGCAGGTTCGGCTGGTTCGGCCACCAGTCCTGATTCGTCCTGGGCCGAGCCGGTGTCGGAGTGGGGGTGGGGATTGCCGGGTTTTCGCTCTCGCTGCCGCGATCAGACACGGTTCTTCTCCTGTCTAGGCTGTCTTGTTCTCAACTGGTTCCTGGTGCCGCGACACACTCGGGACAAACGCCCCAGTAGGTGACCTCGGCCTCGTCGATCGAGAAGCCCTGGTCCTCGGACGCGGTCAGGCAGGGAGTCTCGCCGACGGCGCAGTCGACGTCGGCGATGGCGCCGCACGATCGGCACACGACGTGGTGGTGGTTGTCCCCGACACGCGACTCGTAGCGAGCCGCTGAGCCGGACGGCTGGATGCGCCGCACCAGCCCCGCGCCGGTCAGCGCACGCAGCACGTCGTACACGGCCTGGTGGGACACCCCAGGCAGCTCCCTACGCACGGCACCGAGGAGCGAGTCGGTGTCGGCGTGCGGATGCGCGTGCACCGCGGTCAGCACGGCGAGCCGCGGACGAGTCACGCGGAGCGCGGCCCCTCGCAGCATCTGCTCGAAGTCCGACGACGTGGGCACGCTGCGCAGTATGCTCCACCTTCTTGAATGCATCAAGAATCCGGCGGGGCTCGAGCGGTTCCATCAACGGGCAGCCCTGGGTTGCGATCATGTGCATCACCGCCGGGCTGTACCGAGGGCACCTACGGTGGTCCCATGAGTGCGCGCCGCTGGGTCGTCAGCCTCGAGCGAGCCTGGGACGCGGCCCGGCTGCGACGGGGCTTCTCACGACCGCCTGCCCACTTCCGGATCGAGCCGTACATCGGGCACGGCGGCGCCGAGGGGCTGGTCGTGCGCGGCCGGGTCCTCGACGACCCGCCGCCCTCGGAGGCGGTCGAGGGCGAGGGGGTCGGCGCCGCAGTACGCCGCACGCTGCAAGGGCTTCGTGACCGACGAGCTGCCGGGCGTGCCGCTGCTGGTGGCCGTCGCGGGCGCGAGCGTCGAGGCCGTCACCGACGCCGAGGGCTACTTCCTCGTCCGCCTCCGCCCGGACCCCGACGAGCTCGCGACGCCCTGGACCAGCGGCACCGTCGAGCTCAGCGGCGAGTACCGGGGGCTGACCGGCCCGCACACCACGCCGCTCGAGGTGCGGGTTCCAGGACCGGACGCGAGGTTCGGGATCCTCTCCGACATCGACGACACGATCCTCGAGACCGGCGTCCAGCGGGTCGGTCAGATGATCCGCCAGACGTTCACCGGGTCCGCCCTCACGCGGGCCCCGTTCCCCGGAGCACCGGACCTCTACCGCGACCTCGCGGCCGGGATGAACCCGGTCTTCTACGTCTCGTCGAGCCCCTGGAACCTGCACGCCTTCCTGGTGGCGTTTCTGCGGCACCGTGGGTTTCCGATGGGGCTCGGTGCTGCTGCGCGACCTGCTCGGCACTCCCGACGGCCGCGAGCAGAAGACCGGCCGCATCCGGGAGATCCTCGACCTGCACCCCCAGCTGCCGTTCGTCCTGATCGGCGACTCCGGGGAGAAGGACCCCGAGATCTACGCCGACATCGTCCGGGCCTACCCCGGGCGGATCCTCGCGGTCTACATCCGCGAGGTGCGGCTCGACCCAGGGGACGGCCGCGTCGAGAAGGTCTCGGGAGCGTGGCCCCAGAACGTGCCGTTCGTGCTCGCGGCCGACAGCGACGCCGTACGTCGGCACGCCACCGGGCTCGGCCTGCTCTGAGCGGGTGCGGCAGACCCGGCAATCTGGTCGCTGTGCTGGCTAGCGTCCCCGGGCGTCGTCGAGTGCCTTGATCGCGCGCTTCGTCGCGGTCATCCGCCAGGCTTCCTCGAGGAGCTCGAAGACCTCTTCGTGGTCGGCGAGCTCGAGCCGGACTCTCACCCACGCCGATGAGTTCGTGGCCCAGCCGGCCTCGTACACCGCGGGCGCGGTCGCCAGCAGGGCGTCGCGCTCGTCGTGGTGGGCCTTGATCATCGCCCGGTTCTCCGGGTGGTTGACCCATGCGAAGCCTTTGCCGTTGAACGTGATGTTGGTCCAGTTGACGCCCTCCTTGAGGACGACCTCAGGCAGTTCGGTCGACATCTCGACGAGCTGCGCGGAGGAAAGCGCCCCTTGTCTGCTCACGGGAGTCATCGTGCCACCAGGGTCCGACCGTCTGCCGGGCGTCCGCCGGAGGTTCGATGCTCTGGTTGGGCTGCTCGTTTGTTACGCGGGTTGGTGATACGGGTGGCTCTTACTGGGTGTGTCCCTATTGCACGGGCCGAGAACTTGGGCACCGTGCCCGGCATGCCGTGCCCAAGTGACCTGACCGATGACCAGTGGACCCTGCTCGAGCCGGTGTTCAACGCGCCCGGCAAGCGCGGCCGCAAGCATGCCGGTGACCTGCGAACCGTCGTGGACGCCATGCTGTACATCGCCCAGACCGGGTGTCAGTGGCGCTACCTCCCGGCGTCGTTCGGGCCATGGACGCGGGTCTGGTCGCAGTTTCGCCGCTGGTCGCGCAACGGCACCTGGGCGCAGGCCCTGACGGTCCTGCACGCGGCTGCACGCGTCGAGGACGGTAGGACCGAGGAGACGCCCTCCATGGTCGTCATCGACACCCACCTGGCCCGTGGCGCCTCGAACGGCGGGTTGACCTTCCACGATCGAGGTGGCCCCTACGGCCGCACCAAGGGAGCCAAGCGCGTCGTCGCAGTAGACGCGACCGGTCTCCCAGTGGCCGCAGTCGTCGTGCCCGCCTCAACCCACGAGAACCGGGCCAGTGAGTTGATGCTGGAGCACCTGGTCAGGCAGGGCGTCACCGACCGGCTCGAGCTGGTTCTGGTGGACCGGGGGGTCACCGCGGCCGCCGCTCGCGCCCTCGGCCGAGACCACCGGATTCGAGGTCCGCCGGGTCGGGTGGGATGACAAGCAGCCTGTCTTCCGGCCCATTCGGCACGCCTGGCGCGTCGAGGTCGCCCACGGCCGCCTCGGACGCTCTCGACGCCTAGCGAAGTCGTTCGAGAACACCACCACCTCGGCGACCGGGTGGCTGCAGGTCGCCTGCATCGCGACGACGCTGCGACATCTCTCACGGGAACGAACTCGCCGGCGACCAGTCGCGCTAGCAGCCTGACCGCACTCGCGAACAACGCGGAACGCGGCAGACGCCGAGGTTCCCTAGACGTTCGGGGATCGATCGCCTTCGCGGACGTTGACCGCGAACGACGCGGTCCTGGCCGAGGGCAAAGCGTCCTCTGAGCGATGATCCCGGTCAGACACGCCACGCAGAGCACACCCGCACAAAGCCGGCGATTCACTGCGACACACTTGTGCGGACTTGGACAGGAACAGGTATGGACTCCACCACTTCGTCGCAGCGGGAGCGCGAACAGCGCTTCCGGGAGATCTACGACGCGGCGTACGTCGATCTGCTGGGTTTCGTACGCAGGCGCGTTCATCCAACCCACGCCGAGGACGTTGTCGGTGATGTCATGCTCGTCGCGTGGCGCCGCCTCGACGAGGTCCCCGCCGACCTGTCGGCGGCGCGCGCCTGGCTCTTCGGCGTGGCACGCAAGACCCTTCAGAACACCCGGCGCCGTGACAACCGGCACGATGCCGTCGCGGTCCGTCTCGCCGAAGTCCGTCACGGTCCCGACGATGCCGGCCAGCACCCTGACCTGGTCGCCCACCGAGTCGACATCGCCGCGGCCTGGCCGCTCTTGAGCGCGTTGCACCAAGAGGCGATCGCACTCTCCGTCCTTGACGGGCTGACCGCGCCCGAGGCGGCCGCCGTGCTGGGCATCTCGTCCACCGCCTTTCGCCTGCGGTTGTCCCGTGCCCGGCGCACCCTGCGGCGCCACGTCGACTCCACCACCGCCGGAGACCGCCTGTCCGGCTTCCTTGCTTCCGACAGGAGCCCACGATGAACAAGCACACCGTTGACATCATGACCACCGCCGCTCTGCGCGACCTCGACCCCGCACCGACGACCGTCCTGACCGATGAGGAGCTCGAACGCGCCGACGCGACGTTCGCCCGCATCCTGGCCACCCCCAGCCATGATCAAGTCCCGCAGGAGTCCGATCGGCCGCGTCGGCGCCGGAGCCGACTGCTCGTGCTGCTGGGTCTGGTCGGCGCCGCCGGTGCCGCCGTCCCCGCAATGCTGCTTAGCGGCGGCTCCGCTTTCGCGTCGTGGACGCCGAAGCCCGAGCCTCTCACGGCCGCGGCCGTGAGCCGAGGCCGCTACCACGTGCCGCGCCGCCCTCGAGGTTCCCGACCAGGGAGAGCGGGTCGTGATCGCAGAGCGACGTGGCGGATGGACCTACGTGCTCCTCGCCGGCCCCAAGTCGGAAGGGGCCTGCCTGATGCCCGACGACCTCGTCGGGCATCAGTACCCCGCGGACCACAAGAAGGAAGGATTCATCGGGGGCTACACCACGGACCCCGTCGAGGCCCCGACCCGGCTCGGGACCGCATCGTCGAAACCGAGAACATGGCGGGCAGCGTGCCCACCCCGGGTCCCTGGTTCTTCAGTGACGACGAGGGGTGGGTCAGCTGGGTCGAGGGCTATGTGGGCAGTGACGTCACCGGTGTCACCGTGCACACCCCCATAGGTATCGACGTCGAGGCTTCCGTCGCCAACGGGCGGTTTGCCGCCTGGTGGCCATCGGACCAACCCAGCAGCGAGAACCCGGAAGTGATGGGAGCGTGGACCTACACCGTGACCCTCGCCGACGGCAGCACGCGACGAGTCACCGGCTGATTCCTGCTCAGCGGACAAGGACCGTCAACGCCAGCCCCGTCACCGGCTCTCCCGCGCCAAGAACCGGCGGATGAACCTCGTCCTGCACGTCGCCGCGATTGTGCAGATCCGCCACGACACCGAAAGTCTCCGATAGACGCTGCCCGGCGCGGCGGTCAATAGGGACACACCTAGTTACGGTTGGGATGTCGCGGCTGTGATGCGGGAGGGCTTGAAGCCTTTCACGACCAGCCAGACGCCGAGAGACAGCTCCCACGCCGCGATCGGGAGCGTCGCGATCGCCGACCACACTGAGAGCTGTTCGTTGAGGCCGAACAGCGTTGCGATTGTCGCGGTGATGAGCAGAGGGGCTCCGATGAGTCCCAGCAGGGGAATGATCCGGGGCACGAGGCCTGACCGGTACATCAAGGAGCCCAGCAAGAGGGCGTTCAAGCCGGGCATGAGGGTCTGCCCGAGCAGGAACGTCCAGTTGTACATCGCGACGAGCGCAGCCCCGGTGGTGACCAGCGAGGCCGCCCCTGCTCCGGTAGCTCCGGGCTGCCGCAGGGTCACGACTGAAAGAAGGCTCACGACACCGGTGAAGATCATGGCAGCTTCTAGGACACGAGTGGTGACAAAGCCGAGCGCCATGCTTTCGTTCTGCCGTTTGACCACCGGATACAGCGCGACTGCGGTGCCGATGCCGGCGAGGGCGACGATCACCTCGAGGAAGCCGCCGAAGAGAACGGCGGTGCTGGCACCGGAGCTGACGATGTAGTACGGATCGCTCTTCACAGGGCCGTAGAGGGCAAGCGTGGGGATCGAGACGAAGGTGATCAAGTAGAAGATGCCGGCGACGAGGGCCGTCTTCCTCATCGAGTCCATCGGGACTCTCCTCGTCGGTTCGGTTTGGGCGGTGATCGCCATGTCGGTCCCGCTTTCGGAAGTTGCTGAGTTGTCGAGGATGACCGCGGGCACATCGCGATGTTCGGGTTCGACGAGATGGACCGGGGCCGGTGACGGACCCACGTCGCGCATCCTCTGGAGCAAGGCAGCGCGGCCGGGTCGAATGCCCGGGATCTGGGGGAGGACTCACCCGAGACCGCCTTTGCAGCATGCGCGTGCTGGTGGATCCGGACCATAGCCCCAACGGGCGCCGTCGGTAGTGCTGGCCGAGCCGCGCACGTAGTCACCGGCTCCCGGCCGAGGCCCCCGACAGCGCACGCGCGCACCGGGGCCGGTCCGACGAATGCGTGTGCGAGGTCAGGGGCGTGGACCCTCTCCCGCCGACAGCAACCGCTGCCCGACGACGCGCGCCGCCTCCTGGATCTCCGCTGACCGACGATCCGGTACGACGTCGGGATCGCCGCGAGCTTCTCGGCGTACCACCACGGGTTGCTGGTGCTGCCGACCAACCGGGTCGTCCCGTCGTCGGACCGGCTCGAGCCGTCCGAGGGCACGGGGGAGGCAGCGCGCCACGGCCTCCACTGGCGCGTCGATGACCACCTCGACGTCGTACTCCCAGCCGGCGGAGAGATGCTCCTCGAGCAGGGCGACCGGGTCGAGGTCGGGGGGCGGGACGAAGGTGCCGTCGAGCACCGTCACGTCGCGGACCCGGTCGATCCGGTAGGTCCGCACGGCGCCCGCGCTGTGGGAATGGCAGAGCAGGTACCACCGGCCATGCCGGACGACGACGGCCCACGGGTCGACCTCCGCGAGCCACTCCGACCCGGCCTCGGACCGGTAGCCGACCCGCAGCCGTCGGTGGTCCGAGACTGCCTGCACGAGCGCGGTCGTGGTCCCGGGGTCCGGTCGGGCAGCGGCGCGGTCCGGTGCGGGCGCCGTCGTACGGCGGACGGACTCGGCCTGCGCGGCCACCGGCTCGGGGAGCGCCGCAACGATCTTGCCGACCGCGCTGCCGACGGGGTCGGTGGGGTCGCCCGCATCGTGGTGGCCGTCGAGCACCGCCATCACCAGACCGAGGGCCTCGATGGCACTGAACGTCAGGGGCGGGAGCCGGAGGCCGCGTCCGACGCGGTAGCCGCCGTAGGGCCCGCGGACGGACTCGATCGGGATGCCGGCCTCCCGGAGGATGCCGACGTATCGCCGCACCGCGCGCTCGGAGACGCCGAGCTTGTCTGCGAGCCGGTCGGCGGTGATGCCCGGGCTGCCCTGGACCAGCTCGAGGGTCAGCAGCGCGCGGGCCGTGGGGCTGGCGTCGGGCTGCACAACAGTTCCCCCCTATCCGGAAGCAGACCGTCCGGAATCGACAGTAGCGTGCCGGACATGAGCATCGTCAACGAACCGGCCCTCTTGTGGCCGCCAGCCGCCGCTGCCGGCAGCGAGGTCGAGACCCTCGTCGGATCGCTGGAGCGCCACCGCCGGCCATGAAGACGGCCAAGGCGGCCCCGATCGTCGCTGAGCAGTTGTCGCCTGCGGCGACCCGACACACCGCGGCCACCAGCGGGCTGGTGGCCTACGTCGACGATGAGCCGGCGGGTCAGCCGCCCCACCCTCCGGCGAGTGGTCATGCGGATCGACTTCGACCAACGGGGCGACGCACGCGACGTTCACCGCTGACTTAGCCCGCGACCGCGGCGCTCGACGGACTAGAGTGCAGACTCCGGGCCCGTTGACGAGGTGTGGCATGAGCGTTCACGACGATCGGATTGCCGAATTCCATCGGCTGCACTCCTCGGGGTGCTTCGTGATGCCGAACCCGTGGGACGTGGGGAGCGCGCGGGCCCTGGAACAGATGGGCTTCAAGGCGTTGGCCACGACGAGTGCCGGGTTGGCATGGACGTTGGGCCGCGCGGACAACCAGGTCACCCTCGATCAGGCACTCGAGCATCTACGTGCGCGTCGTCGACGCCGTGAAGGTGCCGGTGAACGCTGATTTCGAGGGCGGTTTCGCCGTAGATCCGGCACAGGTCGCAGCGAACGTGAAACTGGCCGCGGAGACTGGGATCGCCGGGCTCTCGATCGAAGACTCGTCGGGGGACGAGGCTGATCCGCTCTTCGAGTTCGAACTGGCCGTGGAGCGTGTCAGTGCCGCGCGACGAGCGATCGACGAAAGCGGGACGGGGATCGTTCTCACCGGTCGATCCGAGGGGTTCGTGTGCGGGCGTCCCGACATCGACGAGACGATCCGAAGGCTGCGCGCGTACGCCGAAGCGGGCGCGGACTGCCTCTACGCGCCACGGATCGAGAAGATCGAGCACGTCGCGGCGATTGTCTCGGCGGTGTCACCCAAGCCGGTGAACCTGCTGATCAACGCTCCGTTCACAACCGTCGCGGAGGCAGCGCAGCTGGGCGTGCGACGGATCAGCGTGGGGGGCACCCTCGCGCGCACCGCGTGGGGTGGATTCCTGAAGGCCGCCAGGGAGATCGCTGAGACGGGAACGTTCTCGCGGTTCGAAGAACTACCCAACGTCGATGCACTCTTCGGCCGTTGATGGATTCGTTTGCGGGTGGCCGCCGAAGGTCGGCCGCAGGCGTCACCCCTCGAGCAGGAATGTCACCAGCATGTTCACCCGGTAGCCCACGACGTTGCCTCCGTCGATCTTGACGCTCTGCTCCTTTATCCAGGCCGACTTCACGCCACGCAGGGTCTCGTTGGCGCGGCTGATCCCGACCTTGATGGCGTCGTCAAAACCGACCTCAGACTCGGCGCTGATCTCGGTGACGCGTGCAACGCTGCTCATGGTGATCTCCCTTCAACGGTCTCGATGTCGAAACGCTCCTAGCCGCGCGCCGCCACGGTAAGAGCCGAAGGTCCCTAGCACCGATGGCACGATCCCGCGGCAGCGCAGGTGTGGAGTTCTGTGACCTGCGGCGGGTCGTCTCACCTGTGTCTTGGTCAGCCGAGCGGGGTCTTCGATGCCTTCGATTGGCCAGGGCGATCGGCACGCCGGTCGCACAGTGGCGGCGGCAGCCTGGATCGCGACTGGCGCGCACAGGTTCCTTCTGCCTCGGGGGCTTTCGACCCTGGGTGAGCGGCAAGGTCCGCGCTAGCGTCGAAATATGGGGATCCCGGCTGCCGGAACTCGAGCCATGTAAGGAGCATGATCATGAGCACCGGCACAAGTACCCGGAGTACACACGTCGCGGCAGGTCTGCGTTCCGGTTGGGAGACCTTCACCGCTATCTTGCTGACGATCGGCGGTGTCGCCAACGCACTCTGGGGGTGGGGCGTCCTGCGCAACGCCGCAGACTGGGGCGAGCACCGGCCGTACGTTGATGCCGCATTCATCGGGCAGCTGGAACTCTGGGGCTGGGTCTCGATCGTCTGGGCCGCCCTGCTGTTGATCGGCGCGGTCCTGATGTTCACCGGCCAGCCCGCCGGCCCGACCACGGCCATCGTGCTGGCCTCGGTCAGCGCCTTGTTCTGGCTGCTCGTGCTGCCGGCGTTCCCACTGCTCGCACTAGCCGCTATGGCGCTCGACATCCTGGTGATCTACGGCCTGAGCGTGCCCGCGCGCCAGCATGCCTGACTGGTCACGAGTACGCCGCTCCCGGATGGGCATCGCCGACAAGGTAGACCGGTGGCGCCTAGGAGTACAGCCATCACGACCCCGGTGCCGTGCTCCGGGGTCGTGGAGCTTCTCGTCGGTGACCGTGCGCCTCTGTGTCTTGTACTTGTCTTGTGCTCCTACAGCGTCCTGCCACCCCATGGGCACCCCCGGCGCAGAGCGGCACCCGTGGCGGTTGGGTTCTTCCCAGGTACTGCTGTCTGTTGGCCTGGGCGTGGTCGGGCGCCTCAGAGCATGCCGTTGTCATTGGCGGACGTGGCAGGAATCGCCTGCAAGACGTCCCAGTGCTCGACGACTCTGCCATCTGAATCCAGACGGAAGATGTCAATCCCGGCGTAGTCCTGGTCACCCGGCCAAGTCTGATGACAATGCAGGACGACGTGGTCGCCCTCGGCAATCGCCCGCTTGAACGCGACGCGCTTGCCGGGGTACTCCTTGGCCATCCGCTCGAAGTAGTCGATGAACGCCTGTTTGCCGTCGCCCACGTGCGGGTTGTGTTGGATGTAGGTGCTCCCGGCGTAGCGCTCGATTGCCTCTGCAGGACGGGACTCGTTGAACATCAGGTCGTAGAACGCCCGGACATTCGCTTTGTTGCGTTCGAGCATGTCGCTCGTTGTCATGCCGGCTCCTTTCCGCTGTGAACGGGTCGCGTCAGGCGTCAGCCGGGAAAGGAACACCCGTTGCAGAGTGGCAGCGGTAGCCGTGCGGGTTCTTCGCCAGGTACTGCTGGTGGTAGTCCTCGGCGTAGTAGTAGGTCGGGGCCGGCTGGATCTCGGTCGTGATCGGTCCGTAGCCGCGCTCCACCAGCACGGGCTCGTACGCCGCGGTCAGCTTGCGGGCGACCTGCTCCTGCTCCTCGGAGAGGGTGTAGATCGCCGAGCGGTACTGCGTGCCCACGTCGTTGCCCTGGCGCATCCCCTGTGTCGGGTCGTGGAACTCGTAGAACGCCTTCACCAGGTCGGCGTACGACACACGCTTCGGGTCGTAGACCACGCGCACCGCCTCGGTGTGTCCGGTGCGTCCGCTGCAGACCTCCTCGTACGACGGGTGCGGCGTGCTGCCGCCGGCGTACCCGACCGACGTCGACCAGACGCCCGGCATCTGCCAGAAGACCTCCTCGGCGCCCCAGAAGCAGCCGAGCCCGAAGACCGCGACCTCGTAGCCGGCCGGGATGTTCGACTCGTCGGTCACGAGCGGGGCGTCGAGGACGAGGTGGCGCTCGGCCAGGTTGAACCAGCGCTCGGCGCGGCCGGTGAGGGCCTGGTCGGCGCTGGGGATCTCGAGCTTGTGGCGGTTGAACAGCACAGCGTCTCCTCGCCGTCGGGGTCTCGGGTGGTTCTCCCAGGGGTCCTTTGGGGAACCCGCACCTCGCGCGACGTATTCCACGAGGGGAGTGACGGTTCATCAGGCGACGGCCTGGGGAATCGGAGGCGCGCGCCGAGGCGGGTAGGGTCGGCCGGGTGAGTGAGCAGACCTCTCCAGACGTCCAGAAGACCGGTTTCGAGACCCGCGCCATCCATGCGGGCTACGACCCGGACCCGATGACCGGCGCGGTGATCCCGCCCATCTACGCCACCAGCACCTACAAGCAGGACGGCGTCGGCGGCATGCGCGGCGGATACGAGTACTCCCGCACCGCGAACCCGACCCGCACCGCCCTCGAGGGATGCCTGACCGCCCTCGAGGAGGGGGAGCGCAGCTTCGCGTTCGCCAGTGGGCTCGCGGCGGAGGACACCCTGCTTCGTACGCTCTGCCGGCCCGGTGACCACGTGGTCATCCCCGACGACGCGTACGGCGGGACCTACCGCCTGTTCTCGAAGGTGGCCGAGCCGTGGGGCCTCGCGCACACCCCTGCACAGGTCGCGGACGTCGACGCCGTCCGCGCCGCCATCGAGCCGGGTCGCACGAAGATCGTGTGGGTCGAGACGCCCACCAACCCGCTGCTGAACATCGCTGACATCGAGCAGCTCGCCTCGGTGGCCCACGACGCCGGCGCTCTGCTCGTCGTGGACAACACGTTCGCCTCGCCGTACCTCCAGCAGCCGCTCACGCTCGGCGCCGACATCGTGGTGCACTCGACGACGAAGTACTGCGGCGGCCACTCCGACGTCGTCGGTGGCGCGCTGGTCGTGAAGGACCACGAGATCGCGGACGGCCTCGCGTTCAACCAGAACTCGATCGGCGGCGTCGCCGGCCCGTTCGACTCCTGGCTCGTCCTCCGCGGCCTCAAGACCCTCGGCGTCCGGATGGACCGCCACAGCGACAACGCCGAGCGGGTCGTGGAGTTCCTCAACAGCCACCCGGCCGTGTCCCAGGTGATCTACCCCGGCCTCGAGGAGCACCCCGGCCACGAGGTCGCCTCCCGGCAGATGAAGAGGTACGGCGGGATCGTCTCGTTCCGGGTCAAGGACGGCGAGCAGAAGGCTCTCGACACCTGCGCGAAGGCCGAGGTGTTCACCCTCGGGGAGTCCCTCGGCGGCGTGGAGTCGCTGATCGAGCACCCCGGCCGGATGACCCATGCCTCGGTCGCCGGCACCGCCCTCGAGGTCCCGGGCGACCTGATCCGGCTCAGCGTCGGCATCGAGACCGCAGAGGACCTGATCGCCGACCTGGACCAGGCGTTGGCGTGACTCTCGTTGGTCGCGCCCATCTCACGCACCTCCCAAGCGTTGTGGACGCCTCCCACGTGGTATGCCGCTTGTGTTCCGTCCATAACCCCGCGTTACAGCGGGTGGTGGGTCGGCGGCGGCGGCGGCGCGCTCGTGCTGATCGCCTGTGTGGACTTCGGGTCGACGTTCACCAAGGCGGCGCTCGTCGACGTGACGACCGGCGAGCTCGTGGCGACGGCGAGCCACCGTACGACGATCGACTCCGACGTCCTCGACGGCTGGGAGGCGTGCCTCGCCGAGCTGGCCGAGGTCGAGCCGACCGCGCGTGAGGCCGAGGTGCTGGCCTGCTCCTCGGCCGGAGGAGGCCTCCGGATCGGCGTGGTCGGCAACGAGGAGCTCGTCACTGCCGAGGCGGGCCGACGGGTCGCGCTCTCCAGCGGAGGCCGGGTGGTCCACGTCGCGAGCGGCGGGCTCGACCAGGCCGGACTCGCGGAGCTTCGCGAGAGTCGCCCGGACGTCGTACTCCTCGTCGGAGGCACCGACGGCGGCAACGCCGAGGTCCTGCTCGAGTGCGCAGCCGCCCTGGCGGACGCCCGCTGGACCGGCCCCGTCGTCGTGGCGGGGAACGTCGACGCGCAGCCCGAGATCGCCACCCGGCTCGACGCGGCGGGGACGCCGTACGTCCTCGCCGACAACGTCGTTCCCCGGATCGGCGTGCTCGCGCCCGACTCGGCGCGTGCCGCGATCCGCGAGATGTTCCTGAGGCACGTGATCGGCGGCAAGCACCTCTCACAGCGCGCCGACTTCACGCAGATGGTGCACGGTGCGACACCGGACGTGGTGCTGACCGCGGTCGAGCTGCTCGCGCGCGGGCTCGACGACGAGCGCCCCGGCGCGGGAGACGTCGTGGTCGTCGACGTCGGCGGGGCGACCACCGACGTGTACTCCGTCGTGGAGGTCGACCCGGAGGACTCCGGGCTGTCCCGCGAGGTGGTCGCCACCGTCCCGGCCTCCCGCACCGTGGAGGGCGACCTCGGCATGCGCTGGAGCGCCCGCTCGACAGTCGAGGCGGGAGCCGCACTGGGCCTCCTCGACGAGGAAGAGCGTGCCGACGCGGAGGAGATCGCCGTGAACCGGCAGGCCGACCCGGGGTTCGTGCCCGAGGACGACCACGAGCGGGCCCGGGACCAGGAGCTGGCCTCGGTGGCGATCGGCGTCGCCGTGCGCCGTCACGCCGGCAGGTCGCAGGTCGTCTTCGGTCCCGACCCTTCGCCTCGACAACGCGGCCGCGTGGTGGAGCGCACCGGCAAGGACCTCCGGGAGGTCGACCTGCTGGTGGGGTCCGGGGGCGTGCTGCGGCACAGCGGCGGCTGCGCCCGCGACGTCATGACCCGCCTGCTCGCCGACGACGGCCACGGGTGGCAGCTGCCCCGAGACGCGGAACCGGTCGTCGACGTGGACTACGTGCTCGCACCGGCGGGCCTGCTCGCGGACCGACACCCGGAGGCGGCGTACCGGCTCCTGAGCCGTCTGCGGGACTGAGGTCACCTACGCTGTCGGCATGGCAATCAGCAAGCGGCTGAGCGGCGGCATGGGCAAGTGGCGGGAACGGCAGCGGCGCCGCTCCGACGACCGCTTCGCCGAGCGGTTCGCGACGCAGTTCGCCCAGCAGTGGGCGTCGGTCCGCGCCGACCGGCAGCAGGAGACGAAGGCCGAGCCGTCGATCGACGCCGGACCCTCGAACTTCACCCGCGCCCAGGTGCCGTGGGGTGTGGACCTCGCCGCGGCCTGGTCGTGGCGGTTCCTCGTCATCTGCGCGGCCGGCTACGTGGTGCTGTGGCTGGTCGCGAAGTTCTCGGTCGTGCTCCTGCCCCTCGCCGTCGCCCTGTTGATCACCGCCCTGGCGTCGCCGCTCGTCGACCTCGCCGCCCGGGCCGGGATGCACCGGCGTCTGGCGTCCTTCCTTGCCGTCATCGGCGGTCTGGCGTCCGTCGTACTGCTGCTGACCTTCGTCGGCACCCAGGTCGCCAGAGGGTTCGGTGACCTCGCGAACCAGGTCGTGACCGGCCTGGAGGAGATCAGGACCTGGCTGCGCGACGGCCCCCTCAACGCGAGCGAGTCGCAGATCAACGACTACATCAAGGCGGCCCAGGACCTGGTCTCGAGCTCGAACAAGGAGGTCGTCACCCGGGTCACCGAGGTCGGTACGGCGATCGGGCACATCATCGCCGGCGTGTTCATCGTGCTGTTCGCCAGCTACTTCTTCCTCTCCGACGGCGGGCGCATCTGGGCCTGGATCGTCCGGCTGTTCCCCCGCGCGGCGCGCGTGCGGGCCGACGGCTCGGGCCGGGTGGCCTGGAGGTCGCTGACCCAGTTCGTGCGGGCCACCGTCCTCGTCGCCTTCGTCGACGCCGTGGGGATCATGCTCGTCGCGATGATCCTCAAGGTGCCGTTCGCGGCCGCGATCGGCGTGCTGGTGTTCCTCGGGTCCTTCATCCCCATGGTCGGCTCGGCGCTCTCAGGGTCGGTCGCGGTCCTGGTCGCGCTCGTGTCCCACGGCTGGGTCGTCGCCCTGATCATGCTGGGCGGCGTGATCGCCGTCCAGCAGATCGAGGCGCACGTGCTTCAGCCGTTCCTGCTCGGCCGGTTCGTCTCCGTGCACCCGCTCGGAGTCATCGTGGCGATCGCGATGGGCGTGATCGTGGCCGGCATCGCCGGCGCACTGATCGCCGTCCCGGTCGCCGCCGCCCTCAACGCCGTGGCGCAGTACCTCGCGAGCTACACCGAGGTCGGTGAGGAGCTCGACGGGGCCGCGCCGGCCGACTCCTCTCCCTGAACCGGTCCGGCGGGCTGCGGAGCCGCGCCGTCGGACGCGCGGGTCCCCAGCGGGAGCTCCTTGAGGAAGAGGGCCACGACGAGCGCCACCAGCACCAGGGGTACGGCGGAGAGGAACATGTCGTGCAGGGCGTTGCTGAACGCCCCGGTGACCACGTCGTGCAGCGGGCCGGGCATCGACTGGATCGCCGTCACGTCCTTGGTGAGGTCGTCCGTGTTGCCGAGCCGCCTGGGGCGCACTGCCGGCGGGGAGGTTCTCGAGACCCTCGGCCATGTGCACCGCGAGGCGGCTGGAGAGGATCGCGCCGAACAGCGCCGTGCCGAAGGACCCGCCCATCTGCCGGAAGAACGCGACTGACGACGTGGCCACGCCCATGTCGCTGCGGTCGACGGAGTTCTGCACGACCACGATCAGGACCTGCATGGTGAGGCCGAGCCCGAGGCCCATGACGTACATCGCCACGCCGGCCTTCCAGTAGGGCGTGTCCGGTCCGAGCCGGGACAGGAGCACGAGCGCGAACGTGACGACCGAGGCACCGAGGATCGGGAAGATCTTGTAGCGGCCGTTGCGGCTCATCAGCTGCCCTGCGGTGATCGAGGTCGTGAAGATGCCGACCACCATCGGGAGCATCGCGAGACCGGACCTGGTCGGGCTCATGCCGTCGACGACCTGCAGGTAGACCGGGATGAAGATCATCGAGCCGAACATCGCCACACCGATCAGGAACCCGAAGGAGTTCGAGATCGAGAAGACCGAGTTGTGGAACAGCCGCATCGGGATGATCGGCTCCTTGGCGCGGTTCTCGACGAGGACGAAGAGCGCCGCGAGGAGCAGGCCGGCGACGAGCAGGGCGATCCCCGTGGTCGAGCCCCAGCCCTGGGTCGGGCCGGCCCACGCGGTGTAGAGCAGGATGCAGGTCACCGAGGCGATGACGACGGCAGCGCCGAGGTAGTCGATGCTGTGGTCGCGGCGCACGTGCGGGATCTTCAGCGCCGCGGAGGTGATCCCCAGGGCGACGAGGCCGAGCGGGACGTTGATGAAGAAGATCCACTCCCAGCCGGGCCCGTCGGCGAACCAGCCGCCCAGGACCGGACCCAGGACCGACGAGGTGCCGAACACCGCGGCGAAGTAGCCCTGGTAGCGGCCGCGCTCCCGCGGCGGGATGACGTCCCCGATCGTGGCCATCGCGAGCGCCATCAGGCCACCGCCGCCGAGACCCTGGACGGCGCGGAAGACGATCAGCTGGTCGATGTTCTGCGAGAACCCGGCGAGGAGCGAGCCGACGACGAAGGTGCTGATCGCGATCTGGAACAGCAGCCGCCGCCCGTACAGGTCGGAGATCTTGCCCCACAGCGGGGTGGAGGCGGTGGCGGTGAGCAGGTAGGCGGTCACCACCCAGGAGAGCTTGTCGAGCCCGCCGAGCTCACTGGTGATGCGGGGGAGGGCGGTTCCCACGATGCTCTGGTCGAGAGCGGCCAGGAACATGCCGACCATCAGACCGCTCATCACCACCAGGATCTGGCGGTGCGAGAGGTAGCCGTCGGTGTCGGTGTTCACGAAGTCTCCTGGTCGTGGGCGAGGTCGTTGTTGAGTCGGTTGAGAAGGACGCGCAGCTGTTCGCGGTCCTCGGCGGGCCAGCTCTCGATCAGCCGGGCCACGAGTGCCCGGCGGCGCTGCCCGCCGCTCTCCAGGCGGCGTCGCCCCTCGTCGGAGAGGGCGATCCGGCTGGCGCGGCCGTCGGCGGGGTCGCTGGTGCGCTCCACGAGTCCGCGGTCCTCGAGCTGGCGTACCTGCCGGCTGACGGTCGAGGCGTCCACCTCGAGCCGCGTGGCGAGAGAGGAGAGACGCAGGGGCCCGCTGTGGAGCAGCGCCTTCATCAGCACGATCACGGCGAAGTCGAGCTCCTCGCCGGGCAGCCGCTGTCGCATCCGCCGACCCAGCCGGGTCAGCGTCAGCATCATGGCTTCCTCGGCGGTCGCCGGCTCGTCGTACGACGACAGCGAGGTTTCGGGAGCGGGTTGCATCAGACAAGCATGAGTGAGTTGCGTGTGCCACGCAAGTTGTTTCGGCGTGAGCGCTGTCACCAACCGGACCACCCGGCCTTAAGGTGTCCGGCATGAGCACCGAGACCACCACCGAAGCCGCCCAGGCACCCGTCGCGATTCCCACCCTGGAGGACATCCGGCGCGGTGCCGAAGCCCTGCGGGGGGTCGCCATCAAGACGCCTGTGGAGGAGTCCCGCTGGCTCTCCGCCGTCGCCGGTGGGCCGGTCCTGCTCAAGTGCGAGAACCTCCAGCGCACCGGCTCCTTCAAGATCCGCGGTGCCTACCTGCGCATGTGCCGTCTCACCGAGGCCGAGCGCGCCGCCGGCGTGGTCGCGGCGAGCGCGGGCAACCATGCGCAGGGGGTCGCGCTGGCCGCCGGCCTGCTCGGCATCAAGTCGACGGTGTTCATGCCGGCCGGTGCGCCGATCCCGAAGGAGAAGGCCACCCGGGGGTACGGCGCCGAGGTGGTCTTCGAGGGCCAGACGGTCGACCAGGCACTCGTGCGCGCCAAGGCCTTCGCCGAGGAGACCGGCGCCGTGCTGATCCACCCGTTCGACCACTTCGACATCGTCGCGGGACAGGGCTCCTGCGGCCTCGAGATCATCGAGCAGGTGCCCGACGCGGCGACCGTCCTGGTTCCGACGGGCGGTGGCGGCCTCCTCGCAGGCATCGCCACGGCGATCAAGGGCCTGCGGCCCGACGTGCGGGTCGTCGGGGTGCAGGCCGAGGGAGCGGCGGCCTACCCTCGGTCACTCGCCGAGGGGCACCCGGTGCCGCTCGAGACGATGAGCACGATGGCCGACGGGATCGCGGTCGGCTGCCCCGGGGAGGTGCCGTTCCGGGCGATCTCCACGTACGTCGACGACATCGTCACCGTGAGCGAGGAGTCCCTGTCGAGGGCCCTGCTCATGCTCCTGGAGCGGGCCAAGCTGGTCGTGGAGCCGGCGGGGGCCGGCGCGGTCGCCGCGCTGATGGACCACCCCGACCGGTTCCCCACTCCTGCGGTCGCGGTGCTCTCGGGCGGCAACGTCGACCCGCTGCTGCTGATGCGGGTGATCCGTCACGGCATGGCCGCCGCGGGACGCTACCTGAACTTCTGGGTGCGCATCCCCGACCTGCCCGGCGGGCTCGCAAGGCTGCTGAAGGAGCTCGCCGAGCTCGACGCGAACGTGCTCGACGTGGTCCACGAGCGCACCTCGGCGCACCTCCACCTCGACGAGGTGGAGGTCGCGATGCAGGTGGAGACGCGTGACGTGCCGCACGCGGAGCGGGTGCTCGCCCGGCTCCGCGAGTGCGGCTACCGCGTGACCGAGCAGCGTTAGCGGGCCATGTAGCCGCCGTCGACGTACACCTCCGCGCCGGTCATGAACGAGGCGTCGTCGCTGGCCAGGAACGCCACCAGGGCGGCGACCTCCTCGGGTCTGCCCAGCCTGCCCAACGGCGTCAGGTCGAGCATCGCCTGCTCGAACGGCGTGCCCTTGGCCTGGTCCATGATCGGGGTGTCGATGAAGCCCGGGTGCACGGAGTTCACCCGGATCCCCTCGGTCGCCCAGTGCAGGGCGATGTTCTTGGTCATGGTCCGCACCGCGCCCTTGGCCGCGTGGTAGTCGGTCGACGTGCCGAACCCACCGCTCGCTCCGAAGATCGAGCTGATGTTCACGATCGAGGCGTGGTCGGACTGCTTGAGCGGGTCCGCGGCGATCTTCATGCCGAGGAAGACGCTCGTCTGGTCGATGGCGATGTTCCGCTCGTACTCCTCGAGGGTCATGTCCTCGATCGCACCGAGGCCGCCGGCCCCGGCGTTGTTGACCAGGATGTCCAGCGCGCCGTACTCCGTCATCGCCTGCTCGACGGCATGCTCCCAGTCTTCCTGCGACGTCACGTCGTGGTGCACGTAGGTCGCCTCGTGTCCCAGCTCGCGGAGATGGGCGGCGATCTTCTCGCCGGCCTCGTCCTGGATGTCGGTGACGAGGACCTTCGCGTCCTCCTCGGCGAGCCGGTACGCCGTCGCCTTGCCGATGCCGCTGGCGGCCCCCGTGACCAGAGCCACCCTGCCTTCGAGTCTCTTCATGCCTTGCGCTCCCTCGTGTCCGGGGAGGCCGAGCCTCCCGTGTCCAGACTCGGGCGAGGAGTACATCGGGCGTAGGGCCGATGGTCCCGAGGGCCGGGACGAACCCCCGGAACGACCAGAAGGTGGCCACGAGCGAGCGTTCCGGAGCATCCCGGACGTCGTTCGTGGCCACCTTCGCGTGGCGCGTGGTGGGTCAGCCGGTGAAGGGCACCGCGTCGACGATCTCGACCTTGAGGATCTTGCCGTTGGGCGCCTCGAAGTCGACCTCCTCGCCCTTCTTCTTGCCGATGATCGCGGAGCCGAGCGGGGACTGGGGGGAGTAGACCTCCATGTCCTCCGGCGTCTCGATCTCGCGGGCGCCGAGGAGGAAGACCTCGACCTCGTCGTCGCCGACGAACTTCGTGGTCACCTTCATGCCGGGCTCGACGACGCCGTCGTCGGGAGGGGTCTCGCCGACCTCTGCACGCCGCAGCATGTCCTCGAGCTGGCGGATGCGGCCCTCGACCTTGCCCTGCTCCTCGCGGGCAGCGTGGTAGCCGCCGTTCTCCTTGAGGTCACCCTCGTCGCGGGCGGAGCTGATCCGGGCGATGACCTCGCTGCGGACCGGCCCGCGAAGGTGCTCGAGCTCGGCCTGGAGCTTGTCGAAAGCATCCTGGGTCAGCCAGATCACGTTCTGGTCGCTGGACTGCGTCACTGGTCGTGCTCCTGATGTTCGTTGGTTTTGGGACACGGGTGCTCCGGGACCGGGTCTGGTCGGGGAGCCTGTCAGGGCAAGTAGAACAGTTTATCAATTCAGCGTGGGTCGAACCAATCTCCCGCGTCAGCGAGGGCGGCTCTGGCCCTCCGCCGTACACCCGACGAGGTCCACCGTGGTGGCCTTCCGCTCCGTGCGCACCGTCTTGGTCACCGTCTGCCGCTCGTCGCCGCCGGGGCCCACCGGGATGTTGAGCTCGCCGACGACCGAGTGGTCGGGGGCCTGGGCGCGCAGCAGGCAGGACGCGCCGACGTCGGAGGACCTCCGGGAGACCGTGAACGTCCCGGTGGCCGCATGCTCGTCGACGATCTCGAACGAGACCATGTCCGAGGTCACTTCGGGGTCGACGCTGTGGAAGATCACCCAGCCCAGCCAGCCCAGGAAGACCAGCGCGAGAAGGGTGGCGCCCGTGATGAGTAGTCCTCGGTGAGCCGGGCTCCGGCTGCCGTATCGCGTCGCCAGGTCCGTCACAGGCACATTCTAGGATTGCCGTCATGCTCCGACTGATGCACGTCCATGCCCACCCCGACGACGAGTCGAGCAAGGGCGCGGCCACCACGGCGAAGTACGTCGCCGAGGGGGTCGACGTCCACGTCGTCACGTGCACGGGTGGTGAACGCGGTTCGGTGCTCAACCCCAAGATGGACCGGCCCGACGTGTGGGAGAACATCGCCGAGATCCGCCGCCAGGAGATGGACGCGGCCCGCGAGATCCTCGGCGTGCGCCAGGACTGGCTCGGCTTCGTCGACTCGGGCTGGCCCGAGGGCGACCCGCCGCCGCCACTGCCCGAGGGTTGCTTCGCGCTGGTGCCGGTGGAGGACGCAGCCGAGCCGCTCGTGCGCCTGATCCGTGAGTTCAAGCCGCACGTGCTGACGACGTACGACGAGAACGGCGGCTACCCGCACCCGGACCACGTCATGTGCCACAAGGTGAGCGTCGAGGCGTTCGAGGCCGCCGGCGACCCGACCAGGTACCCCGACGCGGGCGATCCGTGGCAGCCGCTGAAGCTCTACTACCACCACTCGTTCCACCGGGACCGGACCCAGGCCCTGCACGACGAGATGATCATGCGGGGGATGACGTCGCCCTACGAGGAGCGGCTGACCACCTGGAAGCCGGACCCCGAGCACGCCAAGCGGATCACCACCCGCGTCCCCTGCTCGGAGTACTTCCCGGTCCGCGACCAGGCGCTGCTGGCGCACGCGACCCAGATCGACCCGGACGGCGCGTGGTTCGCCTGCCCCCGGGAGGTCCAGGAGCACGCCTGGCCGACCGAGGACTACGAGCTGGTCCGCAGCTTCGTGGACAGCGAGACGCCCGAGGACGATCTCTTTGCAGGAGTCCGCGAGGTCGCTGCGACAATGGAGGCATGATCCCCCTGACCGCGATGAACGCCGTGTGGACTCTGCTTGCCCCTCTCGAAGAGGTGCCCGACCCCAACGACGTGAAGCCGGGATGGCTCGGCTTCGTGATGTTCCTGGCCCTGCTCGTCGCGGTCGTGCTCCTCGCGTTCAGCTTCCGCAAGCAGCTGCGGAAGGTGAACTTCGACGAGGGCAAGGGACAGCGCCCGGCCGGCGAGGGGAACGGTGCCGGCCCCGGCGCGAGCAACGGCGCGGGGCCCGACGCCGGTCCGAACGGCGAGGCCGGCCCCCGCACCTCCTGAGGCTGCCGTAGCGACCCGGAACGAGCGTGACCGACGAAGATCGTGCACCTGTCCGGTCCTTACTGCTGAAACGGCATCGAAGCCGTCGAAACTTCGCACAGGTGCGATTCTTGCCGGTGACGACGTCCTGGTGGCGTCCGCGCGAGCGCTCGGCTTCGGCAAGGTGCGAGTTCAGAGAGGGTTCGTGCGTACGACGCGCACCAGTGCGTCATAGGCGGTGCGCGGGGGTTGTTCGGGGGAGTCGGCCGGCGCCGGGACCTCCCGGGCGACGCGCTCGGCCCGGACCACCTCGAAGCGTTCGCCGTCGAGGTCGGCGAGGACGTCCTCGGCGGTGTAGAGCACCTCGGGGTACTGGGGGCCGCCGGTGCCCTCGGTCAGGTTGGTGCTGTCGTGGGCGACGACGAACAGCGTCCCGCCGTCCCGCAGCGAGAGGAACGCCCGTCGTACCGCCTTGCGGCGCTCCCCTGGGGACAGCTGCAGGTAGGCGAGGACGGCCAGGTCGTAGACCCCCTCGCCGAGGTCGTGCTCGAGCACGTCGGCACGGACCCAGTCGATGTGCAGGTCGCGGCCGCGCTCGTGGCGGCTCTGGAGTGCGCGGCCCTTGTCGAGTCCGACCTGGGAGAAGTCGACCGCCGTGACCTCCCAGCCCAGGTCGGCCAGCCAGATGGCGTTGCGCCCCTCGCCGGCTGCGACGTCTACCGCGCGGCCGGGGGGCAGGTCGGCGAGCTCGGACGCGACGAACTGGTTCGGCGTCGCCGACCAAACCAGCTCGGCGTCTGCGTACCTACGGTCCCAGTCGTGCGCGTCCATGCCTGCCGCCTCACGCGAGCGAGAGGAAGAGCTTCTCCATCTTGGCGGTGTCCAGGCTGGCGGCGTCGCCCTCCTGGATCACGCACTGCCGGAGACCGGAGGCGATGATCGCGAACCCAGCCTTGTCCAGGGCGCGGCTGACGGCGGCGAGCTGCGTGACGACGTCCTCGCACTCACGTCCTTCGTCGAGCATCTTGATGACTCCGCTGAGCTGCCCCTGGGCGCGCTTCAGGCGGTTGATCACAGCCACCATTTCTTCAGCGGGCAGTTCCATCTTCGGTTTCCTTCTTCCGGTGACTACGCGGGAAGCGTTGCCAGAGCCTTCTCGAGGCGCTCCTTGGCCTCGTCGGCGACCGACTGCAGGTCGCCGTTGTGGGTCAGAGCGACCATGGTCTGCGGGTCGACAGTCTCCACGACGGTGCCGTCCTCGGTCTCGCGGACGACCACGTTGCAGGGCAGGAGCAGCCCGATGGACGGTTCCGCCTGCAACGCGGCGTGTGCGAGCGGAGGACGGCAGGCGCCGAGGATCACCTGCGGTGGGATGTCGACGTCGAGCTTCTGCTTCAGTGTCGCCTTGAGGTCGATCTCGGTCAGGACACCGAAGCCCTGCTCGCCGAGCGCCTCGCGCACCGCGGCGACGGTCTCGTCGAACGGCTTCCGTACCGTCGTACCGAGGGCATAGCTCATGCGTTCTCGCCGTTCTGCTGAGCGGCCACCGCGGCGTGAACCTCTTCCATGTCCAGGCCCTTCACGGCCGTGATGACCTGGTCGAGGGCCTGCGGCGGGAGAGCGCCGGGCTGGGCGAAGACGAGCACCTGCTCACGGAAGGCCATGAGGGTCGGGATCGAGGTGATGTTCGCTGCCTGGGCGAGGGCCTGCTCCGCCTCGGTGTCGACCTTGCCGAAGACGATGTCCTCGTGGACCTGCGACGCCTTCTCGTAGGTCGGGGCGAACTGCCGGCAGGGACCGCACCACGAGGCCCAGAAGTCGACGAAGACGATGTCGTTCTCGGCTACCGTCTGCTCGAAGTCGGCCGCGCCTAGGTTGATCGTTGCCATGTGTGCTCATCCCTCCAGGGAGATTGATCGTATACCTGCGGGGGTATAACCCTTGCTGGTTCGGATTCATTCCCCACCATGTCAGGGGTACCCACGGAATTCCCCTGGCACGCGTCTTGTTGGGCTCACATACCCCCTACCGTATCGACGAGGCGAAAGGACGGACGGATGCGCGAGGTCGACATCGACCAGTTCGCCCGAGCTCACGAGGAGGGCGCGAGGGTCATCGACGTTCGCGAGCCCCAGGAGTATGTCGCGGGCCACGTGCCGGGTGCCACGCTCATTCCCATGGGCTACCTGCCGAGCCAGATGGTGCACCTGGACAGGGATGAGCCGGTCTACCTGATCTGCCGGTCGGGCAACCGGAGCCTCGCCATGGCGGACTTTCTCATCGCATCCGGCTACGACGCTCGGTCGGTGGCCGGCGGGACCGTTGCCTGGGCCGAGTCGGGTCGGCCTGTGGTCGATGGCCGAGAGCCGGGCGGACCGCCCGAGAGGAACGCACCGTGATCCGGATCCGGACGATCCAGACCCCCTCGCTCGGCGACCGCAGCTACCTCGTCCACGACGGCGAGGTCGCCTTCGTGGTGGACCCGCAGCGAGACATCGACCGGGTGCTGGACCTGGCCGCGGAGGAGGGCGTGCGCATCACCCACGTCTTCGAGACCCACATCCACAACGACTACGTGACGGGCGGCCTTGCGCTGGCCCGGCGGACCGGTGCGACGTACCTGGTCAACGGCGACGACGAGGTGGATTTCGACCGTACGCCGGTCCGCGACCGCGACCGGGTGTCGGTGGGCGACCGGATGGTCGTCCGCGCGATCCACACCCCGGGACACACCTTCACGCACCTCTCCTACGCCGTGGAGGCCGACGGCAGGCCACTCGGCGTCTTCACGGGTGGGTCGCTGCTCTACGGCGCGACCGGGCGGCCGGACCTGCTCGGCCCGCAGCACACCGAGGAGCTGGCGCGGCTGCAGCACGCTTCCGCGCAGCGGCTCGCCGAGCTGCCCGACGGCACCGGCGTGTTCCCGACCCACGGGTTCGGCAGCTTCTGTGCGGCAGGTTCCGCCGCGGACCAGCCCGACGAGTCCACCATCGGCCGTGAGAAGCGGGCCAACCCCGCGCTGACCGAGAGCGAGGAGGCCTACGTCCGCTCGATCGTCGACGGGCTCGACGTCTACCCCGCCTACTACGCGCACATGGGGCCGGCCAACGCGTCCGGGCCCGGCGCGGCGGATCTCTCCGTTCCGGAGCGCGCGGACGCCGACGAGCTGCGCCGCCGCCTCGAGGCCGGAGAGTGGCTGGTGGACCTGCGTCTCCGCACCGCCTTCGCGGCGGGCCACGCTCCCGGGACCTTCAACTTCGGCAGCGACGGGCAGTTCTCGACCTACGTCGGCTGGATGGTCGAGTGGGGCACGCCTCTGACCCTGCTCGGCGAGTCGGAGCGGCAAGTGGCCGAGGCCCAGCGGGAGCTGGCGCGGATCGGCATCGACCGCCCGGCCGCCTGCGCGACCGGCAAGCCCGAGTCGTGGACGACCAGCGAGCTCGGGAGCTACCCGATGGCCACGTTCGGCGACCTCGCCGACGTCCGGCACCATCGTCAGGTGGTCGTCCTCGACGTGCGACGGGCCTCCGAGTACGACGAGTCGCACGTCGACGGGGCGGTGAACATCCCCATCCACGAGATCGCCCACCGGGTCGCGGAGGTCCCCGACGGGGAGCTGTGGGTGCATTGCCAGACGGGCTACCGCGCCTCGATCGCGGCATCGTTCCTCGACGCCGCCGGTCGGAGGCCGGTCCTCGTCGACGACGAGTTCGACAAGGCCGGAGACGCCGGCCTGCCCATCACGAAGGACTAGGGAGAAGAGCTGGAATGGGGTTCCTCGACACCCTCCTCAACAAGCCGTTCCGTGCGGTCGGCCCGGCCGAGGCCCAGGAGGCCATGGAGCGCGGCGCTGTGCTGGTCGACGTACGTGAGCCGGACGAGTGGGTGAGCGGGCACGCACCCACGGCCCAGCACATCCCGCTGGGCGAGCTGAGCTCGCGTAGTGGTGAGCTGCCGCGAAACCGAGAGGTCCTCGTCGTCTGTCGTTCCGGTGGTCGCTCCACCCGCGCCGCCAAGTTGCTCTCCGCCAGGCGCGGCGACGTCGCCAACGTCAAGGGCGGGATGACTGCCTGGGCCCGCGCCGGGCTGCCGGTCGTGGCCAAGGGCGGCGGACCCGGCCGGATCGCCTGAGCAAGGCGGCCCGCGATGGCATGATCACGGCAACGCCGCTGCCCACGACCCCCGATCCGATACCCCTATGGGTATCCTCAAGACAGGTAAGCCACCCGACCTACTGGAGCGACACATGTGCTACCCCGTTGTATGCCCCACCTGCACGAAGACGACCTGGGACGGCTGCGGCCAACACGTCGACGCCGTGATGGAGACCGTCCCCGACGACCGCAAGTGCGAGTGCCGCTGACTGGTTGGGACCGCGCATCCGCCGCCAGTCCCCACCCCGCCGTGACGGCGGGAGCGGGGGCTGGCGGCTTCTGGGGGGAGGTCGCAGTCCGGTTGCTCAGCCGCGGGGGACCCAGGGGGTGAAGAGGGCGCCGTCGGGGACGTTGTCGGACCTGGTCTCGCGCAGGTTGTCGATGAAGACCTCGCCGCGGACCCTGTCGCTGGCGTTCTTCATGCATGCCCGGGGGAGCCGTATGTCGGCGATGTCCTTGCCCCAGGTGAGCTTCAGCCCCTTGCAGGCGATCCCGTTGCCGGTGTACTCGCTGTACATCGGCGCCCTCTCCAGGTACTTGGAGAAGCCCCCCGTCGGACGGCGTCGGAACTGGATGAAGTAGCCGTACCCCATCGGCTTGCCGGTGTCGATCTGCGCGCGCATCCGGCCGATGCGCGACCGGTCGAGATCGCGGAAGAAGATCCGGATCCGGACCGCTTGCTCGGCGTTGTCGAGCCGGAAGCCGGTCATGTCGATCGCCGTGACGGTGTCGCCGACTGCGTCCTTCGCGCAGATGCTGTCGGCGTACGCCGGAAGGCCGGCGCCCGTGACTGCCAGGCCCAGGGCAAGGGTGACGGTGGCTCGCTTGAGGTTCTTCATGGCGACCATCTCCGGTTCTCACTCAGAGCGTCCCACCGGGAGGTCCCGATCGCCGTGCGTTCTCGGCGGGAGGGGGCCTAGGTCCCCGGTCGGGGCCTTTGGCGCTATAGGCGTCTATAGACGGACCGCTCCCATGGGCCACGGTCCGAGGGCCTGGGTTCGGCGGCCCAGCCGATGCCGTGCGACGACGGCGATCGCGCCGGTCAGCAGCAGCGTCGCGACGAACGCGGCGAGCTGGCGGTTCGGTCCGTCGACGAAGGCTGCGGCGATCCCGTTGTCGTTGTTGCTGCTGTTGAAGGTCGCGTGGAGGACACCGAGCGCAAGGAGGCTGTCGTACGCGCCCCGGAGCGTGACAGCCATCAGGGTCCGGACGACGAACCCGAGGACGAGATAGGCGACGAGCCCGGAGAGGACCGAGCCGACCGTGAAGTCGCCGAGGAACTGGAACGGCATGTGGATCAGCGCGAACGGCACCGCGGCCAGGAGCGCGCTGAGGAGCAGGTTGTGTCGGTACTCCAGCCGCGTCTGGAGGAAGCCCGCCCAGCCGGTCTCCTCGATCAGGTTGATGAGCAGCACGGCGACCACCAGGCTCCTGGCCTCCGAGAGGAGCGTGGGAAGCACGTCGGGGGAGCTCCACGTGTCGCCGAAGGCCAACGACAGCGCCACGGTCAGCACGGGCAGGCCGGCGAGTACGACGAGCCACCAGCCGAGTCCGAAGCGCCAGCGGAACATCCGGCGCACGAGGGCGCGGACGCCGTCACGGCCGTCGGCGGCCCAGGTGACGTAGAGAGTCGCAGGCAGCATCGCCAGCCACGTCATCAGCAGGGCCGCGAACTCGTCCGGGGCGATCCCGAGCCGGTCAGGGACGGAGCCACCGGGGATCACGCCGTGGTCGGCAAGGATCGGCAGTGCCATGACACTCCAGCCGACACCGAGCAGGAGCATCAGGAACGTCGTGAGCGGTCGTCGCGCGGCGAACCCGCGGAAGCCGTGCGGGGTCGCCGGAGCGAGGCGCGCGGACGTGGTCATGGCATGTCCTCCCGGTCCCGCCCCACGCTAGGCGGCTCGACGTCGTACCGCAGTGACCCATCGGTGCCATGTCAGCTCCCGCGGTTCGTCCGCACAGGGTGATGACCCGGACCGCTGGTCCGGCCCACGCTTGCGCTCTTGTGCGACCCGTCGGGGTCGCACCGCCCCCCAGCGATGAAGGAGAGATCATGCAAGGGCTGGACACGTTCGCTGCCTTCGCAGCCACCTACGGCTCCCTCGAGGATGCCGAGCAGGACTACGAGACCATCAAGTCCCTCTACTACGACGAGGGCATCCTCGACACCTTCGACGCGGCCGTCATCGCCAAGGACGACAAGGGCAAGGTCAAGATCGTCAAGAAGCACGAGCAGCCGACCCGCCAGGGTGCCTGGCTCGGTGGTGGGCTCGGACTCGCCACGGGACTGTGCGTAGCACTGTTCCCGGCGGTCGGGATCGGTGCCGCCGCGATCTACGGGACCGGCCTCGGCGCTGGACTGGGTGCGATCGCGGGCCACGCGGCCGGAGGAATGAGCCGGTCCGACCTGAAGGACCTCGGCGAGACGCTGGACGACGGAGAGTGCGCCCTGGTCGCCGTCGCGGCCACGGCCATCGCGGACCGGGTTGCCGCCAACCTCGAGCGCGCCGAGAAGGTCGAACGCAAGGAGCTCAAGGCGGACGCGAAGGCACTCAAGGAGGACGTAGAGGCTGCCGCTGCTCAGCCGACAGTGCCGCCGCAACGGCAGGAGAGCACCTCGCCTGAGCACGTGGAGACCTGACGCCGTCCCGCCCGCTCAGCGTCCCGTCCAGCGCCCTCCCGTCGGCGCCGCGTCTCATCCACGCCGGATGATCCGAGTTCCGACCTGTCGGCGAGAGTCTGGTCGGAGAGCGCACCGGTCGACGCTGCGGTCGAGCAGGATCGGCTGCGGGAGGGAGCCCCGATGGGAAGCGGTAGGCCGTGGTTCCGGCTGCGGGGCTCGGACGTCGTTCGGCTCCTGCTGTCGTGGGTGGTCTCCGCGCTGGCGCTGAGGATCGCCGCCGAGTTCCTGCCCGGGCTGTCCGTCTCGACCCCGTGGGGGTATCTCGCGGTGGCGGCGGTCTCGGGCGTCATCGGCCTCGTGATCCGGCCGGTGATCGTGGAGGTGTCCGCCCGGATCGGGTGGATCGCCGTCCTGCTGGTCGCGCTCGTCGGCCAGGCGCTGGTCATCTACGCCGCGATCCTCATCGTTCCGGCCGTCACCGCGGACTTCTGGACCGCTGTGCTGGCGAGCTGGATCGCAGCCGCCGTGGCGACGCTCTTCGCCTGGGCGACCAGCGCCGGCACCGACGAGGGGCTGGTGACCTCTCTCAAGAGACGAGGGCGGCACGCCGAGAAGGTTCCCGACGCCGACGTGGACGGCGTGGTGTTCGTGCAGCTGGACGGGGTGCCGTTCCCGGTGCTGCGCTGGGCGGTGCAGTCCGGCGCCGTGCCCACGATCCGCCGCTGGCTCGCGTCCGGGGAGTACGACGGGCGCTCGTGGACGCCCCAGCTGCCGTGCACGACGCCGGCCAGCCAGCTCGGCATCCTGCACGGCACGGTCGACCGGGTGCCGGCGTTCCGCTGGTACGACCGCGAGCTCGACCGCGTCCTGGTGGCCAACCGCCCGGCCGACGCGAAGATCATCGAGGCCCGGGCCAGCGACGGGCGTGGCCTGCTGTGGGACGACGGCGTGTCGATCTCCAACCTCTTCACCGGCGACGCTCCGCGCTCGTTGATGACCATGAGCCGGGTCGCCGTGACCAGGGGCTCCACCCAGACCCGTCGGGTCGTGGCCTGGTTCCTCGCCTCGCCCGGCGGCTTCGCGCGCAGCCTCAGCCGGACTGTCGCCGAGATCGCCAAGGAGCGGTGGCAGGCGCGACGCCAGATCCGACGCGACGTCGACCCGCGGATGCATCGGAACTGGACCTTCGCGGTCCTCCGGGCGGTCACGAACGCGCTGCTCCGCGACCTCAACACCGCGCTGGTCGCCGAGGAGATGCGGCGCGGGACCCGGTCGATCTACGTGGACTACGTCGACTACGACGAGATCGCGCACCACGCGGGCATGTTCCGTCCCGAGTCCCTCGCGGCGTTGGACGGGCTCGACCAGGTGCTCGCCTCGCTGGAGCGGCTGGCCGAGGGTGCGCCGAGGCGCTACCGGATCGTGGTGCTCTCCGACCACGGTCAGTCCCAGGGCCGCCCCTTCAAGGACCGCTACGGGCAGGACCTGGCCGGGCTGTGCCAGGAGCTGATGGCCCAGAGCGTGCGGTCCATCGACGCGCCGGTCGAGGGATGGGGGCGCGCCGGGTCCATCGTCGGGGACATCGGCTCGTCCAGCGCGGTCACCGGAAGGCTCGTCGACCGTGCCGACCGCCGGATCGCGGAGGCGTACGACGACGAGGGCGACCAGGCCGGCGACGAAGCGCCGGTGGTCCTCGGGTCGGGCAACCTCGGCCTGCTCTACCTCCGCGGGCCGAAGCGCCGCACCCTCGACGAGCTGTCCGCGCGCTGGCCCGGTCTGGTGCCTGGGCTGGCCGGTCACCCTGGCGTGGGATTCGTGGCGGGCATCGACCAGGAAGGCACGCCCTGGGCGGTCGGCGCCGAGGGCCGGCGCGACCTCGCGAACGGCACGGTCGAGGGTGTGGACCCGCTCGCCGGGTTCGGCGAGCACGCAGGCCGGGTGCTTCGCCGCGCGCTGCTCATGGCCGAGGCCCCGGACCTCTACGTGAACAGCGGCGTCGACCCGCTGACCAACGACGTCGCCGCCTTCGAGGAGCTCGTCGGCGCGCACGGCGGTCTCGGTGGGTTCCAGGACAGCGCGCTCCTGCTGGTCCCGAGAGACCTGGCGGAGGTGCTTCCCGAGCGCATCGAGGGCGCCGACGAGCTGCACAAGGTCCTGGTCGCGATGCTCGAGCGGTCCGGCCAGCGCGCCGCCGTACCTCCTGCCAAGGGCCTGGCCGACCACCCGGCGTAGTCATTGACCGTCAGCTGGCCCGAGCGTTGACTCTCAGAGAAACCGCTCGGACCTGCCCTCGTGATCGCACCCGTTCTGCCGAGGACCGATCTGGGTCGAACAAGGAACGGAGCGGGCCATGAAGGTGAAGGTCGCGCACGCGAGTGGGCCATCGCGGGCAACGGTTCCAGGCCAGCGGGCACGCCAGCCCGGCGCTCCGAGCAGGGACCGGCTGGTCCTGAGGATGGCGGCGGTCGCCGGGGTCGCCGGCATCGTCCTGCAGGTGGTCATGGACCAGCTCCACCCCGCCCAGGCCCCACCGAACGACTCGGCAGCGGCCTTTCGCGAGTACGCCGCGTCGGGCAGCTGGACCTACGTCCACATCGGGCAGTACCTGGGCACTCTGCTGATCGTCCTGAGCCTGCTCGCGCTGGCCCGTCGTCTCGCGCCACAGGCAGGCCTTGCAGGGGCGCTCGCTCTCGTGGGTGCGGTCACTGCGGTGATGGTCGCGATCATCTTCACCGTGCAGATGGCCGTCGACGGTGTCGCTCTCGGGAACGCGGTGCACACCTGGGTCGACGCCGCGCCGGGCGCGGGCAGGACCTCGGCCTTCCAGGTGGCGGAGGGACTCCGCAGCCTGGAGAAGGGGCTCAGCGGGTTCTTCCATCTCAGCAACGGCTTCACCCTGCTCGCCCTGGGCCTCTCCCTGGCGCTCGGACCGTCTACCCGCGGTGGCTCGGGTGGGTCGGCGCCGTCGCCGGTGTCGCGTTCCTGGTCGGCGGAGTCATCACGGCACGCACCGGCTTCTCGCCCGAGGCAGGGCTCTTCCTGACCCCTGCGCTGGTCCTGTTCGCGATCTTCCTGGTCGGTGCCTGCATCTCGATGTGGCGTGACGACGCTCGTGCCCTGACCGGGTGAGATCGGGCGCTGCCGCAGCGCCCCGGTCGACTCGAGCGGTCACCGGAGGCTCGGAGTGATTGCTGACTGCGATGCTGGGAACGGAGGTCTCGGCAAGAGCCTTCAGCGGTGCCCGTGATGGGAGATGGCAGCAGTGGCGAACCGGCTGGCGAACGCGACATCGCCGTACCTGCTCCAGCACAAGGACAACCCCGTCCACTGGTGGGAGTGGGGACCCGAGGCCTTCGAGGAGGCGCGCCGCCGCGACGTCCCGGTGCTGCTCAGCGTGGGCTACGCCGCCTGCCACTGGTGCCACGTCATGGCGCACGAGTCCTTCGAGGACGACGCCACCGCCGGGCTGATGAACGAGAGCTTCGTCAACATCAAGGTGGACCGCGAGGAGCGCCCCGACGTCGACGCGGTCTACATGACCGCGACCACCGCGATGACGGGGCAGGGTGGCTGGCCGATGACCGTGGTGCTCAACCCCGACGGCGAGCCGTTCTTCGCAGGCACCTACTTCCCCGACCGGCCCAGGCACGGGCAGCCCGCCTTCACGCAGGTGCTCCAGGCGCTGAGCGATGCCTGGCGGGACCGCCGCGACGAGGTCTCCGGTGTCGCGGGTCGGGTCCGCGAGCGGCTGCGGATGGAGAACGACAGCGCCGGCCGCGGTGATCTCGACGAGGAGGTCCTCGCCGGCGCGGTGGACAAGCTTGCGAGGGAGTTCGACGGCACGTCGGCGGGGTTCGGGACAGCCCCGAAGTTCCCGCCGTCGATGGTGCTCGAGCTCCTGCTGCGCCACGAGGCGCGGACCGGTTCGGCTCGCGCTGCGAACATGGTGGCCGCCACCTGCCACGCGATGGCTCGCGGCGGGATGTACGACCAGCTCGGCGGCGGCTTCGCCCGCTACAGCGTCGACCGCGACTGGGTGGTCCCGCACTTCGAGAAGATGCTCTACGACAACGCGCAGCTGCTCGGCGTCTACGTCCGCTGGTGGCGGCAGGGCGGTGACCCCCTCGGCGCGCGGGTCGCGCGGGAGACCGCGGACTTCCTGCTGAACGACCTGCTCACGGCCGAGGGCGGCTTCGCCTCGGCGCTCGACGCCGACTCGGAGGGCGTCGAGGGCAAGTACTACGCCTGGACCCCTGACGAGCTCGTTGCGGTGCTCGGCGACGACGACGGGCGCTGGGCGGCCGGGCTGCTCGCCGTGACCGAGCGCGGCACGTTCGAGCACGGCTCCTCCACGCTCCAGCTGCGCGAGGACCCGGACGACCCCGAGCGCTGGGCGCGGGTCCGGAGCCGCCTGCTGGAGGCGCGCTCGACACAGGGTGCCGCCGGCCCGCGACGACAAGGTGGTCGCCGCCTGGAACGGTCTGGCGGTCTCCTCGCTCGCCCAGGCCGGTCTGCTGCTGCGCGAGCAGAGGTACGTCGACGCGGCGGTCCGCGCAGGGCAGCTGCTCGTCGACCTGCATCTGGAGGAGCGCCCCGACGGCATGCGGCTGCTCCGGGTCTCACGTGACGGGGTGGCCGGCGCCCATGCAGGAGTGCTCGAGGACTACGGCTGCGTCGCCGACGCGTTCCTCAGGCTGCTGTCCGCCACCGGCGACGCGGTGTGGCTGCACCGTGCCGGCGGTCTCCTGGAGACGGCCCTCACGCGCTTCGCCGACGGGCAGGGGGGCTTCTACGACACCGCGGACGACGCGGAGGTGCTGGTGGCCCGGCCTCGCGATCCCAGCGACAACGCCAGCCCCTCGGGGCAGTCGGCTCTCGTCCACGCGCTGCTCGGCTATGCCGCGGTCACCGGCTCGGGCAGGCACCGCGACGCCGCGGAGGGCGCACTGCGGACGGTACGCCTCCTGGCCGAGCGCGTGCCGCGCTTCGCGGGCTGGTCCCTCGCGGCCGCCGAGGCAGCCCTGGCCGGGCCCCTCGAGATCGCGGTGGTGGGGGAGGAGGGCGACCCGGCACGCGAGGACCTGGCGCAGGTTGCCCGCTCGGCGAGCAGTCCCGGTGCGGTGGTGGTCGTCGGGACGGGCGGAGCGTCCGACGTACCTCTGCTGGAAGGCCGTGGGCTGGTGGACGGGAAGGCGGCTGCCTACGTCTGTCGCGGGATGGTCTGCGAGCGCCCGGTGACCGGTCCGGAGGAGCTGGCGGCGTCGCTCGGCCGCTAGCCCGCAACCCCGGACAAAGGCCCTGGGACGCGGAGAAGGGGAAGGCTTCGGGCCTTCCCCTTCTTCGTGGTTCAGCTTTCTGCTTCACGGACCTTCAGGCTCGTGATGCGATCGTCCGGGTGTAGTCATAGGCAACACCTCCGTCTCGATCAAGCTGTTTTCTTGATGCCTCGACGTTAACCCCGTGCGCTCTCGAAGTGAAGCCCTTGATGTGTGTTTTGTGCAGATGCCCGAGCGCTGTCTAGCGCTGTGAGTAGGTCGCGATGGAGATGCCCACGTAGTGGGTGACGAAAGCCGCGATCGTGAGCGAGTGGAACACCTCGTGGAAGCCGAACCAGGTCGGCGACGGGTCGGGCCACTTCAGCCCGTACACCAGGGCGCCGAGCGTGTAGAGCCCGCCGCCGACCGCCAGCAGCACCAGCACGGCGGTCCCGGCGTTGGCGGCGAACTCGGGGAAGTAGAACACCGCCGCCCAGCCGAGGCCGATGTAGATCGGCGTGTAGAGCCACCGCGGCGCACCCGCCCAGAAGATCCGGAACAGGATGCCGAGCGCCGCACCGACCCAGACGACCGTCAGCAGGACCGTCCGGTCACGGCCCTCCAGCAGGAGGAGGGTGAACGGTGTGTAGCTCCCGGCGATCAGCAGGAAGATGTTCGCGTGGTCGAACCGGCGCAGGAAGGCCCACATGCCAGGGGACCAGGTGCCGCGGTGGTAGACGGCCGAGACCGTGAACAGCACGAGGGAGGAGGCGGCGAAGATCGCCGATCCGACCCGGGTTGCGGGCGTCGGCGACAACGCGATCAGCACGATCCCGGCAGCCAGGGTCAGCGGCGCAGTGGCGAGGTGCAGCCAGCCGCGGAGCTTGGGCTTGACCTCGTCGAGTACCTCTCGAACCTGCTCGCGCACATGCTCCGAGGCCTCGGCTGCGCGCGCCGGTTCGGACCGGGAACCATCCTCGTCGCGTGCCATGTCCCAATGTTACCGATCGGTACTCATATTCGGTCGGCCGCATGTCTCTGTCGCGGGTAGGGTGGGATGCCGTGGCTGACTGGAAATCCGGCATACGCAAGGTGCTGTACCCGGCGTACGAAGCGCGCCTCGCGCGCCGTCTGCCGGCCGACCGTCTGCCCAAGCACGTCGGGGTGATGCTCGACGGCAACCGGCGCTGGGCCAAGCAGGTCGGCGCCGACGTGGCTCAGGGCCATCGCGCCGGCGCGGCGAACATCTCCCCGCTGCTCGAGTGGTGCGAGGAGGTCGGCGTCGAGGTGGTCACCCTGTGGCTGCTCTCCACCGACAACCTCAACCGCCCTCCCGTGGAGCTGAGCTCGCTGCTCGGGATCATCGAGGACGTCGTCGCCGACCTCGCTGCCACCCGCCGCTGGCGGCTGAACCCGGTCGGCGCGCTCGACCTGCTCCCCGCGGCCACGGCACGCAAGCTGAAGGAGGCCGCGGACGAGACCCGCGACGTGGACGGCCTGCTGGTCAACGTCGCCGTCGGGTACGGCGGCCGCCGGGAGATCGCCGACGCGGTCCGCTCGCTGCTCCAGGAGCACGCCTCGCAGGGCACCTCGATCGAGGAGCTCGCCGAGATCATCGACGTCGAGCACATCGCCCAGCACCTGTACACCAAGGGACAGCCCGACCCCGACCTGGTCATCCGCACCTCGGGCGAGCAGCGTCTCGGCGGGTTCCTGCTCTGGCAGAGCGCCCACAGCGAGTTCTACTTCTGCGAGGCCTACTGGCCCGACTTCCGCCGTGTCGACTTCCTGCGCGCACTACGCGCGTACGCCGAGCGGGAGAGACGTTTCGGGGCATAAGCCGCATACGTCTAGCCTTCACCTCCCATTTCGGGCGTGTCGCTAGGGGAGCGGCCCTGATCGTCGTACCTTCAAAGCAACGGCGGGTGGGGAAGCCCGGCGTTCGGGAGGCCCGATCGTGAAAGCTCACGACCAAGCGAGAACCGGAAGTCTGCACTCGGACTTTCGGGCCCGGTCCCGGTCCAACGCGAGAATCTAGGGCCGGGGCGCTGAGTGCGTGCGCCGGTCCGCGAGGGGACGTAGCTGTGGCTGCAAGCAAGAGCACCACTCGCCGGAGGAGCGCAGCGCCCACGACGCAGGAGGTCCGGACCTTCGTCCTGGACACCAGCGTGCTGCTCGCCGACCCCGGGGCCCTGCGCCGGTTCGAGGAGCACGAGGTCGTGCTCCCGGTCGTCGTCATCACCGAGCTCGAGGGCAAGCGCCACCACCCCGAGCTGGGGTACTTCGCCCGCGCCGCGCTGCGGATGCTCGACGAGCTCCGGGTGCTGCACGGCCGGCTCGACGAGCCCGTCCCCGTCTCCGACGCAGGCGGCACGATCCGCGTCGAGCTCAACCACACCGACCCCGAGTCGCTGCCCTCGGGCTTCCGCCTCGGCGACAACGACACCCGGATCCTCGCGGTGGCGCGCAACCTCGCCAACGAGGGCCACAGGGTCACCCTCGTCTCGAAGGACCTCCCGCTGAGGATCAAGGCGTCCGCCGTGGGCCTCGACGCCGAGGAGTACTGCGCCGAGCTCCCCGTCGAGTCCGGGTGGACCGGCATGGCCGAGCTCGAGGTCGTGGGCAGCGACATCGACGAGCTGTACGCCGACGGCGTGATCGACCTTCCGGAGGCTCGCGACCTGCCCTGCCACACCGGGCTGGTGCTCCTGTCGGAGCGGGGCAGCGCGCTCGGGCGGGTCAAGGCCGACAAGCGCGTCCACCTCGTCCGCGGCGACCGGGAGGCGTTCGGCGTGCACGGACGCTCCGCGGAGCAGCGCGTCGCGCTCGAGATGCTGCTCGACCCCGACGTCGGGATCGTCTCCCTCGGCGGCCGGGCCGGCACCGGCAAGTCCGCGATGGCGCTGTGCGCCGGGCTCGAGGCGGTGATGGAGCGCCGCCAGCACAAGAAGGTCGTGGTGTTCCGGCCGCTGTTCGCCGTGGGCGGCCAGGAGCTCGGCTACCTCCCCGGCAGCGAGAGCGAGAAGATGTCGCCGTGGGCCCAGGCGGTCTTCGACACCCTCGGCGCTCTCACCTCGCCCGAGGTGATCGAGGAGGTGATGGACCGGGGGATGCTCGAGGTGCTCCCGCTCACGCACATCCGTGGTCGCTCGCTCCACGACGCCTACGTCATCGTCGACGAGGCGCAGTCCCTCGAGCGCAACGTGCTGCTGACCGTGCTCTCCCGCATCGGGGCGAACAGCAAGGTGGTCCTCACCCACGACGTCGCGCAGCGCGACAACCTGCGCGTGGGCCGTCACGACGGTGTGGTCGCCGTGGTGGAGCGGCTGAAGGGGCACCCCCTCTTCTCGCACGTGACGCTGACCCGTTCCGAGCGGTCGCCGATCGCCGCGCTCGTCACCGAGATGCTGGAGAACGTCACAGTCTGATTCGTCCGGTACAGACCGGCTTTCCCTTTCGCGACGGTGAGGGGGAAAGCCGGTTTTGTGCCCGTCGGCCTTGGGAAGCATGTCTGCAATACCCACATGACCCCGGTGACCTGCGACACACGAAGTATTGCTAACTTGCATGGGCCGGGACAGGTCGGGCATTGTGAGCAACTTGTTCGTCCCCCCATGACGTGCAGCACCCCTGTAGTCGACCCCTGCGAGAACGCCTGTGCCAAAAGCAAAGTACGTTCCGAAGCACCGGGACGCGCCACCGGAGCCAGCGCTGAAGTCGAGCCTGCGCAAGTCGGTGACCTACTCCGGAATCGCCGTCGCCGCGACCGGCATCGCCGTGACCGGCGGGGTGGCCGTCAAGGACCGGGCGCCCGCCGACACCGCCTCGGCGACCATCGCGGCCGCCCAGTCGACACGCTCCGCAGACGACGCCGACGCAACCCTCGACGACCGAGGTAGTGACGTCTCTCGGTCGGACCGCCGCACCGCCACTGACAAGAAGAAGGCGCTCGACCAGGCCTCGGGCGGCCAGGTCACCCACACCGAGGACCTCGCCCAGCAGGACCCCCGCGACATCGCCCGCAGCCTGATGGCGGAGTACGGCCTCGACGAGTCCGAGTTCGACTGCCTCGACTCGCTCTGGATGAGCGAGAGCGACTGGGACCCGACCGCCGACAACCCGACGTCGACCGCCTACGGCATCCCGCAGGCGCTCACCGGCGGCACGCACGACAACATTCCGGCGGACTACCGGACCAACCCGGTCAGCCAGATCCGCTGGGGTCTTTGGTACATCAAGAACTCCTACGGCACCGCCTGCTCGGCCTGGGAGTTCAAGCAGGCCAACCAGTGGTACTGACCCGGGCGTAGACCCGCTACGGGTGCGTCATGCTCGCGACGTCGAGCGCCTCGTCGAGCTGCTGCTCCGTGAGGTCCCCGCGCTCGACGTACCCCATCTCCAGCACCACCTGCTTGATCGTCTTCTCCTCCGCCAGCGCCGTCTTGGCGACCTTCGCGGCGTTCTCGTAGCCGATGTAGCGGTTGAGCGGGGTGACCACCGACGGTGACGACTCGGCGTAGGTGCGCATCCGCTCGACGTTCGCCGTGATCCCGTCGACGCAGCGGTCGGCGAGCAGCCGGGAGCTCGTGCTGAGCAGCCGGACCGACTCGAGCAGGTTCCGTGCCATGACCGGCATCATCACGTTGAGCTCGAAGCTCCCCGAGGCGCCCGCGGTGGCGACCGTGACGTCGTTCCCCATCACCTGGGCGCACACCATCAGCGTTGCCTCCGGCAGGACCGGGTTCACCTTGCCCGGCATGATGCTCGAGCCGGGCTGGAGGTCGGGGAGGTTGATCTCGGCGAGGCCGGTGCGCGGTCCCGAGGACATCCAGCGCAGGTCGTTGCAGATCTTGGTCAGGCCCACGGCAACCGTGCGCACGACACCGGACAGCTCGACGAGGGCGTCGCGGGCGCCCTGTGCCTCGAAGTGGTTGCGGGCCTCGGTGAAGCGCAGTCCGGTGCGGTTGGAGAGCTCCTCGATCACCCGCGGCGCGAACCCGTGGGGCGTGTTGATGCCCGTGCCGACGGCAGTCCCCCCGAGGGGAAGCTCGGCCACTCTCGGCAGCGCCGCCTCGAGCCGCTCGATCCCCAGACGCATGGCGGCGGCGTAGCCGGAGAACTCCTGGCCGAGCATCACCGGCGTCGCGTCCATCAGATGTGTGCGTCCGGACTTCACGACGTCGGCGAACTCCTGCGCCTTGCGCTCGAGGGCGTCGGCGAGGTGGTCGAGGGCGGGGATCAGGTCGCGGCTGGTCGAGGTGACCGCGGCGACGTGGATCGAGGTCGGGAACGTGTCGTTGCTCGACTGGCTGGCGTTGACGTGGTCGTTCGGGTGGACGTCGCGGCCCAGCCCCTTGGTCGCCAGCGAGGCCAGAACCTCGTTCATGTTCATGTTCGAGGAGGTGCCGGACCCGGTCTGGAACACGTCGATCGGGAAGTGCTCGAGGTGCCGGCCGCCGACGATCTCGTCCGCGGCGGCGACGATCGCATCCGCCATGTCCTGGTCGATCACGCCGAGCTCGGCGTTGACCTTCGCGGCGGCGGCCTTCACGTGGGCGATCGCCTGGATGTGGGCGTGCTCGAGGGTGCTGCCACTGATCGGGAAGTTCTCCACCGCGCGTTGGGTCTGGGCCCGCCAGAGCGCCCCTGCGGGGACCTGTACCTCGCCCATGCTGTCGTGCTCGGTGCGGAAGTCTGCCATGTCCGGACCCTACCCGGGTCCTCGGTCGCTATGCCCTCTTGCGCGCCAGGTAGATCCAGTAGTGCTCGTCGCGGCTCTGCAGCGTCACGTCGAAGGGCACGGCCACCGCGTCGCCGAACACCTCCTGCATCTCGGCCTGGAGGGTGGGCGACTCAGCGGCCGACCAGACGACGAGCGCCCCGTCGGGACGCAGGCAGTCGAGGACCTGGTGGAGGAACTCCCGCTGGTAGACCGCCTCGTTCTCGTCGTACACCAGGAAGCCGGGCCCGTTGTCGACGTCGAGAAGGACCAGGTCGTACGCCGAGGGGGTGGCCTCCGCCATCGCTGTGCGGATGTCCGCGGTGACGACCGAGACCCGCTCGTCGGCGAGGTACGACGGCCCGTGCGGCACGGTCCCATCACGCATCCACTGGACGATGGCGTCCTCGATCTCCACGACCACCAGCTTCTCGACGCGGTGGTCGGCGAGGACCTCGTGGACGGTGAACCCGAGCCCGAGGCCGCCGACCAGCACGTTGCGGGGGCTCCCGACCTGCTTCAACGCCGCGCTCGCGAGCCCCTTCTCGCTGCTGGTCTCGAACGTGTCCATGACGAACACGCCGTTCACCCGCAGCTCGAGTACGACGGGCGCGGTCGGTCCGGCCTCGGGGTCGCGCCGTTCGCGCAGCACGATCTCGCCCCGCGGCGACTCGGCCCGCGCCACCTCGCTGTACTCCATGTGTGTCTCCACGGCCACGTGTTACCCCGACAACGACCTGTCTACCGTGACGCTCGCCTCCCGGCCCGACCCCGCCTCGTACATCGACAGGCACAAGTCGGATCGAGCTCCCGGTCCTGAGCGTGAACGCCGGGGGCGGTGTGGACTTGTGCCTGCTCGTGTACGACGGGCACAGGGCGGCACCCTCGCGGGGGCCCCATCTGCGGCGGAGGGCCGGGCTCGGGCCGGGGCGCTCAGGACCTCTCGGCCGACCGGACCCGGATCCCGCTCAGCGGCACGGTGGCCTGGCCGGCCGGGTCGGCGAAGAAGTCGTTGCCCTTGTCGTCCACGACGATGAACGCGGGGAAGTCCTCGACCTCGATCTTCCACACGGCCTCCATGCCGAGCTCGGGGTACTCGAGCACCTCGACCGACCTGATGCAGTCCTGCGCGAGACGTGCCGCCGGCCCGCCGATCGAACCGAGGTAGAAGCCGCCGTGGGTGTCGCACGCGCGGGTGACCTGCGCCGAGCGGTTGCCCTTGGCCAGCATCACCATCGACCCGCCCGCAGCCTGGAACTGGTCGACGTAGGAGTCCATCCGGCCGGCCGTGGTCGGCCCGAACGAGCCGGAGGCGTAGCCCTCGGGTGTCTTGGCCGGGCCGGCGTAGTAGACCGCGTGGTCCTTCATGTACTGCGGCATCGGCTCGCCCGCGTCGAGCCGCTCCTTGATCTTCGCGTGCGCGATGTCGCGGGCGACCACCAGCGGCCCCGTCAGCGAGAGCCGGGTCTTGACCGGGTACTTCGACAGCTCGGCGCGGATCTCGGCCATCGGCCGGTTGAGGTCGATCTTCACCACGTCGTCGGAGAGCTTCTCGTCGGTGGTCTCCGGCAGGTACTTCGCCGGGTCCCGGTCGAGCTGCTCCAGGAAGACGCCCTCGGCGGTGATCTTCCCCAGGGCCTGGCGGTCGGCCGAGCAGGAGACCGCGATCGCGACCGGGCAGGAGGCGCCGTGCCGGGGGAGACGGACGACACGGACGTCGTGGCAGAAGTACTTCCCGCCGAACTGCGCACCGATCCCGAACGACTGGGTGAGCTTGAAGACCTCCTCCTCGAGCTCGAGGTCGCGGAAGCCGTGTGCGCTGGCGTCGCCGGAGGTGGGGAGGTTGTCGAGGTAGTGCGCCGAGGCGTACTTCGCGGTCTTCAGCGCGAACTCCGCGGACGTGCCGCCCACGACCACCGCGAGGTGGTACGGCGGGCACGCGGCCGTGCCGAGCGAGCGGATCTTCTCGTCGAGGAACTCCAGCATGCGCTTGGGGTTCAGGACGGCCTTGGTCTCCTGGAACAGGAACGACTTGTTGGCCGAGCCGCCGCCCTTGGCCATGAACAGGAACTTGTACGAAGGATCTTCCTTCGTGGTTGATCCGCTCGATGATGTCGTGGGACTCGCGTAGAGCTCGATCTGCGCGGGGAGGTTGGTGCCGGTGTTCTTCTCCTCCCACATCGTCAGCGGCGCGAGCTGGGAGTAGCGCAGGTTGAGCTTGGTGTACGCGTCGTACACGCCCTTGCTGATCCACTCGCCGTCGTCGGCGCCGGTGAGCACGCCCTCGGACTTCTTGCCCATCACGATCGCGGTGCCGGTGTCCTGGCACATCGGCAGCACCCCGCCCGCGGAGATGTTGACGTTCTTGAGCAGGTCGAGCGCCACGAAACGGTCGTTCCCGCTGGCCTCAGGGTCGTCGATGATCTTCCGCAGCTGCGCGAGGTGGGCCGGGCGGAGGTAGTGCGCGATGTCGTGCATCGCCTCCGCCGTGAGCAGCTGCAGCGCCTCCGGAGCGACCTTGAGGAAGGTCCGGCCGTCCACCTCGAACGTGCTGACGCCCTCGGTGGTCAGGAGCCGGTAGGGCGTGTCGTCCTGGCCGGTCGGGAGGAGGTCTGAGTAACGGAACTCGGGCTGCTTGGGAGGTCACGGCGGCATGCTCCTTGGCTGTCGAAGAGGCAGCCAGAGCGTAGACGATGCCCTCGCCCGGCGCGTGGGCGCTCCGCCTGTTGACCCGTGCGGGGCTGGACCTTAGAGTTCGCGCACCAGATCCAGACAAATCACCCAGGGGGTCTCTCATGAGCCGGTTCCACAATCATGGCCGCGGCGGTCTCGGTCGCCGGCTCGGGCACCGGCTCGTCATCCCCGCTGTCCTGGGCGCTGTCGCCCTCCAGCCAGCGCTGCTGGCGTCTCCCGCCTCGGCTGACGAGATCGCGCGGTGCACCGGCCAGGATCGGGTGGTCGAGCGTTCCGTGAAGGTGGTCTCGAAGAAGTTCACGATGACACACGGCGACCAGCTCGACCTCGGGCCGGGCGCCGCTTACACCAGGAAGGTCACGGTCGAGAAGACGACGGTCCTGAGTGCCAGCGCGTCGGGGACCGTGGAGACCAGCGGCGGGGCGGACTGGAAGATCGCCAGGCTCGACGCCAAGGTCACCTACTCACTGGCCGCATCCGGCTCGCACACGAAGAAGACGACGCTCACTGAGGAGTTCAGGATCCCCGAGAGGGACAGGACCCGGCTCTTCCTCTTCTACCGGGGCAACATGGCGGTCAAGGGGCGCTGGTACCAGCTGACCTGCTCGCGCGTGCCAGGCAAGGGGACCGAGTACTGGGGTTCGGTGAGGTCCTATGCACCCATGGCTCGCCACGGCGCGATCGTGTGCAACCACCGTCTCTACAAGAAGGGCAGCATCCGCTACCGGGTCACACTTCAGGCCGGTTGCTGACATGCCGCTCCGCTGACGGGCGGCAACTGTAGGGGCGGCGGATTAGGCTGGCCCCCATGGACGGACGGCCCGACGAGATGGACAGACGAGACCCGGCGCAGCTCCGGATCTCCGACGAGGACCGGCACCAGGTGGCCGAGGTGCTGCGGCAGGCCGCCGGTGAAGGCCGGATCGACCTCGACGAGCTCGACCAGCGGCTCGAGTTCACGTACAAGGCCAAGACCTACGGCGACCTGGTCCCGATCACCGCGGACCTCCCCGTGCGTACGACGGGCGCCCTGCCGGGCACACCGCCGCTGACCCCTCCGGCCGTCCAGTCGTACGCCGCGGGTCCGATGGTGCCCGCAACGACGTACCCGTCCTCGATCTCGTTCATGGGCGACTGCACCCGCAGAGGGGTGTGGCGCGTCCCGGAGCAGCACAGCGCCTTCTCGATGATGGGCTCGGTCACCCTCGACCTGCGCCAGGCGCTGTTCGAGGCCCGCGAGGTGACGATCACCGCGGTCGCGATCATGGCGGGCATCGACATCATCGTGAACGCCCAGACCCAGGTGATCATCGACGGCGTCGGGGTCATGGGCGACTTCAGCCAGTCCCGTGACAGGGTGCCGGCCGAGATCACGGCCGGGTCGCCCGTCGTACGCGTGAAGGGCCTCGCGCTGATGGCGGGGGTCAACGTGCAGCGCAAGGCGATGCCGGGGGAGCCCCGGAAACGACTCGGCCGGCCCCGCTAGGCGGGACCGGCCGGGTGCGCGTGTCGCTCAGAGTCCGACGGTGAGGTTCTCCTGGGACTCGGGGTCGAACAGGTGCATCTTCCTGGTGTCGACCCAGATCTCGGCTTCGTCGCCCTCCCGGATCCTGCTCGCCGAGTCGAGCGAGATCACGAGCTGCGTGCGAAGCGCCTCGCCGTCGAGCTCCTTCTCGAGCTGCGCCAGCTCGGCCTGCACCTCCGGCGGTGCCTCGAACGGGATGTAGGCGTACGCCTCGTTGCCGAGCCACTCCGTCACGTCGACCTTGGCGCGGAACGTCGAGCCCTCGCCCAGCTTGTGCCGCTCGACCACGGACGCGTCGTCGAAGTACTCCGGCCGGATGCCCGCGATGAGGAGGCCCTTGCCCTTCGCTCGCTCCGCCTTCTCCGCGGGGATCTTGACGGTGCCGAAGGGCAGCTCGACCTGGTCGCCGTTCACCGTCGCAGGCATGAAGTTCATCGGCGGGGAGCCGATGAAGCCGGCGACGAACAGGTTGACCGGCTGTTCGTAGAGCTCCCTGGGGGTGGCGAGCTGCTGGAGGATGCCCCTCTTGAGCACGGCCACGCGGTCGCCGAGCGTCATCGCCTCGGTCTGGTCGTGGGTCACGTAGACCGTGGTGATGCCCAGACGCCTCTGCAGCCGGGAGATCTCGGTGCGCATCTGGCCACGCAGCTTGGCGTCGAGGTTCGACAGCGGCTCGTCGAAGAGGAACGCCTTCGCGTCGCGGACGATCGCGCGACCCATCGCGACACGCTGCCGCTGGCCACCGGACAGGTTGCCCGGCTTGCGCTCGAGGTGCTCGTCGAGCTCGAGCGTCTTGCTCGCGTCCCGGACCTTCCGGTCGATCTCCTCGTCGCTGAACTGCTTCGAGAGCCGCAGCGGGAAGGCGATGTTCTCGTAGACGGTCAGGTGCGGGTAGAGCGCGTAGTTCTGGAACACCATGGCGAGGTTCCGGTCGCGCGGCGCCTTGTCGTTCACCTTCTCGCCGTCGATGACCATGTCACCGGAGGTGATGTCCTCCAGGCCCACGATCATCCGGAGCAGCGTGGACTTCCCGCACCCCGACGGGCCGACGAGGATCATGAACTCGCCGTCCTGGACGTCGATGCTCACGTCGTTCACCGCGGGGAAGCCGTCGCCGTACTGCTTGACGATGTTCTTCATTTCAATGGCAGCCATGTGGCATCAACCCTTCACTGCGCCGGAGGTCAGTCCGGCGACGATCTTGCGCTGGAACAACAGGACGATGATGATCACCGGGATCGTCACCACGACGGAGGCCGTGGCCAACTGCGAGAACGGCGGGTTGAACGGGTCCGGGCCCACGAAGTAGGAGAGCTGGGCCGGCACCGTCCGCGAAGCCGTGGTGGACGTCAGCGAGATCGCGAGCACGAACTCGTTCCAGGCGAAGAAGAAGGTCAGGATCGCCGCGGTGAACACGCCGGGTGCGGCGAGCGGCACGATGACCTTGCGGAACGCCTGCCACGACGTGGCGCCGTCTACCTGGGCGGCCTGCTCCATCTCCCACGGGATCTCCCGGAAGAAGGCGGACAGGGTCCAGATCGCCAGCGGCAGCGTGAACGACATGTACGGGATGATCAGTCCCGGCCAGGTGTTGAACAGCCCGACGGTGCGCCACAGATCGAACAGCGGGCCCACCAGCGCGACCACCGGGAACATCGCGATCGCCAACGCGAGCGAGAGCACCAACCGCTTGCCGCGGAAGTCGAGCCGCGCGATCGCGTAGGCCGCGAAGGTCGCGAAGATCACCGCGAGCAGGGTCGAGATCAGCGAGATGCCGAACGAGTTCAGCAACGCCCGGGTGAAGTCCGGGTTGGCGATGATGTCCTGGTAGTTCTGGATGGTCCACGTCTTCGGCAGGAACTGCGGGCTGCCCACCGTCGTCTCCTCGACGGGCTTGAAGGACAGCGACAGGATCCATGCCACGGGCAGCAGGCACCAGACGAGGATGGCCGCGAACCCGATCCAGGTGCCGACTCCGGTCTTGCTCCTCATCAGCTCTCACCCCTTGCCTGTGCCAGGTCGACGTTGAAGAGCTTCACGATGCCGAACGCGAGGATCAGCACGGAGAGGAAGAGCAGCACCGAGAGTGCCGATCCCAACCCGAGCTGGAACTGCTCGATCACCTGCCGGTAGGTCAGGAACGACGAGGACTCCGTGCCCTGAGCGCCCTTCGTCATGACGAAGATGTTGTCGAAGATCCGGAACGCGTCGAGTGCCCTGAAGAGGACGGCGACCATGATCGCCGCCCGCATGTTCGGCAGGATCACCTTCCACAACCGCTGCCACCAGGTGGCCCCGTCGACCTTGGCCGCCTCGAGCATGTCCTCCGACACCTGGGAGAGTCCCGCCAGGAGCAGCAGCGACATGAACGGCGTGGTCTTCCAGATCTCGGAGACGATGATCGCGAACATGGCCGTCCAGTGAGCTCCGAACCAGTTGGTGTCGGCGCCGATCCCCGGCAGCCAGCCGAACCAGCCGTTCACGAAGCCGTTGTTGAGGCTGAACGCGAACTGCCAGGCGAACGCCGACACCACGGTGATGATGCCGTAGGGGATCAGGATCGAGGTGCGCATGACACCCCGGCCGAAGACGATCTTGTGCATCACCATCGCGAACGCGAACCCGATCACGAGCTCCACGGCCACCGAGACCACCATGATCACCACGGTGTTCCAGAGGTCCTGCCAGAACAGCGAGTCGGTCAGGGCGGTGGCGTAGTTGCCGAGACCGACGAAGGTCTTCTCGTCGGGCGTGGTGAGGCGGTAGCGGAACAGCGACAGGTAGAGCGCCTGCAGCATGGGGTACGCCGTCACGATGAGCATCAAGATGACAGCGGGTGCCACCAGCTTCAGACCCAGCTTGTTCTCCGCGACCGCCCGGTCGCTGGCGTGCGCCGTTTCCTTCGACGCCGTCGCAGTCGTTGCTGTGACGGTACTCATGAGCAGCTCCTTTCCGTCATAGCAGCGCATCTCCCTGGAGGACGCTCTGGATGAACGTCTGGGAGTTCTGCGGGGTCTTGTCGTTGACGCTGGTCGGCGAGTGCCAGGTGCTCAGGAGCGCGCTGGAGATGTCGCTCCAGTACGGAGTCACGGAGCGCGGCGCCGCGGCGTCGACGCTCTCCTGGAACAGGGTGAGCAGGTCAGCGGGGTAGATCTTCTTGAGCGGGGCGTAGTCGTAGCCCGCCGGGCTGGCCGGCATGTTGCCGGTCATCTCGGCGTTGATGCCCTGGCTCTTGGCGGAGGTCAGGCACTCCACCGCCTTCATCGCCTGGTCGACGTGGTTGGAGAACTTGCTGACGCCGATCCCGATCCCGCCGTACGGCGGCCGCGACTCCTCGCCGGCCACGGTCTCGGGGTACTTGGTGTAGCCGATGTCCTTGGCGACGTCCGGAGCCGTCTCGTCGTAGTTGTGGTAGATGTACGTCCAGTTGACCATGAACGCGCCCTTGTCCGAGCCGAACGTCGACCCGGCGGTGCCCTCGTTGGAGACGGAGAGGTCGGCGGGCGCGGCCTTGGAGCCGGCGAGCTCCTCGATCACCTTGGCGGCGTCCTCACCCGCAGGTGAGTTGACCGTGATCGTGGCGTCGATGCCCTTCTCGGCGTCCTCGACGATGTTGCCGCCGGCCCCCGAGATGAGCGCGTTGATCCAGACGGAGTAGCCCTCGTACTTGTTCGCCTGGACGGCCACGGTGCCACCGTTGTCGGCGGCGGCCTTGATGATCTGGTCCCAGGTGACCGGCTGGCTCATGTCGATCCCGGCCTTCTCGACGAACGACTTGCGGTACCAGAGCACCTGGGTGTTCGACCAGAAGGGCGCGACGACCAGCTTGCCGTCCCAGGTCGCCGCCGTGGTGGCTCCCTTGAACGACTGCTGCTCGAGCTTGCCGGCGAGGTCCGCCGGGATCGGCGCGAGGTAGCCCGCGTTGGAGAACTCGGCGGTGTAGGGCGGGTCGAGGCTCATCAGGTCGATGCTGGTGTCGTTGGCGGCGAGCCGGCGGGCCAGCTGGATGCGCTGCTGGCTGGCGTCCGACGGCAGGACCTGGGTCTGGATGGTGTAGTCGTTGGTGCTGCAGTTCTTCGCAATCGCGTCCTGGCCTCCGGTGTCCGGGTTGATGTACCAGGTCAGAACGGGAGTGGCTGAGCTCGAGCTGCACGCCACGAGGACGGTGGACATCGCCGCCATCGCCGTGCCGAGTGCCAGCCGCTTGCGTCGTACGCGCGCTCGGTGAACGCGGTCCGAGGGTCTTGCCATAGGTGGGCCTCCCTGCATGTGACGTGCACCACATCCTGCCAGTGGACGTGAGAAAGCGCACTCTCCGCAGCCTCGCGTTACCCGTGCGTGACCTGCGCAAACGGGCTGGTGGCCGTGCCCGGGCTCGCGCAAGACTGGGCGCATGCGACAGCTGACCGCGCTCGACGCGCAGTTCCTCAACGTGGAGTCACCCACCACCGTCGGGCACGTGGGAAGCCTGATCCTGCTCGACCCGGACACCGCCCCCGGCGGCACCTGGGGCCTCGAGGCGGTGCGCGCGCGTGCTCGAGCCGCGGATGCACCTCGCGGCCCCGCTGCGGCAGCGGCTGATCGAGGTGCCGCTCGGCCTGGGCCGGCCCTACTGGGTCGACGACCCGCACTTCGACATCGAGTTCCACCTCCGCGAGCTCGCACTGCCGGCGCCGGGGACCCAGGAGCAGCTCGGTGAGCAGATCGCGCGGATCCACGCCCGCCCGCTGGACCGGACCCGCCCGCTGTGGGAGGCGTACGTGATCACGGGGCTGCAGGACGGGAAGGCGGCCTACTACTCGAAGATCCACCACGCCGCGATCGACGGGGTCTCGGGCGCTGAGATCCTCGAGACGATCCTCGACATCACGCCGGAGCCGCGGGTGGTGGAGCCGGAGCGCGAGATGTTCGTGCCGCGCCGGCTGCCCTCGACGGTCGACCTGGTGCGCCGGGGGCTGACCTCGGCTGCGCTGAACCCCGTGGAGATCGTGCGGACCGTTCCCCGATCACTGAGCTACCTCGACGAGCTGCCGGGTGCGGCCAACTTCCCGGGCACCGGGCTGATCAGCTCTGCCGCGGGGGTCGTGAGCCGTGCGCTCGGCGGGGGCCAGCACGTGGGGAACCGGTCGCTGCGCGCCCCTCGGACCCCGCTGAACGGCCACATCACCCCGCACCGCCGGTTCTCGTTCGGCTCGGTCCCGATGTCGGACGTGAAGCTGGTCAAGAACCACTTCGACATGACCGTGAACGACGTCGTGATGACCCTGACGGCTTCGGCGCTGCGTCGCTGGCTGCTCGACCACGACGCGCTGCCCGGCACGCCGCTGGTGGCCGCCGTACCGGTGTCGGTCCGCTCCAAGGACGGCCACGGCGAGGACGCCGGTGAGCACGGCAACCATGTCTCGGTGATGACGGCCGAGCTTCCCACGCACCTTGCCGACCCGCTGGAGCGGCTCGAGTTCATGCGGGCGTCCATGCAGGAGGCCAAGCGGCACTTCGAGGCGGTGCCGGCGACGCTGCTCCAGGACCTGTCGCACGTGCTGCCGACCGCGCTGTCCGGCCTGGCGGCACGCACGCTGTTCCGGCTCGCGACCGTGCCCGGGGTGCTCTTCAACCTGTTCGTGAGCAACGTCCCGGGGCCGCAGCTACCGCTGTACATCGCGGGTGCGAAGGTCGAGGGGATCTACCCGGTCTCCGCCGTCACGGACATGACCGGCGGCCTCAACATCACGCTGTTCTCCTACGACGGCGACCTCGACTTCGGCCTGATCGCCTGCCGCGAGATGGTCCCGGACGTGTGGAACCTGATCGGCTACCTGCAGGACGCGATGGCAGAGCTCGTCGAGCTCGCCGGGTCGTGAGGGTCAGCGGGCGCTGGAGCGCCCGCCGGCATGCACGACCAGATCTGGCCGGGTCGCGAGCCGGTCAGCGCTCGGTCTTGGCGCGGTCGGCGACGCGGCGGATCGCGTCGACGAAGGTCTCGTGGAGCTCGTGGGGCACGTCATGACCCATCCCGGGGACGAGCAGCAGCTCCGAGCCGGAGATCGCCTGGGAGGTCGCACGTCCACCCGAGACGTGCACCATCTTGTCGTGCGTGCCGTGGATGACGAGCGTGGGGACACGCAGGCTGCGCAGGGCGCGTGAGCGGTCGGGCTGCGTCAGGATGGCGCCCATCTGACGCATCACCCCGGCCCGGCTGATGCCGCGGTCCCACGTCTCGCCGGCGCGTTCCCGGATCGCCTCGTCGGTGTCGGGGTACTGCGGCGAGCCGATCAGGCGCCACAGCTTGGCGGAGGACCGGACATAGTGCTCGCGGGACGCGCCGCGGTTGGCGAGCAGCAGCGGGAGCAGGCTCGGGTCCTGCCAGCCGACGGTACGGCGCCCCGTGGTCGACATGATCGAGGTGAGGGACAGCACGCGCTTGGGCTGGCTGAGCGCCATGGTCTGCGCGATCATCCCGCCCATGGAGATGCCGACCACGTGGGCCGCGTCGAGCTCGAGGTGGTCGAGCAGCCCGAACCCGTCGTCGGCGAGGTCCTGCATGGTGTAGGGCGTCTTCGGGCTCAGGCCGGCGAAGGACGCCATGATCATCCGCCGGTTGATCCGGCCGGAGATCCGCGACGACCGGCCGGTGTCGCGGTTGTCGTAGCGGATGACGAAGAAGCCGCGGTCCGCGAGCAGCTGGCAGAACTCCGGGTCCCACCAGGTCATCGGGCCGCCGAGCCCCATGACCAGCAGCAGCGGCTCGCCCGAGCGGTCGCCGAAGGTCTGGTAGCAGATGTCGACCCCGGTCGAGAGCGGAGCGATCTGCTCCGGCGACGGTGACGGCTTCTTCTTCGTCATCGGCCCTCTTTCATGACGTTCGACACGCGGTGCTCCACGGTGCCTGCACCGGTTCCGCCTCGATGGTTACTGACCAGTTTACGTGTACGCAGATGACGGATGTCGTACGCCAAACGGTTGTAACGGTTCGGATTCATTACGTTTGCAGCGCCTCGGAAGTGGTTAACGTCACACAACAGCAGTCGACCAGGAGGTAAACGTGGCGTCACCGCTCGGAGCATTCCTCTGTCCTCCTGGTTACAAGGGCCCCACCGGCCTCCGCGCCATCGCGCGGGAGGGAAGTGCCGTGGTCGAGGCAGCCCGCCTCGTACGTCGCACCGCCGACGACCGGGCGCGCCGCCGCCGCTCGCCCTACGCCTCACTCACCCCGCTCCGCTCGGTCGAGCCGGTCGTTCTCGTTCCCGGGTTCATGGCCGGCGACTCGACGCTGATGCTGATGTCGCGCCACCTGCGCAAGCTCGGCTACCGGACCTACCGCTCCACGATGCACGCCAACGTCGGCTGCACGCAGGAGGCGTCGTACGCCCTCGAGCGCCGCATCGAGGCGATCGCGATCAAGCGCGAGCGCAAGGTGAGCATCGTCGGTCACAGCCTCGGCGGCCTCCTGGCCCGTGGCATCGCCGCCCGCCGGCCCGACCTGGTCAACGGGATCATCACCATGGGCAGCCCGATGCTGGCTCCCGGCGCAATCCACTCGGTCCTGGCCTTCGACCTGTCGGTCGTCATCGCTCTCCGCCGGGCAGGCCTCGGCGGCATGATGGGCGACGACTGCACCTCCGGTGACTGCGCCCGGCTGAGCTGGGAGGAGTCCCGTCAGCAGCTCGACGCCTCGGTGGCCTTCACCTCGATCTTCTCCCGCCGTGACGGCGTGATCGACTGGCGCGGCTGTCTCGACCCCGGTGCCAAGACGGTCGAGGTGGGCACGAGCCATCTCGGCATGGCGATCGACCCGGTGGTCTTCGACATCGTGTCGAGCACGCTCGAGGCCAACCGCGAAAGCCGTCAGGCGCGCCCGGTCACAGAGGCCACGTTGACGGCAGTTCCTGTCGCGACGGCGGGTTAGCGCCTCTGCGGGAGCAGGTCACCGCGGCCGCGGTCATCGCGCCGCGAAGCAGCAACCGGACCCGGTCCTCGTCGAGGGCGTCGAGCGCCCCGGGCCCGTCGGTGACGACGTCCCAGTCGCACAGGATGGCCAGCAGGGCCGCCATGAACGAGTCGCCCGCGCCGACGGTGTCGGCGACCTGGGTCGGCGGGGCGGTTGCGTGCGTCGCGAAGTCGGGCGCGTACGCGCTCGAGCCACCCGGCCCGTGGGTCACCACGACGAGCTCGGTCGTCCCTCCTGCGAGCAGCCCGCGGGCGAGTTCCTCCGGCGTCTCGCCGGGACGCAGCGCCGAGAGGTCCTCGTCGCTGACCTTCACCAGGCGGCTGAGCGAGGCGATCTCCACGACGTCGCGCCAGGTCGCCTCAGGGTCGGTGACGAAGGCCGGCCGGATGTTCGGGTCGTAGCTGACGAACAGCTCCGTCTCCTGGGCCTGGCGGACCAGGTCCAGGACGGCATGCCGCCCGGGCAGCAGGCTGGCCCCCAGAGATCCGACGTGGAGCCCCCGCGCATCGGGCAGGACGTGATGGTCGAGGTCCCAGGCCAGGTCGAACTCGTAGCGTGCGGCCATGGCCTCGTCGAGGTGGGCGGTCGCCGTACTCGTCCTGGAGCCGGGCACGACCGAGGTGCCGGACAGCTCGGCGCCCGAGGCGCGGACGTGGTCGGCCACCCAGCGGCCGTGCTCGTCGTCGCCGATCCGGGTGATGAGCAGAGTGGGTACGTCGAGGCGGGCCAGGCCGACCGCGACGTTGAGGGGTGAGCCACCGACCGCCTCCGAGCGCTCGCCCTCAGGCGGGACCATGATGTCGACGAGGGACTCGCCGACGACGACGAGCGGTAGCCGGTTCATCGGGCCTGCCGTGCCCGGCTCAGTGCTCGAAGTCGATCGCGGAGTACGAGCGCAGCTTCTGCAGGCGGTGCTCGCTGGTGATCGAGCGGATCGTGCCTGAGCGGGAGCGCATCACGAGCGAGTGGGTTGTGGCACCGCCGGCGCGGTAGCGGACACCCTTCATGAGCTCGCCGTCGGTGATGCCGGTGGCCACGAAGAAGCAGTCGTCGCCGGTGACGAGGTCGTTGGTGGTGAGGATCGCGTCGCGGTCGAGCGTGTGGCCGGCGTCGATGGCGCGCTGCCGCTCGGCGTCGTCCGTCGGCCACAGGCGGGCCTGGATCACGCCGTCCATGCACTTCATGGCGCACGCCGCGATGATGCCCTCGGGTGTGCCGCCGACGCCCATCAGCAGGTCGATGCCGGTGTCCTCACGGGCGGCCATGATCGCGCCGGCCACGTCGCCGTCGGTGATGAACTTGATGCGGGCGCCGGTCGCGCGGATCTCCTGGACCAGGTCCTCGTGCCTGGGCCGGTCGAGCACGACCACGGTCACGTCCTCGGCGGAGCAGCCCTTGGCCTTGGCGACCTGGCTGATGTTCTCGGCGACCGGGTACCTGATGTCCACGACGTCTGCTGCCTCGGGACCGGTCACGAGCTTCTCCATGTAGAAGACCGCGGACGGGTCGAACATCGAACCGCGCGGGCTCACGGCGAGCACCGAGACGGCGTTGGCCATGCCCTTCGCGGTCAGCGTGGTGCCGTCGATCGGGTCGACCGCGACATCGCACTCGGGGCCCTGTGCCGTCGCCGACCTGCTCACCGTTGAAGAGCATCGGGGCGTTGTCCTTCTCGCCCTCGCCGATCACGACGGTGCCGCGCATGCCGACCGTCGAGATCAGCACGCGCATCGCGTTGACCGCGACCCCGTCCGCGCCGTTCTTGTCGCCCCGGCCGACCCAGCGGCCGGCCGCCATGGCCGCGGCCTCTGTGACCCGGACCAGCTCCAGAGCCAGGTTGCGGTCGGGCGCATCGTGCGCGGCGGACAGGTCGGGCGGCAGCAAACGCTCAGACATAGCGCGATGGTAACGGAGGAGCAACGTGGATGTGGCGGGACGAGAGATCCCCGTCATCTGTATGGCCCTCGGACCTCTCTGCGCACAACGTCCACGCGGGCGGGCGTGCGCATCCTGTGGTCGCAAGTCGGGTAGGGGGTCGACGTACCCCTGCACCCAGCACCGCCGCACTGAGCCCGGAGGAGAGTCGATGACCAGCTACGGATACACCCTGATGACCGAGCAGTCCGGACCCCGCGAGCTGGTCCGCTACGCGGCCGGGGCCGAGAAGGCGGGGTTCGACTTCGAGGTGATGAGCGACCACTACTTCCCCTGGCTCGACGAGCAGGGGCACGCGGGATACGCCTGGAGCATGCTCGGCGCGGTCAGCCAGGTCACCGATCGGGTGGAGCTGATGACGTACGTGACGTGCCCGATCGTCCGCTATCACCCGGCCGTGGTGGCGCAGAAGGCGGCGACGATCGGGATCCTCAGCGACAACCGGTTCACCCTCGGTCTCGGGGCGGGGGAGAACCTCAACGAGCACGTGGTCGGTCGGGGGTGGCCGCCGGTCAACGTCCGGCACGAGATGCTCGAGGAGGCGACGATGATCATCAAGGCGCTCCTCGACGGGGGGTACGTCAACTTCAAGGGCGAGCACTTCCGGGTCGACTCCGCCAAGCTGTGGGACCTGCCCGAGGAGCGGGTCGAGATCGGCGTCGCCGTCTCGGGAGAGCAGTCCATCAACGCCTTCGCCCCGCTCGCGGACCACCTGATCGCCGTCGAGCCGGAGGCGTCGCTCGTCGAGCAGTGGGACGGCTCCCATGCTGGTGGGTCGCGCAAGATCGGCCAGATCCCGGTCTGCTGGGACACCGACCGCGACCGGGCCGTGCAGACCGCCCACGGGCAGTTCCGCTGGTTCGGGGGCGGCTGGAAGGTCAACGCGGAGCTTCCCGGCCCGGCCGGGTTCGCCGGGGCCACCCAGTTCGTGCGTCCCGACGACGTGGCGGAGTCGATCCCCTGCGGCCCCGACGTCGAGGCGATCGTGAAGGCAGTGCGCGCCTTCGAGGAGGCCGGCTTCACCGACGTCGCGCTCGTGCAGATCGGTGACGAGCGCCAGGAGGAGTTCCTGCGCATGGCCGAGGCGGAGCTGCTTCCGGCGTTGCGGAAGGGCTGAGCCGCTGAAGGTCAGCCGACCAGCAGGGCCCACAGCCACGCCCGGGCTCAGGTCTCGGCGGACTCCTGGTTCACGCTCGGGATCCAGAGCCAGTCGGTGATCTCCGGCATGTCCGCGCCGGTCTCGTTGACGTAGGCCCGGTGCTTGGTGCGCAGGTCCTGCATCTCCTGTCGCAGCACGGCCGCCCGCTTGGCGAGCCCGGGGACCCGGTCGATCACGTCGATGACCAGGTGGAACCGGTCCATGTCGTTGCGGACCACCATGTCGAACGGCGTGGTCGTCGTACCTTCCTCCTTGTAGCCGCGCACGTGCAGGTGCTCGTGGTTGGTGTGGCGGTAGGTCAGCCGGTGGATCAGCCACGGGTAGCCGTGGTAGGCGAAGATGATCGGGACGTCGGTGCCGAAGATCGCGTCGAACTCCCGCTCGGGAAGGCCGTGCGGGTGCTCCGTGTCCGGCTGCAGCCGCATCAGGTCGATCACGTTCACGACACGGACCCGGAGGTCGGGCAGGCGTTCGCGGAGGATGCGGACCGCGGCCATCGTCTCGAGCGTGGGCACGTCGCCGGCGCACGCCATCACGACCTGCGGATCGCCGCCGTCGTTGCTCGCCCAGTCCCAGATGCCGATGCCACGCCGTGCATGCAGGGCGGCCTGCTCCATGTCGAGCCAGGACGGCTGCGGCTGCTTGCCGGCGACGATGACGTTGACCAGGTTCGTGCTCTGGAGGCAGTGGTCCATCGTCCACAGCAGCGTGTTGGCGTCCGGCGGCAGGTAGACCCGGATCACCTCGGCCTTCTTGTTCACGACGTGGTCGATGAACCCCGGGTCCTGGTGGCTGAACCCGTTGTGGTCCTGACGCCACACGTGGGAGCTGAGCAGGTAGTTCAGCGACGGGATCGGCCTGCGCCAGTCGAGGTGCCGGATCGTCTTCAACCACTTCGCGTGCTGGTTGAACATCGAGTCGATGATGTGGATGAACGCCTCGTAGGAGGTGAACAGGCCGTGCCGGCCGGTCAGGTTGTACCCCTCCAGCCAGCCCTGGCAGGTGTGCTCGGAGAGGATCTCCATGACCCGGCCGTCAGGGCCGAGGTGCACGTCGGTGGGGTACTGCTCGAGCTCCCAGGTCTTGTCGGTCACCTCCAGGGCAGCGCCGAGCCGGTTCGACTCCACCTCGTCGGGCCCGAAGAGCCGCATGTTGTCCGGGTTGGCGCGCAGCACGTCGCGCAGGTAGCTGCCGGTCAGCCGGGTGGCCTCGGCCGATGTGCTGCCCGGCTCGTCCACCGCGACGCCGTACTCCCGCGGGTCGGGCAGGCGCAGCGGCTTCATCACCAGGCCGCCGTTGGTGCGCGGGTTGGAGCCCATGCGCCGTGGTCCGGTCGGGTGCCCAGGAGCGCACCGACTCCACGGGCGTGCCGTTGTCGTCGAAGAGCTCCTCGGGCCGGTACGAGCGCAGCCAGGACTCGAGCTCCTCCCGGTGCTCGGCGTTCTCGCGGACGGTGGCGAGCGGCACCTGGTGAGAGCGCCAGGTGTTCTCCACGGGCACGCCGTCGACCTCCTTCGGGCCGGTCCAGCCCTTGGGAGTGCGCATCACGATCATCGGCCACCGGACCTGCTCGAGCTCCACGTCGCCGCCCGAGCGAACCGCCTCCTGGATCTCCTTGATCCGGGCGACACAGTCCTCGAGGGCGCCGGCGATCTGCTGGTGCACGTCGGCCGGGTCGTCACCGGAGACGAGCACCGGGTCCCAGCCGAAGCCGCGCAGCATCTGGTCGAGGTCGTCCTCGGGGATGCGCGCGAGGAGGGTGGGGTTCGCGATCTTGTAGCCGTTGAGGTGCAGGATCGGCAGCACCGCGCCGTCACGGCGCGGGTTCACGAACCGGCAACCGTGCCACGAGGTCGCGAGCGGTCCGGTCTCCGCCTCGCCGTCCCCGACCACGGTCGTGACGATCAGGTCCGGGTTGTCGAAGGCGGCGCCGAACGCGTGGGTCAGCGAGTAGCCGAGCTCGCCGCCCTCGTGGATCGAGCCGGGGACCTCCGGCGCGACGTGGCTCGGGATGCCGCCCGGGAAGCTGAACTGCTTGAACAACCGCTGCATGCCCGGCTCGTCCATCGTGGTGCCCGGGTAGGTGTCGGTCCACGAGCCCTCGAGCCAGGTCTGCGCGACGATCGCCGGTCCGCCGTGGCCGGGGCCGATCACGTACATCATGTCGAGGTCCTGCTCGCGGATCAGCCGGTTGCAGTGGGTGTAGATCAGGTTCAGCCCCGGCGTCGTACCCCAGTGGCCGAGCAGGCGGGGCTTGATGTGCTCCGGCTTCAGCGGCTCCCGCAGCAGTGGGTTGTCCAGGAGGTAGATCTGTCCGACCGAGAGGTAGTTCGCCGCCCGCCAGTAGGCGTCGGCCAGCTCGAGGTCCGTCTCGGACAGCGGGCGGGTGTCCACGGTGCGCATGGTTGATGCCTACCCCAGGCAGGTGCGACATGCCAGGGCCTGAGGACCTCCGTTTCACGCTGCTTTGTCGGGTTGGGAGGATGGTCGCGTGAGCGAGCAGCCAGGTAGGTACCAGAGATCTGCGTCCGGGATGGTCGGGGCGATGCTCGTGCTCCTGGCGGTGATCGCCGCCTTCGTCGCGTTCCGCGCCATCAACCGCAACGACCCCGAGAACCCGGTCACGCCGGTCGACTACCAGCAGACCCTCGAGTCCGCCCGCAGCCAGGCCGCCTTCCCCCTGCTGGCCCCGCCCTCCCTCCCGAAGGGCTGGCGCGCCACGAGCGTCACCTTCGTGCCGCGGCCGACCCGCTGGCACCTCGGCGTCCTCACCGACGACGACAAGTACATAGGGCTCGAGCAGTCACGAGGCTCCGTCGCGGACATGGTGCAGAGGTACGTCGACCAGGAGGCCGCGCGAGGCCGGCCGGTGGAGGTGGACGGGAAGTCGTGGCGGACCTGGACCGACGCGGGAGGGGACACCGCGCTGACGCGGGTCCAGGACGGCGTGACCACGTTGGTGGTCGGCACGGCCGGGCGCGACGTGCTCGTCGACTACGTCGAGACCCTGCGCTGACGCTGCCGCGTTGGTTGCCTGAGGGACGCGGCAGAGTCAGGACTGGTCGCCCTCGGCCGCGATAGCCGCGTCGAGCCTCTTCTTCGCGCCGTCGAGCCAGGACTGGCAGATCTGGGCGAGCTTCTCGCCGCGCTCCCACAGTGCGAGTGAGTCCTCGAGGTTCGTGCCACCGCCCTCGAGGCGACGCACGACCTCCACGAGCTCCTCGCGCGCCTGCTCGTAGCTCAGCTGTTCGGACGGTGCCTGCTGCTCGGTCATGAGATCTGCTCCTCTGCGGGCTGTTCGGGGGAGGTCGCCTGCGTCGGCGCGGTCGGACTCGGGCTGCTCGGGGGATCGCGCGACGATGCCGCGGCGGACTGTTCCGGGGAGGTCGCCGACACGGTGACGTGCACGCGACCGTCTCTCACGCGGACGTGCAGGTCTTGTCCGGGCCGCGCCTGGGTGGTGCTCGTGAGCACGTGACCGTCGTCGTCCTGGACCACGGCATAGCCCCGCTCGAGCGTGGCCAGCGGTGAGAGGCTGCGGACCCGGGCGAGCTGGTGCTCGAGGTCGTTGTGGGCCCGGTCGAGCTGGTGGTGCAGCGTGCGGCGGGTGCGCGCACACAGCTCCTGGACCTCGCGGGACCTGTCGTCGAGCCCGCTGCGCGGGTTGGCGAGGCTGGGGCGTGCACGCACCGCGTCGAGCTGATGCTGCTGCTGGGCGAGCCAGCCGCTCAGGACGCCACGGATCCGGTCGCGGAGGTGGGTGATCCGGTCGATCTCCTCGGCAACGTCGGGGACGACCATCTTGGCCGCGTCGGTCGGGGTGGAGGCCCGCACGTCCGCGACGAGGTCGAGCAGGGGAGTGTCCGGCTCGTGCCCGATGGCGGAGACGACCGTCGTACGCACCTTGTGCACCGCGCGGATCAGACCCTCGTCGGAGAACGGCAGGAGGTCCTCCACCGACCCGCCGCCCCGGGCGATGATGATGACGTCGACATCAGGGTCGCGGTCCAGCGCCCCGACCGCCTCGATGACCTCTCGGGCCGCGTTGGTCCCCTGCATCGATGCATAGCGGACGTCGAAGCGCACCGCCGGCCAACGACGCCTGGCGTTCTCCAGCACGTCACGCTCTGCGGCCGAGTTGTGCGCGGTGACCAGGCCGACCTTGCCGGGTAGGAACGGGAGCGGTCGTTTGAGCTCCCGCGCGAAGAGGCCCTCCGCGGCGAGGAGCTGCCTCCGCCGCTCGAGGCGGGCAAGCAGCTCGCCGAGGCCCACCATCCGGATGTCGGTGGCGTACAGGCTCAGGGTGCCGCGGTTCGGGTAGTAGGACGGCTTGGCGAAGATCACCACGCTGGCGCCCTCGACGACCGGAGGGTTGAGGGAGTCGAAGACCTGGCGCGAGCAGGTCACCTGGATCGAGATGTCGGCGACCGTGTCGCGCAGGGTGAGGAAGACGGTGTTCATGCCCTGGCGGCGGTTCAGCTGCGCGATCTGGCCCTCCACCCACACGGCGCCGAGCCGGTCGATCCAGCCGGAGATCGCGCTGGCGATCTGCCGGACGGGAGCCGGGTGCTCGGGTGAGGTCTGCATGGCCACGCCTGGAACCCTAAGGCAGAGCACCTACGATGGAGCCCATGAGCACTTCCGATCTGGGGATGCCCCCTGTCCTGAATCCCGACGCGGCTGAGCGTGCGGTGCTGCTGGCCGCTCCACGCGGCTACTGCGCGGGTGTGGACCGGGCCGTGATCACGGTCGAGAAGGCGCTGGACCTCTACGGAGCGCCGGTCTACGTGCGCAAGCAGATCGTCCACAACAAGCACGTCGTGGCGAACCTCGAGTCGCGCGGCGCAGTGTTCGTCGAGGAGCTCGCCGAGGTGCCCGAGGGCGCCACGGTCGTCTTCTCCGCGCACGGCGTCTCGCCCGAGGTGCACCGCCAGGCCGAGGAGCGGTCGCTCAAGACGATCGACGCGACCTGCCCGCTGGTCACCAAGGTGCACCACGAGGCCAGGCGCTTCGCCGGTGAGGACTACGACATCCTGCTGATCGGCCATGCCGGTCACGAGGAGGTCGAGGGAACGGCAGGGGAGGCGCCCGAGCACATCCAGCTCGTGCAGAGCCCCGAGGACGTCGCCAACATCGAGGTCCGCGACCCCGCCAAGGTTGCCTGGCTGTCGCAGACCACCCTGTCGGTCGACGAGACCCTCGAGACGGTGGCCGCCATCCGGGAGCGCTTCCCGCAGCTGCTGGACCCGCCGTCGGACGACATCTGCTACGCCACTCAGAACCGCCAGATGGCGATCAAGGAGATCTCCCACACCGCCGACCTCGTGATCGTGGTGGGCTCCGGCAACTCGTCCAACTCGGTCCGCCTCGTCGAGGTGGCGCTCGAGGCGGGCGCCAAGGCGGCCTACCGCGTGGACGACGCGAGCGAGATCGACGAGGCCTGGCTCGACGGCGTGGACACGGTCAGCGTGACCTCGGGGGCGTCGGTGCCGGACGACCTCGTCGAGGGCGTCCTCGCCTTCCTGGCCGAACGGGGCTACCCCGACGCAAAGGCCGTGCACACCGCGGAGGAGTCGCTGATCTTCGCCCTTCCGCCGGAGCTTCGTCGCGACATGCGCGCGGCCGAGCAGGCCGGCCGCTGACGTAGGCGCTGCGGCGCTTGGAACTTCCACACGAATTCGGGCATATCGGGAGGCCAGCCGGGTAAAAGGGTGCGCGGTCCAATCACCGGCCGCTCGCACCCGCTGGAAGACAGGTTCCTCCCCCCATGTCTGTTCAGGTTCAGGCTTTTCCCGTCCGCTTCGCCGAGACTGTCAACCGGTTCGGCTCCGCCCGCGTCGAGCGCAGCAAGGCCGAAGCCAAGCCCGGCGACCTCGCCATCGTCACGCTGGGTGAGCGCTCGTTCGTCGCCCGCACCCATGGTGAACGCGTCACCCGTCGTGGTCGTCAGACCCTCGTCTCCGTGCACGGTCGGCTGACCTGGATCGCCAGCCAGCGCGTGCAGGCGCTCGAGGAGTCGGCCGCCTGACGACCGAGGCATCTGCGCGTCGCGGCCTTGGTACCGCGCCCAGGTCTCCTCGGGTGAACGGCGTTCTCAGGCGAAGTGGCGCAGACGACCGGAGTTGCGCCGAGCCACCTGACGCAGCGCCAGGACGCCGAGGGCAAGCGCGTAGCCCGCGACGAGCCCGCCCGCATGGTGCGCCAGCCCTGAGACGACGGCCTGCACCAGGTTGTCCACCTCGTCGGCGACGGCGGTGCGCACGGAGACCGCCAGCAGGGTGATCGTGGCCAGCATGAGCAGTGGGGGGAGTACCCCGACGACGAAGAAGTCGCGCGGCCGCACCGCGAGCGCCGCAGCCAGGCAGACCGCCACGAACGCGAGGTCGAAGTAGAGCGACAGCTCGCCGGCGATGCCGACGTTCGTCCAGGCGACCGCGAGCGCAGCCAGCGTGGAGAGCGTTGCGACCTGGCGGCCGGGGCGGCGGCCTTCTTCCCACAGCGTGCGGGCCCGCCGGTTCGGACGGCGTCGAGGTTGAGCGCGTATCTGGCTCACGCGGCTCACGCTAAGGCGGCCGTCAGGCTGAGTGCACGCGACGCGCCGGTACCTCGGACGAGCCGGATGCCAGCTCCGGGCGTTCGTCGGCCACCGCGTCGAGCAGCTCGGCAGCGGTGAGCGGCCGAGCGGCCTCGGTCACGGGCGCGGGCGAGGCGAGCTCCTCGGCGGAGACGTCGATCTCGTTGAACTTCCGCGCCGAGACGAGGACCCGCGTCTCGAGCGAGCCGATGGCCTTGTTGTAGCTCGAGACCGCACCCGTCAACGACCGGCCGAGCTTGTCGAGGTGGCCGCCCATGACCCCGATTCGCTCATGGAGCTCGCGCCCCAGCGCGTGGATGTCACGAGCCTTGTCGGCCAGGGCCTCCTGTGTCCAGGCGTAGGCGACCGTGCGAAGCAGGGCGATCAGGGTCGTCGGCGTCGACAGGACGACCTGGCGGGTTGCGGCGTACTCCAGCAGGCCCGGCTCGGCCTCCAGTGCCGCCGAGAGGAACGACTCGCCCGGCACGAAGAGCACGACGAACTCCGGGGTCGCAGGGAGCGACCGCCAGTACGCCTTGGCGCTCAGCGTGTCGACGTGCTGGCGGAGCTGGCGGGCATGCCGTGCCAGGTGCGCGTCGCGCTCCTCGTCCGAGTCAGCGCCCGTGGCGTCGAGGAACGCGTCGAGGGGCACCTTCGCGTCGACGATGACGCTCTTGCCGCCGGCGAGGTTCACCACGAGGTCCGGGCGGAGCAGGCCGCCCTGTCCTGAGCCTGTCGAAGGGTCGTCGTTGCGGACCGACACCTGCTCGGCGAAGTCACAGCGGGACACCAACCCGGCCACCTCCACCGCGCGGCGGAGGTGGAGCTCGCCCCAGCGACCGCGAACCTGAGGCTTCCGCAGCGCCGTGGAGAGCGAGGCGGTCTCACGACGAAGCGTCTCGGTGGAGTGGCGCACGTCCTCGACCTGCTGGCGCAGCTGGCTCTGCCAGGAGATCCGGTGCTGTTCGAGGTCACGCATCTGGTCGTGCAGCCGCTCCAGGCCTTCCTTCACCACGGCGTTGTCCGCGGCGCGGGCCTCGATGGCCAGCCGGGCCGTGTCGTCAGTGGCCGTGCCGCGGGCGCGCGACCAGAGCGCACCGACGACGGCACCGAGCAGGACGCCCACGACGAGCATCAGAAGCAGCGAGAGGACAGTGGTGATCTCCATGACCCCCATGCTCACCGACGGCACCGACACATTCGGCGACGACAGGCCGGGTCCGCCGGCAAGGACGCGCGCCGGCGGGTCCGGTGGTCAGTCGGCGAGGTCGACGATCACCGGCGCGTGGTCGCTCGCTCCGGCACCTGCCCGCTCCTCCCGGTCGATGAGTGCGCCGGTGACCCGGTCGGCCAGCGCGGGGGAGCCGAGGACGAAGTCGATGCGCATGCCGCGGTTCCGCTCGAACCGCTGCCGGTAGTAGTCCCAGTACGTGTAGACGTCCGGGCCGGGCGCATGCGGTCGCACCACGTCGACGTACCCGGTCTCGAGGAAGCCGCGGAACGCCGCACGCTCCTCGGGCGTCACGTGAGTGCTGTTCACGAACCGGCTCATGTCGAAGACGTCCTCGTCGAACGGCGCGATGTTCCAGTCACCGGTGAGCGCGATCTGCGCTGAGGGGTCGTCGACGAGCCATCCGGCGGCCGCGGTGTGCAGGCTCTCGAGCCAGGCGAGCTTGTAGACGAAGTGTGGGTCGCGGGGCTTGCGGCCGTTGGGCACGTACAGCGACCACACCTGCACCCCGCCACAGGTCGCGCCGAGGGCCCGTGCCTCCGAGGCGAGGGGCTCTCCCCACTGCGGCATCCCTTCGAACCCGCACCGTACGTCGGACAGCCCCACCCGGCTGGCGATGGCAACCCCGTTCCACTGGTCGTAGCCGTGGGTCGCGACCTCGTATCCCAATGCTTCGAGGCCCATGATCGGCCACTGGTCGTCGCGGGCCTTGGTCTCCTGGATCGCGAGTACGTCGATCTCGTGCCGTTGCAGCAGCGCCTCGACGCGGTCGATGCGGGAGCGGATGGAGTTGACGTTGAAGGTGGCGATGCGCACCGGGCCACTCTAGGAGGCGCCTCAGACGGCGGTCGGTAGCCCGAGCAGACGATACGCATGTACGTCAGGTGCCCGTCGGACACGCGGTAATAGGCCTGCTGCTCAACCGTGCTCTGACCATCGGCGTTGGTGATCTCGAACCTGTACCCGACCCTGCTGGTGTCGCCCACGTCGGTGCCGTGCTCGAGGGCGGTGATCGCGTCGATGTGGTCACCCGCCCCGAACCAGTGGCCGAGAACCACGTCGACGACTCCGCCGGCGTGTTCGCCTCCCAGAACCGTCCGGGAGTGAGCCCCCGGAAGTCGACGTCCGGGGCGAGGATCCTCATGAGCGCCGCGGAGTCGCGCTTCGCGATCGCGTTGACGAAGCCTTCAGCGGGTGTGTCGGTCATGTGCGGCTCCTCGTTCGCAACTCAGGCTAGCGTCGAGCGGCCGTCGTCCTTGCGATTCGGCCTACGGTTCGCTCGCACCTAGACTGTCGGCCCGTGGCTCTCACCATCGGTATCGTCGGTCTCCCCAACGCGGGCAAGTCGACCCTCTTCAACGCCCTGACCAAGAACAACGTGCTCGCCGCGAACTACCCGTTCGCCACGATCGAGCCGAACGTGGGTGTCGTGGGTGTCCCGGACAGCCGTCTCCCCAAGCTCGCCGAGATCTTCGGCTCCGCCAAGATCCTCCCCGCGACCGTGGAGTTCGTGGACATCGCGGGCATCGTGCGGGGTGCGTCCGAGGGTGAGGGGCTTGGCAACAAGTTCCTGTCACACATCCGGGAGTCCGCTGCCATCTGCCAGGTGACCCGGGTGTTCCACGACGAGGACGTCACCCACGTCGACGGTGAGGTGAACCCCGCCAACGACATCTCGACGATCCAGACCGAGCTGATCCTCGCCGACCTCCAGACAGTCGACAAGGCCCTCCCGCGCTTGGAGAAGGAGGCCAAGGGCAAGAAGGACCTCGCCCCGGTCGTCGCTGCTGCGAAGGAGGCCAAGGAGGCGCTGGAGTCGGGTACGCCGATCATCGCCACCAGCATCGACAAGGGGCTCCTGCGCGAGCTCATGCTGCTGACCGCGAAGCCCTACATCTACGTGTTCAACTGCGACAGCGACGAGCTCTCCGACGAGGGGCTGAAGCAGAAGATGCGCGACCTCGTGGCCCCGTCGGAGGCGATCTTCCTCGATGCGAAGTTCGAGGCAGAGCTGGTCGAGCTCGGCGACGAGGACGAGGCCCGCGAGATGCTGCACGAGATGGGCGTCGAGGAGCCGGGTCTCGACGTGCTCGCCCGCGTCGGGTTCGACACACTCGGCCTCCAGACCTACCTCACCGCCGGTCCCAAGGAGACTCGCGCCTGGACGATCCCCAAGGGAGCGACGGCTCCCGAGGCGGCCGGCGTGATCCACACCGACTTCCAGCGCGGCTTCATCAAGGCCGAGATCGTCTCCTACGACGACCTGGTCGAGGCGGGGTCGATGGCCGCAGCCAAGTCCGCCGGCAAGGTCCGCATGGAGGGCAAGGACTACGTCATGCAGGACGGCGACGTCGTGGAGTTCCGCTTCAACGTGTGAAACCGGCCCGTTTCCGCAGGTCACGACCCGGTCCCCTCGTCTTGGGGCACTGGTGGGGCACACGACGTCCAAGCACTGTCGATGGCACGACGGGTCCGATCCTCGGAGTCGGGCATCAGGTGACCGTACGTCGACAGGACGAGCGAGGCGTTGTGATGCCCCAACCGCTCGGCGACCGCCACGACGGACTCTCCCTGAGCAAGCAGAACTGACGCGTAGTGATGCCGAAGGTCATGCGACGTCGTCGACGGCGAGAGGCCGGCCTTGGCCACCGCCACGGCGAAGATCCGGCTCCCGTAGTAGTCGTGTCGGTACGGCGTCCCGAACCGGGTAGCGAAGATCGTGCCGTCCTCGCCGGGCGGGAACTCCGCCAAGTGCATCGATAGCGCTTCGGCGACGACCTGAGGGAGAGGCACGGTCCTGGTCGACCGCCTCGTCTTCGGTTCGCTGCGCACCTTTGCGCCGGGCGCGATCTGCCACTCCACGCGGACCGTGCGACGCATGAAGTCGACGTCCTGAACGCGAAGGCTCAACAACTCCCCGATCCTCAGTCCGAGTCCGGCCTGAGCGATGACCATGGCCCGGTTGCGTGGTGGCATGGCCTCGGCCAACGCCAGAACCTCGGCGACGATCAGCGGCACTACCCGCTCCCGATGCGCGGGCGGCAGGGATAGTCGTACGACGGGTGACGTGGCGACGAGGCGGTCGAGCACTGCGGAGGCGTACACCGATCGCATCAGGCTGACCAGGTTTCGCAGGGTAGTCGGCGCGAGGACCTGTGCACGGTCGGACGCCCAAGCCTGCACCTCCGACGGAGTGACCGCGGCGAGGCGCCGTGAGCCCAGCGGTGTGCCCGCGATGTGTGTGTCGATCATGCTCGCGACTCGACGTGCTGTCGTCGGACGGTGGATGCGCGCCGCTGCCCACTGTCGCGCGTACTCGAGGACCGTGGTCCTGTCGAACGGGTCGATGTACTGCCCGCGCAGCAGATCGGCCTCAATCTGGGAGACGAACCGCTGGGCGTCGATCTTCCGTTTGAATGACCGTTTGCGTTGACGACCGCTCTCATCCCGCCATCGGGCGAGCCAAGTGACCTTGCCGTCGCGGTCGCGCTTCTCGACGCTCGCCATGTCAGGCTGCCGTCTCTGCCAACCAGGCGCGGACTTGGTCGGGATCGAAGCGCACGTGACGACCCACCTTGAACGCCGGCGGGCCCTCGCCGCGCACCCGCCACTGGTAGAGCGTCCCCACGGGGACGCCAAGGAAGTTGGAGACGTCCTTCAGGGTCCAGAGCCGCTCACACGTGGGCACCTGGGCTACTTCGTGCGCCGTGGTTCCAGGGCGCCGCTTACCACTCATCCGCATTGTTCCTTTCCGAGGTCTCGTCCTTGCTGTGCCGTTGCTGTGCTCGCCATTGGTCGTACTCGCGGGCGCGTGCGGCGGCCGCGGTGGCGAGGACGCGTTCGGCTTCGGTGTTCCAGCCGGTGCCGGCGTAGTGCCAGGTGCCGATGACGAGGGTGGTCTCGTCCTGCTCGTCGGCGAGGAGGTCGGCTTCGAGCGCGGCGAGGTCGAGGGGCCGGCCGGTGGCGCGGTGTTCGGCGATGAGCGCCTGGGCGCGGCGGCGGGCTCGACGCAGCGCGCCGAGGGTGATCGAGTAGCGGCGGGACTTGGTGGCGAAGTGGCCGCGGAAGCCGAGCATGTGCACCCACTTGCCCAGCCGGACGTACGGGCCGTCGCTCCTGGTCGCGGGTCGCCTCGTGGCGCGAACGGCGAGCTGGCGGGCGGTGGCCCGGATCCGCCGGTGGTGCGGGCTGTCGCTGTTGCCGGTATCGGTGGCGGACTTGGTGGCGTACTTCGCCAGGTAGCCGGCGACCTGCTCGGGGGTGAGCGTCCGGTCAGGGTCGTCGGTGCGACGGCCGGTCCTGACCGGGCGGGCGTCGAACTGGCGGCCGAAGGCGAGCACCCGGCGCGGGTCGTGGTCATCGACGCCGGGCACGGTGAGCCGTACCGACGCGGCGGCACGGGCGACCAGGCCCGCGAGCATGGTGGCGTCCATGCTGGCGGGTGCTGGTGCGAACCCGTCTGGGGTCTTGGGGCCGTCGAGGCGAACCAGGGCGTGGAAGTGCACAACCCCGCGGAGCTGGTACTCGGCGACCTTGGCGTATTGCACGGTCGCGACCTCGGCCAGCCGGGTGGCGGGGATGTCGAGGGTCTTGGCGACCAGGCGGCGCAGGGTGATGGTGAACCGGCGCCACAGGTCCGGGGCCCACCACTGCCAGATCACGTGGGAGGGGTAGTCGTAGCAGTCCCCGCACAGCGGCTGCCCCAGCAGTGGGTCGTCTTCGCCATGGGTCGCGTGGCAGGTCCGGGGTCGGCCGTGGGGACAGAGCTGGTCGCCGGAGACGTGGGGGCGGCAGCGGCGGCCGTGGTCGCGGCGGCCGTGCACCGGCCCGAACGACGGCGCGGTCACGGTGACGAACACCAGCGGGTTCTCCGCCACCCGGGCGGGGACGGTCTTCCCGCCGGACACCCCGGCACGGATCAGCTGGAAGGTGTCCGCGGCGTACAGCCGCGAACACGACGGGCACTCGGACGCGCGGCGGTTGCCGCACCGCACGTGGGTGACCCCGAGCGGCTCGCTCGCGCTGGAGTAGGTGGAGAGGATCTCGCCGGTGGTGGTGTCGACCCGCTGGGAGCGCCCGTGCAGCCGGATCGGGCGGCAGCAGTTGCCCACCCGGGCGAGCGCTTCGGACCAGGCGTCGAACCTCTTCGAGACGAGCAGGTCCCTGACTTCGGCCTGCGTTCGCTCGGTGAGTGGCGGTAGATCCAGCGGCGCGTCGTCGGAGTGGCCGGGGAAGACCGTCGGGAACAGGGCAGGCAGGGTGTCGGCGACCGTGTGCCGGGTCCTGGTGCTCACCGGCGTCACCACCCTCCGCAAGGGTGTGCCACGCGGCTAGTGCGACCCTGCCGCGCGGCACACCCGGTACTGGGAGGACCACGACCAACTGGTGGAGAGACGTCTCGACACCGGGGTCGCTGCAGCACCGAGACACGACAAACCAAGGACCTTGCGGACGGTGTTGCGAGTGTTTGTGTGTTTGCTACGGCGCTACTTGTCTACGGCCACTGGCCAGGGTGGGGAGCCGACCCCCGGGGAATATCCCACTGAGTTTTGTATGCATTTGTCCGCGAGAAGAAGCATGGCAGACCCCGCCGACAGTTCTCCAGCACCCGCACCGCCCGCTGTGGACAAGCGCGCTGGGCGGTTCGCGCCGGCTACTTCCCGCAGCCGACGGAGTCATCGCACAGGCGAAGCTCGAACTCACTCTCATGCCGATGTGCGGGCGCGTGGTCAAAAGGCCGTGGAGGAATTCCGGCCGGATCACGACAATGGCCCCACGTGCATGGGATGCCATGGCCGCTCGCGCGGTTCCAACCCGGCTAAGGAGGGTGCGCTTCATGAGCGAACGGTTCTACTCGGATGCGAGGCTGTATGACCGGTTGTTCCCGGGTGGCGAGCCGGCCGTCGACTTCTACAGGGCCGAGGCCGATCGGCAAGGCGGGTGTGTCTTGGAACTCGGGTGCGGCACCGGACACAAGCTGATCCCCATCGCCTCCGACGGGCATCCGTGCACCGGCCTGGAACTCTCGTCGGACATGCTCACCGAAGCTCGGCGCAAGGCGGACGAGCGCGCGATAGCGGTGGAGTGGGTGCAGGGCGACATGCGTGACTTCGACCTCGGCCGCACGTTCGATCTCGTGTTCATCGCAGCCAATTCATTGCTCCATCTGCATGAGGCTGCCGATCTGCTGAGCTGCTTCCGATCCGTGCGAGCGCACCTGGCACCCGGAGCGCGTTTCATCTTCGACGTGTTCAACCCGAACGTGCGTTTCCTTGCCGATGCCGACGGCGTTCGACGCACCCGCGATGTGTCCTCGTTCGTGGATCCCGACCGTGGCAACGTGAGGGTTGATGTCGCCGAGACCTACGATGCTGCCGCGCAGGTGACCCGCGGGACGTGGCACTTCTCCGCCGACTTCGAGCCCGACTTCGTCGTCGCCCCGCTTGAGCTCAGGAGCATCTTCCCTCAGGAGCTGCCACTGCTGCTCTCCCTGGGTGGGCTTCGGCTCGTCGAGCGCTTCGGCGACTGGTCCGGTCGACCGTTCACCGGGGATGCGGCGATCCAGCTCTGCGTCTGCGAATCGGACTGAAGAGATGAGCGGGCAGTACTGCCCGCTCAGGTCATCCTCGAAGAACGCTCATGCCGCGGATAGTGAACGCCCTGACGTGGCAGCCGATGAGCGGGCGCCGTGACACGAGCATCCTGCGTGCGTCGGTCGGGTGTATCTGTTGTATGGGGGAGGCCGGGTGGAGGTGTGGGCAATCGCGGCCGGCGATTTGGGAGAGTGTGAGGAGGTTGCGCGAACTACGATGAGTCCCGGCGCGGCCCCAGGTCTTCAGGTACGACTACCTTCCGCGCGGGGGTCTTGGAGGCACCTTGAAGCTCTTGCTGACGTCAGGCGGCGTCACGAACCCGAGCATCCACTCGGCGCTCGTGCAGCTTCTCGGCAAGCCGATCGCCGAATCCCACGCCCTGGTCGTCCCAACCGCCCAGTGGGGCCACCCGATGTGCGGACCGGCATCGGTGCGCGGCCTCGTAGCCGCCGAGCCCACGTGGCGGCACTTCTCCGGCCTGGGCTGGGCGTCGCTCGGTGTCCTCGAGCTGACCGCGCTGCCCACCATCGGCGCGGAGCGATGGGTCCCCTGGGTCCGGGAGGCCGACGTGCTCCTGGTCGACGGCGGCGACGCGACCTACCTGTGCCACTGGATGCGCGAGTCCGGGCTGGCCGATCTGCTGCCTTCGCTGCCCGACATGGTGTGGGTGGGAGTGAGTGCGGGAAGCATGGTGATGACGCCCCGGATCGGGGCGTCCTTCGTTAAGTGGCCGTCTGCGCCGGACGACCGCACCCTGGGAGTCGTCGACTTCTCGATCTTCCCGCACCTGGATGCTTTCCCAACCAACACGCTGGCCCACGCGGAGCGGTGGGCCGCCGACATCGGCGTCCCGGCGTACGCCATCGACGAACAGACGGCCATCAAGGTCGTCGACGGCTCCGCCGAGGTGGTCTCCGAAGGGCAATGGACCAAGTTCGGGCCATAGCCTTCCGGCATTCAGCGACGTCGCGTCGTTGCACATGACCTCGTCGACTGGCATCAGTTCCAAGAGCGCCCGCCTACGTCGCAGGGAGCGTGCGCTGCGGTCATCCGGACATCAGCGATCCGGGCTGTCATCCGAGTAGTACGTCCCGAGCCGTCAGCAGTGGTGGGGCCTCTTTACCGGAATTACATTCTCTGCAGTCGCATCCTCGTTTGGGCCCAGACGATCTAGGATCGGCGGATGCAGGCCGGTATGACTCCGAATGCGGACGAGACCCAGGTTGCGCTGGTTCTCGATGCGGGTGGCGCTCGCTCGGCATACCAGGTTGGCGCGCTGGAGGTACTACTTCCGGCCTTGGCCGAACGCAGTATGCGGCCCCGCCTGCTGGTCGGCACCAGCGCCGGTGCACTGCTCACGGGCGCGCTCAGCGCGACGGCCCACCTGGAGCCGGAGGACCAGATCGCGCGGCTCAAGAGCATGCTCGGCCAGACCACCAAGGCGAACGTGATGCGGCCGTTGTGGAGGCAGGTGCCGGAAGTGCTTGTGCGCTACACGTCGGAGACATTAGGCCTGTCGTACTTCCGTCTGCGCGGGTTGTTCGGAAGCCAGCCGCTCGCCCGAACCCTCGCGACGTCCATCGACTGGGAGGCCCTGCACCGCAACGTCGAGGATGGTGTCATCGAGTCCGCGGCCGTCACGGCGACGTCCGTCCGAACCGGGCGAGTCATCGTTTTCACCGAGTCCGGCTCTCCTGTACCGCGCTCGGCGCCCGAGTACCACGGGCGCTTCGTCGCCACCCGGCTTGACGTCCCCCACCTGATGGCCTCCGCGGCGATCCCGGTTCTGTTCCCCTCCGTGCATGTCGACGAGCCCGCCGAAGCCGAGGGGTGGTACGTCGACGGCGCCACCCGCCGTCGAGCGCCGCTCGCTCCGGCTCTCGAGCTTGGTGCCGATCGCGTGGTGGTAGTCGGCACTGGCGGACTGCGCCCGCCAGCAGACCCCGAGTTGGACAGGGTCGCCGTCGACCTGGGAGACGCCGGGGCTACCCTGCTTGGCGCGGTCATGGACGACCCGCTGCGACATGACCTGCGGCGACTCGCGGAACTCAACGCGCTGACGGGGGACGCCGAGCTCGCCCCGGTTCTCAAGCGTCACCGCGAGACGCGCGGTCGGTCGGCGTACCGGACGATCCCCTACGTCGCAGTAGCGCCCGAAGACGGCGAAGAGCTTGCCCGCACTGCGATGCAGGTCTTCCGGGCCAACCACGGCTCGCTACTGCGCACCCTCGGCGATCCCGACCTGCAGGTCATGCACCGGTTGCTCGGCAGCGACAGCCCGCTCCAAGGCGAGCTTCTCTCCTACCTCTTGTTCGACCCCGATTTCTTCGCGGCCGCTTCCGCGTTCGGCCACCGCGACGCCCTGCGTTGGGTCGAGCAACACCCCGACATGTGGCGGACCGATCGGCTTCCTGACCCCGGGAACTAGCGCGCGTCGACCGCGTGATCAACTCCGCTTTCACCGTGCCCGGCAACCGATGCACCAACAGATAGGCCTTGCGGTGTCCTGACGAAGAAACGCACTCACTTGCCGCGAGGTGCGCGCCGGTCTACGGATGAATGAGCTCAGACTTCTGGTTGAGTAGGACCATGGAGTCGAGCCCGAACGAGGCGTCGTCCGACCAATTGCGGCTCACCTTCGACGGCGAGGTTTTCGACGTCAGATACGATCCGTCGCAGCCCGGCGCCTATCACTACACGCGACTTACCGGCCCTGCGCCCGGATACGGATTCACGAGCCGCCGCTCCGACCACGGCAAAAGCAGCGCCGCCGAGCACGTCGACGGGCAACGCCCGGATCTGCCGCTGTCCGCGCGCAAGTGCCACTGGGCGGACACTTCAGCTCTCAGAGGGAGACTGCCTCCGTCAGCGCGGGCAGCAGCAGCCGATAGCCCTCGCCGCTGAGGTGAACACCGTCCCTGTTGAACGCTCGAGAGCCAAGGGGCTGGAGCAACGCGCGTGAGTCGATCAAGCGCGCGGAGACCGACTCAGCGACAGCGGTTGCCGCGGCACAGTAGGCACTCAACACCGCCCTGGGTCGGTCACCAGCGCCGACTCGCGATTCATCCACGCCCGGTGGCGCCATCACCACCCACGTTCGCACCCGGCGGGACATCACAAAGTCAGTCAGGGTTCGGTGGAAGTCGTTCACCTGCCCCTTGTTCCAAGGCGCGGCATCGTTCGTGCCGACAGAGACAACGACAACGTCTTCGGCGGTCAGGACCGCGCCATCGGCCTGGGCTTCCAGGTCGAGCACAGTGGCGCCGCCGACTGCCGCGTTCAACACCCTCTCGCCGAGGCGTGGGAGTTCGCGCTTGATGCGGGCGAGGTGGCTGTCTCCCAGTAGAACGATGCGCACCACCAAGACACTAAACCCGGATCCACCGAGGGACTTGGTGACCCGGGCCTCGGTGCGGGCGAATCGCCGTGGGCGTTGATGGGCGTGGTGTGACGCCGGACCTCGCTGTCCGGGTCGTTCCACGTGTGGTTGGAGTCAGCCGCTGTTTTGCGGCGGGGTGGTCAGGACGCCATCGCGGGCGGTGGGTCGCTGATCCGGGTGAACAGGGTGGTCCAGGCGCTCTCCCAGGGCCAGGCCGCGGGGAGGTGGAGCGTCACCTGCCGTGCTGAGGTGGCGACCCTGGCGGGGACCGCGAGGAGCTTGCGGCGCAGCGTCGCGGTGGTCGCTCGGGCCAGCTCGGGGGCTGCCAGGGTGCCGGTGGCTCGGGTGAGGTTGAAAGCGATGACGGCGAGCACGAGCCAGGCGGCGTTCGCGGTGAAGACACCGGACGGCAGGTGAGCCAGAGCGGAGTTCTTCAGGTCGGCGTGGACTTGTTCGATGATCGCGTGTCCTCGGTGGGTCCTGTCGGCCGCGACGGTGTCGAGCAGCTCGGGGTCGGCGGTGGTGAAGAACGCGTGGAACCGCCAAGTGTCGAACAAGGTGTCCTGGCCCGCGGCGCGATGCTTCTCGGCGTTGAAGTCCGGGATCCTGCGCACCACCAGCCGTCCCGGGACGTGGTCGCTCTTCTTCTGTGCGGCGAACGCGGTGAACCGAACCTCGGCGACCTCGGCGGAGGAGATCCACCTGCCGGCGGCTTCGTCGAAGACGGCGTTGGTGTACTCGATCGGCGTCCAGGTGTCGTCCGCGATTGAGGTGATCGCGGCCCTGATCTGGGCGTTCATCCGCACCGTGACCGACACTGCGGCGCCGCCGGCCAGGGCGGCGTGGATCGGGCCGCGCCCGTAGAACGCCGAGTCCATCCGGACCATGATGAGGTGGTCGGGGCCGAGCAGCCGACGGGCGGTCTTCGTCGCGTCACCGACCAGCCGCTTGGCACCACGTGAGGAGTTGCACGCTCCCTTGCGGAGCCGCTGCGCCACGATCACCGGCCCCGCCGCGCCGGCGCCCACCGTGAGCGTGGCGAGCAGCGCGTTCAGGCCCCGGATCCGGTTGTAGCCGAACCCCGCACCCTGCTTGGCGTGACCGTGGACCTCGACCACGGTGTCGTCGACGTCGACCAACGCATACCCGCGCGCCTGCCCATGGCCCGGCTCGGAGGTGGCGGCGAACAAGCCGGCCAGCTTCGCCAACGCAAGCAGGAACCGGGAGGCGACCGCGTCGAGCTGACGGATGTGGCCGAAGGAGAACGCCCGCAGGAACGACCCCAAGGTCGAGGGAGCGTAGGCCCGGGTGAACAACCGGCTCATCCCGCCGTGGCGCAGCACCGCCATGTCATCGATCGAGTCCGCTCCGGCGACCATCCCGCCGACCAGCGAGGCGACCTTCAACCCCGCGTTCGCGCCCTTGCTAAAGCGTCACCGGCCGCACAGCCTCACTCCCCGGCGAAGGGTCACGCGATCTCAAAGGGTTAGCACTCCGCTGCGCCCATCCGGACATGCCGCCGACGGGTAAAGCTCGGTCGTGGCGACGGGCGGTTATGGCTTTGGAGCCCGGCACCAGCACAGCCCGGCGCTATCGCACCACCCGTGGCAAGTAGCAAACCAGTTCGATTTGGGCTCCGTAGTGGTCAAGGAGAACTGACCCGTCTGCGTAGATGCCACGCTGCTCCTCACGCTTGAGCACGGGCCAGGCATGGTCGGGAACGGTGGTCCAGCCGATGCGCTCGTGTCCGACCATCACCTGCACGTTCGGAGGATCGTCGGGGAGCAGCCAGCAGTACGCTTCGCCCCAGCCGTGCCGATTGGCCGATGGAAACTGACGGCAGCGTCCGATCGCTGTGGCAGCAGCCTCATCGACGCGGAGATCGAGGGCCACCTTGTCGACCGGTGGGTGCAGCCACCGCAGCACGAGATCGTTGGATTTGCGTGCGTCACTGAGCTTCCGATAACCCTCGGGCAGGTCCATCCAGGAGAGATCAAGTCGGCCACCCTCCCGGAAGACGCGGCCGATCTCGACGGCAGATCTTGCGAGGGACCGCAGAGCCGTCCAGGCGATCCCTGGGACTGCCCGCCGGAGTTCACGTTCCAGCGCCTCGGGCGGCACTCCTCGTTCCCACAGGGACAACACGAAGTCACGGCCAGGACCTGGGCTGCTGAAGACTTCCATCCCCGACGCAGCCAACTGCTCGATGAGAAACGCGGGCGAGTCGTCTCCCGTTTGCTGTCGCGTCTCCCATGCTGTCGCGTAGGCGTCGCGCAGTCGCCCAAGGTCCTTGTCTTGCACGGCGTCACCGTACCGGTCTGTGACCTCGCATCGAACGCTCTGACTAGCCGCTGTCCGCCCGACTTCGTCACGCACGAGCGCCCCGTCAGAGCGTCAGCTGAGTTGTGCGAGATCGATGCGGTACCAGTCATGACCATTCAGGACGTGCAGCTCGGTGCCTTGCGCCACCAGTTGGGCATCAGGCGGAAGGGGAGCGCCGTCGGGGAGGCGAATCACCACTCGCCCTTGCGGTTCGAACGCCGTCTCACCCAGGGACCCGATCGCGGTGAGCCCTGCCTTATGGGCCCAGCCAGTCGCGACCAGGGCGACCCAGCCGGTGGGCTCATCGACTAGGACGGCGCCGATGTTCGTCTGGAAGTGGGGGTTTAACCAGGCGGTGACCGCGCCGTCGCGAATCCTGGCCACCGGGAACTCGAGATAGGGGCACAGCCACAACGTGTCGCCACTGACGTTGACCCCCTCGCAGTCGTCGATCCCGACCGGTCCGGCACCGTTCGGGAATCGCCACAGCGGCTGCAGCCACGGCGAGAATCTCACCAGCCCGCAGCTGGAGAGGTCGGCGGCAGGACCGTCGTCGAACACCCCCTGGTCGCCGTATCCGACCCACACTTCACCCGAGGTCGTGGCGCACAGCTGGTCTGCATGACCTCCGATGTTTGCGCCGTGCAGCACCTCCCCTTCCGGGCCGAGCACCCACGCATTAGGCCCGCTGCCCGACCATCCCTCCACGACCATGAACCGCCCCTCGACGGTGGGCTGAATGAACCGCAGGTCTGGAAGATCGGCATCACTCCGAAGGACGATGCTGCGTCGCGGGGCATACGTCGCCCCGACTAGAACGTCCGGTGATCGCCAGATTGCCAGTGCCTCCCCGGAGGGGCCGATGGATGCCGCCTGCAACTCCAGCCCCGGCAGTGGTTGGCCAAGCCGGGCATGCCGGCGAAGTCGCACAGAGCGCGGCCACGGGGTCTTCACGCCTGAAGGTTAGAGACTCCGAGGCATCCACCGCCCACATTTTGAGGCGACAGCCAGACGTCCGGACTTGCCGCCTCGCGCGGTGAGCATCGATGCGGTTACGAGTTTCCTTACTGGCTCAAGCGCGCCGGCTCCGCCGACGCAAAGGCCCCGGCTGCGGGCGGCGCTGGCGCGCCGTCCTCGCCGTGGCCGACCAGCCGAGGGCATGGGGAAGCCCCGTCCCCCTGACGTCTCAGTGTTCGGCCACCACCCGGAGCGTCAAGGTCGCTGACGCGTCGCTACGCGATCGAGCGAGCTCGAACCTTGACCCTCCGGGCGCTGACCAAGTGCAGCTGGTTATCAGGGGGACGGGGCAGGTGCGGCGGTCATCCGGGGCACAGATTGGGCACACGCGCCGCTCGGTAGACGGCAATCCGCGTCAGCCAACCGCAAGCAACCAGGCTGTTGATCAGCGCAAACAGATACCGACCACGAGTTGCGAGCCCCCGGTCGCGGTTCCGCTTCAACGTGTAGGTCGAAAGGGGCCGGTGCTCGGGCCGCGGCGTGAGCGCCGTAGGGAGTCACGCGGACCGTGCGGCTCCTTCGCGATCCCCAGGCCGGACGCCGCAGCGGGCACCATCACGCGACGCAGAACTCGTTGCCTCCTGGAGCGTGCAATGTGTCGCCATGCCTGAAAAGTACCCCGCGCACGCCCGACGGCTTGTCAGAACCTCCTGTGGTCGCGTTCAGGTCCAACGTCCCTGTTTGGTCGGTTTGTGGCGCAGGTGAGCCGGGCGAGACCGCTCCGTGTGGCCGCGACAAGGGGGAGGATGGTTCTCAGCGCACGCCACCTGGAGACTCCTGTACCGGCCGCGGACGCCGGGCAGAAAGGAGAGAACGCCATGCCGGATGAGGCCGACAGGCAGCGGCTGCTGACGCGAATCGAGGACCGCAGGCAGACGGTGGACGCCTTTCTGCGATCGGCGAGGCCTCGTGCGGAGCGGTTCACCTACGTCTCTGTGATCAGCAGCGCGTTGGCGGCAGCCTTCACGGCCGGACCAGCAGTAGGCGGCGTGAAGTTCACGGAGAGAGTGGCGACCTCCCTCGAGCTCGGCGGCTCCGAAGACGTGTGGCGCCCCCTGTGTCTGCTGGCAATGTTGACATCGGTGGTCGCGGCGATCTTCGCGAACCTGAGCAAGTCGAAGAACACCGAGGCACGGATAGTCAGTGCCGAGGCATGTAACGCGGAACTGGAAGGTCTGCAGACTCTGGTCGAATTCCAACAGGTGTCGATGCAGGAGGCCGTCAAGCTGTACCAGCAGTACGTCGCGAGGGTTCCGTTCGTTGCCGAGACCCCGACCAGAAAATGACTTCGGCGTCCTTCGCGGGCTCGGAGGCAGAGCGGTCCTCGGTGTCCTCCTTCGGGGTCTCGATCACTGGGCCGGGGCAGTCGGCACGGCGTCCTGGGCCAGAGCTCGTTCCTTCCGTCCCTTGCCGAACCGCAGGTAGAGCGAAGGCACGACGAAGAGGTTGAGCAAGGTCGAGGTGACCAGGCCACCCAGGATGACGACGGCGAGCGGGTACTCGATCTCGTGACCAGGCCGGTCACCGAGGAGCACCAGCGGCACCAACGCCAGCCCAGTAGCCAAGGAAGTCATCAAGATCGGCGACAGTCGCTCACGCGCGCCGCGCAGCACCAACGCGGGTCCGAAGGTCTCACCTTCGTACTTCTCCAGGTGTTGGCAGTGGTTGATCAGCAGGATGCCGTTGCGCGCCGCGATGCCGAACACCGTGAAGAACCCCACCAGTGATCCAAGGGAGATGACACCGCCCGTCATCCAGGCCGCGAGCACCCCGCCGATCAGCGCCATCGCCAACGTCAACAAGCTGAACGTCGCCAGGCGCCAGCTGCCGAACGACAGCATCAGCAGCAGGAGGATCGCACCGACAGCCACGATCCCTGATGTCAGCAGCCGGCTCTGGGCGACCTGTCGCTCGTGGTACTCGCCGAGCAGCTCTGCGTGGTACCCCCGGGGATAGGACACCTTCTCGAGACGGTCCTGGACCTCGTCCACGACCGACCCGAGGTCACGGCCCGCCACGTTCGCTCCGACGTCGATGCGTCGGGACTCGGCCTGACGCTCGATCAGGTTGGGGATGGGTCGCACTCGAACCTGGGCGACGTCGCCGAGCAGGACTGTCTTGCCGGACGGGGTGTCGATCGGGAGGCTGCCGATGTCGGAGACGTCGTCTCGCGTCGGCGGCGTGCTCCACACCACGACGTCGTAGGCCTTTCCAGCGCGGAAGATGTCGCCGACCTCCTCCCCGGCTACCAACGTGGATGCGGCGCGGCGTACGTCGCCCGGCTTGAGGCCGTACTTGGCCGCCTCCCGGAGCTTCACCCTGACCTCGATCTGTGGCACGTCGACCTGGAGGTCGGTGTGGAGGTCGACGAGTCCGGGGACGTCGGAGAGAGCCTCCTGCACCTCCGCAGCCTTGGCTCTGATCACCTGCAGGTCCTCGCCGTAGATCCGGATGACGATGGGTTCCTTGGCGCCGGTGAGCACCTCCTCGATCCGCTCGTTCAGGTAGGTGAGGACGTCACGGTAGAGGCCGGGGTACTTGTCGGTGACCTTGTGGATCTCCGCCAGGGTCTGGTCCAGGTCTGCGGAGTCGTCGAGGCTCACCCAGGCTTCGCCGAAGTTCACGCCGGCGATCTCCTCGCCGAGGAACGCCTGTCCGATGTGTGAGCCGAAGCTGCGCACCCCGGGGATCGCCCGCAGCTCCTTGCTGACCTGGATGGTGGTGCGCCGCTCCTCGGCAGCCGACGTACTCGGTGCCGATATCCAGTGGATCAGGAAGTCGCGCTCCTTGAACGTGGGGAACAGCGCCTGCCCGAGCAGCGGTGTGACGACCAGGCCCGCGACGAGGATGACCGAAGAGAACGTGTAGACACGTCGCGGACGGGCGAGGATGCCGGAGAGTATCGAGGTGTAGTGCCGGTGCAGCCATCGCACGAGTGGTGATCCGCGACGCTCCGGAGCCTTGTGCAACAAGATGAGACACAGCGCGGGCGTGACCGTCAGCGCCACCGCCATCGAGGCGAGGATCGCCAGCGTGTACGAGACCGCCAGCGGGCGGAAGAACGCTCCCGTGAGTCCCTCCAGGAGGAAGACGGGCAGAGCCGCGGCGACGATGATCAGCGTGGCGTAGACGATCGGGCTGCGGACCTCGAGGGAGGCGTCCAGGATGATCGCCGCCGTCGACTTGTCACTCCCGGCGGCGCGATGCTGTCTCAGTCGGCGCAGGATGTTCTCGACGTCGATGATCGCGTCATCGACGACCGCGCCCAGCGCGATCACCAGGCCCGCCAGGGTCATGGTATTGACCGTGGCCCCGAGCCAGTAGAGCACCAGCATGGTGGCCATGAGTGACAGCGGAATCGTCAGAAGGCTGATCAGCGCGACGCGCCACTCGAAGAGGAACAGGAAGAGGATCACGACGACGAGGATGAAGCCGAGCACAAGCGCCTGGCGCAGGTTGTGGATCGCGGTGTCGATGAACCGGGCCTGTTGGAAGATCTGGGTGTCGAACTGGATCCCTGGCAGACCCGGCTCCAGGTCGTTGATCACCTGGTCGACGTCGTGGGTGATCTGCGCCGTATCGGCCCACGGCAGCTTCTCGACCACCAGCAACAGCCCGGGTCCGTCGTCGATGATCGCGTCCCCGATGAGTGGTTGATGCGTCTCCGCGACCCGGGCTACGTCGCCGATCCGGAGCGTCTGCTTCCCCCTCTGCTGGACAGGGACCTCGGCGAGGTCGGCCGGGGTGACGATGGGCAGCACGTGCTGCACGCTCACCCGCTGGTTGGGCGAGTCGACGAACCCGCCGGTCCCGATCACCGCGCCGCTGGAGAACCTCAGCAGTCCAGAGTCCACCGAGTCGGAGGTTGCCTCCATGACCGTGTCGAGGGACACGTGCTGGCGCTGCATCCGTTTCGGCTTCACCTGCACGGTCATCATCTGAAGACGCTCTCCCCAGATGGCCACGTTGGCGACGCCGGGCACCCTGAGGATGCGCGCTCTGATCGTCCAGTACGCCATCATCGACATCGCGATCATGGAGTGGTCCTTCGACGACATCCCGATCTGCATCGCGCGGCCGGTCGCCGACACGGGCGGCAACATGACCGGAGGTGCCGCCCAGGTAGGCAGGCTCGAGGCCACAGTGTCCAAGCGCTCCGCCACCAGCTGCCTTGCCTTGAGCTGGTCGGTTCCGGGCTTGAAGATCAGCTCGATGGACGACAGTTGGGGAACGGACTTCGAGCGCAGGTCGTCCAGCCCGTCTACGCCGTTCAGGGCCTCTTCGAGGGGCACCGTGACCAGTGACTCCACGTCGGCAGTCGTGAGCCCCATGCACAAGGTCTGGATCTCCACCCGCGGCGGCGCGAACTCCGGGAAGACGTCGATGCGCATACCAGGAAGCTGAAGGCTGCCGAGCACCATCATGCCGACGGCCACAGCAACGACGATGAACCGGAATCTCAGGCTCGCGTTGACGGTCCGACGCATGAGCGTCGGGCGCGGTTCACTGCTCATTCCCCTTCGACCCCCTGCTCGATGCCGAACAGCTCAGGCACCCCGACCGTGACCACGGCCGTCCCGGGTGCTGGGCCGTCCTTCAGGTAGGCCACTCGCCCTTGGAAATGGTCGACCGTGACCTGAGCCCGCTCGAAGGTCTGCTTTCGCAGGCTGATGTAGGTCCAGGTATCTCCCTGAGCGTCGTACAACACGGCCGAGGAGGGAACGATCGCCAGACCGGTAGGAGCGCTCTGGCCACTCCCGGCAACGCCGGTCACCGGCGAGGTGGTGATGGCGAGCCGCTCGTAGGCCTCGCGGGTCAGGGTCACCTTGCTGAGCCCGGTTTCCTTGGAGACCACGGCGCGGCCGGCCGCGCCGGACGCCTCGCCGAGTTCCTCTGCGCTCTCACTGCAGGCCGCGAGGCCCAAGGTCACGGCGAGCAGAGCCGCCACGATCAGCCAACGGTGCTTCATGATGCACCTCCTCGGAATGGGCCCACCGGACTGCTCTGCGGTGGGGGAGCCGGCCCTTCGGCGGGTGCGCTGACGAGGAACCGGAGGAACAGCGCTGGAACTACGAACAAGGTCAGCAGCGTCGCGGTGACAAGGCCACCGAGGACGACCACCGCCATCGGATACAGGATCTCCTCGCCTGCGATGCCCCCGAACACGATGAACGGCAACATGGCCACGGCGAGGGTGCCGGCGGTGAGCAGGACGGGTGCCAGCCTGTCCCGGGTCCCATCCAGAACGAGATCCAGGCCGCCGGTCCCACCTTCGGCGGCTCGACCCTGGACATCGTGCACGAGCAGGATCGTGTTACGCGTGACGACGCCCAGCACCAGCAGCAGACCCGCGAGTGCACCCGCGGACATGATGCCTCCGACGAGGCGGCGCAGCCAGCACGCCTCCGGTGACGCCCAGAGGAACCAGGAGGAACAGCAGGGCAGCGGTCCGCCAGCTCCCGGTCAGCGCCTGCAGAAGCAGGAAGGCGGCGACCAACGCGGCGAGCGCCAGGCCGAGAACCCTCCCGTCGAAGCCCTGTGGTGAAGCAGCATCACCCAGGACTTCTGCGTGGTACTCGAGCGGGTAGCTGAGCGTGTGGACCCGACTCCTGACGTCGTTCCTCACGGAGTCGAGCGACCGGCCGCGGACGTCTGCGGTGACGTCGACGTAACGCGAGACATCTTGATGTCTGATCACTCTCGGGGACGGGGCCATGTGCACGGAGGCAACGTCACTGAGGCGTACGTGCCGGCCCGAGGGCGTGTCGATCATGAGGTCCTGAACGCTGGAGAGGTTCTGCCGCAGCGCGGGAGCACCCCAGACCACCACGTCGAACACCTTCTGCTGCTCGTAGAGGTTGCCCACGAGCAGCCCGGACAGCAGCGTCGCGGCGGTCCGTCGTACGTCGCCGGGCCTGATCCCGGCGCGCTCTGCGGCAGCGAGGTCCACCTCGACCTGGAGGGTCGGCTCCTCGACCTGGGCCTCGACACGGGGATCGCGCACGCCGTCGACGGTCGAGATGCTTTGACGCACCTTCTCGGCCTGGGCCCTCAGCGTCTGCATGTCCTGACCGGAGACGCGGACGACCAGGGGACGACTGATTCCCCTGCGGGACAGTGCGAGCTGCTCCTGCTCGTATGTCGTCACGTCGTGGCTCAGACCGGGATAGCCGTTGACCACGCGTCGTACATGATCCACGGTCGAGGCGTAGTCGGCGGAGGGATCGATGCTGAGCCAGAGCTCGGCGGAGTCGACGTCCACCACCTGGTCCGACGTCACGGCGCGCCCGACGTGGACCCCGATGTCACGTACTCCTTGGATGGCGCCCACGTCGTGGCTGACCGCAGTCGTTATCCGATCCATCTCAGGCAACGACGTCCCCGGCATCGCCCCGAGCTCGACGAGCAGGTCCCGGTCCTGCGGTGCCGGAAGGAGTGGCCGGCTCCCGAGCTGGGGGATCGCCGCCAGGCCGGCCAAGGCCAGGATGGCGACCGTGGCGTACGCCCAGCGTTGGTGGCGCAGATAGGTCGGGGCGGTCCGGTCGAAGGCACGCCGGGCCAGCCTCACGAAGGGGCTCGTGTGTTCGCGGACAGGGGCTCGTCGCAGCAGTGTGAAGGACAAGGCGGGCGTGAGGGTGAGCGCCACCACCATCGAGGTGAGCACCGCAAGGGCGTAGGACACCGCGAACTCACGCGAGAACGCGCCGGAGACACCACCTTGGACGGCGAGCGGGAGAACGGCCAGCAAGAGGATCAACGTGGCGTACAGCATCGGACGCCGCACCTCGTGGGAGGCCTCGACCACCAGCTCGACCGCCGACTGGTCCTCGCGTGACTCCCGTAGCTCCGCGATCCGGCGGCGGATGTTGATGCTGTCGACGACGGCGTCGTCGACGACGACCCCGAGGGCGACGATCAGCCCTGCCAAGGTCATGGAGTTGAACGTCATCCCTCGCAGATAGAGGACGTACGCCGCGGTGACCAGTGACACGGGGATGGTCACGAAGGCGATGAGAGCGACCCGCCACGACCAGGTGACCGCCCCGAGCAGCAGCAGCACCAGGAGCAGCGCGATCAGGCCGGTCGTCCCCACGTTGTGCAGCGAGCTCTCGATGAAGTTGGCCGGCCTGAAGACGGTCGTGTCCACCTGGATACCGGACAGGCCGGGCGAGAGGGCCGCCATGGCGTTCTCGACGTCCCGGGTCACCTTCAGGGTGTCCGCTCCGGGGAACTTCTGGACCACCAGCATGAGGCTGGGGCCGTTCTTGCTGCTCGCATCGCCGATGAGCGGCTGATGGTCGTCGACGACGTGCGCGACGGTACCCAGGCGGAGGCGTTTGCCGGAGGCGTCCTCGATGGTGACCGAGGCGAGGCCTTCCGGGGTGGTGATCGGCATCATGTGCTGCACGCCGAACCGTTGGTTCGCGGTGTCGATGAAGCCGCCGGTTCCCGGCGTCGAGGCCTCGACGAACGTCAGCGGGGACGACCAGAGCGCGTTACCCGTCGAGTCGATCACCTGGTTCAGTGAGATTCCGTGCGCCAGCAACCGGTCGGGGTCCACCTGGACCTGCAGCTGTCTGTCCCGCTGCCCCCAGATCGCCACGTTGGCGACACCCGGGATGCCCATGAGGCGTGATCTGATCTTCCAGCGTGCGAGCACGGACAAGTCGATCAGCGACAAGTCCTTCGACGACAGGCTGATCATCATGACCCGGCTCGTTGACGACAACGGCTGCACCATGGAGGGCCGGCTGCCCACGTTCGGGAGTCCGGCGACCTGCGCGAGGCGCTCCTGGACCATCTGACGGGCCTTCAGGACGTCGGTGCCGGCTTCGAAGACGAGGTCGACGGAGGACAGTCCGGTCATCGACTCCGAGCGGATCTCGTCCAACCACGGGACGCCGTTGAGCAGGTCCTGTTCCAACGGCACGGTGATGAGCTGTTCCACCTCGGCCGCGGACAGTCCAAGCGCCTCGGTGCGTATCTGCACCGTCGGGGGGAGGAACTCCGGATAGGAGTCCACCGGTGCCGAACGCAGCTGGACGACGCCGAAGCTCACGATCGCGATCGCCAGCGCGATCACCAACCGGGCGAACCTCACACTCGAACTCGAAATCCATCGCATCATGGCGGATGTCCACCCCCGGTATGTGTCCAGCCTCCCGGCAGACCCAGATCGCCCGAGGAACCGACGGTTGCTACCTGAGAGACAAGGGATTCTCACTCAGGGTCTCGCCGGTCCCAGGGCCTGAACATCGTCCGCGGGGGTGGTATCGCGAACGCCGGAAGGGGTCTACGCAGCAACTTGGATGACGCACTTATGTCATCCGACCTGCGCGGTTTACAGAAGTTGTGCGCCTTTGAGGGCGCCCGACCGGCTCCGAAAGCCGATCGTATGAAGCCAATGGGCCAACACTGCGGAAGACTGCAGATCAGAGGCGTTCTACCGGTCGGCGCCGGTGGACCCTCAGCGGCCGCCGGCGGAACGCGTTGAGTCATGCCGCAGGGTTGACCCCGCTCTCCAGGTCGATCCGGGAGAGTATCCCGAAGACGATCCAGGAGCGGACCGACGCAACGGAGATCGGCGCCCGCGCGCGTACTCGACATCGGCTGCGGCACAGGCACGTTCGCCTGCATGCTCGCGAGCCACGGCGTCGAGGTCACAGGGATCGATCCTGCGGGAGCATCACTCGACGTCGCTCGCTGCAAGCCGTGTGCCGACCAGGTGCGGTGGGTCCACGGCGATGTGACGCAACTGCCCCCGCTCCAGGTGGATCTCGCGACGATGACGGCCAACGTGGCCCAGGTTTTTCCGACGAGGAGTGAGACGCGAACGGACATCCCCGGCGTCGGTTGGGTTGACACATGGGTGGAGCTGATCGAGGCCGGTGGTGCGACGCTCACCTCGAACTCGACACTGCGCTTCCGCCATAGCGAGGAGTTGGAGCAGTCACTGGCGCATGCCGGCTTCCTCCTACAAGACGTTCGGGACGCGCCGGACCGGCCAGGTCGGGAGCTGGTCCTCGTGGCGCGGCGACCGGACTGAGTCGGCTCCCGACGAGGGACGGGTGGCCGATCGGGAAAAGGCAGCGAGTTCTTCAGGTTCCGGACTCGCTGGGGAGGCCACCGGTCGGGGAGAAAGCACTCAGATCGGCGCAGTTTGCATCGCGAGTCTGAGAGTCAGAGAAGAAAGGCGGCCGGACGCCCTGAAGAACCTTGAAGAGGCCACCTGTCGAGGTTTTGCTTGACTGCGTCGGTTGACGCGCGCGGCTGGCTGACATGCCAACATCCACTCGATACGAAAGAGAACTGGTTATGGCACATCACTTCAGCGTGCGGCTGGCGTCGTTGACGCTTGCCGGAGTGGCCGCCCTCGGGACCTCGGCGGCTGCTCCGGCCTTCGCGGACGGGCACGACCACGGCCACGACCATGGCGACCACGAGCACCGGTCGTGTCTGCGGTTCGACCGGGAGCACAAGCACGAGGACGGGCAGCACCGGCGGCACGACCACTGTCGGGACCACTTCCGCCACGACGAGGAGCAGTCGAATGAACACCGTGGTGACCACCGGGAAGGAGACCACAAGGGCGAAAACGACCACCACGGTAAGAGCGACCACCAGCGATGAGAACGACAACGGGCGAGTAGGCGACTTCATGTCGAGCCACATGAGCTAAGCAGCCCATCACCCGCCGGACAGACCGGCGAGAAGCGCGGCACCCCCGGTCTTCTCTAGCCAGACCGGGGGTGTCGCTCTCTCAAGGCTACGTCGGCCGCTCGGCGCTGTCGAGGAGGGTCGGAGCCAAGCGATGCCGGGGAGAAGCCTGCTGAACCAGGGACTGCGCTGCGGCGGAAACCTACTCGTGGCCCTTGCCGCGCTCGTCGTGGGAACGGTGTTCCTGACCCGGTGTGGCTTTGCGTCGCACCCCGCGGACAGGCTGGAGTACCGCTGGCCCGCGCGCCATGACGCAACGGCCGGAATCCAGAAGATCAAGCACGTCGTTCTGATCGTCCAGGAGAACCGATCCTTCGACTCCTACTTCGGAACGTTCCCGGGAGCGAACGGCTTACCCATGCACGCCGGTCGCCCGGTCGCCTGCCTGCCGACCAGCAAGGGCCGATGCCAACGGCCGTACGTCGACCATGCCGACGTGAACAGCGGTGGTCCCCACGGCGAGAAGGCCACGCGCATGGACTTCGACCACGGCAGGATGGACGGCTTCGTACGAGCGGCCGCCCAGGCCTTCCACAACTGCTCGGATCCCAACAACCCCGACTGCCGAGGCTCCGCCAAGGTCGACGTGATGGGCTACCACACCGGCAGCGACATCCCGAACTACTGGACCTACGCGAAGTCCTACGTCCTGCAGGACCACATGTTCGAACCGACCGACTCCTGGAGCCTTCCCGCTCACTTGTACTCGGTCTCGGAGTGGTCCGCGAACTGCACGAGCACGGACCCGTTCAGCTGCCGCAGCAGCCAAGACATCGGTACCCGCAAGCCGTTGAGCGGGTACTTGGGTTCGCAGACCCATCGCACCCCACCGACCTTGTACGCGTGGACCGACCTGACCTACCTGTTGCACAAGAACGACGTGAGCTGGGGCTACTACGTCTCCCGCGGTAGGGAGCCCGACTGCCGCAACAGCGACGCGGTGCGCTGCACACCCGTGCGGCAGGGACCGAAGACACCGGGGATCTGGAACCCCCTACCGAGCTTCGCGACCGTCCAGCAAGACGGTCAGCTGGGAAACGTCGAAGCCATCTCGAGCTTCCGGAAGGCGGCCGAGGCGGGAACCTTGCCGTCGGTCAGCTGGGTCGTTCCGTCGAACAAGGTCAGCGAGCACCCTGGGCACGCCGTCAGCAGCGGGCAGTCCTACGTGACGGGCCTGGTCAACGCTGTCATGTCCGGCCCGGACTGGAAGTCGACCGCGATCTTCTTGACCTGGGACGACTGGGGCGGCTTCTACGACCACGTGAAGCCACCGAAGGTCGACGGAAGCGGCTACGGCTTCCGGGTGCCCGGCATCGTGATCAGTCCATACGCCCGCAGCGGGTACGTCGACCACCAGACGCTGTCATCCGACGCCTACGTGAAGTTCATCGAGGACGACTTCCTTCATGGCGAAAGGCTCGACCCACGAACCGATGGCCGGCCGGACGCGCGACCGGACGTGCGGGAGAACGCGCCGATACTCGGTGACGTGAGTCGCGACTTCGACTTCGCGCAACCGCCACGACCGCCGATGCTCCTCGCGGTGCACCCGAGGACGAGCCTGGCCAGATAGCCGGCAAGTCCGAGTCCCACGTGCGTCGTCCTCTCGAGGTGGCGAAGGGCTCGCACTCAGACCGGCCTCAAGAGGCGGTTCAACGGAGCCGATGAACCTGGCATGAGAAGTCACTTCTGTCCGGACTGCACTCCGTCCGGCTCGAGCCGAAGGGGCGTGAGGTAGATGACCAGCAGCTCCGCAACCGTGATCCTCAACGCGGACCGTGTCCGCCACGTCGTCTGTCCTGCGTGCAAGAGCGAAGAGTCCGTCAGCTATCGGAACAGCGACGGCAACTGGTACTGCCGGTGCCTGACCTGCGCGTGCAGGTTCTGGGCGGCCTGACCTTCGTACTCGGGCCAATGCCGGAGTCACCGGGTGCGCCCAATCTGAGGTATGCCGGTTCTGCGAGGACTACGGCAAGAGGGACGTTAGTCCCTTGTTGACCCGTGATCGGCGGTGGGAACGTCCGGTCATGACTGAGATCTCACGCTTTGGTGGAATTCGTCGCCGCTTGACAATTGCCGGCACCGCCGCGGCTGCCATTGCACTGGCCGCGACGCTGGCTCCGGCCGGCGCCGCACTTGCCGCGCAGCAATCGCCGCCCGGTGCTTCGCTCGCCGCCGTGTCGGCTCGGACGGCCGACGTCATGACGAGGAACCTCTATCTCGGCGCCAGCCTTGACGGCATCGTCGGCGCGCTCGCCAGTGGCAGCGAGGGCGCGATCGTTGCGGCCGCGACCAAGACCTGGGGCGAGGTCCAGGCCTCCGACCCCGAGGAGCGGATGGCTGCGGTAGCCGATGAGATCGTCGCAGCGCGTCCTGCCGTTGTCGGTTTGCAGGAGGTCACGAACTGGTCGACGTACGCCTACAACCCGCAGACCCGCCAGCCGGTCGGCGACCCGAAGGTTGCCTACGACTTCCTCGATCTGCTGCTCAAGGCGCTGGCGGACCGCGGGGTCACCTACCACGAGGTGTCGGCTGCGACCTCGCACAACTTCACCTCGGACCCCATTCCGATCCTCGACGGATTCGCGTTCCCGACCAAGGCAGTCAAGCTCGAGGACCGGGACGTGATCCTCCGGCGGGACGACGTGAAGGCATGGAATGGTCAGCACGGCAACTTCCAGAACATCCTCAAGCCGCCGCTGGCGCCGCTGAGAATTGATCGTGGTTGGGGTTCCGCTGATGTGCGCACCAAGCTGGCAACCTTCCGGTTCGTGAACGCCCACACCGAGGCATTCGGAACTGAGCCCATCCGCGTAGCGCAGGTGAGCGAGCTGCTCACGGCGCAGGCCGCCAACGCCGCGGCGAACGGGGCGTTGCCCACGGTGTACGTCGGCGACTACAACTCGAGGGCGACGGGTGCTGCGGCGTACCAGGTTCTCGCCTCGCAGCTGGACGACGCCTGGGTGACCACGAACGGTGACGCGCCTGGCTTCACCTGCTGTCAGGCGCCGCTGCTGGACAACACGGCGTCCGAGCTCGACCAGCGCATCGACCTGGTCATGACGAGCAAGGATGTCACCGCGACGCGGAGCTACCTGACCGGTACGTCGCCTGTCGACCTCCCAGGGGAGACCTGGTGGGCGTCCGACCATGCAGGAGTTGTGGCCCGACTCGTCATCCACTGAGCGCCGAGCGCTCAGGGAGCACCTGGTGTGGGCGACCGCACCAGGTGCTTCTGTGCATCGGCCTCGCGCTGGTTGGAGCACATGCCGCGAGGTCCGCTCCCTCCGATCTGAGGCGTCACGCCGTCCCGCACGGTGCTCTGATGATCGACGGCACGCGGCTGGCCCAGCTGGCCGACGTCCAGGGACCCGTCCTCGCACTGGCCCTCGCACCGCGCTCAGTCCGGTGCGGAGAAGCGGCGCCGGACGCGAAACGACAAGGCGATAGACACGACCGCCTACGCCGCGACGGAGATCTTTGAGCCTGCCGCGTTCCGCAGAGGCGTCGGGTGGCGAGCGGCGTTCCGCCAGTTCACGCCGAAGGTGCTGTCCCTGGGTGTGATGGTCAGGACAGGGTGGCACCGAGACGGTGGGGATCGTCGCAGTGCTTGCCGTCTTGGCGGCTGCCCCGTGGTCCGAGGTGTCGACGACGCCACTCCCCGCAGGATCGACTTCATGCCGTACCCACCTGGAAGGACGATGACAGCGCCCACGTTGTTAGGTGATGGCAGGTTCACGGACTCTCGAACCAGGGCCGAGGTGCAGGTCCGGCCGACCGGCCGAACAGGTTTGCCACCGCCCAGCATCGCGGAGCGCCCAGGCATTGTGGCGGCCAGCGCCCGCGTAGCTGAGGTGCCCGACAGATCCCCGTCACGGCTCACGGCGGGACGCGTCGGCACTGGAAACGACGTCTGGCCTGACAGCGCCACCGCTGTCAGGCCAGACGTCAGGTGGAACAACCTACGGTGACGTCACAGTCACCTCCCTCGTGGTGCTGTTCGCCTTGCCCCACCAGTCGGTCAACGTCAACGTGACCGTGTAGGTGCCGGCTGCTGGAAAGGTGTGGGACGGAGCCGAGGACGTGCTCGTCGGTCTCCCGTCCCCGAAGTCCCAACGGTAGGTGAAGGTGTCGCCGGGGTTCGGGTCGGCGGAACCAGCTCCGGAGAAGCTGCAGGCCAGCCCGGTGCAGGTCGGTGCGGTGATCACCGGGTTGGGTGCCACGTTGTCAGCGGGTTCGGCAAACGTGATCTCCCGAGTCGTGCTGTTCGCCTTGCCCCATCCGTCGGTGACGGTCAGCGTGACCGTGTAGGTGCCGGCTGCCGGGAAGGTGTGGGACGGAGCCGAGGACGTGCTCGTCGGTCTCCCGTCCCCGAAGTCCCAACGGTAGGTGATGGTGTCACCCGCGTTCGGGTCCGCTGAGCCGACTCCCGACAGGTTGCAGGCCAGGCCGGTGCACGCCGGCGGGTTGATCACCGGGTTCGGTGCCACGTTGCCCGCAGGCTCGGCGATCTCCATTGTCTGGCTGGTGGTGTTGGTTGCCCCCCACTCGTCGGTGACGGTCAGGGTGACCGTGTAGCTGCCCGCCTTCGTGTAGGTCCGGCTCGGTACGGGGCCGGTTCCTGTGCCGTTACCGAAGTTCCACGAGTACGTGAGCGTCGTGGCGTTCTCGTCGGTGGAACCTCGACCGTCGAAGGTGCAGACGTTCTCCGCGCACGACGTCGTGAAGGCCGCCGTCGGTGCAGCGTTCCCCGGCGGGATGGTCACGCTGACGTTCCGCTCCGATGGGACTGCGGTCACCTGGTCGTTCTGGTCCACGCCGCGCACCAGGACCTTGTAGGCGCCCTCCGGTACCACGGGCGTGGTGAACATGAAGTTCGACCCTGGAGTCCCCGGGCTGGTGATGAACGCTGTGCGCCAGCTCGGCGTGGTGTTCGGGAAAGTCCCCGTGGAGCTCATGTAGCGGCCGGACGAGTCCACAACCGCAACCTCGACCCGCTGCATCGCTTGGTCGTCCTCTGCGCGGCCGCTGATGAAGATGCGACCGTCGTCGAATTGCGTGCCCTCCGACGGCGCGAGCAGGCTCTCGGTGATCACCGGCGGCGCGTCGCCCGGGTAGATGCGGTACGTCGCGGTGGCACCGCTTGTGGACAAGTCCTGCTGTCCCGCGGTGTCGTAGGCATACGCCGTCACTGCCCAGTTTCCTGCGGTCGGAAGGTCCACCGGAAGGCTCCAGGTCGTGCTCGTGGCGTTCTCTGTCGCCAGAGAGGCCGGCAGCGCCGCGTATGCGACCCCGAGCTTGCCGTCAGGCTGCAGGTAGCGGCTGCTGTCCTGCTCCTTCAGCGCCACCAGAACCTGCGCGACTCCCTTGTCGTCGGTCGCGGTGCCGGTGAGATCGAGGTGCAGCACCTGACCGCCGGTGATCGTGCCCGTGACGTTCAGGAGCCCGTTCGGCGGTGCGTCGCCGGGGACCTGTGCGTTGACCGTCAATTTGCCCTGGTCGGCCGACGCGGTGACGAGTCCTAGGCTGTCGGTCGCACGGACTGCGAACGAGTAGCTGCCGGGCTTCAGGTCGAACGGAGTCGTGTACCTCCAGCTGTAGCTGTTGCTGTTGAGGTTCACCGGCGAGACGCGGTACCAGCCGGCCGTGACGTCGGTGCCCCAGGTGCCGTCCGAGGCGAGCTGCTCACGGGTTGTGTTGTTGCGAAGCGAGATCTCCACGCTCGTGATCTGCCCGTCGTCGTTCGCGGACCCGGAGAACGTCAACGGCGCGCCGGGTGCCACCACGACCGGTTGACTCGCTGTCGGCGGCACCATGGTGGCCGGCGTGTTGATCGACACCGACGGGGCAGTGCCGCTCTCGGTGACGATCCAGGACCGGTCGAAGGTGTCCGGCGAGGACTGGCCGGAGGTGTCGACGGGAGTAACCGCTGCCAGCCAAGGCCCCTCGTGCGGGACCGTCACCTCCTTGGACCAGGTGGTGCTGGTCGCCCCCACGACATCCGGGGTGATCCGGATCGAGTGGTGCAAGGGCGCGGCGGTGCCGTCGTCCTGCACATACAGGTTGTTCGGATCCATCAGCGTCATGCTCAGCGACTGCACGCCCTTGTCGTCAGCGGCAGTGCCCGTGATGACGAACGTCCTCGACCGTACTGGGGATGCGGTCGGCCCCGTGACGCTCGCCGTCGGTGTCTGGTCGGTGAGGCTCCAGGTCTCCACCTTCTTCGTGTCCTTGCTCGGGTCGCTCTTGCCGGTCGTGGACACAGCTTTCGCGAGGAGCTGCATGCTGCGGTTCGGTGTGATGGTGAGCGGCAGCGTCCAGTTCGTCGACGCAGCGTTCGGTGAGTCGAGGTTCGCGTTGACGGAGTTCCAGCTGCCCCAGGTCTTGAGGTCGTCCTGGAGGTACTTCTGCGACTCGCGATCGAGGACCTCGACCGCGACGCTTCTTACGCCTCCCGACGTGGCCGATGCTGTGCCCTTCACCATGAACTCCACACCGGTCGTCACGACGCGGCCCTCGATCGGCTCGGTGATCTTGGTCTCCACACCGTTGCTGGACGGTTCGTTGTTGAAATCGTAGAAGGCGACACGCCCGACGTTGTAGCCACCTTGCGTGTTTCCATCACCAGCGGTGAACAGGCCACGCGGGGTCAGCTCCATGACTCGGTTGCCCTCGAAGGAGTTGGAGCCGGGGCTCCACTCCAGGGCCTTACCGTCGACGGGGTTCAGCGCACCCACGTGTTCCCGTCGTACGACGCTGTCGCCGAGCCCGTATCCGGACAGACCCTGGCCGCTGCCGTAGCCGACGTCGTCGAGGCCCGGCCACGGGTCGGGTGCGGTCGGGGACTCCTCCCACGCGAAGTGGCCACCGACGTAGACCGCCTCCTCGGAGATGGCCGCCGAATAGACGCTGTCGAAGTGACGCGAGATCCACTTCGCCTGGACGTCGTTCCCCCCCTCCATGGGGAAGGCGATGACGGTGTCGTTGATCGGCGGACGGTCACCACCTGTGCCGTTCGTCACCACGAAGTAGCTGTCGTCGGGGGAGATGTCGGCCGCGTAGGCCCGCACGATTCCGCCGACGAACTGGAGGTTGTCCTGGTAGATGCGGGTGCGCCAGGGCAACAGCTGCTTCGTCTTCGTGTCGATGAGCGCGACGCCGTACCGGTCGTGGCCGTTGACCTGGCGACCAGTGTGCACCACCAGCAGCCTGCCGTTGTCGTGCGTGAGCTTGAGCCGCTGGACGGTCAGCTCACCGTTGGTGCCGAGGCCCCCGGTGATGTCGTTGACGAAGTCGGGGTCCACGGCACCTGTCGTTGCGTCGACGGCCACAAGTGTCCGCCGCGGGAGGTTGTTCACCTTCGTGAACCGACCGCCGGCGTAGACCGTGGTGTCGCTCACCGCCAGCTCGGTGGCTTTGACGTCGGTGTTCGCGGTGAACGCCGCCACCGGGGCGCCGGTGTTCGGGTTGATCTGGGCGATGCCCTTGCGGGTGACGCCGTTCACGGAGTTGAAGTCGCCGGCGATGTAGAGCCTCGTGCCGTCAGGGGATGCCTCGACGGCGTTGACGACGCCGCCTCCGAACACAGGCCTGAAGGAGGTGTCGATCAGCCCGGTCTCGTAGTTGTACGCCGCGAGGGTCGGCTGGCTGATCCTCGTCGTGTTGGTGGACGTCTGGTTCTGGATCGACGTGAACGTACCGACGACGTAGACGCGGTTCCCCACGACCTCGATGTCCCAGATCTCACCATCGCTGATCTTCGGCTGCTGAAGCTTCGGCAGCTTGGGCACGAGCCGGTGGTGTCCCGGAAGCGGCTGAGGCGCCGAGCCGTTGACGTCGTGGGTTGCCTTGTCGGTGGAGGTCCCGTCGTTGAGGGTGAGGGTGACGGTGTGTGTGCCGCCGGTCTTGTAGGTGTGGGTGGGGGAGGCACCGGTGCCGGTCTCGCCGTCGCCGAAGTCCCAGGTGTAGGTGAGGGGGTCGTTCTCGGGGTCGGTGGAGCCGGATGCGTCGAAGTTGCAGGCCAGTCCGTTGCACGATGAGGTGAACGCTGCGGTTGGTGCCTGGTTGGTCGGGGCGGGCACGACGCCGGGGTTGATGACGACGGAGAACAGGACGGAGCGTCCGACCGACTCGCTGGTGGTGGCGGTTCGTCCGGTGGCTGTGCCGGTGGGCACGGCGCCGGCTGAGTCGGCCAGGATGGCGCTGACCTTGCCGGCGCCGGTTCCGGTGGTGTTGGTTCGGGCCACGGTGGTGTCGGGCACGGTCCAGGTCGGCGTGACCGAGGATTTCTCGCTCCAGACGTTCACCAGCCACGAGTTGGCGTCCGCGACCGGGGCCGACGGAGTGGTGTGGCTGGTCGCGGCCGTGTCGACCGCGGTGCTGGCCGATGCCGACACGGTTGGGGTGTCACCGGAGCTGCGGTACGCCGCGACGCTGAGGACTGACTTGGCCAGGGCGTCGGTGGTCACCGTGACGTTGCTGCCGGCGTCCGACTCCGTCGCGGTCCGGGTCCAGGCCCGGCCACGGGTGCCGTTTCCGTCACGAGACTCCAACAGGCGCCAGCCTGTTACGGCGTTCTGGACTGTGCTGGTGGTCGAGTTCGTCGTGAGGAACAGGACCAGGGTGTCGCCGGCCTGCACGCTGTTCGGGATCCGCACCGTGTGGCTGGTCCGGTTCCCCGCGGTGCTCGCTGCATCCACAAAGGCGACCTCGCCCTGCGGAGCGGTCGGGTTGACGTCGTGGGTTGCCTTGTCGGTGGAGGTCCCGTCGTTGAGGGTGAGGGTGACGGTGTGTGTGCCGCCGGTCTTGTAGGTGTGGGTGGGGGAGGCACCGGTGCCGGTCTCGCCGTCGCCGAAGTCCCAGGTGTAGGTGAGGGGGTCGTTCTCGGGGTCGGTGGAGCCGGATGCGTCGAAGTTGCAGGCCAGTCCGTTGCACGATGAGGTGAACGCTGCGGTTGGTGCCTGGTTGGTCGGGGCGGGCACGACGTCGGGGTTGATGACGACGGAGAACAGGACGGAGCGTCCGACCGACTCGCTGGTGGTGGCGGTTCGTCCGGTGGCTGTGCCGGTGGGCACGGCGCCGGCTGAGTCGGCCAGGATGGCGCTGACCTTGCCGGCGCCGGTTCCGGTGGTGTTGGTTCGGGCCACGGTGGTGTCGGGCACGGTCCAGGTCGGCGTGACCGAGGATTTCTCGCTCCAGACGTTCACCAGCCACGAGTTGGCGTCCGCGACCGGGGCCGACGGAGTGGTGTGGCTGGTCGCGGCCGTGTCGACCGCGGTGCTGGCCGATGCCGACACGGTTGGGGTGTCACCGGAGCTGCGGTACGCCGCGACGCTGAGGACTGACTTGGCCAGGGCGTCGGTGGTCACCGTGACGTTGCTGCCGGCGTCCGACTCCGTCGCGGTCCGGGTCCAGGCCCGGCCACGGGTGCCGTTTCCGTCACGAGACTCCAACAGGCGCCAGCCTGTTACGGCGTTCTGGACTGTGCTGGTGGTCGAGTTCGTCGTGAGGAACAGGACCAGGGTGTCGCCGGCCTGCACGCTGTTCGGGATCCGCACCGTGTGGCTGGTCCGGTTCCCCGCGGTGCTCGCTGCATCCACAAAGGCGACCTCGCCCTGCGAAGCGGCGCCGGCAGACGGCGCCAAAGCTGCACCGCTGAGCACCGGCAACAGGCCCACGACAGCTGCGACGAGGACGGAGAGGAAACGGCTACGGCGACGCCTGGGCATGGCGAGATGCATGGACAAGGTTTTCCCCCACCTTGAAAACTGGCTTACCCCCCATGGGAAGCCTGCCGTGAGCGTCGCAGGTGCTGCGCATGCGGCCGTCGGAAATTCCCCTTCATTCCCCTATTTTGGGAGTCCTGGCGTCGTTCTATGAAGACTGATACTTCGGCCTAGTCAGGCGACGTGAGTGACGCGGCTCTGGCGGCTGTTGCCCTGCGTCAAGCTTCATTAACTGCTCCGCCAAGTAGCCGGACGGGCCAGGTCCCCCGCGTCGCGGATCGCGTAGTCGCGCCAGGTCCTTTCCACTGGTCCAGACCTTTGCAGAGAAGCATCGCGTCTTGACCTGCTCGTTCTCGCCTGGGCACCGGAGGTTCCACAGAGTTGTATGTGAACCGTGTGAAATCGCCCTTCTGGGGCAATGTCATCCCACACAGGTACTGGGGGGTGCCACGGAGGGAACCCATCTGCACGCTCGGAGAGCTTCCGCTCTTCGGCTGCTGCGGCCTGCCTGGACGGCCGTGGGGGAAGACGAGCAGTCGTCGTGTGAGAGCACCACGGTGCTGGTCGTCTTCGGGGTGGCATCCATTCAGTCTCGGGACTGTAGGGAGCACAAGCATGAACAAGCGCAGGAGTCATACAGGGCTGGCCGCAGCGCCGGCCGCAGCGGTGCTGGGCGTCGTCGTGTCACTTGGCGCGCCGCCTGCCCTCGCATCCGCACATGCTCACAGTGACGACACGGGTCGCCACTCCGACCGTCACTCGGACCACCGTGGGGACCGCCGTTCGGATCGCGAGGAGTCAGCAGGCGGGGAGCAGCGTCACTCGGAGGGCCAGACTCACGATGTCGCTGGCCAGGGCAGTGAGGCCGAATCTCGCACCGAGGCCAACCTCTCTGGAGATGTCCGCTCAGGGGCGAGCGCACGTGCAGCCGGCTCTGGAGATGGCGGCAAGCACCGCGCGTCCTCCGGTTCTGCGGATGAAGTGCGCGCGGATGCTCGGACCGAGGGTAGGCACGCCAAGCGGGCCGCCGGTCGCGTGTCTGGCGCCGTGGTTGAGCACACTGAAGGCAGTTACAAGCCGTGCGCGGAGGACGCCGAGTACACGGGCGATCACATCAAGCTCCCCGTGAGCAGCCGCGCGTACGCACATGTCCATGGCCATCAGGCGACTGAGGACGAGCTCGGTGCCAGCCACGCCTCGGATGTGCACGGCAACGCTCACGTCAACGTTCATGACGACGAGCATGGAAGGGAGCACGCGAGCGGGGCCGAGAACGGCGCTGGGTCGGAGAACGGGTCCGACAACGGCGCCGGCGGCGAGACCGGGACCGACAACGGCACCGAGACCGGCACCGGCGGCGAGACCGGGACCGACAACGGCACCGAGACCGGCACCGGCACCGGCACCGGCACCGAGAACGAGACCGGGAGCGGAGCCGGGACCGAGAACGGCACCGAGAACGGCACCGAGAACGGCACCGAGACCGGCACCGAGGCCGGCGCCGAGGCCGGCACCGACACTGAGACCGGCACCGAGACCGGCACCGAGAACGAGACCGGGAGCGGAGCCGGGACCGAGAACGGCACCGAGAACGGCACCGAGACCGGCACCGACACCGGCACCGGCACCGAGAACGGCACCGAGAACGAGACCGGGAGCGGAGCCGGGACCGACAACAACACCGAGACCGGCACCGAGACCGGCACCGACACCGGCACCGAGAACGGCACTGAGACCGGCGACCGGCACCGAGAACGGCACCGATCACGGAGCCGAGAACGGGACTGAGAGTGGCTCCGAGAGCGGGGCCGAGACCGAGACTGGCGCCGAAGCCGGGACGACGGCTGGCACGGAAACCTCGGCCGGCGCGGTGATCGGAACGTCCGGAGGCGCCCAGACGGGTGGCCAGGCAGGCGGCGGAGCCGGCACCACGACCAGCACCTCGACCGGCACCTCGACCGGGACGTCGGCTGGAACCGCCGCGGCGGGCAGTGTCGGCGCCGGCGCCGAAACCACCACGGCGACGGGTGGTCAGACCACGAGCACGGCCGGGACTGCTGGAGTGCTTCCGGCGACGGGAGCGGACGACGACAACTACATGGCCATCCTGGCCGCGGGTGGCGCGATGCTCATCGCGGGTAGCGGCCTAGTGCTCTACCGCCGCCGGTTCGCCGAGCAGGCCTGAGGTACGCACGTTGAGCGTGTAGAGACAGCTCACAAAGGCAAGGGCCTCGTCTCCTTCGAGACGGGGCCCTTGCCTTGCCCCGCGCGACGACTCGCGCTGTGACGAGCCACCTACGGTCGGCGCTCTGGTTCGACCGGAGCCCACTCGGGCTTCGGAATCGGGCAGAGCGAGTGCCCCGCAGGGCCCCGAACTTGCGCGCCCGAGAGCGCCGCACCGCGTGCCGGCTACCGCCGCGCCGCCTTCACTGCCTTGCCGGCCAGCTCACCGGCCTTGCCGGCGAGGACCTCTGCCATGACGAGTGCCTTGAAGCCGAGTCCGTCCGTCTTGGGCATGAGGCTGAGCTGCTGCAGGAAGTCGAGCGAGTCGAAGTACGTCCTGTACTCGCTGACCTTGCCGTCGCGGAAGCGGCTCACCGTGGCGCCAGTTGTCCTGACGGACTTCCCGGTGGCCGGCAGACCAATCTCTAGGGGCGCGTTCATCGTTGCCGTGAACGTCCAGGTCACGACGTTCGTCTGCTCCGTCTCGCTCGAGAAGATACGGACGTCCTCAACTGGCAGGTGCAGGTTCGGGAAGGCCTTGAACATGTCTCTCAGGTGGGCGCCCACTGCGTCCTTGCCCCGCGCCGGCTCGATGAGGCCGGGCTCGGTCCAGAGCACGTCGTCGCTGAGCAGTGCGAGGATCTCCTCGACGGCGTGGTCGTTCCAGGCCTTGATCATCGCCTGCGCGTCTTCACGCATCTTCGACTCTGTGAGCGTCTTCGCGGTTGCCATGTACGCCACCTCCTTGTGGCTCACCACGTCCGCCGTACCTCGGCGGACCGGGCCACGACTTCACGCTTCGGCGATCGGCTCCGAACGGCAAGAGGCCTACGTCCTCAGTAGGGCATTCGACACAACCTCTGAGGTTCGTCGTGCAGCCTTATCGGGGGAAACGCTTGTGTCTTGCACCAGGAGTGTGAAACTCGAAGTAGAGGAGGTGCGATGAACTGCACACATCACATGTGGGAGGACCCTGCGGGGGCGCTCTGCACGCGCAGCGACTTACATGACGAGGCAGCGGTCGGGGGGCACGTGTACGAGTCAGGTGACGGCAGTTTCACCAACCCCACCGAGACGGTGAGGGCTGATCTTTCCGACCCACCCATCACGGCCTGACGAGCGCCGGTCTTGCCTACCCGAAAAACCCGGACAGATCGTTCGTCGACGGACAAGGGACCTCCGGCCCTGCCGCCGGAACCGGCCTCGGGCGAGCATCAAGCCATGAAGCCAACCGCGGCTCGTGAGGAGCGGCACAGTCTCCTCCAGGCGACCATCGACGTGTTCCTCGACCGAACCCGCGCGGTCACCGAGCTGCTCGCCTCGGCGGGGAGCGGAGCGATCAGCGCCATCCCCGACCCGGTCCCGTCCGCGGTGACGCGGATGCTGGCTTCACTGCGGCAGCTGGCCGAGCAGGCTCCGCCGTTCACCGCTGAGCTGCACATCCTGATCGAGGAGGTCCACGCGAAGCGGCTGAGCATCCAGGCGCTCCAGGCCGAGCTCGTCGCGCTCGACCACCAGCTCGAGGTGCTCGAGCGGTCGCTGGGGCCGGTCGAAGCGTGGAGCCGCCAGTGGGAACGGCTCCAGCGCTCCTTGACCAGATCGCTCGACCTGCCGACCTCGTGAGAGAGGCGGCCAGCAGGCGAGCAGACGTAACTAGGTCTGCGGCAACCTCATCGGCGTCACCTCGGGCAGGTGCTCGCGCACCATGAAGAAGCTGGCGCAGGCCACGGTGATGCCGCCTGCCGTGAGCGAGACGAACGGCATCACTGAACCACCGGGCGCGTAGATCCCGGAGTCGAAGAAGATGCTGAACCCTGCCAGGACCGAGATGCCGGCCGCCACCAGGGCAACGTAGCCGAGCACACCCAGCCCGACGGCGTAGGTGAAGATCGCTCCACCGATCAGCACCGAACCGGCGAGCAGGGCCATGTGTACGTCGCTCCGCTCCTCGCGCTCACGAATCGCCTCGGCGAACGCTGCGCTGAACCAGATGACCAGGCCTGCTGCCGCTGCTTCGAGCAACGCGGCGAGCAGCATCCGGTCGCGGCCGTCCGTCGCGAACGACGTGATGGTCTGGGCGGTCGCTGCGACTCTGACTCGCCGAACAACGGATCGGCCGGCGGCCGAGCAACCGCCCCGTCACACGTGCTGTCGTGCGGCTGCGAGCAGGTCGGACATCGCGTTCGAGATGCCGGCGGCGAGTACGTCGATGTCGGGCACGGTGTTGTAGTCGCCGGTGATCCCGAACGTCATCGTGTGGCGGTAGGAGAACATCGCGATTCCGACCCGCACCCGGTCGGCGATGGGCACGAAGGGCAGGATCTCCTCGACCTCGTGGCCCAGGCCGTACAGGGTCTGGTGCGGACCCGGCACGTTCGTCGTCACCGTGACGATCTGCCGCTGCGGGATGTGGAAGACGAGCCGGATCCCGAGCGCCACCGGCGTGTACGGGCCGTACTCCGCCATGGTGGTCATGGTCTGTCCCGCCTCCGGCTCGTGACTCGCTCGCAGGGCTCCGATGCGCTCGCGCACAGCCCGCAGCCTCTCCACGGGGTCGGCGATGTCGACCGGGAGATAGGGCAGCATGAGCGAGACCCGGTTGTCCGGGATCGACTCGGTCCCCGGTGCCCTCGTCGACACCGGCACCAGCGACCGGACGGTGTGCGGGCCCGGTGTCTCACCTCGCTCGTGGAGCAGGTCACGGAAGCCTCCGCTGATCACCGAGAGCGCCACGTCGTTGACGGTCCCGTCGAGTGCCTGCCGGATCGTGCGGATGTCGTCCAACGACACGGTGGTCCACGCGTACCGACGGCTCTGGCCGATCGGTCCCACCAGCGAGGAGGGCTCGGCCGGGGCCGCCGCACGGCTCAGGGTGGCGAGTCCCTTCGCGGTCTCCCCGGCCCGACGTACCAGGACTCCGGGATGCCGGAGCGAGGCGGCGACCAGCTTGGCTCCGGTGACCGGCACCTCGGCCAGACGCGCCAGACTGCGCGCGGTCATCGCAAGCGTGGACGGCGGGGGTGACGGCTGCCAGTGGTCCTCGATCGCCTCGCGCGGCTCGGGGGTGAAGTCGAGGATCAGCCGGTAGATGTCCGTCCCGGCGACGCCGTCGACCATGCTGTGGTGCAGCTTGGAGATGAGCGCCCAGCGGCCGTCGGGGAGGCCCTCGACGAACCAGTACTCCCACAAGGGGCGGTTGCGGTCCATCCGGCGCGACATCACCCGGCCCATCAGCCGGCTGAGCTCCTCGCGTCCGCCGGGTGCGGGCAGCGCCGTGTTCCGGATGTGCCAGCGTGCGTCGAACCGCGTGTCGTCCACCCAGGCCGGAGGCCCGAGGTCGAACGGTGCGGTCTGCAGCTTCTGCCGGTATCTCGGCAGCAGCGGCAGCCTGCCCTCGATGGCATGCAGGAACTCGCCGAAGGGCGGTGTGGGTCCCCGGAAGATCGTGATCGAACCGATCACCAGCGAGGCGTTCAGGTCCTCGTCCTCGGCGTCGAGGAACGCGGTTGCCAGCGGGGTCAGACGCTCCATGTCACGATCATCCGGCCGTACGACCCGTGCGCGCGCGTGCCGAAGGTCACCCGTTGCGGGGTCCTGAGACGGCGGTTCTCGTGCTCGTCCCCAACGGTGGTGCGAGTCTGATCGGACGCACCGATCCGAGCACGGAGGTCCTCCATGACGACACGCGACACCAACTGGCCCGAAGGCACGCCCTGCTGGGTCGACCTCGGGGCCGACGACTTCGAGAAGGCGAAGGCGTTCTACACCGCGCTGTTCGGCTGGCAGATCGACCAGGGCCCCGCCGAGTTCGGCGGCTACTCCATCTGCCTCAAGGACGGTCAGCGGGTCGCCGGCCTGGCGCCCAAGATGGACCCGAGCCAGCCGACCGTGTGGACGACCTACCTGGCCAGCGACGACCTCGACGCCACGGTGGCGAAGGTCCGTGAGGCCGGTGGGCAGGTGGTCGCCGAGACGATGGACGTGGGCGACATGGGTCGGATGGCGCTCGCCGTCGACCCCGGCGGGGCGTTCGTGGGGTTCTGGCAGGGGATGGTGCACACCGGATTCACCCTGGCGAACGAGCCGGGGTCGGTGACCTGGAACGAGAACTTCTCCCGTGCCTGGAAGGACAACCAGGCCTTCTACACGGCTGTGGTCGGCTGGAAGTACGACGACATGTCCCAGGACGGCTTCGAGTACGCCACCTTCCGGGTCGGCGACACACCTGCCGGGGGGATCGGCCAGATCGGCGCCGACATGCCTGCCGAGATGCCGCCGAACTGGGGCGTCTACTTCAAGGTCGCGGACGCCGACTCCGCCGTCGCCGAGGTCAAGCGGCTTGGTGGAACGGGCGTGCGGGACCCGTGGGACACGCCGTTCGGCCGGATGGCCGTGGTCGCCGACGACCAGGGCGCGCCGTTCATGCTCATCGCTGACCCGAAGCAGTAGCCCGGTCCCGTAGCCCGCCGGGTAGTCCCGCCCCTGTCGTCGGCCGGGCGCCGCCGGGTCAGCTGCGAAGGTAGGACGCGCCGTTCACGTCGACGATCGTGCCGCTCGAGAACCGTGCGCCCTCCGAGGCGAGCCAGAACACCGCGGAGGCCACCTCTTCCGGCTTGGCGACCCGTCCGAAGGGCGACTGGTTGCGTACGGCGTCGCCGCCAGGACCGTCGAGGACCTCACGTGCCATCTCGGTCTGGACGAAACCGGGTGCCACCGTCGCCACCCGGATGTCGTGCGGAGCGAGGACGAGTGCCATCGACTGGGCGAACGCGTTCAGCCCCGCCTTCGAGGCGCCGTAGGCGGGGTTGTTCGGCTCGCCCCGGAACGCGCCCCGGCTGGAGACGTTCACGATCGCGCCGCCGCCGGCCGCCTGGAGGTGGGGGATCGCGCAGAAGGTGGCGTTGGCCGCGCCCGTCAGGTTCGTCGCAAGCGTCTGCGACCACGCGGCCTGCCAGTCCTCGTAGGACGTCTCGAGCGGCGGGTGCGCGACGAAGATGCCGGCGTTGTTGACGAGTACGTCGAGCCGGCCGAGCCGTTCCGCGGCGGAGTCGACTGCGAGGCGCACGGCCTCCGGGTCGGTCATGTCGGCCTGGACGACGACGTGGCCGTCACCGGGCAGCCCTTCTGCGACAGCCTCTGCGGCGGAGCGGGACCGGCCGCAGTGCACGGCGACCCGGTCTCCCGCGTCGGCGAACGCCCGGGCGATGGCGCGGCCGATGCCCCGGGAGCCTCCGGTGACGAGGACCCCGCGGCTCATCGGGCGATCTCGCGCACGCCGGCGACGAGCCGGTCGACGTCCTCGTCGTCGGTGTACGGCGCGATGCCGGCGCGGACCGCCCCCGCGTCGCCGAGGCCGAACCAGCGCACCGCCTCGATCGCGTAGAAGTGGCTCGCCGGAGCGTTCACGCCACGGTCCGCGAGCGACTGGTACACCTCGCCAGGGGAGTGGCCCGCCACCGAGAAGAGCGTCGTGGGGGTACGACGCTTGGGCGACCCGTGCAGCGTCACCGCGTCAATCGAGCCGAGGCCGTCGAGCAGCCTCGCGAACAGCCGGTCCTCGTGCTCCTCGATCGCGCGCATCGACTCGAGCACCCGGGTCCGGCGGTCCTCGGCGTCCGACGCGGCGCCCGCGATGAACTCGACTGCGGCGGTCGTACCGGCGAGCAGCTCGTACGGGAGCGTGCCGAGCTCGAAGCGCTCCGGGACGGCGTTGCTCGAGGGCAGCAGCTTGTCGGGGCGGATGTCCTCGAGGATCGCCGGGGAGGCGGCGAGCACGCCGTGGTGCGGGCCGAGGAACTTGTAGGGCGAGCAGGCGTAGAAGTCCGCGCCGAGCTCCGCGACGTCGACCGCGGCGTGCGGTGTGAGGTGCACGCCGTCGACGTGGAGAAGCGCACCGACCTCGTGCACGGCATCGGCGATCGCCGGGATGTCGGGTCGGGTGCCCAGCACGTTGGAGGCGCCGGTGACGGCGACCAGCCGGGTCCGGTCGGAGAGCTGTGCGCGCACGTCGTCCACGTCGAGGTCGGCGGTCTCCTTGTCGAACCCGACCCAGCGCACGGCCGCGCCGGCGGCCTCGGCGGCCTGCACCCACGGCCTGATGTTCGCGTCGTGGTCGAGCCGGGTCACCACGACCTCGTCGCCGGGGCCCCACCGCTTGGCGAGAGCGCGCGAGAGGTCGTAGGTCATCTGGGTCATCGACCGCGCGAAGACCACGCCCTCCGCCGTACACCCGAGCAGGTCCGCGACCGCCGCCCGTGCACCCACGACGACCTCGTCCGCGCGGCGCTCGGCGGCGGTGACCCAGCCGCGGTTCGAGATGCCTGAGGTGAGGGTGTCCGCGATCGCCTGCGCGACCTCGCGCGGGACCTGGGTCCCACCCGGACCGTCGAAGTAGGCGACGCCCTGGTCGAGGGCGGGGAAGGACGCCCGGAGGCGCGCGACGTCGAGTTCCATGGGGCCATCCTGCATCGGATGGCCCCACGGAGTCGCAGCAGGGAGGCTCAGGCAGGGACGATGTTCTGGTTGAACCGGAACATGTTGCCCGGGTCGTAGTCCCGCTTGATGCTGAGGAGCCGTTCGTAGTTCTGGCCGTAGTTCGCGGGAACCCGGTCCTGGTCGTCCGCGGAGGCGAAGTTGATGTACCCGCCCTCCTCCGAGTGCGGTGAGGTCGCTGCGTAGAAGTCCCGCACCCACGCGGTGTTCTGCTCGTTGTGCGCCGGGTCCGGCCACATTCCGGCGATCACGGTCGCGAACGTGGCGTCGCGGTGGCCGAATGCGGTCGCGTTGGGGGCCACCCGGTGGCAGGCGCCGTTGATCGGGTAGATGTGCACGGTTGAGTTGACCGTGGGCAGCTTCGGCCCGTGCTCGAGGTGCGCGGTGACCGCCTCGTCGGTGAGCTCGCGCACGAAGTTCGCCTTCCAGTAGTGCTGCAGCCCCGGAGGGACGAGCGCGTCGAAGGCGCTGTTGAGTGCCGGGTAGGGCATCGTGCCGACGAACTCGGCCATGACCGGTGCGATGTCGTGGAACGGCTGGAACGCCCGCTCGCCGTCCTCGAGTGCCCCGGCCCAGCAGCCGACCAGAGCCAGGAACGGCTCACCGTGGCGCTCTTCAGGGATGAACGGCAGCGGTGGTGCGATCTGCCAGGCGGGGAAGACCCCCATCTCCTCAGGAGCGTCCTTGATGTACTCGCGGTAGAACTGCAGGACGTCGCGCGCGTGCTCGAGCTCGAAGAACATCGGTCCGCCGTAGATGTCCTTGACCGCGTGCAGCTGGTACTCGAACGACGTGACCACGCCGAAGTTGCCGCCGCCACCCCGGATCGCCCAGAAGAGCTCGTCGTTCTCCTTCTCGCTGGCGACGTGCAGCATGCCGTCCGCGGTGACGACGTCGGCGGAGATGAGGTTGTCGCAGGAGAGGCCGAGGCCCCGTGCGAGGTGTCCGATGCCGCCGCCGAGGGTGAGCCCGCCGATACCGGTGGTCGAGATGATCCCGCCGGTCGTGGCGAGGCCGAACGGATAGGTCGCCGCGTTGAAGTCGCCCCAGGTGGCGCCGCCCTCCGCGCGCGCATGGTGGGTATGGGGGTCGACGCGCACGCTGCGCCGTGCCGACATGTCGATGACCACGGCGTCGTCGGCGGTTCCGAAGCCGGGCACGCTGTGCGAGCCACCACGGACCGCGACCGGCAGTCCGTTGTCCTGGGCGAACCGGACGGCGTTCATGACGTCGCCGTCGTTCACGGGACGGACGACGACCCGGGGTCGACGGTCGATCATCGCGTTGTAGACGCGGCGTGCGTCGTCGTACTGCGGGTCGTCGGGGGTGATGACGGCCCCTCTGACGCTCTCCTTCAGGGACTCCAAGGTCATGGTGGGCATGCTTCCGCTCCTCCTCCGGATCTCATCCACGGCACAGGAGCGTGGTGCGAATGTGGAACGCGGCTGACCGCGGAAGGGGCTGGGTTCCGGACGAACGTATGCCTGCGCGGGACTTCTGCTGTAGAACCCAAACGGGCTATTGCCGCTGCCCGCCTGGAGCAACCCGCTGCCGGTCGGCCCGGAAGACGGTGTGCACGACGTGCCGGCCCATCGCGACGAGCACAGCGGCCCACGCTGCGAGTGCCACCCACAGCTCGACCCGGCCCACCATGCCGACGACGGGCAGGTCGTCGGCCTCGCCGAGGTAGATCCCCGCGACGGCGTACATGCCGAGCGGAAAGATGATGCTCCACAGCGTCGCCTCGTAGCGCAGCGGCACCTTTCGCGACACGTGCCGCCACCAGCCCGCGGCGACCAGCACCGGGATCAGCCAGGTCGCGAACGCCCAGAACACCACTGCGAGCCCGGCGATCAGGTCGCGGGTGGCCTGCACCATCGGGGCGTCGGCCATCTCGACGATCCTCGCGCCGGCGAGGACGGTGATCGCCAGCGCACCCATGGACACCCAGTACGGCGGGGTGAGCTCCTCGGGCCCGAAGGAGTAGAGCATCAGGCGCAGCGAGACGAGGAGGCCGGCAGCGCCGTACAGGAAGACCCCCACGGACCACGACATCACCGCGAGCAGGGCGAGCTCACGACGGCCTCCCGCGAAGACCGGCTCGATGGTGGCGGCTGCGACCGCGACCGACTGGCTCGCCACGACCCAGATGAACCAGGTGCCGTTCGCGCTGGCGACCACGGGCCGCTCCTGACGTCCGAGGACGGCGGTCCACGGCACGACGTACCCGAGCACCAGCCACGCGAGCCCCGACAGCACGAGCAGCAGGGCGGTGGCCCAGTACAAGCCTTCCATGCCCAGCCGCACGCCCAAGACGTTCGTGCCGGCCACGAACGTGAAGAAGCCGAACGCCCGCCGGGGGTCCATGAAGTCCTCGTTCACGGCGGAGCGGAACGACACGAAACGCCAGATGGTGAGGGACATGAGCACCACGAAGGCGGCGACACAGACCGCCAGCAGCACGGAGGAGAGCGCGTCGAACCGCTCGAGCTTCAGGCCCACCGAGATGATCCCGCTGGCCATGACCAGGGCGAAGTAGCCGGGCGTCAGTCCCTCGACCGCATGCCTGGTGCGGACCGTCGCTTCAGCAACCACCGTCGCAGGCTATCGGCACCCCCCGGAACCGCCCGTCCGCGCCGTTGTGACCGGATGGCCGTGGTGGCAGGCTGCCCTGGAGGGAGGCTGCACTGGAAGCCTGCGTCGGAGGAGGGGCGATGAAGGTCTCGATCGAGGACGTCAGCGGGCAGGCGACGATCGCCGAGCCGGATGAGGGGATCGGTCTCGACGAGCTCGCGCTCGCCTCCCGCAACCACGCGATGCCGCTGGAGGCCATGCGGTACGACGTGACGCCGCCCGGGCTGCACTACGTGCTCGTCCACTACGACATCCCGATGCTCGACGCCCATGACTGGCAGCTCACGGTCAGGGGCTGTGTCTCGTCGCCGATCACCCTCGACCTGGAGACGCTACGGGCCATGCCACGGCACACGTCGCGCGTGACGCTCGAGTGTGCGGGCAACGGCCGCGCGCTGCTGAGCCCGAGGCCGGTGAGCCAGCCGTGGCTGACGGGCGCGGTGGGCACCGCCGACTGGACCGGCGCACGTCTTGCAGACCTGCTGGAGGCAGCGGGCGTGACCTCCGACGCTGTGGACGTAGTCTTCAGCGGCTCCGACCACGGCCTCGAGCGCGGCACCGAGGACGACTACCGGCGGTCGCTCAGCCTGGCGGACGCGACGTCCCCGGACGTGCTCCTGGCCTACGCGATGAACGACCACCCGCTCCCGCCCCAGCACGGTTTCCCGGTCCGGCTGGTGGTGCCCGGCTGGTACGGCATGACCCACGTGAAGTGGCTGCGCGACATCGAGGTCATCGACCACGAGTACGACGGCTACCAGAACGCCGTGGCCTACCGGCTCAAGCAGGAGGCCGACGACGAGGGCACACCTGTGACCCGGATCGAGCCCCGCGCCCTGCATCGTGCCACCGGGTTTCCCCGACTTCATGAGCCGCACCCGGGTGGTCCGTCCCGGCACACACGTGCTCGAGGGGCGTGCCTGGTCCGGGTGGGGCGCCGTCACGCGCGTGGAGGTGAGCGCCGACGGCGGCGAGACCTGGTGGGACGCCAAGGTGGAGGAGGCGCCGGACCGGTTCGCGTGGTGCCACTTCGCGACGTCCTGGCGGGCGACGCCAGGGGAGCACGTGCTGCGCGCGAGGGCGCACGACGAGACCGGGCGTGTTCAGCCGTTGAGCGGCCCGTGGAACCGTGGTGGGTTCGCCAACAACGCCGACGAGGCGATCCGGGTCGTGGTGTTCGACGGGTAGCCGTCAGCTCGCCGGATAGGGCGAGGACCTGAGGGCCCGTGCCAGGTGAGCTGCGTTCGCGGCCAGGGTCTTCGTGGTCTGCGCGGTCTTCTCCGGACGCGGGTCCTTGTCCCGGTAGTCGGTGGCCTGCATGGCCTCGCCGACCCAGTACGTCACGCCGTTGGCCGGGATCGTGAAGCCCACGTCGCTGAGCGCCTGGTACAGCTCGCCGCTGACATGGTGGGCGCCGTCCTCGTTCCCGACCACCACGACTCCGGCGACCTTGTCGTAGGTGAGCAACCGGCCGTCGTCGTCGGTCTCGCCGAGCTCGGCGTCGAGGCGCTCGAGGACCATCTTGCAGACCGACGACGGCTGCCCGAGCCAGATCGGGGTGGCGAGGACGAGGATGTCCGCGGCGAGCACCTTCTCCCGTACGGCCGGCCAGCCGTCGCCGTCGCCCTCGTCGGTCTGGACGCCGAACTTCACGCGCTCGTCGACGACGCGGACCGTCTCGCCCTTGACGTCGTGCTCGGCGAAGGCGTCGAGGAGCTCGTCGGAGAGCGTCTCGGTGCTCGAGGCCGTGGGGGCGGGCTTGAGGCTGCAGTTCAGGACGAGGGCGTTGAGTGTGCTCATGTGCCTGCCCGTGCCCGGCCCACGCCGCTTCATGCCCGTGGCGCGGCTCTCCCGCTCCCGTGGCGCTCGGCTCAGGTCCGGTAAGGGACGATGGAGCCGATGACTCTCACCGACCTCCTGCCCACGCGCCCGCCTGCCGGAGAGCAGGCCGACCCCGACGTGCTGCTCGACGCGTTCACGACCTGGACCGGCGAGCAGGGGATCGCGCTCTACCCGGCCCAGGAGGAGGCGGTCATCGAGATCCTGACTGGCGCGAACGTCATCCTGGCGACGCCGACCGGGTCGGGGAAGAGCCTCGTCGCCATCGGCGCGCACTTCGCGGCTCTGGCGGAGGGCCGCCGGACGTACTACACCGCCCCGATCAAGGCGCTGGTCAGCGAGAAGTTCTTCGCGCTGTGCGACGTGTTCGGCGCCGACAAGGTCGGCATGATGACCGGTGACGCGAGCGTCAACGCACAGGCGCCGATCATCTGCTGCACGGCGGAGGTCCTGGCCAACCAGGCCCTGCGCGAGGGGCCGGCCGCCGACGTCGGCCAGGTCGTGATGGACGAGTTCCACTTCTACTCCGAGCCCGACCGCGGCTGGGCCTGGCAGGTGCCGCTGCTCGAGCTTCCGCAGGCGCAGTTCCTGCTGATGTCGGCCACGCTCGGCGACGTGGCGAGGTTCCAGGAGGACCTCACCCGCCGGACCGGCCGCGACACCGCGGTGGTCGCGAACGCCGAACGACCCGTGCCGCTGAGCTACTCGTGGGCACTCACCCCGTTGCACGAGACGCTCGAGGAGCTGCTGACGACGAACCAGGCCCCGGTCTACGTCGTGCACTTCACCCAGGCCGCCGCCCTCGAGCGGGCCCAGGCGTTGATGAGCATCAACGTGTGCACCCGCGAGGAGAAGGACCGGATCGCAGAGCTGATCGGCGACTTCAGGTTCAGCGCGGGATTCGGCAAGACGCTTTCGCGGCTGGTCCGCCACGGCATCGGCGTGCACCACGCCGGGATGCTGCCGAAGTACCGCCGCCTCGTCGAGCAGCTCGCGCAGGCCGGGCTGCTCAAGGTCATCTGCGGCACCGACACCCTCGGCGTCGGGATCAACGTGCCGATCCGCACGGTGGTGCTCACCGGCCTCACCAAGTACGACGGGCGGCGGCAGCGTCTCCTCAAGGCACGGGAGTTCCACCAGATCGCCGGGCGTGCCGGCCGCGCCGGCTACGACACGTCCGGGGCGGTCGTCGTACAGGCTCCCGACCACGTCATCGAGAACCACAAGGCGCTGCAGAAGGCCGGCGACGACCCGAAGAAGCAGCGGAAGGTGCAGCGCAAGAAGCCCCCCGAGGGGTTCGTGACCTGGAGCGAGGACACGTTCCAGCGCCTCGTCGCAGCTGAGCCCGAGCCGCTGGTGAGCCGGATGCGCGTGAGCCACGGGATGCTGCTCAACGTCATCGCGCGGGAGGGCAACCCGTTCGAGGCGATGCGACGGCTGCTGCGCGACAACCATGAGGACTCTCGCAGCCAGGTCCGGCTGGTCCGGCGGGCGATCGCGCTCTACCGGACGCTGCTCGCCGCCGGCGTGGTCGAGCGGGTCGACCCGATCGGCGAGGACGGCCGTGGCATGCGGCTGGTCGAGGACCTCCAGCTCAACTTCGCCCTGAACCAGCCGCTGTCGACGTACGCCCTGGCCACTCTCGAGACGCTCGACCCGGAGGTGCCGACGTACCCCCTCGACGTGGTCTCCGTCATCGAGGCGACGCTGGAGGACCCGCGCCCGGTGCTCAACGCGCAGGAGTTCAAGGCGCGCGGCGAGGCCGTCGCGGAGATGAAGGCGGACGGGATCGAGTACGACGAGCGGATGGACCTGCTCGAGGACGTGTCCTACCCGAAGCCGCTCCAGGAGCTGCTCGAGCACACCTACGAGGTCTACCGGCAGTCGCATCCGTGGATCGCCGAGAGCGCGGTGTCGCCGAAGTCGGTCGTGCGCGACATGTACGAGCGAGCGATGACCTTCGGCGAGTACGTCGCCTACTACGGGCTCGCCCGCTCTGAGGGCATCGTGCTGCGCTACCTCGGCGACACGTACAAGGCCCTGCGCCAGACCGTGCCCGACAGCATGAAGAGCGAGGAGCTCACCGACCTGATCGAGTGGCTCGGCGAGGTGGTCCGGCAGACCGACTCGAGCCTGCTCGACGAGTGGGAGGAGCTGACCCATCCCGGGGAGACGTCGGCCGACCTCGTCCAGGCACACGCCAGGCCCGCCGAGGCGCCGCCGATCACCGCGAACGAGCGGTCGTTCCGAGTCCTGGTCCGCAACGCCCTGTTCAGGCGCGTGGAGCTTGCTGCCCACAAGAGGTACGACGAGCTGGGCGAGCTCGATGGAGACGCCGATCTGGACGCCGACGTGTGGCGCGAGGCGCTGGAGGCCTACTACAAGGAGCACGACCGGATCGACATCGGCCCCGACGCACGAGGCCCGCACATGCTGCTGGTCGAGAAGGAGGGCCGGACCTGGCGGGTCCAGCAGATCGTCGGGGACCCCGAGGGCGACCATGACTGGCGGATCCTCGCGCAGGTGGACCTCGACGCCTCGGACGAGGCGGCCGAGCTCGTGATGCGGGTCGAGGGGCTGGTGCAGCTCTGACAGCGCTACGGCGCTTCGTGTGTCAGCCGTCCTCGGGGGTCAGCAGGCCGTCCTCGAGAGCGCGCTGACGGAGCTCGATGCGGGTCGACGCCGGCCGGCCGGCCTCGGCATACCGCTTCCTGATCCGCGACAGGTAGGTCTTCACCGACTCGACACTGACCGGTGGATCGAGCGCGGCGGCCGTCTCGGCGTACTTCAGGCCCGTGGCGTAGAGGCGGAGGACCTCGGTCTCCCGATGCGTGAGGTCGACGGCGGTGGTGCAGCCCGGAGGAACCCACATCTCGCCCTGCGCCACGGCCACGATCGCCCGCAGCAGCTGGATCGCCGGGTCGTTCTTCCAGACCAGTCCCCGGGCCGGTGACCGAGAGAGGATGGGCGCCGCCTCGCGGTGGGAGCGGTCGGCGTGCAGCAGGACCGCGTAGCCGCGAAGGTCAAGGGCGCGGACGTTCTCCTCCGCATGAGATCCGTCGCGCAGCCGCACATCGAGGACGACCACGTCGAACTCGCGAGGGGTGCGGAGCAGGGCTGCGACGGTGTCTGCCCCGGCGACGAACTGCGCGGGGGAGTTCTGCGTGGAGAGAAGTGCGCGCACACCAGCGAGCAGCAGGTCGTGGTCGTCGACCACGCCTACCTTGATTCGTTCCCCCGCCGTCATGAAGCTCCCCAACATCTCCCGCCCCTTGCGGGCAGGCTACCTCTGGCCAGGGGGGCTGTCGCCCCTTTCAGTTACACGTGCCCAAGGCGTGGGATTCGCCAAAGTTTTACGTTCCGTTCGCCTGATTACGTCCGTTTTCAGGTGCTTTTGGGACGTTTTGTTCGTGGCGTGTTATCCGGCGCTGGGGCATTTCGTCCGGTCATCATCGCGATATGCAACTGATGCATTTCCACACGTTGCGCTCGGGCGTACAGATGAACGCCTCGCCCGCCTCCGAGCGGGCCCTGATCGCAATGGAGAGCATCCTGCGCGATGTGTTCACGGACAGCGGACTGTTCGACACCGTCGAGGTTGAGCACTCGAACGATCCCGACCGACTGATCGTGAGCCTTTGTCAGTATCGCCCCAACCTCTCTGAGGACGACGTCGCCGGTGCGATCGAGGAGCTCTGGGAGCAGCGCGTGCGCTACCCCTTCTGGGAGGCGCACTCGACCTGGGTCGACGACGGCCATGTCGAGTTCCAGGCGGCGAGCCGCATCGATCCGATGGGGCACTACGTGACCGTTCACCTCGTGGCCCAGCCCAGTCCGGTGCCCTCACAGCGCTCGCCGTTGCACTGAGCCTGCGGCACGACCCGGTCACCGGCCGCCGTCCGGATAGCCTCGCCAGGTGACAAGCATCGATCAGAACGCTGGATGCCCGCCGATGACCGGGTCCGAGTTCGACCGCGGCATCGCGGTGGAGCGGCGCAGTGACGGCGTGTACGACGGGCACCTCGACGGCTCGTGGAGGGTAGGCGGCGGGATCAACGGCGGCCTGCTGCTCGCCGCAACTGCGAACGCGCTGCGCCAGACCTTCGCCGACGAAGGCCATCCCGACCCGATCTCGATCAGCGCGTACTACCTGTCCGCCGCCAGGGGCGGCCCCGCGACCTTCACGACCGATGTCGTACGCCAGGGGCGCAGCATGTCCACGGGCACAGCGTCGCTGTCCCAGGACGAGGACGGTCAGGCAGTCGAGCGCGTACGGGCACTCGCGACCTACGGCGACCTCAACGCGCTTCCGGAGGACGTGCACACCACAGCTGTCGAACCGCAGCTTCCTGATGTGGAGAAGTGCGTCGGAACCAACCTCGCGCCCGCGGACTTCAGGGCCAAGGCACCGCTGCTGGACCGGTTCGACCTGAGGCTCGATCCCGACACCGTCGGTTGGGCGCTCGGCAAGCCGACCGGGCGAGGCGTGATTCGTGGCTGGCTCAAGATGGCCGACGGTCGTGAGCCGGACGCGCTCTCCCTGCTCCTCGCACTCGACGCCCTGCCGCCGGTGACCTTCGACCTCGGCCTGCCGGGCTGGACGCCCACCCTCGAGCTCACCGCCCACATACGCGCGGTTCCCGCGCCGGGATGGCTGAAGGTGGTGCATGCGACGAGGAACTACGCCGGCGGGTTGCTCGAGGAGGACGCCGAGGTCTGGGACTCCGCCGGTCGGCTCGTCGCGCAGTCGCGGCAGCTGGCTCGGGCCCCGCGCGGCTGAGCACATCGGCGGGCACATCGACGGAGTGCTTTGGGGCAGTCGAGGTGAGGTCGACGACCTGGACCGGCATCCAATCGTCTCGTGTCTGCGTCTCGATCGGCGAGCCCTACTGAGTCGCTGCCCGCCCTATTGCCGGCGGGGGATGCGGGTGAGTCGGCCGGTGTGGCCGTCCCAGGTGAACTGCCAGTGGCTGGAGTGGGCCAGGCCGTGGTGGTAGGGGCACAGGGGTGCGCTGTTCTTGACGCTGGTCGGGCCGCCCTGGGCGAACTGGTGCGGGTGGTGGAAGTGGCACTGGGTGGCGGGCCGGTGGCAGCCGTCGATCACGCAGGTGGGGTGGACGGTGGCGGAGGCGAGGCGTTGGTACTTGGTGTGGAAGCGTTGTTCCTGGCCGACGTCGAGGGGTTGGGAGTCGCCGTCGAGGACGAGTGGGATGAGGCCGGCGTCGCAGGCGAGCCGGCGGGCCTGGCTCGCGGAGATCTCGGTGCCGGTGTCCAGGGTGGCCACGCCGAGGCCGGTGCGGAGCTGGTCGAGGGTCATGGTGACCACGATGGTGGCGGCGATGCCGCTGGCGTAGGGCAGCCGGTCGGCGGGGAGGCGTTCGAGCAGGTCCATCAGCGCGTGCCCGAGCCGGACCGGGTACGGCACCTCGGGTTCCTCCGGCGGTGGTTCGTCACCGTCGTCCGGTGCCCCGGGTGACCCGTCCCCGGGGTCGCCGTCCGGAGACCCGTCCGCGCACCCGGGCGGGCTGCCACTGTCCGGGCTGCCTGTCCGGGCTGCCGGCCGGCGCCCCGGCGCGCTCCCGCCCGGATCAGCGGGCGCCCGGCGCATTGCTCCCGCCCGGATCAGCGGGGCCCGGGGCGTCGCTGCTGTCCGGGTCGCCCGCGGTGGGGTCGTCGGGGTCCGGGTCGGGGTGGCGGATGTCGTCGGGTTGGCCGGTGGGGATGTTCGGGTTCTTCCGGCGGCGGGGCGCGGCCAGGGCCTGGATCGCCTTGAGCAGGATGTCGGCGTGCAGGTCGGGGAGCTTGCCGCGGAACCCGGTGGTGCCGTCGCCGTTGCGCCAGGACCGGAAGTAGGCCTTGGCCTTGGCGAGCTCCTCCTCGTCCTCGAGCGCCTCGCCCTCGCGGCGGTCCGCGCCGTCGGGGTCGATCACCTGCCACAGCTTCCGGCCGAGCTGCCTGAGCGTCGGCGGGGTCCCACTGCCCGGGCGGCGTCGACCAGGAACCGCTGGCACTGTGTCGAGCTGCTCGGCGGTGACGGTCTTCGGCAGTTTCCGGAGTGCGGCGACCGCGACCTGGACGTGCTCGGGGGAGACCAGGCCGCGGGCCAGGGCGTCGGCGAGCAGCGGGAACCGGCGGTCCAGGTCCTGGGCCAGCCGGACCTGGGCGTTCGCGTCCGCGCGGCGGGTCTGGGTCAGGTGCGCGAAGAACGCTGCGGTGGAGGTGGCGCCGGTCAGGTCCGCGACCCGCTGCACCTGGCCGGCGACCAGCAGCCTGAGCCGGAGCGCGAACACCGCGGCGGTGACCTGCAGGACCGCGAGCAGCATCAGCCGGATCTCGGTCGCGGTCAGCGTGCCCGCGGACACCGTGCGGACCGCCTGCAGCGCCTCCAGGCAGGTCAGCATCGCGGCCACGATCGGATGCGCCGCACCATCACCAGCGGCGGCGTCGGCGAGCTCCGCCGCGAGGTCCTCGGGAGTCGCGGTCGGTGCGGTCGGACTCCGCCGCGGAGAACGCGGGACGGCTGGGGCCGACGCCGGGCACCGCCCACCCCGTCACGCCGGCCGGGTCGGCCGCCGTGTCCGGGGTGCGCTGCTCCGTCGTGCTCACAGCACCAACCTAGGGAACCGCAAGCCCCGATTCGAACACCTGTTCGAAACATGTGGAGGAGCGTGCGCGCCCAGGAGCTGTGGACGAAAAGTGGCTCCGCAAATGTGGTTCCGCAAGGAGGCGGCGACCAACCAATTCGTTCAAGGGTGGACGCTGATGCTGTTCGTGCAGGACAGCGTGCTCCCGTGGTCCGCGCCAGCGATCATCCGAGTAGGGACCGGTCCATTGCGAAGACGTAACGCCGACCGGGGTACTCCGACAGCGACCAGAGCTCGTCCCGCGACGGCCAGTACGCGATGTCCTCGACCCCGACAGGCAGCACCCGCGCGCGACGCCGGAAGGCGCCCGGCCGCCCGACGTACAACGAACCGCGGACGTAGGGGCCGGCGCTGGTCGTGACATACCAGCGACCGCCGACGACGGTAGCGCCCTGCATGCCCTCGATGCCTTCCGGCGAGAGCGAGAGCGGGCGCGCCTGCCCGTCGTCGGAAAGGCTGAGCAGCGAGGTCCGGGGGTTGATGCCGAAGTCCACGAGACGCGTGGTCCTGCCTCGCCGGCCGTACTCGCCGGCGATGAGTCGAGGCTCGTCGGTGCCGCGGTCGAGGGAGAGGAAGGAGTACCGCATCCGCTCGTGTCCCTCGTCGGCGAACGCGTCATAGGTGAAGCGGACCGGCAGCACGTACCGATATCCGAAGCTGCCACTGTCGACGCCCAACCGCCTCCGGTCGCCGAGCGACCCCACGCTCATGATGTCGTCGAGCCGGAAGGTCGAGATGCCCCTCGCGGTGCCGGCGACGTGCAGGTGCTCGCCGTGCCAGACGATGCCGCCCGCATGGATCTTCACCGGTCGTACGTCGACCCGCCCGTCGTCCTGGGCGAAGGCGTCGACGAGCAGCACGTGCCGGTAGCGGGGTCGTCCCTCGTCCAGGTCCACGACTGTGATCCGCGAGCCTTTGTGGAGGCCGTCGACGTCCTTGGAGTACCAGCTCGTCAGCAGGATCTGGCGGTCGTCGTACGCCTCGGACTCGTCCCGGTCGGCCGAGGTGGTGATGCCCTGCGGCCACCAGCGCTTGCTGTTGTTGTCCTGCTCGTTCCACCGGAAACCCCAGCGGGCGGCCTTTGCAGGCACGCGTACGACGGTCGCCGTCCTGTTGAGGTCGGACAGGACGCCCGTGAGTCCCACCCGGCCACCCCCGGCGGTCGACAGGGCCGTGGCGAGGGCATCGACCTCGTCGACGCGCTCGGTGCTGCGGCGCAGGTGGATGCCGTGTCGCATCGCGCTCGACCGCCGCTCGTCCACGTCGTCCTCCCGACTAGATTGGCGACCCGACTCGTCCGCGAAACTACCCGAAGGAGGACTCGGTGGTTCTGGTCATGGGCGCGGCGATCCTGCGCGAGGGCCGTGTGCTCGCTGCACGTCGGACCTCGCCGGCTGACCTGGCGGGCGGATGGGAGTTCCCCGGCGGGAAGGTGGAACCAGACGAGGACCCGGGCCAGGCCATCGTCCGCGAGATCGCCGAGGAGCTCGGCTGCGGCATCGAGGTCACCGGCATGTTGAGCGGGGCAGCGCGCATCCGTGACGGCTACACGCTCCGTGTCGCGCGGGCCTCCCTCAGCGACGGCGAGCCGGTCCCGCTCGAGGGGGAGCACGACGCGGTTCGCTGGCTCGGCCCCGAGGAGCTCGACGACGTGGAGTGGCTGGAGCCGGACCGGCCGTTCCTGCCTGAGCTGCGCGAGCTGCTCCTCGACGGCCTTCCCCTCGAAGGCGGGAACGTCGGTGTGACCGTCCGGATCGGTGGCACGGTCCGTCGCGCGACGGGCCCTTGGACCCCGGCGGTCCACGCGCTCCTCGACCACCTCGCGGAGCGCGGGATGCCCGGTGTGCCGCGAGTCCTCGGGACCGACCGTCGCGGCCGGGAGATCCTCAGCTACCTGCCTGGCCGCATCGTCGACGTGGACCACGAGCTGCTCAGCGACGAGCAGCTCGAGTCGCTGGTCGTCGTGGACCCGCCGCCTGCACGACGCGGTGGCGGGCTTCGACCACCCGGGTCCCTGGCGGTTCCCCAGCCCGGAGGGCGCGGAGATCGTCGCTCACAACGACATCGCGCCGTACAACGTCTGTTTCGCCGGCGACCGCGTCGTCGGGGTCTTCGACTGGGACCTTGCCGCTCCCTCTACCCGGCTGATGGAGCTCGGCCTGCTCGCCTGGACGTGCGTGCCGTTGTTCCGCGCCATCGAGCCCGCCGCAGCGGCCCGCCGGCTGGAGCTCATCGCTTCGGTCTACGGCGGGTACACCGCGGCCGACATCCTCGACGCGGCCGAGGAGCGGGTTCGCCTCTCCAGGGAGGTCGTCCGAGAATGGATCGCCACCGACGCGCCGGGGGCCGAGGGGATGAGAGAAGTGGGCGAGCCGGGTCGCACCGCGGCAGCGCTGGAGGCCTTCGCATGCAGGAGACCCGAGATCGAGAAGGAGCTGTCGTGACATCGCTCCGTGCCGTCTTCTACGAGGAGGACGACGCTCGCGCCGTCGCCGCGCGCCTGCTCCATGACGGCTTCGAGGCCACGGTCGGACGGGAGCGGCTGGCCGGCGAGGACGACGACGAGGACCACCCCTGGGCAGTCGTCACCGACGCCCCCGAGTTCGTCCTCGACGTGCTCGTCGAGCAGTACGACGGCTGGCTGGACCACGACTCGGCCATGGGCGACGCCGGCCCCGTCGACGTACCTCCTCCGCTCGAGCTGCCCGACGGGCCGCGCCGGGTCAAGGGGCACTTCACCGAGGACTAGGCTGGCCGCCATGGATCAGCGGATGCTACTGGTGCACGCGCACCCTGATGACGAGACCATCCAGCAGGGCGCGACGATGGCGAAGTACGCCGCACGCGGCACCCAGGTCACGCTGGTGACCTGCACGCTCGGCGAGGAGGGCGAGGTACTCGTCCCGGAGCTCGAGCACCTCGCCTCGCACCGCGAGGACAAGCTCGGACAGCACCGCATCGCGAGAGCTGGCCAACGCGATGAAGGTGCTCGGCGTCACCGACCACCGGTTCCTCGGAAAGGCGGGGAAGTACCGCGACTCCGGGATGGTCTGGCACGAGGAGGGCCACGCCATCGCAGGCGAGGACGTCAAGGAAGGCACCTTCTGGCGCGCCGACCTGCTCGAGGCGGCCGCGGACCTCGTCGACGTGATCCGCGAGGTGCGGCCCCAGGTGCTCGTGACGTACGACCAGTTCGGCGGCTACGGACACCCCGACCACATCCAGGCCCACCGAGTGGCGACGTACGGCGCCTCACTCGCTGCCGTGCGTTCCTTCCGCCCGGAGCTCGGCGAGCCGTGGGACGTCTCGAAGATCTACTGGGGCGCGATGTCCGAGAACCGGATGCGCGAAGGCCTGCGCCGGCTGCGCGCGTCCGGTGACACGACGACGTTCGAGGGCATGGACCCCGAAGGCCCGATGGGCCCCTTCGTGACACCTGACCATCTCCTCGACGCGGTCGTCGACGGCAGGGAGTTCGTGGACGCGAAGATGGAGGCGATGAAGGCGCACGCCACCCAGATCACCGTCGACGGCCCGTTCTTCGCCTTGTCGAACAACGTCGGCAACGAGGTGTGGGCCATGGAGTACTTCTGCCTGGCCAGCGGAGAGCGCGGCCCGGTCAACGAGGACGGCCTCGAGACGGACCTGTTCGCCGGCCTCGGATGAGGCTCCTCGGCTACGCGTCGGCGATGCTCCTCGGCCTCGCCGCCGGAGTCGCCGCGATCGCCTTGCACCGAACTCTTCTCGGGCTGCTGCTCGGCGTCGGCACCGCCCTCTTCGTGATCTGGACCTTCAGGATGTGGTCCCCGCGAGCAGGTACGGTGTTCGCCGCCGGCTGGCTCGTCCCGCTCCTGTTCGGGGTCGCCGGACGAGGTGAGGGCGACTACGTCGTCGCGTCCGATGTGCACGGCTGGTCGTTGATCGTGTCGGGCTTCCTGGTCCTCGTCGCTGGTCTGGTGTGGGGGAGACCTCCCATGGCGGCTGACAGGTCTGGCCGGATCGGCACCTAAGATGACCCTTCGTGACTGACCTGCCGTTCAAGGACAGAACGACCGATCGCCGCGTAGTGACCCTGCTGCTCCTGGGGCTCGTGGTGCTGTTCGCCGCGCTCTACGTCGCCGGCTACTTCTTCACGGGCGACAAGGTGCCCCGGGGTACGACGGTCGCCGGGGTGGACATCGGCGGCCTCCGTCCCGCGGCGGCAACCACGAAGCTCGAGCAGGAGCTCGCTCCGCGCGCCGACGAGCAGATCGTCGTCGCCGCCGACGGAAGCCGTGCGGCGATCCACCCCCGGAAGGCCGGCCTGGCGGTCGACTACCAGGAGTCCGTCGAACAGGCCGGCGGAGGCCGCAGCTGGCGACCTGGCCGGATGTGGGACTACTTCTCGGGCGGAGACGAGCTCGACGCCGTGGTCGACGTGGACGAGGCGAAGCTCGAGGCCGCCGTCGACTCGTTCGCGAAGCAGGTCGACGAAGCCCCGGTCGAGGGTCGCGTCACCTTCACGGACGGCGAGATCGAGGCGCGTTACCCCGAGGCGGGGCAGAAGGTCGACCGCTCGGACGCAGCCGAAGCGCTGACCGCCGCCTTCCCGGCCGACGGCTCCGGAGACGTCGTGGAGCTCGCAGGTCGACAAGGTCGACCCCGAGGTGTCCGAGGAGAAGGTGCACGCCGCGGTGGACGACTTCGCCAACCCCGCGATGTCCGCGCCCGTCATCCTCGTGCTCGACGGCGAGGACGTGGTGCTGCGTCCCGAGGCGTTCTCGGCGGCGCTTTCCATGAAGGCGAAGGACGGCGAGCTCGTCCCCCACGTTGACCAGAAGAAGCTGATGGCCGCCGTCCGCCCGGCGATGAAGAACGTCGCGCTGAGCCCCGAACCGGCCACCGTGCGCCTCGTGGGCGGCAGGCCGAAGGTCGTGCCCGGCAAGAACGGCGTCACGTTCAGCGCCAAGGAGGTCACGGACAAGTTCCTCTCACTCGTGGTTCAGCCCGACGAGAAGCGGACGCTCGAGGTCAAGACCGTGGTCGCCAAGCCCGACTTCACCACGAAGGACGCCGAGAAGCTGCAGATCAAGGAGGCCGTCTCCTCCTTCACGACGTACTTCCCGCACGCGGACTACCGCAACACCAACCTCGGCCGCGCGGCCGAGCTGGTCAACGGCACGGTGCTGAAGCCGGGAGAGACCTTCAGCCTCAACGACATCGTCGGTGAGCGCACCTCGGAGAACGGCTTCACCGAGGGCTACATGATCAGCAACGGCGTCTTCAAGGAGGACCTCGGAGGTGGCGTGTCACAGGTGGCCACGACGCTGTTCAACGGCGCCTTCTTCGCAGGCTTGGAGGACGTCGAGCACAAGCCGCACTCGTTCTACATCGACCGCTACCCGGTCGGCCGTGAGGCGACGGTGGCCTGGGGCTCGGTGGACCTGAGGTTCAAGAACGACACTCCCTACGGCGTGCTGGTCCAGTCCTGGATAGAGCCGTCGACGCCCTCGTCCTCCGGCGAGATGCACGTGCGTATGTGGTCGACGAAGTACTGGGACATCACCGCCGGCGTCTCACCCCGGTACAACATCACCAAGGAGAAGACCCGCCACCTGCGCGGGCCCAACTGCGTCCCCAACGACGGGTACGGCGGCTTCGACATCGACGTGTACCGCTACTTCCGGCGCCACGGCAGCAGCGAGCTGACGCGCAAGGAGACGATGCACACCACCTACACGCCCTCCGACACCGTGGTGTGTGGCAAGCGGGGCGGGGCCTGAGGCCGGGGCCTGAGGCTCGGGCGTGCTCCGGCGAACACTGTTCCGGTTCTGTTGAGGTCTCGTTGCTCATCGTTAGGACCTGAGTGGACCGGGCCCGAGCATGCTTGTTGCCATGAACCTCGTGGACTTCCAGCGCCTTCGCTGCGGACTCAAGCTCAACGCGGCTCCTGCCATGTCCCGGGTGCGGAAGGCCATGGAGACGGGCCTGCGTGAAGAGCTGCTCCGCTCGGGTCTCTTCGCCGACCTCGAGATCGGCGGGACCCATGAGGTGGACCACCTCCTGGTGGCGCTCGGCACCTTCCGCCACGGAGTCTCGGACGAGCAGGTCGCGCACGCCATCCAGCGCGCCTGGGCCGCCGTCGCCTTCCACCACTGGCAGGCGCACGCCTTCCTCATCCAGGACGGTCACGTCGAGCTGCAGGCAGCGACCCTGGACCGGCCGGCCGGACACTACGTGACGCTCCACCTCGTGGCCCAGACGGCGGAGGCTCCGGCCGAGGCGAGCCCGGTCGCGACCCTGCCCGAGCAGCGCCGCACCTCGGGCGAGACCGCGGGAGCCGTCGGGCTGGCTCACAGCGCCTGAGCCGGCCGCGTAACGCCGTGCGGCCGGGCTCGTTGCAAGGCACATGCGTGCACTTCTCGGGATGCTCCTCGCAGTCACCATCTCCACTGCGCTCTCCACTGCGCTCGGCCTCGCCGCACCAGCGCAGGCCGCAGGCGAGCAACCCTGGTCGTCGTACCCGTCTCTGGACCGCGACCCCGTAGGGGCCAACGACTGGACCTGCCGGCCGACCGCGGACCGGCCCTTCCCCGCAGTGATCGTGCACGGGACCTTCGGTGACCGCGCTTCGCTGCTCGACGCGTTGTCCTACTCCCTGAAGTCCGACGGGTACTGCGTCTTCGCGCTCGACTACGGCAACCGGGCCACCGGCCCGATCGAGCAGTCGGCCGCGGAGCTCGGCGACTTCGTCGACCGCGTCCTGGCGACGACCGGTGCGTCCCGGGTGTCCCTCGTCGGGCACTCGCAGGGCGGGATGATGCCGCGCTACTACATCAAGTACCTCGGAGGCGACGGCAAGGTCGAGGACCTGGTCGGCCTGGCCGCCGTCCAACCACGGCACCACGGTCGGCGACGGCTCCGGGTCCGGCCCGTCCTCCGGCTGCGCGGCGTGCGACCAGCAGGTCGCGGGCTCGGACTTCCTCCAGGCGTTGAACACCCCCGACGAGACACCGGGCGACGTCGACTACACGCAGGTGGTGACGACGTACGACGAGGTCGTGGTGCCCTACACCTCCGGGCTCCTCACCGGCGACCGCAGCACGAACATCACGCTCCAGGACCACTGCGCCGCCGACACCGCCGAGCACGTCACGATCCCGATGGACCGGCAGGCGATCGCGTGGGTGCTCGACGCCTTCGACCGCGAGGGCCCTGCAGACCCGACCGCCGCCATCGGCTGCCTCTGACCGGATCCCGCGTCTCAGGACACCTCCGCCCGTCTCCGCAGCCCCAGGCTCAACCGGCGCGGGGAGCGGCGAGGTAGCGGTACGCGTGGTGGGTCTGGAAACCGAGCCGTCCGTACGCCGCCAGCCCGGCGGGGTTGTCCCCTCGCACCTGGAGGTAGGCCGTCGTGGCGCCGCGTTCGGCCGCCCACGACAGCAGGGCTCCCATCACGACGGTCCCGAGACCGAGACGTCGATGGGTGGGGGAGACCCACACGTTCGTGACGCCGGCCCAGTCGTCGTCGCCCGGCACCGCGCCCTCGCCGCGGGCGACCCTGCCCTTCGCGACCACCTCGTCCGACCCCGGGGCGGTGACCGAGGCGAACCCGACGTCGGCCGAACCTTCGAGCACCTTCAGCGCCGCCGCGCCGTAGGAGAGGGACCTCTCGTCGTCCGCGAGCCACGCGGCGTCGGCGCGAGGCGAGAAGGTGACCGGAGGTACGACGGCCGGCAGCGACCGTCGTACGACGCGCAGGGCGGACGAGACCGAGACGACCTGGAAGAGCGAGTCCGCCTCACCGGGCCGGGCCGGCACCCAGCCGGCCGACTCGAAGGCCCTGTGCACGTCCGAGCCGACGACCACCTGCGCCCACGGCGTGAGCTCCCGCTCGGCGTAGAACGACTCGACCCGGGCGAGCGCGGCGTCGAAGGGCACACCGGGATCGCCGTCGGCGAGCACGGAGTTGGCTCGGGCGCTGTACCCGCCGGACGCGCGCAGCAGCCACTCGCCCAGCGGCTCGGTCTCGCGAGCCGGCCAGGACCCGAGCGCCCGCCGCTCAGCCACCTCGACCGGCACCCGCATGCGCACTGACGGTCGCGGCGGCACCGGCTTGCCGGAGACGATGTCGGCCACCGTGATCGTCACCAGGTCGCCGGCCTCGGTCCGCACGGCGGCCTCACCGCCGGACCAGCTCTCCATCACCCCGAGGACGTCCGTGAAGGCCGGGCCGCCGGTGGGGCCGGTCTCACCGCGCAGCACCCGGCGGACCACCACCCGCTGGCCGACGACGTGCGGGCCCAGGCCGGGCGGGGTGCTGTTCACGGGAGTGCTCAACTTGTCGCGCTTTCGCTGGATGGACCGGGTGCGCCCCTGTTCCGACGCGCCCGTGATACTAGGCTGTACCAGGTGGTCGCCCGGCAACACGGCCGAAGCTGCGGCGCCTGAACGCATTCATCCGAGGAGGAACCAAGGTGACGTACGTCATCGCGCAGCCCTGCGTGGACATCAAGGACAGGGCCTGCGTCGACGAGTGCCCCGTCGACTGCATCTACGAAGGTCAGCGCATGCTCTACATCCACCCGGATGAGTGCGTCGACTGCGGTGCCTGCGAGCCCGTCTGCCCCGTGGAGGCGATCTTCTACGAGGACGACACCCCGGAGCAGTGGAAGGAGTACTACAACGCCAACGTGGACTTCTTCGACGACCTGGGCTCCCCCGGTGGCGCAGCGAAGCTCGGTGTGATCGACAAGGACCACCCGATGATCGCCGCGCTGCCGCCGCAGAACCAAGAGTGACCTCAGCCGACTCCGGCACCGTGCCGTCCGCCGCTCCCTGGTGGGCGGCACGTGCTGTGTCCAAGCGCCTCCCCGACTTCCCGTGGGACCATCTCGTCCCCTACGCGGAGCGTGCCCGTGCACACGCCGACGGGATCGTCGACCTCTCCGTGGGCACACCGGTCGACCCCACGCCGGACGTCGTCCAGCGGGCGCTGCGGGGCGCCTCGGACTCCCCGGGCTACCCCATGACGATCGGCCGCGTCGAGACCCGGCAGGCCTGCATCGACTGGCTCGAGCGGCGCCACGGGGTCACGGGGCTCGGCCTCGACGGGGTGCTCCCGGTGATCGGATCGAAGGAGCTCATCGCCTCCATGCCGGGCCACCTCGGGCTCGGGCCTGGCGACCTCGTCGTCTACCCCCGTCTGGCCTACCCGACGTACGAGGTCGGGGCCCGGCTGGCCGGTGCCCGCGCCATCGCAGCCGACTCGCTGACGTCACTCGGCCCCGAGCGGGTGTCGATGCTGTGGATCAACTCGCCCTCGAACCCGACCGGCAAGGTGCTGCCGGTCGACCACCTGCGCAAGGTCGTGGCCTGGGCGCGGGAGCGGGGCGTCCTGCTCGTCTCCGACGAGTGCTACCTGGAGTGCGTGTGGGAGAGCCCGGACGGCCAGGACGGCGCAGGCGGCCATGACGCGGTGAGCGTGCTCCATCCCGATGTCTGCGACGGCGACCACACCGGCATCGTGTCGGTCCACTCGCTGTCCAAGCGGTCGAACCTCGCGGGGTACCGCTGTGCCTTCGCCGCCGGCGACCCGGCGGTGATCGGAGAGCTGCTTGCGGTGCGGAAGAACCTCGGGCTCCAGATGCCGGCCCCGCAGCAGGTGGCGATGAAGGCGGCGCTCGACGACGACGCTCACGTGACGGAGCAGCACGCGCGCTATGCGGGGCGGCGCGCCAGGCTCAAGGGCGCCCTCGAGCACCTCGGCTTCCGGATCGACGAGTCGCAAGGGTCGCTGTACCTCTGGGCGACCCGAGGTGAGTCCTGCTGGCAGACGGTGGCCGGTCTCGCCGACCTCGGGATCCTGGTCGCGCCCGGAGAGTTCTACGGCCCGGCGGGCGCCGAGCACGTGCGGGTGGCGTTCACCGCGACCGACGAGCGGGTGGACGCGGCGGTACGACGGCTCGCCGGCTGAGCCCCTCCGTCAGCGTCTCTGCGTCCGGACGGTCAGCCGTTGGCGGCCCTCGGCCCGGGCATCACGTGCACCCGGTCGTTGATCGCCCTGCGGTGCGGTGCGGCGGCGCGGATGGTCACCGCCGAGATGCTCTCGATACGCACCACCGAGTGCTGCGTGTCGTCGGCCTGCAGGACCACCCCGAAGCCGTCCACGGCCAGGACATAGCCGTTGACCCAGATGCCTTCGACGAGTACGTCGACCGCGAACCCGTTGTCGCGGGCGCGGTTCAACGCAGTGCCGATGGTGTAGATCATCGAATCGCTGCTCATGGCTCTTCCTTCCCCCCGTACATCCCCGAGTTCCCCCATGTATCCCCGAGCCCATTGCACCGGCACGCAGGCCCACTGTCCAGACGCAGCGCCAGGACCGGCACGAACGTCGAAAGCCTCTGATCCGGTCGAACTAGCAACGGGTCATACGAACGGCTGAATTATCGGACATCGCCGGGACGATCTGTCCGGACAGGAAATCGTCCCCCATCAGGGGGTCAGTCGCCCTCGACGACGTCCACGTGGACGTGGTCGCGATGCTCGAGGACCGCCCGGTCGCCGGGGCGGTCACCCGGGTCGTACTCCCGCCAGCCCTGGCTGGACCGGAGACCGGCCGACCAGATCCGTCCGTCGAAGATGACGTGCTGGACGTCGAGCCGCTTGGCGTGCGCGACGAGATACTGCGCGACCGCCCAGCCCTTCCGGTTGTTCGTCTCGTTGACCGGTCGCACGAAGATGTCGACGGCCCGGCCGTCGTAGTGCGCCGAACGCTGCTGGTGACCGGTGCGCACGCCTCCGGCGGCGAACCCGCCGAGTGGCAGGTCACCGAACGCCTTCTTCACGTCGCGGCGGACCGCGTCCGCGCGGGGGGTGAGCCCGTTGCCCTTGGGGCGTTCCTTCTCGAGCCCCTTCGCGGTGCGGACGACGCAGCTGAAGCGGCCGTCAGGGGAGTAGCCGGTGAGCGCGGAGGCGAGGGCCCGGGCGTCGGGGGCGTGGTCCTCGTAGGCCTCCGGGAACCCCGAGCGCTGGACCTCCTGCGCCGCCTCGGTGATGCGCATCTCCTTGTAGCCGTCGATCTTCTCGAGGGCGTCGTAGAAGGCGTTCACCGCGTAGTAGGGATCCTGGATCTGCTCTCGGCTGCCCCAGCCCATGGACGGACGCTGCTGGAACAACCCGAGGGAGTCACGGTCACCGTGGTCGATGTTCCGGATCTTGCTCTCCTGGTACGCCGTGGCGAGCGCGATCGACACCGCTCGGGCCGGAAGTCCGCGTCGCACCCCCACCGCGGCGATCAGGGTGGCGTTCTCGGCCTGGTCGGTGCTCAGCTCCGTGACGACGCCGCCCACCTCCACCTCGCAGCCCTCGGGGTCGGGGAGCGGTCCCACGCCGCGCAGCACCATCACGCCGGCGACCGTGACCACCGCGAGGACGGCGAGCCCGACGAGGAGTACACGCGCCGCACCGCCGGCCTCGGTTCGTCGAGCGCAGGACCGGCGCCGGCCTCTGCGGTGAGGGTCAGTCGTTGGCATGCAGCGCTGCGTTGAGCTCGATGCCTTCTCCCTGCCACGGCACGGCCTCGATCGCGCCGGTGAGGGAGTTGCGGCGGAACAGGATGTTGTCGACGCCCGACAGGTCCGCGGCCTTGATGACCTTGGGCTTGTTGTCCATGTCGCGGACGGTGACCTTGGTGCCCGCAGTGACGTAGCAGCCGGCCTCGACGACGCAGCCGTCGCCGAGGGAGATGCCGATGCCGGCGTTCGCGCCCACGAGGCATCGTTCGCCGATGGAGATGACCTCCTTGCCGCCACCGGACAGCGTGCCCATGACCGACGCGCCGCCGCCCACGTCGGAACCGTCGCCCACGACGACGCCGGCGCTGATCCGGCCCTCGACCATCGAGGCGCCGAGAGTGCCGGCGTTGAAGTTCACGAACCCCTCGTGCATCACAGTCGTACCCGAGGCGAGGTGGGCGCCGAGGCGGACCCGGTCGGCGTCGGCGATGCGCACGCCCGTGGGGAGGACGTAGTCGGTCATCCGCGGGAACTTGTCGACCCCGAAGACGCTGACGTGCCGGCCGGCGGCCTTGAGGCGCAGACGGGTCTGCTCGAAGTCCTCGACGGCGCACGGGCCCTCGCTCGTCCAGACCACGTTGGTGAGCGCGCCGAAGATGCCGTCCACCGAGATCGTGCGCGGCTGCACGAGCCGTGAGCTCAGGAGGTGCAGCCGCAACCAGGCGTCGTGTGCGTCCGCGGGTGCCGACTGCAGGTCCTTGACCACGGTGCGTACGACGACCCGGCGGACGCCGCGGATCTCGTCGGTGCCCTCGAGGGCCGCGAGCTCCTCGGGAGGCTCGACGTGCTCAGGCGCGTCACCGAGCTGGGGCGAGGGGTACCAGGTGTCCAGCACGCCACCCTCGCCCTCGAGGCCGGCGAACGTCGCGAGGCCGAACCCCCAGGCGCCCGAGGGCGCTGCCGGTGCTCCGTCCGAGGCGAAGGCGGTGGAGGTGTCTGAGGACGCGTCTGTGTGCTGCTGGTTGCTGTCGGTCACGTGTGCCAAGGTATCGAAACGCGACAACAGACATCTGGCCGGATGGGGAGTATTCCGGCATGCGGGAGGAGTAGCACGTGACGGCGGTCGCACGTTGGAAAGAACTCTGCATGGACACGACCGGAGGCGAGGTCCTCGGGCGGTTCTGGGCGGAGGTGGCAGGTCTCGAGTTCCGGCCGGACAGGGAGTCCGGCGACGTCGTCGGGCCGACCGAGGGCCACGGCATCGCCATGTGCCGGGTCCCCGAGGCAAAGACCGTCAAGCACCGGGTGCACCTCGACGTGTACACGCGCTCGGTCGACGACCTCGTGGCGCTGGGAGCGAGCGTCGTACTCCCTGCGGAGGAGTCGGGGCTGGGCTGGACCGTGATGGCCGATCCGGAGGACGGGGAGTTCTGCGCCTTCCTCAAGGAGCCCGACGCCGTCCCGGCGTACCGCGTGCACGGCCTGGTCGTCGACTCGGCCGACCCCGAGTCGATCGCCCGCTGGTGGGCCGACGTCCTCGGCGGGGAGCTCGGTGGTAGCGAGGACAAGGGTTGGTGGTGGCTGGAGAACGTCCCGGGCCTGCCGATCCTCACCATGGACTTCGTCCCGGTGCCGGAGCCCAAGACGGTCAAGAACCGCCTCCACTGGGACGTCGTGAGCACGGTCGAGGCGATGCGCGAGAGGGGCGCCACCCTCCTGCGGGCCGCGCGACGAGGAGATCTCGTGGAACGTCATGGCAGACCCCGAGGGCAACGAGTTCTGCGTCTTCGAGCGCTGAGAGGATGACCGGCATGACCTCCCCCGACCCCACCGCTCTCGACCTCACCGCCGACGTCGTCACCCTGACCGAGCAGCTCGTGAACATCGAGTCGGTCAGCGGCAACGAGGCCGCGATCGCCGACGCCGTGGAGTCGGAGCTGAGCCGCCTGCCGCACCTGGAGGTGAGCCGCTTCGGCCACACCGTCGTCGCGCGCACCCACCAGGGGCACGCCGAACGCGTCGTGCTCGCCGGCCACCTCGACACGGTGCCGCTCAACGACAACCTCCCGGCCCGCCGCGACGACAAGCTGCTGCACGGGCTCGGCACCTGCGACATGAAGGGCGGGGTCGCCATCGCGCTCCGGATCGCGGCGACGATGCCCGTGACGAACCGCGACATCACGTTCCTCTTCTACGAGTGCGAGGAGGTCGAGGCCGAGCGCAACGGGCTCAAGCTGCTCGGCGAGAGCAACCCGGAGCTCCTGGAGGCAGACTTCGCGATCCTCATGGAGCCCTCTGACGGCGTCGTGGAGGCGGGCTGCCAGGGCACCTTGCGCGTCGACGTCACCACCCACGGCGAGCGGTCGCACTCGGCCCGGGCGTGGCGGGGCGTCAACGCGATCCATGCCGCTGCAGAGGTGCTCGCGCGACTCAACGCGTACGAGCCCAGGAAGCCGGTGATCGACGGGCTGGAGTACCACGAGGGCCTCAACGCGGTGTTCATCTCCGGTGGCGTGGCCGGCAACGTGATCCCGGACCGCTGCACGATCTCGGTGAACTACCGCTTCGCGCCCGACCGTTCGGAGGAGGAGGCGATCGCACACATGCGCGAGGTCTTCCACGGCTTCGAGATCGAGGTGAGCGACTCCGCGCCCTCCGCCATGCCGGGCCTGGGTGTGCCGGCCGCGGCGGCGTTCGTCGATGCCGTCGGTGGCGTGGCGAACCCGAAGTTCGGCTGGACCGACGTGGCACGGTTCAGCGAGCTCGGGATCCCGGCGGTCAACTTCGGCCCGGGGGACCCGCACCTGGCCCACAAGCAGGAGGAGTTCGTCCCGCTGGAGCACCTGCACCAGGTCGAGCAGCAGCTGCGTACGTGGCTCGAGCCCGGACGTTCGCGTTAGCCAGATAGCCTCGGCGGCATGACTGAGGACTTCACCGCAGGGCCGAGCAAGCAGCGCGGTCGCACGACGATGCGGCGCCGTGCCTTCCAGCGGAGCACCACCGACCAGCGGCTCCTCGACTCGCGGGGCCCCAGCGACTGGGTGCACACAGACCCCTGGCGGGTGATGAGAATCCAGTCGGAGTTCGTCGAGGGGTTCGGCGCGCTCGCCGAGCTGGGCCCGGCGATCTCGGTGTTCGGGTCGGCGCGGACCAAGCCGGAGGACCCGATGTACACGCTTGCCGAGGAGCTCGGCCGTTCCCTGAGCCTGGCCGGGTTCGCGGTCGTGACCGGGGGTGGTCCCGGGAATCATGGAGGCGGCGAACAAGGGGGCCTCCGAGAACGGCGGTCTCTCCGTCGGGCTCGGCATCGAGCTGCCCTTCGAGGCGGGCATGAACGAGTACGTCGAGCTCGGTGTCAACTTCCGCTACTTCTTCGCGCGCAAGATGATGTTCGTGAAGTACGCCCAGGGATTCGTGGTCCTCCCCGGAGGGTTCGGGACGTTCGACGAGCTCTTCGAGGCGCTCACGCTGGTGCAGACCCAGAAGGTGACGTCCTTCCCGATCATCCTGATGGGATCGAAGTACTGGGGCGGCCTGGTCGACTGGATCCGGCAGACGGTGGTGGCCGACGGCAACGTCTCCGAGCCGGACCTCGACATGTTCCACGTCACGGACGACGTCAGCGAGGTGGTCGAGATCGTGAAGGAAGCACAGCGGCGGCACCGCTTCACGGCACCCGAGGACGAGGAGTTCCAGAACCCCGTCGAGCAGAACTGAGGTCCCACCGCCATGACCTGGTTCTTCGCCGTACTCACCGTCCTCCTGATGGGGGCGGTCGCGGTCGTGGCCGCCGGCGCCGGCGGGTCGATGGCAGAGGTGTACGACGACCGCCCGGACGCTCGTGTCCAGGCCGAGGGGCCCCTCACCGGCGACGACCTCCGCCGGCTCCGCTTCACGACCGCGCTGCGCGGTTACCGCATGTCCGAGGTCGACGCCCTGCTCGAGCGGCTGGCCGACGAGCTCGACGCCGCCCGCCGCGAGGAACCTCCCCGCCGCGAGGAACCGCCCCGCCGCGAGGACCCACCCCGCCACGAGGACCCGCCCCAGCCGGAGGACGAGCCCGTCCCGAAGACCCAGGTCGACCCGGAGGGCGAGGGCTGATGCGCGCCCTGGTCCGGTCCGAGATCCGTGTCGTGGCGCCGGCCGAGGTCGTGTGGGACTACGTCACCGACTGGCCGCGGCAGGGGGAGTGGATCCCCTACACCCGCGTGGAGGTGGTCCCGGCCGACGCCGACAGCTCGGCGGCGCACGGCGTGGGTGGCCGGTTCCGCGCCTGGACGGGGCTCGGCCGCGTCGGGTTCTGGGACACCATGACGATCACGGCCTGGGAGCGCGAGCCCGATGGCTCCGCGCGCTGCGAGGTCCTGCACACGGGCGCGGTCGTCCGGGGCGACGGCGAGTTCGCCGTCGTGGCACAGGGCCCCGAGGCCTGCCTCTTCGTGTGGTGGGAGCGCCTCGACATCCCCGGTGGCGCGGTCGGCGCGGCGCTCTGGCGCCTCGGCGGCGGCTGGGCCATGCGACGCGGTGTCGACCAGGCGCTCCGGCGACTCGCGTCACGCGCTGAGCGGATCGCCGAGGGGGACCGTCGTGGCTGAGCCCGCGCGGCCCACCGGCCACCGCCCCCGGCCCCGCCGCAGACCGGGTGCCCGCCGTCGGTCCTGGCGACGGCGTGCTCCTCGGCGCCGACGGCAGGCTGCGCTGCCGTTGGGCGGGGTCGGCCCCGGAGTACCTCGACTACCACGACACCGAGTGGGGCCGCGAGCTCCGCGGCGACCAGGCGCTGTTCGAGCGGCTGAGCCTCGAGGCTTTCCAGTCCGGGCTGTCGTGGATCACGGTCCTGCGAAAGCGCGAGGCCTTCCGAGCCGCCTTCGAGGGCTTCGACGTCGAGCGGGTCGCGACCTTCGGCGAGGACGACGTACACCGGCTTCTGGGAGACGCGGGCATCGTCCGCAACCGGGCCAAGATCGAGGCCACCATCGCCAACGCGCGGGCCGTCCTCGACCTGGACGAGCCCTTCAGCGACCTGCTCTGGTCGTTCGCGCCCGACCCGCCGCGACCGGCGCCGAGGACCTTGGCAGACGTCCCGGCCACCACCCCCGAGTCGACGGCGATGGCGAAGGAGCTCAAGCGGCGCGGTTTCCGTTTCGTCGGCCCGACCACTGCTCACGCATTGATGCAGGCCACCGGAATGGTGGACGAACATCTGGCCGACTGCTGGGTCCGTCAACGCGGCTGACTTTCCGCTCCTTGGGCGGTTTGACCCCCAGTGGCCACATGATCGTCACGGATCGGGCATGCTCTGATCGTGAACCCGTTACTCGCCACCATCGTGCTGACCGTCCTCGCGACCGTCGTCGTCGTGCTGACGAGGGTCCGCCTTGCCGGGGGCGGGGAGGCCGCGGGGCGACTCTCGATTCCGACCAACGTCCTGAACATGCACACCTACGCCGGTGGCGCCGGCCTCGCGGTGTGGGTGGCCTTCCTCGTCACGGGCAACCGTTGGCTTGGTGCGCTCGGCCTGCTCGGGTTGTGGCTCGCCGTGATCGCCGGCCTCCTGATCCTTGCCCGCTGGATGCCCGCCAAGGGCCGGCACTCCTCGGGCCCCAGGGCAGACACCTGGGGGGAGGGGCCGGGTCTCTCGGTCCTCGCCCACGTGGGGCTCCTGGTCGGGGTCGGCGTCTTCACGCGCGCTCTTCCTGGTCAAAGCCATCCCGTGACCCCGAGGCCGGTCGCCGCAGCCGTGGCCGTCCTCGTGACGGCAACGCTCGGCGCCGGCCTCGCTACGATCGCCGCGCCGGCGGCCCCACCAGCGTTGCCTCGCGTCCTGCCGGCTGCAGGGCTGGGTGCCGCGCCGGCCGCCCGGCCGGTCACCTTGTCCGCGGCGACCGGGAAGAAGCCGTCCCGCCGTCGTCGAGAGGCGCGTCATCGGCCACTCCGTCATGGGTCGGCCGATCAGGGCCTGGCGGCTCGGCGAGCCGTCCGCGCGGGTGAAGGCAGTGGCGATCGCCTTGCTCCACGGGGACGAGCCCGGTCCGAGCGCCATACTCGAACGGCTGCGCGACGGCCCGGCCGTCCAGGGGGTCGACCTCTGGGTCATCCCGGTCGCCAACCCCGACGGCGTCGCCCGCAAGCAGCGGCACAACGCCCACGGCGTCGACCTCAACCGGAACTTCCCGCGCTCCTGGGCCCGGCTCGACGGCGTGGTCGAGTCCGGACCACGGCCCGCCTCCGAGCCGGAGACCCGTGCGCTCATGCGGTTCCTGCGGCGGGTCGACCCCCGGTTCGTCGTGTCCTTCCACCAGCCACTGAACGGGGTGGACCTGTGGCGGGCCAAGAGGCGCTGGTTCGTCCGCCGCCTCGCCGACCAGCTGAGGCTGCCGGTGAAGGAGTTCCCCTGCGGCGGCACCTGTCACGGCACCCTCACGCAGTGGTTCAACCACCGCCTCGAGGGGGCGGCGGTCACGGTCGAGTACGCCGCGCACCCGTCCTGGGAGCGGATGAACGTCCGCGCCCCACGGCAGCTGCTCCGGGCCCTCGGCGGCTCTCGCTGACCGATGGTCGTTCCCTGGCGGCGGCCAGAGAGGGACAGCGGTCAGCTGCCTGGTCAGAACCTGCGCACGACCCAGGCTCGAGGGCCCATCACGATCCGGGGCGCCAGGCGGGGGTCGAGCCACCGCACCAGCCACCGCACCTGCTCGATCGGCGCCGAGACACAGCCCGCTGTGTGGGGCTTCTGCTTCACGTGCAGGAAGATCCCGCCGCCGCGGGCGGTGTCGGCGGTCTCGCGGGCGACGTACTGCCTGCGACCACCGGACCAGCGCACACCGCGGGGCAGGTTGAAGCCGAGCACGATGCTGTAGGCGTACTCGTAGGGGTGGTCCGAGAGGCGTTCGGCGTAGTCCGACCGCCAGCGCGTCGTCGCTGCCTTGGACGGCTGGAGGATGTTGTACGTCGCCGGGTCACGGGGCTCGTAGGGCCAGAAGTCGTTCCCGTCGACCCGGCGGTACCGCAGCCGGCTCCCGGGGTCGGCGCGGGTGCCGAACGCCGAGCGCATCGTGAACCGTCCGGCCGGAGTGGTGCCGGTGGACTGGCGCCGGTCGCGGGCCCGGACGAAGCCGTTCCACCCGATCGACGCGCGGATCGGCCCGCGCACGAGGCGCCACGAGTCGCCGCGCCGCCTCCAGACGCGGATCGTGGCCGTGGCGTCCGACCAGGAACCGTTGGTCACGGTGACCAGCTGCTTCACCCCGGCGGGCAGCTCGATCTGGGAGGCGAGGTTGCCTCGCGCCTGTGCTGCCGGAACGGTCGCAGGCGATCCCGTCAGCAGGCCGACGAGCAGCACCACCGCGCCAGGCGAGAACCGCCGGCCTTCCCCCGTTGCGTGACATGGCGTCCTCGGCGTCCCGTCCTTGCTCAGCGTCCTTTGAAGGCCGGCTTCTCCTTGGCGACGAACGAGGCCACCGCGCTTGCGTGGTCCTCCGTCGCCCCTGTCAGCGCCATCATCTTGGCCTCGAACTCCAGCGAGCTCTCGAAGTCGTGGCCGGCGGAGAACTCCACGGACCGTCGCACCGCCCCGAAGGCCAGGGTCGGACCGCCGGCCAGCTGCGCAGCCATCAGGGACACCTCGTGCTGCAGCTCTGCCGAGTCCACGATCTTGGTGGCCAGACCCAGCTCGAGCGACTCGTGCGAGGAGATCGTGCGCGGGAAGTACAGCAGCTCCAGCGCCTTCGCGCGCCCGACCAGCCGCGGCAACGTCCACGACGCGCCCGTGTCGCAGGACAGCCCGACGCCGGTGAACGCGAGGTTGAACCCGGCCGCGTCAGCGAGGACCCGGAAGTCGCAGGCGAACGCGAGCGACGCGCCGGCGCCGGCCGCGACGCCGTTCACGGCCGCGATGACCGGCTTGTTCATGGTGGCCAGTGCCTTCACCGTGGGGTTGTAGTGCTCGGGCACGGTCCGGAACAGCTCGTCCGACGAGCTGCTCTGCAGGATCTCGATGTGCTCCTTGAGGTCCTGGCCGACGCAGAAGGCACGGCCGGAGCCGGTCAGGACGACGCAGCGCACGGTGTCGTCCTCGGCGGCCTTGACCACCGCGTCGCGGAGGGCGACCTTCGTGGCGACGTCGAGGCTGTTCATCGCCTCGGGGCGGTTCAGGGTGATCGTGGCGACCCCGTCGGCGACGGCGTAGATCACGGGCTGGTCGGTCATCGGTTGTCTCCAGTCATCGCGTCGGGACTGTTGGCATCGGAACTGTTCGCATCAGGGGCGAGGCAGCGGTCGACGAAGCGGGACGCGGCGGGCAGCAGCCGCGCGGCCTCCTCAGCGAAGAACCTAGCGGCGGCGTGGCCCGGCCAGTCCGGCGGCAGCAGCTCGACGGGCAGGCCGGGATCGGTGAAGAGGAACTTGCGCCACTCGTGCACGAGGTGGGAGCGCACCACGAAGGCGCGCTCGTCGTCGTCCATCGTGTCGGCTCCCGGCAGCTGCCCGGGATCGGCGACCAGAGCGCGGGCCTGCTCGTGCCACGCGGCGTACGACGCACCAAGCGCTTCGAGGTCCCACGCCTTCTGCGCGAGAGCGGTCGGGTCGCCGTCGAACGCCTCGAACCTCGTGGCGGTCGCGCCTTCCGCCGTCAGCAGCGCGTCGACCTCGGGCGAGGCGTAGGGGCTGATCCAGGTGCCGTCGGCGAGCTGCGCGTAGCCCAGGAAGGACAGCCCGGACCGGAGTCGCTCACGGCCCTCCCGTGGCGGAAGCGAGGTGAGTACGACGAGGTCCCACCCGCCCTTCCAGCCGCTGTCGCGGGTGCGGTAGATCCGCGCCGCCGCGTCGTCGAGGCGATGACGGGCCCGGTCGGTCAGGGCGTAGCCGCGCCCGCCGTGGACCTCCGTCGGAGTGAGCCACCCCTGACGGACCATGCGCGAGATCGCTGTCCGCACCGCCGGAGCGGTCACGCCGAGGGGCGCCAGGATGCGCACGAGTGAGGCCACCGGCGCCCGGCTTCCGCGGGAGCGCAGGTGGTCGCCGAAGAGGTCGAAGAGCGCGGACCGTGCGTGCACACGAGGGAGTCTGCCGTAATCAGGACGAACCCGCTGCAGCAGTCCGTTCGGGACCTGTCGGGAGGTTGTGGTCGGAGTGGCCGGAGAAATGCGCGATAATAGACCCGCAACGCGGCGCGCCACGGTGATTTTCCATTCGATGTGGGAGGGACCACGTCGACTGGCGGCCGCAGGACCAAGGAAGAGGTGTGCGCATGGCGGCGATGAAGCCGCGGACGGGCGACGGCCCGCTCGAGGTCACGAAGGAAGGACGCGGCATCGTGATGCGCGTCCCGCTCGAGGGTGGTGGCCGACTCGTCGTCGAGCTGAACGCCGAGGAGGCCGGCGCGCTCGGTGCGGCACTCAACGAGGTCGTCGGCTGACGCGTTCGACAAGACGCCTCGACCCGCAATGGATCGCAGGACCCTGGGCCCCGTACAGGGCGCCCAGGGTCTTCGGTTGTCAACATGCCCGAGATGAGTAGGGTCGTTCCCGCCGCCTTCCGCGCGCCGAAGCCCGACGTGCGACGCCGCATCGGCGCCAGCCGCTCCGACATCCTCGACCCCTAGGGGGAACAGCAACGTGGCACTGCCCAACCAGGTCTCACCGCCACAGGTCGCGCTCAGCAGCGTGCCCCCGACCGGGGTGGTCGGCGCGGACGTCGTCGCCCTACCGGTCGTCCCGGACGAGGACGGCCCGACCCTCGGCCCCGGCTCCGCCGAGCTCCTCGACCAGCTCGACCTGGACGTGTTCGCGCTCCTCGAGCATCACAAGGCGACCGGCAAGGCCGGCGAGGTCGTGGAGCATCCGGTCCTCTCGCGCGACGGCCTGACGAACGCCAGCCTGAGCAGTCTGCTGTTCGTCGGTGTGGGCAAGGGCAGCCCGGCGGACCTGCGCAAGGCCGGGGCGGCGCTCGCTCGTCGCACCAAGGGCAAGGAGGTCGTGGCCACCTCGCTGGCGGCGCTCAGCGACGACGCCGGCCTGCGGGCGCTCGTCGAGGGGCTCGTGCTCGGCTCCTTCGGCTTCCACCGCAGGTCCGAGGGCCCCAAGGAGCAGCCCGTCGCCCGGGTCGTGCTCGCCGGCATCGTGGACTCGGCCGATCGACAGCAGACCCTGGAGCGGGCGCTCTCGGTTGCCGGCGCCGGCTGGATGTCACGGATGCTCGCCCTCGTCCCGTCCAACGAGAAGAACCCGGTCTGGCTGGCCGAGCGCGCGGAGGAGATCGCCGACGCCGCAGGCCTGGAGATCAAGGTCTGGGACGAGCATCAGCTTGCGAAGGGTGGCTTCGGCGGCATCGTCGGCGTCGGACAGGCGTCCGCGAACCCACCCCGGCTGATCCGGCTCGACTACACCCCGCGAGGGGCCAGGAGGGACACCCCGCACGTCGTCCTCGTCGGCAAGGGAATCACCTTCGACACCGGCGGTCTCTCGCTCAAGCCCGCCGAGGCCATGATGAACATGAAGCGCGACATGACCGGCGGCGGTGTCGTCATGGCGGTCCTGGGCGCGCTCGCCGACGTGGACTGCCCGGTGCGCGTGACCGGTCTCGTCGCCGCGGCGGAGAACGCGGTCGGCGGCGACGCGCTTCGCCCCGGCGACGTCATCCGGCACTACGGCGGCCGCACGAGCGAGGTCCGCAACACCGATGCCGAGGGGCGCCTCGTCATGGCGGACGCCCTCGCCTACGCCGTCAGTGAGATCAAGCCCGACGTGCTCGTCGACGTGGCCACGCTGACCGGTGCCATGAAGATCGCCCTGGGCCAGCGCACCGGCGGCTTCTTCTCGACCGACGACGCCCTCGCCGACCTGGTCGCGACCGCCGGCGCCGCCGCGGGCGAGCCCCTGTGGCGGATGCCGCTGGTCGAGGACTACGAGGAGCGCCTCGAGTCCAAGGTCGCCGACGGAGACAACGCCGCGGGCGGCCCCGGTGCGATCACAGCGGCGCTCTTCCTGCGGCCCTTCACCGGGGGGCTGCCCTGGGTCCACCTCGACATCGCGTCGGTCGGCGACTCGCCCGTCGACGCCTTCGAGTGGACGATGGGAGCCACCGGGTTCGGTGCCCGGGCCCTGCTGCACTGGCTGGAGCTGCGCGACCCGCTCGCCGGCCTCACTCGCTGACACCCTCGTCCCCTGGAGGTCCCCATGCACGGTCTGACGGTCCGCTGGTCCCTCGAGCAGGCGCCGGAGGGAGTGGAGCAGGCGCTCGCCACCTATGTCGAGTCCACCTCGCACGCCAAGTTCACGGGCAAGGACGGCCTGCGCTTCAAGACCTGGCGGATGCGCGCGGGTGAGTGGTTCGAGGGCTGCTACGTCTTCGAGTCGCCCGAGGCGCGGGACGCGTTCCAGAGCCAGTTCGCCGAGGTCGCGGCCGAGTCGCCCGGCTCCCAGATCGTCGGCTCGGCGCCGGTGCTGATCGAGCCGTGCGAGGTGGTCGCCGTGGCGGAGGGCGCGTCCGGCTTCCTCGCCGCTTCCCGCTACTGACCCCGGAAATGCGGTCGCCCGACCGGCGTACCGCTCCTCGCCGACTGGCTGGCGGGCCAGAGGGAGCCACGCGCGCCGCGTCCTGAGGGAATGGTGCCGTGGACCGAGCTCTGGATGGTCGTCGACGGTGAGTACGTCGGGCGCATCTCGATCCGTCACGAGCTGACCGAGCTGCTCCTCACCTGGGGTGGGCACATCGGCTACTCGGTGCGGCCTGACACCCGAACAGAGACCGTGCCGGGCTGACAGGGACCCGGTCAGGACTCGGGGGTCCACACCTTCTTGGCGACCAGCAGGCCGTCGCCCACCGGCAGCAGCACCGGGAGCAGCATGTCGTGCGTGCGCACGGTCCTGCCGAGCTCTCGGATCGCCACCGTCTCCGCGTCGCGCTGGGCAGGGTCGGCCACACGGTCGTGCCACAGCGCGTTGTCGAAGGCGACGATGCCGCCGGGCTTCAGGAGCCGCAGCGCCTCGGTGAGGTAGTCGGAGTACTCCTGCTTGTCGCCGTCGCAGAAGACCAGGTCGTAGTGGCCGTCGGTGAGCCGGGGGAGTACGTCGAGGGCGGCGCCGGGAATGAGCCGGACCCGCTGCGGCGCGATTCCGGCCTCGTTGAAGCCCCGCTTGGCCAGCCGCTGGTGCTCGGCCTCGGTGTCGACCGTGGTCAGCACACCGTCGGGGCGCATGCCGCGGAGCATCCACAGACCCGAGACGCCGGTGCCGGTGCCGATCTCCACGGCGGCACGGGCCTCGGTCACCGCGGCCAGGAACCGGAGGGTCGCCCCGCCACCGGGGCCGATCGGCACGACGCCGACCTCCTTCGCGCGGCTGCGGGCGGCGGTCAGCACCTCGTCCTCGCTCACGAACTCCTCGGCGTAGGCCCAGCTGGTGGGCTTGAGTCCCGTAGCGATGATGTCCTCCTCAATAGGGCACAGCGGCAACGTCGGCACCATGCGTTGCACGCGTCTTCAGGCGTGACTCTACCGGCCGGCCCGCCTTCCCCCGTGCAATGCACGGGACACGAGCCGCAGGTCACTCCAGCGCGCCACACGGGAACACCGGCCGGCTCCCGGTCGTTGTTCGAGGGACACGAGCACGAAATCCTCAGGTGACTCTCAGGAGACGCTCCTACTGTGGGAGGGGACAGCGCCACGTCATGGCGACCACGAGACTCAGCGGCCTTGCCGCAAAGACCCCCTGGGGCAAGGAGCGCCCGATGACCGACCTCGACCGCACGACCCAGCCGGCCGAGGCCTGGGACGCGCCATCGTGGGACGAGGTCGTCACTCAGCACTCCGCGCGCGTGTACCGCCTTGCGTACCGCCTGACCGGCAACCCGCACGACGCAGAGGACCTCACGCAGGAGGTCTTCGTCCGTGTCTTCCGCTCCCTGTCGAGCTACACGCCCGGCACGTTCGAGGGCTGGCTGCACCGGATCACCACGAACCTCTTCCTCGACCAGGCCCGCCGCAAGGCGAAGATCCGCTTCGACGCGCTCGCCGAGGACGCAGACGTCCGGATGCCCGGACGCATGCCGAGCCCTGACTCGCAGATGGCCGACGGGATGCTCGACGACGACATCGAGGCTGCGCTCGCCGACCTGCCGCCGGAGTTCCGCGTGGCCGTCGTGCTGTGCGACATCGAGGGCCTGTCGTACGACGAGATCGCCGACGTGCTGGACGTGAAGCTCGGAACAGTGCGCTCCCGGATCCACCGCGGACGCAAGATGCTCCGCAGCTCCCTCGCGCACCGGGCCCCCGCAGCCGGACGGGTGCGCTACTCGGGCCCCGTAGACCCCGACCTCGCTCCGCAGACGGCGTGATGCGATACCTGGGAGGCCACCTCGGGATCACCGTCAGCGCACTTCTCGACGGTCAGCTCGACGCCGCTTCGGCGGAGCGTGCCTGGGCCCACGTCCACGGCTGCGAGATCTGCTACCGCCAGGTGGAACGCGAAGGCTGGGTGAAGACCCAGCTTGCCGCGATGACCGGGGACGAGGGGCCCCCGCCCCAGCTGCTCGGCTCGCTGTACGGCCTGGGCTCGATGTCCCGGATGGACCCTGCGCTGTCGCGGGTGGACCCCTCGGCACAGGGCGCCGCCGAGGGAGCGGCTGCCTGGGCCGCGGTCGAGGACCTCGAGCGCCGCGGCCGCGGACGGCGACGCGCCGGCATCGCCCTCGCGGGCGCGGGGTCGGTGTCCGTCGCCCTGCTCGGCTTCGCCTCGCTCACCGGCACCACCCTCGGCATCGGTGGCGCCCCGGCCGCGACACCGACCACGGCGCTGACCGGGACCGGCAGACCCTCCACCACACCCTTCACGGGCTTCACGATGGTGATCGCCCCGTCCGCGGCCGCCCACGGGCGCTTGCCCTCCGGCCTTACGGCTCGACGCCCCGCCGAGGACTCCTCGGGAGTCCCCGGCCGGAGAGGCGTCTCCGCACAGGAAGGGCCGGGCGACGGGCGAGGAGTCCCCGCACGGCGAGGGAGCGACGGCCGGAGAGGATCCCCCCGTAGGTCAACAACCGGGTGAAACTCCCGGCGACTTGCGGCCGTAGGACAAAATGGCGGGCGTGAGCGAGAACGAGCCAGGACGCCCCGAACCCCGCGACGACGACACCGCGCCGTTGTGGTCCGGAGACCAGGGGGAGCGTCCGGCGTACGACCAGGGGGAGCCTCCGGCGTACGACCAGGGGGAGCCTCCGGCTACGACCAGGGTGAGCGCCCGGCGTACGACCAGCCGCCGTTGCAGCAGCAGGCTGCCGCGGCTCCTCAGGAGGAGTGGGCCGGTCAGGGCTACACGCAGTCCTACACCGCGGACCCCTATGGCTACGGCTCGGTGTGGGCCCAGCAGACCCAGCCGATGCCCTACCAGGGCTGGTACCAGCAGCCGAAGCCGCCCGGGCCCAGGCTGCCCGGCTGGGTGTGGCCCGTGGTCGCGGTCACTGCTCTTCTGGTCGGTCTCCTCGGCGGTGCGTTGGGCGGTGCGCTCGTCTCCTCCGTCATGAACGGCGGGTCGGGCAGCTCGGTCTTCGACGGCGGGTCCGCGCCGGCACCGCTCGAGCCGGAGAACGGCTCGGTCGCGGCGGTCGCCGACGCGCTGCTGCCCAGCACCGTGCAGATCATCACCCGCGGCGGGTCCGGACCGGCCGGAGCGGCGACCGGCTCCGGCTTCGTCGTGGACAAGCAAGGCCACGTGATCACCAACAACCACGTCGTGTCTGGCGTCGCCACGAGCGGGCGGATCCGGGTCATCGACCACGAGGGACGGCAGCACGCCGCCGAGATCGTCGGCCGGAGCCCGGTCTACGACATCGCGGTCCTCGACGTGCAGGGCGCCGAGAAGCTCCAGCCCGCTGCTCTCGGCAGCTCCCGGTCGATGAACGTCGGCGAGACGGTCGTGGCCATCGGCTCTCCGCTCGGGCTGAGCAGCACGGTCACGTCGGGCATCGTGAGTGCGCTCGACCGTCCGGTCACCACCGGTGAGAAGGACGAGTCGTCGTTCATCAACGCGGTGCAGACCGACGCGGCGATCAACCCCGGCAACTCCGGCGGGCCGCTGGTGAACCTCCGCGGCGAGGTCGTGGGCGTCAACTCCGCGATCGCCACCATGGGCGGCTTCGCGAACGACGCGGGCAACATCGGCGTCGGCTTCGCGATCCCGATGGAGCAGGTCAAGATCACCGCGTCGCAGATCGTGCGCACGGGCGAGGCGAAGTACCCCGTCATCGGCGCGAACGTGAACACCGGCGGGCGTCGCAACGGCGCCGAGATCGTCGACGTGCCCAGCGGCACCCCGGCTGACCGCGGCGGCCTGGAGAAGGGCGACATCGTGGTCGCCGTCGACGGCAAACCGGTCAGCGACGGCATCGGCCTGATCGTGGCGATCCGCAGCCACCGTCCCGGAGAGACGATCCGCATGACCGTGCGCCGTGACGGCAGCGTCCGCACCCTGGAGGTCACGCTCGACGCGAAGGTCGGCTGAGCCGGATGCTCCGCCGCGGTGCGGGGGAGTGGCCTGTGTGGAAGGTCTCCGGCGCCTGGTGCCGGAAGACTTCCCGCTGAGGTCCCGGCAGCGCTGCGGCGGGGTGCGTCGGTCAGGTGGCCTCGGCGTCGTACGGCGGGCGCTCCCCACGCTCGAGCGGCCGGAGGCCCGGCCTCATCGGGACGGTCTCCCCGGGGTCCGGGTCGTCGTCCATCGCCTCGAGGATGTGCTTGCGCACGATCTGACGCGGGTCGAGGTCGGAGAGCTGGAGGTCCGCGAACTCAGGGCCGAGCTCGCTGCGCAGGTCGTCGCGCGCCGCCTGGGTGAACTGGCGTACCTGCCGGACCAGCCGGCCCGCCTGCCGGGCGAACTCCGGGAGCCGGTCGGGGCCGAACACGAGAATGGCCACGACGAAGATGACCAGGAACTCTGGCAGGCCGACTCCGAACACAGGTCAGAATCTACCTGCCGGTGTGAGTCCTAGCTGCATTCCGGCGAGACCCCTGCCGCGACCGGACAGAGTCGTGGCCACCTTGACCAGCTCCTTGGCGGCCGGGGAGTCGGGGGAGACCTCGACGATCGGCCTGCCGCTGTCGCCGCCCTCGCGGAGGTCGAGGTCGAGCGGCACCTCGCCGAGCACGGCGACGTCGTACCCGAACCGGTTCGACAGGGTCGCCGCGACCCGCGCGCCGCCACCGGAGCCGAACACCTCGAGCCGGTGCTCGGGGCCGCAGTGCGGGCAGGGCAGGAAGGACATGTTCTCGACGACGCCGACGACCCGCTGGTGCATCATCGAGGCCATCGTGCCGGCGCGCTCGGCGACCTCGGCCGCGGCCTCCTGCGGTGTCGTCACGACGACCACCTCGGCGTTCGGCAGGTGCTGGCCGAGCGAGATCGCGATGTCTCCGGTGCCCGGGGGCAGGTCGAGGAAGAGCGCGTCGAGGTCGCCCCAGTAGACGTCGCTGAGCATCTGGACGAGCGCCCGGTCGAGCATCGGCCCGCGCCAGGCGACCACCTGGTCGCGCCGCGGCTTGAGCATCCCGATGCTGATCACGGAGATCCCGTGGGCGGTCGGGACCGGCATGATCATGTCCTCGACCTGGGTCGGGCGCACGTCGCCGACTCCGAGCATCGCGGGGATCGAGTGGCCGTAGATGTCGGCGTCGACGATGCCGACCTTCAGGCCTTGGGCCGCCATCGCGACCGCGAGGTTGACGGTCACCGACGACTTGCCGACACCGCCCTTGCCGCTGGCGATCGCGAAGACCTTCGTCAGCGAGTCGGCCTTCGCGAACGGGATCTCGCGCTGCGCCTGACCGCCGCGCAGCACCTCCTGCAGACCCGCGCGCTGCTCGGCGCTCATCACCCCGAGGGTCAGGTCGACGCCGGTCACACCGGGGATCTTCCCGACCGCGGCGGTCACGTCCCGGGTGATCGTGTCCTTGAGCGGGCATCCCGCGACGGTGAGCAGCACCGTGACCGCGACCTTGCCCGCCTCGTCGATCTCGACGGACTCGACCATGTTGAGCTCGGTGATCGGCCGGCGGATCTCGGGGTCGTTGACCGTCGCGAGCGCGGCGTTGATCTGGTCAAGGAGCGGGGACGTCATGAGGTTCAGCGTACGCGGGCGGCGAGGCGCTGTTCAGCGCCGGTCCGCGTGGCCTTCGTCACCGGCCGCCGACTCGGGCTCGGCGGCTTCGCCCTCGTCCTCGCGGCGCCTCTCCTCGAGCTCGTTGAGCAGCGAACGAAGCTCCGACCGGACGTAGTCGCGCGTGGCGACCTCGCCGATCGCCATCCGCAGCGACGCCATCTCGCGGGCGAGGAACTCCATGTCCGCGTGGGCCCGGCTGTTCGCCTGCCGGTCCTGCTCGGTGATGACGCGGTCGCGGTCCTCCTGCCGGTTCTGCGCGAGCAGGATCAGCGGTGCGGCGTACGACGCCTGCAGGCTGAGCATCAGGGTCAGGAAGATGAACGGGTAGGCGTCCCACTCCCACTCGCTCGGGGCGATCCAGTTCCAGCCGAGCCAGATCACCACGAACCCGGTCATGTAGAGCAGGAACCGGGCGGTGCCCATGAAGCGCGCGAAGTTCTCCGCGAAGCTGCCGAACGCCTCCGGGTCGTACGTCGGACGGCGGACCAGCTTGCGTCGCGTCTCCTGTGGCTGGTCGAGCCGGGCGCGCGAGGGCTCCAGCCGCTCCTTGCGGGCGTCACTGGGCACGCAGCACACCTCCTCGGCTGGGGCGGTCGCGCCAGTTCTCGGGCAGGAGGTGGTCGAGCAGGTCGTCCACGGTGACCGCGCCGAGCAGGCGCCCGTCCTCGTCGGTCACGGGCGCTGCGACGAGGTTGTAGGTGGCCAGGTGGCGGGCGACGTCCTCGAGCGTGGCCGTCGCGGGGAGCGTCTCGAGGTCGGTGTCGAGCACGCCGCCGACGAGGGTGGAGGGGGGCTCGCGCAGCAGCCGCTGGATGTGGGCGACGCCGATCAGCCTCCCGGTCGGGGGCTCCAGCGGCGCCCGGCAGACGTAGACCAGCGCCGCCAGGGCAGGGGTGAGCTCGGCGTTCCGGACATGGGCCAACGCGTCCGCCACGGTGGCGTCGGGAGGAAGGATCACCGGCTCGGTGGTCATCATCGCGCCGGCGGTGCGCTCCTCGTAGGACATGAGCCGGCGCACGTGCTGGGCCTCGCCGGGTTCCATCAACGCCAGCAGCATCTCGGCGGTCTCGGGCGGGAGCTCGGCGATCAGGTCCGCCGCGTCGTCAGGCGACATCTCCTCGAGGACGTCGGCGGCACGCTCGCTGTCGAGGTTGCCGAGGATCTCGACCTGGTCCTCCTCGGGCAGCTCCTCCAGCACGTCGGCGAGCCGCTCGTCGTTGAGGGCCGCGGCCACCTCGCGCCGGCGCTTGGCCGGGAGGTCGTGGATGACGTTCGCCAGGTCCGCCGGGCGCATCTCCTCGAGCGCGGCGAGCAGGTGGGTCGCGCCCTGGCTCTCCTCGGGAAGAGCGAGCCCGTCGACCTCGTTCCACTCGACGACATGGGTCTGCCCGCGGCGGCCGAAGCGCTTCGAGCCCTCTTGCAGGGCGACCCGGGACAGGTACCAGTCGCGGTTGCGGGCCTGCTCCATCGCCACGTCGTACACCGTGCCGGTGATCCCGGAGTCCCGGACGGTGACCTTCCGGTCGAGCATCTGCCCGAACACCAGGGTCTCGGTGGAGCGCTGCTCGAAGCGGCGCATGTTCACCACGCCGGTCGTGATCACCTGGCCGCTGTCGACATGGGTCACCCGGGTCATCGGGACGAAGACGGAGCGCCGCCCGAAGACCTCCACCACGAGACCCAGCACACGGGGCTGCTGCAGGCCCGTGCGCAGGGCCACCACGAGGTCGCGTACCTTCCCCACCTGGTCGCCCGCGGGGTCGAAGACCGGCAGGCCGGCGAGCCTGGCGGCGAAAACGCGGTTCGAGGTAGTGCTCACATCTCGATACGTTAGCGGGCGCGTGCGGCCGATCGTGGTCGCGACAGCCCGGTGGCAGTACAGGGAGGATGAGGGAATGCTCACCTACGACGTCGTCGACGTGTTCACGGACCGGCCGTTCGCCGGCAACCAGCTCGCGGTCGTCCACGGCGCCCAGGAGCTGAGCACCGAGCAGTGCCTCGCGATCGCCCGGGAGTTCAACTACTCCGAGACCACGTTCCCCGCGCCCGGGGACGACAGCTCCTACTCCACACGCATCTTCACGATGTCCGCCGAGATCCCCTTCGCCGGGCACCCGACGCTGGGCACCGCCTGGGTGCTCCGCGAGCGAGGGCTGCTCTCGGCCGGCGAGACAGTGCAGCACTGCGGTGCCGGCGACATCGGCGTCCGTTTCCTTCCCGACGGAGTCGTGGAGCTCTCCGCGGCGCCCCGTGACCTGGCCGGGCCGGTGGACGACTCGCTGGTCGCGGCGCTGCTCGAGGACCTCGGACTCTCGATCTCCGACGCCGCCGGACCCGTCTGGATCGCGGGCACCGGGCTGAGCTTCGTGCACGTCCCCGTGGCCGAGGACGCAGTGCTCCGGGCGAGGCCGTCCTTCAAGCCGCTGCGGGCGTACGCCGACCGCATCGCTGCCGTGGGGGAGACCGTCGACCCGGTCGAGGGGATCAACCTGCACCACGTCTCCGGGGAGGCACCGGACCTACAGGTGCACTCCCGGGTGTTCGTCCCGGGCCTCTCCGTGCCCGAGGACCCCGCCACAGGCTCGGCGGCCGCGGGGCTCGGGATGGCCCTCGTCGCCGCCGGGCGGCTGCCGGAGGGCGGCCGCTACACGATCACCCAGGGTGTCGAGATGGGCCGCCCGTCGAGGCTCCTCGGCCGGGTCGATGCGACCGGCGGCGAGGTGCGGCGCTGCCACGTCGCAGGACGCGTGCAGAGGGTCGCCTCGGGCGAGATCGCCATCCCGCGCTGAGGCACATGGCGCCCCGAGGCAGAGCCACGGCCGATCCGGGGACCATCCGCCCGTCCTAGCTGAGGCCCGGCCCCCTTCGCTGGCGCCGGTGCAGCACCCGCGGAAGGGCGCCGCGCGTGGTCGCGGGTGTCGGCTGCGGGGGCGCGCTGTGCGCCTCGTCGCCGAGCTCACCTGGCCGCTCGAGCACCTCGCCGGTGGGCTCGATGCGGACCACCACGCTGCCCGCCGCCCATTCGTCCTTGGCCGTGGTGAGGTCGTCGAGGTTGAGGCGGTCCGAGACGAGGGCTGCGGTGACGTCGTCCCAGGCGTCGTCGGTCGGGTGCACCACCGAGACCGACCCGACCCAGGTGACGAGCCGTCCGCCGTTCTCCTTGCTGCGCATCACGACCTCGACGCGCTCGGCGTCGGCGATCCCGGGAAGCTCCTGCTCCCTGCCGCCGGCCACGACATGCAGCGCGTCGTCGTACCAGACGTGCCACGCGGCGCGCTCTCGCGGTGACGTGTCTCCCGGCCCGGCGTACCGCAGCCAGCACACGCCCGTCTTCTTACCCAGCTCCGCGATCAGCGCGGCGGTGAAGGCATCGGTCACGCCCCCGAGCCTGCCACAGGTTTCTCCAAGGAGGCGGCGCCACGATCGCCTTGCGGGCCGCAAGGCCGCGGGCCGAACGGCCGAAGGGGGCGCGATGGTCGAGCTGAGCAGACGGCAGATGGTGCTCGCCGCGTGCGGGTCGGCGATGGTGGTCGCGGCGGCGACCCTCCGTGCCGGGAGCCCGGACGGGACGCCGACGCGCGGGCGCGGGACGTGGACCCGGTTCGGGAGCGTGGCGGTGCTGTCGGCAGCACGACGCGCGCACTCCGCCGGGCATGCGGGCCAGTCGGTGCTCGGCGCGCACCAGAGCGAGGTGGACCAGTTCCGGGTCGACGTGGAGGTGCACAACGGGCTCGTCAGGCCCCTGCTGTTCTCGCCGGGCCAGTTCCGCCTTCGCCTCGGGCCTCGGGGCGCAACCGTGACCCCGTTCGACGCCGGCACGGCCGCGGGCGCTCTGGCCGGCGGAAGCACCCTGCGGACCTGGGTGAGCTACCTGGTGCCTCGCGGAGCCGGCGAGATGCGGCTCGAGTTCACCGACGGCCTCGTGTACATGCGGGGGTTCGGGGCGCGTCCGACGAAGCGCGACGACGCGGCGCCGAGCCTGACGTTCCCTCCGCAGGTGTTCCTCGCCGACGGGACGCTCCAGGCTCCCGAGCCCCCGGGCCGGCGAGCGCCCGACCGCGCGGGCCTGTACCGGCTGCGTCGGGCGCACTGGGCCAGCGTCTTCCCCGAACGCACGATCCTCGCCGAGACAGGGAGCACCGTGCGGCTCCGCGTGCACAACGGCCTGGGCACGCTTCACCGGCTGGACATCCCGGGCGTCGCGGACACGGGGAGCATCGCGCCCGGGGAGGTCGCCGAGGTGACCTTCGAGGCCCCGCCCGCAGGCACCTACCTCTTCAGCGACAGCGGCAACGGGCCGGTCGAGCGGCTTCTCGGTCTCTTCGGCGCACTCGTCGTGACGCCGGCCGCCGACAGGTGGCGGCTCGACGACGGAGGCACCGAGTTCGAGCGGCAGTGGCTGTGGCTCTGCCAGGACGTCGACCCCGAGTGGTGCCGACGCGCGAGTGCCGGCGAGACGATCGATGCCGAACGGACCCCACCGGTCCCGAGGTACTTCCTGCTCAACGGACGGGCCGGCTACCAGTCCCTCGGGATCGCGTCCGACCACGACAGCAACCGCAGGACGCACGAGGAGACGCTCGCGTCCGGCTACCCCCGCGACACCGATGTGCGCGACTTCAGCAAGCCGGACGGGAGCGGGTCGGTCGCCACAGGACAGCTGATCCGGCTCGCGAACGCAGGCGTCGTGGTCCACCAGATGCACTTCCACGGGAACCACGTCTGGACCGTGCGTCGCAACGGGCACGACTTCCCGCGCGACGCTGCGTCGGGACGCGTGGACGAGGAGGGGCACGTCGTCCTCCAGCAGTGGGAGGACGTCGTCGAGCTCGACCCGCTCGACCGCAAGGAGATCATGCTTCCAGTACGCCGGCCGCCCGAAGCGATCGACGAGGTCTGGGACGCCCGCATCACCGACTGGCACTACCCGATGCACTGCCACGCCGAGCCGTCCCAGACAGCCGCCGGAGGTCTCTACCCGGGTGGCCTCGTGGCCGACTGGGTGCTGGCAGGGCGGCAGAGCCCGGCGCATCACACCTTCCGCAGCCAGGCCGAGTTCGCCACATCGCAGCCCAAGGAGTCCAACCCGGTCACCGAGCACCTGCAGCGGCCGGACCGGACCTTCGACCGCGAGTTCTTCAACCAGCGTCTCAGGTTCCCGGACGGGAGCGCGCACGAGATCTGGAGCTTCGAGAGCGAGTCCTCCGGTCAGGGCTTCCCGGCACCGCCGATCAGGGTGACCGAGGGCGACCTGGTCCACGTGCGACTCAAGGCGAGCAAGGGGCCGCACACGATCCACCTGCACGGGATGGAGCCCGACCCCCGCAACGACGGGGTGGGGCACACCTCGTTCGAGGTCGGCACCCGCTACACCTACCAGTGGCGGCCCGAGCCGGGTGTGCCCGGCGACGCCACCCGTAGGGAGCGCCGGCTCGTACTTCTACCACTGTCACGTCAACACCGTGCTGCACGTGCAGATGGGGATGGCCGGTCCGCTCCTGGTGGACCCCGTGGTCCATCCGGACCATCCCGTCCCTCCCGGGGCGCGGCGCGCCTTCGTCGACGGGCCGCTGTACGACGTGGAGACGGAGCTGATGCTCGTGCCGTACTCCATCGACCCGCGCTGGCACGAGCTCTCGCACGCTGCTGGACTCTCCGGTGAGGACGTGGGTCTCAACCGGTTCGACCCGAAGCACTTCTTCATCCTCGGCGGTTCGCTCGCCGCAGGGCCGCCGCGCGGCCAGGTGTGGGCCGCGAGTCGGCTGCGGGCCAGGGCCGCTGGCTCGGGACACCCCACGCTTCTGCGGGTGCTGAACCTGAACTACTTCCCGACCCGGGTCCGGTTCACCACGACGAGCGGCGAGCCGGTGGCCATGGCGGAGCTCATCTCCCACGACGGCAGGCCGTTCCGGGACACCGCGAACCCGGCCGGGCCGAGCCGGCCGCTGCGCGACCTCGGGAACCCGCTTCGGTCGGCAGCGCTGGCCTTCGGCGCAGCGGAGCGCTACGACATGCTGCTCCACCCGCCGGCCGCGGGAACGTTCCTCCTCCACCTCGACTGGTACCACTGGGTGGTGACCAGCCGGCCTCGGGTGCTGGCCACGAGGACCCTCCCGATCGTGGCGTCCTGACCGCCCGGGACTCGCAGGGGTCGCGCACCCCGGACCGGCAGGGGTGAGGAATCCCACGGGTCCGAGGCCTCCCGGGCCGGATGCGCCTGCGAGTAGGCTCCCGGGCAATCTCCCCCCGGTGAGGCAACCCCGGTGAGACAAACCTGGTGAGACAACCCTGAAGAGAGGTTCATCCATGTCCGACGCGCCCAAGCAGTCAGGCTCCGACCTGCTGCGCGCCCGCCGCTCCTGCCACGCCGTGCCCGGCTCGAACCCCCGGTTCCTCGAGAAGGCCCAGGGCCTCCAGAGCGACCAGGTGTTCCTCGACATCGAGGACTCGGTGGCGCCGCTGGCCAAGCCCGACGCGCGCAAGAACATCGTCGAGGTGCTCAACACCGGTGACTGGGGCAACCGCGTCCGGACCGTCCGGGTGAACGACTGGACGACCCAGTGGACCTACCGGGACGTCATCGAGGTCGTCGAGGGTGCGGGCGCGAACCTCGACTGCATCATGCTGCCGAAGGTCCAGACCGCCGACCAGGTGAAGGCCCTCGACGTCCTGCTGACCCAGATCGAGACGACCATGGGCTACGAGGTCGGCCGGATCGGCATCGAGGCGCAGATCGAGAACGCGCTCGGCCTGATCAACGTCGACGACATCGCGACCGCGTCCCCGCGCGTCGAGACGATCATCTTCGGCCCCGCGGACTTCATGGCCTCGATCAACATGAAGTCGCTGGTCGTGGGCGAGCAGCCCCCGGGCTACGACGTCGGCGACGCCTACCACTACATCCTGATGCGGATCCTGATGGCGGCGCGTGCGCACGACAAGCAGGCCATCGACGGCCCCTACCTGCAGATCCGGGACATCGACGGCTTCAAGCGGGTGGCCGGACGGTCCGCGGCCCTCGGCTTCGACGGCAAGTGGACCCTGCACCCCGACCAGATCGCGGCGGCCAACGAGGTCTACTCCCCGAAGCAGGAGGACTACGACCACGCCGAGAACATCCTCGACGCCTACGAGTTCTACACCTCCGAGAAGGGCGGCGCGAAGGGCGCGGTCATGCTCGGCGACGAGATGATCGACGAGGCGTCGCGCAAGATGGCGCTGGTGATCTCCGGCAAGGGCCGGGCCGCCGGCATGCAGCGCACCGACGTCTGGACCCCGCCGGAGGACTGAGCCTTTCTCCCGGGAGCACGCAGAAGCCGCGGACCTGGCCGGTCCGCGGCTTCTGCGTCTGTCGGGGGTTCCTCGCGAACGCGATCGCCTCAGCGCCCACGTTTCTCGGAGAGCCGGTCGAGCAGGGTGTCCCACTCCGAGGCGACGGCGGACTGGCTTCGCTCCTCCGCCTTGGCGAGGGCAGCGGTGGCCATCTTCGCGCGGGTGTCGTGGTCGAGCTCGATCATCTCGACGATCGCCGAGGCGAGGGCGTCGACGTCCTTGTTGGGCACCAGGAGGCCGTCCACTCCTGGCGTGATGATGTCGCGGGGGCCGGTCGGGCAGTTGGTGCTGACGACGGGGACCCCGCAGGCCATCGCCTCGACCAGGACCATGCCGTAGCCCTCGGCCCGCGAGCTCAGGACGAACAGCGACGCCTTGGCCATCTCGCTCTGGAGCGAGGTGCTGTGGCCCTCGAGGCTGACGCATCCGCCCAGGCCGAGCTCGTCGATCTGACGCTCCAGCTCGCTGCGCTTCGAGCCCTCGCCGAAGATCCGCAGACTCCAGTCGGGGTGCGCCGCGGCCACCTGCTGCCACGCGGAGACCAGCAGGTCGAAACCCTTGCTCGGTTCGAGCCGCCCCGCAGCGACCACGACCTTCTCGGTCAGCGTCGAGTGCTCACCGTGCCAGGCCGGGGTGCCGTTGGTCATCCGGCGCACTGGCGTGCGTCCTCCGAGGAGCCGCCGGTAGCGCCTCGCGTCCCTGCGGGTGAGGGCCAGGAACGCATCGAGCCGGCCGCCGTACCTCTCGTAGAGATCCAGCACGGTCTTGGGCCGGTTGACGTAGGGCCGGTGGTCCTGCGCGATCCGGATGTAGCGGTTGGTGCCGAGCCGGGCCAGCGCGATGTTGAGTCCCGGCTGCATCGTGACCACCGCGCCGCCGCGGAGCGAGCGCAGGTAGCGGGCCAGGACGAGGTCCGTGTAAAGGCTGTAGTCGGTGTAGCGCGGCTCCGTCTCCGGGATGACCCGCGAGGGGATCCGGGAGAGCCGCCGACGCCAGAAGCCCTCGTCCGCAGAGCGGTCGACGAGGTTGCGCACCGGGACGCCCTCGGGAAGCGCGTACATCGGGGTGCCCCCGCCGAACACGCTGACCAGCTCGACGTCGTGCCGCTCGGAGAGCTCACGCGCCAGCGCCAGCGTGACCGTGAGGACTCCTCCGCCTCTCCCGTAGAGGTCGTGGAGGAGGAACCGAAGTTTCATCTCAGCTCCATCGCGAGGGCCGGTCCATCGTGAGGGCCGGCCCGTCATGTGACCCCCTGGGCCCGGCTGTCGGTGCCGTGTCACAGTAGCCGCCTCGGAACCGCGGGGGACGGAGGGGTCGCCCCTCGGGGGTGAGGGTGCGAGTGTGGCCGTGAGTGTGACTTGCTCACCCTGTGAGGTTGCTCATTGGCACTCCGACGACCCCAGCCGATAATCTCCCAGACCACCCGTCCCCATTCAGCCGAGGAGCGCGACCATGGGCCGTCTCTGCCAGACCGAGGGTCTCACCGACATCCAGGAGGAGATCCTCAAGACCGTCCGCACCTTCGTGGAGGAGCGGATCCTCCCCGTGGCGGGTGAGCTGGAGAAGAAGGACGAGTACCCCACCGAGATCGTGGAGGGGATGAAGGAGCTCGGCCTGTTCGGCCTCACGATCCCCGAGGAGTACGGCGGGCTGGGCGAGTCTCTCCTGACCTACGCGCTCGTCGTGGAGGAGATCGCCCGCGGCTGGATGAGTGTCTCGGGCATCGTGAACACGCACTTCATCGTGGCGTACATGCTGATGCAGCACGGCACCGAGGAGCAGAAGCAGTACTACCTGCCGAAGATGGCCGCCGGAGAGGTCCGGGGCGCGTTCTCCATGTCGGAGCCGGGTTGTGGCTCGGACGTGTCGGCGATCAAGACCAAGGCCGTTCGCAAGGAGGCCGACGGTGACACCTACGTGATCAACGGCCAGAAGATGTGGCTGACCAACGGCGGGTCGTCCACGCTGGTCGCGGTGCTCGTCAAGACCGACGAGGGCGCGGACAGCGTCTACAAGAACATGACCACCTTCCTGGTGGAGAAGCCGGCCGGGTTCGGTGAGGTCATGCCCGGGCTGACCGTGCCGGGCAAGATCGAGAAGATGGGCTACAAGGGCGTCGACACGACCGAGATGATCTTCGACGGCTTCGAGATCGGCGCCGACCAGGTCCTCGGGGGCGCGCCGGGCCGCGGCTTCTACCAGATGATGGACGGCGTCGAGGTCGGCCGGGTGAACGTCGCCGCACGGGGTTGTGGTGTCGCGAACCGTGCCTTCGAGCTCGGCGTGGCCTACTCCCAGCAGCGGGAGACCTTCGGCAAGAAGATCGCCGACCACCAGGCCGTGCTCTTCCGGCTCGCGGAGATGGGCACCAAGGTCGAGGCGGCCCACCAGATGATGGTCAGGGCCGCACGCACCAAGGACCGCGGCGAGCGCAACGACCTCGAGGCCGGGATGGCGAAGTACCTCGCGAGCGAGTACTGCTCGCAGGTCGTGGAGGACTCGTTCCGGATCCATGGCGGGTACGGCTTCTCCAAGGAGTACGAGATCGAGCGGCTCTACCGCGAGGCCCCGATGCTGCTCATCGGGGAGGGCACCGCCGACATCCAGCGGATGATCATCGGTCGGCGGCTGCTCGAGGACTACAAGCTCAAGTGACCCTTGTGACACGCCGTCCATCGACCTCGGGACCGGGCCCGACGGTCTACCTCCACATCGGCACGCCGAAGTCCGGAACCACCTACCTTCAGTCGCGCTTCTCCGTGAACCACGAGCTCGCGGCGCAGCAAGGGCTGTTGTGGCCCGGGCCGGGATGGGGGCGCCACCTCAACGCTGTCAAGGACCTGAGAAGTCTCGACGACGGGGAGTCCCTGGCGCCCGGGGGCTCGTGGGCACGGCTGGCCTCGGAGGTGAACGGGTGGGGCGGGCACGCAGTGCTGATCTCCATGGAGTGGATGGCCAGCTGCACGCCGCACCAGATCTCCGTCGCCCTGGAGAGCCTGAGCCCGGCGCGCGTCGAGGTGATCTGCACCGCGCGAGACCTGGTGCGCTCGTTCGTCGCCCAGGGCCAGGAGATGGCACGGAACTACCGGCCGTGGTCGTGGGCAACGCTCGTCGACGAGGTCAGGAACGAGAAGGACGGCAGGGCGGCCCGCACCTTCTGGCGGCAGCAGAACGTCCCTGAGATCCTCCGGCGCTGGTTGGACGCCGTGCCCGCCGACCGGGTGCACCTCGTGACGGTGCCGCCGGCGGGGGCCGAGCCGGGCGTGCTGTGGGAACGCTTCTGCACGGTGGTCGGGGTCGACGGCTCGTCGTTCGGCGCGCCGCGCACGGACAACCCCTCTCTGGGTGTGGTCTCGACCGTCCTCATGGAGCGCCTCAACGCCGTTGCGCGGGCCCAGGGCGTGACATCGGCGGTCTACAGCGAGGTGCTCCACACCTCCCTCGGCGACCGGATCCTGGGGCCACGGCGCAGGGGTGAGGGCCCGATCGGGATCACCGAAGACATGGACCAGTTCCTCCGCGGTCGCGCTGATGCCATGGTCGCCGACCTGCGAGAGCTCGGCGTCGACCTTGTCGGCGAGTGGGAGGACCTTGTCCCGACGAAGCGACCGGACGGCCGCCGACCCGAGGACGTCACCGACGAGGAGCTGTTCCAGCTGTCACTGGAGGCGTTGGTCGCGCTGGGCGTCTCCCAGGCCGAGGAGATCCACCACCTGCGAGCGGAGCTCAGAAACGCCAACAACGCCAACGCGCTCCAGTCCCTTCCCCGGCGCGTCAAGCACAAGCTGAGGAGCCTGGCGCCGCGGGCCCCTGAGGACTCCGCCGAGAATCCGGCCGAGAGCTCGGCCGAGTAGCCGCCGCGGCTCAGCGCCCGGACTTCTGCTGCTGCAGCTCCTCGAGGAGCGACTCCCACCGCGCGCTGACGACCGGCTGGGTCCGGCCGGCTGCGTTGCGGAGACCGGCGTCGCCCATGGCCTTCCGGTCTGTAGGCCCCATGCCGAGCACGCGTGAGATCTTCTCGGCGAGCCCGGGGATGTCCCCGTTGGGCACCAGGAAGCCGTCCACGCCCTCGTGGATGATGCTGGCCGGTCCGTTGGGCGAGTCGAAGCTCACCACGGGGACGCCGCACGACATGGCCTCCACCAGGACCATCCCGTAGGCCTCCTTGTGCGAGGTCATCACGAACAGTGAGGACTTCGCCATCTCCTCGCGGAGGCTGGTGCTGTAGCCCATCAGACGCACCTGGCCGTCCAGGCCGAGGTCGCGGATCTGGCTCTGCAGGTCCTCCTCCAGGGGGCCCCTGCCGAAGATCCGCAGCTCCGCGTCCGGGTGCTGCCTCGCCACGAGCGCCCATGCCTCGATCAGCCGGTCGAAACCCTTGTTCGGGCGCAGGTGCCCGGCGGCCGTGGCCACCTTGTTCTCCAGCGTTGAGCGCTCGCCCTCGTAGGCGGGCGTCGCGTTCGGGATGACCTCGATCCGGAGCTTGGGGTCGAGGAAGTCGCGGTACTGCGCAGCGTCCCCCTCCGTGAGCGTGAGGAAGGCGTCGAGCCGGGGGAAGTACTTCTTCTCCGCCTTGCGCAGCTGCTTGCGGTGTGGCTCGAACGGGCGGTGCATCTGCGCGACGCGCACGACGCGCGGGTCGGCGAGCCTGGCGATGGCCAGGTTGACGCCGGGCTGCATGCCCACGAGCGCTCCTTCGCGCACCGACGGCAGGAACTCCTCGAGGGCGCGGTCGGTCGCGAGGCTGTAGGCGGGGTAGTGGGGCTCGTCCTCGGGCATCAGCCTGCTGGGACGCTCGACGTCGGGATCGGTGGCCAGAGGCCCCGTGTCGACGAGTGTGCGGATCTTGACGTTCTCCGGGAGCGGGTGCACCGGGCGCCTCCGGGGGCGTACGACGCTGACGATCTCGACGTCGTGGCGCTCCGCGAGGTCCTCGGCGAGGTGTCGTACGACGGTGAGGACTCCTCCACCGGGTCCGAACACCGTGTGCATGAAAAAGTAGATCTTCACGAATCCGCCTCTGCTCCGTCCAAAACCCCGGCCTCGTCCTGCGGACCGCCCGCCGAATCCTACCCAGCCGGACGATCGGTATCCGGATCTCCCCGGGGTACGGCGCGTGGCCGGGACACAGGCCTCCGCTAGGGTGACGGCCGTGGCACGAAGAGTCTTCCTGCATGTCGGTTTGCCCAAGAGCGGGACGACCTATCTCCAAGCGGTGCTTGGCAAGAACAAGAAACCGCTGAAGCAACGCGCCTCCCTGCTGTACCCAGGTGCGACGTGGAGCCGCCAGGTGGACGCCGTGCGCGACGTACGCCGGATGAAGCTGCCGCCCTCGCAGAAGGCCGTGGTCGCCGGAGCCTGGGACCGCATGGTCACCGAGATGCAGGACTGGCCGGACACCGCGATCATGTCGATGGAGTGGCTCTGCATGGCCAGCCCGGGGCAGATCCAGCGCATTGCCAAGGACCTCGAGGACACCGAGCTGCACGTCGTCTTCACCGTCCGTGACGTCGGCCGCACCGTGCCGGCGGCCTGGCAGGAGTTCAGCCAGAACCGGTCCACGTGGCGCTGGCCCGAGTTCCTCGAGCAGGTGACCGGCGAGGATCCGATGGAGACCTCGGCGGGTCGGGCGTTCTGGGGCCAGCAGGACATGGAGCTGCTGCTCGCAAGGTGGTCCTCCTCGGTCCCCGCCGAGAGGATCCACGTCATCACGCTGCCGCAGAGCGGCGCCGACCCGGCAGAGCTGTGGCGTCGGATGGCGCAGGTGGTCGGCATCGACCCCGAGGGCTACGACCTGACCGAGCTCGGCTCCAACGCGTCGCTCGGCATGGAGTCGGCCGAGCTGATGCGGCGCCTCAACGTGCGTCTGAAGGAGCAGGGTCTGTCGATCCCCGCCTACAACGGGCTGTTCAAGCACAAGATCGCCAAGCAGATCCTGGCGACCCGCAAGGGGCAGGAGTCCAAGGTGCTCCTGCCTGCGGAGTACCACGACTGGGCGCGGGCGACGGCGGAGCAGCAGATCCGTGCCATCGAGTCCTCGGGTGCGCAGGTCGTCGGTGACCTCGACGAGCTTCGCCCGGTGTTCGCCGCCTCGAGCGGAGCCCAGACGGTGGCGAGCGAGCCGGACGCCGACGCGGTGCTCGACGCCGCGGTGCAGGCCTTGATCACCGTCGCGCTCGAGACCTCGCGTGCCGAGAAGACCCCTGCTCCGGCGAGCCGGCCCAAGCCCGCCAAGCCGGCGCCCGAGCCGGTCCGCGAGGGCGTGCTGCGTCGCACCCGGCTAGACGTGGTCGACCGCGTGAAGGGCCGTTCGATGAAGGAGCTCGCCGCCGCCGTGTCCCGTCGCGTCCGGCGAGGCACGGAGGCCAAGAGCTGACATGGCACGCCGAGTATTCCTTCACGTAGGCAGTCCCAAGACAGGTACGACGTTCCTCCAGAACGTGCTCTGGTCCCAGCGCAAGCTGGCCAAGGAGCAGGGCCTCCTCCTGCCGCTCGCCGCGTTCTTCGACCACTACCTCGCCACGCTCGACGTCCGCGACATCGAGCCCCAGCCTGCGGACGTCGAGCGTGCCACTGACGTGTGGCGCCGGATCGTGGACGCCTCGCTCGCCTGGGACGGCGACGTCCTCATCTCTCATGAGCTCTTCGCCCCGGCGACCGCGGCCCAGGCCGAGCGCGCCATCGCGGCCTTCGGCCCGGAGCCGGAGGTCCACCTCGTCCTGACCGCGCGCGACCTCGTCCGCCAGATCCCTGCCGAGTGGCAGGAGCACGTCAAGCACCGGTCGACCGTGCGCTTCGACGACTTCGTGGCGGATCTTCGCCGGGAGGACCCCAAGACGTGGTTCTGGAAGGTCCAGGACTTCCCGGACGTGCTCCGTCGGTGGGGCTCCACGCTGCCGCCCGAGCGGGTCCACGTGGTCACGGTCCCCTCGGTCGGTCAGCCGGCGAGCCTGCTCTGGGACCGGTTCGCCGGACTCCTCGGGCTCGATCCCGCCTCGTTCAACACGACGGGCCTGCGCGCCAACACCTCCCTCGGCTACGAGCAGGCGGAGCTGCTGCGCCGCGTCAACGCCGAGCTCGGGGAGCGGCTCCCGATGCCCGGCCCCTACGCGCCGGACGTGAAGTCGGTGTTCGCCGAGCGGGTGCTGTCCCAGCAACCCGGTGCACGCCTCGCCCTCACGGGCGAGGGGTTCGACTACGCCGTCACGCGCTCCGAGCGGATGGCCGCTGACCTCAAGGAGATGGGCGTCGACGTCGTCGGTGACCTCGCCGAGCTGGTGCCGGACCGTGCCCTGGCGGCCGACCAGCCCTCGTTGCCGACCCCGGGCGACGACGTCGTGCTCCCGGAGAGCATCACGGCGCTCACGGGTCTGCTCGAGAAGTACTCCGAGCTGCGTCAGCGGGCGCAGCGGGAGCGCCTCGAGCTGAACCGGCTGAAGCAGCTCGAGAACGAGATGCGCGAGCGGCCGCTCAAGCACCTGCTGCGGGGCCTGAGCGAGCGCTGGGCCTGGGCCGGGAAGGCGCGTGGCCTCGCCCGTCGTACGCGGGAGAGGCTCCGCTCGGGCAGCGGGAGCTGACCGGGATGTCGTTGTCCCGGGTCTCCAGCCACTTCCGCCACCAGGCGGCGGCGTGCGGAAGGCTCGGCTCACCCATGTACGCCGAGCTGCTGAACCGTCTCACCGACGACCTCGATGCCGGGGGAGTGACGGCGAAGGTTCTCGCGGGCCACGAGGACGCACCCGGCCCTTCTGGGCTCGCCCTCCGGCTGGCCGGCACCGTGCACCGGCTCGTGCTCGAGGGGCGTGCCGGCGAGCTGGCCGCCTACTACCCCAGTGTCGGCGGCACCTGGGACCTGGAGAAGGCATGGCCGGTGTTCGACGGGTTGCTGCGTGAGCGCATGGACGAGATCCGCGACGGCCTGGAGATGGCGCCGCAGACCAACGAGATCGGCCGCGCCGCAGCGTTGACTGGTGGGCTGCTCCGGATCGGTGAGACCTACCGGATGCCTCTGCGGCTGCTCGAGATCGGCTCCAGCGGCGGCCTGAACCTCAACGCCGACCGGTTCGCCTACGAGGTCGGGAACGACGTCGTCCAGGGCCCGCCGGACAGTCCCGTGCGGCTGACCGACTGCTGGCAGGGCCGACCGGTCCGGCCGTGGCCCGACCTGGCGGTCGTCGAACGGCTGGGGAGCGACCTCGCGCCCGTCGACGTGGCCACCGACGAGGGCCGGCTGCGGCTCACCTCCTACGTGTGGCCCGACCAGGCGGCGCGACTCGAACGGCTCCGCAGCGCGTTCGCGCTCGCCGAGGCGCATCCGGTGGAGGTGCGACGGGCCGACGCGGTGTCGTTCGTGCGGGACGTCGAGCTGCGCGAAGGCGCGACCACGGTGCTGTGGCACAGCGTGATGTGGCAGTACCTCAGCCGCTCCGACCAGGAGGCCGTCACGGCTCGGGTCGAGGAGCTCGGGGCGGCCGCGACAGAGCAGTCGCCGTTCGCGCACCTCGCGGCCGAGCCCGCCCGTCGTACACCTGAGGCGGAGCACGAGTTCCTCGTCCTGCTGCGGCTGTGGCCGGGCGGAGAGCGTCAGGTGATCGGTACCACCGTGGGGCACGGCATCCCGACGACCTGGGAGTAAAACGCTCGACCGGCGTCGGGTCCGCGTGTCAAGGTGGCTGAAACCACACCGAACCACCCGACCCAGGAGGCTCCCATGGCCGCGGACGTAAACGGCTCGGCAGGCAACGAGGACCTGAAGGCCAAGATGCGTGAGGCCCTCGAGCGCAAGCAGGGCAGCCGCCGTGGCGTCGACCATGCGCGCAGGGCCGAAGGAGAAGGCACACGGGCCCGAGGTGCTCGGCGGAGCGCCGAAGATGCACCGCCGCAAGGCCGGCGGGGGCGGTTCCTGAGCCCGCGTGAGTAACGCCACCTGCTGCGGCTCTCCCGCGCCGCCTTCGGTTTCGGCACGATAGGGCGCACGCCCGACGTCGAGACAACAGGAGTGTGTGGGATGCAGTTCGGTCGCAGCTACGAGGAGTTCGAGGTCGGCGCGACGTACAAGCACTGGCCCGGCAAGACGGTCACCGAGTACGACGACCACCTGTTCTGCCTCATCACGATGAACCACCACCCGCTCCACATGGACGTGAACTACGCCGAGAACACCACGCAGTTCGGCAAGAACGTCGTGGTCGGCAACTACATCTACTCCCTGCTGCTCGGCATGAGCGTGCCCGACATCTCCGGGAAGGCGATCGCCAACCTCGAGGTCGAGTCGCTGCGCCACGTGGCGCCGACGTTCCACGGCGACACCATCTACGGCGAGACGACGGTTCTCGACAAGTGGGAGAGCAAGTCGAAGGACGACCGTGGCGTGGTCTACGTGGAGACCATCGGCTACAACCAGGACGGCAAGGTGGTCTGCATCTTCCGGCGCAAGGTGATGGTCCCGAAGCAGAACTACCTCGACGAGCGCGGCGGGGAGCAGCCCGGACGCCCCGTTCCGCAGCCGGACCGGAACTGGCCGGGTCCGGACGCCGGCTGACCCGGGAGCCGCCCGCGAGGGCGGTTTGACGCGACGTTGACGCGGCCCGTCCACGCTGGACGGCATGGGATCCGGACGAGCGAGGGCTGCCGCTGCGTCGGCGCTGGCGGGGATCTTGTGTGCGCTCGGCCAGGGGGCGGCTCAGGCACATACCGACCTCGTCAGCAGCTATCCGGCCTCCGGAGCCAGCGTCTCGACGCTGCCCGACCAGGTCGTGCTCGAGTTCGACGAGCCGATGGCCGTTGCGTCCCAGGGCCTCGTCGTCCGGAACCCGGAAGGTGGCAGCTACCCGGTCGACGTACTCACCTCCGGTGACAGCGACGTGCTCGTGGCGGTGCTCGCTCCAGGGGGCTCGCCCGGCCGCTGGGAGGTCGCCTTCGAGGCTGTGTCGCAGGACGGGCACGTCTTAGCGGACAGCGTGGAGTTCTGGGTCGGTGCCGCGTCGGGTGCGCTGTCGGCGGACGAGCCGCCGCCGTTGGCTCGCTCGGTGGCTCTCCTGCTGGTCCTCCTCGCGGCCGGCTTCTCCACGCTGGTTCGCGCCATGAGGTGGGAAGAGTCGTGACGACCCTTCGGGTGTCCGCCGTCGAGGCATCGCCCCTCGCCCGTGCCGGACGGTGGCCCGCCGGACTGTCCGTCTGGGCGGTCCTGCTCCTCACGACACTGCTGGTGTTGGATGCCACGGGCACAGGGAGCTCGGGACACGTCCTGTCGCCGTCCTCGTCCACCGCTCTCATGCGAGCGGCGAGCCTGCTCGCCGCCTGCGGCACGGTCGGGTCCCTGGTGATCGCCACACTGATGCTCTCGGCGCCCGCCGGGCCGAAGTCCGGAGTCCAGGTCCGGGGACTCGTCACCTCGGCGTCGAGGTGGGCCGCCCTGTGGGCGGTGACAGGCTGCGGCTCGGTGGCGCTCCTGGTCGCTCAGACCGGGCCGGGCGCGGTCACGGTGGCCGTCCACGGCGGGCTCGATCCGGCCTCGGCCCTCAACGCAGCGGTCCGCGCAAGCATCCTCGGTGCCTGGGCGGCGGGCGCTGTCGCCGTCTACGTCCGAGGCTCGACCCGGCTGCTGCCCCTGCTGGGGTGCCTGACGCTGGCCTACCTCGGTCTGGTGCCGACGGTCTTCGTCGGCCACTCGGGCCAGGCCGACGCCCGACTCGTGGCCGTCGGGTCGATGGTCGTGCATGTCGTGGCCGTCACCAGCTGGGTGGGTGGGCTCATCGCGCTGGCGCTGCACCCATCCACGAGAGGGCTCACCGCCGAGGTGGTGCGCCGGTTCGGGACGGTGGCGCTGCTGTGCTTCGCGGCCGTCGGCGTGTCGGGCCTGGCGAACCTCGTCGCCCGGATGCCGGCCGGCGAGCTGTTGGGTGGGGGCCCCTACCGCGCGCTGTTGGTCGCGAAGCTGTGCGGCTTCGTGGTCCTGGGTGCATTCGGCGCCGTTCATCGCCGCCGGACCATCAGGCGGCTGGAGGCCGGAAGCAGCGCGGCGTTCTGGGCGCTGGTGGCCGGCGAGGTCGTCGTGATGACAGCGGTGCTCGCCGCGGCAGTCGTCCTGGGACGGACCGCGAGCTGAGCCGCTGGGTTTGCGGAGTCTTGACGGCCTCCTGGCACCGTCTTCTCGGGGGATTCACAAGGGGGAACCGATGGAGATTTCACGTAGACGGGTGCTGCAGGCAGGTGGACTGAGCGCGCTGGCAGTCGGGGGACTGACAGTTCCGCTCGGAGGGTCGGTGACGGCGAAGTCGGCCAGCCTTCTCGACGAGCGGCTACTGCCACAGCCCTACCGCTCCGACTTCGTCATGCCGCCGGTCCTGGCGCCGGTCGAGACGGGTGAGGACAGCGCGGGCCGTTACGCCTGCTTCGTCATCAACCAGGCCGCCGGCGCGGCCCGGCTCCTGCCCGGTGGCGTCGAGACGCCGTTCTGGGGCTACCGGGGACGGCTGCCCGGACCCACGATCCACATGGAGGCCGGTGTCCGCGCGGTCGTCAAGGTCCGCAACCGTCTGCCGCAGGTGCATCCCGTGTTCGGCCACCCGTTCGTGACGTCCACGCACCTGCACGGGAACGCGTCGCTGCCGCAGTACGACGGTTACGCCAGCGATCTCACCCGGCCGGGGTACTCCAAGGTCTACCAGTGGCCGAACGGGTACCAGCCCGCCCGCACGCTCTGGTACCACGACCACGCGAACCACTCCACGGCGCAGCACGTCTACACCGGTCTCGCGGGTCAGTACCACGTGCACGACGCGGCGGACCGTGAGCTGCTGCCCCAACGCCCGTTCGACATCCCGCTCACCGTGAGCGACGTGATGTTCGCGGCCGACGGCAGCCTGGGCTTCGACGACCGCGACCACTCGGGGCTCTGGGGCGACGTCGTGCTCGTCAACGGCCGCCCCTGGCCGGTGATGCAGGTCCAGCGTCGCGTGTACCGGTTCCGCCTGGTGAACGCCTCGGTCTCCCGGTCCTACCGGTTCACGCTCTTCCCCGAAGGGCCCGTGCACATGGTCGCCACCGACGGGGGCATGATGCCGCAGACCCAGGAGCTCGGGCAGTGGAGGCAGGGGCCGGCCGAGCGCTACGAGTTCCTCATCGACTTCTCCAGGTACGAAGCCGGCCAGCGGGTAGAGCTGCGCAACCTCAGCAACGAGAACAACCGCGACTTCGACAACACCGACAAGGTGATGGCCTTCGACGTCACCGACACCCCCGTGGACACCAGCGACCCGAGCTGGAACCGGATCCCCGGGACGCTCGTCACCCACGCCGCGATGCGACTGCGGCCCGAGATGGCGATGCGGCGACGCGAGCTGCGTTTCAAGAAGAGCGACGTCACCAACGTATGGACCATCAACGACCGCACCTGGGCGGATGTCGTCGCCAGCGGCTTCCGTGAGGTGGTCGCCGACCCGGATCTCGACGACATCGAGATCTGGAAGATAGACAACCGCTCAGGCGGCTGGTTCCACCCGGTGCACATCCACCTCGTCGACTTCCAGATCCTCAGTCGCAACGGTCGGCCACCGTTTCCCTGGGAGCTCGGCCCCAAGGACGTCGTCTACGTCGGGGAGGACGAGTCCGTCGAGGTGATCATGAAGTTCGGTCCGCATCGCGGCCGGTACATGATCCACTGCCACAACCTCACCCACGAGGACCACGACATGATGACGCAGTTCAGCGTGGGCCTGGACGAGGACGCCTTCGACCCGAACGACCCGATCGCGGCCGATCCCGCCCGCTGGGACACCGACGGTGACGACGAGGTGGGTCCCGACCCCGAGCCGCCGAAGCCGCGACAGGAGCCGGAGCCCGAGCCGCGAGCCGGAGCCCGAGCCCGAGCCGGAGCCGGAACCGGAGCCCGAGCCGACGGTGCCGCCGACACCGAAGCCGACCCCGAGACCCACGCCGAAGCCCAAGCCGAGGCGGAAGCCGAAGCGACGCAGGCGCGTCGGTAGGCGGGCCAAGAGCCGTGGCAGGAGATGACCCGGCGCCGAGACCTCGTCGTAGGGTCCCGGGCGGGAGGAGGGCGGTCGGCACCGTCCTCGTGCTCCTGGTGGTCGTGACACTCCTGAGGACGCTGGTCCTCGACACCGTGCGGGTGTCCTCGGCGAGCATGTCGCCGAGCGTGTGCACGGGCGACCGGCTGCTGGTCTCGAAGCTCCGGGCCGGCCAGGGTGTTCGCCGCGACGACCTGGTGGTCTTCCGCAGCCCGGTCGACGGCCAGAAGACCCTGAAGCGCGTGGTGGCGCTCGCGGGGCAGTCCGTCGAGGTGCGTGACGCGCTGCTGTACGTCGACGGCCGGCTCGTCGAGGAGGAGTACGTCGACCATGCCACCGTCGACGGGACGTTCTTCGGCCCCACCGTGGTCGCCGACGACGCGGTGTTCGTGATGGGCGACGAACGAGAGCGCTCGATCGACTCCCGCGACTACGGGCCTGTGCCGCGCAGCAGGGTCGAGGGCAAGGTGCTCGTCCGGCTGTGGTCCTCCTGCCGCGGGGAGGACGCACCGCGGTGAGCTCCATACCGTGAAAAAGACCACGTCGCGACGATTTGAGACGCCTCCGGGTTGCATGGCAACGTCGAGCCGGTGAGTGTCCAGACTGCCTCGACCCAGACGCAAGAGAAGACCTTCTTCGGTCAGCCCCCTGTCCTCGCCAACCTCTTCGGCGTCGAACTGTGGGAGCGGTTCTCCTTCTACGGCATGCAGGGGATCCTGCTGATCTACCTGTACTACAGCGCTGCCGACGGTGGCCTCGGCATGGACCAGGGCACCGCAGCCGGCATCGTCGGTGCGTACGGCGGTCTGGTCTACCTGTCGACGATCCTCGGCGCGTGGGTGGCCGACCGGCTGCTCGGCTCGGAGCGCACGCTGTTCTACAGCGCGGTCGTCATCATGCTGGGCCACATCGCGCTCGCCCTGCTGCCTGGCTTCCTCGGGGTCGGGGCCGGCCTGCTCCTGGTCGGCGTCGGTAGCGGCGGTCTCAAGGCCAACGCGACGTCGCTGGTCGGCACGTTGTACGACGAGCGCGACCCGCGCCGTGACGCAGGCTTCTCACTCTTCTACCTCGGGATCAACCTCGGCGCGCTCGCCGGTCCGCTGCTCACCGGCCTGGCCCAGAAGAACTGGGGCTTCCACTTCGGGTTCGGCCTGGCCGCGGTCGGAATGGCCGTCGGCCTGGTCCAGTACACGCTCGGGCGCAGCCGGCTTCCGGAGGAGTCGCACCACATCAGCAACCCGCTGCCTGCGGAGCGCCGGAAGGTCGCCGCCGGGGTCGGTGTCGTCGCAGTCGCCCTGATCGCCGTACTGGTCCTCACCGGGGTGCTGACCGCGACGAACCTCGAGAACGTCGTGATCGGCGCGATCATCGTCGCCTCCGTGGCGTACTTCGCCGTGATCCTGAGCAGCAGCCGGGTGAGCAAGGTGGAGCGCAGCCGCGTCGTCGCCTTCATCCCGCTCTTCATCGCCAGCGCCGCGTTCTGGTCGCTGTTCCAGCAGCAGTTCACCGTGGTGACGATCTACTTCGACGAGCGCGTGAACCGCACGATCTTCGGCTGGGAGATGCCTGTGTCCTGGGCCCAGTCGATCAACCCGGTCTTCATCATCCTCATGGCCGGTGCGTTCGCGGGTCTCTGGACGCGTCTCGGCTCACGCCAGCCGTCCACGCCGCTGAAGTTCGCCCTCGGTACGGCGGTGATGGGCCTTGCCTTCCTTGCGTTCATCCCGATGTCCGGCGGCGGGGCCAACAGCGCGCCGTTCCTCGGCCTCGTCGGCGTGCTGTTCCTGTTCACGGTCGCCGAGCTCCTGCTCTCCCCGGTCGGACTGTCGCTCGCCACGAAGCTCGCGCCCGCGATCTTCCGCACCCAGATGGTCGCGCTGTTCTTCCTCTCGGTGGCGCTCGGCTCGGCGATGTCGGGCTTCCTCGCCGGCTTCTACAGCGCCGACAACGAGGTCGCGTACTTCGGCGTCCTGGGTGGCGTCGCCATCGCTCTCGGGGTCCTGCTGGCTGCCTTCTCCCGCCCGATTCGCAAGCTGATGGCCGGGGTGCACTGACCGCAAACCGGTCGACCGTCAGGGCAGGACGCCCCACTCCTCGAGTGCGTCGACCAGCCCCGGCGCGCAGTCGAGCTTGCGCACCTCATGCGAGGTGAACCAGCCGACGTCGGCCGCGTCGTCGCCGGCCACGACCTCCGACAGCTCGGCGCCCTTCGCCGGCGTGCACAGGTAGTCGCGGATCACGAACACGGACCCGTCCGGCGCGTCCCGCTCCACGGTGCCGACGAGGTCGCCGACGACGACCGGAAGGCCGGTCTCCTCCAGCACCTCACGGGCGGTCGCGGTCGGATCGTCCTCGCCCCTCTCGATCCGGCCGCCGGGGACCGACCAGGATCCCTTGGCCGGCTCGTTCCCCCGCTGGACGAGGAGGATCCGACCGTCGTCGCCGACCACGATCCCGCCGACGCACTGCACCCTGTGTCTCTCGCTGGGTCTCTCCACGGGCAGCTCCACCGGGCCAGGATAGGTCCGGCTTCCTTGACGAGGGCTGCGACGGGCACAACGGTTAGCCCTATGACTCTCGCGGCCGGCTGCCCCCGCTGCACCTCGCCCGTCATCGAGGATGCGGGCAGCTGGCAGTGCCCTCAACACGGCGCGATCACGCCTCTGTGGCGTCCACCGGTCGCGAGCTACGAGGCGCTGGCCGAGCATCTGGGCCACTGCGGAGGCGCGCCGACCCTGGTGCCGTGGCCGCTGGCCCCGGGCTGGACCATCACCGACTTCGGCGCGGTCGCCGCTCCCGACCGGGAGGCGCGGGCGAGCCTGCTCTCGTGCACGGGGGTGACCGACCTCGACGGCGTGGTCGAGCTGACCATCGTCTCGGAGGAGCCCGGGGTCGGGCTCGGTGCGAGGTGTGCTGGTGTGGACCACACCGACCCCGGCGCCGAGATCGGGGAGGGGCCGCCTCAGGTCAAGGTACGCATCGACGGGGTCTTCGTGTCGCTCTGGGCCGTGTCGACCTCGCACAGCGACCCGTCGTTCGACCGTTCGGTCTTCGCGGGTGAGGCGCACGGCCGCTGGCTGTGGCTCGTGCTGAGACCTGCCTCGGCGGCGCTGCTGCTGCGCGACGAGTGGATCCTTGCCGATGTGTCCGCCCTCGGCCCTGAGCTGATCGACGTACCTTTCGGGGGGCACCCGCCGCCGTGGTGACGGGGGTGGCGGCGGTTAGGCTGCGCGGGTGCGCATCGACCTCCACACCCACTCCGATCGGTCCGACGGGACGACCCCGCCCCGGGAGCTGATCCGGCACGCCAAGGAGATGGGGATCGACGTGGTGGGGCTCACCGACCACGACACCACGGAAGGATGGGCGGAAGCGGCCGAGGCGGCGGAGCGCGAGGGGATCACCCTGGTCCGCGGCCTGGAGATCAGCTGCAAGCTCGCCGGCCACGGCGCCCACCTGCTTGCGTACCTTCCCGACCCGACCTACGAGCCGCTCGGCCTGGAGCTCGAGCGGATCCTCGACGGTCGCAACGCCCGGCTGCCCGCCACGCTCGAGAAGCTGCGCGGCATCGGCATCGACATCGAGGAGGAGGACGTTCGCCGGATCGCCGGCGACGCCGCCGCCATGGGCCGGCCGCATGTGGCGGACGCCCTTGTGGAGAAGGGCGTCGTCCAGCACCGCGGGGAGGCCTTCGAGACCTACCTCGGCTCACGCGGGCCGGCCTACGTCAACCGCTACGCCGCACCGCTGCAGGCCATGGTCCGCACGGTCACCGAGGCGGGTGGCGTGAGCGTCATCGCCCACCCGTGGGCCAAGCGTCACAACTTCGAGGCGCTCGATGAGGCCTGCTTCGCGGGGCTCAAGGGGGAGGGCCTCGTCGGGATAGAGGTGGACCACCAGGACCACGACGACAAGACCCGCGATGCCTTGCGCTCGATCGCGCGCAACCTCGATCTCGTGGTCACCGGGTCGAGTGACTACCACGGCGACGGCAAGGTCGACCACGAGGTCGGCTGCAACACCACCGACCCCGACGAGTTCGCCCGTCTGATGGAGCTCGCCGGCGCCTCGGCCGCTGCGTCGGGTCGCCGCGCGCCGGAGGTCCTCGCGCCGTGAGCTGGCTCGACCTCGCGCTGCTGACCGAGGTCTTCGTGACCCTGTTCGTGATCATGGACCCGGTCGGCACCATCCCGGTCTTCCTTGCCCTGACGAGCGGGCGCTCCGATGCGTCGATGCGCCGTGCTGCCTGGCAGGCGGTTGCCGTGTCCTTCGCGGTGATCGTGGCCTTCGCGTTCTTCGGCCAGCAGATCCTGGCCTACCTCCACATCTCGATGCCTGCCCTCCAGCTCGCAGGCGGCCTGCTGCTCCTGCTCGTGGCGCTCGAGCTCCTCACGGGCAAGGAGCAGGAGGCGACCGCAGCGGCGAACACCAACGTCGCGCTCGTCCCGCTCGGCACCCCGATGATGGCCGGGCCGGGTGCGATCGTGGCGACGATGGTCTTCTCCGACGAGGTGGACGGGGTCTCCACCTTCGGGGCGGTCGCCCTCGGCGTGGTGGGCGTGCACCTCGCGCTGTGGTTGTCGATGCGGTTCTCCCTGCCCATCCTGAAGCTGATCCGCGAGAGCGGCGTCCTCCTGGTCTCCCGGATCGCCGGACTGCTGCTCTCCGCCATCGCGGTGCAGCTCGTCGCAGACGCGGTGCGCGCCTTCGTGGCGGGTGAGGGATGAGCGTGCCGCGTGTGCAGGGCGGCGGCCACGCCGCCGTACCTCCGAAGGAGCCGTCGGCTCCGTGGGAGCCAACGCTTGCGGAGGACATCCAGGAGCGTTGGTAGCACGACCGTGCTACCAACGCTCGCTGACGCCGTGCCCGCGTTCCGCTGCCGCACCTGCTTCCACTTCGGCCGGCTCATGTGCGCGAGATCAGATGCCCTGTCCACAGCCGCGCAGATCGCTCCTCCCGTTGGTGACACGGCCGTGCTACCAAGGCGGACATGCCTCGTCTCCTCGATCCCCTCGAGCGCCGCGCCGAGATCTGTGAGGCGGTGTGGCGGCTGATCGCAGACGGCGGAGTGCGAGCGGCGTCGTTCCGGGCGGTGGCCGCCGAGACCGGCCTCGGAGTGGCCTCGGTCCGCCACTACGCCGGAAGCCAGGAACTGCTGGTCTTCCGTGCGATGGCGGAGCTGCTCAGACGTCAACGAGGCTGGGGAGGGGCGGATGTACGCGAGCTGAGGGCATTTGCCCTGCGGGACCCGCTCGGCTTCGCGTGCTCGAGCGTCGAGTCGGGGAGGCCCAGCGCCTCTGGCGCCTGGCCGAGGGGATGATCTGGCGTGCGGCGGTGTGCTCGACCGTCGCGAGCGACGCCTGCCCTGGTGCGGTTGCACCTCGGCGACCTGGCCGGCCCGGACCTACTTGCGACCGAGACCCTGGAACCTTCCCAGGACTGACGGTGGCGTGTAGCGAGCCGCCGCGCTGAGGACCTTGTATCGCTTGCTCGGGATCGAGACCGTCTTCCCACGCTCGAGGTCGTGCAGCGCCTCCCTCACGAGGCGGTCGGCGTCGAGCCACATCCACCGGGGAGCGGAGCCGCGCCCGACCCCCATCCGTTCGTGGAACTCGGTGCGCACGAACCCCGGGCACAGTGCCATGGCGCGCACGCCACGGTCGCGGTAGGTCACGTCGAGCCAGCGCGTGAACGAGACGACGTAGGCCTTCGCCGCGCTGTACGTGCCTCGCGGAAGGAACGCCGCGACGCTGGCGACGTTGATGATCGCGCCGTCTCCGCGGGCGAGCATCGGCCCGATCGCGGCATGGCTCAGGCGCATGACGGCCGTGACGAGGACGTCGAGCATCTCGTGCTCGTCGTCCACGGTGTTCTCGGTGAACGGCTGCTTGTGGCCGAAGCCCGCGTTGTTGACGAGCAACGAGATCGGCCGGTCGGGGTCCGCGACCCTCGCCTCCACGACCGCGAGCGCCTCCCGGTCGGCCAGGTCGGCGGTGATGACCTCGACCTCGACGGCGTGCTTCGTGCGCAGGTGCTCGGCGAGCTCGTCGAGACGGGTCCGGTCTCTGGCGACGAGTACGAGGTCGTGCCCGCGAGACGCCAGCGCCTCCGCGAATGCGCGTCCGATGCCGGCGGTGGGGCCTGTGATGAGGGCGGTGCCAGAAGACATGCGGACAGCATTCCACGGTCTGGTAGGCCGTTCGGCTTGTGTCTCGGGCACAATTGGCGTTGATGAGCACTCAGATTCTCGCGATCGCCAACCAGAAGGGCGGCGTCGCCAAGACCACGACGGTTGCCTCCCTCGGTGCCGCCCTGGCCGAGCAGGGCAAGTCCGTCCTCATCGTGGACCTGGACCCTCAGGCCTGCCTGACGTTCTCCCTCGGCATCGACCCGGAGGACCTCGAGCTCTCGGTGCACCACGTGCTGACGAAGGGCATCGACGCGTCGGAGGTGATCATCCAGACCGACGACGGTGTCGACCTCCTACCCGCGACCATCGAGCTCGCGCGGGCCGAGGCCGACCTGCTCACCCGCACCGGCCGCGAGTACGTCCTGAGGGCGGCCCTGGAGGACCTCGAGAGCTACGACTGGGTGCTCCTGGACTGTCCGCCCTCGCTCGGTGTCCTCACCGTTGCCGCACTCACCGCGGCCAACGGCGTCCTGATCCCGCTCCAGTGCGAGACGCTCTCGCACCGTGGTGTGGGGCAGCTGCTCGACACGGTCCACGACGTGCGCCGCTTCACGAACAAGAAGCTGAGCGTGTGGGGGGTCCTGCCGACGCTGTACGACGGGCGCACGAACCATGCCCGCACCGTGCTGGAGACGATCTCGGACACCTACGGCCTCGATGTGATCGAGCCGCCGATCCCCAAGTCGATCCGCTTCGCGGAGGCGCCGGCGGCCGGCCGCTCGATCCTTGCGACCGCCCGGAAGAACCGCGGCGCCGACGCGTACCGCGACGTGGCGGCCAACCTCACCCAGAAGGCGGACGTCTGAGACCCCGCCTCTGACTGAGGCCCCGCCCGAAGGCGGGGCCCGACTCAGTCGCTGGTCTTCGCCGCGCCCGCGGCCTCACCGCTGCGCGTCCGGCGACGACGCCGGTTGCGGCTTCGGGGCGGAGCGTCCTTGCCGCTCGTGGACTCGGCCTGGCCGGCTGAGGCGCTCGTCGTACCTTCGCCGACCTTCTCACCGGAGCGAGTGCGCGTTCGGCTGCGGTTCCGGCGAGGACGTTCGTCCGAACCACGCTCGGCGCGAGGCTTCGACTCACGGGCAGGCTTCTCGGCCGGGGTCTCCGGGACGATGCGTCCCTTCGTGCCCGGTGGGATGCCCTGGTCGTGGAAGAAGTGCTCGGAGGTGGAGTACGTCTCGAGCAGCTCGTCGAAGGGGAGGTCCAGCGCCTTGTTGATCACCTTCCACCGGGTCACGTCGGCCCAGTCGACGAAGGTGATCGCGATGCCGGTGGCGCCGGCGCGGCCGGTGCGCCCGATGCGGTGGACGTAGGTCTTCTCGTCCTCGGGGCAGCTGTAGTTGATGACGTGGGTGACGTCGGCGACGTCGATGCCACGCGCGGCCACGTCGGTGGCCACGAGCACCTTGAGCTTGCCGTCCCGGAACTTCTTGAGCGCCTTCTCGCGCGCCACCTGCGGCATGTCGCCGTGCAGAGGGCTGCTCGGGAAGCCCCGCTCCGCGAGGTCGTCGGCCACGCGCTGCGCCGCCCGCTTGGTCTTGGTGAAGACGATCGTGATCCCGGAGTTCTCCGCCTGGAGGATCCGGCCGAGCATCTCGGGCTTGTCGAGGTCGTGCACCTGGTAGATGAACTGGGCCGTCGCCGGGACGGTCTGCTCGTCGGAGGCGGACTCGGCGCGGATGTTCATCGGGTGGCGCATGTGCACGCGAGCGAGGCTGACGATGGCCGCCGGCATGGTGGCCGAGAAGAGCATCGTCTGCCGGGTCTCCGGCGTCTTGGCGAGCAGCTTCTGCACGTCGGGCAGGAACCCGAGGTCGAGCATCTCGTCGGCCTCGTCGAGGACCAGCACCTTCACGTGCGAGAGGTCCAGCGACCGGCGGTTGGCGAGGTCGAGGAGGCGGCCCGGCGTACCGACGACGACGTCGACGCCGGAGGCGAGAGCCTCGAGCTGTGGTTCGTAGCCCACGCCGCCGTACACGGTGAGGACCCGGCTGCCGCGGTCGGCGGCGGCGGTCTTGAGGTCGTTGGAGACCTGGAGCGCGAGCTCACGGGTCGGCGCGACGACGAGCGCCTGCGGCTTGCCGGGCGCGGCGAGGTCTTCGTAGTCGGGGTCGTGCGGAGCAACCGTCCGCTGGAGCACCGGGATGCCGAAAGCGAGCGTCTTGCCGGTGCCGGTGCGAGCCTGGCCGATGAGGTCGGTGCCCATGAGGGCGACCGAGAGGGTCATCTCCTGGATCGGGAATGGGGTCGTGATGCCGGCACGTTCGAGTGCGTCGGCGATCTCGGGGAGTACCCCGAGTTCTCTGAAGGTTGTCAGGGGTCTTGCCTGTCTCTCTACGTAATGTCACCGCGAGTCTATCGGTAGGCTGCGCGCATGACCGACTTGCCGCTGGAGCCGCCTGTCACGGAGCCGACGTCCCAGCCAGTTCCTGGGTCGATCCCAGGGTCTACGCGAGAGGTCCCTCTCGCGCTCTCGGACCCCACCTACCAGGCGGCCGTCGTGGATCTCCTCGGCGCCATCGCCTACGGCGAGATGTCGGCCTTCGAGCGCCTGGCCGAGGACGCGAAGATGGCGCCGGCCCTGGAGGACAAGGCCGAGCTGGCCGCGATGGCCTCCCGGGAGTTCGGCCACTTCGTGGGTCTCCGCGACCGGCTCGCGGAGCTCGGTGCGGACCCGTACGAAGCGATGCAGCCGTTCCAAGGACCTATCGACGCCTTCCACGTGCACACCGCGCCGCGCGACTTTCTCGAGGGCCTGGTCAAGGCGTACGTCGGGGACGGCCTCGCCGCAGACTTCTACCGGGAGATCGCGGCCTTCGTGGACGCCGACACCCGCGAGCTCATCATCGACAGCCTCGAGGACTCGGGGCAGGCGGAGTTCGTCGTCGACCGTGTCCGCAAGGCGATCGAGGCGGACCACCGCGTGGGCGGGCGCCTCGCGCTGTGGGGCCGGCGGCTGATGGGTGAGGCGCTCTCGCAGGCCCAGCGGGTCGCGGCCGAGCGGGACGCGCTCTCCGCGCTCCTGTCGGGCGGCGTCGACCGACCGGGGATGGACCTTGCCGCGATCGGCCGGATGTTCACCCGGCTGACCGAGAACCACGCCCAGCGGATGTCCGCGCTCGGGCTTGCCGCCTGACGGCGGCGTCAGCTGCGGAAGCCGACCTGCCCGATGGTGGGGGAGCCCATCTCGATGTAGGCGATCTTGGCGGTCGGGATGACGATCCTGCGGCCCTTGACGTCTGTGAGGGACAGCAGGCCCTCGCCCTCGCTGAGCGCCTTCGCCACGGCAGCCTCGATCTCGTCGCCCTCCTGGTTGGTGTCCACAGTCAGTTCGCGGTTCACGTGCTGGACGCCGATCTTGACCTCCACGGGAGGACCTCCTCGTTGCAGTGTGCGGGCGGCTCGGCCGACCCGGGGACGATGGCGCACCACGGGGATGCGTGTACGACGACCCTACCGCCGGTGTGAGGGGCGAAGCCCGTGGGCAGCCCGGGCGGCTCGGTCAGGACGGCTCGTTGGCCCGGGGGAAGCCGCGGATGCCCCGCCACGCGAGGCTCGAGATCAGGTTGGCGGCGTCGTACTGGCTGATCCCGCTGGGGTCGTCGAGCCAGAACCTCGCACTGACCTGGGCCATGCCCACGAGGGAGACGGCCAGCAGCCGCGACTGCTTGTCGGGGAGGCCGGTGTCGTCGTGGATCACGGCCGCGATCATCGAGGCGGTCTCGGTCGTCACCCGGTCCACACGCTCCCGGACCGCGGGCTCGTTGGTGAGGTCCGACTCGAACACGAGACGGAAGGCGCCGTGGGCGTTGGCGACGTAGTCGTAGAACACCTGCATCGTCGCGGCGACGCGCTGCTTGTTGTCCTCGGTCGCCTCGAGCGCCTTGCGGGTCGCCTCGATGATCGTGTCGCAGGACTGGTCGAGCAGCGCGAGGTAGAGGTCGAGCTTGCCGGGGAAGTGCTGGTAGAGCACGGGCTTCGAGACACCGGCCCGGTCGGCGATGTCGTCCATCGCGGCGGCGTGGTAGCCCTGGGCGACGAAGACGCCGAGGGCCGACTCGAGGAGCTGCGCCCGGCGCGCCGTACGCGGCATACGGCCACCGCGCGGCCTCTGCTCGTCCATGGTGCTCACTGCGTCGCCTCTCGGTGCGTTGTCTGACGGGCCAAAATCCTACTCCTCGGTAATGATCTGCCCGTCCACCTGGCGCGCGTCGGCCGGAAGTCGGTGACCGCGTCGCCCGGACGGTCCGGATGCCGGGACGAGGCGCGGCGCGTCGGGTCACGCCGGGGAGCATGGGGAACATGCAGGGCTGTCCTGTTGTTCAAACCAGGACTGGACTACCCGAAACATCCGATGAGGAGCACGCGTGTCCCTTCCACCCCTGGTCGAGCCCGCCGACGAGCTGACCATCGACGAGGTCCGTCGCTACAGCCGGCACCTGATCATCCCCGACGTCGGGATGACCGGCCAGAAGCGGCTCAAGAACGCCAAGGTGCTGGTCATCGGCGCCGGCGGTCTGGGCAGCCCCGCGCTGCTCTACCTGGCCGCGGCCGGTGTCGGGACGATCGGCATCGCGGAGTTCGACGAGGTCGACGAGTCCAACCTGCAGCGCCAGATCATCCACGGCCAGAGCGACATCGGGAAGTCGAAGGCGCAGTCGGCCAAGGAGTCGATCCTCGAGGCGAACCCCTACGTCAACGTGGTCCTCCACGAGGAGCGGCTCGACAACGACAACGTGATGGGGATCTTCGAGCAGTACGACCTCATCGTCGACGGCACCGACAACTTCGCCACCCGGTACATGGTCAACGACGCCGCGGTCCTGCTCGGCAAGCCCTACGTCTGGGGCTCGATCTACCGCTTCGACGGCCAGGCGTCGGTGTTCTGGGCCGAGCACGGTCCCTGCTACCGGTGCCTCTACCCGGAGCCGCCGCCGCCGGGCATGGTTCCCTCCTGCGCTGAGGGCGGCGTGCTGGGCGTGCTCTGCGCGAGCATCGGCTCGATCCAGGTCAACGAGGCCATCAAGCTCCTGACCGGCATCGGCGAGCCGATCCTCGGCCGGCTGATGATCTACGACGCCCTCGAGATGGAGTACCGCAAGATCAAGGTCCGCAAGGACCCCAACTGCGCGATCTGCGGTGAGAACCCGACGGTCACCGAGCTGATCGACTACGACGCGTTCTGCGGCGCCATCAGCGAGGCCGCGGCGGACGCTGCGGCCGACTCGACGATCTCGGTCGCGACGCTCGAGACCATGCTCAAGGAGCGGGACAACGGCGAGCGGGACTTCGTGCTCGTCGACGTCCGGGAGCCCAACGAGTACGAGATCAACCGGATCCCCGGCTCGATCCTGATCCCGAAGGGCGACTTCCTCAACGGCACCGCCATCGAGAAGCTGCCGCAGGACAAGCAGATCGTGCTGCACTGCAAGTCCGGGGTCCGTTCCGCCGAGGCCCTCGCTGTGGTCAAGGGCGCCGGGTTCAGCGACGCGATCCACGTCGGGGGCGGCGTGGTGGCCTGGGTCAACCAGATCGACCCATCTCAGCCCTCTTACTGACGTTTCGGGCGTGACCTCCCGGGGGCATCTTCGTTGTGTTCGTCACAACCTTGATGCTCTTGGGAAGGAGCGCCCTACATGTCAGTCCTCCGGGCCCGTGCCGCTGTAGCCACCCTCACCAGCACCGTTCTCGCGGCGGCCGCCGTCGCCGCCACCGTTACGCCTTCCGAGGCAGCGCCTGCGCCGCAGGCCGCCAAGAAGGGCGTGGCCGCAGCCGCGTGGGCCCCCGCCGACACGGCCAAGATCCACCCGGGCATCCAGATGTACACCGACGGCGCCCAGTGCACGGGCAACTTCGTCTACACCGACGGCGCCGGCAACGTGTACGTCGGGTACGCGGCCCACTGCGCCGGCACCGGCGCAGCCACGGACACCGACGGCTGCGACTCGGGCTCCCTGCCGCTGGGCACCAAGGTCGACTTCGTCGAGGGCGGGAGCGTCATCACCGAGGGCACGACCGTCGGCACGGGCACCCTGGTGTACAGCAGCTGGCTCGCCATGCAGAAGGCCGGCACCACCGACGCCAACACCTGCGCCTACAACGACCTGGCGCTGGTCAAGGTCGACCCGCAGTACGTCGGCGACGTGAACCCCTCCGTCCCGTTCTGGGGCGGCCCGGTGGGAATCAACACCGACGGCACCGCCGCCGGTGACACCGTCTACTCCTACGGCAACTCCAGCCTGCGTGGCGGCATCACGGAGCTCTCTCCCAAGCAGGGCACCAGCCTGGGCACCGACGGCGACGGCTGGACCCACCCGGTCTACACCGTCAGCCCCGGCGTTCCGGGTGACTCCGGCAGCGCCTTCCTCGACGCCAACGGCAACGCACTCGGCGTGCTCTCCACGCTGGCGATCGCGCCGCTGGCCGGCTCGAACGGGGTGGGCGACCTGAACCACGAGCTCGAGTTCGCGAAGGCCAACTCCGGCATCGCGGGCCTCGCGCTGGTTCCGGGCACCGAGCCGTTCTCGCCGATGCTCTGACGCGAGTCCACCGCTAGACCGGGCAGGGCCCGCTCCTCTCGGGGCGGGCCCTTTCCCATCCACCCAGGAGACCACGTGCGCACCCTCCGACACCGCACGCGACGACGCCTCACGACGTTGCCGCTGGTCGCGGCCCTGCTCGGGCTGCTGACCGTCGTACCGTCGCTGGCGCCTCCGCCGGCCGAGGCGGCCTCGCGGTGGGCGCCGGCCGACCGCGCGAAGATCCACCCAGGCGTGCAGATGTACACCAAGGGCGCCCAGTGCACCGGCAACTTCGTCTTCAAGGACCGTCGCGGCCGGGTGTACGTCGGGTACGCCGCCCACTGCGCGGGCACCGGCGAGTCGACCGACACCGACGGCTGCGCCTCCGGCTCTCTCCCGCTGGGCACGCGGGTCCGCTTCGCGGACGGCGGCTCGCTGGTCGCGGACGGCACGACCGTCGGGTCCGGCCGGCTCGCCTACAGCTCCTGGGTCACCATGCGGCGACTCGGTCTGCGGAACCCGGACGCCTGCGCGTTCAACGACCTCGCGCTCGTGCGCGTCGGGCCGGCTCACGTGAGCAAGGTGAACCCGAGCGTGCCGTTCTGGGGTGGGCCCGTCGGCCTCGACCGCGACGGCACGGCGGAGGGGGAGGCCGTCTACTCCTACGGGAAGTCCCTGATGCGCGGTGGGATCGAGGCGCTCTCGCCCAAGCAGGGGCTGAGCCTCGGCACGACCGGGGCCGGCTGGTCCCACCCGGTCTACACCGTCACTCCGGGTGTGCCCGGCGACTCGGGGAGCGCCTTCCTCGACGCCCACGGCAATGCCCTCGGCGTCCTCTCGACGCTCTCGCTCGCACCCCTGGCCGCCTCGAACGGTGTCGGCGACCTGCGGCACGAGCTCGCCTTCGCGCAGCGGCACTCGGGCATCGCGGGGCTGCGGCTGGTCCGCGGCACCGAGGAGTTCCGGCCGCTTCTGTGACCGACCCGGCTAGCGTGTCCGCCGTGGACCGCGAGGAGTACGTCGAACGGGTGCTCGCCGTGGTGGAGCAGATCCCGCCAGGCCGTGTGATGAGCTACGGCGCCATCGCCGAGGTGGTCGGGGTCGGTGGCCCGCGGCAGGTGGGTCGGGTCATGTCGCTCGAGGGCGCCGCTGTCCCGTGGTGGCGGGTGGTCCGGGCCGACGGCGGGCTGCCGCTGTGCCACGACGGCGAGGCCCTGGCCCACCACCGGGCGGAGGGGACGCCGCTGCGGTCCACCGAACGGGTCGACATGGCAGCGGCGCGTTGGTGGCCGGAGGACGGTGACGCAGGTCCTGTCGGTCCTCTCTGATGGGATATGGGGCATGACGTCGTACCGCCTCGTCCCACCCTCCGCAGGGCGCACGGCCGCGCCGTCGCTGGACTCCTTCCAGGAGTCGGTGGTGGACCACGAGGCGGGCCCGCTGCTGGTCCTCGCCGGTCCCGGCACGGGCAAGACCACGACGTTGGTCGAGGCGATCGTCGACCGGATCGAGCGCCGCGGCGTCGCACCCGACTCCGTGCTCGCGCTGACGTTCAGCCGCAAGGCGGCCGAGCAGCTTCGTGACCGCGTCACCGCGCGGATCGGCCGCACGATGTCGACCACCCTCAGCTCGACCTTCCACTCCTTCGCCTACGGCCTGTTGCGCGCCTACGGCCCCAAGGGCCTGTACGACGAGCCGCTTCGACTCCTCAGCGCGCCGGAGCAGGACGTCGAGCTCCAGCGCCTGCTGACCCATGAGCCCGAGTCGGTGCGCTGGCCGGCGGCGCTCGGCAGGGCTGTGGAGACCAGAGGCTTCGCCCGCGAGGTGCAGGCCGTGCTCGCACGGGCCCGCGAGAAGGGGCTCGACCCCGAAGACCTCGTCACGCTCGGCAAGGCGGAGGACCAGCCCGCGTGGATGGCCGCCGGCCTGTTCATGGGGCAGTACCTCGACGTCCTCGACAGCCAGAGCGCGGTCGACTACCCCGAGCTCGTGCACCGCGCGGTCGCGTTCGCCGAGTCACCGGAGATCCAGGACCGGCTTCGCCGGCAGTACTCCTGGGTCTTCGTCGACGAGTACCAGGACACCGACCCGACCCAGGTCCGGCTGCTCCAGGCGCTGGCCGGCGACGGCCGCAACCTCGTCGTCGTCGGCGACCCCGACCAGTCGATCTACGCCTTCCGGGGGGCGGAGGTCCGCGGCATCCTCGACTTCCCCGACGAGTTCCGCAACCGCGACGGACGTCGTGCCCGCACGGTCGCTCTGCGGGTGACGAGACGGTTCGGGCCGGTGCTGCTCGAAGCCTCCCGTGCGGTCGCGGGCGCGATCCCGACCAAGGGCTCCATCGACGCCGAGATCTTCCAGGCCTTCCGTAACCCGCAGCCGACCAAGACCCCGTTCGGTCCCGGTCGGGTCGAGGTCCGCACCTTCGACACCTCGCGGGCCGAGACCGAGCACGTGGCCGACCTGCTGCGGCGCGCGCACCTCGAGGACGGGATCCCCTGGTCGCAGATCGCGGTGCTGGTGCGCTCGGGGCGCAGCTCCATCCCGTCGCTGCGGCGCAGCCTCTCGTCCGCAGGTGTCCCCGTCGAGGTCGCCAGCGACGACACGCCGCTGGTCCGCGAGCCGGCGGTCGGCGTGCTGCTCGAGGCGCTCCGCGTCGTGGTCAACCTCGACAACGACGACCGCAGCGATCCCGAGTACATCGGCACCGACCGGATCGACTCGCTGCTCGCCTCCCCGCTGGCCGGCCTCGACGCCACCGAGGTCCGGGCGCTCGCGCGAGTCCTCCGGGCCCGCGAGAAGACGGCCGCCGCGACCGAGGACCGTGCCCCCCGGTCCTCGCCGGAGCTTCTCCGGCAGGCGGTGCTGTCCCCTGAGGTGCTCGCGGGTCTCCAGGGAAGGCCGGCGGGGAAGGCGGCGCGGTTCGGCAGGCTCCTGCACGCGGCGAGGGCGGAGCTCGACGACGGCGCAACCGCCGAGGAGGTGCTCTGGACGCTGTGGAGCGGCACCCGGTGGCCGGCTCGCCTGCGGGCGATGGTCGACGACGGTGGCGCCGGGGCGCGCATGGCCCACCGTGACCTCGACGCTCTCTGCGCACTGTTCGACGTGGCTGCGCGCACGGAGGAGCAGCGCGCTCACAAGGGCGTCGTGAACTTCCTCGCCACGCTCACCGCCCAGCAGATCCCCGCGGACAGCCTGGCCGAGCAGGGCGTTCGCGGTGACGCGGTGCGGCTGCTCACGGCCCACCGCTCGAAGGGTCTCGAGTGGCGGTTCGTGGTGGTCGCCCAGGTCCAGGACGGCGGGTGGCCGGACTTGCGGCGGCGCAGCACCCTGCTCCAGGCCGACCGGATCGGCAGCGACGGGATGCTGCCCCCGACCACGACGGCGACGCTGCTCGCGGAGGAGCGGCGGCTGTTCTACGTCGCGTGCACCCGCGCGAGCGAGCGCCTCCTGGTCACCGCGGTGCAGTCCGCGGAGGAGGACGGTGACCAACCGTCGAGGTTCCTCGACGAGCTCGGCGTGACCCCGGTGAGTGTCCGGGGACGCCCCGCCCGGCCGCTGTCCCTGGCGGGGCTGGTCGCCGAGCTGCGGCGGACCAGCTCGGACCCGGACAGCTCGCCCGCACTGCGCCGTGCGGCCGCCCGCCGCCTGGCGAGACTCGCGACCGCCGGCGTCAACGGCCGTCCGCTCGCTCCTCAGGCAGACCCGGCGAACTGGTGGGGCACACGCGGGCGCAGCCTCGCCGCTGAGGCGGTTCGCCCCGCGGACCAGCCCGTGCGGCTGTCCGCGAGTGCGCTGGAGGCGATCCTCGCCTGCCCCGCCAAGTGGTTCCTCGAGCGGGAGGCCGGTGGCGCCAGCCCGTCGACGGCATCCCAGGGCTTCGGTCTCGTGGTGCACGCCCTGGCCGACCGGATCGGCAAGGGGGAGCTCGCGGACACCGACGACCTGATGGCCTACGTCGACCGGGTGTGGAGCCAGATCAGCTTCCGGACCCCGTGGTCGCGGTCACGGGAGCGTCAGGAGGTGCAGGACGCGCTGGCCAGGTTCGTCGCCTGGCATTCGCGACCCGGCGCTCGCACAGTCGTCGCGACCGAGCAGCACCTGTCCGCCGAGGTCACGCTGCCCGACGGGTCACAGGTGCGGCTCAACGGCTACGCCGACCGGCTCGAGCTCGACGAGGACGGCCGGGTCGTGGTGATCGACCTCAAGACCTCGAAGTACCCGCCTGCAGACAAGGACCTGCCGAGCAACGCCCAGCTCGGGCTCTACCAGTACGCCGTCGACCACGGCGCCGTCGACGAGCTCCTCGCCGACCATCCCGCGCACCCAGGTGGGCCGGTCCGCTCGGGAGGCGCGGAGCTGGTCCAGCTCCGGAAGGAGGTCAGAGGCAAGGCCAAGGTCCAGCCGCAGGCTCCACAAGAGCCCGACGAGGACGGTCACCTGCTCGTGGAGAAACAGATGATGGAGGCGGTCCGCGTGGTTCGCGGCGAGGAGTTCCAGGCCCGGGCGGGCGGTCACTGCGACCACTGCTCCTTCCACTCGATCTGCCCCGTCAAGGGCGCCGGGACGGTGCTCTCATGAGCCCCGCGTTCCAGCCCCGGCCCGTGGAGACGCCGGAGCAGCTCCGCGTGCTGATGCAGGAGGACTTCACCTTCAGCGACCAGCAGTTCGCCGTGGTCACGGCCCCGCTGGAGCCCCACGTCGTGATCGCGGGTGCGGGGTCGGGCAAGACCACGGTCATGGCGGCCCGCGTGGTCTGGCTGGTGGCGACCGGCCAGGTCCGGCCAGAGGAGGTGCTCGGGCTGACGTTCACGACCAAGGCCGCCAACGAGCTCGCCAGCCGGATCCGCGCCGGGCTTCGCGCCGCCGGCATCCTCCCCGCCGCGGGGCTCCGCCGGCGCGTGTCCGGCGAGCAGCCGGAGGAAGAGGGCGACGAGCCGGAGGAGCCCACGGTCGCCACCTACAACGCCTACGCCGCCGGGCTGCTCACCGACCACGGCCTGCGCATCGGCCACGAGCCCGACACCCGGGTCATCGCCGACGCGTCCCGCTACCAGCTCGCCGCACGCGCCATCGCGAGGTACGACCGGAAGGTCGAGCTGCTCAGCGACCACCCGCCGACCGTCATCAACTACCTCCTCGCCCTCGACGGCGCGATGGCCGAGCACCTGCTCACACCGGACGACGTCCGCGCCTTCCACGCGAAGGAGCGGCCATTGGTGGAGGCCGCCAAGGCCGCCGAGTCGCTGAAGACCAAGATCGGCGAGGTCGACAAGGTGCTCAGCTCCTTCGACCGACGCGAGGAGCTGCTCGGCCTGGTGGGGGCGTACCGCCGGCTGAAGGCGCACCTCGGGCTCATGGACTTCTCCGACCAGATCGCGCTCGGCGCCCGGCTCGCCTCGGAGCAACCCGAGGTCGGCGAGGCCGAGCGGGCGAAGTACCGCATCGTGCTCCTCGACGAGTACCAGGACACCTCCGTCGCACAGGCCATCATGCTCAGCCGGCTCTTCTCCGGGGACTCAGCCGCCACCGGCCGCGGCCACGCCGTGACCGCTGTGGGCGACCCCAACCAGGCGATCTACGGCTGGCGCGGGGCCTCGGTCTCGAACATCCTCGGCTTCGGGCGCGACTTCCCGACGGCTGAGGGCTCCGCCGACGTCGCGACCTTCGCCCTGACCGTCAACCGCCGCTCCGACGCGCGGATCCTCGAGCTCGCCAACGAGCTCGCCGGCCCGTTGTACTCCCGGATGCCTCAGGTGCTCCCGCTGGAGGCCAAGCCGGCCGCGGCGCCCGGCAGCGTGCGCAGCGCCGTCCTGGAGACCTACGCCGAGGAGCTCGCGTGGCTGGCGGACCAGGTCAAGCAGGCTCATGCGCAGATGGCTTCGCCCGCCTGGTCGGAGATCGGTGTCCTCACCCGCGACAACGCGCATGCCGCGGACGTGTTCGACGCTTTGACCGAGGCGGAGATCCCGGTCGAGATCGTGGGTCTCCAGGGCCTGCTCCGGCTGCCCGAGGTGGCCGAGGTGGTGGCCACACTGACCCTGCTCCACGACCTCACCGCGAATGCCGAGCTGCTCACCCTGCTGACCGGCCCCCGTTGGGCGGTCGGTGCACGTGACCTCGCCCTGCTCGGGCGCAGGGCCCGCCAGCTCGCGAGCTCGGCGGGGCCGGGGTCTCGCGACACCCTGCGAAGCGTCGACGAGGAGCTCGCCGAGGCGGTGCAGGGCGCCGACCCCAGCGAGGTGGTCTCGCTCAGCGACGCCCTGAACGACCCGGGTGAACTCAAGTACTCCGAGGACGGGCTCGAACGCTTCGGGCTGCTCGCCAAGGAGCTGCGCGAGCTGCGTGCCTACGCCGGTGAGCCGCTGCTCGACCTGGTCCGCCGGATCATCGACACGACGGGGATCGACATCGAGCTCGCCTCCTCGGTCAGCCCCACCGCCCACGCCCGCCGGGACAACCTCGACCTGTTCGTGAAGGCGGTCTCGGACTTCCAGGCGATCGACGGAGACGTCACGCTCCCGGCGCTGCTGGCCTACCTCCAGGCAGAGGACGAGTACGGCGCCGGGCTCGACGTCGCGACGCCCACCGAGGCCGACTCGGTCAAGCTGCTCACGGTGCACCGCGCCAAGGGCCTGGAGTGGGACGCGGTGTTCCTGGCCGGGGTCGCGGACGAGAAGTTCCCCACCTCCCGCACCCGCACCAAGTGGACCGCCGGCCCCGGAGTGCTGCCCTATCCGCTGCGGGGAGACGCCCGCGACCTGCCCGTGCTGCGGGGGTACTCCTGCGAGGAGCTCAAGGAGTACGCCGCCGCCTGCAAGGCCCACGAGCTGGAGGAGGAGCTGCGTCTCGGGTACGTCGCCTTCACCCGAGCCCGCCACCTGCTGTCGGTGTCTTCCTACTGCTGGACGTCGACCCGGCAGAAGCCGCTGGGACCCTCGTCGTACCAGCAGGTGGCCCGACAGAAGCTCGCCGAGTGGGGGGAGCCGTTCGAGCCGTGGCTGGACAAGCCGGAGAAGGGCACGCCGAACCCTCTGCGGGCCGCCGTGGACAGCCGCCCGTGGCCGGTCGAGGCACACACCGCCGAGGTCTCCCGCCGGGCGGAGGCGGCGGCGCTGGTGCGCGAGGCGATCGCCGAGCTGGCCGCCGACGGCACATCGAGCGCGGAGGAGACCCCCGATGCGGACCTCACGTCCGCGGAACTGGCTCAGGCGGCCGAGTGGGACGACGAGCTGGAGCGGCTGCTCGAGGAGGCCAGGGTGGGCCGGTCGGACGAGGTGGACGTGCCGTTGCCCTCCAGCCTCTCCGCGACCTCGCTGGCGCGGCTGCGCGACGACCCCGGGGCGCTCGCCGCGGACCTGGCACGCCCGATGCCGCGCAAGCCGTCTCCGGCGGCACGGTTCGGCACCCGCTTCCACGCCTGGGTGGAGGCCCGCTTCGGGCAGCAGCAGCTCGTCGGCCTCGACGAGGTCCCCGGTCGCGCCGACCAGGGCATCGAGGACGAGCGCGAGCTCGAGGAGCTGGTCGAGCGGTTCACCAGCGGTCCGTTCGGTGATCGCGTGCCCTACGCCGTGGAGCCGCCGTTCGCGCTGGTGCTCGCCGGGCAGGTGATCCGTGGGCGGATCGACGCGGTGTACGACACTCCGACGGGCTTCCTCGTCGTCGACTGGAAGACCAACCAGCAGCAGACCGCCGACCCCCTCCAGCTCGCGATCTACCGCCTCGCCTGGGCCGAGCTCAGCGGAGTCCCGGTGGAGCGCGTGGAGGCGGCGTTCTACTACGTCCGCACCGGCGACCAGGTCGACCACGCCGGACTGCCCGGCCGCGAGGAGCTCGAGGCGATCATCGCCGGGGGAGCGACGGTGCCGCCGGGGTGAGCGGTCAGGGAGCCGGGGCGAGGATCGCCTCGAGCGCGATCTCGACCATGTGCCCGAAGGTCTGCTCGCGCTCCAGCGGCGTGGTCTCCTCGCCGGTGAGGATGTGGTCCGACACGGTGCAGGCGGCGAGGGCGCGCCGGCCGAACATCGCCGCCAGGGTGTACAACGCGCTGGCCTCCATCTCGACCGCCAGCACGCCGTACTTCGCCATCCGCGTGGTGAGCTCCGGGCGCGCGCTGTAGAAGGAGTCACTGGAGAACAGCAGACCCACCTTCGTCTGCACGGGCAGGTCCTTCGACACGGCGACGTCGTAGGCGGCTCGCAGGAGTCCGAAGTCGGCCACGGGCGCGTAGTCGAGGCCCTCGAACCGCACCCGGTTCATCGAGGAGTCGGTGCACGCTCCGGAGGCCAGCACGATGTCACGGATGCCCAGCTCAGGGCTGAGAGCCCCGCAGGAGCCGACCCGGACGATCGTCTGGACGTCGTACTCCGAGAACAGCTCGTGCGCGTAGATCGACAGCGAGGGCAGGCCCATGCCGGAGCCCTGCACCGAGATGCGCTCGCCTCGGTACGTGCCCGTGTAGCCGAGCATGCCGCGGACCTCGGAGTAGCACTCGGCGTCCTCGAGGAAGGTCTCGGCGATCCAGCGTGCCCGGAGCGGGTCGCCGGGCATCAGGACGTGCGGAGCCACCTGGTCCGGGGCGGCGGAGATGTGGGTGCTCATGGTGTCGGATCCTAGGGCGCGCGGGACTGTCCCGGGCAGGCGGTCGACCCGGTCGCCGGAAGTCATAGGGTCGGCGTGTGATGTGGCAGGACAACGACGGATCGAACCCACCCCAGATCGCGCTCTCCATGCGCGCCCACGACCGCGTAGGCCGCCGGCGGACCGATGAGCGGTGGCTCGCCGAGACCTGGGCGGACCCCTCGACTCGGGTCCTGCCGCTGGCCCGGGGCAGGTTCCCGGTGGCGGAGGGGGGAACCTCCGCCGCGTGGACCGGCCCGGGTGAGGCGCCGGACGGGCAACGGCTGTTCCTCGGCGAGCAGAACGGCGTGGCGCACTTCGCCGTCCTGCTGGACCAGCCGCTGGACGACAGCTGGGCCGACCTTCGGCTCGTAGGGCCCAAGCTCTCGCGCGAGCAGGCGAGCCTGCTGGTGCACGCCGTGGCGCTGGGGGAGTGGCACCGGGCGCACCGGTTCTGTCCCCGGTGCGGGAGCCCGCTGACCGTCGCGGAGGCTGGACACGTGCTGACCTGCTCCGGGTGCGGCCGGCAGCAGTTCCCTCGCACCGACCCGGCGGTGATCATGCTCGTCACCGACGACGAGGACCGGGCGCTGCTGGGACGGCAGCCGAAGTGGCCCGAGGGCCGTTACTCCACGCTGGCCGGGTTCGTGGACCCGGGCGAGTCGCTGGAGGACGCGGTCCGCCGCGAGGTGGCCGAGGAGGTCGGTGTCGAGGTCGGCGAGGTGACCTACCTCGGCAACCAGCCGTGGCCGTTCCCGGCGAGCCTGATGGTGGGCTTCTTCGCCAGGGCGCTGACCACCGAGATCCGTGTCGACGAGGACGAGATCAGCGACGCGCGGTGGTTCACGCGCGAGCAGATGCACGCCGAGGCGGAGGCGGGCACGTTGCTGCTACCCGGAGGAATCTCGATCTCGCGGACCCTCGTCGAGACCTGGTACGGCGGTCCAGCTGCCGGGTCACTGGTGAGGTTGCTCAGTTGAGCGAGGCCAGCTTGGCCTTGACCTGGTTGAGCGACGGGTTGGTCTGGGCGCTGCCGTCGCTGTAGACCATGGTCGGGACGGTCTGGTTGCCGTTGTTGACCTGCTCCACGACGAACGCCGCGTCCGGGACCTTCTCGATGTCGATGACGTCGTACTCGATGCCCTCACGGTCGAGCTGTTTGCGCAGCCTGAAGCAGTAACCGCACCACTGCGTCGAGTACATCGTGACCGCAGCGCCCGAGGAGGCTGGTGAACTGGCAGGCAATGAACTGTCCCTTCCGACGTCTACCCTGGTTCTCTCGTGTCCGGCGGTTCTTGTACCCCGCCCGGGCACACAGCAAGCCGTGACGTTGCACGGCTCTGGTCTTTCAACACCCGTTCCGAGGAGTTTGTTCCGCGTGGTCGCCATGGACTCGTCCGCCGGGCTCGTCGCAGGCTCGGCTGACCGCCTGCTCGAAGCCCTCGATCCCGAGCAGCGTGAGGTGGCCCTCGCCCTCCGCGGGCCGGTCCGGGTGCTCGCCGGTGCGGGCACGGGCAAGACCCGGGCGATCACCCACCGGATCGCGTACGGCGTCGCCACCGGCGTCTACAACCCCACCGAGGTCCTCGCGGTGACCTTCACCACACGTGCCGCCGGAGAGATGCGCACCCGGCTGCGGGCGCTCGGCGCCGGAGGGGTCCAGGCCCGCACCTTCCACTCCGCCGCCCTGCGGCAGGCGCGCTACTTCTGGCCCCGGGTGTACGGCGGGGAGCTGCCTGTCCTGACCGAGTCCAAGCTGCCGATGCTCGGCAACGCCGCGCGGCGCAACCGTGTCGAGGCCGACCAGGCCACGCTGCGCGACCTCGCCTCCGAGGTGGAGTGGGCCAAGGTCAGCAACGTTCGCCCCGACGACTACGCACGGGTGGCTCAGGCCCGCGGCCGCAGCGTCACCGGCCAGGACGCGAGCACGGTTGCCCGGGTCTTCGCGACCTACGAGGAGGTCAAGCGCGACCAGGGCCGGATGGACATGGAGGACGTCCTGCTGTGTGCTGCCGCGCTGCTCGCCGAGGACGAGCGTGTCGCGGCGGAGGTGCGCAGGCAGTACCGCTGGTTCGTCGTCGACGAGTTCCAGGACGTCAGCCCGATCCAGGCCGCCCTGCTCGACCTGTGGCTCGGGGGCCGCCACGACCTGTGCGTGGTGGGCGACCCGGCGCAGACGATCTACTCGTTCGCCGGCGCCAGCGCGACGTACCTCACCGACTTCCCCAAGAAGCACCCCGGCACGACAGCCCTCGAGCTCGTCCGCAACTACCGGTCCACGCCCCAGGTCGTGGCCTCGGCGAACCAGCTCCTGGCCGGTACCTCCTCTGCAGGCGTCTCGCTGCGGTCCCAGCAGGAGACCGGCCCCGAGGTGGCGTTCGCCGAGCACGCGGACGAGGTGTCCGAGGCCGAGTCGGTCGCCGCGAGGATCCTCGAGCTGCAGCGCGCCGGCACGCCCATGCGCGAGGTCGCGATCCTGTTCCGGATCAACGCCCAGTCCGAGGCTTTCGAGGAGGCTCTCGCGGCCCGGGGCATCCCCTACGTGGTCCGCGGCGCCGCCCGCTTCTTCGAGCGGGCCGAGGTGCGCAAGGCGGTCACCCTGTTGCGTGGCAACGCGCGCGGAGCGGGCGGGTCAGGTGACGGGATCGTGGCCGACGTGAAGGCCGTCCTGGGCGGGATGGAGTGGACCGAGAAGGCGCCGACGGGGCGCGGCAACGTCCGCGACCGCTGGGAGTCGCTCCAGGCGATCGTGTCGCAGGCGGAGGAGTTCGCCTCCACGCACGAGGACGCCGAGCTGGGGGACTTCGTCGACGAGCTCGACCGTCGTGCTGCCGAGCAGCACGCGCCCGTGGCGCAGGGCGTCACCCTGGCGACCCTGCACGCGGCCAAGGGCCTGGAGTGGGACGCCGTCTTCCTGGTCGGCATGCACGAGGGCACGATGCCGATCATCTACGCCGAGGGGCCGGCCGCGGTCGAGGAGGAGCGTCGGCTGCTCTACGTCGGCATGACCCGGGCCAGGGCGCGGCTCTCGGTCTCGTGGTCCCTTGCCCGGTCCCCGGGAGGGCGCTCCACCCGCAAGCCGTCGCGGTTCCTCACGGGCCTGCGCCCCGAGAGCCGCTCCGACCGTGCGGCGGAGGAGCGCTCGTCGCGCACGCGGACCAAGCGAGGCATCGCGCACTGCCGGGTCTGCAACGCGCCGCTGAGCACGACGGCGGAGCGCAAGGTGGGTCGCTGCGAGGACTGCCCGGCGACCTACGACGAGGAGCTCTTCGAGCGGCTGCGCGCATGGCGGGTGGCGAGAGCGGCCGAGGAGAAGGTGCCGGCGTACGTCGTCTTCACCGACCTGACGCTCCAGGCGATCGCCGAGGTGCGGCCGACAGACACACCGGCGCTGCTGCGGATCAGCGGCATCGGCCCGGCGAAGGTCGAGAAGTACGCCGAGGACGTCCTCGAGCTCGTCGCCGGAGGCGATCATCCGCTGTCGCAGGGTGGCTCCGCATAGCCCGTCCGGGCCATCGCGTTGATGCGGCCGAAAGATTTTTCGGAAATACCCATTAAATCGTTTGCCGCTTACAGGGTGGGGGCGCTAACTTTTCTCTCACCGCAAGACAACCGCGCAGACACGGCTCTGACAAAGCCGGCGCCCTACGCATCGAAGGAGGTGCTCACAGTGATCAAGAACATCCAGACCAGCTCGCAGGCCGGCTTCACCATGCCCATTTCCTGGACCGACGCCGCGTCCGCTGCTGCTGTGCGCACCTTCCCGACCATGGGTGGAGTGTCGGCCCACGCAGCTGCTGCTGGCACGAAGCGTCGTTCCGCGGACGTGGCACAGGTGTGCGTCTACACGCGCACCGCCGATGTCGTCGTCCTCGAGGGCGCCTTCCCGGGTACCTCCGCCTGGAGTCCACCGATCTAGATTGCGATCTACATCGGCAGCCTCCAGGCCGCGGAACCCGAAACCCGGGATCCGCGGTCTTTTTGTTTCTCGCACGACCCAGCGACAGTCACAAGGAGGTGACAGATGAGTATCAGCGTCCTCGACCCACAGACGGGGGTCGACGAAGAGCAGCTTCCCTGCAGGAGAGGGAACGCCGAGCTGTTCTTCGCCGAGAGCCCAGCAGACGTGGAGACCGCGAAGGCCCTCTGCCTGGAGTGCCCGGTCCGCACCGAGTGCCTCGCCGGCGCCCTCGACCGGAGGGAGCCCTGGGGGGTCTGGGGTGGCGAGCTGTTCCTGCAAGGAGTGGTGATCCCCCGCAAGCGTCCCCGCGGCCGGCCGCGAAAGAACGAGGTGGCCGCCTGACCACCGGCACGACCCGCGTCACCAGCAGCACCGCAGCACCGAGCAACAACCTGAAGAACACCCAGAAGAACCCAGAAGACGAACCCAGAAGACAACGGAGTCTCACCATGAACTACCTCCACGAAGAGCTGGCTCGGGCACACATGTCCGACCGACTCGACGAGGCGCGTCACCTGCGGCGAGGTCAGCAGCTCCTGCTGGCGAAGCGGAAGGCCCGTCGGGCCGAGCGCGCATCCCTGCAGGCCCGACTCGTGCTCTCGCGCGCGCTGTAGGCAGTAGCACCGGCAACACCGCATCTGCCCACAGCCAGCCAGGCACCTACCTCAGAAAGCGACATCTACCCACCATGGACAACACCGCGAATCGGAGCACCAAGATGAACTTGATCAACGAAGATCTCGCCCGTGCGCAGATAGCGCAGCGCCTGGGAGAGGCGCAAGACCTGCGGCTGGGACACCAGCTCTCACGTGCGCGGCGGCTCTCCCGCCGCGCCGAGCGGGCGGCGCAGCAGGCCCGCCTCGCGCTCGCCCGCTCCCTGTGAGCAGGTGACAACCCCACTCCCAGAGTCTGACCCGCTGGGAGGACGAGCCCGGACCCCCGGACAGCCACCGACGGCTGCCGGGGGTCCGGCTTTCGTGCGTAGGGTGGTGCCGTGAGTGTCACCTGTGACTTCTGCGGCGCCACCGCCCCGGGCGACGAGCCGCCGCTGACCTGGACCACGGCGGTGGAGAACGGCCGGAAGCGGAGCTTCTGCGAGAGCTGCTCGCGTGAGCACCTCCGGGCGATCGAGAGCAAGCTCGACAGCGAGTGGTGGTAGCCGCTCGCGACAGCGGGCGGCCGGGTCCTCCTCCGGCCCGCCTTTGCCGCTAGTCCTCCTCGGCGAAGCCCGGCAGTGACTCCTCGAGCAGCCGGCGGAACGGCGCCTCGGCCTCCAGCTGGCACATCACCCCGACCCCGCCGAGCCAGACTCTGTGGATGAGCAGGTACGACGGGGGCAGGTTCAGCTTGAGGCTGAGGGTGTACCCCGGTTCGCGGGGGTCGTTGAGCCGGGCGAACTGCTCCCGCATCCACCGGCGCGAGAAGCGGAAGGTGTCCTCACGGGCGGGCTCGATGAACGGCGCGAGGTAGTCGCGGAGCTCGGCCGGGTCGACGTTGATCCGCGGCTTGATGAAGCCCTCGACGCGCAGCTGCTCGACGACCTCGTCGTAGTCGTCGTTCAGCGCGATCCGCATCAGGGTGCCGATGGCGCGCGGCAGCCCGTGCTCGGGCAGCCGCGCCACGGCGCCGTAGTCGAGCACGCCGAGGCGTCCGAGACCACCGTCCTCGGTCGGGACGATCCGGAAGTTGCCCGGGTGCGGATCGGCGTGGAGCATCCCCGTGCGGGCGGGACCGGAGAACAGGAACCGGACGTAGAGCTCCCCGTAGTGGTTCCGCTCCTCCTGCGTGCCCTCGGCGATCATCCGGGCGAGCGAGGACGGGCTGTCCAGCCACTCCGAGACCAGCACACGGCTGCTCGCGTCCACGACGTGCGGCACCACGAAGTGCGGGTCGTTCTCGAACTCCGCGGCGAACGCGCGCTGGGCGTCGGCCTCGAGCAGATAGTCGAGCTCCTCGACGACCCGTGCCTGGAGCTCCTCGACCAGCGGCTTGATGTCGACCCCCGGCACGACGGAGCCGAAGGTCCGGGCGAGCCGGCCGAGCTGCCTGAGGTCGGAGGTCAGTGCCGCCTCCGCGCCGGGGTACTGCACCTTGACGGCCACCTCGCGACCGTCGTGCCAGCGGCCACGGTGCACCTGCCCGATGGACGCCGCGGCGGCAGGGTTGTCGTCGAACTCGACCAGCTGCTTGCGCCAGGAGGTGCCGAGCTCACGGCTGAGCACGTCGTGCACGGTGCCGGCCGACATCGGAGGCGCGGAGTCCTGGAGTCGCGTGAGGTGGGCGCGGTACGGTGCCGCCACCTCCTCCGGGAGCGCGGACTCGAGGATGGAGAGGGCCTGGCCCATCTTCATCGCCCCGCCCTTGAGGTCCCCGAGGGTCCGGAAGAGCTGCTCGGCGGTGCGCTGCTGGACCTCCGTCATGACTGCCTCGGCCGGTGCTCCGCCCAGCCGCTTCCCGACACCCAGCGCCGTCCGACCGGCGAACCCGAGCGGGAGCGCGGCGAGTCGGGCGGTGCGGGCGGCGGCCTTGCGAGGCAGTTCCGTCATGTCTCCATTGTCACGGACGCCACAAGCGACCGCTCGTCATCCCGCGGCACGGACGCCGTTCCGGCCGCGTCGCGGCCCCGAGGGCCGACCGCGGGCGTTCAGGCCCAGGCACATCCGCAGGCGGGGTGAAGCGGCCAGTGCTGCGTCTCCAGGGCGGTGAGGTGCGGGTCGAGGCGCACGGTCGTCGACAGGGTGGCCGGACGGCGCCCCTCGGCGAAGGAGACGAGCTCCCGGCGCCGCCCAGGCGCAGGCCAGCCTGGCCAGCAGCGGGTCGACCGGCTCCGGCACGGTGTCCTCCCGATCCCGGGTCACCGCTCTGGCGTACTGGGTGACCAGAAGGGGCCAGGCGGTGTCCACGTCGGTGTGGTGCGCGTCCAGGCACCGCAGGCAGGCCGTCTCGCCAGGAAGCACGAACGGGCCCACCACCGCGCGGCCCTCGACCAGCCGCAGGAGCAGGTGCGGCCTGCCCGCGCGGACGAGGTCGTCCACCCGCTCGCGACCTGGCTCACCCACGGCGACGACGACCGCGGCGGTCGGGTCGGCGCGGTGCGGCACACGCCGCCCTTGTGGCCAGGCGCGGCCGGACCCCGCCGCCTCCGTGCGCTCGTCGGCCTCGACACAGCGGACACCCGAGGCGGTGAGCAGGCCGGCCAGCTCGGCAGCCACGCTGCGCCCGCAAGGGCTGCCCGTGGTGAGGACCTCGACCTCGGCCGTTGCGCGCGCCTGGAGACGTTCGGCCGCCTGGTCGCCCGCGTCCAATGCCAGAGCGGCTACCTCGGGGCGCGAGACGGCCGCGGCTCCGGCATCCGGACCGGTGGGCATGAGGGGGAGCAGGGCGTCGGCGTCGACGAGGAGGCCGGCGTCGGCGAGAAGGGCGAGCGTGCGGTCGTCGTACACCTCGTCGTCCACGACCGATGCGGGACTGGTCAGGGCCGCGAGCAGCGCACGCACGCGCGGACGGTCGGGCAGGACCAGGGCGCGACCCGGGTCGAGGCCGAGCTGCAGCTCGTCGGCGCTGCGGCGGAGCACGTGGACGCCCGGCCGGAGCACCGGGCGCCGGAACCGGCGGGTGACAGGGGAAGTGGCGCGGCCCGGGGCCGGCTCACGGGTGGTGTCGGTCTGCACCTCACCGAGGGTGCCTCAGCCGGGCTCGACGCGTCGGCCGTTGTCCACAGCACTGCGTCGACCGAGCCCGAGGACCCCGGCGCGGAGCCGGGGGACGAAACGCGACGGCGGGGTCCCCGATGGGGACCCCGCCGTCGATCTCAGCGTGTGGCGTGAGTGCTCAGGCCTTGCCGAGGATGCGGTTGAGGTTCGTGCCGCAGACCGGGCAGACGGCCTTGGCCATCCGGGTGCCCTTGTCGTTGACCTTCACTTCGCCCTCGGCCTCGCGCTTCTCCTTGCACTTCACGCAGTAGAACTCGCCGCTCCAGGTCTCCGCCATGACGGCCTCCTTGCTCATCGTCGTACTGGTCGTCGCGGCGGGGGCTCTCGCTCAAGACCCGCCGGGGCGCCGATTTGTCGGCAGCCGTCTCGCACCCTACGTCAGGCGGGAGCCCGATGCATGCAGGCGCAGGCCTGGCTCAGCGTGTTCACGCTCACTGGGAGGGTGAAATGTCCTGTTTTAGGACGTTTCCGGCGTCCATCGTCGCGCTGATTTCCGAGCGTGGTCCGAGCGTGTCTCACCGCTGCGCCGGTACGACGGGCCCGGCCCGAGCCGTTGGATAGTCTCCCGCCCATGTCTGAGACCCCCCACCTGCGCATCGAACGGCCCGCCGACGGCGTCGTGCTGCTCACTCTTGACAACCCCGACCAGCGCAACGCGATGTCGGACCAGATGACGTCCTCGTGGGCGCGCGCCGTCGACGAGCTCGCCGAGGACCGTACGGCGCGGGTGGTCGTCGTCACGGGCGAAGGGTCGGCGTTCTGCTCGGGCGGGAACACGAGCTGGATCGCGAGCGAGCCGGATGCCGAGGTGGACTACCTGCGCACCCGGATGATCGCGTTCTACCGGGCGTGGCTCTCGATCCGGAAGCTCGAGGTACCGACCATCGCGGCCGTGAACGGCCCCGCGATCGGCGCCGGGCTGTGCCTGGCCCTCGCCTGCGACCTGAGGTACGCCTCGGCGTCGGCCAAGCTCGGTGCTCCGTTCGTGAAGCTCGGCATGCACCCGGGCATGGCCGCGACCTACCTGCTGCCGAACGTGGTCGGGGAGGCCCACGCCCGTGACCTCCTGCTCACCGGTCGCATCGCCGACGCGGAGGAGTCGTTGAGGCTCGGCCTGGTCTCCCGGGTGATGCCGGACGAGACCTTCCTGGACGACGTGCTCGAGGTCGCGTCCGGGATCGCGTCGAGCGCGCCGATCCCGAGCCGCTACACGACACTTGCCCTGCGCGATGGCGGGCACGCCGACTTCGAGAGCGCGGTGCAGTGGGAGGCGCTGGCTCAGCCGATCACGCTGGCCACTGCGGACCTTCAGGAGGGCATCGCGGCCGCGCAGCAGAAGCGGTCGCCGCGTTTCACCGGTCGCTGAAGCGGGCAGATGAGTGGAAGCAGAGAGGCCCTCGATCTGGACGGCGCAACGTTCGCCTTCCCCTTGCGAACGTCGTCCCGCGGTGACCGAGGGCCTCTTCCGCGCCCACGCTAGGTGTCGCCCACCCACGGGTCAACGGGCTGCTGTCCACGGCTGTGGATAACCCTGTGGAGGAAATGTGGACCCTCCTCGTCGCCCCTGTGGACGGGTCTGAGCAAACCGGTGTACAAGTCTGTGGGGGACACGCCCGGGTCTCGTCCCCGCACGTGTCTGACCAGCAGAAACGGGGACAAACAGGCTGTGGACGAAAGAAAAGCGGGCGACCCTGTCGCTGTTCTGCGCCGGATCGCGTTCCTGCTCGAGCGCAGCCGGGCCGAGACCTACAAGGTGAAGGCGTTCCGAACCGCCGCGGCCACCCTGCTGCCGCTTCCCCCGGACGAGGTCCGGGCCCGGGCGACGCAGGGGACGCTGCGCGAGCTGCCCGGCATCGGGCCGTCCACGGAGAAGGTCGTCCGCGAGGCCCTCGACGGGCAGACGCCGTCGTACCTGAAGAAGCTCGAGGCGACGGCCGGGCCGCTCGCCGACGGGGGACGGGAGATGCGCTCACGTCTGCGCGGTGACCTGCACATGCACTCCGACTGGTCCGACGGCGGCTCGCCGATCGAGGAGATGGCGATGACGGCGGTCGAGGTCGGCCATGAGTACGTCTGCCTCAGCGACCACTCGCCGCGGCTGCAGGTGGCCAACGGCCTGACCACCGAGCGCCTCGAACGCCAGCTCGAGGTCGTCGCCGCCGTCAACGACCAGCTCGACGGCCGGCTACGGATGCTGACCGGGATCGAGGTGGACATCCTCGACGACGGGAGCCTGGACCAGACCGACGACATGCTCGCGCGGCTCGAGATCGTGGTCGCCTCGGTGCACTCCAAGCTGCGCATGGACTCCGCGGCGATGACCCGCCGGATGGTGGCGGCGGTGCGGCACCCCCAGACGAACGTGCTCGGGCACTGCACCGGACGCCTGATCACGGGCGGACGAGGCACCCGCCCGCAGAGCGCGTTCGACGCCGAGAAGGTGTTCGAGGCCTGCGCCGCGCACGACGTCGCGGTCGAGATCAACTCGCGGCCGGAGCGCGCGGACCCGCCCGACGACCTCGTCGCGCTCGCGCTCGAGGCCGGTTGCCTGTTCTCGATCGACAGCGACGCGCACGCGCCTGGGCAGCTCGACTTCCTCGACCACGGCTGCGAGCGGGCCGAGGAGCTCGGCGTGCCGCCCGAGCGGATAGTCAACACTTGGAGCTTGGACCGCCTGCTGGAGTGGTCAGGCGGGTAATCTCCGGGTATGCCCACGCGCGCCCCCGAACCGGAGGGGCCCATCGTCGAGGTGCGACGCAGCCGCAAGCGCCGTCGCACCGTCTCGGCTTACCGCGAGGACGACCGGGTGATCGTGATGATCCCCGCTCGGCTCAGCGCCAAGGAGGAGCGTGAGTGGGTGACCACCATGCTGGAGCGCCTGGAGAAGTCCGAGAAGCGGCGCCGTCCGAGTGACACGGGGCTCAAACGCCGTGCCGCCGAGCTCAGCAACCGCTACCTCGGCGGCCTCGCCCGTCCGCAGACGGTGCGCTGGGTCGACAACCAGAACAGCCGCTGGGGCTCGTGCACCCCCTCGGACCGCTCGATCCGGCTCTCGACGAGGCTCCAGGGCATGCCTGCCTGGGTGATCGACTACGTGCTCGTGCACGAGCTCGCGCACCTGATCGAGTCCGGCCACACCCCGGCGTTCTGGTCCTGGGTGGACCGCTACCCGAAGGCCGAGCGGGCCAAGGGGTTCCTCGAAGGGGTCGCCTGCGCAACCCACCTGGGCCTGCAAGCCGGCCCCCCGGACTGCTCCGACGAGGGCGCGGAGGAGATGCTCGCAGCCGACCCGACCGTCCCCGGCGTGGAGGCTGTCGACTAGACCGCGCTTCTCGCGGACCACCGCTCCCGGGCCAGCCGCACGAGGTCATGCATGTCCGGGTCCTGCGTCGGCAGTGCGTCGCGCGGCCACCAGCGCACGTCGAGGGACTCGTCGCTGACCGCGTGGACCGAGTCCTCGGGCGCGACGGCCAGGAAGCGTACGTCGAGGTGGTTCACCGTTCCCCGCGGGCTGCAGAACGGCACAGCATGCGCGTTGAGCTGCACCGGTTGGGGGTCCAGCACGAGGTCGGGTACGCCGGACTCCTCGACCGCCTCACGGAGCGCCGCACCCGCCAGCGTGGCGTCGGCGTCCTCGCAGTGCCCGCCCATCTGGAACCAGGCGCCGGCCTTCGCGTGCAGGGTCAGCAGCACCTGCTCCCCGTCGGCGGAGAGGATCAAGGTGCTGGCGGTGATGTGGTCCGGGAAGCAGGCCCGGCTCAGGCCGTCCGGGTGCGCCTCGAGATGGGCGACGTACCGCCGGCGCACCTCGTCCTGGGCGCGGTCCGGCGGCGTCCAGGCGCGCAGCAGCGCCAGGGCGTCGTCGTGGAGCACCGGTCAGTCGTCCTCGGGGTCGCCCGCGTCCTTGCCCGGGTCCTTGCCCGGGTCCTTGCCCGGGCTCCGGCCGGAGTCGCTGTCGAGCAGGTCGGCGAGCGCGGCGTCGAACTCCGCGTCGGTGAGCGCCTCCGGCTCCTCGACGTGCTCCCGGAAGCCGAGCGGGTCGTCGAGGTCGGCCGAGGAGGGCAGCAGGTCCGGGTGCGCCCACACCGCGTCTCGCGCCTGCTGTCCCTGGCGGGAGCGCAGCGAGCCCCACAGGGCTGAGGCGTCCCGGAGCCGGCGGGGACGAAGCTCGAGCCCGACGAGTGCGGCGAACGTGGACTCCGCCGGTCCGCCCGCGGCGCGACGGCGGCGGACCGCCTCCTGCAGCTTCGCGGCGTTCGGCATCCGGTCCGCGGTCGCCTGGCCGACGACCTCGTCGACCCAGCCCTCGACGAGCGCGAGCGTGGTCTCGAGGCGGACCAGCGCCGCCTCCTGTGCCGGCGTCTTCTGCGGCTCGAAGAGCCCGCCCTCGAGTGCCTCCTGGATCTGGCCCGGGTTCATCGGGTCGAGGTTGCGCATCGACTCCTCGATCTTCGAGACGTCGATGGTCATGCCGCGCCCGTAGTCCTCCACCGCGGCGAGCAGGTGGGCGCGCAGCCACGGGACGTGCGCGAACAGGCGCTGGTGGGCCGCCTCGCGCAGCGCGAGGTAGAGCAGGACGTCCTCGTCGCTCACGTCGAGGCCCTCGGAGAACTTCCGGACGTTCGCGGGCAGGAGCGCCGCCTTGCCGGACGGGCCGAGCGGAAGACCGATGTCGGAGGCGGTGAGGACCTCACCGGCGAGCCCGCCGAGAGCCTGACCCACCTGGGTGCCGAACATCGCGCCCCCGGCCTGTCCGAGCATCCCCATGAGCGGACCGGCCATCGCCTTGGCCTCCTCGGGCAGGGCGTTGCCCATCGCACCCACGACGTGCTCGGCGACCGGCTCCACGAGCCGCTGCCAGACCTCGATGGTCTCCTCGACCCACTGGGCGCGGCTCCACACCGCAGACGTGCTGACCCCGGACGGGAAGTCGGTGACCTGGTCGAGCCAGTGGTCGGCGAGCTGCAGGGCGTCGGCCAGCGCCGCACGGTCCTTCTCGCTGGGGGAGGGGTCCGGCTCCTGCGCGACGGTCTTGCGTGCGACGTCCTTGGCGAGGTTCCAGTTCACCGAGCCCTCGTGCGGCGTCATCATCGCCTGCATCTGGCTCATCAGCATGGAGAGGTCGGGCATGCCGGGGCCCCCGCTGCCGGCGCCCGGGAAGCCGCCGCCGAGCGAGGAGAAGAGCTGCTCGAACGGTGTCCCCTTGAACGGGTTGTTCTCGTCGCCGGGCTGGTCGCTCGGGTCGTTGGTCATGCCTCCCAACCTACTCGCGACATCAACCTCTAGTCTCGGTGGTGTGAGCCCGCTTCCGCCCGTCGTACGCCTCGTCGACATCCGAGACACCGCACTCTCGGTGGACGAGGTCGCGGAAGCGGTGGCCGACGCCGCCGCGGGCGGGGTGACGCTCTTCGTCGGTGCCGTCCGCGACCACGACGAGAACAAGTCGGTGACGGGCCTGGAGTACTCCGCGCACCCCACCGCGCTCGCAGAGCTGGCCGACGTCGCCGAGGAGGTGGCGCGGGAGTACGACGTGCTGGCGGTCGCCGCCGTGCACCGGGTGGGGAAGCTCGCGATCGGCGACGCCGCCGTGGTGGTCGCCACCGCGGCCGCGCACCGCGCCGAGGCGTTCGAGGCCTCGCACGCCCTCATCGACCGGCTCAAGAAGCGGGTCCCGATCTGGAAGCACCAGCTCTTCGCCGACGGTACCGACGAGTGGGTCGGCACGCCCTGACAGCCGTGTTGCTGCCCGGGTTGCGGCCGGGCGGGTCCTAGCCTTGTCCCCGTGGAGATCCTGCTCTGGCTGGCGCCTACCGGCATCGTCGCCGTCGTGATGATGGTGTGGGCGTCCTGGGCGGGCCGGCCGCGCCGGGAGCACTCGGACCGGTCCGAGGCCGCCTACGAGCGTTTCGCCGCGGCGATCCGGAGGGAGCACCCGGGCGCCTCACGCCCCCGGCCGATGATGGCGCGGGACCGCAGCACGGGAATCGCGATCCGGCCCTCGCGCAGCGGACGGGCCGCCGGCACAGGGGCGAGCCCTGGGCAGACCCGACGCTCCGCCTAGTTGAGTCTGGGTGAGAAGGTGACCGCATGAGTCGCCGCACCGTGTCGAGCATCCTGGCCAGCGTCCTGCTCGCCGTGCTCTTCGCCGTCGCGGTCATGACACCGGTGCCCTTCATCACCATGAGCCCCGGTCCCACGGTCGACGTGCTCGCGGAGAACCACGGCAAGGAGATCGTCGAGGTCAAGGGCCACAAGAGGTACCCGACCGACGGACGGCTCGAGCTCACCACGATCAAGCTGACCGGGCCCAAGCAGGAGGTGAGCATCGGCGAGGCGCTCACCGCCTGGTTCGACACGTCACGGGCGGTCTACCCGCGCGAGGCGTTCTACGCGCCGAACGAGTCCGAGCAGGACGTGCAGACCGAGAGCGCCGTACAGATGGTCAGCTCGCAGGACGCCGCCGTCGAGGTGGCGCTGAGCGAGCTCGGCTACAAGGTCGACAAGGTGACCGAGGTGCTCGTGGTCAAGAACGGCAGCCCCGCCGACGGCAAGCTCCGGGCCCGCGACCAGATCGTGTCCATCAACGGTGAGCAGATCCGCAACGTCGACGACGTCAGCCGCCTGGTGCGCCGCACGCCGAACGGTGAGGCGGCCACGTTCGTGGTTCGCCGTGCCGGCAAGGAGGAGACCGTGGCGGTGGCCCCCGAGCCGTCGAAGGACGGACCGAAGGTCGGCATCGTGGTCGGGCCAGGCTACAACTTCCCGTTCGACGTCTCGGTCAACATCGACGACCGGATCGGTGGCCCGAGTGCTGGCTTGATCTTCTCGCTCGCGGTCTACGACACGCTCACCCCCGGCGCGCTGACCGGGGGAGCGGCGATCGCCGGAACGGGAACCATTGCCGAGGACGGAACCGTTGGACCTATCGGAGGCATTCAGCAGAAGATCATCGCGGCCGCCGACTCAGGCGCCGAGCTGTTCTTCGTGCCTCCGCGCAACTGCGAGTCCGCCATGGCAGTCGGGCTCGACGAGAAGGAGATGAGGCTCGTGAAGGCCCCGACGATGCACAGTGCGGTGGAGTCGCTCAAGAAGTACGTCGACGACCCCCACGCCGCGCTGCCGAAGTGCGGGTGACCTCGCGGATGGAGCACGAGCCGATGCCGCACGAGAACACCCCCGAGGCCGACCCCGTGCTCGCCACGGCGGTGCGGGAGATCGAGGCACACGCCGCGGACGCGGGCTGGGACCAGCCCTCGCGGCTCTACGCGCTGGTGCCCACGGCTGACCTGCTCTCTCGGGAGCCTGGCCTCGCCGCGGCGATGGGCATCGACGAGGTCTCCGCCGCGGGCTCGCTGACCCCCGTCGAGCAGGACCACACCCCGGTCGACCGGGCCCTGGAGGAGGTCCTCGAGCAGATCATGTGGCCCGCGGAGGTGTTCGGCGCCGCGGCGGTCGTGGAGCGCCTGGTGCTTCCCCCGGAGGCCGACGACGAGATCCCCGAGGACCCGGAGGCGGCTGAGCAGTTCGCCGCGTCCCATCCGGACCGGCAGGAGGTGCGGATCGTCGCGGCCGCGACAAGAGGCGGGTCGACGTACTGTGCGCTCCGGTTCCGCTCGCACGACGACGCATCTTCGGTCGTAGAGAGCCCCGACCTCGTGCCGGCCCTCCTAGAGTTGTTGCTGAGCACCCTCGAGAACTGACAGAGGACACCGTGAGCGGATTCTTCGACGAACCACCACCGGCCAAGCCGCGTCCGGCCACTGCCGCGGCGCCGCCGGCACGCTCGAAGGCGCTGCTGCTGACGGGCCTCGTGCTCGTGGTTGCCTTCTTCGGCATCTCGATCTTCACCGGGATCTGGACCGACCGGCTGTGGTTCAGCAGCGTCGACTACGGCTCGGTGTTCTCGAAGCTGATCGGCACCCGAGTGCTGCTCTTCGTGGTCTTCGGCCTGCTCATGGGCGTGTTCGTCGCGGTGAACCTCTTCCTGGCCTACCGGTTCCGGCCGCTGTTCCGGCCCTCGTCGCTGGAGCAGGCGAGCCTCGAGAGGTACCGCGAGGTGATCGAGCCGCTGCGGCGCTGGCTGCTCATCGGCGTGAGCGTCGTCCTGGCGTTGTTCGCGGGAGCCTCCGGCGCGGGGAAGTGGCGCGAGTTCCTGCTGTGGCGCAACTCCAAGGACTTCGGGACCACCGACCCGTACTTCAAGAAGGACATCGGGTTCTACGTCTTCGACCTGCCCTGGCTGCACTTCCTCGTGGGCTTCGGCATGGCCGCGACCGTGCTGTCGCTGATCGTGGCCGTCGTCATGCACTACATCTACGGCGGCATCCGACTCCAGGACAAGCACGACAAGTTCTCGGGTGCGGCGCAGGTCCAGGTCTCCGTCCTCGCCGGTTTCTTCGTGCTGTTCAAGGCGTTGGACTACTGGCTGGACCGCTACGACGTCACCTCCGACAGCTCCGGCCTGATCACGGGTGTGACCTACACCGACAACAACGCCGTGCTGCCGTCGAAGGAGATCCTGACCTTCATCGCGTTGATCTGCGCGGTGCTGTTCTTCGCGAACGTCTTCCGCCGCACGTGGATGCTGCCGTCGGTCGGCCTGGTCCTCCTGGTGCTCTCGGCGATCCTGCTCGGAGTGCTCTGGCCCGGTGTCGTGCAGCAGTTCCAGGTCTCCCCGTCCGAGCCGGACAAGGAGGCGCCGTACATCGAGAAGAACATCCAGGCAACGCGGGCGGCGTTCGACATCAAGGACGCCGAGATCACGTCGTACCCCGGCGCACTGTCGCTGAGCGACGCGGATCTGAGGGCCGACGCGCAGTCGATCCCCGGCATCCGGCTGCTCGACCCGGCACTGGTCTCGGACACGTTCGAGCAGCTGCAGCAGGTCCGGGGCTACTACAGCGTGCCTCACGTGCTGGACGTCGACCGCTACCCCGTCAACGGCGAGATGCGCGACATGGTGCTCGCGGTGCGCGAGCTGAACCAGGCCGGCCTGCCCGACGACCAGCGGAACTGGGCCAACCTGCACACCGTCTACACCCACGGCTTCGGCGTGGTCGCGGCGTACGGCAACATGCGCGACAGCAACGGCAACCTGGCCAGCAACGACGGCGAGCCGGAGTGGGCCGAGCAGGATCTCCCTCCGAAGGGTGACCTGACCAACCAGACGCCGAAGGGCTACCAGCCCCGTGTCTACTTCGGGGAGCAGAGCCCGGCCTACTCGATCGTCGGGCGACCCAAGGGTGCCAACAGCGTGGAGTTCGACATCCCCGAGGGGCAGGGGGCCGGCAGCTCAGCGGAGAAGAACACCTACGACGGAGCCGCGGGCGTCCCGGTGGGAGGCCTGTTCAACAGGCTGCTGTACGCGATCAAGTTCAGCGAGCCGAACATCCTGCTCTCGAGCCGCGTCAACTCGGACTCCAAGATCCTCTACGACCGCGACCCCAGCAAGCGCGTGGAGAAGGTGGCGCCGTGGCTGACCGTCGACGGTGACCCCTACCCGGCGGTCGTGGACGGGCGGGTGAAGTGGATCCTCGACGGTTACACCACCACCAACCGGTACCCCATGTCGGAGAAGCGCTCGCTCTCGGAGATGGTCCGTGACAGCCTCCAGCCGCGCGCGGCGTACGCAACGTTGCCGACCGACGAGATCAACTACATCCGCAACTCGGTCAAGGCGGTCGTGGACGCGTACGACGGCACGGTCACGCTCTACGAGTGGGACACGAAGGACCCGATCCTCAAGGCCTGGTCCTCTGCGTTCCCGGGCATCGTGAAGCCGAAGACGGCGATCCCCACCGACCTCCGGGCGCACATGCGCTACCCCGAGGACCTGTTCAAGGTGCAGCGGTACATGCTCGCGAAGTACCACGTGACCCAGCCCAAGACGTTCTACGAGGGCAGCGACCAGTGGGCGGTCCCGCAGGACCCCAGCGACAAGGCGCAGAAGCAGCCGCCGTACCGGCTCTCGGTCCGGACCCCGTCCGGCGGCGCCGAGCCGGTGTTCTCGCTGACCAGCGTCTACGTGCCGCAGAAGCGTGAGAACCTCGCGGCGTTCATCTCCGTGGACGCCGACGCGGCGCAGAGCGACTACGGCAAGATCCGGATCCTTCGACTCCCGGGCAGCACCCAGATCCCGGGTCCCTCGCAGATCGCGAACCAGTTCGGCGCCGACCAGGAGATCCAGGACGCCAGGCTGGCGTTCACCCGAACGAACTCCAAGGTCGTCGACGGCAACCTGCTGACGCTGCCCGTGGGCGACGGCCTGCTCTACGTCCAGCCGTTGTACACGCTGCGTGAGTCCGGGGAAGGCCGCTATCCCGTGCTCCGCTACGTGCTGGTCTCGTTCGGCAAGGAGGTCGGCTTCGGCCCGACCCTGACCGCGGCCCTCGACGACGTGCTCGGCAAGATCAACCCGGGAACTGCGCCGGTCAGCGAGCCTGGCGGTGGGCAGCAGCCCGGTGGTGGCACCCAGCAGCCGTCCACCGGTGGAGACGTGCAGGCGCTCCTGCAGCAGGCCGAGGACGCGTTCAACGAGGCGCAGCGGGCGCTGCAGAACGGTGACCTCGCGGCATACGCCGAGGCGAACAACCGGGCGCGCGACCTCGTCGCCGAGGCCCTCAAGGCGGCCGGTGTGACCACTTCGGACAGCGGCAGCGGGACCTCCGGTGGCTCCGGGAGCAAGGCCGGAGGGCAGTGACCGGGGCCACAGCCGTCCGATTTGGAGTCGCCAGCCCCCTTCCCGTAAGGTTGGGTTCACCGACGCGGGGTGGAGCAGCTCGGTAGCTCGCTGGGCTCATAACCCAGAGGTCGCAGGTTCAAATCCTGCCCCCGCTACAAAGTAAAACCGCAGGTGAGAGGCCCCTTCTGTCTCAGAAGGGGCCTCTTGCTTTGCTCACCGTTGACCAGATCCGTGACAGAACCGACGCCGGTTCGGTGGTCGAGTTTGAGACGACGCGGGACGCGCTGGACCGTCGGAGGCGGAGTAGGCAATCTGAGACGACGCCCTCTGAGTCGGATTCCCGGAGAGTCGGCATGCGTTGGTCGTATGAGAAGTGCTCGACATGCCCTTGCCCAAGCCCCGAGTCGTAGGCCAGGATCTGAGTCGCGCGGCGGATGCGGCTCGCTAGTTTTCGAGAGTGAGCGAAACCGCGTGGAGAAAGCCGACGCTCGCCCGCTGTGCTGGGTCCGGCACACCCCTGCCTAGTAAACTTCCGCATCCGCGCCGGCACGGCCCGACGTCTGGGGCTCAGCGAGGACTCCTAGTCAGAAGTCGTCGGTGCGGTGCAGGTGCCGCGGTCGCCCGTCCGGGTCGTGCACAGTGAGGTACACCGGCAGCGCGAGTGCGCGTGCCGTGACACCGAGATCGGGTGGCTGGAGGCCACGGAGACGACCCGGCGGACGCGGCCCGGTGCAGCCCCCGTCGTACCACTCGTCGAGCGCTGCCGCCACCTGCTGGTACGCCTCGAACATCCCTTTGGGCTCGACGCAGTCGCCCATCACCTGGAGCAGCGTCTTCGGTGACTCGGGGTGCCGGTCGAGGTGCTCGGCGGCAAGGGTGAGGCGGAGCTCTCGGGCGTACGCATGCGGGTCGGGGCTCTGGTCGATCACGGCGGCGGAGAGCTCGGAGTCGTGCGTCCACGACCGTCGGTTGAAGTTGTCGGAGCCGATGGTGGTCCAGGTGTCGTCGATGATGCAGCACTTGGCGTGCACGTAGACGGGCGTGCCTGCGTGGTTCTCGATACCGAAGATCGCGACGCGGCCCGGGGCGGCGCCGATCATCTCCGCCATGGCTCGGTGCCGTCCCAGCAGTTGCGGCGTGCGCGCGAAGGCGCCGCCTCGGTCCGGGTGGATCGGGACCACGGCGATGACGTGGAGGTCAGGCTGCTCGCGAAGGGCCTCGGTGAAGACGTTGCCGATGTGGTGCCCCCACAGATACTGGTCCTCGAGGTAGATCAGTCGGCAGGCTCGCCTCACCGCCTTGGTGTAGCCGCGCGCCACGCTGCGCTCACCACCGTTGGCGAATGGGTAGTCGCGGTTGAGGCGAAGGTCGGGGTACGTGCGCAGGAGCTGGACGGCGTGCGTGCCTCCCTCCACGGGCGGCGGTGGGCGCGCCTGCTCCGGGAGGGGGTCGGGGGTGAGGTCAATCCCGGCGACGCGGTCCTTGAGGTACCGCCGGGGACTGCGGCTCAGTGGGGTCGGGTCTTCCCAGCGCTCACGGAAGACCGTCTCGATGTCGTGCACCGCGGGTCCTTGGATGGCCGCCTGAATGTCGTGCCATGGGGGTGTGTCGCCGTACTCCTCCGCCATCTCCATTGCCTGCGGGTCGCCGTGGTGGTCGGGGCTGTCTCGACGGGAGTGACACAGGTCAATGCCACCCACGTAGGCGACGTCGCGGCTCGGGTCGTCGCGGTGCCGGATGACGACCATCTTCTGGTGATGTGACCCGCCAGCCCGCACGCGCATGTCCAGCAGTGCCTCGGCGCCACGTGCTTGGAGGTGCCTCCCAAGACTCCGGTTCTCCCCCGACGTGAAGCCGAATGCCCTCGAATGCGAGCGCCAGACCAGACCCCGCACATCGACGCCCCGCTCATCGGCACGACAGAGGACCTCGCCGACCTCACTCCCAGGCTCGCCCGTGAGCTGCTCATCGAAGTCGCCCTGCCAGTCGGTGAACAAGATGAGGTCGCCCGCGCGAGTCGCCTCGATCCGGTCGTAGAGCTCGGCGAAGTAGGTCGCTCCGTGGATCAAGGGACGGACCAGATTGCCTACGGACCACGCCTGGTCACCGGGATGGGTGTCGTCAAGCCGGGTGGCGGGGTTGCCGCGCTCTGGCTGGGTCAGGAACCACTCGGTCGGGTCCGCGGTGTCCGGCACGGAACCAACAATGCCGCATGAGTCTGTGCCTCGCGGGCAAGATGACCAGACGTGGTAGTGCCGACCTTGCAAAGCTCCGGGTCTCGACTGCTTGACGTCCATAGGCCCATCAAAACTAGGCCGCAACCACCGCGCCGGCGTCGTCGTCGCCTGGAAAGCACTGTTCTGGGCACGATGACCCGTGAGATGGCCCCTAAACTAACCACTCGGCGGGCCAGTCACACCGGAAATCGGACACTCCCAGCGCGTGCACATCGGCTCAACGTGGCGCAGGCCGGCTCGTCACCAGGCGCGTCAGGCCCGGTCATCCCCAGCCGGGGGCCAACGCCCGCGGCGGCGCGCTAGCGCTTCTTCTTGTAGCGCTGTCCAAACTCCTTGAGCTTGCGACGGTTCTCTGGCTTGCTGGCCTGTTCCTTGATCTCCTCCGTGGCCTGCTTCCCCTTGGGGCTTTGGGCGAAGTCCTTGGCCCGCTTGAACAGTGATGCCATCGGTCGTTCCCTTCGTGATGGCCGAGGTCCCCGGCCGCAGGAGGAGCGCCGATCGTCGCCTCCAGCCATCGGTATCTCACACTTTGGATCTCGCCGACATCCCCCAAGGCAGATGAGGACTCCGCACCGGCGGAACGGCCAATGTCTTTTTGGTCTGCTTGCCGGCGGTGGGGGCTCACTCAACCCCCAAACCGCTCGCGGAACGCGGCCACGGCGGCGCCCACAGTGGGAAGAAGTGCGCCCGTCGATGGTCCGGGTCAGCTCGGTCCGCTCGATCTTCTGGCGGGCCCCATCCTTCAGTTCGGCGACGACCAGGCTGATGCCTTGGCCGCTGAGGGCCTCGTCGAGCCCACCACCGACGTCGACACGACCGCCGCCGACAGTGCTGGCTCGGACCGGGCCAGCGTGCGGACCTGGTCGCGGAAGGTCCGGAAGTTGGCAAGATCAGGGTCGCGTCCTCGGCAGGTAACTCAGCATGGCGCTGTTCGGGCACATTCGGGCTAGAGGAGGTGGCCCGCGAACAGCAGTCGAGCAAGCGTTCAACCGGAATCTCGGCGCCGTCCGAGCGCATTCATTCACTGGCAATCGTGACAGGTGACCGCCCGGGCGGCTGGCCCGTGCGTGTATAGCTGTGGGTAGGTCGGAGGTTGGGGCGATGCAAGGGCAACGAAGCCGTGACGAGATCCGTGACCAAGACGTGGTGAGACGCGCGGGCACGCGCGTCCGCGCGTCGCGGTCAAGTTCGCCAAAGGCAAGGAGTGCGCCGACGCGCTGGCGGTGATCTACCGTTGGCCCGGCTCGTTCTTCTGGGAGGCTGACCAGGTGATGATCGAAGGGCCGGAGCTCGCGCCCGGGACGGTGGTGAAGCAGCGCCCGGCCGACGGCTCGGAGTGGCGGTTCGACGGTCGTCGGCTCGAGGGCATCCGGTTCGAACGGATCAAGGACGGCTGGGATTGGCTGACCTTCCGGGACTGCACGTTCGTCGACTGCGAGTTCGTGCGGTGCGTACTGGACTGGCAGCTGGGCAGCACCATCCCGGATCCGCTCGCGGCCTCGCACTTCGAGCGCTGTGTGTTCACCGGTTGCGACCTGAGCAGGATCGGGGCCCGTCACGTGCCGTTCGCGGACTGCACGTTCGAGTCCTGTGATTGGGACCCGCTCCACCTTCGGTCCACGGACCTCGTCCGCAATCGCTTCGTGGGGGTCGTGAGGGGGCTGTCGCTGTGGGGAAGGGACGACTCGCGTCCCCGGCCGAACAAGATTCGAGGGAACGACTTCACGGAGGCCGACCTGCAGGGGTTGGGCCTGAACGCAGACGTGCCGGTGGACGACCAGCTGTGGCCGTCGGGTGACAACTACGTCCGGCTCGACCGGAAGCCCGAGCGCATGCAGGCTCTTCGAAGAAGGTTGGAGTCCGACGGCGACCGTCTCGGCCTGCTGGGGTGGCTCGAGGCCAGCGAGATCGACCTGCGTCCGGAGGTCCTCCAGAGCCTCGACTTCCTGCGCCTCGATGATCCGTCCATGCCGGAGTCGACCTTGCGTGCCTACCGGGCGCTTGCCGACGTCGTGCTCGAGCACTGAGCCATTCACTGGAGCGTCGGTGGCAGCTGCCTCCTGGTCGATCTCGGAAGCCGCGGGACTGGACCGGCACGAGCACCGCATCGGAAGTTGGCTACCGGGACCCCCTCCGTCCAGCAAGGCGCCAGCTTCGCGTCGTCCGACAGGCCGCTCAAGGGCTCCGCAACGGGGCTAGAACAAGACGACGCTTTCGCGGGCGGGTCGGTCATCGCCCGCAACGTCGCGTCCGTCGGCGGTGTGCGGATTCTGGTCGATAGCCTCGACGGCGGGCGTGGGTTCGAACTCCTCGACCGGGCGCCGCCGGTCGAGGTGGACGCCGGCGATCATGCACCGCACCGAGCCGCCGGCCAGCTCGATGGTGGGGATGTCGACATCGATGATCGTGCACGACTCCTCGATCACCGCTACCTGGTCGGGGCGCAGGCTGCGGCGGGCCCGGGAGGACATGGCCATGACATAGTTCCGGCGGCCGTCCGGCGTACGACCGCAGAGCTCGACTGCGTTCCCGGCGAACTCGTGGACCTGCTTCTCGGTGAGCTCGACGATCTTGCGCCCGTTCACCGTAAGGCGCTCCCGGACTTCAGCCCGGCGCCGCTCGTCCGGGATCATCTCCAGGGCGATCATGGCGACGTCAGTGCCGATGCAGGCAATGACGTTCGTGTGGTACACCGGCACGCCGTCGCAGTCGACCGCCCGGAAAGCCATCGGCTCGTAGCCGAAGTCGGTGCAGAACCGCTCCAGGACATGCGTGTCCGCACGGTGGCTTTCCGCGGTGTAGGCGACGCGGGACACGTGATCCAGGACCATCGCGCCGGTCCCCTCGAGGAAGATGCCGTCCGGCTCGAGGCCCGAGTAGTCGACGATGGTCTGCACGCGGTACGACGACTTGAGCATCTCCAGGACGTCGGCACGACGCTCGTGGCGCCGGTTGGAGGCGTACATCGGGTAGACCGCCACCGCGCCGCCGGCATGTGTGGACAGCCAGTTGTTGGGGAACACGCTGTCGGGTCGGGTGTGGTCGGCGTCGGCGAACACGTGGACCCGCACCCCCGCCCCTCGCAGGGCGCTGGCGACGGCATCCATCTCGGCCAGCGCCTTGGCGGAGGTCTCGGCATCGGACTGCCCCTCCGGCACTCCGGCCTGGAAGGCGTTGTCCGCCGCGGTCGCGTGGTTCGGCACGAAACGTTCCGCGCGGATCAGGATGACAGCAGAAGGGGCCTGAGCACTCACGAGAAGGGAATCTAGACGACCGGGGTACGACGCGAGCCGCGGCCCCTCGCAAGCATCGTCGGAAGAAGCCGCGGTCGCTGGGTCGGATTCCCAACGTCCGGCTCTGCCACGAGATCCGTCTCACCCGTGGGCATCGTCTCCCCAACCGGCCCAACATCCTCGGATCGTCGGCGCCGTCCTCGCCGAGCCGCACGACGAACGGACACTGGGGGCGGCCCTTACCGCGGACCCGGCATGGTCGCCCGCCGACGAACTGTCCCGAACAGGCCATCAATGACGAGGCGCTCGACCTCAACGTCACCACGCGCCGATGGTCAGGACCGGCGGGGGAGTTCGGTATTGGTCAGCTGGGGTCATGGTCGGCGAGGAACTGTTCGATCTCGTCGATGAGTCTGCGGCTCTCTTGGCCAACCCGCCGCTCGGAGAGGACGCTGTTCGCCTGACTCGGCGCTCTCGTCCGTGGTAACTGTGTGGCTGTGCGGTCAGGACTTGGTCGACCATCGACGCCTGTATCGGCGCGGTGAGCGCGAAGGAGCACCCTGCCGATGGCGACAAGACCAGCCAGACACAGGATCCCAACGATGAGCCCAGACATTGTCCCTCCCTGAGGCGGTTGTGGGCATGTGCCTCCTGGGGCCGAATCGACGCTGCGGCACGCACCTCCCAGCGGTTCACTGGGAGCCGGGTGCCCGTGCCTCGAAGGGTCCAAGAAGGGCGGAGCTCTGCTCGGAGCTTGTGGCAACCACCAGGGTGTCGCCGCTCGCGGTGGCCAGCGTGGCGATGGTGAAGCCCTCTTCGAGCCGGTGCAGCCTCTTCTGTTCCTCTGGGTCGGCGCTGCGAAGTCTCACGTCGATCACCTGTTCTAGGTCTTCCTTCCATGCCGCGGGGCTGCCCCGCCACGCGAACACGTCGGACACCCAGAGCGCGTGGCCTCGTATCCAACGGTTTTTCCCAGGCCGCTTGACGCGGACCGGGATGTCGCCGTGGCGTTTGCGAAGCCTCCGGTTGTTCAGCACAACCACGAGGATGCCCGCAGCGCACAGCCACAGGGGAACCCCGAGCAATGCCAGTATCGCCCAGATCATTGTTGACCTCCGGCCAAGCTGCGGTCCCGGCTCACCCCGTACGGACGAGCGGGCTCACGGCTTGTAGTTGCTGAACGGGCCGCCGACCCGGTCGTAGGTGTTGCCCAGCTCGTCCTGGGTGATCTTGACGGCGCCGTCGTCCGGCGTGAGGACCAGGTCCTGCTCGAGCACCACGGTCCGGAAGCTCCAGCCCGGCGCGGGCTGTCAGGCGGTCGCCGAGGTCCTTGAGGCTCTCGTAGGTCTGGTTGGGGTCCACGATGAGGCTGGCGGACTTCATCACCCAGGAGTCGCCGTCCGGGTCGTCGAGGATGAAGGCCGGTGAGCCCGCGTTGATGCCGAGCTGGGTGTCGCGCTTGCCGTGGATCGCCTTGTAGGCGACGCTCTCGTGCTTGCGCATCTCCTTGGGCACGTCGAGCCACATGACCCACCGCGCCTTCAGGCCGTTGAAGTCGCGCTCGCCGCCGACCATGACCTCGACCCAGTCCAGGCACCAGAGCCTCGGGCCGTTCTTGAACGCGCTGAGGACGTCGTACTCCTCCTTGAGGGCGTCGACGTCGACCTTGTCGAGCACCTCCTGCGGGCAGGTGTCCCCGGTGCCGTCCGGGTCGTTGAGCCCGATCGTGTTGTAGACGCCCGCCGACCAGGTGTCCCGGTGATCGCGTGGCCGCCGATCAGGAAGATCTCGGTGTAGCGCTGGCCGCGGACGCCGTCGAAGCGCATGAGCTTCGCGCCGATGTCGTCGTGTGGCAGCTTCGCGGACAGTTTCATGATCTGCTCCATTCCGTGACGGTGGTTTGCTGCTGGTCCGGCAGTCGTGCCGGTGCTGGTCAGGGCACTCGGATCCGGGGCACTCCCATGTCGCGTCGATCACCTCGGGCCGCGGCAGGTACATGCGCAGGATCACGAACCACTCGTCGCTCCGGCGAGGTCGGCAGCCAGTTCGCCTCCTTGTCCTCGCCCGGGCGACTCGGACTGCAGGTGGATCGTCAGGCCGCCGTCGGCGTCCGTGCTCAGCCCGGCGGTCCGGTCGCCGATCGAGTAGCGGTCGATCGGGTTGGCGACCAGGTTGAGGTCGGTGCCGTACATGCCCAGCGACCAGAACGAGTCGACCGGCGGCATGTTGTCGGCGTCGAAGTGGAGCTCGTAGCGGCGCTCGGCGTTGAACTTGTCGCCGTCGGCGTCGTCGAAGTTGACCAGGTAGACGCCCTCGGCGGGGTCGTTGCACATGATCCCGGCCAGCGACTGGTCGGCGGCGCGCAGCAGGAAGTCGTCGCCGTAGCGCCCGATCTCCGGCGGCGGGTAGCGCCAGCCGTTGACGATCGTCGCCCAGTCGCCGCTGAGGAACTGCTGCTTGAGCAGCGCCATCCCGAGCACCTCGGCGCGGATCAGACCCTGCTTGACCGCCTCGGGCTGGGCGTCGAGGTCGAGTCCGGGGCCGATGCCGACGTGCGCGAACTGCTCGAGCACGAGCTCGTGGTGGGCGGGCGGCGGGTTCTCCTCGAGCATCGCGTTGAGCGTCTTGAACGGGCCGAGCGGATCCTCCGTCCGGCTCGATCGGCTCGAGCACGTCGCGACGCTCGGCGCGCGCGGCCTTCGTCCTTGCCCCACTGCGCTGAGCGGGGTGAGCCGGTACTGCTTCTGCAGCTCCTTGACGCGTCGGCGACGTCCGCGTCGCCGTCGACCAGGGTCCGGCCCATGATCAGGACCCACGGGGCTGGGCGAGGGCGCGCGACTGATCGACGTCGTCCGGCAGCTCGCCCGTCCCAGCCGGGCCCGACGATCGCGAAGTTGCCCGGCCTTCGACGCCGGTGGTGCGCTGGCCGACGTAGTCGACGTTGTCCGAGGTGACGCCCATCAGCTCGAAGGTGAAGTAGCGGTCGCCCATGTCCGGGTGCGAGAGGATGATCGGCTCCTCGCTCGAGGTCCAGCCAGGCGATCGAGTAGAGCGTGTCGTTGTTCGGGCAGCCGCCGTCGCGGTAGGTGGCGTCCATGAGGCTGCGCGGCGTGCCAGAACTCGTTGACCGCCGCGTAGGGGACGAACGTCCGGGTTGCGCGGCTGGGTCACCCACTTGTGGCGGACCTGCGCGTTGTAGATGTAGGGGAACCCGTAGATGAACGCCTGCAGGCCGGCGCTGTACGCGTACTCCGCCTTCCAGTCGACCTGGCCGGTCAGGAGGGGCGTCACGGCCGGCCGCAGCATCGGCGCGGCCATGTTGAGCTTCGCGAGCCCGTTCGACCAGCTCTTCCGGGTGCCTGACGGCAGCGAACGCGTGGAGAGCGGCATCGAACACCGCCTCGGCGGCGTGCCCGGCGGTCCGGGTGACCTTCTCGGCTCTGGTCACGCCTGCCTCGATCTCTCCCGGTATCCGCCGCAGCGGTCGCTGATCCAAGGTTCCCGACATTTTCCTTTTCCTCCTGCTCGAACACTCCCCACAGAGCGCCTGCGGGCCGATGGGCCTTCGAACGACGGCATGACGCGCGGCCCTGGGCTGCAGGCCCTTCTTCGATGCTCACGACCGTCGGATCCCGCCAGGGACGAGATCTTGCGTAGCGTGTGGTTAGGCGACGGCCAAGCCGCTGCGGTCCTCAACCAGGTAGGCGACGATGATTGCCGCCGGGAAGAAGAACAGGCTGAACACGAAGTAGCCGAAGAAGCTGTGCCCCTTTCGGCCGGCGACTCGGGCGGGCCAGAACGCGATCGCGATCCAGACGGCTGCGATCAAGATCCACCACAGGACATCCATGGTTCCTTCTTTCCGCGCCACCTTGGACGCTGCTGGTTGTCCGTGCTTCCAGCCTTGCTTCCGGCGGAGATCCGGACATCACCCTCGCCGTGACTTCACCCGGGTGATCTGCCCACCGGCCGTTCTCGAGGGTCTCGCCGTCTGCTCGCTCAGAGCAGATCGAGATCGCGCGCTCGTTCGAGGGCCTCCGCGCGGCTGGTGGCGTCGAGTCGGGTGTAGATGGACTTCATGTGGGTGTGGACGGTGTTGAAGGAAACAAAGAGCTCCTGGGCGATCTCCCGCCTGGAAAGGCCGGCGTCCAAGAGCCGCAGTACGTCGAGCTCGCGGTCGGTCAGCTCGGTGCGGTGTCCCACACGTCGGTGTGAGTTCGCCACGGATCGCTCGAGGGTGGGGACGAGCTGTCCGACGAAGCCGGTGTCCTGGCATCGAGCCAGCATCGACTTGGCCTCCTCCAGCAGACGCCGGGCACCGCTGGCGTCGCCCAGCTGGCGGCGCACGGGCACCCGAAGCAGGCGGGCGTGCGCCGCCATGACAAGGTCCCACTCACCGAACTGGGCGATACCTAGGGCCAGCCGCTCGTCCCCTTCCTCCAGCCGTCCGCAGCGAGCCATCGCGGCTCCGAGAGCCACCGTGTAGTAGCCGGCATGGGGCAGGTCCACGAGCCCGTGCGCGCGCGCCTGGTCGATCGCGTGTCGGGCAAGATCCGCAGCTTCCTCCGCGTGGCCCTGGCTCAGAGCGACGTGCGCTCCGACGCCCAGCCCGTCCATCACCAGCACCCAGGTTCGAGTCTCTGCGGCGAGCGCGACCGCTCCCTCGAGCTGCGGACCTGCCTGGTCGGGGCGGCCGGAGAGGAAGGCAGCCAAACCGGTGGCGAAGGCGGCCGCCGCCTGGAACTCCGGCTTGAACTCCGCGGAGAACTCAGGAAGCGACGCGACCGCCTCCTCAAGACCCCCGACGTCCCCGAAAGGCAGCGCGGACCGGAGCAAGGCCGCCGAGTGCGCGGCGTTCCTCGCACCGTCGGGCATCCGGTCCTCGGAGGAGTCGGCGCTGAGTGCGTCGACGATCGCCTGGCGGGCTGCGTCCCTGCGGCCCAGCATCCCGCAGGCCCAGGCTCTGGCGATCGAGAGAGAAGCCGAACTGCTGACATAACCGTCGGGGAACCGGTCAAGCCACGCCAAGATGGTGGCCAGGCGCCCGGCTGCCAAACGCTCCGTGACGTTGTCGACAACGAGGTTCTTGGCCGCTTCGAAGTCGCCTGCCGCAACGGCGTGGTCGATCGCCGGGTCTGCCTCTCCCGCGTCCGCGAACCACTGGTAGGCCGCGCGATGGAGCGCTGCTTGACGGTCAGGGCTGGTAGGCCGTAACCGGTCGCGCAGGAGCTGGGCGAAGAGGTGGTGGTAGCGGTACCACCGGCGCTGGTCGTCGAGCGGGATCACGAAGACGTTGCTCCGCTCGAGCTTGTCGAGGAGTGCTGCGGAGTCGTCACGCCCCGTCACCGTGTCGCACAACGAGCCGGTGAGCCGAGTGAGGATGGAGGTCTCGACGAGGAAGTCCCGGACCTCATGGTCCAAGGAGTCGAGCACGGCCTCGGAGAGGTAGTCCACGACGTGCCGATGCGATCCCCCGAACGAGCGCAGGAAGGCGCCCGGGTCAGGTGCCGCCCGGAGACCAAGCGTGGCCAGCTGGAGTCCCGCCGGCCACCCTTCGGTTCTCTCCTCCAATAGCGCCAGATCGTCGGGGGCAAGCGCCAGATCGGCCTCCTGGCCGAGCAGCTCCTCGGTCTCCTCGGCGGTGAAGGCAAGGTCATGGCCGCGGATCTCGAGGAGCTCCCCGGCGGCGCGCAGATGGCTCAGCCGGACAGGACGGTCAAACCGGGTGGACAGGATCACCTGCACCCCGGTCAGGTTCTGCGCGATCAGCGCCTCGATGGACTGGTGGCACGTCATGTCACGGATCACCTGGAAGTCGTCGAGCATGAGAACCAGGGGCTCGGCGAGCTCCTCGAGCTCCATGGACAACCGGCGTACCAGGGCGTCCACGACGGTGCCGCCGACCGACTGCAGCATCGGCTCCACGCTGGCCCCGAACCCGGGCTCGAGCCCACGGATCGACAGAACGATTCCGCTCCACAACGCCAGTGGATCGTTGTCCCAGGCGTCCAGGGCGAGGTATGCGAACCGCCGGGCGTCCCGATTCGCCCACTGCGTCAGGAGGGTCGTCTTGCCGTATCCGGCGGGTGCGGAAACCAGCACAACCCGCGCCTTCGACGCCACAAGGCGCCTAGTCAGCCGAGGCCGTTGCACCACGCCGGCGCGCAAGCCAGGCAGCCGCAACTTCGAGTCCGGCACACGCAGGCGCTCTTCCAACGACAACGAGACGGCGTCGTCTACGGGCGCACGCTGAAGAGGGAGCGACGTCAAACGCTCCTGTGCTGGTACGTCCTGCAGCCCCCGAGGATCCTGCGTGATTGTCCCTCCCGCGCGGTCTCGCCCAGACTCCTCTCAGGAGCCCGTCAAACACTTTCTGGACCCCTCCAGAGTCGGCGTGCCGGCTCGATCAGGCATCATCCGCTACGGGTGAACCACATGCTCGCCGGCTACGCGGTGAGCTGCTCGTCAACACCTCGACCTCCCACCGACCCCGGGAGGTGTGTCGCCCGGGGGGCAGGAAGTCACGGCTGTCTGGGGTGCGGGTTCAGAAGCGGCGGTCTCGTCGGTCCTTGCGCCGGTCTTGATGGTCGTCGCGCCGGTCCTCACGGCGGTCCTCCCGGCGGTTGTGGCCATGGGCCACGACAACGGCTCCGCCGACCACTGCTGCCGTCCTACGTCTACGTCGGGCTGCCATCGGCATGTCAGGCTCCTTCTTCTGCATCGGCCTCGAGCGCGGCCAACAGGGCTTGGGTGGGGATTCGGCCAGAGGCAACCAGTTCACCGCCGGCGTGACGCACAGCAGCACCGAACGGTGCAGCCCACAGGTTCTCCCACACCAGCAGAGCGGCCGACCGGCCCGGCTGGATCGTCTCAGCGAGGTCGAGGACGTCCTGCTCGGAGAGCACCATGGCCAGGTCAGTCTCGGCCTCCCGCAGATCCTTCAGCGGGCCGTCCCCGAAGTCCTCGAGTTCCCCGAACTCAAGGCCGCCCTCGGCGTCCTTCTGTAGGAACATCAGGTCCAGCACGCGGATCAGACCCTGGTCGACGTACTCCTTGAGGATCGGCGCGATCGTGCCGTCGCCGTACCTGTCGGTCGGGAACTCCACCACGATCCAGTCCACCGGTCCCAGCTCGTCAACCGAGCCGCTCATGCCGCCTTTGGGCTTCGTTTCTGCAACGCTCATGAAGACCATCACCTCTCCTGATCACCTGTCGTCTTCACCGAATCGAAGCGCTGCTGGCTCCCGGCCACATCACCCGCGGCCGTGCATCACCCGGGGGATTCACCTGCTGACCGCGACGGTGAGCTCATTCCAGACCTGCTGCGAGCAGAGTCGCGGAGCCTGAGCCAACGCCTGGGCGCACTCACCTCTTTCAAGAGCGGGGCCGTCGCCGACCGGCCGACAAGCCTGACCCAGCCAGGTCACCCGGGTGAACTCGCTGGGGAGGGGATGTAGGACTCACAAACCGCGACGAGAGTCTTGGTGTGGAGGCGAACCAGGTAGCCCGGCGAGCGGGCACGCAACCGATCCCATACCGGATCGTGGTCCGTGGCGGACTGCGGAGCGGCTCCTTGGGACTGGAGGGCTGGTCCGTGCGATACGAGGACGGTTACTGCGTCATCACCGGTGACATCGTCGACCAGTCACAGCTGATCGGTGTCATCGAGTGGCTGGGGGATCGCGGAGTCGAGCTCGTCAGTCTTGGGCCAGTCCAGTCTTCAGAGACGCCTCGAGGAGGCGGATGATGTTCAGGCACGCCAGTACCACTCTCACAGCACATGTCAGCGCGACGGACCCGTCCCGGCCCTCCGACGCACCGGCCCCGCACGGTCGGCCCCTGGACGGTCGCGGCCAGAGCCGCCGTCCCCATCTCTTCCCCCTGGTCTTCGGACTCATCGATGCCCGCGTCGGCGGGGTCGACTACCTCGATACCATCGGTTGGGAAGAGTTGATGAGGCTGCTCCGAGGACGGGGGGCTGTCCACCATGGTCGTGTGCACCGCTCAGATGCTCATGGCTCGAAATAGCCAGGCGGGTGAGGCAGGAGGAGGAGCGTACTGGCGATACCGGTTGCCGAATCGACAACTGGTGATGGTCATTACCGATCCGCGTGGACCTGCTTCAACGGCAAGTCCGCACAAAGAGCCCGAAGAAGCCCCCCGCACCCTCCCTGGTGGGTGATGGGGTCAAGCGAGGCGTCGGGCCGCCGCACGGGGTACCAGGCGCCCGGCCCGTGGTTCACCCCGCTTGCTCAGCCCGTGCCGGCAACCGGCCAGGCGGGGCTCTCAGACTCCTTGGACGGCCTCGATCCGGGAGGTCTGGATGGCTTCGGTGAAGGCGGCGAAGTCGCGCTCGTTCTGCTCGGCGTAGCGCTGTGAGAAGTCCGTGATCGACCGGTCGAAGTCGTCGTCGGTGCCCAGGTACGCCGCGATTGCCACCGGGTCACCGGAGCGGGCATGCGCCCGGGCCAGCGTCCACCCGCAGAGACGTCCGTAGAAAGACAGGGCCTCGGCAGGCATCAGCTCGACAATCGCCGACCCCTTCATGTCCCGCAGCTGTCGCCAGTAGAAGTAGCGCCCGGCCTCGGCGCCCTTGCTCCAGCCGAGGAAGATGTCACTGGCCGACTGCATCAGTCGTTGTCCTTGCACGACACGCTCTCCGGCCTGGCGGTACCTGCTCTTCGGCAGGGGGCCTTCGAGGACCGACGAGGTCGCTTCCTTGACCTGGAGGAACAGCGGGTCCGCCTCGTCCCGGCCCTCCAACAGCGCGACGAAGGCACGGGTGCCCACGCTGCCGACACCGACCACCTTCCGCGCCCAGTCCACGATCTCGAACTTCTCGAGGAGCTGTCGACGGTCCGGCTGAAGACTTCGTCGGTACTCCGCGAAAGCTTGGAGGAGCAGGCCCTCCTGCCTTTCGGGGTCGATCCCGTAGGTCGCGTGCAGCTCGCGCGCGGGGACGAGGACGGGGGGAACGCTGGCGATCCGGTAGCTGCCGTCGATGACCTCGGTGAGTTTCGACAGTGCCTGGAGACTGTCCCGAGAGTGGGCTTTCGCGATGTTCTTCTCGAAGCGCTTCTGCAGCTTCTTGGCTTCCTTGGCCGCTGCCTTGCCCTTGCCCTTGCCGCCGCCCTGCCCCGTGTCCGTGCCCAGCGCCGAGATCGCCTGCCCGGTCGCCTGGGTGAGCTCGTCCTCGGACAGATGGGCGTACCACACCTCCAACGTCCTCATCGTCGCGAACTGCCCCATCGCCTCCCGGTAGGAGGTGACCGTCGCCGTGGTCACCGACTTCGTCTCGGACTTGGAGAAGCCGTTGCTGTGCGCCGCCACGGTCATGCTCGCCGCGAGCCGCTTGACGTCGTACTCGAACGGCCCGGGCAGCGTCTCGTCGAAGTCGTTGATGTCGAAGACGAGTCGTCTCTCCGGCGAGCCGAACACCCCGAAGTTCGACAGGTGCGCGTCACCGCACAGCTGCACATCGAGCCCAGCCGTGGGGCTCCCGTGGAGGTCTGCCGCCATGATCTTCGCGGCGCCCCGGTAGAACGTGAACGGCGATGCCATCATCCGGCCGTGCCGCACCGGGACCAGGTCGGCGTCGCGCCTGGCGTTCTGTTCCTCGAGCAGGTCGACGGGGTCTTGCCGGCCGGGATTCGGCGACCAGCCGGTATGACTCGACGGAGGAACCCGGTCTCGGGCTGCCTCGCCCCGCGCGGTGCGTTCCTCCAGGCTCAGGTGCTCGATCTTCTTCAGCATTGTTCCGCTCGCTTTCTCGGCCCAGCCCGGGCCCGTCTCGCGCGCGTCATGACCGAGCGGTCGACCGTCGCGCCCTGTGGTCAGGTTCCGTGAGGTCGACGGTGGAGCACATCGCCCGCCACGGAGGTTCACCCGGGTGATCGGCACGGTGAGGACGAGATCCAGGTACGGCGGCACGTAGAGCTGCTCCAGCCGTCTCTTCCTCTTCGCGGACCCGCGATGTGGTCGCCCGGCTCGTCGGCCTTGTGCGGACAGCCCGCGTACGACACCGACCGGGCCGGAAATCACCCTGCCGCGGGGGAGGGTCGGGTGATGTCCCGCGCTTCGAGGAGAGACAGAGTCAGGAACCGGAGGACTCATTTCACGGAAGGTGTAGCCAATGTCAGAAAAGCAACTCGTCCTGGCTGTATTCGACAACGAGCTCGCCGCGGACGACGCGGCACAGTCACTGAAGGACACCGGCGCGGTCGACGGCGATGCGGTGGGGATCCTTGTCCTCGACGCCGCCGGCAAGCTGAAGGTCGACAAAGTAGGCGCGCGGAGCACCGGCAAGGGTGCCGGGATCGGAGGCGTGCTCCTCCTGCTCGGGCCGGCCGCCGTCGGGGTCGGCGTCCTCGGTGGGGCTGCGGCAGGCGCACTTCACCACAAAGGCTTGGGGCTCGACGCTGCTGACCAGGTGCGGATCACCGAGGAACTACAGAACGGCAGAGCGGCCGTCGGGGTAATGGCGCCCACCAAGGACGGCGACTTCATCTCCCAGAAGCTGCAACAGCTCGGCGGCACCCCGGAGTCCCACCCGGTGTCCGACGAGGCGCTCGAACACGTATCTGTCGCAACGCCCGAGTGACTGAGCGCTTGGCCGGAACCAGTTGTACGCCGGTGCGGGCGGCTTGATGGTCGTTGGCGTCAACTACCCCACCTGGGGTGTGTCCACCTGATCATCGCCGCGGTTGCGCTCGCCGCCAGGTTCGGACTCTTCACCGGCGCCACATGGGCCCGCGTACTCGGCGTCAGCGTCGCCATCGTCAGCGCGTACGTGAACTTCTGTTCATCGCGGCGTTCCCGGTGTTGGGGCATCCGCTGGTCAGGTCACGCTGGAAGTCCTCATCATTAATGCGATCGCGGCCCAACGGCAGGGAGATGCAGGAGATGTGACCACGCACATCCGCCTGACTGTGAAACCGTGGACCAGCCGCGCGGTTAGCCGATCATGTGGCGATGGAGAAACCTCCGGGCCGATGAGCCGCACCCGTGACCAGATCCGTGACCAAGACGTGGTGAGACGTCTCGAACGCCCTGGAATGGATGAGTCGCGGGACGTTCCCTGGCGGGAGATCAGCGGGGTGGAGGGAGAAGAGGGGAGAGGTCTGAGACAGCAGTTTGGGTGCTCATAACCCAGAGGTCGCAGGTTCAAATCCTGCCCCCGCTACAAAGTAAAACCGCAGGTCAGAGGCCCCTTCTGTCTCAGGAGGGGCCTCTTGCTTTACCCATCCGTGACCAGATCCGTGACAGAACCGGCCCGATTCACCGTCTGACCGTGAGACGCACGAGAACGGACACGACCGTCTGAGGCGGAGCAGGGGCCGTCGAGACGGTCGCCTCTGGGTCGGATTCCCGGAGGCACGCGGACGTTCTCGATGACGCTGAAGAGCGCGCGGTGGCCGTGGCGGGATCTACACCGACACGCTCACCCGGGAGCCGTACACCACTCTGCTGGACTCCACTGTTAATCGCGGCTGGGTGCTGTTCAACGAGTCGCCGCACGCCCAGATGGCAGCGTTCTTCTTGGACCTCGCCCTTCGTTGGAGGGGTAGGAAACGGGCGTTCAAGCCTTGCGGACGAGGACTTGCGGCCCTGGCTACGGAGATGGCTGAGCGAGCAGGCTCGATATGTGCCCTGAGGGCACTCCAGATCGACAGGGCGAAGTAGGTGGTCACGATGTTGGCCCAGGACCGGTGCGATGCACGCGGTTGTGGCGTGCAGGCCTACTTGCGCGTGGCGTTGGGAGATGCCGGGACGCTGGACTTCTGCCACCACCACTACGCGCTGTATGAGGACACACTCTTGCGTCAGGGCGCCGCCATCGTCGCCGACGATCGGCGGATGTTGAGCCGGTCTGTTCTCTACTGACAAGTACCGCCTGGTGTAGAGGCAGAGCGACGGCCGGCAGGCGGGATCGGCTTCCTTGTCTTCCGCTTGCCGCAGTGCTGCGGGATCGGCCTACCCATTGCCGGTCGCCCATTCCGAGTACAACTCCCGGTCTTCCTTGCCCGCCGCCCCGACGAGCCGCCGCCGTGAAGGATCCCGACGAGACGGTTCGCAACATGGCGGAGGGCGCCCCTGGTCGCCGATGTTGACCGGATGGCAGCAAGCGGCCTCCACTCAAACTGCCGTGAGTACCAGGAGATGAAGACGATCACCCTGCTGAAGGCAGGAACGGTCGCAGGACTCATGCACGCCCTGCGGTTGGCCGGTGCCGAGGTCGAGGATTGGATGCCGCCTGGTCTACCACCCGGAGTCCTGACGCCGATCGCCGAGCAGGTACATCCTCTTGCTTTTCTCGGTTTCCCGAGCCAGCGAGGTGGGTAGGAGCAGAGTTGGATACGCCTGGTGCGGTCCAGACCCAGCCTCCAGGCGTACGCGGGTACTGCCGGAGAGCAGGAACACCATGGGTCAACCAAGTTCTTGGTGGCACGAGGCAGCGATGCCGGGTGAAGCCGTGAGCGTGTTGAGAGCGCGGCGCTTCGTCTGTGTCCACCTCGTTGAGCACCGCCTGTTATACCTGGTCGACGATGTGCGGCTGGTGGTGAGTGAGTTGGCGGCGAACGCCGTGAGGCATGCGCAGTCACCGTTCACGGTGAGCTTGCGACAGGCTGACCGAGCGGTGTTCTTGAGCGTGCAAGACGGCTCGCCCTGCGCTCCCGCCCTCCTCGCCCCGGAAATGTTGGACACGGCAGGGCGTGGCGTGTCCATCGTTGACCTGGTGAGCGAGGACTGGGGTGTCACCCCCGCTCCGGGCGGAGGCAAGTCAGTTTGGGCATCGTTCTCCACGCGATGAGTAGACCTGTGCTCGTCTCTGGTTCCACGTGGTCCCCTGCGGTGGTCGTGTCGTCACCGTGGTCGATCTCGTCCTGGCGGATCCACTTGCGCAGCGTCTCGGGGTTCATCCCGAACCTGCTCGCGGTGGCGCGGATCGCGTCGTACTCGGACGCGTAGTCCCCGACGTGGTCACGAACCATTCGGATCGCCTTGGCCCCCGTCTCCGGGTCCTACCTCTTTGGCATGAGTCGTACGTCTTTGGTATGAGATGCACCTTCCCAACGAAGGAGGTGTGCATCCCGGGATGGTTCAGTGTCATGGGCTGAGCCGGACCTGACCGGCTCGGTCGGCCGCCCCTCGGCGATCGCCATGGCGATCCGGGCGCCTGCGTCTGTTGCGGTGCTGACGAGCACTCGCGCAACGAACAACGCACCGGCGCAGGCATCGGGTTGACGGCCGGGCCTTGGTGCCGGCCGCAGGACGGAATGCCAGCAAAGACGTGCCGGCTCATTCAAGATCACAGACATCACCAGCCATGTGCGGGGGTTGGCACAACCGACGGGCGCGGGGATGAGGACTTTTGCCCCTGGCGTCTTGGCGGTGACTGGAGCAGGCTGGTGAGGTAACCCGGCGACCGAGCAGGGGGTGTTCGTGCCCGTGCTCGACGTCGATGCGCTCCTTGACACCGTGGAGCGGTTCGCCGCGACCTTGACCGGCGACGATGCCATCAGTGACGTGCTACGCAAGCTGGCCGAGCAGGTCGCCGTGGTGCTCGGTGTGAGCGGCGTCGGCGTGGTCCTCGTGCGGCAAGGTCGGTTGAGTGACGTCATTGCCACTGTCGAGGCGATCGCCGATCTGGAGCGGGTCGTGGCGGCTCGGGAAATCGGGCCGTGTGCCGACGCCATGCGTAGCCGGCAGCCCGTGGTGGTGGGAGAGCTGACCGGCGGCGACCTCGCCCAGCGCTGGCCGGAGTACGTCGCCCAGGCGGAGGTCGGCGAGATCCGCGCGGTGGCCGCCGTCCCGATGTTCGCCGGCGAGCGGGTCCTCGGAGTGCTCGGCCTCTACGACGGCGCGCGCCATACGTGGACTGATGAGGATCTGCGGGTGGCCCGGATCATGGCCAACATCGCCAGCTGCTACCTCGTGCACGCTTCCGAATTGGGTCAGGAGCGGGAAACCAACGAACAGCTCAGGACGGCGCTGACCAGCCGCATCATCATCGAGCAGGCCAAAGGCGTGCTGGCTGAGGCGCGTGGCATCACCGTCGACGAGGCGTTCGAAGTTCTGCGCAAGCACTCCCGTGACCACAACGCACGCATCCACGACGTCGCGGCGGCCGTGGTGAACCTCCACATGCGGCCGTGACAACAGAACGGTGACCGAAATGCCTGACGAGCCCACCCCCACCCTGTTGCCGAGACTGCCGACCGGCATCGCCGGGTTCGACGACGTCAGCCAGGGTGGCCTACCGGAAAACAGCGTCACGCTCGTGGCCGGCACCGCCGGCTCCGGCAAGACGGTGCTCGCCCTGCAGTTCCTCGCCGAGGGTGTGCGACAGTTCGGCCAGCCCGGAGTCTTCGTGACCTTCGGCGAACCCGCTCGCAAGCTGCGCTGGTTCATCGGCGAGTTCGGCTGGGAGGTGCCCGCCTGGGAGCTGGACGGCAGGTGGACATTCATCGAGGCCACCCCGGGCCCCGAGGACAGGGCTACCGTCGTCGGCGGGCACTTCGACCTCACCGTGCTGCTGAACGGGATCACCGACGCGGTCGAGCGCACCGGCGCGCAACGCGTCGCCATTGACTCGCTGAACGTGCTGTTCGCACGTTTCGAGGACAGCGCCGCCGTTCGCGACGGCCTGGTCCGGATCACCTCGAGGCTTGAACGGCTCGGCGTGACCGCACTGATGACCATTGCGCGTGACGGGGAGTCCGACCACGTCACCCCGATGGGCGTCGAGGAGTACGTCGCGGACAACCTGGTCATCCTGCGCAACGAGTTGGAGGAAGAGACCAGGCGGCGGACCATCGAGGTGCTCAAGTTCCGCGGCACCCGACACCGGCAAGGCGAGTTCCCGTTCGCGATCACCCGCGAGCAAGGCATGGTGGTGATCCCGCTCAGCGTGCAGCTGGATCAACCCTCTGCCAGCGGCCGCATCACCAGCGGCATCCCGGCCTTCGACGAGATGTGCGGTGGAGGATTGTTCCAGGACGCCGTCACCCTCGTCTCCGGGTCCACCGGCACCGGTAAGACCTCGGTGGCCATGCAGTTCGCGCTCGCCGGCGCACAGCGGGGCGAACCCGCGCTCGTCGTGGGCTTCGAAGAAAGCCGCGACCAGATGCTGCGCGCCGTCAGCGGCTGGCCCTACGACGTTGCCGCCCTGGAAGCCGACGGCAAGCTCCGCTTCCTCATCGACTACCCCGAGGTCCGCACCTTCGAAGAGCACCTGGTCCGCATCCAGGGGGCTGTCGCGGACCTCGGCGCGACCCGGCTCGTGCTCGACAGCCTCACCTCATTGCGACGCGGCGGCCCCGAGCGCAGCTTCCGTGAGTTCACCATCGGCCTGACCGCCTTCCTCAAGCAGCACGAGGTCGCCGGGCTCCTCACCACGGGCCAGGCCAGCCTCGCCGGCCAGGACCTGACGGCCACACAAGAACACGTCTCCTCACTCACCGACGCCATCGTCATGCTCCGTTATATCGAGGTCTACGGCGAACTCAAACGCGGCATCACCGTGCTGAAGGCCCGCGGCTCCGACCACGACAAGACCATCCGCGAATACACCATCGGCCCGGACGGCATCCACATCGGTTCACCGCTGCGGACCACCACCGGCATCATGTCCGGCCGGCCATCACAGCTCGACGCCACCGAAAGCGCACGACTCACCGACATCTTCCCCACCGACGAACATTGAGAGGTGGACTACCAGCACCGTTCCGGCAGATGCCGACCACTCATGGGGCCATGTCACTCCCTCGTGGTGTTGCGACCACCTGAGCCCAGTGCTGCCGTGGAAATGCAGGGGCGGTCGGCGGTCGCATTGGCACGATGCCTGAGCATGGACACCCGTGACCAGAACCGTGACAGAACAGGTGTCGATTCGGCGCCCGAGGGTGAGACGCGGGGGACGGATTCGACCGTGTGAGACCGAGCAAGGGTGTCGAGACGGTGGCCTCTGGGTCGGTTTGCCGGAGGACCTGCACAGGCTAGGACGCCACCCGGGCGAAGGTGCCTCCCGAAATACCGGTGAGAGACCACTTCGTTCAGGCGCGCGCCCGAGATTCGACCTCCGGTCGCAGGGAGCCGCGCCGTGCCGAGCCTGCGGGCGCTCAGGGCCCGGTGGACGGCGCCGCCGCAGACTGCAGGGGAGCAGTTCTGCTAGGAGATCTTGCGGTGGTAGGTGAGGGTGGCGAAGCCGTACGCGGCGACGAGGGTGCCGAGGCACCAGGTGAGGGCGATCCAGATGTCGCTGCTGACCGGCTGCTGTGCGAACAGGTCGCGGATCGTGTTGACGATGGAGGTGACCGGCTGGTTCTCAGCGAAGGCGCGCACCGGGTCGGGCATGGTGTCGGTGGGGACGAAGGCCGAGCTGATGAACGGCAGGAATATGAGCGGGTAGGCGAACGCGCTCGCGCCGTCCACGGACTTTGCGGTCAGGCCGGGGATCACGGCGAGCCAGGTCAGGGCCAACGTGAACACCATCATGATGCCGGCGACCGCGAACCAGGCCAGCGCGCCGGCCCCTGAACGGAAGCCCATGAGGAGGGCGACCAGCACGACGACTGCAAGCGAGATCAAGTTGGCGACCAGTGAGGTCAGCACGTGCGCCCACAGCACGGACGAGCGTGCGATCGGCATGGACTGGAATCGCTCGAAGATGCCGCCCTGCATGTCGAGGAAGAGCCGGTAGGCGGTGTAGGAGATGCCCGAGGCGACGGTGATGAGCAGGATGCCGGGCAGCAGGTAGGTCACATACGAGTCTGTCCCCGTCTCGATGGCGCCGCCGAACACGTAGACGAAGAGCAGCATGAAGGCGATCGGCATGATGGCGGTCGTGATGATGGTGTCGGGGCTGCGGCTGATGTGGCGCAGGGACCGGCCCAGTAGGACTGCGGTGTCTGCGAAGAAGTGCTTGGTCATCATGAGTCCTTGTTGTTCGTGCCGTCGGCGCTGGCCGCGCGCACCTTGCTGTCCGTGCCGGCGTCGCCGACGATGGCGAGGAAGACGTCCTCGAGGGTGGGCTGCTTCTCGACGTACTCGACCTTGGCGGGCGGGAGGAGGCGCTTGAGCTCGGCGAGGGTGCCGTTGACGATGATGCGGCCCTGCTGGAGGATCGCGATGCGGTCGGCGAGCTGTTCGGCCTCGTCCAGGTGCTGCGTGGTGAGCAGCACCGTCGTGCCGCTCGCGGCGAGCTCCCGGACGGCCTGCCAGACCTCGAGACGCGCCTGGGGGTCGAGCCCGGTGGTCGGTTCATCGAGGAAGATCACCGGCGGGTTCCCGATCAGGCTCATCGCGATGTCGAGGCGGCGGCGCATGCCACCGGAGTACGTCGAGACCTTCCGCTCGGCGGCGTCGGTCAGTGAGAAGCGCGTCAGTAGGTCGTCTGCGATCTTGCCCGGGTCCTTGAGGTGTCGCAGCCGGGCGACCAGCACGAGGTTCTCCCGCCCGGTCAGGATCTCGTCGACCGCCGCGAACTGTCCCGTCAGGCTGATCGACTCCCGAACGTCGGCAGCATGCTTGGCGACGTCGAAGCCGTTGACACTTGCAGTGCCTGCGTCGGCCTTGAGCAGGGTGGACAGGATCCTCACGACCGTGGTCTTGCCTGCGCCGTTCGAGCCAAGCAGGGCGAAGATGCTGCCGCGGACTACGTCGAAGTCGACACCGCGAAGCACCTGCAGGTCGCCGTACGACTTCTCCAGGTTCTTCACAACGATGGCGGTCATCTCGACTCCTCTGCCGCGGCTCGGTCGATGGCCTCGGTCAACCGCGCCCGCTCCTTGTTGATCCACTGGCCCTCGGCGTAGTTGCGGAGGAACGTCTCGGCGAACTCGACCGGGTCCTCCCCGACGATCGCGCGGATCGGGGTGCCGTTGGCCGCGCTCTGCTCGAACAGGTCGGCAAGGTCCTCCAGCATCGACATCAAGACGTCGCCCTTGGTGATCGCCCCGAAGTACGTCAGGTACCGCTCCAGGGCCTCGATCGCGGCGCGGTAGTTGGTGGGCAGCTGCTTCGTGCGCGCTTTGTAGGCCCGCCACCGCTTCTTGTCGCCGAAGTCCCCGACGACCTTCTGGATGAGTGCCGAGATGTTCATGGTCACTTGCCCTTCTCGTGGAGCTGTCCGAGCTGCTCTGCGAGGAAGCTCCACGTCCTCCAGAACTCTTCGAGGTAGTCACGTCCCAGCGTGTTGAGCGAGTAGACCTTGCGCGGTGGTCCCTTCTCGGACGGGACCTTCTCCACGTCGACAAGCCCGCGCTGCTCGATGCGCACGAGCAGGGCGTACACCGTGCCCTCGGCGATGTCGGCGAACCCCATCTCGCGCAGCCGTGAGGTGATCTCGTAGCCGTACGCGGGGCGCACGGCCAGGATCGCGAGGACGATGCCCTCCAGCGTGCCCTTGAGCATCTCCGTCATCTGCTTGCCCATGGAGCACGGCCCTTCTGCTACTCAGTGTGACTGACTACTGGTAGATAGTAGCACTGAGTAGTGGCGATGCGACTCCTGCCGCAGCCGCCGACCTGGGCTTGGTGTCGAACGCCTCGCATGAGCACTCCCCGGGGCCAGGCGACTCTTACAGCGCGGCGGCGGGACCGCCCGGTGAGCCGAAGACCCGGATTCGACTGGACGTCAGAAGTGATGGGCAAAGGTCCCGCGACGTTTCCGATGCAGGGAGCCGTCCGATGGAGAATCACGTCAAGAAGCCGAGTTCCCCACCGGGACGCAAGTTCTGACTGTTGAGTCGCGGCTGCTAGACGATGCCCATAGGGCCGGTATGACCACCTCCGTCGGCGTTGGTCAGGGCTCGGCGATGACGAGTGGCTCCGCCAATCTCGCGAAGATGCTTCGCACGCCGTGGGCGAACACCTCGACGTCCGGGCATGCCTCCCCGTCCGCGACCGCGGTCAGGTTGAGCTGGCCGGCGTAGGAGAGCACACCGATGCTGAGGGTTTCGTTGCCGATGGTCGGCACCACCGGGAAGACCTCCGTCAGGGTTGCCCCGGCAAGATACATCGGCACGGGCGGGCCGGGGACGTTGGAGACGTTCAGGTTGAACAGCCGCTGACGGGCGGAGAGCCGGATCGCCGCGCGCCTGGCGAGGGTGAATCGGAAGATCCCGGTACTCATCGCCTGCGGGTGGGGCTTGTTCTTGCGGTCAGCGGTCTGGGCGGCGACAAGGTGCAGGAGACGCACGGGGTTGGGCTCATCGACTGGCAGAGGCACCACGATCATTCCGTCCAGGTTGCCCCGGGCTTGACCTGGCTGCTCCTGATGGAGCGAGACTGGGACCATTGCCCGGAGGACGAGGTCGTCGACTGGTTCGCCACGGCTGTGCAGCAGCTCACGTAGCCCGCCGGCGATCGCGACGAGCACCACGTCGTTGACCTTGGCATCGTGTGCATGGGCGATCTTCTTGGCGAGGTCGAGACGGCTGCGGACGAGGGCCAGTTTGCGGTGCTCGCCGACGCGGCGGTTCAGGCTCGTCCGCGGTGCACGCTCCTCGGCGAACACCTCACGCCAGGTCGGCCACGCTGCCTGAAGCTGGTGCAGTGTGTTCACAGGGTGCGCGATAGTCGACAGGGTGTGATCGAGTCCTTGTATGCGCCACTGCAGGTTGTCGCGAAGGAGCTCCCGCGCCGCTGGCGCGGGTGACGGCGTCCATGGTGGTGCCGCGGGCGCGTCTGCATCGGCGGCGAGGTCGAGCAGTGCGGCGAAGGACGCCACGCCCGCGACGCCGTCGGCGACCGCGTGGTGCAGTCGCAGGAAGAGACCCATCCGCTGATCCGGCAGACCGGGCAGCAGCCACAGTTCCCACAATGGCCGGGACGGATTGAGCCGGCGACAGCGCAGCTCTTCGGACGCCTCCAGCAGTTCGGGTTCCCCCGCGGGCGCCGACAGCGGGAGGACGCGAACGTGGTCGCCGAGGTCGAATGACTGCGCGTCGACCCACAATGGCCAGCCCAGGCCCCAACGGGGCCGGTACAGGACCTGCCGGAAGCGAGGCAGAAGGTGCAGTCTTGCCTCGACCTGGCGCCGGACCTTGTCGATCTGGACCCGGCCGTCGCCGTCGAGCAGACCGGTCCCGTCGAGAACCGCGATCGCGCCGATGTCCCAGGGCCAGCCGAAATCGTCGCCCAGGAGCGAGTAGTGGTCGCCCGCGCTCAAGCGTTCAAGGTGGCTGGTCTCGGGCATGATGAGCCTTCGTTCTGTTGCCGCCGGAAGCGCCCATAACCGCCTCCTTGTCGCCAAGTGCACGCCGGCGACTCCGGACAGGCAAGAGTCGGAGGTCCTGCACCCGGTCGGGCCGAGACTGGTGCATGTCGAAAACCCTCCGCGTCGTTCGACGTGTTGATGTCAGACCCTTCGGGCCCCGGCCGGGGACCGGACCAGATAGGAGACTCTTATGTCCTTCCAGGCATACCTTGACGCCCTCGAAACCAAGACCGGCAAGACGCCTCGCGAGCTTCTTGCCGAAGCCGAGATCAAGGGCTTCGCCGCTGACACCAAGGCGGCCGTCGTCGCCGAGTGGCTTCGCGACGACTACGGCGTCGGCCGAGGCCACGCCATGGCGTTCTTCCACGTCCTGAAGAACGGCGCGGACATCAGCGAGAAGCACGTCGGCACAACGGGCTCACACAGGGACGCCTCCACCGAACTGCACCTCGACGGCAGGGCAGCACGCGACAGGGCGTAGTCGCGGGCACCGAGGGAGCTGTCGTGCGCCCGCTCCGCGAGGCCTGCCAGGCACCAGACCACGCCAGATAGCAGCGGGTCACCAGGGAGCGCCGGATCCCGAAACGTGCACGCCGTGGGAAGCCCATTGTGGGCGGACAGAGCGCGTCAAGGGTGCTTCCGCCGCGGCGGCCGCTGTACGAGCTCGGCAAGGTGACGCGGAGCCTGGAGGCAGTAAGAATCGGTGAGCAGCTCTTGCAACTCATCCCAGTCTGTGCCGTCGTCGAGCAGAAGTCCGACCACATTGCGCCCCCATCCCGCCCGAAAGTACGGATCACCCAGGTGCTGGAGCGCCATCACCTCGTCCTGCTCGGCGCGGAAGGTCACGCGGAACAACTGGTCCTCACCGCCGAATACGTGCGCCACGGTCGCCTCGCGGACCCGCCACCGGATGCCGACCCACGCCGCCTCCTCGCGACACTTCGGCAACGCGGTCAGCACCTGTCCGATGCGCTGCACGATCCATTCAGGTACCTCGGGTCGCTCCGCCACATCAGGAGCCTGCCACGCTTCCTCGCGAAGGTAGTAGCACCCCACTCCACCCGGATTTCAACCGCGGGTACCTTCCGCGCCAAGATGCGGCGGGAACTGCGTAGGTGCATGAACCGAGTCACCGCTGCAGCTGCGGAGGTGACTGCTCCTCGTTCCGGCCGGGTTCCTCGATCTATTGGTGGGAGCGGATGAAGAGGCACCGACAGGGCGAACGACCAAGCGGCGGAAGGACGCACTCTCGCCACACCGTTCCAGATGGTCCGCCGTGCCCTGCCGGGCGGATGAGAATCGACCCGGGGTCAGCTCTTCTTCAGCTCCTCGGCAAACATGACGATGATGCCGCTGGGGCCGCGGACGTAGGTGAGCTTGTACACGTCCCCATAGGTCGCCACGCCGCGCAGCGGGTGGCAGCCGTGCCTCGCGGCGATCTCGAGGGCCTCGTCGATGTCGTCGACCGAGAAAGCCACGCGGTGCATGCCGATCTCGTTGGGCCGGGTGGGCTCCGTCTCGATCGCGTCGGGGTGGATGTACTCGAAGAGCTCGAGACGACCGTTGCCGTCTGGCGTCTGGAGCATGGCGATGTTGGCGTGGTTACCGTCGAGGCCGACGGCTGTGTCGGTCCACTCTCCACTGACCGTGTCACGGCCGAGGACGGTGAGCCCGAGGTCGGTGAAGAAGGCGATCGCCGCTTCGAGGTCGCGGACGGCGATCCCGACGTTCTCGAGTTTGATGGGCATGCGTTGCACGCTATCGAGTCAAGCGCGATTCGCTCAGGTCAACTGGCTGCGGGTTCCGGCTCGGCCGGGCCAGGGACCATTTCGCAGAGTCCTGCCCCCGATTCGCGGTCCATCTCTGGTGTGAGGGCTCGGAGCTTGACCCGTCATCCCGGGTGATGGCGCGCAAGGCCGCACGATGTGGCCTTCCGTCCAGAGCGTCCATAAGGATAGGGAACCGTTCAGCGGCCTCGACGCGGAGTCGGCATCGAACCTGGCGGTCACAACCCGAAACTCCTTGGTGGTGCGGGGACTGGACCGGTTGCACCTGGGGGCGAGCCACAGCTCCGGTTGACACGGCCGACGGAGCGTGGCGAGATGGTGGTCATGATCCGTCTTCTCCATGACATGCCAGCCGGCGTCCTCGGGTTCGAGGCGGTCGACGACGTCGAAAGAGAAGACTACGAAAACGTCATCGTGCCTGTGATCAACACGGCGATCGCCGAGCAGGGGAAAGTCCGCCTCGTCTACGTTCTGGGTCCGGAGTTCGACGAGTACGAGGGCGAGGCCGTTTGGGAGGACCTGAAGCTCGGTGTGCGGCACCCCGGGTCTTTCGAGCGGATGGCGATAGTGACCGATGCGCGTTGGGCGGGCCCGGCCGTCAAGGTCTTCAGCGTTTTGTGGCCCGGACAGGCGCGCGTGTTTCCGCTCGCTGAACTCGAGGCGGCGAAGCGTTGGGCAGCTGACGTCGCCCATTGAGGGACCGGGTAACCAGCTCCACGGGCCTGCTGAGCACCGGACCGGCCGGACGGCCGGTGGCACCCCGCTGTGGCTACCGGGCACGGCTCGGTGTCAGTCACTGCGGTGCTCGCCTGAGCTGTTCAACGCCGGGCAGATGGCGGCCGACCACCGCTGCAAGCACCAGCACCCCGCCGAAGACCACCAGCCATGACGCGATGGCGAAGACGACGCCGAGGGGGCCGAACTGCTCCAGGTTCACCCGGGCGTATCGAGGCATGAACACGCCGGAGACCGCGCTGAGCAGGACGACCAGCGATGCGGAGACCACTGCGCCTGGGAGAAGTGCTCGCCACCCGACGCGCCCTCCCAGGAGCAGGTGGGCGGTCCACCACCACAGCAGCACGTTGAAGCCCAGCTGCAGCGACAGGTGCACCACCCGGGTCAGCGGGACGTCGGAGAATGCTCGTAGCGCGATAGCCAGGACCTGCAGCGTCACCACCCAGCCGGCGATCCAGAGCAGGCTACGCCGGATGGCCCCGACGCCGCGGTAGGCCGGTAGTCCCCAGACCTTGCAGTACGTCCGTGCCAGGGCGCGGGCGAAGCTGCTGGCCGAGGCCAGCGCCACCACCAGGCTGATCCAGCTCACCTCCTGGGCGGCGGAGCCTGCGGAGGATGCGGCATCCTGAACGGGTTGCATGACGTCGTTGTCGACCCCGATGACCTGGCGCACCTGAGAGGTCAGTTCGCTGCCCCAGTCGGCGGGCATGAACGCGCCGACCACCATCAGCAGCGGGATGAGTGCAAGCAACGCCTGCGCTCCAAGCGCAAGGCTTCTGTCCAGCAGCTCGACGCGAGCGAGCTCGTCGACGACCCTGCGCAGGTGGGGCACGTCCTCGTACACCTGCCGCGCCCGCTGACGCAGACGCAGCAGCCGCGTCCGGAACCTTGCACTGGCTTTCTCGTGGGGCACGGTGGCCCGCGGGGGGATGGCGGGTCGCTCTGCGTCCACGGTTCCACATCCAGACCAGCCGGTTTCGGCCGAACGCTCCTCAGCCTAGGAGGGCCCGACCTCGGGGCACGTCATCCCAGGCGGATGATCGATAGCCGGTGTTCGACGCTCCTGGTAGGGCGGTTCAGCACGCGCGGTGGCGTGGGGCCGCACCGTACGCGAACCGAAGCGGTTCCATCACGGTGGTGGGCGAGTTGCTCACCCGCGAGGGGTGAGGTGGGGCCGCGTCTCGGTTGCCCATGCTGGAGCATGCCGATCGACAACAGCTCGCCTGCGGGTGTCGCCGACCAACCTCCTGGCCTGGGCTGGGCGCGCGGATCAAACCGCCCTGGCTCGAGGACCCGGCACACGGTGGTGTTCCTACCTTCGTACAGCGTCGCCGAATCGCTGCTCGAGCACTACGCTGACCGGCTGCTGCCCCTTGAGCACCGGCACCTGCTCCACCTGCTGATGCTCCATCATGTGCCGGCGGTACAGCTGGTGTTCGTGACATCCGCGCGGCCTTCGTGGCGAGTCCTCGACTACTACCTGTCGTTGCTGCCGCCGACCGAGCGTCGTGACGTGCGGGCTCGGATCCGGTTCCTCGAGGTGCCCGACCCTCGACCGAGGTCGGTGACCGACAAGTTGCTGGACCGCCCGGACCTGATCGCCGAGCTGTGCGACGTAGTGGGCGAAAGCGTGGCCTACATCGAGCCGTGGAACGTGACGGAGAGCGAGAGTCGGCTCGCGCGCCGTCTCGGCCTTCCGCTGAACGGCACGGCGCACGAGCTGTGGCCGTTGGGGTTCAAGAGCAGCGGCCGACGAATCATGCGGAGCGCCGGTGTTCCGGTGGCCTTTGGCGTGGAGGATGTCCGATCGCTTGACGACGTCGTCGCGGCCGTCGAGGAGGTCCGTCGGCGACGGCCCGGTGCCACGGGCGTCGTCGTGAAGACTGACAACAGCGGAGCCGGTGACGGGAACCGGATCCTGGAGTTTTCCGACCTTCCCACTGCGCTGTTGGTGCGCGCTGCCGTTGAGTCGTGGGAGCCGTGGTATCGCGAGGATCTCGCGCGGGGCGGGGCGGTGGAGGAGTACCTCGTCGGTGGCGAGGTCGCCTTCCCGAGTGTCCAGGTGGAGATCGCGCCCGGCTGGCACGTCGAGGTCGTCTCGACCCACGAACAGCTGCTCGGTGGCCCGACCGGTCAGAGCTACGTCGGCTGCAGGTTTCCGGCCGACCCGGCGTACGCTGCCGCGTTGGCCGGGTACGGTACGGCCGTCGGTCTGGCTCTGGCCGAACGCGGCGCGCTCGGCCGCCTCTCTGTCGACTTCATCGCCGTCCGGGGCAGGGGCGGCGAGTGGGAGACCTACGGGCTCGAGATCAACCTGCGCAAGACCGGCACCACTCATCCCTTCGCCGCTCTGGCGAACCTGGTTCCCGGTCAGTTCGACCCCGCTGCCGGTCGTTGGGTCGGCACCGAAGGGACCGAGCGCTGCTACCGCTCCACCGACAACTTGCTCGACCCGGCGTGGCGCGGCCGCAGTGCCCGTGACGTGATCGCCTCGATACGCCGCGCCGGGCTCCAGTTCGACCGGCGCACGACGACCGGAGTCGTAATGCACGCGTTCTGCGGGTTGGACATCGACGGCCGCCTCGGCCTGACCGCGATTGGATCGTCGTCCGAGGAAGCAGACAGGCTGTACCAGGAGGCGGTCGAAGTGCTGGCGGGGCGGCAACCCTCGGGCCTCATGGCGCTCCCGGCCGCCACCTCTCTCGAGCGCAGTGACGCGGTTACGGCCGAGCCCGCCTAGGGTCGATGGTTGTGGCTGGTTCACCCGCCGAGGATGACGCGGCGCCATCCGGGCTGCGGCCACACTCAGGTGTGCCTTCGGCTACGGTTGCCGCCGCGGACCGCGGCAACAGGATCAGGACGATCGCCACGACCGCTCCGCGGCCGGTCGTGCTGCTCGGCGGACTGGCTGCCGCCGTCGTGGTGGTTGCCGGCCTTCGGGCGATGGCGGAGCTGGTCACCGCGGTTTTCCTTGCGCTGGTCATGACGGTCACCGCCTACCCGCTCCGACGCTGGTTCGAGCGCCGTGGCCTGCCGTCGATCGTCGGGTCGCTCGCCGCCCTGGCCGCCGTCTACGCAGCTCTGGTGGCACTGACCGCCTCCATCGTGGTTGCGGTCGCACAGTTCGCCGCGTTGCTGCCCCGCTACCAAGACGACCTCAACGAGCTCGTGGCCGACGTGCTCTCAACGCTGGAGAGCGTCGGCATAGAGTCCCAGCAGATCGACCAGATGCGCGCCAGCCTCGACCTCGGCGTCGTCGTGGCGTTCGCCGAGGACCTGCTCACCGGCCTGGTCGGCGTGGCGGGCAACCTGTTCTTCCTGGTCACCGTGGTCTTCTTCATGACGTTCGACGCCGGCCGGTTCGCCGCCAACCTTGCTCGCATGTCCGGGTCGCGGCAGTTCCCGCAGGCCCTGGTGGGGTTCGCCCGGGCCACCCGCACCTACGTCCTCGTGTCCACCGTCTTCGGGCTCATCGTCGCGGTGTTCGACATGGTCGCGCTCTTGTGGATCGGCGTTCCCGGCGTACTGCTGTGGGGTCTTCTCTCCTTCGTCACCAACTACATCCCCAACATCGGCTTCGTCCTGGGGGTCATCCCACCGGCCATCGTCGCCCTCCTGGAGGACGGATGGCGCGGCCTGGCCGCTGTGCTGTTGGTGTACAGCGTCATCAACGTCGTGATCCAGACGATCATCCAGCCGAGGTTCGTCGGGGACGCCGTTGGGCTCTCACCCACGGTCACGATGCTGTCGCTGGCTTTCTGGGCATGGGCGCTCGGCGCGCTCGGGGCGCTTCTCGCGGTACCGCTGACGCTCTTCGTGCGTAGCATCCTGCTGGACGCCGACCCGCGTCTCGGGTGGGTCGCGCCGCTCGTCTCGGGACGGTCGGAGGTCGAAGTGGGCCCACGGCAGCCCGGCAGCCCGGCGGTGATCCAAGAGAACAAACAAGAGACGGTATGACGGGCGGTGCGGGGCGGGCAGGTGGGCCGGATCGCCGACGCCGGACCAGGTAGCGGCGTCACCTCACGCTCGGCATGTGAAGGTAGCGCGCTGAGGACGAGCGCCATGACCGAGCTGGGCCGCTATGTCAATTGGGTGCATGCGATCCGCTGCCTGCGGCGCGCAAAGCGAGCAGGATAACGGTTGCACCCACGACGGAGCCGATGAGGCCGCTCGGTCTGATCTCGAGGCCGTCTCCTGACATCAGACTGCCCAGCAGCCCGCCGACGAGCGACCCCGCGAGCCCGACGACGAACAGCAGTGGCCAGTTGGCTCGGCCGCGACCGACGATGAGGTGCGCGATCCAGCCGGCCGCGAGACCGATGACGATGATGGCAAGGATGAGCACGAGCCGTCTCCTTTCAAGCCTGTCGGATCACCTGGCGTTGCCGGCTATGCCGCCCGAGAGATTGCCTGTTTGTACTCATCTACATCTCATCGTTCCCTCGGTACGACGTGTCGACGGATGTACGTTCAGGCTAGGGATCACGAGGTCTGGACCGGCTCATCCCGCAAGGATGATTCCGCGACGCCGGGCGTCAGCGCTCGGCACCTCGGCGCGCGAGCGTCTCTACCACGAACACCACGACGACCACGAGCGTCAGCGCGGTCGCGGCGATCAGCACCCACGCTCGCGAGCCCGTCTCCGACGAGGAAGATCGCGAGGGCGACAACGCTGCTCGGCCAGCGCGCCTACGTCGGGGCACGCGCGGCCTGACCATCTCGGTCCTCCTCGTGCTGCTCCTGGCCAACCTCGTCGACCTCACCGCCATCGCCCCCGATGACGGTGAAACCCAGGTAGGCGAAGAACGTCAAGGCGACGCTCGACATGATCGCCCGTTCCTCGGGTACGTCGACGGCGCCAATAGCTCCGGGTCCATCTGGGCAAGCGTCACCACGATGAAGACCGCGAAGACCACGAGCAGGATCACGACGATCACGCTCTGCACCCGGTCGATGGACTTGGCTCCCGCGATGTTGACCGCCGCGACCGCGATGATCACGACCGCGGTGAGCACCTTGGCCCACGCCTCCGACTCGTCGAAGAACAGAGCGGATCCGTAGCTCCCGAACGAGACGGACACCATCGCGGTGACGATGAGGGCGGCGAAGAGGAGCCACGACGTGATCGCGGTGATGTGCCCGCCGCCGTACCCCTGCAGTAAGAAGGTGACGATTCCACCGGACGACGGATACCGCGCCCCCAGCTTCGCGACGGCGTAACCCTGAAGGGACTCGACCACCCCGGCAACCAGGAACGAGAGCCGCACCGCGGATCCGGCGACGGCACGTTACCGCCGCGGACGCCACCAGGCAGATGGGCGCGCGTAGAGACGGGAGGCTTGGCGTCCGACCCCGTTTGACGTACAATTTTTTGTACGTGAAGGAAGGGTGTCGGTTTTGAAGACAATGACCTACTCAGAGTCGCGCGCCAAGTACGCCGAGACATTGAACTCGGTGGTCGACGATCGCGAAGAGGTGATCATCACCCGTGCTGGGCATGACCCCGTTGTGATCGTCTCGCTCGATGACTACGAGTCGCTGAAGGAGACCGCCTACCTTCTACGCAGCCCAGAGAACGCGCGCCGGTTGCTGGCATCGATCGACCGGCTCGAGGCTGGCCGCGGGAATGTTCGTGACTTGGCCGAATGAAGCTTGTCTGGGATGAAAGCGCTTGGGATGACTACCTGTGGTGGCAGGCGCAAGACCGCAAGGTCCTCAGGCGGATCAACACGCTGATCAAGGATATCGACCGCCACGGCAACGAGGGGATTGGCAAACCTGAGCCCCTCAAGCACGGATTCCAGGGGTACTGGTCGCGACGGATTACCGACGAGCACCGCCTCGTCTACAAAGTGGTCGAGGACGAGATTCGCGTCGCCGCATGCCGCTACCACTACGAGAAGTGACGACTTAAGTTGCTGCGATGTGCTTGCCGCGATCCAGTGCCGTGACCAGACCCGTGACCAAGACGTGGTGAGATGCCTCGACACGTCCGAGGACGGATGAGTTGCCGGTTGGGAGGCGAGGTCGCAGGTTCAAATCCTGCCCCGCTACAAAGTAAAACCGCAGGTCAGAGGCCCCTTCTGTTTCAGGAGGGGCCTCTTGCTTTGCCCACCCGTGACCAGATCCGTGACAGAACGAGTCCCGATTCGGCGTCTGAGGGTGAGACGCGGGGGACCGGATACGACCCAATGGGGCGAAGCGAGGCTCCTGAGACGGCGACCGCTGGGTCGGATTCCCGGAGGCGGCGGGACGGCGGGAAGATCCCGAGTTCCAATCGCGGGGTGAGCGACGGCAACTCGACGGCCCGCCGGTATGTGGGCACGCACGCTTGCTGCCTGGGCGTCGCTCAGGACGTCGACGCCAGCGGCCGCTCGTCGTAGGAAGAGTCCACCGAGGCAGCGTTTGACCAGCTTGACCGTTAGCCCGATATCGACGGCTCCAGCTCTTGTTGGCCGCGGGCGTGCTCAGGCCGGTGCGCTGGCGGTGGGCGGCTCCGGAAGGTGGGGGTCGTCGAGGGCGGCGAGCGCCTCACGACGGGTGAGCGCGTCGGCCTGCAGGTCAAGCAGGCTGGAGACGACGTCGGCGCGCTCACCGGCGGCGTTCTCGGCGCGTGCGGCGAGGACCACCTCCCGGGCGGTGGACTCGAACTGGTCCAGGGCGCGCAGGGTGTGCGCCTGGGCGTCGAGGAGGGTGTCGACTTGGCCGCCAGCCTGCCGGAGCCGGCCGTAGGTGTCGGCGACTGTGGAGGAGGAGCCGATGATGCGCTCGAGGGTGTGCACGTCGTCGGTGAACTGGTAGAGGGCCTCGGCCATCCGGTCGGCGGTGTCGGCCGGCCCACCGTCGGCCGCGGTCGCGCGCACGGTGGCCTGGTGGGCGCGGGCGACCAGCCAGCGGCTGAACCGGGTCATCTGCCAGGTGTTGTGCGCGTCGGTGGCCGTCAGGGCGGTCCGGCGGTCACCGAGACGCCACCAGCGGGCGAGGGAAACCCCACCGGTGACCACGGAAGCAAGGCCCGCGGCGAGGGCGAGGGCGAGGGAGTCTGCGACGGTCGCGCCGCCGAGGGCGCCGAGTGTCCCGGCTGCGATGCTGGCGGTGACTGCGGCCTGCCGCCGTATGAGGGCGTCGATCCGGACACCTTCCTTGCGCGCGCTCGGGCCGAGGGGGCGCTGGATGCGGTCGGGCACTCGGTACAGCAGGGTGTCGCTACCCGGGGCGCTGTAGCTCTGGACCAGCTCGTTCCAGCGGCGGGCGGTCTCGGCCCTGCCGGGGTGTCCCGGGGGTCCGGCCACGGCGTCGGGGACGACGCTCCCCTGGTTCCGGTCGACCTGCGCGGCGGGCTGGTCGGGGCTATGGCTGGGCACTGGTTCCTCGTCTCGTCCAGGGGTTGGGGTTTCATCTGGGCCCCCGCGTCACCGGCGTGCAGTGGTCGCGGGCGGAGAGTACTGGTTGGGCTCGTCTGCGTCGGCGCTGAACGACGTACCTGTTGATCCACAGGGCGACGTCGGGGGAACCAGGCACCCGGTCGGCTCCGCGCACGGCACGCGGTAGGTCTCCCATCCCGGCGGAAAACTGCCGGTGCGACCGTGGGCTCCGGTGAGGCCGTCCGATGGATGCTCGTGGGTCGTCCTCGGGCTTACGGGGCCGGAGCCGTGCCGGCGGCTGTTGATGCGCTGTGCGTTGGGGGTGTCGCAGCTTGTCTCTGCACCGGGATGGCGTCGTCGATGGCCGCAGGTGTCTGCGCCGTTGCGGCTGCTTCCTCGCGGGCCAAGAAGGTGCCGAGCTCCCCGATGGTGCTCATCAGCGGCGAGGGGAACACGACCGTGGTGTTCTTGTCGACGCCGAGCTCCACCAGGGTCTGCAGGTTGCGCAGCTGCAGCGCAAGCGGGTGGGCCATCATGATGTCCGAGGCATCACCCAGCCTTCTGGCCGCAAGATGCTCGCCCTCGGCGTTGATGATCTTGGCGCGCTTCTCCCGCTCTGCTTCCGCTTGACGCGCCATGGCGCGCTTCATGCTCTCGGGCAGCTGGATGTCCTTGAGCTCGACCAACGTGACCTCGAGGCCCCATTCGGTGGTGGTGCGATCGAGGATCAGGCGGATGTCCTCGTTGATGCGGTCGGTCTCGGCCAGGATCTCGTCGAGCGCATGCTGACCGACGACGTTCCGGAGCGTGGTCTGGGCGATCTGGTTGATGGCTGCACTTACGTTTTCGATTGCAATTACGGACTTCACGGCATCGACCACCCGGAAGTAGGCGACGGCGGCCACGTCGACGCTGACGTTGTCCTTGGTGATGATGCCCTGGGACTGGATGGGCATGGTGACGATCCGCAAGGAGATGCGATGTAGTACGTCGACCAGGGGGATGATGATCCGGAGGCCTGGCTCCCGGGTGCCTTTGAGGCGGCCGAGCCGGAAGAGGACGCCCTTCTCGTACTGCTTGACGATCTTGATGGCCAGCCCGAGGCCGATCAGGGTCAAGATCAGCGCCAAGATCAGGATCCAGGTCACGGCGTTCACTGGGATGCTCCGCGAGGTCCGCGCGGGAAGCCGTCAACTGGTGGACGAATAAGCGACGTCTTCATGACGCCCCACCTCTCAAACCGGGTTCAGGAGAAGTCCACGTGGAGGCCTCCTGACTCGGTTGCTCCTACGGTACTCCGCTGCAGCGAAAAGGGACCCCAAGGTGAGTCAGCGCGTGAAGCTAGCGTCAGTGCTCGCGCGCTGGAGTGGCTCGCCGCGAGGGTCGACCGGTGTTTAGGGGGAGCACCGCCGCCACGGTCATGACGCTGAGGGCAGCCAGCCAGCACAAGGCGAGGCTGGATGACTACGAAGGAGTGTCTTCAGCCAACGGCTGCAGCGGGAAGTGCGTGTTCAGGGTGAATAGTGGAGTCAGGAGGCGATCTTGTTCTTCGTGTCGAGCAGTGCCTGACGGATGTCCTTGAAAGCCGCCTGGAGGCTGGTGCGCACCGAGTCCGCCCCCTCCGTCGCCGCTGAGGCGGTGCTCCCGATTTGCACCTTGGCGTCCGCCCACCTGTGGTGGAGTTGGTCGAGCAGCCCCTTCAGCTTGTCGTTTGTCTCCATGGCGCCCAAATGCATCTGGACTTCGAGGTCCTCGATGCGTCCCTGCCACCGGTCGATCTCCGCTTGGGCGAGCTGCTTGTTCAGCTCGGCCTGCTTGGCTCGGAGTTCGTCGATCTGGGCTTCCAGCTTCTTGATGCGGTCCTCTGTTGCCATAGGGAAAGCGTTGCGCGGCCGCCAGAGCGAAACCAGGGAACAAGGTCCCGGCGTCCTCGTGTGGGGAACAACCGAGGTCGCCCCAGGTCCGAGCGTGGGACGAGAATCGCCGCCGATGGCGCCACCGCTGCGAAGGTTGACGCGCCGGCCTCGCGAGGCTGCGGCGCGCTGATCTGGTGTGGATCAGACCATTTGTCACAGAGCGTGGCTTGGCCGCAAGGTGACGCGTCTGGGCTGACCCGTCAGTTCAGATACCGTGGCTGGCCCGGGCCTTTCAGGTCGGGCCCCAGCGTTGGCGGTCACGCGCGCAACTGAGCTGCTGGATGCGCAGTTCGTCTCGGATGGCATACGGGATTGGCCAGCCCCGTTCCGTGAGGCTCTCGACGTATGCCTCGAGCGCGCGGAGAAGTCCGACGCGGGCTTCCATGGCTGAGGCACCATGCGGGAGTTGTCGCTGCTCGGCGTGGACGGCCCGGGCCGCGACAACGGTGTTCCACAAGACCATGGGCGCGATCTTCGAGGGGGTGCCTGTACCGCCACCAAGGGGGGCGGCTCGGGGGGCTCGTGTCCGCATGTGGCAACCTCTCAACCGAGTCAAGAGCCTCCCCGTTGAAGGTGTCCTACGCGGTCATTACCAAGACTACGCCCGCGCACTTCGGTCGCGTGAGGTGATGAGTCCCGCCTCGGCCAAGCCCGGCTGCAACTGCCCTCGTCGGCTGATGGTCCCTGGCTAGTAACGGAGTGACCTGTGCCGGACATCGCCGAGTCCGACGTCGTTGAGATCCCCCAGGTCCTTCAAAGCATGTGCGAGATTGACTTCGAGGCAGGTCGTATCCGCACCCTGTTCACCACCACTCAGTACACGTGGTGCGGCTCAACCAGGACCTGACGGAGCTCGTGAAGCCCTGGGTGGCTTAAGGAGATGTCTGGCCTTCAGGGCCGTCGCCGTGCGTTGCGGAGGTCGGCCCCCACCGCGTGCAGATGGCGGAGCGCGGTGGCGTACGACGCGCGGGCGGTGGTCTCCTCGTAGCCGACGGACCGCTCCTCGCAGAATCGGCGGACGACGGCCTGCGCGTGTCGCAGGTTGGGCCGGGGCATGCTCGGGAACAGGTGGTGCTCGATCTGGTAGTTCAGTCCGCCGAGCGCGTAGTCGACGAAGATCCCGCCGCGCACGTTGCGGGAGGTGAGCACCTGCCGCAGCAGCGGGTCTGCCGCCTGGTCGGGCTCGAGGACGGGCATGCCCTTGTGGTTGGGCGCGAACGAGCAGCCCAGGTAGATGCCGAACCCGGCCTGGTGCACGAGGGCGAACATGAGTGCCTGCTGCCAGGTCAGTGCGGTCACCAGGAGCGCTACGTATGCCGCGACATGCACCGCGAGGAGCACCGTCTCCAGGCCGCGGTGGCGTGCCCCGGGACGCAGCAGCGCTCGCACGCTGGAGATGTGTAGGTTCATCGCCTCGAGAGTCAGGAGCGGGAAGAACAGCCAGGCCTGGTATCGGGTCAGCCAGCCCGCCATGCCCCTCCTGGACAGGGCCTGCCCCGCGTCGAACACCAGGGCACCGGGGTGCACGTCGGGGTCGGAGGTCAGGTCGTTCGGGTGGGCGTGGTGAGCGTTGTGCTTGTCGACCCACCAGGTGTAGCTCAGGCCGTTGAGCAGGTTGCCGCTGAACAGGCCCAGCGCCTCGCTGGCGCCGCGCCGGCGGGTGATCTGGCGATGCCCGGCGTCGTGGCCGAAGAAGGCAAACTGCGTCGAGACCACGGCGAGGACCGGCGCGAGCAGTATCGCCCACCAGGACTCGCGGAGCATCAGCAGCCCGGTCACCGTTGCGGCCAATGCGAGCAGGTCGACGGCCAGCAGAGCGGCGTAGAACCCCGGCCGGGGGCGGAGCAGGCCGAGGCGGCGGATCTCCGCGGCCAGTTCGGCGTATCCCCCGGTGGGTGCCGGGGGACGGGAACTGTCGACGACGGACATGGGCGCGACCCAACACTCGGAGTGGTGCCGCCGAGGTCCTGAGCAGCCGGTCCAGGCAGCGTACGCCGGTGACGTCCTCGGCCGCACCCAGTCGGCGCGGCAGCGAGTATCGATCGGTCACGCGGAGATCCGCGGGGCCCGGGTCTGCTTCGTGCCTCCGACCGGGCGGGTTCACCTACGACGGTGTCGCCGCCCACCTGAGCCGGGGGTTCGCCTCGGCGTCTGCACAGCGGCGAAGGCGGTCACGAGGGCATACCACCAGCGCGGGGACGCTGCTGACCAACAGCGCGGGGACGCTGTTGACAGCCTGCGAGAGTAGCCTGGGTGACACCAGGCTCGCAGGAGCGCCCGAAGCATTCTTCGCTGAGCTGGGTTGAGAGGCGGGCGTGATGACGTCGTCGTACGTGTGGGCCGTCCGCAGTGAGGTGCCGTGGACGGTGCCTGTGGGCCGCGCTTTGGCAGCCGCCGCGATTCTCGATGATTCCCTCGGCGGCGCGAGCGGCGTTGTTTTCGAGCACAGCAGCGACGGCGGGAGCGTGCCCGGGCAACTGGCACACGCCCGACCTTCAGTGGGCGGGAGGCAGGGCAGTGGCGTACCGGATGCTCTATTGCAGCGGTTGGACGCAGCGGTGGCAGATTCCGAGCGGCGATGAGGAGACGGTGCTGTCGGAGATCGCTCGCGTCGGACGAGACGAGACTGGCCGGCTCTCGGTCGTGGACTCTCAAACCGGTGCCCGTCACGCTGATGGTTGCGTGGGTCGCGGTCGCAACGGCGGTCATCGTGGATTCTGACTCCGCACCCCCGCCCGGTGAAGCCACCGGACAGTACGCCTGAGACCCCCACTCGCTTGAGTTACGCGGCAAGACACCAGATCCGAAGGTCCGAGCGACATGATGAGGGGTGTGATTGGGCGCCAGCCCCCACAGCGTCTTGGCGCTTCTGAGCGGGAGGCTGACGGGGCGGAGGTCGGCGTCGGCGGCGTTCCCGTTGCCCGGGCTGCAGCGATGACCGCCGAGCAGGTGCTCAGCGTTCTCGACACCTCCGCTGCCGGTCTTGAGGTCGGCGAGGCGACCGCGCGGGCGAGCATGGTGGGGCCCAACGCCGTACGAACGCACCGCACCAGCGCATGGCAGCTTCTGGTGCGCCAGCTGCGCAGTGCCCTGCTGCTCCTGCTCGCGGCGACCGCGCTGGTGTCCATGTTCTTGGGCAACACCGCAGATGCGGTCATCATCGGTGCGATCCTCACTGCGAGCGTCGGCCTGGGTTTCTTCAACGAGTACCGCGCCGCCCGGGCGGCCGAAGCCCTGCACGAGGCGATGCGGCACACCGCAATGACTATGCGGAACGGCCGGGCCGAGCCGGTGGACGTCACCGCTCTGGTTCCCGGAGACGTGGTGCGGCTCGGTGTGGGGCAGGTCGTGCCGGCCGACGTGCGGCTGCTCGAGTCCGCACGGCTCGAGTGTGACGAGAGTGTGCTGACCGGTGAGTCCATGCCGGTGGAGAAGGGCACGGAGGCGGTGCCGGACATGACCCCGCTGGCGGGGCTGGACTGCTGTGCGCTGATGGGGACCGTGGTGCACGACGGGTCCGGCACGGGTGTGGTGGTCGCGACCGGCGGCGAGGCCGAGTTCGGCAAGATCGCCCTGGGGTTGGGCGAGAGGCAGCCGGAGACAGCCTTTCAGGTGGGTCTTCGGGGCTTCTCGGTCCTGCTGCTGCGGGTAGCAGGGGTGCTGACCGCGCTGATCCTGGTGACGAACCTGGCGCTGCATCGGCCGTTGATCGACTCGTTGTTGTTCTCCTTGGCGATCGCGGTCGGGATGACTCCGCAACTGCTTCCGGCGGTCGTGAGCACCAGTCTGGCGATCGGCTCACGGGAGCTGGCGCGCAGGAAGGTGCTGGTCAAGCGGTTGGTGTGCATCGAGGACCTGGGCGACCTTGACGTGCTGCTCACCGACAAGACCGGAACCCTCACCGAGGGCCGCATCAGCTTCGTCGAGGCGGTCGGGGCCGATGACAGCGGCGGCGAGGCCGGGCAGCGCGCATTCCGGCTCGGGCGGCTGGCCGTCGACATCGAAGCAGGCGATGGTGACACCGCAGCGAACCCGTTGGATGCGGCCCTGGCTGACGCCACCTCGGCCGGCACAGCCGAGCGTGACGGGGTGACCCGACTGGGCCTGCTGCCCTTCGACTATGAGCGTCGGATGACCACCGTTCTGGTGGACCTGCCAGGCGAAGGCCCCATGGTGATCAGTAAAGGGGCACCAGAGGCTGTCTTGACGCGATGTGCGGACGTGCCGGGGCTGGCGCGGGCCACGATGGAGAGCCACTTTCGAGCCGGAGACCGCCTGGTTGCGGTGGCTTCCCGCCCCGCCGGCGGGCGGACCGAACTGACGGCAGACGACGAGCACGGCCTTCATCTGGCCGGCTTCCTCGTCTTCCTCGACCAGCCGAAGACCAGTGCGCGGCAGGGCCTGAAACGGCTAGCCGACCTCGGGATCACCGTCAAGGTGGTGACCGGGGACAACGCGTTGGTGGCGGAGAAGGTCTGTGAGGAGGTCGGTCTGGCCTCGGGCGGCACGCTGGCCGGCAGCGACATCGACGCCATGGACGACGCGAGCCTGGTGGATGCGGTCGCGACAGCGGGGATCTTCGCCCGAGTCACGCCGGAGCAGAAGGCCCGGCTGGTGCGCGCAGCAAGAAGGCAAGGTCGGTCGGTGGGGTTCCTCGGCGACGGCATCAACGATGCGCTCGCTCTGCACGCAGCCGACGTCGGTATCTCGGTCGACACTGCGACGGAGGTGGCCAAGGACGCCGCCGACATCATCCTTCTCGAGAAGGACCTCGATGTCCTCGCTGAGGGAGTCGCGGAAGGGCGGAGGATCTTCGCGAACACCATGAAGTACGTCCTGATGGGTACCTCCAGCAATTTCGGCAACATGTTCAGTGCCGCCGCAGCGTCCGCCGTCCTGCCGTTCCTGCCGATGCTCCCCTCACAGATCCTGCTCAACAACCTCCTCTACGACACCGGGCAGATGTCCATCCCCACCGACCGCGTCGACACCGAACAACTGCGGGCGCCCGCCCACTGGGACGTTGGCATCATCCGCCGGTTCATGCTCTTCTTCGGTCCGCTCAGCTCGCTGTTCGACTTCCTCACCTTCGCCATACTCCTCGGTGTGTTCCACGCGGGACCGGAACTCTTCCGAACCGGGTGGTTCATCGAGTCGATGGCCACGCAGGTCCTGGTGATCTTCGTGATCCGGACCAGGCGCAGCCCCTTCTGGAAGAGCAGACCCGGGCGGTCGCTGCTGGTTGCCTCACTCGCGGTGGTTCTCCTGGCTGTCCTGATTCCCTTCTTGCCGATCTCCGGCCTTCTCGGGTTCGTGCAGCCGCCCGCGGTGCTGCTGCTCGTCATGGCCGTGATGGCCCTGGCCTACCTGGCGCTGGTCGACGTCGCGAAGCGGGTGTTCTACGCCGAGGTGGAGCGTGTCCCGACCGAACGCCGCCGGGGCTGGCGGGAGCGGGTCCACCGACGCGCCGCGCGGTTCAGCCACGGCGGTCCGCTGCCCTCCGCTGCACGCGCAACCGGCCGCGACCTGATACCCAGATGACGTCCGACCCGCCGACGCCGTCCGGATCGCCGAGGCCATCACCGCCGCTCACGCCGAGTCCACCCGCACCATGTACGACTGGGCGTGGAGCCAGGGGGAGCGCTGGTGCCATGGCCGCGGCGCCACCACGCTTCCCGCCGAACCGGCGTTGATCTGCGCCTACCTCACCGAACGCGCCGCCGACGGACTCTCGGTCGGGAGCATACGCCCGGCTTCGCCACCGAGGCACCGAGCCCGGTCGATTGTTCACGAGCCTGCGCAGCGGGTCGGTCACCAGCGAACCGATCTCCCGCGAGTCCATCTCCATCGTGCTCCGCAAACGCGCCCGAGCCGCCGGCCTGGCCGCCGAGCGGATCACCGCCCACTCACTGCGCGCCGGCCACGCCACCACCGCCGCCCTCGCCGGCGTCGCACTGGACCGGATCGCCGCCCAGACCCGCCACAAACGCCTCTCCACCCTCATCGAGCGCTACATCCGCCCAGCCCAGGCCATGGAGTACACCTCCAGCCGCGACCTGGGACTATGAGACGACCGAGCGGCCCGACTCTCGCGCGATGAGAGCGCTCCCGCGTCCATCCGCCCACCATGAGCGCCCCACTTCGCCCGGTGAGACGCGCAGGGGTGCTCGGATGCGGTGAGCGGAAGACTGAGTAGTGAGCCCTTACGTCAAGCTGCTCGTTCGAACCAGTCGAGCGTGAGGTCGGCGACCGCGGCGGGGGCGTCGTCGGTGATGAAATGCGCTGCGTCGTCGACGTAGGCGAACTCGACGCGATCGGCGTACCGCTCCGGACTGCGGCAGAGATGCGCAAGGACCTCTTCGGTCCACGGGCGGTCCTGGCGGCCGAATACGACGAGGGTCGGCACCGTGAGCCGCCGGCGTCGGTAGACGCCCCGTGCCATGCGCATGGCTTCGGGCAGCACGAGGCCGCGGAGAAGCGGACGCACCGCGGCGTCGATGTCGGGGCGGCGCATCGGGGCGAGGTGGGCTTCGACGGTTGCCTCCGACATCGGGCGGGCGACGTACGCCTCAGAGAAGGTTCCGCGCAGTGAGGCGCCCGGGCGGTGCCAGATGAACCCGGGCAGGTGCCGGAAGCCCGGGGCGACCTTGGGGCTGAACTTCATGAAGGCCGGCGGTACGGCGAGCTGCACTGCCGTGCGAACCCGCTCGGGGTGGTCGTAGGTCAGGTGGAAGGCGGTGAGGACGCCCATGTCGTGGGAGACGAGGTGGGCGCGCTCGATGTCGAGGACGTCGAAGAGAGCGAGCAGGTCGCGGAGTCTGGTCTCGCGTTCGATACGCGGATCGTCGGCCACGGTCCAGCCGGCCCCGCGCAGGTCGGGGCAGATGGCTCGGTAGCCGCCTGCGGCGATGATCGGAGCTATGGCGCGCCACTGCCACCAGTGCTGCGGAAATCCGTGCAGCAGCACGACCGGCTCGCCCTCGCCGATGGCGGCGACGTGAGTGCGAAGGCCCGGCGTCTCGACGACGAGATGGTCGAAGCCGGAGGCGTCTGGCAGCGGCGGCGACCATGCCGCGGCGCGCGGAACGGGTGATGCGGGGCTCGGGCGCGGTCATGGCGACCCCCTTCGCGAGGGTGGGATACTATGTTCATAGTAGACCTCGCGAAAGGGGTGTCAATGCCGGCGGCTACCCGGGAGCGCGCACTCGAGGCGGCCGTGGAGCTGCTCGGCGCGGAAGGAGTGCGCGCGTTGACCCATGCGCGGGTCGACGAGCGAGCAGGCCTCCCGCCTGGGTCGACCTCGAACTGGTTCCGCACCCGTCGGGCGCTGCTCGGCGGCGTGGTCGACTGGATCGCCGAGCGCGAGCGGGCCGACCTCGAGCCGGCCGCGATGCCTACGATCACGGGACTCGACGAGCTGATCGAGGGCTTGTGCGCTATGGCCGAACTGCAGACCGGGCCGTTCGCCGCGCGCACCCGCGCGCGCTACGCCCTCTTCCTCGAGCTCGCCGGCGACCCTGAGCTTGGCGAGCCGCTGCGGCGGCAGCGCCGCGAGTTCGAGCGGTGGACTGAGCGGATCGTGATCGACGTCGGTATCGCCGACCCCGTGCCGGCGACGAGGGCCCTCATGGCACTCGGCGACGGCCTGCTCCTGCACCGGCTCACCGTCGACCCCGAGCTTGACATGCGCCCCGCCATCGAACGCGCAGTGCGCGCCCTGGCGGAGTCCTGACCAACGCGTCTAGCAACACGTGTGCCGTCAACCGGGCAGCTCCGACCACAGGCTCCGCGCCGCCAACCGGCGAGGCCCGAACCTCGATCAGGCGGAGCCGGTGGCGAGCGCCCGCGCCACCCGGGCCTCCAGCGGATGCGGGTAGCGCTGCACGCCGTTCGGCAGATCTGCGGTCTGCCCGCTCAAGATGGCATCGAGCCCGAGCAGCATGATCGCCGCGAACGGATCGAACAGCTGGGGAGCAACGATCCCGAGCCCGGCGGCGAGGTTGACCAGGCTGCCCCGATTGAGCAGGTACACCCGCCGACCGTCGAGCTCGATAGCGCTCGAGATGTCGTCGAACCGGGGTGCTCGGATGACGGTCGAGCCAGTCGACGTCGATTTCGCGGTCGCTGTGGCCGACGTTGACGAGGATCGCGCCGTCGGCGACCTGCGACAGCTGCTGCTCGCCCAGCACGCCGTCGAACCCCGTGGCAGTGACGATCACGCTCGCTGAGCGGAGGGCGTCGGCCATCTCGGCGACACGGCACCCGTCGTGCTGTGCCTGGACGAGCCGCACCGGATCGAGATCGACGACGGTCACGACGGCGCCGAGATCGCGGGCGCGAGCGGCGACGCCCTGGCCCACCGGCCCGAACCCGACCACGACGACCTCGCGCCCGTACAACGCCAGACCCGTGATCGCCGTGAAGGCCGGCCACGTCTCGACGCCGACGTGGTGACGATTGTGGATCAGCTCCTTGAGCGCGATCCCGTTCCAGTCGAGCACCGGGAACGGGATCTCCAGTCCCTCGAGTCGGTGCAGCCCGGTCGTCGTCGCCTCGAGCGCTCCGGCCGGCCGGTGGCCGGCAGCAGCAGCGGCGGCGATCAGGTCGCCGCCCATGTCGCACAGGGCATCAGCCGGTTCGCTGACGAGCCACGCCAGCGACTCGTCGAGCTCGCCGGCGCTCATCCCGGCATGCGCCCGGACCTCCACGCCGATCGATGCCAGGTGGGCGACGGTGCGATCGTCGGTGCTGTCCGGGTTGCACGGCGCCAGCCGCACCCGGGCGCCGGCCTCGACGAACGGAGTCACGATGCAGATCGTGTCGGCCAGGATGTGCTGGCGGCAGGCCACGGTGCGACCGCTGAAGTCGGAGGCTGCCAGCGCCGCACCCAACGAGGTGGTGATCGGCGTCGTCCACGCGATCCACTCGAGCTCGGCAGCGTCCATCACTCAAGTACACCAGTTCACGGGCACGGCAGCGTGCTGGCCGAGTATCGCGACGCCCGACGCGACGAGGACGTCGCGCGGCTGCGACGCGTACTCGCGCTGCGGGCCATGATCGCGACCGGGATGAGCCAGCGTCAGATTGCCGAAGCGCTCGGCATCAGCCAACCGCGGTCAGCCAGCAGCTCAAGTTCGCGCCTGAGCTCCGTGTGGGGCCAGGAACGCCTCAGTCCGACGTGGGACTGGAGTTGGCCGGCTGATCGTCCGAGAGCGCCTCCCGGATGGCGTTATCCATCGATATCGCATGGCCGGCTTCCCACAAACGCTGCACTTCAGCTGTCGGCAGAAGGCGCATGGCCTCGGTCAGGACGTCTGGTTCGGTGACTCCGGTCATGAAGCCTCCCTGCTGGTCTGGGTCCAGCACGTCGGCCGCCGCCGCGAGTCGAAGAGCCTGGCGGGGGTCGTTACGGTCGAGCGCGAGTGCGGCGAAGCCTCGCAACATCCACACAACTCCTGTCGCGTGGTCGGCGGCGGCGTGGGTGGCCAGGGCCTCGCGCAGCAGTGGTTCCGCTCGGTCAAGGTCCCCTTGGGCACGGCGGACCATGCCAAGCAGGCCCACCGTGTTCGCGATTGAGAACGAGTCCGCGTGCTCGCGCAGGACACTGAGGCTGTCTTGGGCGAGCTCGGCGGCCTCGTCGAGGCGCCCGAGGCTGCACAGGCCGAAGGCCAGTCCGGCAACGGCGTTCGCCTCCCCGACGGCATCCTCGAGACTCCGATAGCGTCCCCGGGCTTCCTCAAAGCTGGCCTGACCCTCACCTGTTCGTCCAACCAGGTGCAGGGCGAACCCCTGGTCGTAGGCAGCCTCGGCAAGGCCTGCGGAGTCATCGAGCTCTCGGAAGTGCGCGACTGCACGCGTGTAGTACTCCAGCGCCTGGTCGTACCGGGTCTGCCAATAGCTGAGGTTGCCGAGGCACAAATCAGTCCGCGCGCGGGAGCGCAGACCGGCTCGCGGGCCCGCAGTGTCTACGAGCTCCTGGACGAACCGCCGTCCCTCTTCGAGGTGTGATCGGAGGTGCCAGGAGCGCCACATCGTGGCCGCGACGTCCAGGGCGCGGTCAGCGTCGGCGTTGGCGGCCATCCAGCGAAGGCCCGCAGTGATGTCGTCGTATTGGGCTTCCAGCCTGTCAGTGGCCGCAGCTTGCCCCGGTCCACCCAACTGTCGACCCGCGGCCTCGGCCATCGACACGAAGTAGTCTGCGTGCCTCGCGAGCGCCTCCGGCTGCTCCTGCTGGGCCACGAGGCGTTCCACGGCGTACTCGCGGACGGTTATCAGGAGCCGATATCGCTGCTCCGCGTCGCTTCCCACGCGATCGTCGAGGTCGAGCAGTCCCTTGTCTCGAAGACTTCGAAGAACAAGAAGGAGGCTACTCAACGGCTCGTTGATGACGGCAGCCGCGATTCGTGTGGTGAAGACTCCTCGGAGCACGGATAGGCGGCGAAGCACCCGCCGCGCAGGCTCGTCCAGAAGCGCGTAGCTCCAGTCCATGGTCGCGCGGAGAGTCCTGTGCCGGGCTGGCCGGCCACCGCCGACGGCGCTGAGGACGGCCATCGTCTCGTCGAGGGTGACGAGGAGTTGCCGCGGTGGCAGGAGACCCGCCCAGCCTGCGGCAAGCTCGATCGCCAACGGAAGGCCGTCGAGGCGTCGGCAGATCTCCGCGATGTCTTCCAAGTCGTTGCCCGCGTACGTGAGACCGGGATCTACGGCTACGGATCGGTCGACGAACAACCGCACAGCTGGGGCGTACGCCGCAGGGCCGTCGCTACCATCCTGGGGAACCTGCCGCGGCGTGTGAACGGCCAACCCTCCGACGGGATAGCGTTGCTCGCCCTGTGCGTGCAGTGGCTCCCGGGACGTCACGAGGAGCCTGAGGTGTGGGGAGAGAGTCAGCAACTCCGTCACGAGATTCGCCGCGCCTGCAATCTGCTCGCAGTTGTCGAGAATCAGAAGATGTGGCTGATCGGCTGTCGCCGAGACCAGCACCTGCCAGGCGGTTTGGCCGCCAGGAACTCTCGCGCCGAGGGCGCTTACGACACGCGTCGGGAGCTCGTCAGCCTCGGTGATCGGCGAGGCATCCACGAAGTGAACGGCTCCGCCGAACGAATCACGTTGGTCTGCGGCCAGCTCGACAGCCAGTCGAGTCTTTCCCGACCCACCCGGCCCGGTAAGTGACACGAGTCGGTGGGAGTGCAGCAGCTTTGCGAGGTCGGCCATCGCGGCCTCTCGTCCCACGAAGCTGTCGTTGGCCAGTGGCAACAGGACACCAGCACTGCCCTCGGCCGGTGCAGTCAGGGCGGGGTCCTGGCGGAGTACCTGCAGGTGGAGGGCCCTGAGCCGCTCCCCGGGTTCCACGCCGAGAGCATCGGCAAGTGCCGTCCGCGTGCGGTCGAGCACCTCGAGGGCCCTCGAGGCGCGGCCGACATGACAGAGCGTGCGGACAAGCGCCTCGGCCAGTTCCTCTTGGAGTGGGTCACCGTCGAGGGCAGATGTCAGAGGCTCGACCGCCTCATGCCCCCGACCGCATTTCACCAGGGCCGCGACCCAGTCGAGCAGGAAGGCGCGTCGTAGTTCGAGAAGTCCGTAGACGGCGGAACTGTGGAAGGGTTCCCCGGCAAGGTCCGCCAATGGGTCACCCCGCCATTGGCCTAGCGCATCGGTGAGCCGGTCCGCAGCCTGCACGTACTCGCGCGCCGAAAGAGCCGCTCTCCCGCGATCTGCGAGGTCGCGGGCTATCGCAACGTCCAGTTCCTGGGGTCGCACGATGAGGCGGTATCCGTGCCCCTCGCGCACCAGTCGCTCCGGCTCGTCCGGGCTGGCCGCCTCACCAAGCACACGACGCCAAAGGGACACGTAGGTCTGTACAAGTCCGATCGCGGAAGTTGGTGGCTGATAGCCCCAGATGCCGTCGATGAGACGCTCGACCGGTACTACCTGGCCAGCCTCTAGCAGGAGCATGGCGAGCAGGGAGCGGCGGCGAACTCCCGCAGGAGCCACCGACCTTCCGCCGCGTCGAACGTCGAGCGGGCCGAGCACTCGGAATTCCAGCGAGTCTTCGGCCATTCCACGCCTCCTGCTAACCCACGGTAGTCCGGCCGCGCCCTCATCGATCCTCGAACGTCGCTGAGGCGTCACTGGAGCCGCACTGGAGCGCGGCCCAGGACGGTGGATTGCGTCAAGGCCGGCGACGCCGGCCACACCGAAGGAGGATCTTGATGACGTATCCACCTCATCTTCCGACCGTGCTGTTCTCGGCGCTCAACTCCGTCGAGGAGAACCCCGGCCGAAGGCCCCGGCGCGGCCCAAGAACACAGACTTCTCATGGTCGCGGACGGCTTCACCTGCGGAGACGGATGCTGATCAGCCTTGTCGGTGCCATCGCGCTTGCTGTCATCGTTGCGCTTGGCGTCAGGCTGGGCGATGGGGAGGAGGGGGCGACCGGATCGCTGGGACTGCAACTTGGGAGCGCGGCCGGATCTGTGTTGCCCCTCCCGCCGTTCACGGAGACGGCCAGCGCACACGCCCGCTCATCCGCGCGTCTCGCACCCTGGATGGGTCAACCCACCCATGCGGCCGGAACCGGTTGGGCATCCTGCCCGACGCGGTGAACGCTGCGCTCTTCCTAGCGTCGGAGCATCACCCGACACCAGGAGGAACCATGTCCACCGAACACATCGAGACCGTGATCATCGGAGCCGGCCAGGCCGGCCTGTCCACGGCGTACCACCTGACGAAGCAGGGCCGCGCCTGCGTCGTCCTGGACAGCAACGCCCGGATCGGCGACAACTGGCGCCGGCACTGGGACACCCTGCGGCTCTACAGCCCGGCGAAGTACGACGGGCTCCCCGGCATGCCCTTCCCGGCCGACCCCTGGACGTTCCCCCAGAAGGACGAGGTCGCCGCCTTCCTCGAGAGCTACGCACTGAAGTTCGACCTGCCGGTGCGGATGAGCACCCGGGTCGACGCCCTGGAACAGCGGCCCGACGGCGGCTTCGAGCTGAGCATCGGCGACAACACGATCACCTGCGACAACGTGGTCGTGGCGACCGGGACCTTCGGGCAGGCGCCGAACATCCCGGAGTTCGGCCACCAGCTCGACCCGACGATCCGCCAGCTGCACTCGAGCGAGTACCACCGTCCCGACGACCTCCAGCCCGGACCGGTTCTGGTGGTGGGTGCCTCGCACTCCGGCACGGACATCGCCTACGAGGCCGCGCAGACCAACCGGGTCACGCTGTGCGGGCGGGACCCCGGCCAGCTGCCGTTCAGGCCCGAGCAGCGTCGGGCGAAGTTCATCTTCCCGGTGGTCGTCTTCGCGTGGCGGCACGTCCTCACCCGGCGTACCCCGATGGGACGCAAGGAGTTCCACGAGGTGCGGGCGCACGGGGGCCCGATGATCCGGGTCCACCGCGAGGACCTCACCGCGCGCGGCGTCGAGCGGCACACGGCCCGCATGGTCGGGGTCCAGGACGGCATGCCGCTGCTCGAGGACGGCACCGTCGTGCCGGTCACCAACGTCGTCTGGGCAACCGGCTTCCGCCAGGTCTTCGACTGGATCAAGCTTCCGGTGGTCGGCGAGGACGGCTGGCCCGTGGAGATGCGCGGTGTGGTCGACCAGGTGCCTGGGCTCTTCTTCTGCGGCCTTGCGTTCCAGTACGCGTTCAGCTCGATGGTCTTCCCGGGCATCGGCCGGGACGCGGAGTACCTGGCGCGCCGGATCGGCGACCGGGTGAAGGCGCCGGGAAGGCAGCACCAGGCTGCCTGACCGCCCTATGCTCGCTACGAGGTGAGGCTTCGTGAACGTCGTCGAAGAACTGCTGCGGGCGCGTGAGGCGTTCGACCGCCGCGACTGGGTCGCCGCGTACGAAGGTCTCTCGGCGGCCGGGAGCGATGCGCTCCTGGCCGCCGACTTCGCCGATCTTGCCACCGCTGCGTTCCTCGTCGGCCGTCACAACGACTGCATCCAGGCCCTCCAGCGGGCGCACCAGGCTCACCTCGACGCCGGCGACCAGCATGCCGCGGTCCGGTCCGCCTTCTGGCTGGCGATGACGCTGATGGACCGCGGCGAGTACGCGGTCGCGAGTGGCTGGATCTCGCGTGCCGACCGGCTTCTCGAGGCCTTCGAGCAGGACACCGTCGAGCACGGGTACGTCCTCTTCTTCCGGATGCTCGGCCACATCCTCGGCGGCGACCCGGTCACCGGACTCGACGAGGCCGCCACCCTCACGTCGTACGGCAGACGCTTCGGTGACGGCGACCTGCTCGCGGCCGGCCTGATGGCGCAAGGGCGGTGCCTGCTCTACCTGGGTCGGGTGCCCGAGGGCGTGCGACTGCTCGACGAGGCCATGGTCGGCGTCACCACGGGCGAGGTGTCGCCCATCTTCGCCGGGCACACGTACTGCTCCCTGATCGAGGCCTGTCAGGAGATCTCGGACTTCGACAGGGTGGCGCAGTGGACGACGGCGCTGACCACCTGGTGCGGCGCCCAGGTGGGACTGGTGCCGTTCACCGGTCAGTGCGCGGTCCACCGCGGTCAGGTGATGCGGGTCCGGGGTGCCTTCGAGCAGGCCATCGCCGAGTTCGACGGCGCCGCCGCGCGCTACGTTGTCGGCGGGCACCCCGGCCGCCGCGGGCCTGGCCTTCGCGGAGAAGGGTGAGCTGCTGCGCATCCGTGGTGAGTACGACGCAGCCGAGGAAGCGTTCGAGCAGGCAGTCGGCTTCGGCCACGACCCACAACCCGCGCACGCCCTGCTCTCCCTCGCCCGCGGCCGGACCGACGCGGCGTGTGCTGCCGTACGCCGGGTGCTGGGCGAGCCGCGCGATCCCATCCATCGCTCGCAGCTGCTGCCCGGCGCGATCGACGTACTCCTCGCCGGAAACGACCTCGCCGCCGCGCGCCCCCTCGTCGCCGAGCTGGAGGCGGTCGGAGACGCGTTCGACTCGAGCTCGCTCAAGGCGATGGCCGGCTACGCCGTCGGGGCCCTGGCCCTTGCCGAGGACCGACCCGAGGACGCCCTGAAAGCGCTACGCCCGGCGCTGCAGAGATGGCGGGAGCTGGGCTGGCCCTACGAGACCGCACGGACACAGGTCCTCGTGGGTCGCGCGCTGCGTGAGCTGGGCGACGAGGAGTCCGCGGCCGCCGAGCTCGGGGCTGCGGCCCGGGCGCTCGCGGCGCTCGGGGCCACGCCGGCCGCACAGGAGGTGGACCGACTGCTGGCCCCGGGCCCGCTGCCAGGCGGCCTCACCGCCCGCGAGGCCGAGGTGCTCCGGCTGGTCGCCGCCGGCAGGTCCAACCCGGAGATCGCCGCGGCCCTGTTCCTGAGCGAGAAGACGGTCGCGCGGCACCTGAGCAACATCTTCACCAAGCTGGACGTCCCGTCTCGCACCGCCGCGGCCGCGTACGCCTTCGACCACGGGCTCACCTGAGGTTGTCGGGCGGGTGGTCATCTTCTTCAACCTGCAGGCTACCGGCAAGAGCGCCGGCAAGCTCGGCGTCCTCGCAGTCCGGGCACCGTCTCCCGCCACTCAGCGGCCCAGTCGCCGCGCTTCTCATGGAGCCGGACGGAGATGCATCACCGGAAGCGACTTCCTGTTGGACGGCGGAGTGACCGCCGCCGACTGGTTCGGCGAACTTGCTCCCCACCGGAAGTAACGGTTCGATCGCCCGCGACGGATCCACAGCGGCCAGGGCCTAGACCAGACCCTTACTTTCCGTACAAAAACGGCGTACCGTCTGCTTGCCGATCCAAGGAGAACGAGCGTGCCGAGCCTTCCCCTGTCCTGCACGCGGCGTGCCATCACCCGTGCCGTCTTGACGATGCTCACCCTTGTGTTTGGAGCCGCACTCATCGGCGTGACCCCGACCCAGGCCCTCGCGAGCGAGCACGGCTGGTACGCGACCGTGACTACCGGGGCGGCGTACGACCCGGCCACTACTGTGGTCTACGACGATGCCCACAGCGGGATGACCGCCGTGTCCGAGTCTCCTGACCTCCTCTCCGTCACGGTCGAGCGCGGAGAGTCCTCTCGCCACCAGCTGATCTTCCAGGCCCCCAAGGGCCGGTCGCTGAGACCCGGGTTCTACGACAAGGCCATGGACTACCCGGCCCCGGAGCCGCGGCCCGGGATGGAGATCAGCGGCTGCGACTACTCCGACGTGGACATGCACTTCGAGATCCGCGAGTTCCAACGGCAGCCGAACGGGACGGTCGACCGGTTGTGGCTGCTGTTCCACGAGGAGTGCCCCAGCGGCCCACGTTCCGGGGAGATCAGGATCGGGCTCGACACCTCCATCGCCCAGGTCGAGCCGAGCACGACACGCTGGTCGCCCACTTATCCGAGCGAGCCCGGGACGACCTTGCCCGTCCGCCTCCGGGCGGGAACCGGTGCCGACCTCCAGGTCAGTGGGGTCTCCGTGGTCGGGCCCGACGCAGACGCCTTCACGGTGCTCGAGGACCCGTGCACCGGAGCCGATCTGCCTGCACAGAACTGGGACCTAGGCGTCCACGCATGCGACGTGCGCGTGCGCTTCACTCCCACACGGTCGGGTCCGCACACCGCGCGGCTGAGGTTTTCCACGTCGCAGGGCCTGCTCCACTCGACCCTTGAAGGCATGAGCCGACCCGGGCAGACGGAATGGTCGATGACCAGCGACGGTGAGCCCATCGGAGGTGGCGTGAGCCACCAGTTCACGCCGGCGACGAGGCCACAGATGGGCTGCGTGAGCGGCCCACGCACGGTGAGGTGCCACGCCTACGACCAGCCGACGCAGAAGGGTTACTACGCCAGGCTGAGCGCCGGAACCGGCGACGTACTTGTTCCCGGCTCCTACAGCGACAACGACTCGGGCGACTACCGCCCCTGGATGGTCGTCGACAGATCGGGATACTCCTGCAGGCAGTACACCGGCAGCTTCGACGTCCACCAGGTGGCGTACGCCTCACACGACCCGAGCGAGCTGCTCCGGTTCGACGCGTCCTTCGTGCAGTACTGCGACGACTACTCCGAGGCATTGCGCGGACGCATCCGGTACCAGGCATCGGACGACACCAGCGCCCCAGCTCGTGTGTCGGACTTGGCGGCTACGCGCTCGGGCGGGTCGGCGACGCTCACCTGGGCGAACCCCAGCGACCCCGACCACGCCGGCACCGTCGTGCGCTACCTGCCCGGCCGGACGGCGCCCCCGCGGCCGGTCACCGGCATCGGGTCCTACACAGGCACCGGCACCAGCGCCACCATTCGCGGGCTCGCCGCCGATGCCACCTACACCTTCGCGGTGTTCACCTACGACGAGTCGGGCAACGTGTCCGCAAGTCGGGTGGTCTCGGTCGGGTCACCGCCACCGCAACCGGGCACGGGCCGCTGGTACGCGACCGTGTTCCACGACCTCGGCACCTCGCCGCCCGCCACCGCGGTCGACGTCTTCGACGACTCGAACGGCGTCCTGTACGCGACCGCCACCTCCAACCAGATCGACGTCCGGGTGAGCGGCGGTGTCCATGGGGAGGAGTTCCGCTGGAGCTTCGCCGCACCGACCGGTGGACAGCTGCGGCCCGGCTTCTACGACCAGGTCACCGATCTCACCTCCTCGGACGAACGACGCCCCAGGGCGTACGTTTCGAGTAGCGGCGGGTGTGATGTTCACGGGCACTTCGAGGTCCGCGACATCCACCGGCTCGCAGATGGGACCGTCGACCGGTTGTGGCTGCTCTACGAGCTGCGCTGTGGCGACTCCGGCTCGGTCTTCGGTGAACTGCACGTGGGCCTCGCCGCCGCTGCGGTGCGCGTGGAGTCGGCTGCCATCCGCTGGCCGGACCCGGAGGGCCGCGTCTTGCCGTGGGTGCCCGTCTGGGTTCGCGCCACGACCTCCGACGTCACGGTGACGAGTGTCGACGTGACCGGCCGGCACGCCGATGACTTCGTCGTACGCATGGAGGACTGCACCGGTCGGGTGATCCCGGCGGGCGGTCGCTGCATGGCGTTCGTGCGAGCGGTACCCATGGAACCCGGGCCACGGACCGCGACGCTGACGATCTCCACCACGGCAGGGACGCGGTCCGTGTCCCTGGACGCGACCGGTCCCTTCGGCGACACGGACTGGGTGATGACGAGCGAACCCGGCGACTACGTCGGAGGCGGCAGGCAGTACGACTACTCCTGGGACAAGGACCGCTTCACCGTCTACGGGTCCTGGGCGCAGTTCCATGCCCGCGTGGGCGGCTGGGACGCCGACTTCCGGCCTCCGAACGGCCAGCGGCTGGTGGAGGGCACGACGTACGAGAACGCGTCGGGCGTGACCCACGACGACGGCCGGCCTCACCTGAGAGTCTACGGGAACGGGCGGTCATGCTCGCTCGACAGGCTCACCGGATGGTTCCGCGTCGACCAGGCACGGCTCTCCGCAAGCGGTGAGCCGGAACGTGTCGACGTGACCTTCGAGCAGAGGTGCTCGGCGAGCGACCCCCCACTGCGCGGGCGCATTCGTTACCGCGCCGAGCCGGACGTCACGCCGCCCGCTCCCGCCTCGGACGTAACAGTCGAGCGTTCCGGCGACCGGGCGACGGTGACCTGGACGAACCCCACCGACGCCGACCATGCCGGCACGGTAGTGCGATACCTGCCCGGCACCACGGCACCGCCTCGGCCGGACACAGGCATCGGGGCGTACGTCGGTACCGGAACCTCGGCCACGGTGACGGGGCTGGACCCTGACACGCACTACGTGTTCGCGGTTCTCACATACGACCGCGCCGGAAACTTCCTTGCGCCGCCCCCCTTGCCGGTCGCGACGCGCATCGGCGTGTCGGTTGAGCCCGACACGCTCACCTACGGACAGAGCACGATGCTGAGCGCCAGGTTGACGGACGAGGACGGAATCCCGCTCCCCGGCGAGCGGCTGCGTCTCGACAGCCGCCGCGCGGGTGCGAAGGCCTGGTCACCGCTGACCACATCGACCACTTCGTCCCCGGGATGGGTGATCCACTACGACCAGCCGCGGGTCAACCGGGACTACCGATGGGTCTTTGCGGGCGCGAACGGCCTGTACCGGGCGACCAGCCCGACGTTCACCGTCCAGGTCCGGCCGAAGGTCACCGCTACCCTCAGCAAGGCCGACGTCCGCCGGAACACGACCGTCACGCTCAGAGGCAGGGTAACCCCATCCCACGCCGGGCAACGCGTGCTCTTGCAGCGCTACGTGAACGGCTCCTGGACGCGGCTGAAGCGCACAACCCTGTCCGCTGACAGCAAGTACCGGTTCACGTACACGCCGACCTCGGCGGGCAAGAAGACGCTGCGGGTGCTCAAGTCGGCCGACGCGGACCACGCGAGCGGCTGGTCTCCCACCCGGATGCTCATCGTCCGTTAGCGCCCGACATCCCAAGTGTGACGTGACGTGGCCGCGGCCGGCTGCCAAAGCGGCGGTGCGCGATGTGTCTGAGCGCCGGTCCGCGCCCTTCCGGACCTCTGGCCCTAGCAGGGCCCGTCCTGACGGGTCACGCTGTGGTCATGTCCAGTGATCATGAGCCGCGAGCAGCGGTGGAGCGTAGTCGGAGTGCACGGCTTCCGCCGCGCTGGTTCATCGTGGCCTTCTGGCATGGCCATCGCGCATTGTTGCGCGCGACCGGCGGCCGGTTCGGTTTGTGGCGGCCGAAGCCCGGCGGGTGGGGGACGCTGCGGCTCACCACGACGGGCCGACGCAGTGGGACGCCACGACAGGTCGTAGTCGGCTACCTCGAGGACGGTGGCAACCTGGTCACGATGGCGATGAACGGATGGGGGCCGGCCGAACCCGCGTGGTGGCTGAACCTGCAGGATCATCCCGACGCCATCGCCCAGACCCGTGACGGGACACGACAGGTCCATGCGCGCCGGGCACAGGGCGAAGAGCGCGAGCGGCTGTGGTCCCGCTGGGCCGAGATCGACAAGAACCTCGACGAGTACGCCGCCCGGCGGCCCACCGAGACCGCGGTTGTCGTCCTCGAGCCGCGCGCTGGCGCCGAGCCCGGCGCTTGACCCTGTCTGCCGTGCGTATGACAGACGCACTGCCGCTGGGCGTCACGGTTCGCGGGAGAGGTTCGCCACGGGCTCAACGTGACGCCCACCGATGATTTTTCCCGGAAAGAGGAGTCTCAGTGTCGGGCCGGGCGAGTAGCGTCATGGCCGACCGGAACTTCGAAGGGACAGCGGATGGGTGCTACACGTGTTCTCGTCGGGACTCGCAAGGGGGCCTTCGTCCTCACCTCGGACGAGGAGCGCACGGACTGGAAGGTCGACGGCCCGCACTTCCCGGGGTGGGAGATCTACCACCTCAAGGCGTCGCCGATGAACCCTGACCGGATCTATGCCTCGCAGACCAGTGGGTGGTTCGGTCAGGTCATCCAGCGGTCGGATGACGGAGGTGTGTCCTGGGAGACGGTCGGCAACGACTTCAGCTACGACGGGGTCCCCGGCGAGCATCAGTGGTACGACGGGTCGTTGCGGCCGTGGGAGTTCCATCGAGTCTGGCACCTCGAGCCTTCGCTGCACGACGCCGAGACGGTCTACGCCGGCGTCGAGGACGCAGCGCTGTTCAAGTCCACCGACGGTGGAGCGTCATGGGCGGAGCTGTCCGGACTGCGCCAGCACGGGACCGGCCCGCAGTGGCAGCCGGGCGCGGGTGGCATGTGCCTGCACACCATCCTCCAGCACCCGACCGACGCAGACAGGCTCTACGTCGCGATCTCCGCCGCAGGCGCGTTCCGCACCACCGATGGCGGTGCCACGTGGCAGCCGATCAACAAGGGGCTGCGTTCGGGCGAAATCCCCGATCAGGACTCCGAGGTCGGCCATTGCGTGCACCGCCTCGACATGCACCCGAGCAACCCCGACGTGCTGTACATGCAGAAGCACTGGGACGTCATGCGCAGCGACGACGCCGGGGAGGTGTGGCACGAGGTCAGCGGCGACCTGCCGAGCGACTTCGGGTTTCCCATCTCCGTGCACGCCCACGAGCCCGAGACCGTTTACGTCGTGCCGATCACCAGCGACTCGCATCACTTCCCCGTGGACGGCAAGCTGCGGGTCTACCGCAGCCGCACCGGCGGTGACACCTGGGAGCCGCTGACCAAGGGGCTTCCGCAGAACGACTGCTACGTCAACGTGCTGCGTGACGCGATGGCCGTCGACCAGCACGAGTCGTGCGGTGTCTACTTCGGCACCACAGGGGGACAGGTGTACGCCTCCAGCGACTCGGGGGACACCTGGTCGCCCATCGTCCGTGACCTTCCGCCGGTCTTGTCCGTCGAGGTCCAGACCCTGTGAGGTCGTGATGAGCCACTCGGTACGCGTGACCCTGCCGGCGAACCTGCGGGCGATGGCCCAAGTCCACGGCGAGGTGCTTCTCGAGGTCCCGGGCGAGGTCACCCAGCGGTCGGTTCTCGACGCTCTCGAGGGGCAGTTCCCGATGCTCCTCGGCACCATCCGTGACCGTGCCACCGCCCGGCGGCGTGCGTTCGTCCGGTTCTTCGCCTGTGAGGAGGACCTGTCCCACGACGAGCCCGATACACCGCTGCCGGAGCGTGTCGTCGCCGGCGAAGAGCCGTTCATGGTCGTGGGTGCGATGGCCGGAGGCTGATCGACCACACGCCCGAATGCGCGGTGTGGGGACGAGGCGCACCGAATTGCGCGGAACCTGCCCGGCCGCGCCGGCGTGGACACGTCCTGCAGGACGTCGTGGCGGAGTGCGACGCCGACGCCGGTGGCAGCCGGGCGGGTGGCGTGATCTAGATTTCGACCCTGTGAGTGCCCAAGCCCCTTCCGCGGTCGTCCTGATCCGCGCCGAGAAGTTCCTGCCCAACCCGGCCACTGCGGCCGACAACGCCTTTCAGTCCGACGTGCCCGTGGGGGAGTCGGACTCCGCGATCTGGGCCAAGGCATTGGCCGAGATGGACGGGGTGGCCGACGCCCTCCGGGCGGCCGGCGTGCGCGTGCACGTGTTCGCCGACGAGGACCACACCCGGCCGGACAGTGTGTTCCCGAACAACTGGCTCTCCACACACGCCGGCGGCCTGGTCGGGGTCTACCCGATGTACGCGTCCAACCGTCGCCACGAGCGGCGTGCGGACGTGCTCGAGATGCTGAAGTCGACGTACCGCGTCCAGACGATCGTCGACTACTCCGGTCTCGAGCCCGACGGCATCTTCCTCGAGGGGACCGGTGCGATGGTGCTCGACCACGTCTCGCGCGTCGCCTACACCGCGGTCAGCCACCGCGCGGACACGCACGTGCTGGAGCGCTTCTGCACCGACTTCGGCTACGAGCCGATGGCGTTCGATGCGTTCGACTCGCAGGGCGTGCCGGTCTACCACACCAACGTCATCTGCTGCATAGGTACCGACGTCGCGATGATCGCGTTGGGGATGATCTCCGACGAGGCCCGGCGCGAGCAGGTGCGGGAACGCCTCACCGTCAACGGCCGCAAGGTCGTCGAGCTCACCGAGGAGCAGATCCGCGAGTTCGCGGGCAACGCCGTGGAGCTCTGCGGTCGGACGCCGGAGGGGAAGCGCCGGTATGTCATGGCGATGTCGGCGAGGGCGCGGCGCAGTCTCCGCCCCGACCAGATCGCGGTCATCGAGGAGTCCTGCGAGATCGTCGCCGTCGACATCCCTACCATCGAGCTTGCCGGTGGGTCGGTGCGATGCATGATCGCGGGTGTCCACCTCGACCGTCGCCCGCCGGGCGTCGAGGTCGAGCCCACCCCCGCCGTCGAGGCGATCGACGAGGACCCGCACACCGCCGACGGCCGCGATGTGGCCGGCGACGCCTGAGCCGACTACCGGGGCGCGCGACAGCTCCGGTGGAGGTCTTCTCGGGAGGCTGCCCAAGAGGCGAGCTGCGCCCCAAGCATGCCTCTGGGTCCTCGGCTCAGATGGCGATGGCGACCTTGCCCCGAACCTTCCCTGCGGCGAGGTGACGCATCGCCTCGGGCGCTTCGTGGAGCGAGTAGGTCCGCTCGACGCTGGGTGTCACGCGTCCCGCCTCGATCAGGTCGGTGAGCCGTTCGAGGTCGCTGCTGCGTTCCTTGTTGACGAACATCGTCAGCCGCTGGCGCACGAACAGCGACAGGAGCAGGCCGCGTAGCTGCCTGTTCATACCTCCGGTGAGGCTGCCGCCGTCCTCGCCGCCGGTCAGGACCGCCGTTCCGGTGGGGGTGAGCGCGCGACGTAGCCGAGACAGGCTGGGGTTCCCGGCGATGTCGAGGATCAAGTCGTAGCGTTCGCCGGTCTCGGCGAAGTCTTCCTGGGTGTAGTCAAGGACATGGTCCGCACCGAGGGCCCGCACCAGGTCCAGCTTCGCGGTGCTGGAGACGCCGGTGACCACAGCGCCGAGGGCCTTGGCGAGCTGTACGGCGTAGCTGCCCACGCCACCGGAGGCACCGATGATCAACACGGTCTGCTCTGCTTCGACGCGGCCGACGTCGACGAGAGCCTGTAATGCGGTGGCCGCGGAGATGGGCACCACAGCTGCCTGCTCGAAGGAGAGGTTGACCGGCTTGCGGGCGAGCTTCTCCTCATGGGCGACGGTGTACTCCGCGAAGGAGCCGGCCGCGGTCCCGTACACCTCGTCGCCAGGGGAGAACCGGGTGACTGCCGAGCCAACGGTCTCCACTGTGCCCGAGAGATCCCGCCCGGCCACAGGGTTGCGCGGGCCGCGGAGCCCGAAGCCGAGGCGAAGGAGGTAGGGCCGGCCGGTCATCAGGTGCCAGGTGCCGCGGTCCAGCCCTGCTGCGTGCACGCGGACGAGCACCTCGTTGTCGGCTGGCTCGGGTCGGGCGATCTGGGCGTGACGCCAGACATCGGCGGTGCCGTAGGTGTCCTGCACGATCGCTCGCATGGTGGCCGTGGCGGTGCTGGTCATGGTGTGCCTCTCAGATGTCGCCTGAAGCCCAGCATGCGCTTGTCGGCCGACATAGGACATAGCGCAGAGGGAAGCCTCCCAGTGCCGTACGGCAGGTGGCGGCATCGTGCATCCCGCGGTGTGGGCCCGCGGGGAGACCCCACGTCGGGACTGCGGGTCCTTGATGGGATGCTGGTCCGCCGCTGTGTCGTCCCGGCATGGCGACGGGCGCGTCGAGCCGCCCGGTGGATCGCAGACGGCAAGCGCAGTGGGGGATAGGTCAGATGAGCGAGGTCTCCGGTGAGCTCGCGCGCGTGCGCACCGCGTTCGAGCAGCCGACGCTGACCTTGTTGCACCAGCGACAGGCTCCCGTGGTCATCGCGGTCTTCCGGTCAGCGTTCGGCCGGGACAACAAGCCGATCCCCACTGCGCGGCTGCACGCCCAGGTGGAGGACCACCTCGCCGAGCTGCGCCTCACCGGGGAGCCGGAGGTGCCCACCGGCAGCGGGCGTGACCTGTGTCAGCGTTGGATGCGAGGCCAGTGGCTCGTCCGGACGCTCGACGACACCGGTCACGAGGTCTACTCCCTGACGTCGCACGCCCAGCAGGCGCTGGAGCTGGTGAAGACGCTCTCGCGCGACCGCGCGACGTTGAGTGAGCACCGGGTCGCCACCATCCTCAACACCGTGCGCCGGTTCAACAGCGAGGCGAACCCGGACCGTGGCGTCCGGGTCAGCATCCTCAGCGCCGAGATCGAGCGACTGGGCGCCGAGCGGGACCGGCTCCTCGGCGGTGAGGAGATGGAGCCGCCGTCCGAGGACTACATGCTGGAGGGGTTCACCGAGCTCCAGCAGCTGATCTCCGCGCTCCCGAGCGACTTCGCCAGAGTGGAGGAGCGGTTCGCGGAGATCCGGGCGGAGATCCTGGCCTCCTTCCGGTCCGAGGACCGCCCGGCCGGCGAGGTGATCGACGACTACCTCACGAGGGCCGACTCGCTGATGACGGCGACCGCCGAGGGCCGGGCGTTCGAGGGTGCCTTCGCCCTCCTTCGCGACGACGCCATGGTCGCCCAGCTGCGCGAGGACCTGACCGCCCTGCTCGACCACCCGCTGTCCGACGGGCTCCTGGCCGACGCCGACCGCGCGGAGCTGCGCGGAACCGTGCGGCTGATCCGCGACGGCCTGGACCGGGTCCTGTCGCAGCGCTCCCGGGTGACCTCGACGCTCAAGGACTACATCGTCTCGCACGACGCGACCCGCGACCGCGAGCTGGAGCAGACCCTGCGGCAGATCGAGTCCGAGCTCATGGTGTGGCTCGCAGCCTCCGGGCCCAGGGCGACTGTCGACGTCCCACTGCTGCCTTCCCGGGTCGACGTGGAGCACTTCCGTGAGCGGTTCTACGACCCGGCTGACGACATCGCACCGACCAGGCTCGCAGAGGTCCCCGGCGCCGAGACCTCGCCACCGTCGTTCGCCGCGCTGAAGGCCCAGGGCGGTCCTTCCCTCACCGTCCTGCGTCAACGGCTCGAGGCGGCACTGCGCTCGCCCGACCCTGCTGCGTCACTGGGCGAGGTGTTCGACTCGCTCGACCCGTCGTTGAGGCGCCCCGTCGAGATCCTCGGCCTGCTCCACCTTGCGGCCGACCACGAGCTGCCCGCGGAGCCGGTCGTCGAGCGCTACCGAGCCCTGCGCCCTGACGGCTCCGAGCGGCTGTTCGCGGTGCCCCGGGTGCCGTTGCCCGATCACGATCCTGCAGCCAGGCCGACGGAGGACCCCCGATGACGACCATCCCGGACGAGTACGACGACGTCTCGCTGGACGACGGGCTCGACGAGAACCCCGCCCTCGACGCCGACGACCCCGAGCGCGAGGCGACCACCTCGGTCTCACTGTTCGAGGGCGACGAGGGCGGGTTGGAGTACGCCGAGCGGCGCGCCCTCGTCACGTTGCTCAAGCAGAGGTTCATCAGTGCGCGCACGCACCCGAAGGACTGGCGTGCGCTCACCGAGAACGAGCGGGTCATCCGGTCCCGGCTCAACGACCTCTTCCTGGAGCTTCAGGTCGACACCGTCCGGGAGGTGGCGTGGAAGCGCCAGGCCGTGTCCGAGACCGGCCAGAAGTTCCCCACCCTGCTCTACGACGCTGCTTGGAGCCGCGAGGAGACGGTGGTCCTCGTCTACCTGCGCGACCGGTTCCGGGCAGCCACGGCGGCCGGCGAGGACCGGGTCTTCGTCGACCGTGAGGATGTCGTCGAGTACGTCGCGGGCTTCCGCCCCGCCCACGCGACAGACGTGTCGGGCGACGAGAAGCGCGCCCGCAACGCCGTGGTCAGCGTCAACAAGTCCGGCCTGCTCATCGGCTCGCCGACCGACCACCGGTTCGAGGTCAGCGAGGCCATCGAGTCGCTGCTCCCGCTCGAGCTGCTCAAGGAGCTGCTGGTGAGCCTGCGGCAGACCAACGACCCCGCAGCCGCGCCGGAGAGCGACCCCCTGTTCGAAGGCTTCGACGCCGAGCCCGGGCAGCCCGGGTCCGTGCACGAGGACGAGGAGGAGTGAGCATGTCGACGGAGGTCGAGGCCGCGCTCGAGGCTGTCCTGGAGGAGACCATGCTCTCCGACGTAACCGGAGGGACGTCCGACGGGGGAGAGGGGCTGTTCGCGCAGGAGACCGTCGCGACCCCGTCCGACGACACCCTGCAATGGCGGGCGGAGCTGCTGCAGCTGGTGAACTGGGGCGGCTTCTCGGGCCGGGTCAAGGTGGACCTGCACGGCGACGCCACGATGATCTCGGGAGCCTCGGGCGTCGGGAAGAGCACCGTGCTGGACGCCTACACGGCACTGATGATGCCTTCGGACACGAAGTTCAACGGTGCCTCGAACGACTCGGCGGCCGGACGTGCCCGGGGCGTCGGCCAGCGCAACCTGCTGTCGTACCTGCGCGGTGCGGTCGACATCGTCGACGACCCCCGAACGGGACGCCCGGTGGAGCAGCTGCTCCGCGGCCGGAGCAGCGACACCTGGGGCGCGGTGGCGATGACGTTCGTCAACGACCAGCAGCGCCGGTTCACAGCGCTCCGGACCTACTACGTCCCGCGGCGTGCCACGCGGTCCGGCGAGGTCCAGATGCAGCTGGCCACCCTGGACGCCGGCCTGGACCTGGCGAGCCTCGAGGCCGCCGTACCGGACCGTTTCCACGCCAACACGCTGAAGAAGCTCTACCCCGGCGTCCGGGTCCATCGGACGTACGCCGAGTTCTCCGCGGTCCTCCACGCCCGACTCGGGATCGGGGCCAACGGCGACGGCACGAAGGCACTGCGACTGCTGGCCCGGATCCAGGCGGGCAACCAGGTTCGCAGCGTCGACGAGCTGTACAAGGAGATGGTGCTGGAGCGTCCCGCCACCTTTGCCGCCGCCGACCGTGCGGTCGAGCACTTCGACGACCTCGAGTCGGCCTACACGGCGATGCGGACCGAGGAGCAGAAGCAGGAGCTGCTCTCACCCATCAAGGAGCTGCATCAGCGAAAGGTGGCCGCTCTCGCACTGGCCGAGGAGCTGGACGCGTTCGGCGTGACCGCCGGCGGGGACACCCCGGTCAGGCTGTGGCTGCTCCGTACCCACGCCCGGCTGCTCGGCGCGGCGGTGGAGACCAACCGGCGGGACCGGGCGAGCGTGGCCGACGAGCTCAAGACGAGCACCCGGACCGTCACCGCGCTCGGCAACGATCTCGAGGCCGCCAAGGAGGAGCACCGAGCGTCCGGGGGCGCGAACCTGGAGCGCCTCGGCGGCGACATCGAGCGGGAACAGCTGCTCCGGCAGGAGCGGTTCAGCCGACGGAGCCTGCTCCTCGAGCGCCTGGCGCCGCTGCTCAGCTCCCCTGAGGAGGGCGTCGATCCCGGGCAGGCGCTGGAGTCCAGGGAGGGTTACACCGCGCTGGTCGCGCGAGCGGAGCGCCGGCTGACGCAGTATCCGCGCGAGACGGCCGCGCTGGTCTCCGAGCGGGACGAGATCATGAGCTCCCGCTATCCCCTCCTGGCACGCCGCAAGGAGCTCCACTCCGAGCGCGCCTCCTTGGACGGGAGGGCCGGTCGGGTCCCCGAGCACCTGCACGCCCTGCGCAGCGAGGTGGCGGACGCGAGCGGACTGTCGCCGGAGGAGCTGCCCTTCGTGGCCGAGCTCATCGACGTCGCGCCCGAGGAGTCCCGATGGCGCCGGGCGATCGAGACGGTGCTTGCCGGCTCGGCCCGGGTCATGCTGGTGCCGCTGGACGAGCTGGAGACGTTCTCGACGGCGATCGACTCGCTGCGGCTGCGCGGCCGACTCACCTTCGAGGGTGCCGAGCTCGACCTCACGGCTCCTGCCCTGGCCGAGCACGACTGCGTGGCCGGCAAGCTCCTGTTCAAGGACTCGCCCTTCCGCGGCTGGGTCCAGCGGCACGTGGCGGAACCCTCACGCAACGCGCTGTGCGTGGAGTCGGCGGCCGACCTGGCCGGTGGTGGCTACCGCGTGACCTTGGCCGGCCAGACCCGTTCGGGACGACGCGGGTCTCACGGCAGGGGCGACCAGCGCAACATCATCGGCTTCAGCAACGCCGACTCGCTCGCCGAGATCGACGAGGAGCTCGCCTCGGTCGAGGAGTCGCTCGACGGGCTCGACGACCGTCTGCAGCAGGTGGAGAACGCCACCCGGTTGCTCGACCAGCGTCGCAGCGCCTACGACGCGCTGGGTAGCCACGGGTTCGACGACCTCGACGTGACTTCCTGCGACGAGCGGATCTCAGACCTCGAGCGGCGCCGCGAGGAGATCCTCAACGCGGACGACGGACTCAACACCCTCGAGCAACAGATCCTCGCGCTCGAGGGTCAGCTGGAGGAAGCCAGGCGGCACCGCTACCAGCTCGACGAGCAGAGGACCCGCCTCGACGCCGAGCACGGCGAGCTGGTCGAGGCCGAGGACCAGGTCAACGACGAGCTCGAGCGGATCGGGCGGTCTGATCGCGTCGTGCTCTCCGAGGAGCAGATGGGGCGGCTCGACGAGGAGTTCGCCGCCGCGGCCGCGCCGGACGACCCCGAGGACCTCGCCCGGTTCCACGAGAACTCAGGGCGGCTCCAGGCCCGGCTCAATGACGCGGTCTCCACCGCCCAGGTCGAGGTCGAGCACGTCGACCGCGAGCTCGGGGTCATCTTCCGGGCCTACCAGATGCAGTGGGAAGACCCCAACCTCGGGACGGGCGCCGAGTCCTATCCCGACTTCGCGGGGATCCTCGCCGACATCGAGGCCACCGGACTGGCTCAGCGACGATCGGAGTGGCGTCGTCGGCTGACCGAGTGGAGCGGCCAGGACCTCGTGCCTCTCGCCGGTGCGATGTCGGCATCGGTGGAGGAGATCGAGGATCGTCTGGAGCCGATCAACGGCATCCTGCGCCGGCTGGAGTTCGGGGCCGAGAAGGACCGTCTGCGGATCCGGCTGCGGCGTCTGGCCCCGGCGCACGTGCAGGTCTTCGTGCGCGATCTCCGGGAGCTCTCCAAGGGGGCTGCCCGCGACCTGGACGAGGAGCAGATGGAGGCGCGGTTCGCCCAGCTGAGCCGTTTCATGGTCCAGCTGCGCCGCCCCGAGCACGGGCACGACGGCGAGCGCGACCGGCTGCTCGACGTACGCCGCCATGTGGAGATCAGCGCCGAGCGCTACGACCGCCTCACCGGTGAGCTGAAGTCGACGTACCGGACGCTGGGGGAGAAGAGCGGTGGCGAGAGCCAGGAGCTCGTCGCGTTCATCGTCGGCTCCGCGCTGCGCTTCAGGCTCGGTGACGAGATGCGGTCGCGTCCGCGGTTCGCGCCGGTCTTCCTCGACGAGGGGTTCGTGAAGGCGGACTCGGAGTTCGCAGGGCGTGCCGTGCGGGCGTGGAAGGGACTGGGCTTCCAGCTGGTGATCGGCGTGCCGCTGGACAAGGTCACCGGGCTCGAGCCTCACATGGACGAGCTGCTGGTCGTGACCAAGCACACCGGGACCCACCTCTCCTCGATCTACCCGATCACCGACGCGGACCGCGCAGCCGTGAGCGAGGCGGCCGAGCTGTAGCCGGAGTGCGAGGCCCGTCGCCGGTGGCCCGATGAGACGATGGGTCCGTGCCCGAGATCGCTGCCCTCGTCGACCGCGACGGCCGCGTCGTCGGTAGTGGTGCGGACCTTGAAG
>CAVRIE010000007.1:0-124409 GCA_963721165.1 uncultured Actinomycetota bacterium | reverse complement strand
CGCGCGACCACGTCGCCTGCTTGCCGTTGACCGTGATGCTGCGGACCTGGAGGCCCTGGAGGTCGAGGTTGAACGACGCCAGGTCCTGGGTCGCGGTGGCGCGCACCGCGGTGGACGCTGCGATGGTTCGCGCGGCCGGGCGCCAGCGAAGGTCGATGTCGTAATGCTTCACGTCGTACCCGCCGTTGCCGTGCGCGGCGATCACGGAGTCGCCGGAGTGCGCGGAACCCGGCGCCGGGAGGGCCTGTGCGGGTGTCTGGGCGAGGGTCAGCGCGGCGACGGTGAGCAGGCTCAGAGCGGGGGGAAGAAGACGTGGGCGCACCACGCCAGGGTAGTCGTCGCTTTACCTATGCGTCCTCGAACGCCCGCAATGTGGTGATCGACGCCTCAGAACGTGACTCGGCTGGCGACGAGCCGTTGCTCGGCCTCGGGGTCACCGCTGCGGGTGATCGTGGGTGCAGCTGGCCGGCCGGAGAGCATCCGGCAGGTCTCCACGGCGTCGGCGCTCAGGGTAGCGGCCGGAGCTCCCTCGCCGAGCTGCCACGATCCCGCGCCGGGGCCGGTCAGGGAAAGGGCAGTCGTAGGTCCCGGCCACACGGCAGCGAGGTCCCGGACCACCTCCTCGACGACGTCGTTCTCGGTGCGCGTCCGGGTGTGGGGCCGTCGGGTGGCCTGCTCGACGTCGATCCGGTGCATCCACAGGTCCCGCGGGTAGATCACGTCCACGAGGTAGGCGAACGTCGACCCGGGCGGGAGCCCGTTGTCCCGGCCCGGCACGGCACGGTTGCGCAGCAGGCGCGGCAACCTGCGGCGCGCGCGGGCGGCCCGGGGTGCGAGCGAGGCGAGCTCGGCGACGAGCTGGTCGGTGCTCGCGCCGCGGCGCTCGTCGAGCTGGGTCTGGTTGACCGCGTCGAGCGGGGCCATGTGGGGGTACTTCCTCGGCGCGAGGGCGAAGTGGCGGATCTGGACCCATGGCCGGGCGCCCTCCTCCATCGCGCCGGTGACATGGGCAACGATGTCGCGCACCGTCCAGCCCGTGCAGTCGGTCGGAAGCTGCCACTCGTGGGTCCCGAGGTCGCGGATCAGGTCGAGGAAGGCGAGGAGCTCGCCCGTGGCGATCCCGAAGGCACGTTCAGCCGTCATGGGAGCGGACACAGCGGTGGAAGTGCTCATGGCAGGGGCCTCGATTCGTAGTGGGCGGTGAAGGCCGAGACGAGGGGGTCCACCAGTGCGGTCACGCGGCCCGAGGCGAGCGGCACGGTGGGTTCGTTCGAGAGACGTTGGGTGACCAGGCCCGACACCATGACCGTGAAGACGTCCACGACCTCGGCGACGTCCGCGTCGGCACGCAGATGTCCGTCGTCGCGCAGCGTCTGGAAGACCCGAGTGGTGAGGGCCGACAGGGACACGGCCGCGGCGAAGGACCCGGGGGAGGGCTCCCACTGGGGGACCGGCCGCCAGAACATCAGCTGGGCGTACGCCGGGTGCGCCGCTGCCCACTCGAGGCAGACACCCATGGCGCCCGCCAGGTGGTGATGAAGCGTCGTGCCCTCAGGCAGCGGACCGTCGTACGCCAGCATGGCCGACTCGAACGAGCGCCACCCGCGCGCGAACACCTCGTCGTACAGGGCTGCCTTGGAGGGGAAGTAGACGTACAGCGACGGCGTGCGCATCTTCATCCGGCGGGCCACCTCGCCGAGGCTGAGGCCGGCGGCTCCGCTCTCGCCCATGACCGCGAGCGCATGGCCGACGACCTCGTCGACCGTGTCGCGGTGGCGGCGCTTACGACGATCCTCGACGGCGCTCTGGCTCATAGCAAGAGGTTCGCCTAACGCCATTAGGAAGGCAAGAGCAAGGGGCGGTGGTCTACCCGGGACGACGGAGTGAGCAAGGACACGGATCAGGGACAGGTCCTGGGTGGATGAGGACGTGCCCGAACCGCGAAGATTGGGGCCGTGTCCGAGACGAGAGAGATCTACAAGACCCTCGACCTCTGCCTGCGGATCGGGGAGGTTCTCCTCTCGTCCGGCGCCGGAGCCGCGGACGTCACCGCGACCATGCTCTCCCTCGCACACGGTGTGGGCCTGCGCAACGCCGACGTGGACGTCACGTTCACGGCCCTCTCGATGAGCTACCAGGTCAGCTTCGAGGAGCCGGCCCTGATCCAGGTGCGCAACGTGCGACACCGCGACATCGACTACGAGGACCTCACGCTCGTCAACGAGCTGATCCACGACGTCATCAGCGGCGAGACCGACCGCGACGGGGCCCGCCAGAGACTGGCGCAGATCATCTCCTCGGGACACCGGCTCCCGCGGTGGGCGGTCACGGTCGGACAGGGCACGACCGGGCTGGGGGTCGGCCTGCTGCTCGGCGGGGACCTGATCGTGGTCAGCATCGCCTTCATCGCCGCCGCCGGCATCAACGTGCTGCAGCGGGCGATGTCGCGACGCCGGCTGCCGTCGTTCTACCAGCAGGTCGCCGGCGGCCTGCTCGCCACGCTCTTCGCGGTCGGGACCGCCGCCACGCACCTCGACGTCGACCCGTCCATGGTCGTGACCGCGAGCATCATCATGCTCCTCGCCGGGATCGGGTTCATGGGTGCGATCCAGGACGCGCTCACCGGCTTCTACATCACCGCCGGCGCCCGGCTGCTCGAGGCGCTTCTCGCGACGGCCGGGATCATCGCCGGGGTCAGCGGCGGCCTGACCGTCGGCAAGATGCTCGGGGTCGAGCTGCACCGGCTCGACCCCGGTGCGGCGGGCTTCCAGGCGCTGCCGGTCGTCACCTTCGGCGCCGGCCTCTGCGCCGCGGCGTTCGCCTTCGCCTGCTACGCGCCGCTCCGGTCGCTGCTGCCCATCGCCGCGATCGCCGCGCTCGGCGAGGCGATCTGGTACCTCCTCTACGTCAAGGACGCCGGTCCCGCCTGGGCCTCGGCGTGCGCGGCGGTGATGATCGGTGTGGCGAGCTACGCCGTCGCCGGCCGGGTGCGGGTGCCCCCGCTGGTCGTGGTGGTGCCGGCGATCGTGCCACTGCTCCCGGGCCTCTCGATCTACCGCGGGCTCTCGCTGATGTCGGCGGGTGAAGGCTCAGGCGTGATCGCGCTCGTGACGGCGGCCGCGGTCGCCATCGCGATCGCCTCCGGGGTCATCCTCGGGGAGTACATCGCCCAGCCGCTCAAGCGCGAGGTGCGCCGCCTCGAGGACCGCCTCTCCGGTCCCCGCCTGGTCGGCCCGATCCGGGCACGCTCGGTCAAGCGCCAGAAGCAGGGCGTCCAGACGCAGCAGGCCGCCTGAGTCAGGGCAGCACCTCGAGCGGGTACTGCTCGCCGGTGCTCGTCTCGACCAGGGCAGCCCTGTCGGCGGTGGTCACCAGGGGGAGCACGTCGAAGACCGCCGCAGCGATCGTGGGCAGCCGTTCGAGGGTCGTGCGGGGCGCGAGCGTGCAGTGCGGCACCCACACGCCGGGCCGGTAGTGCTGATGCAGGTCGGCGCCTGTGGACTCGACCGCCTCCACGACCCGCTCCTGTCTCCGGGCGATGTCGGAGGTCATGGAGGGGACCAGCCAGGTGCGGCTGCGGCGGAACATCCCGATCGCGTCGAAGCGCAGCACCATCGGCTCCTCGACGGGCAGCAGGTCGAGCGCCTCGGAGACCTTGTCGAGGTCGTAGCTGCGGAGCACCGCGTAGGAAAGGTGCGGGACATGCCGGCCGTGGGTGTGACTCAGGAGGGTGGGTACGCCGAGATCCTCGAGGCGGCGCCACAGCTGCCGGATCGCGTGCTCGCTCCGGGCGTCGAAGAGCAGGCAGACAGCGAGCGCCACGAGCTCACCCGAGTACGTCGAACGCGGCCGAACCGTCCGGGCGGGTCTCCGTCACGTCGACCCGCTCCACCCGGGCGTGGGGAGGCCCCTCGCGGCACCAGGCAACGAGCTCGTCGACCGCGCCGGCCGGTCCTTCGAACATTGCGCCGACCGAGCCGTCGGGCTCGTTCCTGACCCAGCCGGTGATCCCTGCCCGGACGGCCTCACGCCTGCAGGAGTCACGGAAGAAGACGCCCTGCACCCTGCCGTGCACGACGACCCTGCGGGCAACCACGTCGCTGCTCATGGCGACATCATCGCCTCACCCACCGGGCCGAGCCAACGACTTGGGGTAGCCGAGTCCTAGGGGATTCCGGTCCAGACCGGCGTTTCGCCACGCGATGCCCCTGGGAACCGTGAAGACAGCACGACGAACGCCGCTCTGGGAGGAGGACGGCGTTCGTTGTGTTTCAGGCCCTCTTCTCGTCCGGCTGGTCGCTGGGCAGGTTGTCGGCCTTCACCGCATCGCGCTCGCCGAGCGGCTTCGGCGCACCGACGGTCGTGTCCTGGACCGTCTGCTGCTCCGCCTCTGCGTTGATCTCGGCGCCGAGCAGGACGATGTACGCCGTGATCCACAGCCACAGCATCAGCACTGCCACACCGGCCAGAGCGCCGTAGGTCTTGCCGTAGCTGCCGAAGTTGTCGACGTACAACGAGAAGCCCAGCGAGGCGAGCAGCCAGAGCACCGTTGCGACCGTGGCACCGACCGAGACCCACGCGAACCGTGGGGCGTCACGGTCGGGCGCGAAGCGGTAGAGGACCGCCAGGGCCACGGACACCGCGATCGCCAGGCCGACCCAGCGAACCACCTGGAGCCCCCAGTGGATCGCGCCGCTGGGGAAGAACGCGTCGAGCAGCGGGGGAGCGACAGCGATCAGGAAGACCGCGACGACCGCGAAGATGATGCCGCCGAAGGTGAAGCCCAGCGAGAGAGCCTTGCGCTTGACGAAGCCGCGGGTCTCCTCCTCGTCGTAGGCGACGTTGATCGCGGTGACGATGTTCCCGACACCCCCCGACGCGCTCCACAGGGCAAGGGCGAGGGCGATGATCAGGCCGAGCCCGAGCGACTGCTGCGGCTGCGAGGCGATCGCGTTCATCTGGTCCGTGATGATCGAGGCGGCGTCCTTGGGCAGCGCCTCCGACAGCGCCTTCGCCTGTCGGGCCACGGTCGCGGGGTCTGCCACGAGTCCGTAGATGGTCACGGCCGCGATCATCGCGGGGAACAGCGAGAGGAAGGAGTAGAAGGCCACGCCGGCCGCGAGCAGCGGCACCTGGTCGGCCTTCGCCTCGGCCCACGCCCGTTTCGTGACCTGGAACCAGCCCTTCTTCGGGATCTGGCTGGGCTCGTTGGCGGTCGCCCCGGGGTACTCGCGCTCGAGCTGCCTGGCTTGCTTCGACATGGCTGCCACGTACCCGCGGGAGGCGACCGCTAACGGCCCTGTGGCCGAAACCGCAGACGGCCACCGCCCAAGCGGTCCTACCTGGGCATGACCCGGGAGGAGAGCTTGGCGACCATGCTCTGGTAGCGGGGGCCGACGAGGCGGACGTAGCCGTCGAGGAACTTCGCGTCGGCGCCGACGACGATGCGCGGCTTGTTCTTGAGCACGCCGTCGACGATGATCCCGGCCGCCTTCTCCGCTGTCGTCTTGGCCAGCTTGCGGTCGAAGAACTGCGCGACGGTCTGCTGGTCGTGGCTCGCGGTGGTGCGGGCGTTCCGGGCGATCGCGGTCTTGATGCCGCCCGGGTGCACGCACGAGACCTGCACAGGGTGCCTGGCGATCAGCATCTCGGTGCGCAGTGCCTCGGTGAACCCTCGTACGCCGAACTTCGAGGCGTTGTAGGCGGTCTGCCCCGGCATGCCCATCAGGCCGAAGAGGCTCGAGATGTTGACAAGGTGCCCGTCGCCGCTCGCGATCAGGTGGGGGAGGAACTCCTTGGTGCTGTTGACGACGCCCCAGAAGTTGACGTCCATGACCCGCTCGAACTCGTCGTACGGCGTCTCCTCGAAGTCACCGTGCAAGGCGATGCCCGCGTTGTTGAACACCACGTTGACCCGGCCGAGGTCGCCTGCGACCGAGCTGGCGTAGTCGGCTATCGCCGCGCGGTCGCTGACGTCGAGCTTCTCGGCGTGCACCTCCCGGGCGTGCCGCGCGGTGCACCGCTCCGCCGTCTCGAGCAGGCCGACCTCGTCCTTGTCGGAGAGCGCCAGCACCGCGCCGCGTGCGGCCAGGTGCAGCGCGAGCGCGCGGCCGATCCCCGAGCCCGCGCCGGTGATCACGGCCACCTTGCCGTCGAAAGTCCTCATGCGGTCTGCCCCACCTTCGTGGTCGTCGTGGATCGCGCCTCTGGTTGCCGCCTCGTGACGTCGTGCAGCGTGACGTCGTAGTGCTCGACGTCGAACTTGCGGGTGAGCTGGCGGAACTTGTACGTGGTCCGTGGCCAGAGTGTGACGTTGCGGCCGTGCGAGTCGAGGTACCAGCTCGAGCACCCGCCCGCGCTCCACACCGTCCTCTTCATGCGTCGCTGGATGTCGCGGTTCCAGCGCTCCTGCGCCCGTGGCGTCGGCTCCACGGCGCGGATGCCCTGGGCGTCCATGGTGCGCAGCGCGTCGAGGACGTAGGCGATCTGTGACTCGATCATGAACACCATGCTCGAGTGGCCGAGCCCGGTGTTGGGGCCGACGATGAAGAACAGGTTCGGGAAGCCGTGCGTCGTGGCGCCCTTGTAGGCCGACATGCCTTCGCGCTCCCACTGCTCGGCCAGCGTCTCCCCGTTGCGGCCGGTGAGGTGATCGGCGATCGGCAGGTCGGTGGTGTGGAAGCCGGTGGCGACGATGAGCACGTCGATCTCGCGCTCCACGCCGTCGCGGGTGACGATCGCGCTGCCGGTCACCTTGTCGATGCCCTCGGTGACCAGGTCGACGTCGTCCCGGTCGAGGGTGGGGTACCAGTCGTTGGAGATCAGGATCCGCTTGCAGCCGATCTCGAAGGTCGGGGTCACCTTCTCGCGGAGCGCGGGGTCGGAGATGCCCTTCGCGATGTTGGCCAGGGCCGCCTTCTTCGCCGGCAAGGCGATCTTCGGGTTGACCGTGAAGGCCGGGACCAACGTCTCGCGCGCCAGGTAGATCGCCGATCGGTAGGCCTTCTGGACGCCGGGCACGTTCCGGAACGCGAAGCGCTCGGGTGCGGTGTAGGCCCGGTCGCGCCGCGGGATGACCCATGGGGCGGTCCGCTGGTAGACGTCGAGGTGCGCGACCTTCTCCGCGATCTCGGGCACGATCTGGATGGCGGAGGCGCCGGTGCCGACCACGGCGACCCGTTTGCCGGTCAGGTCGTAGTCGTGATTCCACTTCGCCGAGTGGAAGACCTGGCCCTGGAAGGTCTCGATGCCGTCGATGTCGGGCATCTTCGGCTCGGAGAGCGCGCCCGCCGCCGAGACCAGCAGGTCAGCGGTGAGGGTGCCCGCGGAGGTGCGGACCTGCCACAGCTTCGCGTCGTCGTCCCACGCGGCGTCCTCGACGGTGGTGTTGAACCGGAACCGGTCGAGCACGCCGGACTCCGCGGCCACGCGGCGCAGGTAGTCCTGGATCTCGGGCTGGGGTGAGAACGAGCGCGACCACTCGGGGTTCGGCGCGAAGGAGAACGAGTAGAGCTGCGAGGGCACGTCGCAGGCCGCACCGGGGTAGGTGTTGTCGCGCCAGGTGCCGCCGACGTCTTCGCCGCGCTCGACGACCAGGAAGTCGTGCTCGCCCTGCTCGGCGAGCTTGATCGCCAGGCCGAGGCCGCCGAAACCGGCGCCGATGGCGAGCACCCGAGTATGGGCCGGAAGCGCTCCCTGAGCCGGGGGAGCAGCAGTCGTGGAAGTCATGTCGAGGACCATACCGACGGTATTGAACACGAGTCAATAGCCTTGTTGACGTGAATTCAGTAGAGTCGCGGACATGACCAGCACCCGCGTCCGGCTCAGCCCCGACGACCGCCGGGAACAGCTGCTCGACCTCGGTATCGAGCTGCTCGCCACCCGGTCGCTCGACGAGCTGTCGATCGACCTGCTCGCCGAGGCGGCGGGGATCTCGCGGGGGCTGCTCTACCACTACTTCCGCAACAAGCAGGAGTTCCACCGCGCAGTCGTACGACGGGCGACGGACGAGATGCTCGCCGTGACCACGCCCGACCCGACGCTGGACGCGCTGACGCGGCTGACCACCGGGCTGGCGGCCTACATCGACTACGTCGAGGCCAACTTCGAGCCCTTCATGTCCCTGGTCCGCGGGGCCGCGAGCGGCGACCGTTTCCTGAGGGAGATCTACGAGGACGCTCGCGGCGCGCTCACCAACCGGATCTTCGAGAGCGTCGGCGAGCTCGGCCTCAGCGACTCACCGGCCACCCGGATGCTCGTCAACGGATGGGCCGCGATGGTCGAGGAGACCGTCATCACCTGGGTGCAGGAGCGCCAGATCCCCAAGGAGGAGCTGCTGCGGCTGCTCGCGGCGGCGCTGCCCGCTGTCCTGACCGCCACCGCGAGCGACCGGGAGGGTCGCCCCGGCGGGGCTCAGCCGGCCAGGACGTAGGCCTCCGCCAGCCATCCCGGTCGGCTTGAGGCCGTCCGGGCTGTGCACCTCGAGCCGAGAGCCTGCATGCGGCGACCTGCTTCGGGCACTCCGGCAGGGACGTCGACGAAGGAGAAGACCAATGCGCTTCGGCTACTTCCTCTCCTGCGAGGAGTACACCCCCCAGCAGCTCGTGGACCAGGCGTGTCTCGCTGAGGAGGCAGGCTTCGACGCACTCTGGATCAGCGACCACTACCACCCGTGGAACAACCAGCAGGGCCAGAGCCCGCTGGTGTGGTCGGTGATCGGCGCGATCTCCCAGGTCTGCGACCTCCCGGTCACCACCGCGGTCACGTGCCCGACGGTCCGGATCCATCCGGCGGTGGTCGCCCAGGCAGCGGCGACGAGCGCGGTGATGCTGAAGGGGAGGTTCACCCTCGGCGTCGGCTCGGGTGAGGCGCTGAACGAGCACATCCTCGGCGACGCGTGGCCGACGGCCGACGTACGGCTGGCGATGCTCGAGGAGGCCGTCGACATCATCCGGCAGCTGTTCACGGGCGAGACCGTGACCTACGGCGGGGAGTTCTACACCGTCGACACGGCCCGGATCTACACGCTGCCCGAGCAGCCACCACCGATCTACGTGTCCGGGTTCGGTCCGAAGGCAGCCGAGCTCGCAGCCAGGATCGGTGACGGCTACATCAACACCGCTCCGGACGAGGAGCTGCTCTCCCTCTTCAAGGAGAGGTCCGGAGGCAAGCCGGCCCAGGCGGGGGTGAAGGTGGCCTTCGCGGATACCGAGGAGGAGGGCGTGGACATCGCCCACCGGCTGTGGGCCAACGCAGGCCTACCGGGAGAGCTCGCGCAGGTGCTGCCGAGCCCGCAGCACTTCGAGCAGGCGTCCCAGCTCGTCACGTCGGAGTCCACCGCGGAGTCCGTCGTGTGCGGTCCCGACCTCGAACGCCACTTGGACACTTTCGCGCCGTACGTCGACGCGGGGTACGACGAGGTGTACGTCGCCAACATGGGGCCGAACTACGAGGCGATGATCAAGGCCTATGGCGACAAGGTGCTGCCCGCGCTACGCAGTGGCGGGGACGACTGAGCCCGGTGCCGCCGGTGGGACCGGGCTCAGGGGACCGGGCCATGGGACCGGGATCAGTGCACAGGGATCAGTGCACAGGGATCAGTGGAACGAGCAGCGGACGACGCGGTAGCGCAGGAACATGCCCTCGTCCCACCGGCTCGAGCCGAAGTGCCACCCGGCCACGACCTCGGTGGGCACCAGGTAGCCGTCGAAGCGACGCTCCTCGCTGAGCAGCGCTCCGAAGTGGTAGTGCCCGTAGGGCCAGCCTGGCGGGGTGCCCCAGCGCTCCATCGACAACTGACGAAGCCGACCGACCGGGTCGACGTTGACGGTCACGGCCTGTTCCTTCCCGCCGACCGTCAGGTGCGCGACGGCGCGCCGCTTGTCGACGGGCTCCCAGCGGACCGCGGGGTCCAGCGCGACGGCCGGAAGGCCCGCGAGCAGCTCGGCCGCGTGGCGACCCGCGGAGCTGCGGGTGATCTCGTCCCCGGACTCGGCGGCCAGGCGCAGGCGGCTAAGGACGCGCCACGACATCTGCCCCTGCTGGTGGGTGAAGCGGTCGAAACCGGCCACGGGCAGGCCGTGGAGGCGGGTCCGAGCGGACCAGACGAAGCCGTCCTCGAGGGTGGCCCGCTCGCGTGAGCAGAACTGCCGCCAGGTACTCCCGAGTCGCAGGTGACCGCTCCACTCCTGGTCGATGCCGGTGAGCAGCGTCGCGCCGGGTGCGATCGCGTGCCGCATCCAGCGCTGGACCGGGTCCGGGAGGTCGTCGAGCTGGGTGGGGTCGAAGACCCGGAACCGGTCGGTCGGCTCGGCGAGGACTGTCCAGTCGTCCTCGGGGACACCCGGGGGAGCCGGCTGCGTCACCCGGACGGCACCCCGCGGCCGCACCAGTCGGGCCAGCCACACGCCGGTCACGACGGCGACCGTGGCCGCCATGGCAAGCCCGCCGAGGACGCCGATGACGATGACCAGGGCCGTGGCCTGTCCTTCGCGCCAGAGCGGCATCGTGACACCCATGAGCACGCCCAGGCCGACCAGCCACGCGACCGCGTTGGCGGGCACCCAGGTGCGCGATCGTGCGAGGTGGCGGCGGAGCACTGTCCACTGGGCGAACCCGATCGTCGTGAGCAGGGCGAGTCCGAGGAGGACGGCGAGGGGCACGGTCACCGCGGGCGACCATTCGGTCCAGGCCGGGTAGAACGTGCTCGGCAGCATGCCGAGGAGCCAGGCGGTCCCCGCACCGAGGCTGGTGGCGATGACCCAGGACGTTCGGGAGAAGCCCAGGAACTCCCGGTGGAGCACGACCGACTGGGCCGCACCGAGCACGGCGCCTTCGGCCAGCCCGGCCAGCACCATGAGCAGCAGCGTGAGCCCCGGATGCAGGTCGAACGCGACGACGGCCACGAGCGCGGGCACCAGGAAGCCCGCGGTCTCGCCCAGAGCGGTGGCGATGATCCAGGTGCGTCGCACGGTGCGGGGCCCCTGGCTGAAGGCCCGTGCCAGGTCGAGGTCCGGAGACGCGGTGACCGGCCGCTGGACCGACATGGCGATCAGCCGGCCAGGGCCGGGGTCTGGCCAACGCCGACGGTGACGACGGGACAGGCACAGCGTTCGGTGAGCCTCTCGGCCAGGTCGCGGCGGCGGCCGTTGTGCGGCTCACCGATCACGACCATCTTCGCGTTACGCGACGCCTCCACGAGGGCGTCCTCGACCGTGGCGTCAGGGGTCTGCACCAGGACCGACACGGCCGGCTCGAGCTCGGCAAGGACCTCGACGACCCACGACTGGGTCCGGTACCTCGCGTCCCTCCGGCAGCGGTCGAGGTCACGTTCCAGGGCGAGGTCCGCGCGGCCCGCGATGTCGAAGGCATGCACGACCAGTACGGAGCACTGGGGGTTTCGTGCAGCCTCCCCGACTGCCCACCGCAACGCCGCGGTGGCAGACGGAGTCGTGTCGCCGCCGACCACGATCCGTTCTCTGCTGGTCATCTCACTGTCTCCTCGCCGTCGTCCCGGTCACCAACGGGCTGGGTCCTGCCTGTCCTGGTTCCAGTCCAGAGTCGCAGCGGTCCGGACAGCAGAGCAGGGCGTAACGGACGAAGCCTGCGGGACCTTCGGCCCGTGATGAGAGCGGAGGAGACCGGCATCATGGTCGTGGGATGGTGCCTGACGGTGCGTCAGCCGCGGTGCCCGCCGACGTGGAAAGAGGAGAACCAATGAACGAGCCGGTGGAGCTCACGGTCGAGGAGTGCCTGGACCTGTTGCACGGTGGCGTGCTCGGTCGGGTGGCTCTGTCGACCCCGATGGGTCCGCGTATCGTCCCGATCAACTACACGATGGACGGCGACGACGCGATCCTGTTCCGCACGACGCCGTACAGCGAGCTGGGCACCTACGGGTGGAACACCGACCTCGCCTTCGAGATCGACCAGATCGACTACGAGAAGCACCAGGGCTGGAGCGTCGTGGCGATCGGCCGGGCCGCGCTGGTGGAGGACCCCGACGAGCTCAACGCGATCAGGCGCAACATGGACCCCACCCCGTGGGCGGGCGGCCGCCGGCACCTGTACATCCGCCTCGTGTGGCGGGATCTGACCGGGCGCCGGATCGGCAGCGACTGGTCGCGCACCTCGATGGCGCCGGTACGTCACGCTCTCTGACTAGGCTGGTCGGCATGACCGACCAGATTGTGACGACCGACGCCGGGGACGACCTGGAGCTCCCGGAGAACGCACGGGCGCTTCTCGACGCCGTCGTTGCCATCTCCTCCGACCTCGACCTGCACAGCGTGCTCAAGCGGATCGTGGTGTCGGCCTGCCAGATCACCGAGGCGGAGTACGGCGCGCTCGGCGTGATCGGGCACGGTGGTGGCCTGATCGACTTCGTGACCCACGGTATCGACGAGTCCTTGCACGCCAAGATCGGCAACCTGCCGCGTGGCCACGGCATCCTCGGACTCCTGATCGACCATCCGGAGCCGATCCGGCTGTCGAACATCCAGGACCACCCGAAGTCGTACGGCTTCCCGCCGAACCACCCGCCGATGCAGAGCTTCCTCGGTGTCCCGGTCCGGATCCGGGGAACCGTCTTCGGCAACCTCTACCTCACCGAGAAGCAGGGCGGGGGACAGTTCACCGACCAGGACGAGCGGCTCGTGATGGCGCTGGCCTCCGCGGCCGGTTTCGTGATCGAGAACGCCCGGGACTACGCGCAGAGTGAGCGCCGGCGTCAATGGCTCGAGGCCACCGCGCAGATCAACGAGGCACTCCAGCCGCCGGTGCGGCTCGACGACGCTCTCCGCCAGATCGCGATCGGTGCCCGTCGGGTCTCCGATGCCTCCTCGGTGGCGGTCGTACGCCGCGGGGAGTCCGGCCATGACCTGGCGGCGTGGGACGGTCGGCGAAACCAGGACCTCGTGACGCTGATGACCTCGCTGGAGTCCCACATCGCGGGGGCGGAGGAGGAGGCAACGGTCGTCGTCGTCCCCCAGGGCGCCGAGCGGACCGTCGTACTCGTCCCGCTGCGTGCGCACCTGGCTCCGGACGGCGTGCTGATGGTCGTCCTCGACGCGGGCCGGGGGTCGCTGGAGAGCGACGAGGCGGAGCTGCTGGCGTCGTTCGCCGACCAGGCCGCCCTCGCGCTGGACCGGGCGCAGGCGATCTCCGACCGGCAGGAGCTGATGCTGGTCTCCGACCGTGACCGGATCGCGCGCGACCTGCACGACCTGGTGATCCAGCGGCTCTTCGCGACCGGCCTCCAGCTCCAGGGGGCGCGTCGGATCGCGCAGAACGACGAGGTGCAGGAGCGGATCGACGCCGCGGTCGCCGACCTGGACGTGACCATCCGCGACATCCGCTCGACGATCTTCGAGCTGCAGCACGGCCACGAGCTCTCGCTCCGCGCCGACGTGCGGGGGCTGGTCAAGGAGTACGTCCCGGTCCTCGGGTTCACGCCGATGGTGCGAACCTCCGGGCCCCTCGACACCGCGGTCCCGACGGAGATCGCCGAGCAGATCCTGGCCGTCCTGCGTGAGGCGCTCTCGAACGTCGCCCGCCACGCCCAGGCAGACGCGGCGGTCATCGAGGTGGAGGCACGGGCCGACGAGGTCACGCTGCGGGTCGCGGACAACGGGCGGGGACTGCCCCCGGACCGGCACGAGAGCGGCCTGCGCAACGCCCGGAGGCGTGCCGCGGACAACGGCGGCTCCCTGCGCCTGGTCCCGGAGGAGCCACACGGGACCGTCCTCGAGTGGACGGTCCCGCTGCGGGGCTCGTAGCCCCCGCACCAGCCCCGAGCGGGCGTCAGTCCTTCTTGTGCTCGCCGTCTCCCGCCGGTACGACGACCACGGGACACTCGGCGTAGTGCAGGACCGCGCGTGCGACCGAGCCGAAGGCGAAGCCGCCGAACATCCCGGCACCGTGACGGCCGAGGACGACGACCTGCGCCTCCTCCGCCGCCTCGAGCACGGCGGTGGCGGGATGCTTGTGCACCCGCATGGGGCGTACGACCACGTCGGGGTACCGCTCACGCCAGGACCGGAGCAGCTCGTCGAAGAGCGTCTCGGCCCGCCTGTCGTACTCCGTGACCGCGCCGGTGACCATCTCGGCGTCCCAGGAGAACACCGCGGGGGTCTCCCAGCCGTGCACCGCGACGAGGGGCGCCCCCAGCCGTTTGGCGCGCCGGAAGGCGACCTGGATGGGCTGGTCGTCCGGCTTGTTCGGGTCGACGCCCAGGACGACCGGGTGGCCGTCGTACTCGGTCTGCTCCCAGCCGTCGGGCACGATCACGACCGGCACGGGCGAGCGCCCCGCCAGCGCGATCGAGGTGGAGCCGACCATGACCCTGGCGAAGCCACCCAGCCCGCGCTTGCCGACCACCACGAGCCTTGCGTCCCTTGCCCGGTCGAGGAGTACGTCGACCGGCGACCCCGCCACAGCGACGGTGCTCACCGACCGCTCGTCGATGATGTGGCGCACCGAGGCACGCGCGTCGGCGAGCATGTCGAGCATCTCCTGGTCCTCGCTGCGGACGCTGAAGTGCGGGGTGGCGATGACGTGGTCCTGGAGGGCGGTGACCAGGACGAGGTCGCAGCCGAGTGCCGCGGCCTCGCGAGCTGCCCAGGCCACGGCGCTCCGGTTGCGCTCTGAACCGTCAACGGCGACGACGATCGGTTTGTGGGTTCCTTCCCACTCGCCGGTCGTCGCCGCCTTGGCCTCGACTGTCATCGAAGGTCGTCTTCTCTGGAGCTCACCGCAGCCAGGCGTACTGCCGGACCAGGTGGGTCTTGGCCCATGCCTTGCCGACACCCCAGGTGTCGCCGGCGAGGGTGAGGCCGAGGACGATCACGCTGATCGCGCCGAGCACGTGGTCGTCGAGGAACGGGTGGTTGTCCAGCGGGAAGCTGGCCATCCACATCATCGCGTAGAGCAGGGCGCCGGAGACCATCGCGATCCGCATCCCGAACCCGAAGGTGAGGGCGGTCCCGATGCCGAGCAGGCCGAGCATGAACAGCCAGTCAGCGCCGGCGGTGCCGCCGATGCCGTTGAAGAAGCCGTGGAACCAGTTGTCGGGGGAGACACCGAACTTCAGGAAGCCTTCGGTGGGGCTGCCGCCGTTGATCCAGGCCGCGTCGCCGAAACGGTCGACGACCTCCTTGCCTGCGGGGGTGGTGCTGACGCCGGTGTGGAAGCCGAGCGCGAGCAGCTTGTCGAAGAAAGCCCAGAGGAATGTGAGGCCGAAAGCGATTCTGAGGGCGGCGAGTGCCTTGCGGGCCGCCGAGGACCGGACGATCTCATTCTCGTAGACGACGTCTTCGAGGTTTACCGGGTGATGCATGGTGGCCATCTCGGGGTTCCTTTCCTTGCTGAATTCCGATTTTCTTAGTTGAGCCGTCATCTCTGACGTCATAAGCATCGGGGCGGGGCGATCCATGGCGAGAGTGCCGAGGGACATGACCTCAGGGGCCCAAGGTCCCGCTGTTAAAGCGGACTATTTGCCTGAGTGTCGGACTAGCCAAAGCCGGTACGCGAGCCCCGACAGCGAGCACCAGGAGCCCACTCATGAGCGACCCGAAAGGGACAGTGAGGGCGAGAAAAACACAGCCGAATGCGCCCGCGACCTGAAGAAACCGGGGATAGCGCCGGTGCTCGGAGTCCTGTGTGAAAGCAGCGAGATTGGCGACCAGGTAATAGAGAAGAACGCCGAAGGCGGAGAACCCGATCGCGCCTCTCAGGTCGATCGTGAGCACCAGGACGCAGACGACCGAAGCCACCGCGACCTCGGCATGGTGTGGGACGTGGAAGCGCGGGTGGACCGCGGCCAGCCACGCCGGCAGGTCACCGTGGCGTCCCATCGCCAGGGCGGTGCGCCCCACCCCGGCGACGAGCGCGAGGAGGGCGCCGAGCGACGCGGCCGCCGCACCGACCCGCACCACCGTCCCGGCCCATTCCCAGCCGGTGGTCTCCACCGCCGTGGCGAGGGGAGCAGCGGACGAAGCGACCCGGTCGGGCCCGAGAACCGCGAGGACGGTGACGCCGACGGCGGCGTACACGACGACGGTGAGGAGCAGCGCGATCGTGATGGCGCGCGGGACCGTCCGGCGCGGGTCGCGGACCTCCTCGGCCAAGGTGGCGATCCGCGCGTATCCCGCGAATGCGAAGAAGAGCAGCCCCGCCGCCTGCAGGACGTCGTAGGCGCTGACGCCGCCGGTCGTAAGGGACAGCCGGGAGCCGTGGGGGTCGTCGCCGGCCAGGCTGACGGCGACGCCGGTCGCCAGCGCGGCGAGCACCACGGCGACGATCACGCGTGTGAGACGGGCCGTGCGCGTGATGCCCCGGTAGTTGACCGCTGCGACCAGGACGACCGCCGCGACGGCAGCCGGCCGTTGCCAGGGAGCGGGCACGGCGTAGGCCGCGAAGGTGAGGGCCATCGCGGCCAGGCTGGCGGTCTTCCCTACGAGGAAGCTCCACCCTGCGAGGAAGCCCCACCAGTCACCGAGCCGTTCCCGGCCGTAGAGATAGGTCCCTCCGGACGAGGGGTACTGCGCGGCGAGCTGTGCCGAGGACGAGGCGTTGCAGTAGGCCACCATCGCCGCCAGGACCAGACCGACCATGAGCCAGGCTCCGGCGGCCGCCGCAGCGGGGGCGAAGGCAGCGAACACGCCTGCCCCGATCATCGAGCCCAGGCCGATGAGGACCGCGTCGCCCGTGCCGAGGCGGCGAACGAGCGTGGGCTGCTCGCTCATCGCGCGCCGATGTCGCTCAGCGCAAGAGCTTCGCGGCGAGCACAGCCGCCTGGGTGCGGCGCTCGAGGCCGAGCTTGGCGAGGATGCTCGAGACGTAGTTCTTCACGGTCTTCTCGGCGAGGAAGAGCCGTTCGCCGATCTGCCGGTTGGTCAGCCCCTCGGCGATCAAGGCGAGGATCTTGCGCTCCTGCTCCGTGAGGGCGGCGAGCTCCTCGTTGACCTCGGGGCCCTTGCGCACCCGCTCGAGGACCCGGGCGGTCAGGGTCGGGTCGAGCAGCGACTGCCCGGCCGCGACCCGGCGCACGCCGTCGATCAGGTCGCTGCCCGCGATCTGCTTCAGGACGTACCCCGCGGCGCCGGCGAGGATCGCGGCGAAGAGCGCCTCGTCGTCGTCGTAGCTGGTCAGGATCAGCGCCTTGATGTTCGGGTCGATCGAACGCACCTCGCGGCACACGTCGATGCCGCTGCCGTCGGGGAGGCGACCGTCGAGGACGGCGACATCGGGTCGGAGGGCCGGGATGCGGGCGATGGCCTCCTTCACGGAGCCGGACTCACCCACCACCTCGATGTCACCCTCGCTCTCGAGCAGGTCGTGCAGGCCTCGGCGGACGACCTCGTGGTCGTCGAGGAGGAAGACGCGGATCGGGGTGTTAGCCATGTGGCTTTTCTACCTTGCTCGTGGCCCGTTTGCACGCTTGGCGGGGCCGAAGGTCCCGAACCTGTTGGTCCGTGTGCCCTGTCGAGGGCATACGACGCGGGCCAGCCTTGTCGCATGGACATGTCAGTGGTGCATGGCTCGATCGTCGTCGGCGTGGACGGTTCGGAGCCCGCCGCTGCGGCCCTGGACTGGGCGGTCCGCCAGGCCGCGCTCGAGAACAGGTCGATCACCGTCGTACACGCGTGCGGCCTGCCCGGAGCGATGCAGGACTTCGAGGACATCGTCGCGAACGAGCGTGGCCTGATGTCCGTGGGGCGTTCCATCGCCCGCGAGGCGGTCCACGACGCGCGGGCGGCTGACAGCACGATCGGCGTCGAGTCGCTGGTCACGATGGGGCACCCCGAGACGGTGCTGCTCGAGGCGTCGGAGACCGCCGACATGCTGGTGATCGGCGCGCGTGGCCGCGGAACGGTCGCCAGTGCGCTGCTCGGTTCGGTCAGCGCGACCATCGCGCGCGAGTCGAGATGCCCGCTCGTGGTGGTCCGCGCCTTCGAGGAGCCTCCGGAGGACGAGGACGCGCGTCCGGTCGTGGTCGGGGTCGACGGGACCCCGGTCTCCACGGCGGCGGTGGAGTTCGGCTTCCGCATGGCCTCGGTACGACGGGCACCGCTGACGTTGCTCCACGCCACGTGGGACCTGCGTGAGCACGTGGCCCCGGTGCTGGACCTGCGCAGCTACGCCGGCAAGGTGAACCTCAACGAGGACGAGGAGCGGCTCGTCGCCGAGACGGTCGCCGGCCTGTGCGAGAAGTACCCGGACGTCGCCGTCACCGAGACCTACCGGCGAGGGGAGCCGGTCCGCCGCCTCGTCGAGGAGTCGCGGACCGCTGATCTCGTGGTGGTCGGCACCCGTGGACGGCGGCTGCTCACGACCAGCCTGCTGGGGTCGGTCAGCCGTGGCGTCGTGGAACGCGCGTACTGCCCGGTGGCGGTCGTTCGCCCCTGATCGCGGACTTTGTCCCGCAGCAACACGACGATGGCCCGGTCACTGACCGGGCCATCGTCGGGAAAGGGTGTAGCGAAGTGGTGCGGTTTTGTTAGGTGAAGATGCTGACGCCGCCGGGGCCGATGAGAAGGCCGACGACAATCAGGACGATTCCCATGAGGACACCGCCGCGAACCAGCGTCACGATGCCCCAGATCACGAGGATCACTGCGAGAATCCACAATAAGGTAGCCATGTTTCCCTCCTGTTCGAGGACTCACTTGTGCCCTCGTTCCGGGAATCCAAACCTCGAAGGCGCCGCATTGATTTACACCAGCGAATTCCCGATCTTCCACGTGACCGCGGACGTCGTGGCCCTCACCATCCGGGACGAGTCGTTGTGTGCCCTCGTGGTGGAACGAGGCAGCGAGCCGTTCAAGGGCCGATGGGCGCTACCGGGCGGCTTCGTGGAGCCCGACGAGGGGCTGTGCGAGGCCGCGCGACGCGAGCTGATGGAGGAGACCGCGGTGGGCGACGGCGTGGCGCGGCTCGAACAGCTCGCGTCCTACGGCGACCCGGGACGTGACCCGCGGGGCCGGATCGTGAGCGTGGCCTGGCTGGCGGTCGTGCCCAGCGGGGTGCAGCCGACAGCAGGCTCGGACGCAGCCCAGGCCGAGTGGAGACCCGTCACCTCGCTGCTCCGGCCAGGACATCTCGCCTTCGACCACCACGAGATCCTCGGCGACGGGATCGAGCGGGCCCGATCGAAGCTCGAGTACACCGCCCTCGCCACAGCCTTCGTGGGTGAGGAGTTCACCGTCGCCGACCTGCGCCGGGTCTACGAGGTGGTGTGGGGCGTGGGGCTCGATGCGGGGAACTTCCACCGCAAGGTGACGAACGCCGGCTTCATCGAGCCCACAGGAGGGATGGTGCAACGCGGACCGGGCCGCCCCGCGGCGTTGTACCGCCACGTGAAGGGCGCCGACGAGCTGTACCCGCCGCTGACCCGGTCCGCCTTGCGCTGAGCCGATGTCAGGCCGGCTGCACGGCGATGGTGAACTGCACACCGCCGGACTGGTCGATCTGGGCGTCGAGAACCTTGTCGTCGAGGGTCACCGCTGCGGTCTCCTCCAGGAAGACACGGGCGCCGGCCTCCTCCTCGAGAACCTGGTCCCCGGGCTGAGGCGCCTCGGTCGGCATCACGTGCAGGGCCGGGCTGTCGGGGGCGTCCTGGCTGATCCGGAGGCCGGCCTCACCGTTCTCGGCTGACTGCTCGACGATGTGCTTTACGACGTTGTTGGCGTTCTCGGTCAGAGTGAGCACGAAGTGCCTTTCGCTCGATTGCGTCGGTCACCTCCACCGTGCCTGCCTTCGACCGAAGACTTCAAGCCCGCGGGCGTGGCCCGGGCGTGTCGCCGCCCCCTCCGACTCGCACTCTCCGACTCGCCCACCCAGCTGTAACGCGGGGTTACGGACTCTTCACAAGCGGCATACCGCTCGCAAAGCGTCCATAACGCGTTGCCAGATTGAACGTCTGCCTCACGCGTGAGCGGGGCTCGACGGACTCGGCAATGCATGTCTACGAGCACGGCGTCAGCGGCGACGCCCGACGGGCCTGCTCGACGGCAACGGCGACCAACGCGGGCAAGGCGTCCGGAGCGCTTGGAGAGAAGGACCGGCAATTCCGGTTGTGCCGACGCCTAGAATCGCTTTGTCATGTCTGAGGCCGGTTCGCAGGAACGTCGCCCCCAGGGGCGCCGTCAGGGCCGGCCCCCGCGCAGGCGTCCCCAGAACGACCGACGACAGCCTGGATCTCGCGGCGGCGGGCACGACCGGCGTCGGCATCGCTTCAGCCCGGAGCAGGTGGACGCGCGCAAGGCACTCGTGCCGACCATCCACTACCCGCCCGATCTCCCGGTCGCCGAACGGCGCGATGACATCGCGGCCGCGATCCGTGACAACCAGGTCGTCATCGTCGCGGGAGAGACCGGGTCGGGCAAGACGACGCAGCTGCCGAAGATCTGCCTCGAGCTCGGCCGCGGGGTGCATGGTCTGATCGGTCACACGCAGCCACGCCGGATCGCAGCGAGGAGCGTCGCCGAACGCATCGCCGAGGAGCTCGACACCGAGCTCGGCAGCACCGTCGGCTACCAGGTGCGCTTCACCGACAGGTCGAGCTCCGACACGCTGGTCAAGCTGATGACCGACGGCATCCTGCTCAACGAGCTCCAGCACGACCGGATGCTGTCGGCGTACGACACCTTGATCATCGACGAGGCCCACGAGCGCAGCCTCAACATCGACTTCATCATCGGCTACCTCAAGCAGCTTCTGCCGCGACGGCCCGACCTCAAGGTGATCATCACCTCCGCCACCATCGACCCGGAGCGGTTCGCCCGCCACTTCGCCGACGCCAAGGGAGAGCCGGCGCCGATCGTCGAGGTGTCAGGACGCACCTATCCGGTGGACGTGCGCTACCGGCCGCTGGTGGAGGAGATGTACGACGACGAGGAGGGGGAGCCCGTCGTCCGCGACCAGACGGAGGCGATCGTCGACGCCGTCCGCGAGCTCGTCGGGGAGGGCCCCGGCGACATCCTGGTCTTCCTGCCGGGGGAGCAGGAGATCCGGGACACCGCCGACGTGCTGCGCAAGGTCACACCACGTCGTGCGGTCGACGAGTTCGAGGTGGTGCCGCTCTACGCCCGGCTGTCGAGTGCCGAGCAGCACAAGGTCTTCGAGCCACACACCAGGCGTCGCGTGGTGCTGTCGACCAACGTCGCGGAGACCTCGCTCACGGTGCCGGGGATCAGGTACGTCGTGGACGCCGGCTTCGCCCGGATCTCCCGCTACTCGTTCAAGACGAAGGTGCAGCGGCTGCCGATCGAGCCGATCAGCCAGGCGTCGGCCAACCAGCGCAAGGGTCGCTGCGGCCGGGTCGAGGCCGGCATCTGCATCCGGCTGTACTCCGAGGAGGACTTCGAGTCCCGGCCCGAGTTCACCGACCCCGAGATCCTGCGGACCAACCTCGCGTCCGTCATCCTGCAGATGACCGCCCTCGGCCTCGGCGACGTCGCCCGCTTCCCGTTCGTCGACCCGCCCGACCAGCGGAACGTCAAGGCGGGGGTGCAGCTGCTCGAGGAGCTCGGTGCGCTCGCGACCAGGACCCAGGTCGCCTCGGAGGCCGGTCGCCGCGGTCCGGGACACCGGCTCACGAAGCTCGGAAGGCAGCTCGTCGTACTCCCGATCGACCCGCGCCTGGCGCGCATGGTCGTGGAGGCCGACCGGCTCGGCTGCCTGCGGGAGGTGCTCGTCGTCGCGGCCGCGCTGTCGATCCAGGACCCGCGAGAGCGGCCGGCGGAGCTCCGGGCGCAGGCCGACCAGATGCACGCGCGGTTCCGCGACGAGACGTCGGACTTCATGACGCTGATGAACCTGTGGCGCTACGTCCGCGAGCAGCAGCGGGCACTCTCCTCGAGCGCCTTCCGGCGGATGTGCAAGGGCGAGTACCTCAACTACCTGAGGATCCGCGAGTGGCAGGAGCTCGAGTCGCAGCTGCGCCAGGTCGCCAAGCAGCTCGAGCTGAACGTGGGGCACCCGGCTGACGTCCCGGACGCGGACGCGATCCACCAGGCGCTGCTGTCCGGGCTGCTCTCGCACATCGGACTGCGTGACCCCGACCGCCGCGACTACCTCGGCGCCCGCAACGCTCGGTTCGCGATCTTCCCCGGCTCGGGCCTGTTCCGGAAGCAGCCGCAGCTCGTGATGGCCGCCGAGCTCGTGGAGACCTCGAGGCTCTGGGGCCGGGTCAACGCCGCGATCAAGCCGGAGTGGGCCGAGGCACTCGGCGCGCATCTGGTGAAGCGCACCTACTCCGAGCCGCACTGGTCGAAGAAGCGTGCCTCGGTGATGGCCTACGAACGTGTGACGCTGTACGGCGTCCCCCTCGTCGCGGACCGGCTGGTCTCCTACGGCAAGGTCGACCCGGCGATCTCGCGTGAGCTCTTCATCCGGCACGCGCTGGTGTACGGCGAGTGGGAGACCCGGCACAGGTTCTTCACCGAGAACCGCGCCCTCGTCGAGGAGGTCGAGGAGCTCGAGGACCGCGCCCGCCGCCGCGACATCCTCGTCGACGAGCACACGCTGTTCGACTTCTACGACGCCCGGGTCGGCGAGGAGGTGGTGTCGGGCGCGCACTTCGACTCGTGGTGGAAGCGCACCCGCCAACGCAAGCCCGACCTGCTGACCTTCGACCCGCAGATGCTCGTCAACGCCTCGGTCGCCGACGTCGACGAGGCCGACTACCCCGACGAGTGGCGGGAGGGCGACCTCACACTTCCGCTGAGCTACCAGTTCGAGCCGGGTGCGGCCGCCGACGGCGTCACCGTCGACCTCGCCGTCGCGACCCTGAACCAGGTGAGCGCCGACGCGTTCTCCTGGCAGGTGCCCGGGATGCGCGAGGACCTCGTGGTGGCCCTCATCCGGTCGCTGCCGAAGCAGCTGCGCGTCAACTTCGTGCCGGCGCCCAACTTCGCCCGGGCGTTCCTCGAGGCGGTCTCGCCCGGCGAGGAGCCGTTGCTCGACGCCCTGGAGCGGTTCCTGCGCTCGACCACCGGCGTGGTCGTACCCCGTGACGCCTGGGACTGGTCGAAGGTCCCCGGCCACCTGCGGCCCACCTTCCGCGTGCTCGACGACCGCGGGAAGGTGGTCGCCGAGGGCAAGGACCTGGAGGCGTTGAAGGCTCCGCTGCGGCCGAGGTTCGCCCGCGCCGTGGCCGAGGCCGCGGAGTCCAGCGGGGTGACCGTCACCGGGCAGACCCGGTGGACCTTCGGCACCATCGAACGGACGTTCACCCAGCAGCGGGCGGGCCACGAGGTGAAGGGCTTCCCGGCGCTTGTCGACGAGGCACGGGTGCAGGGCGGTACGCCGACCGTCGGCCTGCAGGTGTTCGGGTCCGAGGCGGAGCAGGAGGCGTCGATGCGGCTCGGGCTGCGGCGGTTGCTGATGCTCGCGGTCGCCTCGCCCGCGAGGTCGATCGCGTCAGCGCTGGGCAACGCCGAGAAGCTGACCCTCGCCAGCTCGCCGTACTCCTCGACGCAGGACCTGCTCGACGACTGCGTCGCCGCGGCCGTGGACGCCGTGGTCGAGGCACACGGCCTGGTCTGGGACGAGAAGGGGTTCACCGAGCTGTCGGGCAAGGTGCGTGCCGAGGTGGAGGACCGGACCCGTGCGGTGCTCCACGACGTCGGCCGGGTGCTGACCGTGTGGCGGGAGACCGACCGGGCACTGAGCGGCTCCGTGGACCTGCCGATGCTGCCCGCGCTCGCGGACATGAAGGCACAGGCGGGCCGGCTGGTGTACCGCGGCTTCGTCTCCGACGTCGGGGCCGCCCAGCTGCGCGAGCTCCCTCGCTACCTCGCCGCGGTGCAGCAGCGGCGCGAGAAGCTGCCGGCCTCGGTAGGACGTGACCGCCTGCTGATGGACCAGATCGCCGCCGTGCAGGACGCCTACCTCCACCGGGTCGAGGCACTACCGCCGGGGAGACCGCCGAGCGCGGCGCTGCGCAAGGTCCGCTGGATGCTCGAGGAGCTGCGGGTCAGCCTGTGGGCCCAGCAGCTCGGGACCGCGCACCCGGTCTCGGACACGCGGATCCGCAAGGCGCTCGAAGCGGCCTGACTCAGCCGGCCTGCTGCTCCGCGACGCCCTTCAGCCGGGCCAGGCCCTTCTCGAAGTCTCCGCCGACCAGCTTGTCCATCGACGTGAAGATCCCCATCACCTTCGTCATGAAGGTCTTCCGGCCGGTCATCGACCAGGTGACGCGTGACCCGGACCCTTCCGGCTCGACGAGGAACACCGTGTCGTTGCGCGCCTTCCACGGCTTCTCGAACTCGAGGTCGATCTGCACCTTGGTGGGCTTGCTCGTGTCGACGATCGTCATCCGACCTCGACCGGCCTTGCGGTTGCCCGACCACGCGTAGACGGCTCCGGTGCCGGACTCGGCGCCGGAGTAGGTGCGATCCATCCCGGGGTCCATGTCCTCCCACGGCGACCAGCTGGTCCAGTTGTGGAAGTCGGCGATCTGGTCGTAGATCCGCTGCGCCGGCGCGTCGATCGTCAACGACCGCTCGACCGTGTAGGTCCCATCTGCCATGGTCCGCAGCGTAGTCGCGTCCGGCCCCGCAGCAGCGGTGCGACGCGGTCAGAGGTCGTGGTGGGTCCGGGCCTCGCGGATCACCGCGTCGAACATCGCCCGGGGCAGGACGCCGCCCTCGCGCCGTACCGCCTGCTCGTCGAGCCGGAGCAGCCGGTCCAGCCGCACCTCGCTCGGCCGACGGTCGCGGTCCCAGTCGCCGCTGCCGACGTCCATCCAGTAGCGGCCGTACCGGGCCTCGTCGGCGGCGTCGACATCGTGGTCCTTGCTGGTGAGCTGGAGACCGAGCAGCGTGCTGCCGTCACGGCCGATGACCAGCACCGGGCGGTCCTTGCCCTGGGTCGGGTCGTCCTCGTAGGCGACCCAGGCCCAGACGACCTCGCCCGGGTCCGGCGCGCCGTCGAGCTCGGGGGCGTACGTCACGGGCCCTGTCTCGTCGGCCGCGGGTGCGGCCTGCCCGGTCGGTGTGCGCAGCGGGTTCTCTGGTCTGCCGCACGAACGTGCGCATCAGCTTTCCGAGACGAGTCATGCCGCCGACTGTAGCCATATGCGTGCTGTCCACTCCCGTCATGGGTGAGACTGTCGGCCATGCCCCGCGTGCCCGCCGACGAGCCTGTCCTGACCACCGACAGCGAGAGGGTCGTGTGGAGGGCCCTGTGCGAGCAAGCGGGTCCGGACGACCTGCTGCTCGCCAACGTCCGGGTGACCCACAGGGGCGAGGACCGCGAGGTCGACTTCGTCGTCGGCTTCGACGGGCTCGGTGTCGTGGCGGTCGAGGTCAAGGGCCGTTCCATCCGGTACGACGACGACCGGTGGACCATCGAGCGCGACGGCAGTCGTGTCGAGGTGGACCCCGTCGGGCAGGCACGGGCTGGGATGTACGCCGTCCGCGACTCGCTCTACAGCCATCCCGGCTGGGGCCATCGGTCCGGGATCAGGTTGGGTCATGCCGTCGTCCTCCCCTTCGACAGCGTCGAGCAGGAGTTCGCCCTGCCGGACTGTCCGCGGTGGCGGATCACCGACCGCACGGAGATGCCAGACCTGGTGTCCCGGCTGCGGCGGGTGCTGGAGGAGCAGCACAGCGGCTTCCGGCTCGCGGACCTCGACGACCTCGATGCCATCGAGAGGTGGCGGTACGGCCGGATGCCGCTGCAGCGCGACCTGCTCGCCCTGGCCGACGACCGCGAGGCCGAGGCCGACCGGCTCACCCAGGACCAGGGAGCGCTGCTCGACGCGATCAGGCTGCTGCCGAGAGCGGAGATCAGGGGCGGGCCGGGGAGCGGGAAGACCTGGCTCGCCATGGAGCAGGCCCAGCGGCTGTCGCGAAGCGGCAAGCGGGTGGCCCTGCTGTGCTACTCGCGCGGGCTGGCGTCGTTCCTGCGACGGCGTGCGGACGGCCTGCCGCGCAAGGCGGTCCCGGCCTACATCGGCACCTTCCACGGCCTCGGGCACACCTGGGGCGCTGAGGTCCGCAGCGACAACGACGGCGACTACTGGGAGAAGGAGCTTCCCGCGCTCATGGTCTCCCTGGCCGGTGAGCTGCCGAAGGGACAGCGGTTCGACGCCGTCGTGGTCGACGAGGTGCAGGACTTCGCCGAGACCTGGTGGGACGCGCTCCTGGCGGCGTTGAAGGACCCCGAGACCGGCAACATCTACGTCTTCTCCGACGAGGGCCAGCGGGTCTTCGCGCGGTTCGGCGACGCCCCGGTGTCGATGCCGACGCTCCTGCTGGACCAGAACCTGCGCAACACCCGGCAGATCGCCGAGACCTTCCAGTCGCTGGGCACCACGCGCATGCGTGCCGTGGGCGGTGACGGACCCGAGGTGACGTTCGTCCAGTGCCCGGCCGAGAAGGCCGTCGAGGTCGCGGACGACCAGGTCGAGACGTTGCTGGACACCTGGCGGCACGAGGACGTCGCGCTGCTCACGATCGGCTCACGCCACCCGTACCAGACCCACCTGCAGGACACACTCGGCCCGGAAGGCTACTGGGCGACGTTCTGGGACAAGGAGTCCGTGTTCTACGGCCACGTGCTCGGCTTCAAGGGGCTGGAGCGGCGGGCCGTCGTGCTCGCTCTGAACGAGGGCGACAGCCGGGACCGGTCCCGGGAGCGGTTGTACGTCGGCATGTCCCGGGCCACCGACTGCCTCGTCGTCTGCGGCGACCCGGAGTACGTCCGTGCCGTGGCCGGGGAGGCGACCCTGCGCAAGCTGAGGGGCGGGGCGTGAGCTCGGTCCGCGTCGCGACGTACAACCTCTACCTCGGCGCGGACGTGACCGTCGTCTTCGGCGTCACGAGCCCCGACGACCTCGCCGCACAGGCACGCGTCGTGCTGGACCAGCTGCTGGCGACGGACTTCCCGGCCCGCGCGAAGGCGGTCGCGGCGATCCTCGTCAGGGAGCGGGTGGACGTCGTGGGGCTCCAGGAGGTCGCGCAATGGTCGCGCATCGTCGGCAGCCCTGAAGGAGGCCCCGCTGGTGGCCCCGCTGCTGGCACAGGCGGCGGTGAAGCAGCCGAGGTGTGGCTCGACTTCCTGAGCGAGCTGCTCGTCGCGCTGGAGCGAGCGGGTGAGGCAGTACGACGTGCACGCCCACACGTCCAACTTCCAGGGCGGCGCCACGATCCCCGGCGAAGCGTCGATGACGGTGCTGGGTCACAACGTGGTGCTGGTGCGGCGGGGGAGCGGTGTCACCGTGACCGGCGAGCGCACGGGGGACTTCACGCGCACCCTCGACGTCACGACGGGCATTCCTGGCCTCGTGCTGAACATCGCGCGGAGCTGGGGCTGGGTCGACGCCGAGGTCGACGGACGGCCGGTCCGGTTCGTGAACACCCACACCGAGGCGTGGGACGAGACGGTCCGCAACGCCCAGCGAGACGAGCTGCTCGCCGCGATCGGTGACCCCGGCCGGCCGGTCGTTGTGCTGGGCGACTTCAACGCGCGGCCCGAGACGGTCGGGATGCCCGCAGAGTACGTCGACGCGTGGGCCGCCGCGGGCCGGGACGGGGAGGGTCTCACGTGCGGCCGGAGCGCGGATCTCGCGGGGGAGAGCCGGTTGAAGGAGCGGATCGACTACGTCTGGGTCCGCGATGCCGGGGTCGCGGCGTGCTGGGTGGTCGGGGCCGGTCCGGAGGACCGAACCCCCTCAGGCTTGTGGCCCTCCGACCACGCGGGCGTCATAGCCGATGTCACCCTGTGACCCGGAGCGGCACCGACGAAGGACGGAGGCGCACGCTGGACCGGCCGTGGGCTATGCCCGTCGCCGCACCTGGCGGGCCGCGATGAAGGTCTCGAACTGCCCGGTCGGGCTGGTGAGGAAGACGAGCAGATCGTCGTCGAAGCGCGCGACCCCGTCGCGGAGCGCGAACATCTCGTAGTCGAGCTTCCGCTCGGGATCGCACTCGTGTGTGTGCGGTGCCTCGCGCTCGACCGAGGCCCCGCACCCGCTGCACGGCATGAACCGCGATGAAAACATGTCTGCTCCTCGTACACATATCCGGCTCTCACATGTTTCACAGCCGCGGGCTCGCCCAAACGGACCATTGCTATGCCGTCTAGATGGGGAGAACTCTGGATCGGACGGGGGCAGACGCCAGAGCGGAGGCTCTCATGGCAGACAACACCACCCTCGCCCGCAGCATCTACGACGCGTGGAACGCGCGCGACTTCGACCGGATCGCCGAGACGATGGCACCCGACGCCAAGATCACCCTCGTGGGCACGGGCCAGAGCTACAACGGGCCGGACGGGGCCAGGGAGTTCAGCAAGATGTGGGCCGATCCCTTCCCGGACGGCGTCGACACCATTGATCGCGTCATCGCCGAGGGAGACCACGTCGCCGTCATGCACACGGGTCGGGGGACCCACACCGGGACCCTGACCACGCCGATGGGGTCGATCCCGGCAACCGGTCGCTCCGTGACGCTGGAGCTGTGCGACGTGCTGGAGTTCAAGGACGGCAAGGTGAAGTCACAGCGGCAGTACCTCGACACCGCCTCGATGCTCGCTCAGCTCGGTGTCGGCGCCGGACAGGCCGCCAGAACGACCTGACGCGCGACCGACATCCATCGCCCCCTCCGGCCCCGACAGACGTCAGGTCAGGTCGGGGCGGCGGCGCATGGACTTCACATCGCTGCGCCGCTTCTTGCCCGCCAGCCGTCGCTCCTTCGAGCCCCGGCTCGGCTTGGTCGGACGGCGCTTGGGCGGGGGTGGCGCGAAGGCGCGTTCGAGGAGCTCGGCCAGCCGGACCCGGGCGGCCTCGCGGTTGCGGTGCTGGGAGCGGTACTCCGACGCGGTCACACTGATCCGCCCGTCCACGAGCCGATGACCCAGCCGGGTCACGGCGCGGGCGCGCAGGTGCTCCGGGACGGACGGGGAACCGGCGAGGTCGAAGAGCAGCTCCGCACGGCTGTCGGTCGTGTTCACCGACTGCCCGCCGGGCCCGCTCGACCTGCTGAAGCGCCAGACCAGCTCGTGCTCGGGCACGCTGACGCCGCCTGCCCGGAGGCCGCTGGAGCTCACGGCTCGTCCGGCAGGAGCGTGTGCGGCTGGGCGCCGACCTGAGAGACACAGCGGGCGGCGACCTCCATCGCCAGCTCCGGACCGCCCAGCAGGAAGCCCGCCGCCAGGGCGTCGCCGGCACCGGTCACGTCGTGGACCGGGCCTGGCACCGGAAGGTGGTGGTCGGCCACACCGTCGATCACGAAAGAGCACCCCTTGGGGCCCTGCTTGAGCACCAGCACGCTCGTGCCTCCGGCGCCGAAGCTGGAGTGAGCCCCCGGCGACGGTGCGCTACCGGGACTGTGGGTCGCCGCCCACTCGAGCTCGTTGGCGAGCACGACGTCCGGCAGGAGCGCCTGCCAGAGCTCCCGGTAGCGCGCCGGTCCGTACGCGTTGATCAGTGCCGCGGACGACAGGTCGACGGCCACCTTCGTGCCTGCGGCGTGCGCGGCTGCGGCCACGTCGACGAGACGCTCGGGCAGGGGTGCGCGGAACAGGGCGTAACCGGAGACGAACAGCCAGTCCGCGCCGTCGAGCCACGGGCCTGGCTCGACGTCCTCGAGCCAGGACGACGTGCCCGGGTCGGAGGCCAGCGACCGGACTCCTCGGGACACCAGGGACACGACCGTTCCGGCCCGTCCCGTCACGGGGCCGTGCACCTCGATGCCCGCGGCCTCCAGCGCCTCGTCGACGAACTGCCCGGGGCCTCTCGCGGCCCGGGGGCCGAAGAGTCGTGCGCGACCGCCGTACTCGTTGACCCATCCGGCGACGTTGGCGGCCTGCCCGCCGGCAGCGAACGTGATGTGTGCCGGGGTGTCGTCGTCGGGCACGAGCCCGTCGGGGGCGTCGACGATGACGTCGAGCATGATGTCGCCGAGACACGCGACCAGCACGGCTGCAGCCCCTTCCGTCCGGCAGAATGCCCGGGTGAACGTTCCCCTCGACCTGTCCGAAGAGGTCTCAGACGCTATTGCATCAGGCATCGGCGTGGTGGCGTTGGAGTCCACGCTCATCAGCCACGGCCTGCCGACCGAGACCAGCGCCAAGACGGCGCGCGAGATCGAGGCGGAGGTGCGCCATGCCGGCGCGGTGCCCGCCACCGTCGCCGTGGTCGACGGCAGGGTCCGCGTGGGACTCAGCGACGACGACCTCGTCCGGGTCGCCGAGGGCGAGGACGTGGTGAAGGCCAGCATCCGCGACCTCGGCATGGTGCTCGCAAGACGTACGACGGGCGCGACGACCGTCGCCTCGACCTCCTACCTCGCCCATCTCGCCGGCGTCCGGGTGTTCGCCACCGGAGGGCTCGGCGGTGTCCACCGTGGTGCGCGGGAGACCTGGGACGAGTCGGCCGACCTCGGGGCGCTGGCGTCGGTCCCGGTGACCGTGGTGTGCGCGGGGGTCAAGTCGATCCTCGACGTGCCTGCCACCCTCGAGCGTCTCGAGTCGCTGTCGGTCACCGTGGTGGGGTTCCGCACCGACACGTTCCCCGGCTTCTACATCCGCGACACCGGGCTGCCCGTGCCGTGGCGGGTCGAGGGCCCGTCCGACGTTGCGGCCGCGATGTCGCGGCGGGACTCCCTCGGTCTGCGTCAGGGGATCGTGGTCGGCAACCCGATCAGCGCCGAGGACGAGATGGACCACGACCTGCACCAGCGCACCCTCGAGAGCGGGCTCGCCGCGGCGCGAGACGCCGGCGTCAGCGGCAAGGACGTGACGCCGTTCCTGCTCGCCTGGTTCCACGAGCACACCGAGGGTGCCTCGCTCGCCGCGAACGTCGCGCTGGTGCGGTCCAACGCGCGTCTCGCCGCGGAGATCGCGGCACACGTCGTCTGAGGCGGCGGGGAACCCTGGTAGGGCGATCGAGATCACAAAGGCCCGCCGTCCAGGGGACGGCGGGCCTTCGCTTTGTGCGTGCCGGACCGGGAGCGCCTCACGGCGCGTGGCCGCTCGCAGCGGCTTATTTTGGGACCCGGGGCTGCCGCAGCCCGACACGTCCTCGATTGTACAAGCCGACCTCGTCGACTCCAGCGATTCGGCACTTCACGACAGCAGCCCGTCGACCTCGAGACGGGCGGCGTGCTCGAGCTGCTCCGCCATGGTCGCCAGCTTCGCGGCGGAGAGGTCGTGCAGGTACGTCGACCGGGTCCCCTCGTGGTCGCGGTGGGCGCGGCCGGCCGAGACCACCCGCGCGAACGCGGAGGCGCGGTACAACGTGTCGGCGAAGTCGCCCTGGGCCACACCTCGCAGCACCTGGTCGACGAGCAGACGCACCTCGTCCGGCCCGGGCGGGTCGACCACCCCGGCCACGACCTCGTGCACCGGGGTGTGGTGCCGTCCGGTGTCGAACTCGGCGGCCGCGGCAGCGGGATCGGCGTACACCCAGGTGCGCAGGAGGTAGAGCCGCCACAGGCAGCCCGCCAGCGAGTCCGCCGGGGCCCCCGCCCACAGGTCCGCGAGGGTCTCGAGCCCCTCGGTGTCGGCGAGCGAGACGACCCTCGCCACGATCTGCTCGTCGGCGCGGTCGCGGGCTCCCCGGACCAGGAGCGTCGCGCAGCGGTCGGCCGCCTCACTGCGCAGGGCGGGGTCGTCGTCCGAGGGCAGGGCCTGGAAGTGGGCCTCGCCCGGGAGCGCGGGGCGGTGGTGGCGTCGGGGCTCGGACATCGCTCCAGGGTACTTCCGCGACGCTCACCTCGGGGGTGGTAGCGCGTCCGTCGCCTCGAGCACGTCCAGACCCGTGATCTGCAGCAGGTCGACGATGATCGAGCGGATCTGCGCGAGCACAGCCACCGCCGACATGTCGTCGACGCGGTCGACCTCGGCGGTGCCGTGGCCGATCCGGACCAGCGACGACCGCGCTCCTGCGGCCAGCTCGTCGCGCTCCAGGGCCTCGGCGATGTCGTCCGTGGCGTCCGCGAGGTCCCCGCAGAGAAGGGCGTACCCGCGAGGCAACCGCTGCCCGTGGTAGTTCGCCACCGCCACCCGGCGCACCAGGACCCGGGTGTTGCGCATCGCGCGGTCGGTCGGCTCGACGAGCTCGGCCATCCGGCGTACGTGTCCTTTGTGCCCACGCCGGAACGGCGACGACGCCACCACCGAGAGCCCCTCGTCGGCCGCCGCCTGGAGCTCGCGGATCAGCGGCTCGGTGGTGCGGGCGTCGGCCAGCATTCCCAGAGCCCGGTCCAGGTCACCGTCGAGCGCGCTCTCCGACGCGGCGCGCAGCAGGGACGCGATCTTGCGGACGACGACCGCCGCGCTCTCCCGGGGACGGCGCAGCGGTGCGGCCGGCACCACCGCCGCGGCGACGAGCGCGACGGCGCCACCGATGAGCGCGTCGGTCCATCTCAGGAGCGCCTGGCCCGGCTGCGGCAGCAGGGTCACCACGATGATCGACTGCACGGCGGCCTGGGTGACGAGCAGCCCGCTCGCGTCGAGCAGGAAGGCCGCCGACATGGCGAGGGCGACGATCACCCCGATCTGCCACCAGCCCGTGCCGAGGACGAGGACGAGCAGGTCGGCGAGGAACACACCGACCGCCACGCCGACGGTCACCTCGGCCACGCGGCGCAGACGCTGGCCGTAGGAGGTGCCGAGGCTCACCACCGCCGCGATGGGGGCGAAGAACGGTGTCGAGTGGCCCACGACGTACTTCGCGACCACCCAGGCGAGGCTCGCCGCGACCGCTGCCTGGCCGATGTGCCACGACTTGGACTTCAGGCGGGCCACGCGCGACCGCGCGGAGACCCTGCCCCGCTGCCATGCTCGGTCGATGGTCTCGGGCAGGTCGCTCACGGGCTTGATGGTGCCAGAGCGCCACCTAGGGTGGCTGCATGGACCAGCGACGAATCGGTGACCGGACGGTAGGCGCGATCGGGCTCGGCGGCATGCCGATGTCGGTGCGGGAGCACAACGACGAGGGGCTCGGCGTCCGCACGATCCACGCGGCCCTCGACGCGGGTGTCACGCTCGTCGACACCGCCGACGCCTACTCCGTGGACGAGGAGAGCTTCGGTCACAACGAGGACCTGATCGCGCGGGCGCTCAGGGAGTACGGCGCCGGGGCCGATGACGTCCTGGTCGCCACGAAGGGCGGCCACACCCGTCGAGGAACCGAGTGGCACCTCGACGGCACGCCCGAGTATCTCCGCAAGGCCTGCGAGGGCTCGCTCCGCCGGCTCGGCGTCGAGGCGATCGGGCTGTACCAGCATCACCGGCCCGACCCGAAGGTCGACTACGCCGAGACGATCGGCGGTCTCAAGGCACTGATCGATGCCGGCCTGATCGTCCACGCCGGCATCTCGAACGCCGACACCGACCAGATCAGGCTCGCCCACGACATCCTCGGCGACGGGCTGGCAGCGGTGCAGAACGAGTTCTCCCCGCGCTTCCGCAGCTCGCAGGTCGAGCTCGACCTCTGCACGGAGCTCGGGATCGCATTCCTTCCGTGGAGCCCGCTCGGCGGCATGAGCGGCGCCTCCGCGCTCGGCGACCGCTTCGCGCCCTTCGCCGAGGTCGGCGTCAAGCACGGGGTCTCACCGCAGCAGGTGGCGCTGGCCTGGGAGCTCGCCAAGTCGCCGGTCGTGATCCCGATCCCGGGCGCCAGCCGGGTCGAGTCGGTCAAGGACTCCGTCGCGGCGGCCGGGTTGCGGCTCGACGAGGAGGACCTCGCCCGGCTCGACGCCGCCTGAGACCGAGCCGGGCGGGCTCAGCCGAGCTTGCCGGCCGCCGTACGCACTGCCTGGACCATCGGCTCGTGGCCCGACGGGTAGTTGTAGTCCTGACCCACCAGGCGCATCTGCAGCACGGAGATGCGCTTGCCGACCCGGGCCAGTGCCCTGCGCGTCGAAGTAGGCGTCGTCGTCGGTCTCGCCGGACGCGGGGCCGTAGGTCAGCATGTACCAGCTCGCGTCGGCGCTTCCGGCCGTCACTGCCTGGAGCCCGCCCACGTCACGGCGGTCGTACTCCGACAGCTCCTCCGCGCACTGACCCCGCCAGGACTTGAGCACCTCGAAGGCACGCCGGGCGGTCGCCCCGTCTGCGAAGTCGGCGACCAGATGGCTCGCCGTGTCGGTGTCGGGGCCACCCTTCGGCGCGAAGTCCCTCACGACGACCCGCATCGCGCCGATCGAGGTCATCGCGTACTTGTGGCAGGTCCCGAACGGCTCCGGCCCCTCCGTCTTGCGTGTCCCCGCCGCTCGCCAGGTGAAATGGTCGTTGAAGCCCGGGAGCTCCTCGGCCGTGAGCAGCCGGTCGGAGAGTGTGAGCATCGTGGCCGGCGCAGCAGCGGCGGCGGGGGATGCCGATGCCGACGGTGTCCCGGTCTGTGACTGCGCCGGTGTGGAGGCCGGACTCTTCGGGCTCCTGCGGCCCCCGGACGCCTTGGGACGCACCGGCTTGGCAGACGAGGCCGAGCCGCCCTCTTCCGCCGCCGAGGCATCGCGCGTCTGCGCGCTGGTGTCAACGGCGCATCCGGTGAGGACGAGGGCCAGGGCGGTGACCGCGAGGCCGAGGCTGAGCCGAGTACGGCGAGGCTTCATCGGAGGGTCCTTCAGCGTGAGGGGCGCGGTGCGTGCGCCGGCCCCTCAACCCTAAGGTTCCGCCCCCTCAGCGGCCGAGCGCCACGCGGGACCCGTCCGCGGAGGGCGCGTGTCGTGGCGGCCGGTACGGTTTGCAGTTGCAGGTCAAAGCACATCGGGGCAGGAGAAGGGCGGTTCGAGTGGCGGTCGGTCGCGGGGTCAAGGCACTGGTCAGCGGCGTGGCCCTGTTCGGGCTGGTCGCGGGGTGTTCGACTGCAGGCGCCGGAGCGAAGGGCGAGTCGCCCGAGCCGTCCTCGAGCGGGCCGGCCTCGAGCTCGGCGCCGCCCGAGCCGGCCACGATCACCGTCGCCGTCTACGGGCCGAAGGGGAGCCTCGGCGCCTACGACACCCTCGCAGACAGGTTCACCGTCGAGCACCCGAACGTCACCGTGAACGTCAAGCGGTATCCCGACGCCGAAGCCGTCCTGAAGTCGGTCGAGAGCGGCCAGGCGCCCGACGTGTTCGTGATGGACCACGACCACCTTCCTCAGATGGTGAAGGACAAGGTCGTGCGTCCGGTCGACGCTCTGCTCGAGGCGCGCGAGGTGAACTTCGGCGACGGCTACCAGCGCGGCGGGCTGACCGCGTTCGCCGCGGACGCGCACCTGCAGTGCATGCCGCACGACGTCTCGCCGGTCGTCGTCTACTACAACGAGGACCTCGTCGACCTCAAACGGTTGGGCAACGACGTCGACGAGGCGCCGAGCGCGCTCGACGGCTGGGACTGGCAGATGTTCACCGCGGCCGCGCGCCAGGCCTCCCGCGGCAAGGCCGGCGGGGTCTACATCGACCCGTCGCTCGCATCGCTGGCGCCGTTCATCTGGTCCGCCGGAGGTGAGATCGTGGACGACCCGCAGGCGCCGACCACGCTCACCCTCGCCGACAGCGACTCCCGTGCGGCCCTCGAGCAGGTGCTCGCGCTGGTGCGCGACCCGCAGCTGACGCCCAGCAGCCGCGACCTCGAGAAGCAGGACGCGATCACCCGCTTCACCCGCGGCAAGCTCGGGATGATCCTCGGCACCAGGGCGCTGACACCGAGGCTCCGGGCAGCCGAGAACCTGCGCTTCGACGTCATGCCGTTGCCCAGCCTCGGCCGGTTCCGCACGATCGCGGACATGACCGGCTACTGCATCTCCGCAGGCACGGCCGCCCCGGACGCCGCCGCCGACTTCCTGGCGTTCGCTGTGGGCGACGAGGGCGCCGCGATCACCGCGCGCTCCGGCTACGTCGTGCCCTCGAACGTGGCAGTCGCCAACTCCTCGGACTTCACCCAGCAGTCCCAGGAGCCGGCGAGCTCCTTCATCTTCAACGAAGGTGTACGACGGGCGCAGGACCTGCCTTTCGTGCCCGAGTGGCCGCAGGTGTCCGAGGCGGTCAAGCCGGCCTTGAACCGGATGTTCTACGCGCCCGTGATCGACCTCGACTCGCTCCTCGACGAGATCGACACCACCTCGACGCAGGTGCTCGCGCCCGAGAAGGAGTGAGCGGGTCCCACCGTGCGGGCGGTCGAGGCTACGCTTCGTCGTCGTCCGAGGTGGCCGTCTCGGGCTGGGTGGCCACCGTCGTGGGTGCCGTCACGATCGCCTTGGCGAGGATCTCCGTCGTGATCTCGACCTGCCACGAGCGGGCACCGAGCTGGCGCAGCCGGTCGGCCACCGCGTCGCCGAGCTCGTGCTCCTCGACGTCCGGGGGCTCCCACATCAGGCGGCGCACGAAGTCGGGGGTGAGCAGGTTCTCCACCGGCAGGTTGAGGCCCTTCGCCCGCACGGCCAGCTCGCTCCGGGCGGTGCTCAGCCGCGCCGCTGCCACCGGGTCACGGTCGGCCCAGGACCGGGGAGGCGGCGGACCGTCGTACCTGGCTGCCAGGGGTGGCAGCTCCTCCTCGGGCATGGACCGGGCCGCACGAAGCGCCTCGACCCAGCGGTTGGCGTAGCGCTGCGCGCCGCGCCCCTTGAAGCCCTTCAACGCGAGGAGGGTGGACCGGTCGCGGGGCAGGGCGTTGGCGGCCTCGACGATCGCTGCGTCGGGGATGATCCGGCCGGGTGTCACGTCGCGCTGGGCGGCGATCGCGTCACGGGCCTCCCACAGCTCCTTCACGGCGGCGAGCGCGCGACGTCCCCGTGCCCGGTGCATCCCGGACGTGCGGCGCCACGGGTCCTGGCGCGGAGCGTTCGGGAGTGCCTGGACCAGGTGCTCGAACTCCTGGCGGGCCCACTCGGCCTTGCCGGTCTGCTCCAGCTCCTCGCCGAGCGCCTCCCGCAGCTCGATCAGCGCCTCGACGTCGAGCGCGGCGTACTCCAGCCACGGTTCGGGCAGCGGCCGGGTGGACCAGTCCACCGCGGAGTGCTCCTTGCGCAGCCGGCGACCCACGATGGTCTCCACGAGGGTGGCGAGGCCCACCCGGGGGTAGCCGAGGAGCCGGCCCGCGAGCTCGGTGTCGAACAACGCCGCCGGGCGCATGCCGAGCTCGGTGAGGCAGGGCAGGTCCTGGGTGGCGGCGTGCAGGATCCACTCGGCGTCACCGATCGCCTCGTTGAGGTCGCCCATGTCCTCGAACGGGATCGGGTCGACGAGTGCGGATCCGGAGCCTTCCCGGCGCAGCTGGATCAGGTAGGCCCGGGCCGAGTAGCGGTACCCCGAGGCCCGCTCGGCGTCCACGGCGACCGGCCCGGTGCCTGAGCGGATCGCCTCGACGATCTCGCTCAGCGCCGGGTGGGTGTCGACGACCGGAGGGAGGCCGTCACGCAGCTCGAGCAGGGGGGCCTTGGGCTCCTCGACTGTCTCGGTCTGGTCCGGTTGGTCGACGGACCTCGCCTTGTCGACCTTCGTGGACTCGGGCGAGGCTGGCTGCTGGGACGGCGATGAAGCGGAGGGCATCAGCTATGGCCGCGCTGTCCTCGGCGGCTAGGCAGCGGCGCGACACCCTCGGGCACGGGCGGCAGGCCCGATGCCGTGCACAGCAGCTCACCCCAGGCTTCGACGTGGTCGGTGATGTCGCCGAGCGGAGTCCACGACGCCCGGATCTCGAGCTGGGCGGTGGCCTCCTCGTCGGCCATGCTCCCGAAGCTCTCGGACGAGACCTTGGTGACGGTGCCGGAGGGTGCGGCGTACTCCGCCCCGTGCGCCTCCAGCGCCTCGGTGAGCCACGACCAGCCCACCTCGCCGAGCAGGGGGTCGTTGGCCATCTCCGGGTCGATCTCGGCACGCGCGTAGGCGACGCACCGGAACGTCCCTTCCCAGGCGTCGTTCCCGGCAGGGTCGTGCAGGAGCACGATGCGCCCGGTGCCGACGTCCTCGCCGTCCACGGTGACGTCCGCGGAGAGTGCCGAGGCGAAGGGGGCGATCCGCTGAGGTGCCGGCATCTCCTCACAGAAGATCTCCGGACGCAGCCGCGCAGTGTGCATCCGGTCGACCGCCGCGAGGAACTCCTCGGGCGTCGCGGGTGCCTCCACACGGGGCTCTTGTCGTGCGGCCATGCCGTCATGCTAAGCCGGTTTGGGTCGGGCCGGAGTTCGACTCGCCGCCTGACCTGCGAAGATAAGACACGTGCCAGCCGCCTCGCAGTCCAACATCGACGTCCACGACTCCGCCCTCCTCCGCGCGGCGCGGGGCGAGGACGTGCCGCACACCCCGGTGTGGTTCATGCGGCAGGCCGGGCGGTCGCTCCCGGAGTACCGCAAGATCCGCGAGGGCGTGCCGATGCTCGAGTCGTGCATGCGGCCCGACCTGGTCGTCGAGATCACGCTGCAGCCGGTGCGGAGGTACGGCGTCGACGCGGCGATCTTCTTCTCCGACATCGTGCTGCCCCTCAAGGCCGTGGGCGTCGACCTCGACATCGTGCCGGGGGTCGGCCCGGTCGTGGCGAAACCGGTCACCACCCTCGCGGACGTCGAGGCGATCCCGGACCTGACGCCGGAGCACGTCGGCTTCATCACCGAGTCGGTGCAGAGCCTCGTCTCGGAGCTCGGGGCGACGCCGCTGATCGGCTTCGCCGGTGCGCCGTTCACCGTGGCGTCGTACCTCGTCGAGGGCGGACCGTCGAAGGAGCACGCGAAGACCAAGGCGATGATGTTCGGGGATCCCGAGCTCTGGGACGCGCTGATGCGCAAGATCGCCGGCATCTCGGCTGCCTATCTCCAGGTCCAGGTCGACGCCGGCGCCTCCGCCGTACAGCTCTTCGACTCCTGGGCGGGAGCGATGGCGCCCGACGACTACCGGCGCTACGTCATGCCGTACTCCTCCCAGGTGCTCGCCGACGCCGGCACGCTCGGCGTCCCGCGCATCCACTTCGGGGTCGGCACCGGGGAGCTTCTCGGGCTGATGGGGGAGGCGGGTGCCGACGTCGTCGGAGTCGACTGGCGGGTGCCCCTCGCCGCCGGCATCGAACGGGTCGGCGGCCGGGCGGTCCAGGGCAACCTCGACCCGTCGCTGGTCTTCGCGCCGACCGACGTGATGCTCTCCCGTGCGGCGGAGGTCCTCGACGCCGGCCGGGCCGCTCCGGGCCACATCTTCAACCTCGGCCACGGTGTGATGCCCTCCACGGACCCCGACCAGCTCGCTCGACTCACCGACTTCGTCCACGAGCACTCCGCGCGCTGACCGCTCGTCCGCCGGCGCTCATGAAGGCCGGCCTCGTGGCCGCCTGCTACCGGGCAAGCGGCAAGAATCGTGCACGTGCGACGTTGTGACGTCGATGCGGCCGCTGAGGCCGCTCAAACCGCGCATGTGCACGATCTTTGCCCCAGGCCCGGCCCCAGGAGCGGCTCCAGCCGCCGCCCAGGCCCGGCCCGGCCGCCGCTCAGCTTGCCTCCGGAGTCGCCTCGGGTGCTGGGTGACGCCGGCGACGGGCTGCGCTCCGCAGCAGCAGCCAGACCGGTACGCCGACCACGGCGAGCGTCACGGCGAAGGGGAGCAGCGCGCCGGTGACCGTCGCGGCGCCGACGAGCACTGCCTTGAGGGCGCTCCAGCCGTTCTCGAGCCCCGCCAGGAAGCCGGCGTGCTTCGGCGGCGCGGGCGGGGGAGTGTCGGGTGTCCGGAGCCGTACGGTGATCGTCGACATCGACGTCTGGTCGCCGAGGTACTTCTGCTGCGCCTTGAGCGACTCCAGCGCCGCCTGCCGGTTCGCGATCTCGGACTCGATCCGGATCATGTCATCGATGTTCTGCGCCTGGCGGAGGAACCGCTGGAGCCGGGCGATGCTCGCCTCCTGGGTGGCGACCCGCGTGTTGACGTCGATGACCTCGGTGGTCACGTCCTCGGAGCTGCGGTCGGCGTGCTCGGTCTTGGCGACCTCGGTGAGCTCGGTCATCACGGTGTCGAAGGCCGGTTCCGGCACCCGCAGCACGAGGACGGAGCGCTCCGGACGACCCTTCCGGTCGTTGCTCGTGTCCTCGCTGGAGAGGTAGCCGCCGTGGCGGCCGAGAAGGTCGTCGATCTCGGTACGCGCTCGGTTCATCTCCTTGGTCACCAGGGCGACCTCTCCGGTCCGGATCACCGCCCTGGTCTGGACGGACGGACGGTTCGCAGCACCGGAGTGCCCGCCCGCCTGCGAGCCCGATGGTCTGCCTGCCTCGTCCGCCGCGCCGCCTTCGGCGAGGGACTTCGCGTCGCCCCCAGGCGCTCCCGCCTGGCGCTCGCTCATCGCCGGCGCCGCCGAGTCCGCGCTGCCTCCTGCGTCGCCACCGGCCCCACTGCACGCTGCCGCCAGGCCGATCAAGACCGTCACCGCACCCGCTGTCACCGACCGCCTCAGCCGGCGCTGCCCTCTGGTTCGCATGGCTCCTCCTCGACGTGCTCTCCTCTGCGACCTGGGTATGTGACGCGCACCATTCCCCGGCGGTTCCGTCCGACTTGGAGATGCCTTGGCGGTTTGCGAACCTGTTACCTGTGAACCCCCGCCCCGCACCGGCTGAGCCTCTCCATGTCGTCGTCGTCGGAGGTGGCATCGCCGGTCTGGCGGCCGCGGCCTCGCTCGAACGGCAGGCTCCGGGCATCCGCGTCACCGTGCTGGAGGGGACGCCGTCGATCGGCGGCAAGCTCGCACTCGCCGAGGTCGGCGGGATAACCGTGGACGTCGGCGCCGAGTCCATGCTCAACCGGCGCCCTGAGGCCACCGCCCTCGCCCGCGAGTTCGGCCTCGCCGAACGGCTCGTGCATCCGGCGACGATCGCGGCCAACCTGTGGAGCCGCGGCCAGATGGTCCCCATGCCTCGCAGCATGATGGGTGTCCCGGTCGACGCACGCGCCCTCGCGGAGAGCGGCGTGATCTCCAAGGCCGGCCTCGCTCGGGCCGCGCTCGATGCGGTGCTCCCGGCCACACGAATCGGGGAGTGCGACGTCAGCGTCGGCTGGCTGATCGAGGAGCGGTTCGGCAAGGAGGTCGTCGACCGGCTCGTCGAGCCCCTGCTCGGCGGGGTGTACGCCGGACATGCCCGCGAGCTCTCCGCCCGGGCCACCGTGCCGCAGGTTGTCGCGCTTCTCGACCGCGACAAGTCGATGCTCCGCGCGGCGGCCGCGGCAACCTCCGCCACGTCCGACGTACCGGTGTTTGCCGGCCTCGTGGGCGGGCTCGGCCGGCTGCCGCACGCGATCGCCGACCGTCTGGACGCAACCGTCCGCACCAATGCGATGGTGCGCGACCTGGCTCGTCGCTCCGCCGGGGGATGGAACCTCGTGGTCGGGTCGGCCCACGACCCCGAGCTCGTCCAGGCCGACGCGGTGGTGCTCGCGACCCCGGCGGCGGCGACGGCGCGGCTGCTGAGCGACGTCGCTCCGGACGCGGCTCTCGAGCTCGCGCAGATCGACTACGCGTCGATGGCAATCGTGACGATGGCCTTCCGGCGCAGAGAGTTCCCCCAGACGTCCGGGTCCGGGTTCCTGGTTCCCCCGGTCGACCGGCGCACGGTGAAGGGAGCGACGTACTCCTTCGCGAAGTGGGAGTGGGTGGCCGAGGCCGGCAGAGGAGCCGACGACGGTGAGGACCTGCTCGTGATGCGCTGCTCCGTCGGCCGGCACCGCGAGCAGAAGGTGCTGCAGGTGGAGGACGAGCGCCTCGTCCAGCTCGCGCTCGAGGACCTCAGCGACGCGATCGGTCTGTCCGTGCGGCCGGTCGACTGGCACGTCCAGCGCTGGGGCGGCGGTCTTCCGCAGTACGCCGTCGGTCACGTGGACCTCGTGCGGCAGGTCAGGCTCTCGGTCGCGAAGGCAGGCCCGGTCACGGTGTGCGGCGCAGCGTACGACGGTCTGGGGATCCCGGCCTGTATCGCCTCCGCCGAGGCAGCGGTCACCCAAGTGCTCGGCAGCTTGTCCGGAGAAGGAGAATGAACCCATGACTGAGTCCGCGCAAAGCCTCGAGGGCGACCCCGGCCGCAGCCCGAACCGGGGCAAGGCCGCGAGGGAGCTCAACGACACGATCCGCTACACGATGTGGTCGGTGTTCCACCTCCGCGACCTGGTCGGTGACGGTGACCGGGCCAGCGAGGCGAACGAGGTCGAGAAGCTGTTCGAGGACCTCGAGGCGTCCGACGTACGCGTGCGGGGTCTCTACGACGTCTCGGGTCTCCGCGCGGACGCGGAGCTGATGATCTGGTGGCACTCGGAGTCGTCCGACGACCTGCAGCAGGCCTACCACCGGTTCCGCCGGACGGCGTTCGGTGCACGGCTCGACCCGGTGTGGTCGCAGATGGCGCTGCACCGTCCCGCCGAGTTCAACAAGAGCCACATCCCGGCGTTCCTCGCCGACGAGGTCGCCCGGCAGTACGTCTGCGTCTACCCCTTCGTGCGTTCCTACGAGTGGTACCTGCTCGAGGATGCCGAGCGCCGTCGGCTTCTCGCCGAGCACGGCAAGATGGCCCGCGACTACCCGGACGTCCGCGCGAACACGGTCTCCTCGTTCGCGCTCGGCGACTACGAGTGGATGCTGGCCTTCGAGGCCGACGAGCTCTACCGGATCGTTGACCTGATGCGACACCTGCGCGGTTCCGAGACGAGGCGGCACGTGCGCGAGGAGGTGCCCTTCTACACGGGGCGGCGCCGTACGCCCACCGAGCTCATCACCGACCTGCCCTGAGTCTTGGTCCGCAACGCCAACGCCCCGGCCGCAGCAGCGACCGGGGCGTTGACGTCGTGCGTCACTCAGTGGGTTCGAGAGTGAGGCTGATCGAGTTGATGCAGTACCGCTGGTCCGTGGGAGTGCCGTAGCCCTCGCCCTCGAACACGTGACCGAGGTGGGAGCCGCAGTTGCCGCACCGCACCTCGACCCGCTTCATCCCGAAGGACGTTGTCCTCGATGTACTCGACCCGGTCCTCGGCCAGCGGCGCGAAGAACGAGGGCCAACCGCAGTGCGAGTCGAACTTCGTGTCCGAGCGGAACAGCTCGGTCTGACACGCCCGGCAGCGGTAGACCCCGGTGGTCTTGGTGTCGGTGTACTCGCCGGTGAAGGCCGGCTCCGTGGCAGCCTGCCGCAGCACGGCGTACTCCTGAGGAGAGAGCTGCTCGCGCCACTCCTCGTCGCTCTTGCTGACCTGGTAGCTCATGGCTCCAACGCTACTCAGAAGGCAAAGCAGACCACGTGGGTGAAGCCTCCCAAGACCCACCCACAGCAGGACAGGGTCGCGGTGTCAGTGGTGCCCGTCGGCGTCGGCGCTGTGCCTGAGCGCCCGGAGGTCCTCCGGAGTGGAGGCAGCCTGAACCTGCTGCCTGAGGTTCGCGATGGTGGCCTGACGGTTCGCGATGACACCCAGGAGGGTGCTCTTGAGAGTCGGGTCCAGCTCGGAGCCGCTGACCCGGTTGGAGAGCTCGGCCAGGAACGCGTCGGCCCGGTCGAGGTAGGTGAGCATCGCTCGCTTCTGCTGGGCGAAGGAGACCTCGAAGCCACGCTTGCCTTCCTTGTGGCCCTCGCGGAGCGTGGCCCACCGCCCGTGACGGACCACCTTCTTGTCGCCGAGGTCGCGGCGGTCCGACTTGTAGCCGTCATCGTCGTCGCGGTCGGCCCCCTCGGCGTGGTCGCCGTCCCAGCGCTGCCGGTCACCGTCCCAGCGGTCACCGTCGCCCTCGTGACGCTCGCGGAAGCCGTCACGACCGTCCCGGTCTCCGTCGTAGCCGTCGCGGTCTCCGTCGTAACCGTCCCGGTCTCCGTCGTGGCGGGACGAGTAGCCGTCCCGGTCACCGTCGTACGACCCATGGCGGTCGTGTGCGACGGCCGCCGGCGCGGCCATGGCAACGGTCACGGCTGTGGCTGCGGCGGACGTTGCGATCCTGCGGGCGGTGCGGTTCATCAGAACTTCCTTCCCCGAAAAAGAAACTTCTTATGAAATTCGTTACATACCTACCCTTTACTCTTGAATTCGGTCAGTCAAGGCATTGGCCACGGGGAATTGCCAACGAGAGTTCGCCCTGGAAAGAGGGTTGAAGCGGCCCTCAAACGCCCGTCGCCCCTAGATTGGGCGCATGCCGAGTCCCGCTACCGAGATCGACGCAGACGGTCGCTCCGTGCGCGTCACGAACCCGGACCGTGTCATCTATCCCGCCACGGAGTCGACCGCTGAGGTCACGAAGCTGATGGTGGTGGAGTACTACCTCGCCGTGGCTCCCGGCATCATGCGGGCGCTCGACCACCGCCCCACGACGCTGGAACGGTGGCCGAAGGGGGTCCACGAGGGGATCAAGCTCAGCACGCGCGGCGGCGACCACGGCGACGCGTTCTACCAGAAGCGGGTGCCGAAGGGTGCTCCGGAGTACGTCGAGACGGCGACCATCGCCTTTCCCTCCGGGCGGTTCGCCGACGAGGTCTGTCCGACCGAACCCGCGGTGGTGGCCTGGGCGGCCCAGATGGGCACGCTGACCTTCCACCCATGGCCGGTGCGTCGCGACGACGTGGACAACCCGGACGAGCTTCGGATCGACCTCGACCCCCAACCCGGGACCGGTTTTGCGGATGCCGCCCGGGTGGCCGGCGTCGCCCGGGAGCTGCTCGAGGAGCTCGGCATGCGGGGGTTTCCCAAGACGAGCGGCAACCGCGGCGTGCACATCTACGTGCGGATCCAGCCGCGATGGTCCTTCACCGACGTACGGCATGCGGCCATCGCGTTCGGCCGTGAGCTCGAGCGTCGTACTCCGGGCGTCACCACGAAGTGGTGGAAGGAGGAACGGGGCGACAACGTGTTCGTCGACTACAACCAGAACTCGCGCGACCGCACCATCGCGAGCGCCTACAGCCTGCGGGCCATCCCTGGTGCCCCGGTGTCGACTCCCGTGACGTGGGACGAGCTGCCCCAGGTGGACCCCCGCGCCTTCAACCTCCACACGGTGCCGGCGCGGTTCGCGGCGGTCGGTGACCCGCACGAGGCGATCGACGACGAGCAGTACTCCATCGAACCCCTGCTCTCGCTCTACGGCCGCGACGAGGAGCAGGGCCTCGGTGACATGCCCTATCCGCCCGACTATCCGAAGATGCCGGGGGAGCCGCCCAGGGTGCAGCCGAGCCGCAAGAACGCCGCGAACTGGGAAGCCGGCTGACGGCCCCGGGTGCGAGGAGTCCCCGGCGGCGGACTCGAGCGTGGCGGCGTGCGGCGGCCGGACGACAATGGGGCCATGGACCGAGCAGCTGTTGAGCAGTGGGTTGCGGACTATGAGCGCGCCTGGCGCACGCAGGGGACCGAGCTGCTCGCTGAACTCTTCGAGCCGGAGGCCTCGTACAGTCCCTCACCCTGGGCGCAACCCGTCGAGGGGCTGGACGCGATCGCAAGGCTCTGGGAGGCCGAGCGGGACGGCCCGGACGAGGAGTTCACGATGTCGAGCGACGTCGTGGCGGTCGAAGGAGCAGTCGCGGTCGTTCGTGTCTTCGTCGACTACGGTGCTCCCCGGGCCAGGCCTTGGCGTGACCTGTGGGTTCTCCGCTTCGCCGCTGATGGTCGGTGCTCTTCGTTCGAGGAGTGGCCGTTCGCGCCGACAGGGACGAGCTCAGATGCCGAAGCGGTCCCTCAGCCCGTCGACGAGGGTCCGGGCGGCTGAGACCGGAGTGAAGGCCCTGGCCGCCTCGGTCAGTGCCGCCTGGGAGGTTGCGTCGAGCTCGAGGTCAGCGGCGGCGACATTGAACTCCAGCTGTTCGACGCTGGACGCACCGGGGATGACAACGACGTTGGGCAGGCCGAGCAGCCAGGCCAGCGCCACCTGCGCGGGCATGGCGTCGTGGGCGTCGGCGACCTGCCGCAGGGTGTCCAGCAAGGGCGCGACCCGGCGCAGGTTCTCCTTGCCGAAGAGCGGGTTCGTCGCGCGCACGCCGCCAGGCCGGTTGTCCACGGTGTACTTCCCGCCCAGCAGACCTTGCGCCAGGGGGCTGTAGGCGATCACGACGCGGTTCTCGCGTTCGGCGAACGGCACCAGGTCCTCCAACGGACCGGCGTGTGCCAGGGAGAAGTGGACCTGGTTGCTCACGACCGGCTGCCCTAGTGCGTCGTCTGCCTGGCGCCACCGGCGCAACGAGTAGTTCGACACCCCGACGGCACCGATCCGCTCCTCCTGGAGCAGGCTGCGCATGCCCGGCATGATCACCGAGTCGGGCACCAACGGGTTGGGTTGGTGGACCTGGTACAGCGGGATACGCCGAAGCTGCAACCGCCGAGCGCTGGCCTGCTCCCGGTGCCGGACCACTGCTGGAAACGGCGCCACCGGGAACACCTTGCTCGCCACGACGACCTGGTCGCGGTCGGCGCCCAAGGCCTCGCCCAGGATCCGCTCGCTCTTGCCGAAGCCGTAGATCTCGGCCGTGTCGAACAGCGTGACTCCAAGCTCACGGGCGCGGGCAACGATGTCGACAGCGGCACCCGAGGCGTAGCCCTCGCCGTACCCCCACTCCCGCGAGCCGAACTGCCACGTCCCCAGCCCGACCCGGCTGACCGGCCCGAGGCCCGGCACTTCGAGAAACCTCATGCCAGCAGTCTGCCCCAGCACACCGCGGACTGACGGATCGACCATGCGCACATTGGTCGTGACTGCGTTGATGGCCCTCGACGGTGTCGCCGAGGCGCCCGCCCCTTTCTGTCAGACATGAGCGAGAGCGCCATCGAGCGCCCGTGGCATGTGCGAGAGCTCCAGGGCGTCGACGAGCAGCCTCGCGTAGCGCGACTTGCGGCCGGAACGGCAGCCCATGAACCGATGCAGCTGCTGCTCGACGCTGCGTCCTCGCTGGGCCGGCTGCTTCTGGAGGATGCGGAAGGACCCGAGCTCGCCCTGGGCGGCGACTGCCTGCTCGACGCAGGTGGCTCCCAAGGCCCGGATCAGCTCGTCCTCGAGGTCCGCCGTGCAGACGTAGAAGCCGAGCGACTCCATGTCCCGACGTGAGAGGTCAGGACCGAAGCCGGCGCGTTCGAGACCACGAAGAAAGTGGCGCTCTTCGGCGGCATCGCACATACCCGCCAGCTTCAGGTTCAGCCCGTGCGGGCCGAGCTGCTCGAGGAAATGGCCGATGTTCGTTGCGCCTCCCATGGCCACGACTGAGACCCCTTCGGCGTGCAGGTCCCGACCCCGGCGCCGGGCCAACGCCTCGACCGCGTGAAGGTCGCTGACTCCTTCGACCAGGATCACGGCGCTCGAGCGCTCACCCGCATCACCTATGGCGTGACGGACAACGGGAACCGCACGCCGCGGGTCCGCGAGCCAGGCGTGCTCTCTCGTCCTCATCGGCGCTCGGTCTCCGTGCTCAGCCACCCCGTCGGGCGGTTCCGGCGGGCTTCCAGTATCGAGAGCAACGTTGGTGTTGGCGATCGACTTGTTTACCGTGGAGAAGGGCCATCACGGCGGGAGGGTGTGGCAATGAGCCAGCAGCGAAGTCATGAGACTCGCCTGGAGCGAGTGCTCGGTGTGCCACTGGCCGACGAGGCCGTGCGCCAGTGGCCCCAAAGCGGGGAGATGGTCGACGGACGGGCACGCATCTCCGAGGTGGAGTCCCACTTCGAGGGCCTCCGGCTCGCCGTCGGTCGACGACACCAGCTCGGCGACACGGTCGTGGTCGAGTGGAGCACCGACTACGGTGACGGCCGGATCTATCGCAACGTGTCGATCGCCGAGCTGAAGGACGGCAAGGCCGTCCGCGTGACCGACTACTGGGGCGAACCGTTCGTCCCGCCGTCCTGGCGCCAGCCGCTCACGCAGCCCTTGCCCATGCCCCCGGGCGGCGCATGGCCGTCCGCGGACGACCTTTCGGCCGAGTAGTCGACCAGGGACGAGGCCTCATGAGCGAGCGCGCGACCTGCGTGGTCATCGGTGGCGGACCCGCCGGAATGGTGCTCGGGCTGCTGCTTGCTCGGGCGGGTGTCGACGTCAGCGTGCTCGAGAAGCACGGCGACTTCCTGCGGGACTTCCGGGGCGACACAGTGCACCCGTCCACGTTGCAGCTGCTCGACGAGCTCGGGCTCAGCGAGCGGTTCGCACAGCTGCCGCAGAGCAGGGTGTACGAGGTGGCCTTCCCGATCGACAGCGACCACAGCGTGGTGGTGGCCGACTTCCGCCGGCTGAAGGTGCGATATCCGTACGTCGCGATGGTGCCTCAGTGGGACCTGCTCGACCTGCTGGCCGCTGCCGGCGAGGAGGAGCCGGCCTTCACGTTGCGGATGCGCACCGAGGTGACACACCTGATCCGCGAGTCGGGACGAGTGCAGGGGGTGCGCTACCGGGGGCCGGACGGTGCGACCGGAGAGATTCTCGCCGACCTGGTCGTCGCTTGCGACGGTCGCTGGTCCATTGCGCGAGAGCAGGCGGACCTCCCGCTCAAGGAGTTCCCCGTCCCGATCGACGCCTGGTGGTTCCGGCTCCCTCGTACGCCGCAGGACAATCCGAATGCGCTGACCCCGCGGGCAGCCAGGGGCCGCTTCGCAGTGGTCATCCCCCGAGAGGACTTCCTTCAGCTCGCCTACATCGCGCGGAAGGGGACGGACTCCCAGCTGCGTGCCAGAGGGGTCGAGAGCTTCCGACGCGACATTGCCGAGCTCATGCCGGAGCTCGCAGATCGCGTCGATGCGCTGGCCTCCATGGACGACGTCAAGCACCTCGACGTGCGGTTGAACCGGCTGAACCACTGGCAGGTCGACGGATTGCTGTGCATCGGCGACGCGGCGCACTCGATGTCACCGGTGGGCGGGGTCGGGATCAACCTCGCCGTGCAGGACGCGGTAGCCGCCGCCACGCTACTGGCCGACCCGCTACGGCGAGGTGCGGTGACCTCGAAGGAGCTGGCGGCGGTGCGCAGACGGAGACTCTGGCCGACGATCCTCGTCCAGGGCCTGCAGCGGCTCATGCACCGCGGCCTGGTGATGCCGATCCTCTCGGGGGAGCGGATGGGCCCGCCGAGGCCTGTCCTCGCCCTGTTGCGACATGTTCCGCAGGTCTCGTCGGTCACGGCGTACCTCATCGGCGTCGGAGTGCGCCCCGAGCACGCGCCGGCCTTCGCGGTGCGGTCCGCGCAGCGCTCGGGCACCACTCACGAATGAAGGGTCGTGCAGCGGCCAGCGAGATGGCCGAGCATCACCCGTTGGCTGTGGAGACCGCGGTGCCGACGGGGCCGTCGAATGAGCGTGTGCTCTCAGCCTGGTGGGGACGCGGGATGAGAGCCCAGGCCAGCCCCGCTGCGACGGCGGCGAAGGAGGCCGCGACCAGGAACGCATGCGAGAGGTCCACGCTGAGGGCCGCCGGCTCGACGTTCCCCGCCTGGGCAGCGACGGTCGCCAGGATGGCCAGTCCGACCGCGCCGCCCACCTGCTGGGCGGTGTTGAGCAGCCCCGACGCGACGCCGGACTGCTCTACGGGCGCATCTCCGGTGGAGGTGACGGTGCCGGCGACGAAGGCCAGTCCGAACCCCATGCCGGTGACGAGCTGCGGCCAAAGCATGTCTCCCAGGTAACCGCTACCTGGGCCGCCGAGGACGGACAACCAGGCAAGGCCGGCCGCGGCCACGAACAGGCCCACGACCAGCGGCCTCTTGGTCCCGGCAGCGGCGATGATCCGTGGGGCGAGGCTGTTGAGGAGGATGAGCATGGCGACGGTCGGCAGCACGCCCAACCCTGCCTTGATCGGGCCGAAGCCGTGCACCTGTTGCAGATCCACGGTCAGCAGGAACCACATCGGCATCATCGCCATCGAGCTGAACACGATCGCCGTATTCGCACCGCGGAGGGTGCGGATCCGCACGATCGTCGGCGGGACCAGTGGCGCGCTGACGCGCCGTTCCACGGCCACGAAGGCACCGGCCAGGACGACTGCGACGGCCCAAGGCAGAACGGTGGGGGGCGACAACAGGCGAGAGTCGGACAGACGGATCAGTCCGTAGACCAGACCGATCACGGCGCCGGTTGCCGTGACGGCCCCCGCAAGGTCGAGGGTGCGTCCCTTTGCGGTCCCCGGCGTGCTCGGAAGCACGCTGAAACCACGAGCGAGCAGAACCGCGACGACCGGTACGTTCAGCCACAGGATGGCCCGCCACCCCAACATCTCGGTCAGCAGACCGCCGACGATCGCTCCCGAAGCACCCCCCAGGCCGGCAGCCGCGCCCAGCATGCCGAGCGCGCGGTTCCGCGAGGTGCCGGGCGCGAAGAGGATCAGAGTGAGGGCCAGCCCAGCTGGTGCGACCAGGGCCGCTCCGGCTCCTTGGACCGCGCGCGCAGTGACGAGCGCAGCGCTGGTCGGGGCGAGCGCGCCCGCCGCCGAGGCGAGACCGAACAGCATGAAGCCCACCAGGAAGACGCGACGAGCGCCGACCACGTCCGACAGGCGACCTCCGAGCAGGATCAGCCCGCCGAACAGCAGCGCATAGATGTTGACCACCCAGGTGAGACCTCCGGGGCTGAAGTGCAGGTCGACCTGCATCGACGGCAAGGCGACGTTGACGATCGCCGAATCCAGCACCAGGAGGAACTGGCTGGTGGCAAGAACGAGCAGTGCCGAGCGCGACGCCCCCGTACGTCGGCCGTGGGTGTGGGTGTGGTTCATGGTGGACTCCGACTCGATGAACTACACACAGCGTGTACTTCCAGTGAAGTACACTCGGTGTGAAGTTGCAAGAGGAGGTCTCGTGGAGCCCCAGAACGCCCGGAGCCGGCGCACGCGTGTCGCGCTGCTGGAGGCAGCCCGTGAAGTCGTCGAGCGAGATGGCCTGCCGGCTTTGACCATGGCGACCATCGCCGAGCGGGCGGGCATCTCCCGGCGTGCGGTGTACCTGCACTTCGAGTCCCGCGGCCAGCTCGTGAGCGCCCTGTTCGACCACGTCAACGAGCAGGAGGACCTCCCGTCCTCGCTGCAGCGGATCGGGGAGGCCGTCGACGCGGCTGGGATGATCGCGGAGTGGGCTGCTCACGTCGGGCGCTACCACCCGCGGATCGCCCGGGTCGCACGGGCGGTGCAGCGCGTACGCGACATCGACGAGGATGCCGCGCGGCATTGGCGCCTCATCCAGGACGACTGGCAAAGGCTCTGCAGGCGGGTGGCCAGGCGCGTACGTGACGACGGGTGTCTCGCCGCTCCGTGGACCGCCGAGACGATGGCCGCCATGCTCCAGGCACTGATGACGCTGGACGTACTGGAGACCCTGGTGGACGAACGAGGATGGTCGCCGGTCGAGTATGCCGACCACCTCCGCGAAACCGCACTGGCCACCTTCCTCGCACGGTGAGCCGACCTGTCAAGAGACGGCTGCGACAGCTGGAGGGTGCTGAAACCGAGGCCGTAGCCAGACGCCTTGGTCCTCGTTGGGGATGCATCCATCCCAGGAGGACCAGTGCGCGCTCGCCATCTCGCCCCGTTGCTCATCGCTGTCGCCTTGGCCCTCCCGACGGCGCCTGCCGTGGGTTCCCAGGTCGCGAGCGTGACCACATCGGACTCGCGGCGGGCACCGTCTCGAGAGCTCGTCGTCAAGGTGCTGTCCAACCGCTCCGATCTCGTCTCCGGGGGTGACGCACTCGTGTCCGTGAGGCTTCCCCGGGGTATGGACGCCGAGCAGGTCCGGGTCTACGTCGGCGACCGCGACGTGACCAGGCGGTTCCGGGTCCGCGCCAACGGACAGTACGAGGGGCTTCTGCTCGGCCTGCGGGTCGGTGAGAACGTCGTGCGCGTCCAGGCGCCGGGGTACGCCGGACAGAGCGTGATCACCAACCACCCGAACGGTGGACCTGTGTTCTCGGGGCCCCAGCACGGTCCCTACCAGTGCCAGTCGACCGCTGTGGACGCCCAGTGCAACGAGCCCGCGTCGTACTCGCTGCTCTACAAGTCCACAGACCCGACCAAGCCCGGACTGCAGCCCTACGACCCGGAGAACCCACCGTCGGACGTCGCGACGACGACGACGGACCGAGGCGTGACCGTGCCGTTCATCGTGAGGCGTGAGGACGGCTACCAGGCACGTGACCGCTACGCGATCCTCACGCTGTTCCAGCCGGGCAGGACCTGGAAGCCGTGGAAGCCGCAGAAGCAGTGGAACCACAAGGTGCTCGCCACGCACGGCGGTGGGTGTGGCGCGTCGTACTCCCCGGGGAGCCCGAGGCTGGACGACTACTCGGGCACCATCCCGGCGATGCCTGGCGTCGAGAACAGCTACGTCACCGCACTGGGCAAGGGTTTCGCAGTGATGTCGACGGCACTCAACAACACCGGGCACAACTGCAGCCTTCCCCGTCAGGCCGAGTCGATGATGATGGCGAAGGAGCGGCTCGTCGAGCGGTACGGCCCGATCCGCTACACGATCGGTACGGGCTGCTCGGGCGGCTCCATCGCTCAGCACACCATCGCCAACGCCTACCCCGGTGTGTACCAGGGCCTGGTGACCACATGCTCCTACCCCGACGTCCTGACCGCGGGTGCACAGTTCGCCGACTACCACCTGCTTCGCCTCTACTTCGAGGACCCGTCCCGGTGGGGTCAGGGCGTCGTGTGGTCCCCGACCCAGATGGCACAGGTGGAGGGCCACCTGACGCATGTCAACGCGGTCACTGCGGACGAGGGGCTGTTCAAGGACGCGATCAACCCGGAGAACGCGTGCTCCGGCACGAAGGACACCGTCCCCGGTGACACGAGCACCCGGTTCGACTCCGAGACCAACCCGGGTGGTGTCCGATGCTCGATCCTGGACATGATGCTCAACGCCTTGGGCCCCCGGCCGCAGAGTGCATGGAGCGCGCAGGAGCAGGCGGCGGGCCACGGCTTCGCAGGTATCCCGTTCGCCAACGCCGGCGTGCAGTACGGTCTCGGCGCGCTGAAGGACGGGCTGATCACGCCCGCTCAGTTCATCGACCTCAACGCCAAGGTGGGTGGGCTCGACATCGACGCTGACCCGGCCGAGGCCCGAATCCAGGGGGACCCCGGTGCGATCGCCAACGTCTACCGCACCGGCCTGGTGAACGAGGCGAACCACCTCGACGAAGTCGCGATGATCAACCATGGCGGGCCCGACCCGGGCATCGCGCACGACTACGCGCACGCGTTCTGGACCGAGGAGCGGCTGCAGCGCGACCAGGGGCACACGGACAACCGGGTGATGTGGTTCGGTGACGCCCCGTTGATCGGCGACGTCCGCTGGGCCACGGAGGCGTTCCTCGCCATGGACCGGTGGCTTGCCGCAGTCGAGGCCGACCGTGGCGCGGCCCCGCTGCGCGCCAAGATCGTCGAGGACAAACCGGCCGACATCACCGACCGGTGCCAGAACGTGCCCGGTGTCGAGATGACGACCCTCCCTGGTGGAGAGCAGGTCTGTGGTCAGCCCGAGCTGCAGACCCGGCTGAGTACCCCTCGCCAGGTGGCGGGCGACGACACGGCGAACGACCGGGTCGCATGTCAGCTCCGACCTCTGGACCGGGCCGACTACGACTTCATGCTGGTGCCGTTCACCGATGAGCAGTGGGCGACCCTCGAGGCGATCTTCCCCAAGGGTGTGTGCGACTGGAGCAAGCCCGGCCAGGGGCAGGGCCCGGCCGAGACGTGGCTGACCTACTCCGACGAGAACGGCGACGTGGTGTACGGCGGGCGGAACCTGCCACCCGTCCCCCCGAGCTCGGGCACCGGATGGGCGAGCCCGGCGTTCCGCTCCCTGCTGAGGCAATGACCGCTCGAGCTGTCGTGCTAGGTCTCCCCGTGTGGCGCGCGACTGGGTTGCACGGCGACGCCACCACGCCCGGTCACGCACTGTTGGGGCGGGTCGCTCGGGCGCCTCTTGCGAACACGGCGATCACGTCATGGATCGCGTTCAGGTCCGCGAGCGGGTCGCCGCCGACGACCAGGATGTCGGCGTCCTTGCCTGGTTCGAGGGTGCCGGTGGTGTCGGCGATCCCGCACAGCTCGGCCGCAACGGACGTCGTGGCGGTGAGCGCCTGGGCGTTGGTCATGCCGATCAACGGAAGGATGTTGGCGACGCCGTAGGGGAGTACGTCGTGAGGCTTGTTCGGGCCGACGCCGGCGTCGCTGCTGCACACGATGCGTGCTCCTGCGCGGAACAGGGTGGCGAAGTTGTCCAGGATCGCGGCGAGCCGCTGGCGCATCGCGGGGTACGGCGCCTCGCTGCCCGGGAGGAACGGCACCGGTCATGGAGATCGTCGCCCTGCCGCGCGCGAGCTGGTCGAGGAGGCCGGGGTCGGCGTCCACTCCGTCGGCAGTGAAGAACGTGCAGTGCTCGATCGAGTCCGCTCCCGCGGTCAAGGCATCGGCGATTCCCTGTCCTCCGTGCGCGTGGACGGCCAGCTTGAGACCGTGCGCGTGGGCCTCGTCGACGGCGGCGGTGAGCTCGGTGCAGGTGTACTGCGACTCGTGCGGGCCGAACGTCGGCGTCAGGTTCCCACCGGTGGCCATGACCTTGATGAGGTCGACGCCGTGAGCCACCCGGTCGCGAACCGCGTCACGGACGCCGTCCGGGCCGTCGGCCTCGCCGCCGAGGAACCAGCAGTGCCCGCCCGTGACCGTGATGGGCGGCCCGGAGGCCACGATGCGAGGGCCGACCTCATGGCCGCCGCCGAACCAGTCACGCAGCGTGAGCGAGAGGTAGCTTCGATCGCCGAGGTCGCGGATGGTGGTGACTCCCGCGGCGAGAGCCTGCAGGGCGGCCTGTCGCATTCGGAGCAGCAAGGTTGCGTCATCGTCGGCCCGGAGATGGGCGACGGGGTCGAGCGAGGCGTCGAACGCCAGATGCTGGTGGGCGTCGATGAGTCCCGGCAGGAGGGTGGCGTCGCCGAAGTCGACGACATCCGCCCCCGACAGCGACGCGCTACGCGGCCCGACGTCGAGGATCCGGCCATCCTCGACCTCGACCACCCAGTCGTCGAACGCCTGCGTGGCTCGACCGTCGAACAGTCGACGAGCCGTGAGCAACATCGCGCCCCCTTGGACTCACGCGCTGACGGGCAGGCATGACTACAAGGCGATCATGTCTCCCGCCGCTCCGTTCGTTCCAGAGCCCGTTCGCGCCGGTTTCGGGGGCCTGTTGCGGCCACGTGACCGGGCCGGCGCACCGAAGACTCCTCGACACTCGACGGGACCAGAGACCCGTCGTACATGACTCAGGTCCCTCGACGGCGCGCTGACGAAGGCGCACGCTCAAAGAATCAGGCGAGGAATGCTGCACGGAGCGGACCTCCGGGACGCGTGAGCACTCCGGGCGGAGGTCTCGCGGGTTGGAGGAGTCATGATCGTTATGGGGATGTTGGCCGTCGGCCTCCTCGTTGTAGGAGTGGTCGTCATGTTGGCGCTGCGGAGGGTGACGCTGGACGAGGCCCGGAGCGAGAACCGGCTGCGGGAGCCGGGAACGCACAAACTGGCCTACGTCGTACCCAATGGACAGGACCCGGCCATCTTGATGGCGGCCCTGGCACGCGGCGGCTTCAAGTCCGTGTCGGACATGGAGGGTGGCGTCGAGCGGCTGCTCGTGGCGTGCCCGGACGAGCATGACCGGGCCAAGGTTCGGAGCATCATCGAGCACGTCGACCGTGCCGGCTTCGCAGGACCCGAGATGCACGTCGGCCACGTGAGCTTCGAGGACGAACGCTGATCCTGCCCAGCAGGCTGCCGTCCTCCTACGGACGAGACGAGCTGCCCGCCGCTCACTGGCACGCCCAGACCGTCAGAGGGTGGACGTGAGACGTAGAGGAAGGCGCACTCTGACCACGGTCTCGTGAGGCCGCGACTCGATCGAGATGTCACCCCCATGGCGCTCGACGACGATCCGGCGGGAGATGTCGAGGCCCAAGCCGGTGCCCTGCCCCACCTCCTTGGTGGTGTAGAACGGCTCGAAGGCGCGAGCCCGTACCTCCTCGGGCATGCCCTTGCCTGTGTCGCCGATCTCCACGAGCACACCGTTGTCGTCGACACGCGTCGCCACCCTCAACGTGCCTTTCCCGTCCATCGCGTCGATGGCGTTGTCGATCAGGTTCGTCCACACCTGGTTCAGCTCGCCGGCGATCGCCTCCACCCGAGGAACGTCGTCACCGTAGTCGCGGACGACGGTGATGCCGTTGCGAAGCTTGTGGCCGAACATGACCAGGGTGCTCTCGATGCCCTCGGTCAGGTCGGTCTGCTGCACCGAGGCACGGTCGAGCTGCGAGTACGACCTCACCGCGGCCACGAGGTCGGAGATGCGCCGAGTCGACTCCTTGACCTCGGACAGGAGGTTGGCGGACGCCAGGGAGCTCCCGACCCACTCCAGGCCGGCCTGCAGTGCGGGGCCGTCGAGCAGGTCCGCTACTCGTTCGCACCACGAGATGTCGCAGCCTGCCGAGGCAAGAGCCGGCGCGATGAGCCAGTCCCGCGCGATGTCGTGCTTCAGGAGCCAGTCGGACAGCACGTCTTCGCGGTCGGCGACGTCGAGTGGCGTCAAGGCCGCAGACTGGGCGCCCGAGCTCGCGGCGAAGTGCGTCGAGCGCGATGAACTGGTCCGGGGAGACCGAGCCCTCGGCGAGCCGCACGAGGGAGGACTGCAGGTTCTCGTGGCTGTCCTCCAGAGCGTCGACCGCGCGTGTGGCCGCTGAAGCAGGGTTGTTGATCTCGTGCGCCAGCCCAGCGGCGAGCGTGCCCAGAGCGACGAGGGCTTCACGCTGGCGCGCCACGGCCTCGATGTTCCGCACCGAGTGGACCAGTCCCCGGATCAGGTGTACGCCGAAGGGGAACCATGCACTCGCCCGGTCTCGCAGCGCAGCGGCCGGAACACGCAGGACGCGGCCGGGCACCTTCCCCTGTCCCGTCGCCAGGTACTTTCCGTGCTCGTCCCAGGCCCGGAAGCCACCGGCCCACTGACCGGGTGACTCCATCGCCCCGATCACCGTCTCCTCGTGACCGACGTGACGGACCAGCTGGACGGCACCGTCGAGCAGCACCCACCAGTAGTCGGCAGGTTGCGCCTCGCGGAACAGCTCCTGCCCGCGCTGGAAGCGCAGCTCGTCAGCGTCCGTCATCAGCTCGACCAGCTGGTCGTCGCTGAGCCCGTCGAAAAGGGCGATCGCGCGCAGGTCGTCGATGCTCATCAGATGGTCGCCAGATAGCGGTGGACCAGATGCACCGACATCGCGCCCTCGCCGACGGCGGAGGCGACTCGTTTCATGGAGTCCAGGCGAACGTCGCCGGCGGCGAACACTCCGGGCACGCTCGTCTCGAGCGCGAGAGGTGCACGAGCCAGAGGCCAGCGCGCCGGGGACCCCGCCGCGAGGAGATCCTGTCCCGTGACCACGAAGCCCTTGTCGTCCCGGGCGATGTCGGCGCCGAGCCAGTCGGTCCGTGGCGAGGCGCCGATGAACACGTAGAGCGAGCTCGTGGCCACCTCCTCCTGGACGTGAGCGGCCCGGTCCGAGAGCGTGATCGCCTCGAGATGGCCCTCGCCCCGGGCCGCGACCACCTCGGTGCGGAGGCGCACCTCGATGTTCGGCGTGCTGAGGATCCTCGCCACGAGGTACTGCGACATCGTGGCCTCGAGCGTGGCGGCTCGGACCACCATCACGACCCGCTTCGCGTAGCGCGCGAAGTTGAGGGCCGCCTGGCCGGCGGAGTTGGCCGCGCCGACGACGTACACGTCCTCGCCCTGGCACTGGCTCGCCTCACTCGCGGAGGCACCGTAGTAGACGCCGCGCACGCCGAGCTGCTCGAGGCCGGGGGCATCCAGCCGCCGGTACGACACTCCGGTCGCGATGAGCAGCGAGCGGGCCTCGATCTCGCCGGCGCCGTCGAAGCGGACCGCTCTGACCGGCCCCCTTGTCTCGAACCCCACGACATCGCGAGCCAGGACCATCTCGGCACCGAAGCGCACGGCCTGGGCGACGGCCCGGTCGGTGAGGTCCGCGCCCGAAAGGCCCTTCGGGAAGCCGAGATAGTTCTCGATGGAGGCGCTCTCTCCTGCCTGCCCTCCTGGCGCTCGTCGTTCCACCACGACGGTCCGCAGCCCCTCGGAGGCTCCGTACACAGCCGCTGCCAGGCCGGCTGGGCCGCCGCCGACGATGCACAGGTCGTACAACGGCTGCTCGGCCCGGGTCCGCAGGCCGAGCGCACCTGCGAGGTCCAGCGTCGAGGGAGCGCGCAGGGTCGCGCCGTCGGGTACGAGCACCAGCGGCAGCTCACCGGGCCCGACGCCTGCCAGGTCGCTCAACCGCTCGGCCTCCTTGTCCCGCTCCACGTCCAGCCACCGATAGGGAACGTGGTTTCGCGCAAGGAAGGTCTTGACCTCGTGGCTCTGGTCAGACCAGCGGTGCCCGACCACGCGTACGACGTCGGCGTTGTCGGGATGCTCTCGCTTCCAGTCGCCCAGGAGGTCGTCGGTCACGGGGTAGAGCCGCTCTCCGGGTGGGTCCCACGGCTTGAGCAGGTAGTAGTCGAGCCCGATGTCGTTGATGGCCTTGATCGCGACGTCGGTGTCGGCGTACGCCGTCAGCAGCAACAGCTTCGCCTCGTAGGCCTGCCGGCGAACCTGTTCGAGCATCTCGATGCCGGTCATCCCGGGCATCCGCTGGTCGGACACGACCATGGCCACGGCCCGGTCCCGGAGGACGAGCTCCCCGAGCACGGTGAGTGCTTCGGCACCCGACGTCGCCCGGACGACCCTGTAGTCGGCGCCGTACCGGGCTCGAAGGTCGCGCGTGATCGCCCGGGAGACCGCGGGATCGTCGTCCACCGTCAAGATCGTCGGCTTCGTCATCGTGCCACCACGCTTGTCCTCGAGCCTGCCCGGGTCAATCGACATTCCGGGCCAGGTCCGCGTAGTCCCGGCGACGAACCGTGGTTCGTCCGGCCCGAGACCGCTCTCTGCGTCAGGTCTAGGCAGATGACCTGTGGGGCCGCGTTCGTTGTCGACGCTTGCCCCCGTATGCCCCGGCTCCCGGGACCGACTGGTCCCATCGGGGGGTGCCGACGCAAGTGCGACGAGTCCTACCGTCGCGACAACGGGACCCACACCGAGAGAGGTGCGCCATGAGAGGGAAGCTACTGATAGTCCCCGCTGTCGCAGTGGCAGTCAGCGGTGGGCTCATAGCGGCCGCAGACGCGGCACCGAAAGCGAGTACGACGGTCACGATCACGGCCCAGGGCGTGGACCTCTCGGGTCAGGTCACGAGCCCGAAACCGAAGCTGTGCGCCAAGGACCGCCAGGTGATCGTCATCAAGCAGAAGGGCGCCCGGGGCGGCGGTGACGACGTCAGGTTCGCCAGCGACACCGCGTCCTTGCAGGGCGGCAAGTACGTCTGGTCGACCGGGAACACCGGTACGGAGGGCAAGTTCTACGCTCGTGTTCGTCCCACCCAGTGGTGTGCAGGGGACACCAGTCCCACGATCACCGCCAAGCGGAACCCGTAGACGGTCGGCCTCACACTCCCCGCCGGAATGCTGTTCAGGGTTGAAGAAGCCGGTTTGCCGCGCCGAGACCCCGTGGCTTCGTGGGATGCATGCTTGGTCGGTGGGCATACAGACACGAATCCGCCGCCTCCGTGGGCTGTCCCTGCTGTGGTGGCGACGCAGAGGCCCCGTCCTGGTGGTCCGCACCGTCCGGCTCACGGCTGCGGCCGTGGTGGCCTACCTGGTGGCCCACGCGATGTTCCCGGACACCCAGCCACTGACCGGACCTCTGACCGCGCTGCTGGTCGTCCAGGCAACCTTGTTCTCCACGCTGAGGATGGGAGTGCTGCGGGTCGGAAGCGTCGTGACCGGGGTCCTGGTGGCGGCGTTCCTGTCCGACGTCGTCGGCCTCACCTGGTGGAGTCTTGGCCTCGTCATCGCAGCGTCGCTGGTCATCGGTCAGATGCTGCGGCTGGGGGAGCAGCTGCTCGAGGTTCCGATCAGCGCCATGCTCATCCTCGGGCTGCCTGCTGCCTCCACGGCCGCCACCGCGCGCGTTGCCGAGACGCTCGTGGGCGCTGGTGTCGGGGTCCTGACCAACGTGGTCTTCCCGCCTGCGCTCGGAACGCGTACCGCGGGGGAGGCGGTGGAGGAGGTGGCGATCCGGGCGGCGGAGCTGTTGGAGCGCGCCGCGCGTGAGCTCCCCCACGAGCCCTCGCGGGACCAGGCGCTTCGATGGCTGCACGAGGTGAGGAGCCTGTCGCGCTACATCGACGCCGCGGACCGGGCCGTGGTCGATCTGCGCGACAGTCGTCGACTGAACCCCCGCGCGATCCGTGAGGTGGACACCGAGCCGATCCTCCGCAGCGGCCTCGATGCGCTCGAGCGCAGTGTCGTTTCCTTGCGCTCGATATTCAGGGCGATCGCCGACGGGCTCAGCGAGGACGAGACCCTCGAGTACAGCCCCGAGCTGTTCGGCGCGATCGGGGTGCTGCTCGAGGACCTGGCGAGAGGCATTCGAGCGTACGGCGTCCTCGTGCGCGCCGATGCCGACCGCGGCGGTGTCGCGAGCGATGCCGCGCTGGCCGAGGCACTGGACGCCCTGCACGAGACACGCGCCATGCTGACCGAGCTGCTCATCGTCGACGCCGGACAGAACCGCGACCACTGGATGCTGAGCGGGACGCTCCTGGCCGCGGTGAGCCAGGTCCTGCGGGAGCTCGACCTCGAGGAGCGAGCGAGACAGCGGCAGCACTGGGAGGGCACGGTCGCCGCTCGTGGGTCGGCTCTGCGCCGGTTGAGCGGGTTGCGCGACACCGCACGCGTCGCGAACTTCAGGCCTTACCGACGGCGGAGGAAGAACGCCTGAGGAGGGCAGCGCGTCGGTGCCGCTCACCCGACTTCTGGACGGCCGCCTCGGTGAGGGTCACCCTGTGCTCATGAACGTTCGTTTCGTGGACGCCTCCGGAGCGCAGGAACACGACGCCGACGACGTCGTAGAGCTGCTCTGCCGCGACGACGGCTTCGTGTGGGTGGACGTGCCGTCGTGGGACGACCAGGTCGAAGGCTTCCTGGCCGGACTGGGCTGCCACCCCCTGGTCGTCGCCTCGTGCAGGCAGCGCAACCACCTCCCGACCGTGCATGCCTACGCCGACCACTACTTCGTCACGATGCACACGCCGCTGCTCGGTGACGCCGGCCACGTGCATCTCCTGGAGCTCGACATGGTCATCTCGCGGCGGTACCTGGTGACGGTCCACGGGCCCCTCAACCCGCAGGTCGACCCGCAGCAGGCGCTCAACGAGACCTCCGGTGTGCTACGCCGGATCACTTCCGGCCGCTTCGTCCCGACCTCGCCCGCCGAGGTGGCGTACGCCATCGGCTCGGCGGTCGCCCGTGAGCAACGAGCGCTGATCGGTGAGGTCGCGGAGAAGATCCCCGCCCTCGAGCAGCAGGTGATGGCGCCGCAGCTCAGGGAGCCCGAGGAGCTGCTCGAGCGGATGTTCCTGGTCCGGCACGAGCTGATCACCGCGCGCACGATGGCCTCGCAGACCCACGACATCTACGCGCGGATCACGGCGTTGGACCGGTTCGTGGAGGAGGAGGACCGGGCCTTCGCTCGGGACCTGTCCGACCAGTTCGCCCGGGTCCAGTCGATCGGCGACGGGGAGTGGCACTTCATGTTCGCCGTGATCGAGCTCTACCAGACCCGGGTGAACACCAAGATGACCGTGGCGATGGAGCGGCTCGCGGTGATCGCAGCCATCACCCTCCCGGTCACGGCGATCGCATCCGTCTACGGCATGAACGTGATCGTCAACCAGACGACGCACTACACCCAGCTGGCCGTCGTACTCCTGGTCATGATCACGATCAGCCTGCTGCTCCTGCGCTGGGCCAGGAAGCAGGGCTGGTGGTGACGCCCAGCCAGGTGGGGCGGACCCTGCGGAGGCAGCCTCAGCGCACGATGACGACGTTGGTCCTCGCGGCCTTGTCGTGGAGGGCCTGCCGCTTCTTGTCCCACAGCGGCCAGAGGCCGTCGAGGTACGGGAACCAGAACAGTGCGAGGTAGAGCAGTGGCACGACTGCGGTGAGCAGGACGCCCTGCTGGACGAGTACTCGAAGGAAGATGCTCGACCACGGCAGCTGGCCGGGTTGGTCTCGGAGGCGGACGGCGATACCGACGACCATCTTGCCGAGGGTGGCGCCCTTGAAGCGAAGCATCAGCGAGCTGTAGACGGCCCAGATGACGAAGCTCGCGATCGCCGACCAGGCGAGCACGGGCAGGAAGATGTCCATGTAGTCGCGGAAGAACGCTCCGAAGTCCGGAGTGCTGCCCGCCTGGGATGTCTGGGCCTCGAACCGTCGCATCAGGCTGTTCAGGTCGTCCTGCATCTGCAGCTGCTTCGGAATCGTCACGACCGAGGTCCCGATGCCGACCAGGATCCCGTCGATGACCTAGGCGGCGACACGTCGCCACCAACCTGACAGGGGTACGCCGTCCGGGGTGGTCGGCCCCTGGGCAGGCCCCTGACCGGCGTACGGCGCGGAGGTCTGCGCGAGGTGCACGTGCTCCGTCCACAGCCGGCCGTCCCAGTAACGCAGCAACGGCGGCTGTCCTGGCTGCTGCGGGGACGGGTCCGGGTACCACCCTGCGGGAGTCTGCGTCACGGACCCGACGTTACCGGCTCACTGGCCCGGGGCCGTCCAGCAGCTCCCGTGTCGCGACGGTGTGGCGGCATGTCGTCCGGTCTCCTGATGAGGTGAGAAGCACCCGGCGCAGGTCAGTTGCCACCTGTTGAGGGTAGGACGAGTCCTCACGAACGTGAGCGGTCGTTGGCACGCGAGCCACCGCGTGGTGCACTGACGAGATGAGGTTCGGTGTCCACCTGCCCCTCATGGACTTCGGTGGTCAGCGGTTCTCCGTCGACCACCTCGTGGAGTACGTCGAGACGGCGACTGCGCTCGGCTTCGATGCCGTGTCCGCCAACGACCACATGGTGTTCGGCGTGCCATGGCTCGACGGGCCCACCGCTCTCGCGGCGGTCGTGTCCTGCTCGGGAGACGCCAGGCTCTTCACCACGGTGGCGAACCCGGTCGTCCGCGGACCGGTGGCCCTGGCCAAGGCGCTCGCCGCGCTGGACGTGATGTCGGGCGGCCGGGTGGTGGCCTGCCTTGGTCCCGGGTCGTCGGAGCGCGACTACGCCGCTGTGGGTATCCCGTTCGAGGAGCGGTGGCAGCGCTTCGACGAGGCCGCCACGGCCGTTCGCGCCCTGCTGGTGGGCGACTCCCACGAGGGTCGCTTCTACGACGTCGAGGGGCCGCTCGAGCCTCTCCCCGTCCAGCCGGACGGGCCGGCAGTCTGGCTCGGCAGCTGGGGGTCCGCCGTCGGTCTGCGTCGAGCGGTGCGCCTGGGCGACGGGTGGCTGGCGTCGGCGTACAACATCACGCCGGAGCAGTTCGAGCAACGCTGGGGGAGGGTGCAACAGCTGATCCGCGAGGCGGGACGCGACCCTGCCGGCTTCGCCAACGGTCTCGCGACGATGTGGTTCCACATCGACGATCGGCGGGCCGGCGATGTGCTCGACGAGCGGCTGGTGCCGGCCATGCACCGGCCTGCCGAGCAGCTCCGGGACCGCCTGGCGTTCGGACCGGCTGAGCTCGTGGCGGAGAGGCTGAGCGCGTTCCGGGACGCCGGGGTGCAGCGGATGTTCGTGTGGCCGGTCACCGACGAGATCGAGCAGCTCCGGCGCTTCGCCGACGTCATGACCCAGCTCTAGGGTTCCAGCGCGGCATACTTCAGCGTGAGCATCCGGAGCTGACTGCTGAGGAGGGTGGCTCGCCATGGCCAAGCTGATCTACTCGGCGATCGCGTCGCTCGACGGTTACGTGGCCGACGAGGACGGCGACTTCGACTGGGCGGCTCCGGACGAGGAGGTGCACACCTTCGTCAACGATCTCGAGCGGCCGGTCGGCACCTACCTCTACGGGCGCAGGATGTACGAGGTCATGACCTACTGGGAGACCCCGGACGCCATTACCGACCAGCCGCACTTCGCCCAGGACTTCGCGCAGATGTGGCGGGCGGCCGACAAGGTCGTGTACTCGAAGACGCTGGACGCGCCGTCCAGCGCCCAGACCCGGATCGAGCGTCGACTTCGACCCGGAGGCCGTCCGGCAGGTGAAGGCGGCAGCGAGGCATGACATCACCGTGGGTGGTCCCGAGCTGGCCGCGCAGGCGATCAAGGCAGGTTTGGTCGACGAGTACCAGCTGTTCGTCGTGCCGGTCGTGGTCGGAGGCGGTAAGCGGTGGCTTCCCGACGATGTTCGTCTGCAGCTCGAGCTCCTCGACGAGCGCCGTTTCGACAGCGGCGTGGTGTACCTCCGTTACCGCATGCTGGCCTGAGCTGACGGCGACGCCGGTGCTGACCAGCGTCGTCGCCGGGCACCGAACAGTCCTGACAACCGCGTCATCCGGCGAGCAGCCACGACGCGATGCGATCACCTACCAGCATTGCGCTCAGGTTGGTGTTGGCGCACGGCAGGCTCGGCATGACGGACGCATCGGCTACCCACGCGCCCTCCACTCCGTGGACGGCTCCTTTCGAGTCGACGACAGCGCCCTCGGCGGGGTCCGGGCCCATCGTGCACGTGCCCACAGGGTGGTGGTAGCTGCTGACCTGGGCTCTGACGAAGGCGGTCAGCCCGGCGTCGTCGTCCTCGGCGACCGCAGGGCCCGGGGCGAGCTCGGCGCCCTCGACGAAAGCCGCGAGCGGCGGTGTGCGAGCCAGTCGACGGGCATGTCGGATGGCCTCCACCATCCGTCGTACGTCCTCCGTGGTGCGCAGATGTGCGACGTCGATGCGCGGCGCGTCGCCCGGGTCGGCCGACCTCAGTCGCACCGTGCCACGCGAGCTGGGCGACATCAGTCCGGTGACGACGCCGAACACACCTCCAGTCGGTGAGGCAGCGTCGTCGAAGGGACCTGCCGCGAACACGTGCAGATCCGGAGGACCTGCGGGATCGGCGTACGTCGACCGCATGGTGAGCATCGTCTGGAACCGGGGCCCGCTGAAGCCAGGCGACGTGGGCAGGTCGACCGCCACGAGCGGGTGGTCGGCGAGACCGGTCCCGACGCCTGGGAGGTCCGCGCGGACCTCGATGCCGTGTAGCGCAAGCTCTGAAGGCGGCCCGATGCCGGATCGAAGCAAGATGGCGGGACTGCAGTAGGCACCGGCCGTGAGCAGGACCCGGTCGCCCTCGACGATCTCACCGTCGTCGAGCCGCACGCCGACGGCCGTGGTGCCCGAGAGCTCGACACGGTCCACCGCTGATCCCGAGAGGACGGTCAGGTTCGGTCGGTCCCTTGCCGGTGCGAGGTGGGTGAGGGCGGCGCTCATCCGCAGCCCGTCACGGACGTTGCGTGGCAGCGAGCCCACTCCGATCGCACGAGGCCGGTTGTGGTCGGGGACCATAGCGTGGCCGACGGCGTGCGCGCTGTCGACGAAGGCGCGCTGTAACGGACTGAGCTCGTCGTACGCCGTGCGATGCACCGGCACGGGTCCTGAGCGCCCGTGCCACTCGTCGTCCACGTCCGCGTCGCACTCCATGTCTCGCATACAGGGGAGCAGCTCGTCGAAGGACCAGCCCGGGTTGCCCGCTGCGGCCCAGCTGTCGTAGTCGTCGGGCCACCCACGCATGAGGAAGGCACCATTCGTGGCGGAGCAGCCGCCCATCAGCTTGCCGCGGGGTAGCCCGACCACGCGGCCGGACTCGTCAGGCTCGGAGGCGAAGCCCCAGTCGTGCTCAGTGGTCGGGGCCGACGGGTCCGCCACGTCCTGCGGCAGGTGGCGGACGTCGACGTAGTCCGGGCCGGCCTCGATGAGCAGCACCTTCAGCCGGCCCGAGCTGCAGAGTCGCGCGGCCGCGACGCAGCCGGCCGATCCACCGCCAACGACCACCACGTCGAATGCCATGGCTCCTCCGCGTTCCGCTCTAGTGCAGCAGCTGCCTTCAACACGATCATGGCTATCCCGAAGATCCCCGCGACGGTCGCCGAGACGATCCGTTCGGCAGTGCTGAGCTGCCCCTGTCTGCCGACCTGCCAGCCCGCCAGGCACAGCAGCACGGTGCTGCAGCCCAGGGCGGCGAGCACAGCGACGTACAGGTCGGCACCCAGCAGGGCCATGACTGCCAGGACGACGAGGGGGAGTGCCGAGGCGGTCACGATCTCCCATCCGGTGGTCAGCTGCAGCCGAACCTGTTGCCAGGTGGGCCGGCGGCCGTCGTGGATCCGCTCGGCGACCAGACGGGAGTACCGCTCGGCAGCCCAGTAGACGACAAGCGTGACCAGGACAGCGACCACGACTGCTGTCGCGCTGTCCGCGTGGGACGCCGCCATGACCGCCGCACTCACGATCACCCCGTAGATGCCGGCCGCCGTGCTCTCCTCGGTGGGACGCCCCTCCTGCGCGCGCGACGCGCCCGGCGTCACCCGATGTCCTGGGGAAGTCATGCCTCCACCGTGGGTGCGAGCGACCCGGCGGGCATCATCCCCGCGGGGTGAAACCAGCACGCCTTCACGTCCCTTTGCACCTGCCTCGATGCCCGGGTCGGTCCGGTGGCGGCGCCGTGACAGGCTGGTCGGGTCCACGAATGGCATGCTGGAAGTCCCGAAATGCCCGACAAAAGGACGACGAACCGATGGCGAAGGCCTACTGGATCAACACGTTTCGCTCGGTACAGGATGAGCAGAAGCTGGCTGCCTACATCGAGCTTGCCGGGCCTGCGATGCGGGCCGCGGGTGGGCGGTTCCTGGCTCGGGGCCTGCCCGCGCGCGCGTTCGAGTCCGGACTGGTGGAACGGACAACGCTCATCGAGTTCGACAGCGTCGATGCCGCCGTGGCGGCGTACCACAGCTCCCGCCTACCAGGAGGCGTTGCAGGTGCTCGACGACGGAGCCGAACGTGACCTGCGCATCATCGAGGCGACGTTCTGAGGCAGCGCAGTGGCGTCAAGCCGGCGGCGTCCTTCCGCACCGTTCAACGTCCGTCGCGTCTACTGCTTTCCACCTGTGCGGGAGGGCCGCAGGCGTACGCTCATCGGGTAACGGCCTCCCTGGACCCCGGTGGCCTCGGCGCGACTGGACGGAGCCCGGGATGGCCCCAGACGAACGCGACCGCGGGACCAGGCTGAGCCTCGGCGTCATGGCGCGGTCGCTCAAGGAGAACGAGCACCGGCTCCCGCTGCACCCACACCACCTGGGGCGCATCCCTGACGACCTCCGGGAGAGCGTGTACCTCGAACATGGCTACGGGGAACGGTTCGGGGTCTCCGACGACGACCTGAAGGACCGGGTCGGCGGCTTCAAGACCCGCGAGCAGCTCGTCGCGGAGTGCGACGTCATCCTGCAACCCAAACCGATGCTCAGCGACATCGCCGAGCTGCGCGTCGGGCAGGTGTTCTGGGGATGGCCCCACTGCGTACAGGACGAGGAGCTCACTCAGCTGGCCATCGACCGGAGACTCACGCTGATCGCGTTCGAGGCCATGAACCACTGGAACAGCGACGGCTCCTTCAACCTGCACGTGTTCCACAAGAACAACGAGCTGGCGGGCTACTGCTCGGTGCTCCACGCCATGCAGATCGCGGGATCCACTGGTGACTACGGGCGTCGGCTACGTGCCGTGGTCATCGGCTTCGGCGCGACCGCCCGAGGTGCCGTGACTGCGCTGAACGCGCTGTGCGTGCATGACGTCGACGTCCTCACCCACCGTGAGGTCGCGGCCGTGGCCGCACCGATCCACTCCGCTCGGATGGTCCACTTCGACAGCGACGGGACGACGTCGAGCGTGAGCCACGCGGTGACCGAGACCGGAAAGGTGCCCCTGTCGGCCTTCCTCGAGCAGCACGACATCATCGTCAACTGCGTGCTCCAGGACACCGACGCTCCGATCATGTTCATGACCGACGACGACCTCGCGGACCTGAGCCCGGGAACCCTGATCGTCGATGTCTCGTGCGACGAGGGCATGGGGTTCAGCTGGGCTCGTCCCACGACGTTCGCCGATCCCAGCTTCGTGGTCGGTGACAACGTGCTCTACTACGCCGTCGACCACAGCCCGTCGTACCTGTGGAACTCCGCGACCTGGGAGATCAGCGACGCGCTCATCCCCTTCCTCCGCACCGTCCTGGGAGGTACGGACGCCTGGGAAGCGAGCCCCACCGTTCGCCGTGCCATCGAGATCCGTGACGGGGTCATCCAGAACCCAGCCATCCTGTCGTTCCAGGGACGCGACCCGGCGCACCCGCACTTCCCGCTGGCGACCTAGGCGTCGGACCGGCCGCTGCTACCGGCCGGAGCCGCCCGCGATCTCGTAGGACCACAGCTCGCTGTGGACCCCGACCGGGCCCTGCCGTTCGCCTTCGCCCTCGGCCGCCGCGCGGTGCCCGTGGCCGAAGGCAGGGGAGTTCAGCCAAGCATCGAAGGCGGCCTCGTCGCGCCAACGCGTGACCACCAGCCAGGTGGTCCGGTCGTCGGTGGGCTTGAGAAGCTCGAAGCCCTCGAACCCGTCCTGGTCGTCCACGGCGCCTGCCCGCGCGGCGAACCGTCGGGCCAGCTCGTCGCCACTGTCGGCGGGGACCGTGATGGCGTTGATCTTGATGACAGTCACACGGCGATGATGTCACGTGCCGCCGGGCCGGCTCCCGCTCGGCGATCCGCCTCATCCGGCAGGGTTGCGGTGCAGCCACCCCTGGAGGTCCGCAGGCGCCAGCTCGGCAGTCCGGCTCCGGTACTGAGCGATCTGGGTGGGCGCGAGAAGGGCTGCGCCCGAGCTCACTTCGAATCCCGCTCCGGCTGGTCGGCGGGCGTGCGCAGCTTCTCGAGGCGTGTGCGCAACAGGGCGTCCCGGTGTGAGTTGCCGTGGAGCCCCAGGTAGCGAGTCCCGAAGATCGCCAGCAGTGCGTCATCGAGCCGGCGCACGGCGCCCGGCGGATACCGGTAGGCCATCCGTTCGTTGATCACCGAGCTGTCGACGGAGGTGAGCAGCCCCGCCAGCTCGTCCAGCGAAGTGATGCCGAGCTCGAGCAGCAAGCCGGAGACCCATGCGTAGTGGTCAGGGCGGGACCAGCCGGCGTCGGCGTACTGCGCGGCCAGGAAGGTGGCGAGCTCCTGGGGGCTGACCCTCGGGTCGCTGACGTCTGTCTCCTGCCGCTGGTCCGTGACCGTGGCCTGCAACCGGTCGCGGATCAAAGAGAACTCGCGGTCGGCGAGCTCGAGGAGTCCAGCGGCGAGGGTGAACCTCCGGTCGAGGTCAGGCACGTGCTCCTCGGGGATGGTGCCCTTGTAGCGGATGGCGTGCTCGAACTCCGCCCACGCGTGCTGCAGCACGGTGCGTACCTGGACCTGGGCGCGCCGCCCGCCGAGCGCTTCGTACGCCGCGGGGGTGCTCCGCTTCGCATCCAGCGCAACCAGCAGGTGTCTGCTCGCGTAGCCGAACCGGCCCTGCCTGGCTGTCTCCTGGCCCATGTCCCGGTCGTCGAGGACATACAGCTGGTCGCCCAGCAGCTCGGCGACCGCCGCGACGTCGCTGTGCAGGTAGGTGATCACCCGGATGCCGATCTGGTCGGTGATCTCCTCCAGGGGATCTGTGTAGAGGGGTCGCCCGGCTTCTGTCCGGTCGGCCTTGGCCGCGAAGGACGCCACGCTCTTCGCCCGTCCGGTGACGCTGAGGTAGTTGATGCCCGCGTCGTCGAGGAGCGTGGTCACCAGGGCCACGAACCGGCTCGTCACGTCACGAAGCTCGGGCTGCATCTCGGCGTACATCTGCACTGCTCGGCGTACGGGCGCCTTGTCCACCGGTGCAGCGGCGGGGTCATCGGTGACTCGTGGCAACCGAGGTGAGGGCTGGTGTCCGGACGGCAGGGTCGGCGTGACGATGTAGCCGGAACGGTAGTCGCCGTAGGTGGTGGTCAGCGCGGGGCGCCGTTCGGCGAACATCGCCACGTAGGCGCACACCACCGCGTCGACCTGGTCCTCCACGCGTCGCAGATCGCTCTTGCGTTCAGCGGACTCGACCTGAGCCGCGAGCGCCCTCCACCCTTCGTGCTTGTCGACGTACAGAGGAACACGGGAGTCCCTCAGCCCCTCGAGCAGTCCCATGAGGCGCAACAGCTCGGACCGCAGCTGTGACAGGGGTCGGCCGGTCTTCTGTTTGTACTTGAGTGTCCGTCCCAGCTCGAACAGGGCCACGATGGCGGGGTGCGGGTAGACCTCGATCGCGCGCCGACGGGAACGAGACGATGGGTCCATGTCGAGGCCGAGCTGCTCGGCCAACCGTGCCCCGCGCGGACCGTCGACGAACTCCGGCTTGCCGGTGTTGGAGGGATGTGTGCCGGCGTCGAAGCGTGCGAAGTCACGGTTCAGGGCGGCCTCACAGGGCCGGTTGCCGGTGGGGTTCTCCACCACCAGGGGTGCGTCGATCCCGACAAGGCAGTCGCCGCCGACGTAGGGCGTCAGCGCGGCCACGATGTCCTCATCACTTCGTTGCGCCGATACGTGGAGCAGGTGCCCGTCGGCTCCGACGACCGCCACACCGCTGGGCTTCTCCTGACCCCATGCGAGGTCCACGCCGACGAAGTACATGGAGCCACCCTGCACTGTGGACTGGCTCAATGCACGTAGCCTGCGGTGTCGCAGCTCTGGAGAGGCGGTCGACAGCCGCCCGGACGGGTCTGACCCTGTTCGTCCCGTCGGGCGGCTGCCCCTCCATCAACCCGTCAGCGGTGTCGCAGGATCCCCAGAAGTCCGTGCGACTCGTCGCCCGGTCCGGCGCTGAACCAGACGTCGGACTTCTTGGCTGCGGTCCCGTTGCCGGGCAGGAGCGCCCAGAGGCCGTCGATCACGATCGGGTGATGCGCCCGGTCGAGCAGGGTCGCGACCACGCGGCCACTGTGCTGGTCCACCACGTGGATCCGGCCGTCACCGAAGTTGCCGACGAGCAGCTTGCCGCCGAACGGCGCGAAGCCCCGGGGCGCGATCGCGAGACCCCACGGTGAGTCCAGCACGCCGCGGCGGACGAGGGAGTCCTGGAACTGCCCGCGCCGGTTGAACACGTTGACGAAGCCGTGACCGCGGCCCGAGACGTCGTCCTCTCCGGCGGCATCCTTCTGGGCGTAGGTCACGTACACCTGGCTGCCGAGACCGGCGATGCCGAACGGGCCGTAACCGTCGGGGATGCCCTTGCCAGGGAAGGCATGCTGCGCATTGACACGGTGGAAGCTCTCGTTGAACACGTCGATGCGGTTGCGCTGGAAGTTCGTCGCGAGCAGGAAGTGCTTGCCTCCCGTCGTCACCATGGTCAGCCCCTTGTAGACGGCATGGTTGGTGTGCGCCACGAGCACCGCCTTGGTCGGGTCGCCCGACTTGTTCCAGGCCGAGATGTCACCGTTCTCGCCGGCGAAGACGAACAGAGCCGCACCGGACTTCCCACCGCTCGAGAGCCGGAACTTGTCGGTCGGGTTGAACACCACACCCGTGGGAGCGCCCCCGCCAGGGATCCTCACGTCCAACGGCACCTTCGCGAACCGTTTGTGGGACGTGGCTCCCTCGTAGAGGGTCGAAGTGCTGGTTCCGTTGTTCGCGACCCAGACCGGACTGGTGGGGGACTCGGCCAGGCCCCAGGCGTTGACCAGCTTGCGGTCGGTGGTCCTCGCATGGCCGGGCGTGTCGGCCACCAGCTTGACCTCCCGGAAGCCGTTGCTGCCTCGTCGTCTGCATGCGCAGTGGGTACGACGACGGACGCGGTGGCAGCTGCCGCGACGACAGCGCCGACTGTCGCCGCCACCGAACGTGACAGGGCGTGAATAACCATGGCGCCTCCTCGGGCTCCGGCAGCGCGCCCGGTTGGCGTCTGCTGCCTACCCCCGTTCACACGAGGCAGACGTGAGAAGGGTTCAGGCGGTGACTGGACCGGCCTGCGGTCGCGATGCGTGGGTGTGGGAATGCGGCGCTGCCGCGCATTTCATCAGCAAATCTCACAGGCAACGAAGGCACCGAAAAAGCGATGCCACGGCATTTCCCGTTGTGACCTGGGTAACTCCATGGCGACGTTTCAAGTTCTCCCAGGAGGTGCGCGATGACAACGTCAGATCGATCGGAGCAGGTAAGGGCAGAGGGGGTGCTTGCGGGTCTCGACACGTCGGCTATGTCGTCGTTCTACTGGTACCTCGCGCTCCTGGCATGTATCGGAGGATTCCTCTTCGGCTACGACACAGCCGTCATCGGCTCTGTCCTCGATTTCGTGCCCTATGAGCTCTCGCCGTTGGCGACCGGCTACCTCGTTGCCGGAGCGTCCCTCGGTGCGGCCGTCGGAGCCCTTGCGGCCGGACCGTTGACCGACCGTTTCGGGCGCAAGTCGTTGCTGATGGCCGACGCCATCATCTACGCCCTCGGGGCCATCCTCTCGGCGGTGACGATCAATGCGGGCATGCTCCTCGGCGCCCGGACCCTCATCGGCCTCGCGGTCGGTGCGGACTCCGCCATCGCCACCGCGTACATCGCCGAGTTCGCACCCGCGAAGCGCCGAGGTCAGCTCAGCATCATCCAGCAGTGGATGATCACCGTCGGCATCCTGGTCTCGTACCTCGTCGCCTTGCTGATCTTCCATCTGGCGCCGGAGGCCGCCAAGGGGGCCGACTGGCGGATCATCCTCGGTCTCGGGGCGGTCCCCGCGGTGCTCGCCGTCGCGCTGCGAGCGCGCATGCCCGAGTCACCGCGCTGGCTGCTCCACAAGGGGCGCTACGCCGAGACGAGGAAGGCTCTCGGACAGCTCGGCATCGAGGTCACCGAAGAGGAGGCGCGGCAGACTGCGGAGAAGCTCGAGGCCAGAGAGGCCCGCGAAGAACGACAGCGGAAGCGGACCTGGACGCCTGGGGTGAAGAGGGCCCTGATGATCGTCTCGGTCTTCTTCGTCTTCCAACAGATCACCGGCATCAACGTTCCGTTCTACTACGGCCCGCAGTTGCTCGGAGAGGTCTTCAAGTCCCCGTCGTCGAGCGCGATCGACGCCTCCATGGCAGGACTCCAAGCTGCGGCGATCCTCGGTGCGGTGAACGTGGTGGCGACGTACTTCGGCTTCCGCTGGATCGACAAGGCGGGGCGGCGACCCCTTGCGCTCGGCGGCTTCGCGGGCATGACGGTGTTCATGCTGGTCGCCGCTGTGGGTGTCGCGTTCCTGACCGGTGCGCCGAAGATCGCCGTCGTCATGGTCGGCTTCTCGCTGTTCATCACGTCGTTCGCGATCGGTGTCGGCGGCACCGGATGGCTGATCCAGGGCGAGGTGTTCCCCACCGCCGTCCGAGGCACAGCAGCCTCCATCGGCGCGAGTGTCGACTGGTTGGCCAACTTCGTGGTCATCGTCGCCTTCCCGGCCTTGGCCGCCGCCATGGGCCTCCCGTGGGTCATGGTCCTCCTCGCCGGGCTCGCCGTCCTGGCCGTTGCGTTCGTGGCCCGGTTCCTCCCGGAGACCAAGCATCTCTCCGTGGAAGAGGTCGTGGCGGTCTTCGAGGAGCACAGCGCCACACCAGGGCGGACGCCCAGCATCCAGGCTTCGTGATCTGAACCAACACCAGCCATCTGGCGGTCCCTCCCAAAGGCCGGGGGTCGCCGGATGGCTCGCTCACGTCTTGACGAAGGGCCGCACAAATCGCCTCAGGAATTGTCACTTGGTGTCTAGACGGGCGTTTCGCATGACCAATGTGACGGGGATTTCTATTGGCACGGGGACCATGCCAAAACCGAGACGGAAAGCACATGACGGCCCAACCCGACCAAGAGCGACAGCCGCTGATTCCCCAGACCGGGGCAGCGGCACTCTGGCGGGTGGACCTCGACCCTCCGGCGGACGACCAGGAGCCCCCCACCGAGACGTGCGCCCTGCACGTCTGGACCTGCATCTGGTGCGCGATGACACCACCGATCTGCGGCTCCTGCCGACCGGTGACGCCGCCTTGTCCGGGTAGCGGCCTCGTTCACATCTGTGCCTGTCGCACGCGCCTCCACACGAGGGATGCCGCCTGATCGTCTGAGAGGCCTCAACCGGTCGGGGGGATTGGTGGACCATGCACGGCATCACGGCGCGAATGACGAGGACCACCTGGGTCCTCGGCTATCTCGGACTCCTCGTCGCACCGCGCGCGTTGGTATGGGCGGTCACCGACGACTCCGTGCACGGCGTGCTCGAGATGTCGGCGATCAACACCGGACTCGTCGCCTTCTCGCTGCTCGTCACCGCCTTCGTGCTGATGGGACGGATGAGGTCCCTGCTGGCGTCCTTCGGTATCGAGACGATCCTGCGGGTGCACCGCGTCGTGGCCGTCGCCGGCGTGGGCCTGGTCGTCTGCCACGTCGTCCTGGTCCTTGCCAGCGACCCGCGGGGCCTGTCGATCTTCGACCTCCGACACACGACCTGGGCCGCTCGAGCGGCCGTCGTGTCGACGCTTGCCCTTGCCGCCGTCGTCGGCCTGGCGCTGCGCCGGAAGCGTCGGCAGCCCCGCTACGAGGGTTGGCGCCTTCTGCACATCACCATGGCAGTCACGGTGTTCGTCGCGGCCTGGCTGCACGTGTGGTGGCTGCACCACCTGGCTCGCTACCTGGTGCTCGCCGCGTGGTTCGGCGTCATGGGCGTGTTGGTGCTCGCGGTGGCAGTGCGGCGCTGGCTGTGGCTGCCGCTGAGAGCCCGTCGTCGGTCGTACGTCGTCGAGGCGGTGACCGAGGCCGCGGGGGACGCGATCACCCTCGAGGTCAGGGCCGACGAGCACGAGGGAGTGCCCTTTCATGCAGGTCAGTTTGCGTGGCTGAAGATCGGCTCGTCGTGCTTCGTGTTCGAGGAGCACCCGTTCACCATCGCCTCGACCGCGGACGCACCTCATCGCAAGCAGTTCACGATCAAGGCGCTCGGGGACTTCAGTGAGCTGCTGCGCGGGCTGCGTCCCGGCCGCCGCGTCTTCCTGGACGGCCCCTACGGACAGATGACGATCGACGGGCTCGAGTCGTCGTGGGGCTTCGTGTTCATCGCGGGAGGGATCGGTGTCACTCCCATGCTCAGCATGTTGCGCACCCTGGCCGACCGAGGTGACCGCCGCCAGCATCTGCTGCTGCTCGGAGCGCGCACCGAGCGTGACATCGTCCTGCGCCCGGAGATCGAACGGCTGCGCGAGCGGCTCGCCCTGACCGTGGTCTACGCGCTCCAGCAGCCGCCCCAGGGATGGCAGGGAGAGTCCGGCCGGATCGACGGGGCATTGCTCGACCGGCAGCTGCCGGCTCACGGACGCCAGTACCTCGACTACTTCCTCTGCGGTCCACCGGCGATGGTCGAGGTCGTCAGCGAGCAGCTGAGGGAGTGTGGGGTCCCGGTCCGGCGGATTCACACGGAGCGTTTCGAGGTGGTCTGAGGCCGGCGTCCCGGGTGACGCGACCGCCCTCGCCGCGGCCGAGGAACGAGTTGGACCAGCCCTTCGTTGGAAGGTTGACGACCTGACAACCTGTAGAAGGGCACCGCCGTGTCGGGTGACTCCACCAGTGTTCCGGGCGACGGCGATGGTTCCGCGGCTCCGGTTCGCCGTCGGCGTGCCCTGAGAGTCGTGCTGGTGGCTCTCGCGGTCCTGCTGACTCTCGTCATCGCTGCCTCGCTGGTCGCCTACGTCAGCCTCGACCGGAGCATCAACACGTTCAACGACAGCGGGATCAGCAAGCGTCGTCCGCCGCCTGCGGTGGCGGGACAGAACATCCTGCTGATCGGGTCTGACTCCCGGGTCGGCGCCGACCGCACCCTGGGCGGCGGCGGGTCCTCGGTCGGGCGGTCCGACACCACGCTTCTCGTGCACGTCTACGAAGGCGGGCGTCGCGCCGTGGCTGTGTCCATCCCCCGCGACTCGCTGGTCGACATTCCGGCCTGCCAGCTGCCCGACGGGAGCTGGTCGGCACCGCAGCACGCGGTCATGTTCAACGCGGCGTTCTCCGTCGGGCAGACCGCGGCGGGGAACCCCGCATGCACCGTGAACACGGTGGAGAAGCTCACCGGCATGCGCGTCGACCACACCGTGGTGGCGGACTTCGTCGGCTTTGCGGAGATGACCAAGATCGTCGGCGGGGTCCCGGTGTGCGTCCCGAACCCGATCTACCAAGGCGACCTGGATCCGAACCTCGGTCAGCAGGGCAGCCTGGTCTTCCGCAAGGGCGTGCAGACGGTGTCGGGGACGAAGGCCCTGGACTATGTGCGGCTCCGCCACGGTATCGGCGACGGCTCGGACATCGGGCGGATGCGGCGACAGCAGGCGTTCCTCGGCAGTGTCATCGCGAAGGTCCGGGCGGAGGGAGTGACGCCCACCCGAATCCTTCCCCTGGCCAGTGCCGCGACGACGTACCTCACCGTCGATCCGGAGCTCGGCAGTGCGCAGAAGCTCTTGTCTTTCCTGCTGAGCCTGCGGCACATGGCGCCCGAGGACATCGTCTTCGTCACCGCTCCCTGGCGGTACGACGGTCCGCGCGTCGCCCTGGTGCACCCCGACGTCGACCGCCTCTGGGCGGCCCTGCGAGACGACGAAGCCGTCGGCTCCCCGGACCAGTCGTCCAAGGCCCGTGCAGTCACGGTCGGACAGAGTCTGGCCAAGGTGACCGACCCGGTCACCGTCGTCAACGGGACAACCGTGACCGGCCTCGGAGCACGCACCGCTCGAACCCTGCGCAAGGCCGGCCTCGAGATCCCCGTGGTCGCCAACGGGCCAGGGAAGGACCGCACGCTCGTCGAGTACGGACCGGGGCAAGGTGCGCAGGCGCGTGCTCTGGCAGCGGCGTTCGTGGACGCCCGGACCCGGCCCGACCCGCAGGCGGGGCTGCGCCTCGTGCTGGGGGACCGTCATCAGGCACGCCCCCTGACCTCGCCGACCGTGACTCACACAACGCCCTTGCCGGAGAGCATCACCAGGGACGCACGCTCGGCCGCCACCAACCCATGCACCGACGTCTCCTACGGAGCCGGGCCCGCCTCGTAGGCGATACGGCTCCGCCCGGGTGACGCGTCCTCCCGCACCGGCCCCCTGGCGCTCAGTTGACCGTGACGTGCACGTGGTCGTAGTGGTTCGCGGTTGCCGACCCGCGGTCCTCCATGAGGCGCCAGCCTTCGCTGCTGCGCTGGACGGTCCAGATGTGCTGGGACCAGATCACCTGGCTGACCCCGAGGTCGGACGCGTGGCTGCGGACCCAGGCAGCGATCTGGTCGCCGGTGGAGGAGTTCGGGATCACGATGTCGACCGCGTGACCGGTCCCGTGATCACCGGTGTCGCCCGGACGCACGCCGCCGTAGGTCTGCACCTCCGGGAACGCCGCACAGACGGCTCGGTGCACGGTGATCCCGTTGGAGACCAAGCCGCTCTCGACGTCCGACCCGGTGGGGCAGGGGGCCGTCGAGAGTCCGGCCGAGGCCGGTGCGGCCGCCTTCTCCGCAGCTGCCGTGGGAGAGGGGTCGGGGGACGGCTGGGTGTCCGCCTGGGGGTCTGCCTGCGTTGCGGGCTGCGCGGAAGGCTCCTGCGTCGGGTCCGCGGCCCCGGGGGTGGGCTCGGGTTCCGGGGTGGGCTTCTCGTGGGTGAGATAGGCGGTGTGGACCCAGCGCGGCTTGTCCCCGATGACGACCTCGGTCCACTCGCCCTTTGTCTCACCTGAGACGGCGATCTTCTGCGACGACTTGAGGACGTCGAGGAGCTTCGCCTGGTCGCTGGGCGATGTCCGGACGTTCAGTGGTGCGGTGGCGAACATGTGGTCGACGACCGCCGGGGGTTTCTCCTCCAACCGCACCAACGGCTCGGAGCGTGAGATCGGCGCGACCCGCATCGGCACGGGCGACGTCCGGACCAGGACCGGCTTCGCCTTGACCATGGGCGGCGCCGCCTCGGCCGGTCCCGTGTCGGGCCACACGACCGCGGTAGCGGGAGTCCCCACTGCCAGCACGGCCGAGGCAGCGAGACCCAGGCGCACGATCCGGCGCCGGGCCGGGTTCGGAGAGGAGGGGAGGACGTGCTTGTGGCGGGGTGCCTTGTGGCGTGCTCGCGCCACGGTGAATCACCAACCAAAGAGTCGACGGCAGAATGCGAAGTTGAAGCTGAATCGCGGCCCCCGTCGCAGGAGAAACTGCCACCTATCGGCATGCACAAAACGCACCTTGAGGATCGTCCAGACCACTTTTCGGCAAATGACGCGAAGGGTGAACGCCGGGAATCCTGCTGCGCCGATGCGGAGGGTTCGTCCCACCGGCGGAGCCGGTTTCGTCAGGCCATCGCGTGAGCAGGCGCGTCGTCGTGTCGGGCGTGCCGGAAGGGAGAGGCTGCCAAGCCCACGGCGACCAGTGCGAACCCTGCAATGGCCACCCACATGATGGGGCGGTAGCCGATGGAGTCGGCGAGGAGACCACCCAGGGGTGCTCCGACGACGATCATGGCCCGGTTCACGGACTTCATCGTGGTGCCCATTCGGCCCTGGAGCTCGTCCGGGGTGATGGCCTGTTGGTATCCCGTCTCGTTGGCGTTCTCGACTCCGAGGGCCAGTCCGTAGAGAAACTGTCCGCCGCCAACGAGGAGAACGGCGAGCACATGTGAGTGGGCGTTGGCCTGGTCGGGAACAAAGGCGATGACTGCCCAGGCGAGTGGATAGAGAGCGCGACAGGCGATAACCGTTCTTCCGGCACCGAATCGCAGCCCTACGCGGGTTGAGACCAGGCTGCCAAGGAGGCCACCTACCCCGGTTGCGGCGAGGGTCACGCCTAACTCGAATGCGCTCAACTTGAGGCTGAGCAGCGCGAAGGGCACGAAGACGGTGGTCAGGATGCTGTTGAACAGGAACCATCCGTGGGTCGAGAGGGCGAGTGGCGCCAGGACGCTGTGGCGGTAGACCCACCTGAGTCCGTCGCCGATCTCGCGGCGAAGGTTTCGCGGCTGGTCGTCAGCAACCGGGGGGATCTCGGGTGTCCTGATGCTTGCTATGGCAATCCCGGAAGCCAGGTAAGAGACTGCGTCGACCAGCACTGCGACCGGTGCGCCGAGCGCGGTCACCAGTCCGCCTGCGACCAGCGGACCGGAGGTTTGTGCGACGGAGGAACTCTGATCGAGCCGCGCGTTGGCGGCAAGAAGAGAGGCCCTCGGCACGAGCCGCGGCAAGAGCGACCGGGCTGCTGCATCGCTCAGCAACGACATGGTTCCGAAAGCGACCATGAAGGCCATCAGAATCGGCAGGTTCAGTTTGTCGACCATCCACAAGAGCGGGATCGCCCCGAGCAGGACCGCGCGGCCAAGGTCGGTGGCGACGAGGATCGGTCGGCGACGGCGGCGGTCCACCAGCGCGCCCACGACCAGCCCCAGCAGCAGGTACGGCATCCAGCGCGACGCGTTCAACAGTCCGACATCACCGGCGGAACCGTGCAGAGTCAGAACCACGAGGACCTGCAACGCCATCGTCGTGATGTAGGAGCCGAAACCCGAAACCGTCTCAGCCACCCAGAAACGCGTGAAGTCCGGGTACCGGAACACGTCGCGTCGCCGTTCCGTGCCACTGCCCACGTGCGTCCCCCGAGATACGCCGGTTCGATCGAACGGCTCATGATGTCAGAACACCCCGTCGAGGTCCGGCCGGCCGGGCATCCACAGCTGCGGCATTCCGAGCGGGCGCGAGCCCGTTGGCCGCTCTGGCCGCAACCGGACGTACACGGAACTGAGTGCCTGCGCGTGACAGATGGCGCATCGCGGTGGCGATGCAGGCGACCTGCAGCCACCCGGTCGACCAGGACCAGCTCGAGCCGTTCGGTGACACCGTGTCGGGTCAGGTGCTCGAGTATCAGCTCACTGGCCCGGTTCTCGTGGTGGAGGCCGGCGCGACCAGCGCACCCAGCCGGAGCCCCGTGACGACGACAGCCACCACGCGCTTGGCGCCCTTGGTGCGGCCGTAGGGTCCGCCGCGGTCGCGGAAGGTGATTCCGCCGGTGGCCCCCGTGGGCCAGGTGGGTGTCGATGACCACCATCGACGGTGAACCGAGGAGCCGCGGACCGACAGGAGCGGCAAGTCCCGCGAGGTGTGGTCGGCATGAGCCGGGAATGGTTGCGCCGATCGGCCCGACGGGGGATACGGGCCGATCGGCGTTACCTCAAGGATGACCGACCAGAACCGCCGGCGCCCGGTGCGGGGGCACGAACCTGAGTAGTGCGTAGGCGCTAGTCGGAGGTGGACGGACCGGGGAGCCACGCCGTCACGCGTGTCCCACCCCGTCGCCGGTTGCGGATCGAGCACCATCCGCCGGCAACGGCTGCTCGGTCACGCATGCTGAAGAGCCCCCGGTGCCCGGGCGTCGGCTCGATCGGCTCGGCACCGAGACCGACCCCGTCGTCGGCGATGGAGACCACGAGCCCACCTTCGCGGCCGGCTACGGTGACGACGACGTTCTGCGCTGCGGCGTGCTTGCGGGCGTTGATCATCGCCTCCTTCGCGATCCGGTAGGCGATCGCCCGGGTGGCGTCCGGCACGTCGGGCTCCTGTTCGCCGTCCACGGTCCACCGGGTCGTGGTGTTCTCGAAGATCTCCTCGGCTGCCCGGATCATCGCCGCGGTCAGCCCCTGTTGCAGGTCGGGTGGCTCGAGGTCGAACAGAAGGGCGCGGAGCCGGTCGGTCGCGCCCGTCACACTGGCCTGCAGAGGTTCCAATGTCTCGAGCAGCTCCGGTGCCTGCTCGCGGAGCTGTCGCCTGAGTAGTCCCAGGCGGAGGTCGACCGCGGCGAGGGCCTGCACCGGGTCGTCGTGGACGTCGGCAGCGATCCTCGTCCGCTCGGCATCCTGGGCGTCCACGAGCCGGGTGAGCAAGGCCTCCCTCTGGTCTGCCAGCTCGCGTAGGGCGTTCTCCGCCGCAAGCCGTTCGGTGATGTCACGCTGCACCGTCGCCAGGGCGAACGGTTCACCGGTCTCGGGGTCGCGTATGAGGAAGCTGGCGATGGCGACCGGGATCGGGGAGCCTCCGTGGTTCAGCAGGCTGGACTCGCCTTCCCAGTGCCCGTTCGCGATCACCGCGGGCTGCTCGATCTGTTCGGAGGCCACGAGACCCTCGGGGGTGAGGTAGTCGGAGATGATGGTGGTCCTGACGTCGGCATCGGGATCCATACCGACGAGCTGCCGACCCAGAGGGTTGATGTACTTCACCTCTCCGTCCAGCCCGGCGATCGCGATGAAGTCGGGGGAGGCCTCCACGAGAGCCTTGAACTGCTTGAGATCGGCGTTGGCCGCACGTAGGGCCGCCTCCGTGGCCCGGAGCTCCGTGACGTCCTGGACTATCCAAGCGGTTCCCAGGATCGCTCCGGTGTCAGGATGCGGGAGGTTGAAGGCTTCGGCGTGCACGGTCAGCTCTTCGGCCCTGATCGTCGCGGTGAGGCCCCCCGACCACCGCCCTGAGGTCTCCAGGGCGCTGCGCAGCGTGTCGCTCGCCGACGTACCCACATGCGTGGCGAGCGCGGCCCAGACGTCGTCGCCGGACAGCTCGATGCCGTACTCGTGCACCTGCGGATTCACGTACACGAGGTGTCCCTCGGGGTCCGAGATCGCGATGAGGTCGTCGGATGCGTCGGCGAGTGCCTGGAACTTCACCAGCTGCTCGCGCGACTCCCGCTGAGCCTGCAGGAGCAGGGCATTGTCCAGAGCCAGAGCGCACCTCTCGGCGAGGTCCGTGACCAGGCTGATGTCGTCCTCGCTGAAGGCTCCCTGCTGCGCCCCCCGGGCCAGGTCGACCATGCCCAGCAAGAGGCCACGGGAGCGAAGCGGTACCCGCAGGTCAGTGTGCATCCCGGATCGCCTGGACCAGCGATCCAGGAGCTCGTCGCCGGTGAAGCCGTCATCGGCAGCGGCGAGGTCGAGTACCTCGGCCGCGGCCATCGCATCCACAGTGGGTACGTCGACCAGGACCGTCCGGTTCCCCGTGGCCGGGTGCCTGTGGTCCGAGAGCGATCGGGAGCCGTCGGCGAGCTGCCAGACCGCTCGGACTTCCAGGCGCTGCTCGTCAGGGGTGCGCAGCCAGATGGCACCCACGTCGGCAACTGCCTCGGTCAGGGAACGGACTGCCACGCGCAGCAGCGCCTCGATGTCGAGGACCTCGCGGGTGAGCGCCGCCGACAGGTCGGCGAGCAGGCTGGCTCGCTCCCTCGCGGTTCGCACCTCGGCCTCGATCCGCCGCTGCTCGGTCACGTCGGTGGCGACGCCGAGTGCCCCTGTGACAGTGCCGCCGCTGTCGCGCACCGGTTCGTAGTAGACCCACAAGAGCCGGCCGTCGAACTCACGCTCGATGCTGAACGACTCCCCGGCCAGGACCCGGTGCAGTGACCGCACAGCCGCAGCGTCTTGGCGGTACAGCTCGAACAGGTTCTGACCGACCAGTTCGCCGGGTTGCAGGCCGAGATCGTCTAGACCGGCGCCGATCGACAGAGTGCACCGGCCATCGCTGTCGATGCCGAAGAGCACCTGCGGGCCGATCGCGGGGCCCTTCTCAACCGCCTGCAACATCTCTCGTCCCCTCCCGGCTCGCCACGGGAGGTCGCTCCGAAGACGAACGGTTCCGGCCATGGTAGGACCGCGGGAAGACCCTGCGCTCAGGTACGGACGATCGGGGCATCCGGCTCGGCACCGATGCCTGCCGGACTCGCCAGCACCGCCCGAAGCGCGCCGGCCGCCGCCGGGGTGGCGAGGACGACCTCGCCGTCGGCGCACCGTACAAGCAGGTCTGGAAGCATGTCGCCAACCCGGCCTTTCGTCAGATAACCGACAGCTCCTGCGCGGATCATCTGCTCCACGACGCCGGCCCCGGACTCGGCGGAGATGGCCACCACCACCGGCGGAGGCCGGAGAGCCAGCATCGCCTTGGCTGCCTCGGGGCCACCACCGGGCATGTGAACATCGAGCAGGACCAGATCGACCCGCCCCTCCTCGGCGACCCGGTAGGCCTCGGCGCCCGTGGTCACCGTGTCGACCACAGCGAACCGGGGGTCGACCTCGAGCACGCTGACCAGAGCCGACAGCACCGCTGGGTGGTCGTCGGCGATGAGGACCCGGATACGACCCATGGTTTTCCGCCTGCGAGGACTAGGTTGCAGTTGCGCGGGGGACTCTCATCATGCACCACATCGCGCTGCCATGTTCGTACCGGCGCCGCCGGGGTCCATGGACCCGCATACTGGATGTGGCGGGCGTCACAGAGCGTTCGCCGGGGGAGGGATTGGTTCGCGTGAACGAGGAGAGAGCGGAGCAGCGCGCCGGGCAGCAGATCGACGGCACCGAACCGATCCGCGTCCTCATCGTCGATGACCATGAGGTGCTAGGCGCAAGTCTCGCGAAGGTCCTCGATGACGAGCCGGACATGGTCTCGGTGGGCTTGGCCCACACGTTGGCTCAAGCCCGTGCCCGCGTGACGACAGCGGCACCCGACGTCCTGCTGCTCGACCGCCGGCTTCCCGACGGGGATGGTGTCGCTGCCATCCCGGAGCTGCGCGCCATCCGTCCCAGCATGAACATCGTGGTCCTGACCGCGGCGGTCGCCGACGACGTGCTGGTCCAGGCCATCGAGGCCGGCGCGGCGGGGTTCGTCTCCAAGACCCGAGGACTCGACGAGGTCACCGCCGCCGTACGCGCTGCCGCGTCGGGCGAGGCCGTCATCTCTCCCGGGATGCTGTCGCGGCTGCTGCCGAAGCTGAGCCGGTCCTCCGGGCCGGAGCCGTGCCTGACCCGGCGGGAGCAGGAGGTCCTCAACATGCTGGGCAAGGGACTGTCCAACGCGGCGATCGCCGAGGAGCTGACGGTCAGCGTGAACACGGTCCGGAACCACATCTCGAACCTCTCGGCCAAGCTGGGCGCCCACAGCAAGCTGGAGGCACTGGCCATCGCGGTGCGCCGGGGGCTCTACTCAGGGCTCTGATCCACCCCGCCGATCGCGTGGCACCGCACGTTAGTGCGGACGCACCAGGTGAGTTGGCGCATCGGCCTCTCCACGAGTCGGCCGGCGAGAAGTGACCATGGAGAAACCGTCCCCCGCCACGGGGCCCTCCGAGTCCCCGAGGACTGCCGTGGCACCGACACGCCGCGAGCAGCGCCGGGCACCCTCCGCGAAAGGAGAGGCCGCGAGGTCGAGGTCTCTGCGAACCACCGACTTCCTCGTGCAACGGCCGCTCCTGCCCCTGATTCGCCGGACCCGGCGCGCTCGCGGCCCTCTCCGACCCTGCGCGCGGTCTCCTTGGCAAGGCACAAGTGGGCTAGCCCCCTTTTGCGCAGCCCTTCCCCCATTGTGTTGATGTCGCCGGCGAGCGGCAGTGCTCTCCTGATCTTTAGGGAAGGGAGGGCTCCATGAACGAGGGGGAGCTGGAGCGTGAGCGGGAGATGCTGCAGGAGGCGTTCACCGCCGGCTGGCAGGCCGCGCTTGCGATGACGATCACCAACCCGCGCGTGCTCGCGGTGATCGAGTCCTGCTTCGAGCAGTGGCTTCAGGAGGCGGCCGACGAGGTGGAGGTCCTGGGACTCGCGTTCCGGCGGCGCCAAGACCTCCCCGTGCCCGTCTGGCAGGCGGCCTTCCCGTACGCCGCGCCGGCGTCCTCCTAGGAGTCACGTACCGGCGATGTTCACCAGCCAGGTGACGCCGAACTGGTCGACGCACATGCCGAAGGAGTCGCCCCACGGCGCCGGTTCGAGCGGCACCGTGACAGTTCCCCCGGCGGAGAGCTTCTCCCAGTAGCCGCGGAGCTCGGCCTCGTCCTCCCCGCTCAGAGAGACCGAGTGGTTGTTCCCCGGCGTGTACTCCATGCTGTTGGGAGTGTCCGCCGCCATGAGCACCAACCCTCCGTCCGTGCTCAGCATCGAGTGCATGATCTTCTCCTGCTCCGCCGGGTCATCGCTGGCGTGGAACTCCCCGAACGTGCTGCGGGTCAGCTCTCCTCCGAAGACCGACTGGTAGAAGTCCATGGCCTGCCTGGCAGTGTCGCGGAAGCCGAGGTAGGGGTTGAGTCGAGTGGTCACGATCGATCTCCTCACTTGTCCGGGTCGTGTCAGGTTCGACCCTCATCCTCGCCGGAACTCATCGGGGACTCCAGCACCTCAGCTGCGGAGTGCGGATGACGAAGGGGCCGGGGAGATCGCTCTCCCCGGCCCCGACAGTCGTCCGCCCAGCGGTGGTGCTCAGCTTCAGCGGACCAGAACCTGCATCGAGCTGTTCTGCGTGGTGCTGACGACCTCGATCCGGGTGCCGGTCCCACCGACGATCACGCTGTGGCCGGGGTTCGCCTTGTCGTAGTAGCGCATCGGGTCGGTGTCGTCGAAGACGGCGATGCGCGGACGTGACGGGGCGTTCAGGGTGGTCATGCCGCTCGTCGTCTCGCGGTGGAGCGAGACCGGGTCCGTCGGCGTCAGCCCGAACGTGGCGTCGAAGGCCTGGATCCGGTTGCGCGCGATGGTGCCGTCTGACCACTTGAGCGAGGCGGCGCGGGCGTCGACCGGCAGCGCCTCCCCACCGCCCATGTGGTCGCTCGTGTTGTTGTTGGAGAACTCCGTGTCCCAGTACCAGACCAGCAGGCCGTCCTGGTACGGGAAGTGCTCGACGTGGTTGGGCGCGGTCTGGGCCCAGCCGAAGTTGTACGGCCCCGTCTCGAGTGTCTTGTCGTAGCCGCCGTACACGCGGTTCTCGGCGATGTAGTAGTGGCTGTACTGACGCTCGACGATGCCGTTGTCGGCTACCGAGAAGCCGTCGAGGCTCCAGCCGTCGGCGCCGTTCTCGGCACCGGTCTTGACAGTGCCGGCGACGTCGATCGCGTCGACCAGGAAGCCGACGCCGTTCTCAGCCGCGTCGTTGACCATCCGGAACCTCAGCTGCGCGGTCTTTCCGGCGCTCGACGCCGGCAGGGCGGCCGTCATCGGGGTCCAGGCACCCTGCGTGGAACCGGTGATGCCGTAGCCCTCGTTGGAGCCGTTGGGGTTGGTCGTCGACGATGCGCTGGTCTGGAGCTGGGACCAGGTCTTGCCGCCGTCGGTCGTGATCTCGGTGTAGGCGTAGTCCCAGTCCTTCTCGATGTCGTACTTGACGCTCGTGCTGACCTGGCCGCCACCTGCGGGGACGGTGAAGCTCGGGCTGGTCAGCGTGGCGGTGCGGTTGTCGCCGCGACCGGAGTAGAAGTAGTTCGAGCCCTCGGCGGCTGCGCCGAGGTCGTAGCTGCGGGTCTTCTTCGGCAGGACCGCGATGACGGCCTGCGCCATCTTCGTTGCGTGGTACGACGGACCGAGGTCATGGCTCGAGGTCTGGCCGGTGTGGGCGACGTCGTAGTCGAGCCAGCCGAGCTGGAACTTCTCCCAGGGGCCCATCTGGTTCGGCGTGGTGCCGATCGCCCCGTCGCCGTGGCCGAGCCAGGAGCCGGAGCTCATCAGCGTCCAGAACGCGGTGCCGTTGTCGCCGCCCTGCGTGTCGTAGAAGTCAGGCAGGCCCAGGTCGTGGGCGTACTCGTGGGTGAAGACGCCGAGGCCGCCGTTCTCCGGCTCGGTCGTGTAGTCGCGGACCCAGAGCCCGGTGTCGCCGATCTGGATGCCGCCGTACTGCGCGTCCGCCGGGCCGGTGCCGTCGGAGTAGAAGCCGTTCTGGTTGACCGCCCAGCGGTGTGACCAGATGGCCCACTCCGGGGCGCCGGCCTCCTCGCCCTCACCGGCGTGGATGGCCTGGAAGTGGTCGATGTAGCCGTCGGGCTCGTTGAAGTCGCCGTCGCCGTCGTGGTCGTAGCGGTCCCACTGGTCGAAGCTCTTGAGGTAGGCGACGATCTGCTCGCGGCTCTTGCCCGCGGCGAGCTGGGCCTTGTACCAGGCCTCCGCGGTGTCGTCGATGAAGTAGGTCATGTCCTTGTGGGACTCGGTGGTGCCGTACGCACTCTCCGGCTTGTCGACCTTGACCCAGTCGCTCACGTCGCCGTCGACGGTGTAGCGGCCGCTCGACATCTCCTCGTAGGCGGACCTGAACGACTCGCCGTTCTGCTCGGGCATGCCGTTGAAGAACATGTCCATGTAGTGCGCGCGGTTGAAGTCGGGCTTCCAGTAGGTGCTGTTGTCCGTCGTGCGGTCCGGTGCGGGGATCTGGTTGTGCAGCGGCCCGCTCGTGGACCCTTCGGCGGTGGCGGCGGCGGTCTTCTTGCCACCCTTGCTCGTCGTCGAGGTCGTCGTGGACGTCGAGCCGTCCCCGAACTCGACGAGGAACGACAGCAGCCGGCCGCTGTCCGAGGTTCCGTACTCTGCCCACTGGCCGGGTGCGACGCGCACAGCCTTGGAGCCGTTGCGGTCCTCTACCTGGCGCTTGCCGGTCAGCACCAGCTCGGCGGCGCGCTTCGTCAGCTGCCGGCGTCCGGCCTCGCGGTGGTCCTGGCGGTCATCGGCCTTGCCGTTGGCCGGGCCCTGCTCGCGGGCGGTGTCGGAGTCGTTCGGGGGTGCGGCGTTCGCGGGGGCCTGCAGCGCGGTCGCGAGCAGTGCTGCCGTCGTGGCACCGCCCAGGACGCCAAGGATGCGTCGCTTCACGGAGATCCTCCTGTGAGTGGGTGCAGCGGGCGCCGATGTTTGGTCGCCGGCGCACCGAATCGCGACATTCGTCGCGACCCGGGCACTTCATCAGGAGGTTCCGCGCACTGTCCAGAGGAACGCAGGTAAACGTTCGGTCACGGATCGTCACCGAGCGTGAAACAGCCGGTGCAGGTTTGTGCACTGCAGAAGTCTGCAGTGCACATCAGGTTTCAGCGGCGTCCTAGAGGCCGGTGACACCTTCGCCGCCGCCGGCCTGCTCGTCGAAGTTCTCGTGCTCGAGCAGGTGCAGCACCGGGACGCCGATCTTGCGTCGGGCGCGTGAGGTCCAGTCCATGCGGAAGAACTCCGAGACCACGTGCGGCCGGGTGAGGATGATCGCCTCGCGGCCGTCGGCCGACTTCACCTTCGCGGCGAGGGCGTCGATGGGGTCGATGCTGACGATCTCGCCGACCGCGTCGCCGCCGACGGCCGCCAGCCGGTCGATGCTCGCGGACAGCTCGCGGCGGGCGTTGTCGAGCAGCTCGTGCTGGATGTTCTCGAGGTCCTCCTCGTTCATGACCAGCGCCGGCGAGGCGAGAACCTCGCTCGCCGCCAGGGACCCCATCGCGGACTCGACGCGTGCGGCAGCGTCCTCGACCGGCAGGAGCACGTGATACCTGACGTGCTCCTCGAGCTCTTCATGCAGCCCGCGTACCTGGCGGGCGTCCTGCTCGGACAGCGGCTGCTCGATGAGGAGCACGACGTCGTAGTTGGTCTCGAATGCTGAGGCACTCATGGGGAAAACGCCCTCCGCTCATGAAGATCTGGTGGTCAAGACCCTACCCAAGTCGTAGCTCACCGGTTCCTCCAACTGCTCATATCCGCATGAGGTCGGGTCGCGGTCCGTCCGCCACCTCTTGAACTGGGCGGTGTGGCGGAACCGCGTGCCCTCCATGTGGTCGTAGCCGACCTCGAGCACGAGCCGTGGAGCCAGCGGCACGAACGAGAGGTCCTTGCCCGCGCTCCAACGGCTCTGGGCTCCGGGAAGCCGGTCACCCGTGACGTTGTGGTGCTCCGCCTCTGCCCAGCCTCCCCAGGGGTGCTCGCTCGTCTCGACGACGAGCGGTGCGAGCTCCTCGACCAGCTCTGCCCGACGTTTCGCGGTGAAGGACGCGGAGACACCGACGTGCTGGAGGGTGCCGCGGTCGTCGTACAGCCCGAGCAGCAGCGAGCCGAGCAGTGGCTCCTCGGGCGTCGAGGTCTTGTGCAGCCGGTAGCCGGCGACGACGACGTCGGCGGTGCGCTCGTGCTTGACCTTGAGCATCGTCCGCACGTTCGGCTGGTACGGCGCGCTCATCGGCTTGGCGACCACCCCGTCGAGCCCGGCCCCCTCGAACTGGGAGAACCAGTCCTCCGCCTCGGCACGGTCGGTCGTGGTGCGGGTCAGGTAGATCGGTGCCGTCGAGCTGGCCATGGCCGCCTCGAGACGGGTGCGTCGGACCGCGAACGGCTCCTGCATCAGCGACTCGTCGTCGATCGCGAGGAGGTCGAAGGCGACGAACGAGGCAGGGGTCGCCTCGGCGAGCATCCTGACCCGCGAGTCGGCGGGATGGATCCGCTCCTGGAGCCGCTCGAACTCGAGCCGCTCGCCGATCGCGACGAAGATCTCGCCGTCCACGACGCACCGATCCGGAAGCGACCGCCTGACGGCCTCGACCACCTCCGGGAAGTAGCGGGTGAGCTCCTTCGTGTTCCGGCTGGCGAGGGCCACCTCGTCGCCGTCGCGGAAGACGATGCAGCGGAAGCCGTCCCACTTCGGCTCGAACGAGAGCCCGCCGTCGAACTTGTCAGGGTCGGGGACACCCTTCACCGACTTGGCCAGCATCGGTTGCACGGGCGGCATCACAGGCAGACGCATGTCAGGCAGCGTAGCGGCGGGCTCGTAGGCTTGAGCGGTGCCGATCCGCCTGAGCTCCCGAAATCCGCATGTGTCCAAGGACCGGCTCGTCGCCGAGCTCGTACCGCCGCCACGCTTCGCCGAGGTCAGCTTCGACTCCTACGTCCCCGACCCGGACCAGCCGTCGCAGAAGGAGGCGGTCGAGGTGCTGCGCGACTTCGCCGGCGAGCTGAACCGACCTGCGAAGAAGAAGGGGCTGTTCCGCAAGGCTCCGGAGCTGACCGGCCCGGGCGGGATCTACCTCGACGGTGGCTACGGGGTCGGCAAGACCCACTTGCTGGCATCCTTGTGGCACGCCGTGCCGGGGCCCAAGCTCTTCGCGACCTTCGTCGAGCTGACCCATCTCGTGGGGGCGCTCGGCTTCCACGACGCGGTGACCGCGCTCTCGTCGTACCGTCTCGTGTGCATCGACGAGTTCGAGCTCGACGACCCCGGGGACACCGTGCTGGTCTCGACGCTGCTGCGGAACCTGAGGGACAACGGAGTGCGGCTCGCCGCGACCTCGAACACCCTGCCTGGGCGGCTCGGCGAGGGTCGGTTCGCGACCGACGACTTCATGAGGGAGATCCAGGGTCTCTCGGCGTCCTTCGACTCGGTCCGCATCGACGGCGAGGACTACCGGCACAGGGGGCTGCCCAAGGCGCCCGACGCCTTCCCCGCCGAAGACGTCCTCCGTCGTGCCGAGCAGGCCGGGGCCAGCCTCGACGACTTCAAGGCGCTGACCGGCCATCTCGCGAACGTGCACCCGTCGAAGTACGGCGCCCTGCTCGACGGCGTCAGCGTGGTGTGCCTCGAGGACGTCCACACGGTCACCGACCAGAACGTCGCCCTGAGGCTGGTGGTGCTCGCGGACCGGATGTACGACCGCGACCTGCCGGTGGTGGCCAGTGGCGTGAGCATGGACGAGATGTTCGCGCCCGAGCTGCTCGAAGGCGGGTACCGGAAGAAGTACTACAGGGCAATCTCCAGGCTGGACGCTCTGGCCCGCGAAGGCGCCGGACTGGGCGACTGAGCGTCGTTCCCACCCTGTCAGGCGAAACCGGGACAACACAGATATCCCGACGTAGCGTTGATCGGACGTGACGACTGACTCCCTCAACGTTTCCCTGCACGACTCGGCGCTCAGAGAAGAGGTCGAGCTGACGGCGCATCTGATGGTCGCCGCCAACGACTCGGACGTCATGCTCAGCCAGGAGAAGGTCGATGCGGTCCTAGGGCTCGCCCGCGACCGGTCCCTGATGTAGCGGGACCCGGTGAGGGCCCGTCCCCTGTGCCTGTCCTCACCGGGGCCCGAGCCTGCGTGCAGGAACAGGCGGATTGCGACACGCCGATACACAATTAGTGCAGCAACGGCCGGCTATTACAAGCCTTCCGGCGGGTTGTCTCGAACGATGTCTGAACCATGTCGGTCATCGTGCCGGTGGCCACCGAACACCCGGGGCTCCACGAGCCAACCCCGGCACGCGACGGGGGATACACGCACCAGGGTTGGTGCCTTCAGGCTACGGCGGTCCCGCACACTGGTCTGTACCCGACTCTGTACCCGCTGGGCGCGTGACAACGGCCGCTTCGGGCATCATCGCTCCATGAGTCCGAGCGAACGCCTCACCGACCTGCTCACCCTGCCCGAGGGACCGGTCACGCTGGTCACCTACGACACCGCGGCCACGCCCGGGTTCGAGGGCGACAAGGCCGACGGGAAGGCCGAGCTGGCCGACCTCGAGCCTTCGCTGTCCACACTTCAGGAGATGCTGTTCGCCCAGGGCCGGTCGGGCGGGACCCGACGGATCCTGCTGGTGCTCCAGGGCATGGACACCTCGGGCAAGGGCGGCGTGATGCGCCATGCGGTGGCGCTGGTCGACCCGCAAGGCGTGCGCATCAAGGCGTTCGGGAAGCCCACCGAGGAGGAGCTCGCCCACGACTTCCTGTGGCGAGTGCGAGAAGAGCTGCCGGGCCCGGGGCTGATCGGCATCTTCGACCGGTCGCACTACGAGGACGTGCTGATCGGCCGCGTGCGGGATCTGGCGCCGCCGGAGGAGATCGAACGGCGCTACGACGCGATCAACGACTTCGAGGCCGAGCTCGTCGAGAGCGGTACGACGGTCGTCAAGTGCATGCTCCACATCTCCGCGGACGAGCAGAAGCAACGCCTGCTCGCGCGCCTCGACGACCCCACGAAGCACTGGAAGTTCAACCCCGCGGACATCGACGAGCGCAAGCTCTGGGCGAGCTACCAGAGGGCCTACGAGCTCGCGCTGGAACGGACCAACACCGAGGTCGCGCCCTGGCTGATCGTGCCGAGCGACCGGAAGTGGTACCGGAACTGGGCGATCGGACAGATCCTGCTCGAGACCCTCGAGGCCCTGGGCCTGAGCTGGCCCGAGGCCGACTTCGATGTGGAGGAGCAGTCCCGGCGCCTGACCGAGGAGGGCTTCGAGTCCTGACCCTCCGGCGGCCCCGGTAGGTTGTCCGGGTGATCCCGACCGTGTCCGCCACCCGCTATGTCGCGCCCCTGCGTGAGGGCGGGTCGCTGCCGGGCATCGTCGAGGCCGACGACCTCGGCACCTACGTCTGCAAGTTCCGGGGCGCCGGGCAGGGCCTGCGTGTCCTGGTGGCCGAGGTGATCGTCGGGGAGCTCGCGCGCCGGCTCGGCATCAGGACCCCCGAGCTGGTCGCGGTCGAGCTCGACGCCGCGATCGGCAAGTACGAAGCCGACGAGGAGGTCCAGGACCTGCTCACGGCGAGCGTCGGGCTGAACCTCGGCGTCGACTTCCTTCCTGGCTCGTTCGGCTTCGACTCCGGCTGCAGCCCGGACCCGGAGGTCGCGGCGCGGGTGATCTGGCTGGATGCGCTCACGGCCAACGTCGACCGGAGCTGGCGCAACCCGAACCTCCTGGTCTGGCACAAGGAGCTCTGGGCCATCGACCACGGCGCGTGCCTGTACTTCCACCACAGCTGGGCGCAGGGCATCGGCAACCCTGAGCGCTTCGCGCGGCAGCCGTACGACGCCTCGGACCACGTGCTCGCGGCCTACCTGCAAGGAGTGGGGGACGCCGACGCCGAGCTCGCGCCCCAGGTGACCAGGGCCTTGCTCCAGGAGGTCGTGGAGCAGGTGCCGGGGGAGTGGCTGGAGGTGCCTCCGGGCGCTGACGGCGTCGAGGCCGTCAGGTCTGCCTATGCCGACTTCCTGCATGCCCGGGTGTCGGGTGAGCGGGCCTGGCTGCCGGTGGAGAACGCGGCATGACCGGGATGGGCTTCCAGTACGTCGTCCTCCGATGCGTACCGCGTGTGGACCGGGAGGAGTTCGTCAACGTCGGCGTGGTGCTGTACTGCCAGCAGGCCGACTTCCTCGAGGCTCGCTGCCACGTCGACCCGAGACGTCTCGGGGTGGTGGCCCCCGAGCTGGACCTCGACGCGGTGCGCTCGGCACTGGCCACCGTGGAAGCGGTCTGCCGTGGCGCGGAGTCGGCGGGCGCCGCGGGGCGCACACCCCTCGGCACGAGGTTCGGCTTCCTCAGCGCGCCCCGGAGCACCGTCGTACAGCCTGGCCCCATCCACGGCGGGCTCACCACGGACCCGGCCCGGGAGCTCGATCACCTGCTCGACCGGCTGGTTCGCTGAGCCGCTGTCGGCCTCGGTCGGTGACCTGCCGGCGAACGCAAGGAGCGGCCGTCCGGGTGAGCCCGGATGGCCGCTCCTCGTCTGTGCGTGAGTAGAGGTTCGCCTACATGTGGATCATGTGGCCGGCGATCCCCTCGATGGTTTCCTTGACCGCCTCGCTGAGCGTCGGGTGGGCGAACACGTTGCGAGCCACCTCGTCCGCGGTGAGGTCCCAGCGCTGCGCCAGGGTGAGCGCTGGCAGCAGCTCGGTGACGTCGGGGCCGATCATGTGGGCGCCGAGGATCTCGTTGTACTTCGCGTCCGCCACGATCTTCACGAAGCCCGAGGTGTCGCCGAGGCCCTTGGCCTTGCCGTTGGCCGAGAACGGGAACTTCGCGGTCTTGACGTCGTACCCCTTCTCCTTGGCCTGCTCCTCGCTGTAGCCGAAGGAGGCGACCTGCGGCTGGCAGTACGTCGCCCGCGGGATCATGTCGAACTCGATCTCCATGGTCTCGGCGCCGGCGATGGTCTCCGCGGCCACGATGCCCATCGCCTCGGCGGTGTGGGCGAGCATGAGCTTCCCGGTGACGTCGCCGATGGCGTAGACGCCCTCGATGTTCGTGCGGCCTCGCTCGTCGACGGCGATCGCACCCCGCTCGGTGACCTTGACGCCGGTGTTCTCGAGGCCGTAGCCGTCGAGCCGCGGCGAGAAGCCGATCGCCTGGAGGACCTTGTCGGTCTCGAGCACCTGCTCCTGACCATCCTTGGAGACGGTGACCTTCACCTTGTCGCCCGAGTCGTCGATGCTCTCGACCTTCGTGGAGAGCAGGACGTTCACGCCGAGCTTCTTGTAGTGCTTCAGGAGCTCCTTCGAGATCTCCGCGTCCTCGGTGGGCACCATGCGGTCGAGGAACTCCACGATCGTCACGTCGACGCCGAAGTTCTTCATGACGTAGGCGAACTCGACGCCGATCGCGCCTGAGCCGGCGATCACGACGCTGCCGGGCAGCTCGTCGGTGAGGATCTGCTCCTCGTAGGTGACGACCCGCTCCGACAGCTCGGTGCCCGGGACCAGACGCGTCGTGGCGCCGGTGGCGATGATCAGGTTGTCGCAGGTGTAGCTCTCGACGTTGCCGTCGTCGTCGGCGACGTCGATCGACTTGTCACCGGTGAGCGTGCCCCAGCCGTGGATCTCGGTGATCTTGTTCTTCTTCATCAAGAAGTGGACGCCCTTGACGATGCTGTCCGAGACGCTGCGGCTGCGCGCGTGGGTCTTGGCGAAGCTCATCGTCGCGTCGCCCTCGATGCCGAACACGTCCTTCTCGTGCTCGAGGATGTGCGCGAGCTCGGCGTTGCGCAGCAGCGCCTTCGAGGGGATGCAGCCCACGTTGAGGCAGACACCACCCCAGTACTTCTTCTCCACCACACCGACCTTGAGGCCGAGCTGGGAGGCGCGGATGGCGGCGACGTAGCCGCCGGGGCCCGCGCCGAGAACGAGGAGGTCGAAGTGCTGGCTCATGGGGGAGAGCCTACCTACCTCCCGAGACGTCATACGAAGCGATCGCCATGGCGACTGGGTTGGCGCTATGGCGACCGCTGCGTACGACGTCCGGACGGGTCACACGGGGACGAGCTCGACCGCTCCCACGGCGTAGCGGGCCAGGATCGTGCGGGCCACCTCGGTGTCGGCGCCGAGCGGTGCGGACACCGCGACGGCACCCGCCTCGACCGCGAGCTCCGCGGCCCGGTCGGGCAGCGTGCCGGGAGCGAGGAACATCGACCCGACCGCGATGTGCCGCCGGCCCTCGGCGCGGAACTGCCGCACTGCCTCGCCGGTAGCCGGGGGAGCGGCCGAGGCGAAGGCGGCCACGGTCGGCAGCTTGTGCTTGGTGCCCCACAGCCGTGCCAGACGGGTCACCGCCTGGTTGGCGAGCGGGTCCGATGAGCCGGCAGCGGCCAGCACGAGCGCGTCGAGCTCACGCACGCGGGCCTCCTTCAGCGCCGTGCGGAGCCGGCGGTCGAGCACCTCGAGGAAGACCGTCTCCAGCCCGAGGATGTTGCTCGCACGCAGCTTGAGGTTCTGGTGCTTGGCCTCGGCGGCAGCGATGGCGGCGGGTACGTCGACCTTGGCGTGGTAGGCCTCGGCGAGCAGCAGCGGCACGACGACGATCTCGTCGTATCCCGCACGCACGAGCTTGTCGACGACGGTCGCGAAGGACGGCTTGGAGTGCTCGAGGAAAGCCGCCTCGATCCGCAGGTCGGGGCGCATGCTCCGGACCTCGGCGCAGAGCGCCTGGATCGTTGCTGCTGAGCGCGGGTCACGGCTGCCGTGGGCCAGAGCCACCAGGGCGGGTGCGGTCATGAGCGGAGGCTCCTCTCGTGGTTACGGTCGTGCTCGCGGGTGCATGAGGTGTTCATACGTGGATCCCGCACTCGGTCTTGCCGGTTCCCGACCAGCGGCCGCTGCGCTTGTCCGCGCCGGGCTCGACCCGACGCGTGCACGGCTGGCAGCCGATGGAGGGATAGCCGTCGTACTGGAGCGGGTTGACGAGCACGCCGTGCTCGGCGATGTACCGCTCCACGTCCTCGTCGCTCCATCGAGCAAGCGGCGAGACCTTCACCTTCTGCTTCTTCTCGTCCCAGCCAACGACAGGGGCGATCACCCGGTTACGGGTCTCGGCCCGGCGAAGCCCGGTCGCCCAGGCGTCGTACGCCTCGAGGCTCTTCTTGAGCGGCGCGACCTTGCGCAGCGCGCAGCACAGGTCGGGGTCACGGGCGAACAGGTCCTTGCCGTAGGCCGCGTCCTGCTCGGCCACCGTCTGCTCCGGGCTGATCGTGCGGAGGTTCACCGGCAGCGTCGCCTCGACCGCGTCCCGGGTGCCGATGGTCTCGACGAAGTGGTAGCCGGTGTCGAGGAAGAGCACCTCCACTCCGGGCGCCACGCGGGACGCCAGATGCGCGAGCACGGCGTCGCTCATCGAGGACGTGATGCAGAACCGCTCGCCGAACGTGGCCACCGCCCACTCGATGATCACCTCCGCCGGCGCCACCTCGAGCTCCGCGCCGACGTGGGAGACGATGTCCTTGAGCTCCTCCTGGCTCCGACCCTCGGTCGTGCTGCCCCGGAAGCCACGGGCAGCCATCGTCGACGCGACAGTCATGCGACACCTCCTTGGGCGCCGCGCGGCGCGATCAGGCCGAGCATCTTCAACGTGAAGGCCCGCAGGCAGGCCCGGCACTCCCAGGCGCCGTGAGGAGAACCCTCCTCGGTCTCGTGTGGACGCAGGTCCTCACCGCCGCAGTAGGGGCAGTGGAAAGGTACGGCGCGCTCGCTCATGCCGTGGCCTCCACAGCAACAGGGGACTCGCCGCGCAGCAGCGACTCGTCGGCGCGCAACACCCAGGCCTGGAAGGTCTCCTCGTCCTCGCGGTCGGCGAGGAAGGCGTGTACGACGGCCGTCACGTAGTCGTCGAGGCCGGCGCTCGTGACCTTGTGGGCCCGGAGCTTCTTGCCGAAGGCCGGGTCGAGGCCGAGGCCGCCGCCGAGATGCACCTGGAAGCCCTCGACCTGGCGGCCGTACTCGTCGAGGACGAGCTGGCCCTTGAGGCCGATGTCCGCGACCTGGGTCCGGGCGCAGGCGTTGGGGCAGCCGTTGACGTTGACGGTGATCGGGGTGTCGAGGTCGGGGAACCGGCGCTCGAGCTCGTCGACGAGGGCCGCGGCGCGGTTCTTCGTGTCGACGATGGCGAGCTTGCAGAACTCGATGCCGGTGCAGGCCATCGTGTGCTTGCGCCAGTTGCTCGGCCGCGCCGAGAGGCCGATCTGCTCGAGCGCCGCGACGAAGGACTCGACCTTGTCCTCGGCGATGCCCAGGACGACCAGCTTCTGGTACGCCGTGAGCCGGACGCCACGGGCGTCGTACTCCTCGACGAGGTCGCCCAGACGGGACAGGAGCGTGCCCGAGATCCGCCCGACGACCGGGGCCGCGCCGACGTAGTAGTCGCCGTCCTTCTGCCGGTGGACGCCGATGTGGTCACCGGCGACCCGTGGGGACGCGGGGGAGGCCCAGTCGACGAGCTTGCGGCCGAGGTACTCGGTCTCGAGGACCTCACGGAACCTCTCGACACCCCAGTCGGCGACGAGGAACTTCAGGCGGGCACGGGACCGCAGGCGCCGGTAGCCGTAGTCACGGAAGATGCCCGCAACGCCTTCCCAGGCGTCGGCGACCTCCTCGAGCGGGATCCAGACGCCGAGCTTCTGCGCGAGCATCGGGTTGGTGGACAGGCCGCCGCCGACCCAGAGGTCGAAGCCCGGACCGTGCTCGGGGTGCACCGTGCCGACGAAGGCGACGTCGTTCACCTCGGGCGCGACGTCGTGGCTCGGGTGGCCGGTGACCGCGGTCTTGAACTTGCGCGGCAGGTTGGAGAACGCGGGGTTGCCGATGAAGCGACGCTTGATCTCCTGGAGGGCGGGCGAGCCGTCGATGATCTCGTCCGCCGCGACTCCGGCGACGGGGGAGCCGAGGAAGGGCCGGGGCGAGTCGCCGCAGGCCTCCTGCGTCTCCAGGCCCACGGCCTCGAGCCGCTGCCAGATAGCGGGCACGTCCTCGACGCGGACCCAGTGGTACTGGATGTTCTGCCGGTCGGTGATGTCCGCGGTGTCACGGGCGAAGTCCGTCGACGCCGACCCGAGTGCCCGCAGCTGCTCGGGGCCGAGCAGGGCGCCGTCGGTGCGGACCCGCATCATGAAGAAACGGTCGTCGAGCTCGTGCGGCTCGAGCACCCCGGTCTTGCCGCCGTCGATGCCCGGCTTGCGCTGGGTGTAGAGACCCCACCAGCGCATCCGGCCGCGGAGGTCGTTGGGGTCGATGGAGTCGAACCCGCGGTGGGCGTAGATGTTCTCGATCCGTGCGCGGACGTTGAGCGCGTCGTCGTCCTTCTTGAACTGCTCGTTGGCGTTCAGGGGCTCGCGGTAGCCGAGAGCCCACTGCCCCTCGCCGCGGCGAGGGCGTGCGGAGCGGACGGTCCGGCCGGGCCCACTCGGGGTGGGCTTCCCGGGACCGGCAGGCTTGTGCGCGGTGGTGTTGCTCGAAGTCATGAATGCGTTCCTGGGGATGAGAGACGCACGAATCGACGACCACCCGACGCCGTTGTCGAGATGTGTGTGCCGGCGACCGCGCGCCCGGCTGGACTGAGTTCAGGGGGCGTTCAGGCGGCGCGCGTGTGCATACACATCATGCTGCGGGTACGACCGAGGTCCACGTGGCGCCGAGCCACGAGGCGGATGTCGGTACCTGCAGTGATCATGACGAGGAGTCTCACGTAACGGACTGCTGTCCCACAAACCCCAGTCTTATGAAGTGAGACGCCGCTCCACATAGTGAGACACTGCCGGCGCCTCCAGGCGCGGCGACGTGACGGCGGCCACATCACCGGGGCGTCGTTGCTGCGTCGAGGTCACTAGGCTGTCGGACATGACCGAGCAGACCTCAGCAAGGATCTCCGCCTCGTCGAGCGGGGGGAGTCTCGCAGCCACCGCCAGCACCGCCTACAACTCCGGCCTGGAGGTGATCTCCTCGGTCGAACCACGAATCGCCGAGGCGATCCGGGCCGAGCTCACCGACCAGCGGTCCTCGTTGAAGCTGATCGCGAGCGAGAACTACGCCTCGCCGGCCGTCCTCCTGACGATGGGCAACTGGCTCAGCGACAAGTACGCCGAGGGCACCATCGGGCACCGGTTCTACGCCGGCTGCCAGAACGTCGACACCGTCGAGTCGATCGCGGCCGAGCACGCCCGCGAGCTCTTCGGCGCGGAGTACGCCTACGCGCAGCCGCACTCCGGCATCGACGCGAACCTGGTGGCCTTCTGGTCGATCCTCGCCCACCGCATCGAGACGCCCGGCCTCGAGAAGTACGCCGCGAAGTCGGTCAACGACCTGTCCGAGGCGGACTGGGAGGCCCTGCGTCACGAGTTCGGCAACCAGCGCATGCTGGGGATGTCCCTCGACGCGGGCGGCCACCTCACGCACGGCTTCCGCCCGAACATCTCCGGGAAGATGTTCCACCAGCGCAGCTACGGCACCGACCCGGAGACCGGTCTGCTCGACTACGACCAGGTCGCAGCGGCCGCGCGTGAGTTCAAGCCGCTGGTCCTCATCGCGGGGTACTCCGCCTACCCACGTCGCGTGAACTTCGCGAAGATGCGCGAGATCGCCGACGAGGTCGGCGCGACGCTGATGGTCGACATGGCGCACTTCGCCGGGCTCGTCGCAGGCAAGGTGTTCACCGGCGAGGAGAACCCGGTGCCCTACGCCCACGTCGTCACCACGACCACCCACAAGTCGCTGCGCGGCCCGCGCGGTGGACTGGTGCTGGCCACGGAGGAGTACGCCCCCTCGGTGGACCGCGGCTGCCCCATGGTGCTCGGAGGCCCGCTCTCGCACGTGATGGCGGCCAAGGCCGTCGCGCTCGCCGAAGCCCGGCAGCCGTCCTTCGCGACCTATGCCCAAGACATCGCCGACAACGCCAAGTCGCTTGCAGAGGGGTTCCTCAAGCGCGGCGCGAAGCTCGTCACGGGCGGCACGGACAACCACCTCGTGCTGCTCGACGTGACGGGCTTCGGGCTCACCGGCCGGCAGGCGGAGTCGGCCCTGCTCGACGCGGGCGTGGTCACCAACCGCAACTCCGTCCCGGCCGACCCGAACGGCGCGTGGTACACCTCCGGCATCCGCCTCGGCACACCCGCCCTGACCTCGCGCGGTTTCGGCCACGACGAGTTCGACCGCGTGGCCGAGCTGATGATCGACGTACTGTCCAACACCACGCCGAAGCAGACCAAGGACGGCAAGCAGTCCAAGGCGAACTACACGCTGGCCGACGGCGTCGCGGACCGCACCAAGGCGGCCTCGGCGGAGATGCTCGACAAGTACCCGCTCTACCCCGGCCTCGAGCTCACCTGACCGCCGCCCACCGCGTGGGTCGGCCGTAGACGGGCGGGCACAAGTCCGTCCGGCGTCGGCGGCTGGGCGGGAAGAGCTGTGGCGCGCCCGACTTGTGCCTGTCCGTCTACGACGGCGGCGACCTTTGCGCTGAGGCTGGCATGGACGTACGACGGGTCGAGCATCACGTCCTCCCACGAGAATCGGATCACCCACCAGCCATGGATCGCCAGCAGGGTGTAGCGCCGGCAGTCCTTCACGAGCGCACCGCGCGTCCCGTGCCACTCGAAAGACTCGGCCTCGATCGCCAGCCGGAGCTGCTCGTCGACGAGGTCGGGCCGCACGGGGAACGGCTCCTCGAGAAGGAGCACCTGCGGACGCACGGTGAGCCCGGGCACGCCGAGCGCGATGGCGCGGAGCACGGACTCGAACGGGTTGGCGGCCATCCCGGTCGCTTCCCTGGCCACGCGCAGGCACTTCTGGCGCCCCGGCCCGCGCACCGACTCGGCGAGCTGCAGCACCTCCTGCTCGGTGAGCCCGTGGCTCCGGAGCGCTGAGTCGGCGATGGCGAGCGCCTCGTCGAACGGCAGGTCGCGGCAGCAGTCGACGAAGGTGCGCTGAGGCGTCGTGACCCACCCGTCCAGGACGTCGCCGTCCTGCAGGCGTGACCAGTGCGGCTCGATCTGGTCGCGGCGGCTCTCCGGGATCGTGCGCTTGCGGCCAACGGTGATGCACGGCCTCGCAGGCAGGACCTTCATCTCCCAGCCGAAGGCTGCTGCTGCGCTTCGGTGCGACACCACGCCGTGGAAGGCAGCTGCAGCCCGGCGGGCGGCGTCAACGGTGGGCAGGGCGTACCTTCCGCGGCTGACCCTGACCAGCCGGTCTTCCCTGAGTGCGCGATCCACCTCCGCGCGCGAGGTGAGCTCGATCAGCTCCGAACGCCGCGCAACGCCGCCGAGGCGGTGAAGAAGCTGTTCGAGGCTGAGAGGCACGCGCTCCAGCCTGCCCGAGTCGACGCGCGGGCGTCGGTCGTCATCCACAGGGCCGCATGGCACGGGGCCGCACGGCACGGGCGCGCACATTCGCGTCGGGTGGCCTCGTAGACCGGCGGGCACAACTCATCGGCCGGCCGAGAGCTGACCGTGGGCGGCGCCGTCTCACCCGACTTGTGCCCGTTGGTCTACGACGTGCTGCGGCGCTTCGGGCTCAGATGACGGGGGTGGTGCGCTCCACGATCGAGCGGACGTCGACGCCACGGGGCAGCGTGCCCATCGTCCCGCTGTAGTCGCTGCCGAGCCGCGTGGCGCAGAAGGCGTCCGCGACGGCGGCAGGGGCGTGCTGCACGAGCAGCGCCCCCTGGAGTACGGCGGCCATCTGACCGGCGAGCCGGCGTGCGCGGAACTCGAGGTCCGAGGTGTCGGCGAGCTGCTCCAGGACGCCCTCGATCGCCCGGTCGAGCCGCTCGTCCTCGCCCCTGGCCTTGCCCACTTCGACGATCCAGGCGTTGAGGGCCTCGGGCTCACGCGAGAGGGCGCGGAGCACGTCGAGGGCGTTGACGTTGCCGGAGCCCTCCCAGATCGAGTTCAGCGGGGACTCCCGGAAGAGCATCGGCATCACCGACTCCTCGACGTACCCGTTGCCGCCGAGGCACTCCAGCGCCTCGGCCACCATCATCGGTGTCCGCTTGCAGACCCAGAACTTCGACAGCGGCAGGGCGATCCGCCGGAAGGCCGCCTCGTGCGGGTCGGCGGCGTTGTCGACGGCCGCGGCGAGCCGGATCGCCAGCGTGGTTGCGGCCTCGCTCTCGACCGCGAGGTCGGCGATGACGTTCTGCATCAGCGGCTTGTCGCCGAGCACGCTGCCGAAGGCGGACCGGTGCGCTACGTGCCACGAGGCCTCGGCCACCGCCCGGCGCATCAGCGAGGTCGACCCCAACACACAGTCGAGACGGGTGGCCGCGACCATCTCGATGATCGTGCGCACGCCGCGCCCCTCGTCGCCGAGGCGCTGGGCCCAGGTGCCGTGGAACTCGAGCTCGGAGGAGGCGTTGGAGCGGTTGCCCAGCTTGTCCTTCAGACGCATCACGTCGAGCCGGTTGCGCGTGCCGTCCGCGAGCACCCGGGGCACCAGGAAGCACGTGAGGCCGCCGGGCGCCTGCGCCAGCACGAGGAAGACGTCGTTCATCGGCGCGGAGGTGAACCACTTGTGGCCGTGCAGGGTGTACTCGCCGTCCACCGAGGTCGGGCGCGCCTCGGTGACGTTCGTGCGCACGTCCGAGCCGCCCTGCTTCTCGGTCATGCCCATGCCGGCGAGCGCGCCGCGCTTCTCCGTGACAGCTCGTACGCCGAAGTCGTAGGACGTCGAGGCGAGCAGCGGCGTCCACTCCTTGGCGATCGCGTCGTCGACACGCAGGGCCGGCACCGCGGCGTACGTCATGGAGATCGGGCAGCCGTGGCCGGACTCGGTGTGCGACCACGCCATGAAGCCGGCCGCTCGTCGTACGTGTGCATGCGGGGAGTCCGAGACCCACGGCGCCGCCTGGAGGCCGTGGCCGACCCCGCGCTCCATCAGCCAGTGCCACGAGGGGTGGAAGCGGACCTCGTCGATCCGGTTGCCGTAGCGGTCGAAGGGGGTCAGCTCGGGCTCGTGCCTGTTGGCCAGGATCCCGTGCTCGCGGGCCTCCTCGCTGCCGGCCATCGCACCGAGCTCGACGAGGTCCTCGACCACGTCGTGGGACCCATGGCGCTCGACGGCCTCCACGAGCGCGCGGTCGCCGAGGACGACGTTGTGGCCCACAAGGGGCGGGGCCTGGTTCGTTGCTACCCGGTTATCGATCGCCATGTCGATACGGTAGTTCCATGTCACGGGAGACGGAGAGCCGACCGGCCTCCGAGATTTCCCGCTGGGAGACGGTGCGCGACACCACCTGGCGTCTCGTGGTGTCCACGGTCGGCACCTGTTACCGCAACCGGGTGACCGGGCTGGCCGCCGAGGCCGCGTTCTTCGCGTTGCTGTCGCTCCCGCCCCTGATCTTCGCCCTGGTCGGCTCGATCGGCTACGTCTTCGAGAGCTTCAGCGACGCGCGGACCGCCGAGGTACGGGTCGCGGTGGTCGAGGCCTCGTCGCGGGTCCTCACCGAGGACACGGTCAGCACCATCATCGAGCCGACGCTGAACGACGTCTTCCGCGGCGGGCGGTACGACGTGATCTCGATCGGCTTCGTGCTCGCCCTCTGGTCGGGGTCGCGGGCGCTGAACGTCTTCGTCGACACGATCACCATCATGTACGGCCTCGGTGGGCAGCGCGGACTCGTCAAGACCCGGATCCTGTCGTTCGTGCTCTACGTGCTGGGGCTCGTCACCGGGGTGGTCACGATCCCGCTGGTGGTCGCGGGCCCGACCCTGGTCGAGCGCCTTGTCCCGTCGAGGTTCGAGTTCGTGAACTCCCTCTACTGGCCCGCGGTCGTCGTGCTCTCGATCTGCTTCCTCGCCACGCTCTACCACGCCTCGGTACCCGTGCGGACCTCCTGGCGCTACAACCTCCCGGGCGCCACGCTCACGCTGGTGATGTGGGTGATGGGGTCGTTCGTCCTCCGGTGGGTGCTGACCACGACCGCCGGTGAGTCCACCTCCATCTACGGGCCTCTGGCGGCGCCCATCGCGGTGCTGCTCTGGCTGTACCTGCTCTCGATCGCGGTGCTGATCGGTGCAGCCGTCAACGCCGCCTTCGACCGGGTGTGGCCGGAGTCCGAGACCGCCCGGGCCCGGATGGAGCTCGTCCGCCGGCTCCGGCTCAGCGCGGTGCTGCCTCGGCTGCGTCGGGACAACGACGACGAGCGCAGGTTCGGCCCGCTCCCCGAGACCGGGGACCCGGCGGCCGGGGATCTGGACGCGGGCGACCTCGACGCGGGAAGCCTGGACCCGCGCGACCTGGACCCGCGCGACCTGGACCCGCGCGACCTGGACCCGGGCGACCTGGACCAGTACGGCGAGGGGCGCACCCGGCCCCTGTGAGCGGCGGCTCCGTGATGCCGCGGGGAGGAGCCCGCGTTAATCGGGTGCGCCACGGAGACGCCCGCCGTACATTCCCAGGGTGCTCGAGACCATCGGCTTCCAACCGCAGATGGCCCGGTGGGCCGCCGCTGCGGACTCCGAGGTCGGCCGTGTCGTGCGCGTGGACCGCGGGCTCGCGGAGGTCCTGACCGAGCACGGCCTGCTGCGCGCGGGCTACGCCGGCGACCTCCTGGGCGAGGTCGCCCGTGATCCGGCGGCCACGCCCACCGCGGGGGACTGGGTCGTGGTGCGTGACTGGCCCGACCACCGACACACGCTCGAGCGGGTGCTGCCGAGGGCGAGCGCCGTCGTCCGCGCGACAGCCGGCAAGCAGTCGCACGACCAGGTCCTCTGCGCCAACGCCGACTACGTCGCCGCCGTCGTCGCGCTGCACCCCGAGCCGGTGCTCGCCCGCGTCGAGAGGCTGCTGTCCCTCGCCTGGGAGAGCGGAGCCATCCCGCTCGTCGTACTCACCAAGAGCGACCTCGTTCCGGACGCGGCCTTCGTCGCCGAGGACGTCGCCGGTGCGGCGCCGGGCGTTGAGGTGATCTGCACCAGCACGGCGACCGGCGCCGGGACCGACCGGCTCAGGGAGATCGTCGCCGGCAACCGCACCCTCGCGCTCATCGGCGCCTCCGGTCACGGGAAGTCCTCGCTGGTCAACGCGCTGGCGGGTGCGCAGGTCCTCGGCACTCGCGCCATCCGCCAGGACGGGCGCGGCCGTCACACCTCCGTGCGCCGCGAGCTCGTGCTGCTGCCCGGTGGCGGCGCCGTGATCGACACTCCTGGGCTGCGCGGCGTGGGAGTCGTCAGGACGAGTGGGCTCCATGACGCCTTCGCGGACGTGACGGCGCTGGCGTCGTTGTGTCGTTTCGACGACTGTGCCCACGGGTCCGAGCCCGGCTGCGCCGTCCGCGCCGCGCTGGAGTCGGGAAGCCTCCCGCTGCGCCGCTACGAGAGCTGGCTGGAGCTGAGCCGGGAGGCGGAGGCCGCGGCAGCGCGGAAGGCCGCGCTCCCACGTGCAGGCCGGTCCCGCGGCCGACGACCACCCGGAACACGAGCGGAGCCCTCATGACCCTCAGCCAGGAAGCGTTCAAGGACCAGCCGACGATCGTCGGGCAACGGGTTCGGCTGGAGCCGTTGGGCATCGAGCACTTCGACGGGCTCCGGCCGATGTTCGACGACCCGGAAGGGCGTCGGATGACCGCGACGAACCGGGTCTTCGACGACCAGACGCTTCGTGACTGGATGTCCACCCGCCAGGACCATCACGACCGCGCCGACTTCGCGATCATCGACCTCGCGTCGGACCGCGTGGTCGGTGAGGTCGTGCTCAACGACCTCGACACCGACGAAGCGTCATGCAACTTCCGGATCGGCCTCACCGGCCCGGAGACCTACGGCCGCGGCTACGGCACGGAGGCCACCTCGCTGGTCCTCGACTACGCCTTCGGCGAGGTCGGCCTGCACCGGGTGGAGCTCGACGTCTACTCGTTCAACCCGCGCGCCCAGCGGGCCTACGAGAAGGCGGGCTTCGTCAAGGAAGGCGTACGCCGGGAAGCACTGCTCTGGGAGGGTGCCCGGTACGACGTGATCGTGATGGGTGTCCTGGCCACCGACCCTCGACCGCTGGTGGCGGGTCGATGATCGTCCGCACCGAGGAGGCGGCGGACCTGCCGCGCGTCCGCGAGATCGTCGCGGCGGCGTTCGGGCCGGAGCCTGTGGCCGAGCTCCTCGACGGTCTTCGCAGGTCCAGCGCCTGGCGGGACCTGTCCTTCGTCGCCGAGGAAGACGGGCGCGTCGTCGGCCACGTCTCGTTCAGCCGCGGCTGGTTGGACGCGCCGAGCCGGCTGGTCGAGGTAATGGTCCTCAGCCCGCTCTCGGTGTACCCCGCGGCCCAGGGGAATGGCGTGGGGTCGGCGCTGGTACGTCGGACGCTCGAGCTGTTGCAGGACCGGCCCGAGCCGCTGGTGTTCCTCGAGGGATCGCCGAGGTTCTACGGCCGGGTCGGCTTCCGCGCCGGGGCGTCGGGCGGCTTCCTCGCGCCGTCGAGCCGGATCCCACCGGCGGCCTTCCAGTTCGTGGCCCTGCCGTCGTACGAGCCGTGGATGACCGGCGCGCTCGTCTACCCCGACGTGTTCTGGGAGCACGACGCCGTGGGGCTCCGAGAGACCGCGGGATCCAGCACGCCGACCTAGACTCGCGAGATGAGGACTGCCCGGAGTAGGCGTGCCCGGACGTGGACGGCAGGGGTCGCGGCCTCGCTGCTCCTGCTCGTGGGCTGCTCCGCCGGCGCGGAGCCGGAGCAGGACCCGGCCGCGGGTCCGGCGTCGCCGTCGGCCTCCGACGCCTCCCCAGCACCGGCGCACCCCGACCACAGCGCCGACGAGGGGCAACGCAAGCGCACCCCGCTCCGGCCCGGCGAGCGGATCGTCGACGTGGCCATGCCCAAGGCCTACACACCTTCGGCCCCGGGCAAGGGCACCGACGACTACCGGTGCTTCCTCCTCGACCCCGAGGTCGCCGCCGACTCGTTCGTCACCGGGGTGGACGTCGCCCCGGGCAACGAGGCCGTCGTGCACCACGTGATCCTGTTCCGGGTCCCGCCCGACCAGGTCGGCGCGGCCAGCGCTGTCGACAAGGACGCACCGGGGGAGGGCTGGACCTGCTTCGGCGGCGCGGGTCTCGAGGGGACCGGCGGAACTCTCGAGGACGCCCCGTGGCTCGGAGCCTGGGCGCCCGGGAGCGGCGAGCGGGTGCTGCCCGGGGACATCGGCATCCCGATCAAGGCAGGGTCCCGGATCGTCATGCAGGTCCACTACAACCTGTTGGCCGGCACCGAGCCCGACCTGAGCAGCGCCCGGCTCCGGATCGCCGACGGCAGTCGCGAGCTCGAGCCACTCGAGACCACCCTGCTGCCGGCCCCCGTCGAGCTTCCCTGCCGCCCGGGTGCGAAGGGTCCGCTGTGTGACCGCGACGCGGCCGTCGCCGACGTGATGGAGAGGTTCGGCATGCGTGCCGGCCAGATGGTCGCGGGGCTGCAGTTCTTCTGCGGTGACGGCAAGGGCCCCAGGCCTGGGGCCAGCCAGAGCTGCAGCCGCACCGTCGAGGAGCCGGCGACCGTTCGGGCCGTCGCGGGCCACATGCACCTGCTGGGCAGGAAGATCAAGATCGAGCTCAACCCGGGTCGCCCCGACGCGCGAACGCTCCTCGACATCCCGGTCTGGAACTTCGACGACCAGGGGACGCGCTCACTCCGGCGGCCGGTGCGGATGGAGCCCGGCGACAAGCTGAGGGTCACCTGCACCCACGACCAGGGGCTGCGGGACCTGCTGCCGGCCTTCAAGGGCCAGCCCGAGCGGTACGTAGTCTGGGGCGAGGGCACGACCGACGAGATGTGCCTCGGCATCGTGCTCGTCACCCGGCCCTGACGACCCGGCACCGGCGACCCTCGTGGCTAGGTCTCGGATCTGCGTGGAATGCTTGCCCCCGCGAGGGGAGCAGGACGAGCGCGAAGGGACCCGATGGGAAACGTCAACCTACCTACGCCCGTTGCCCTGGCCGGGGGAGCGATCTGCATCCTCGGCGGCTACCTGGTCGGAGTGTTGGCCGGTCCCGACACCCCAAGTCGGACGACCGCTGTGGTGGACAGCTACGACCGGAACGACAGCCGTCTGTGTCTGAGCGGTGACTCGGTCGGCGACCAGGAGGGCGCCGACCAGGACGGCAAGCTCTGCGGGACGTGGCGGCGAAGCGTGGGCGACGACGAGGTGCCCGAGCCGGGCGACCAGTTCCGGTTCGTCTCGGTGGTGGTCGAGCAGCCGCCCTCCGGTGACCAGGGCAAGGACGGCCCCGCCACGATGATCTACGGCGACGTGGTGCGGTAGGTGCGCCGTACTCCCGCGTCCGTCCCGTAGATTCTGACCGTGCCCGACGATACCGACCTCCAGTCAGCCCTGCCCCGGGTGCGGTTGCCGGCGGCGTCGCGCTCGCCGTGGTGGGAGCTGACGCGGCGGATGCTCCTGGCGTTCGGCATCCTGCTGTTCACCATCTTGGTCGTGTACGTCGACCGCGACGGGGTACCACGACGCCGCCGACACCAGCGTGGACTTCGTGGACGCGATGTACTACACGACCGTCACACTCAGCACGACCGGCTACGGCGACATCTCGCCGTACAGCACGCAGGCGCGGCTGGTGAACGTCTTCGTGGTCACGCCGTTGCGGATCGCGTTCCTGGTGCTGCTGATCAGCACCACCGTCGAGGTGCTGGCCAGCCAGGGCCGCGAGATGTTCCGGGCCGCCCGGTGGAGGAGACACATGAACGACCACGTCGTGGTGATCGGCTACGGCACCAAGGGCCGCAGCGCCGTCGAGACGCTGGTGAACAACGGCGTGCCCAAGGAGTCGATCGTGATCGTCGACCCCAGCCAGGCCGCACTCGGGGACGCGCACGCCGACGGCATCGCTGTCGTCACCGGCGACGCCACCCGGCGTGAGGTCCTGCGCCGCGCGGGCGTGCAGAGAGCGCGGCAGGTGATCATCACGACCAACCGCGACGACTCGACGGTGCTGTGCGCCCTCAACGTCCGCCAGCTGAACCCCGACACCTACGTCGTGGCCGCGGTCCGGGAGCAGAACAACGTGCCGCTCGTCCGTCAGTCCGGCGCCAACTCGGTGATCACCTCCTCCGACGCCGTGGGCCGGTTGCTCGGCCTCTCGACGTTGAGCCCGAACCTCGGCTCGGTGATGGAGGACCTGCTCACCTACGGGGAGGGCCTCGAGGTGGCCGAGCGCGACCTGCTGGTGCCGGAGGTCGGCAAGCAGCCGCAGCAGCTGCCGGACCAGGTGATCGCGGTGATCCGCGACGGCCGGGTCCACCGCTACTTCGAGCCGGTGGTCACCCAGCTCGCCCGCGGCGACAAGCTGATCGTCGTACGCCCGGCGGAGGAGCTGCCATGGGCGCCGCGTCCGGGCACCCACGACGAGGACGCCACCATCGACGAGGGGTGACCCGCTCCCGGCGGGTGCCGGGTCAGCCCGCGGCCCGGCGACGCAGCCAGCGGAGGTTCTCGGTGTCGCCGAGGAGCTCGAGCCTGCGCCACAACGGGCTCGACTCGACCGCCTGGGAGTGGTGCGCCTGGCTCGCCGCGATCTGGTGGGTGCGGTCGACGGTGATCCGCAGGTCGATCTGCTCGGGAGGCGTGCCCCTGAACCTGGTCTCGCCCAGCTCCTCGTTGAGCTCGTCGGCGACGGCGGTCGGCAGCGTCCAGGCAAGCACCGGAAGGTCGAGCACCTCCGCAGCCAGGAGTCCGGCGGCCGTGGCCGCCCCGTGGTCGGGATGACCGGTGACACCGCCGGGCGCGAACACCAGCAGTCCGTCGGCCAGGGCCTCGCCGGCCTCGTCGATGATCTCGCCGGCGAGTATGTGCCGACAGACCGATCGCAGTCCGCCGTCGGGGTAGTGGTGCAGGACGGTCCCGGTGATCCCGAGCCGTTCCGACGCCTTCGCGAGCTCGTCCCGGCGCTTCGCGCTCAGGTTGATGCCCGAGCCGATGGTGGACGCCTCGCCCTCGGTCAGGCACAGGACCGTGACCCTTGTGCCCTGGGCGATGAACTGGTCGAGAACGGCGCCCAGCCCGAACGACTCGTCGTCCGGATGCGCGACCACCGCCAGCAGGCTCCTCCAGCCCGGAAGGCTGTGCTCGCTCTCGTTCGGGGGTGCCGTCTCAGTCCCCATGGGGCTCCTTCGCGAAGCTCTTGTCGACTCAAGCGTCCGTCATGCGACGCGTCGGGGTAAGGGCCTTTCGTCCCATTCGGAGCAAGGGACGGCGCCACTATGCTCACGACCATGCAGGTCACCCAGTCCGCCGACGCGCCCATCGACACACCGCCCGTCGAGACTCCCCTCCTGCGGCGCATCAGAGAAGCAGTGATCGGCGACGACCAGGTCATGGTCGGCCCGTTCGGGCCCCGACGGGTCACCTACGCCGACTACACCGCCTCGGGACGGGCGCTGTCGTTCCTCGAGGACTTCATCCGCTGTGAGGTGCTCCCGCGCTACGCGAACACCCACACCGAGTCCAGCGGCACGGGGCTGCAGACGACGAGGCTGCGCGAGGACGCCCGCGCCATCATCAGCGATGCGGTCGGCGGGGACGACGAGACGGTCGTGATCTTCGCGGGCTCGGGCTGCACCGGCGCCGTCGACAAGCTCATCGGGGTCCTCGGCCTTCGCATCCCGTGCACGCTCGACGACGAGTACGACCTCAGTGCTGCGATCCCGCGCGACCGTCGGCCCGTGGTGTTCATCGGCCCCTACGAGCACCACTCCAACGAGCTTCCGTGGCGGGAGTCGATCGCCGACGTCGTGGCGATCCCTTCCGACGCCGACGGGCACATCGACCTCGCCCGGCTCGAGTCCGAGCTCGTTCGCTTCGCCGACCGGCCCTTGAAGATCGGCTCGTTCTCCGCGGCGAGCAACGTCACCGGGATCCTCAGCGACACCCACGGCATCTCCGCGCTGCTGCACCGCCACGGTGCCCTGTCGTTCTGGGACTTCGCCGCCGCCGGTCCGTACGTCGACATCGACATGTACGGCGGGGTGGAGGCGGACCCGCTGTCCTACAAGGACGCCGTGTTCCTGAGTCCGCACAAGTTCATCGGCGGCCCCAGCACACCCGGCGTCCTCGTCGTACGCCGTGAGCTCCTGACCAACCGGGTGCCCGACGTGCCCGGGGGCGGGACGGTCGCGTACGTGAACGCCGACGACCACCGCTACCTCTCCGACCCGGCCCAGCGCGAGGAGGGCGGCACACCGGCGATCGTCGAGTCGATCCGGGCCGGCCTGGTGTTCCAGCTCAAGCAGGCGGTGGGCATCGACGTGATCCGCCGGCACGAGGAGAGCTACCTGCGCCGGGCGCTGACGCGCTGGCAGGAGGAGCCGAGCATCGAGATCCTCGGCAACGTCGACGCGGAGCGGCTCTCGATCGTCTCGTTCGTGGTTCGTGCTCCCAGCGGGAAGTACCTCCACCACAACTACGTCGTCGCGCTCCTGAACGACCTCTTCGGCATCCAGTCCCGAGGTGGTTGCTCGTGTGCCGGGCCGTACGGCCACCGGCTCCTGGGCATCGACATCGAGCGCTCCCACGAGTTCGAGCGCGAGATCACGCACGGCTGCGAGGGCATCAAGCCCGGCTGGGTGCGGATCAACTTCAACTACTTCATCTCCGAGGCCGTCTTCGACTACGTCGTCGAGGCGGTGCGGCTCGTCGCCCGGGACGGCTGGCGGATGCTGGGGGAGTACCGCTTCGACGTCGCACGCGGCATCTGGGTGCACCGCCAGGGCAACGTCGAACCGCCGCTGCGACTGGGACAGATCAGCTACGGCCCGGACGGGGAGATGCGTTACCCCCGGCACGACGACACAGCGCCGGAGTCGGAGCTGGAGCGGTACCTCGAGGAGGGTGCGAGGCTCCTTGCCGCGACCGCTCCGCCGGACCTGTCGCAGACCCCGGCGTCCGTTTCGGAGGACTTCGAGCACCTGCGCTGGTTCGACCTACCCCGGGTCTGCCTCGACGGCCGGTCCTGAGGCCGATCCGGCTCGCTCAGGCCTAGGACACCCGGCGCGCGACGAGGGCCGCGACGTCGTCCTCCCGGGTGTGGTCGCGAACCGACTCGACGAGGTTGGACAGGCATTCCTCGAGGTTGCCGTGCTGGAGCGTGGCGCACATGGCGGCGAGCCGCTCCTGCCCGACGTCGATGTCCTCGCCGCGGCGCTCGATCAGGCCGTCGGTGTAGAGCAGGAGCGAGTCGTCGAGGCCGAAGGGCACCCGGAACGCAGTCCGGTCCTGGTCGGCCAGCCCGAGGGGCGCGGTCACCGGCTCGGAGACCGTCTGGAGGCTTCCGTCGGCGCGCAGCACCACCGGCGGTGGATGGCCGGCGTTGACGACCGAGAGCTCGTTGCGAGCCGTGTCGGCCAGGACGTACACGAGGGTCACCAGCTGGGTGTACTCGAAGGTCGCGAACATCTTGTCCAGTCGGCGTACGACGCTCTCCGGTGACGGGTCGATCGCGAGGTAGGACCGGACCGCGGCCCGCATCTGGGCCATGGCCGCGGCCGCCTCGACGCCGCGTCCCATGACGTCGCCGACGAAGAGGGCCACGCCGTCCTTCACCGGAAGCACGTCGTAGAAGTCGCCCCCGACCTCGGTGCGGCCGGACGGGCTGTAGTAGGAGGCGAACTGCCAGCCAGGAACCTCGGGGAGGCGGTCGGGGAGCACGGCCCGCTGGAGGTGCGCGGCGGCGTCACGGGTCTGGCTGTGCAGCTGGGCGTTGTCGATCGCGACCGCCGCCCGTTGGGCGAGGTCCTCGACGAAGGCCAGGTCGGCGTCCGTGAACAGGCGTCCCTCGTCGGCGGAGACCCACGACATCACGCCCAGCACCTTGCCGTGCGCGACGAGCGGCGCCGAGACGCCGCTGCGCAGGTTGAGCTCCCGAATCAGCCGGAGATGCTCGTCGTCGACCGCCGCGGCTTCCAGCAGCTCGTCGGTGACGAGCGGGACCAGCTCACTACGACCGGTGCGCACGATGTTCCAGGCTCCGTGTGGTGCCTCCGGGTCCGGAGGGTAGCGCCGCTGGAGCTCCTCGACGAACGCGATCTTGGCGGGATCCGTGTGCGCGACCGCGAGCGTGCGGAGGTCGCCGTCCTCGAGCAGAGAGATCGAGCACCAGTCGGCGAACTCCGGGACACCGAGCCAGGCGACCTTCTTCAGCGTTGCCTGGTAGTCCAGACTGCCGGCCAGCTCCGCGGAGGCCTCGGCCAGGAACCGGAGCTTGTACGAACGCTGGGCTGCGTCGTCGAGCGCCTGCAGGCGGTCCATGGCCTGGGCGCAGGTGTCGGCGAGCAGCCGAAGGAACTCCTGCTCGGCGCTGTCGAACGTGCGGCGACCCGGGAAGGACAGGCTGATCGCGCCGATCGCGCCGCCGCTGGTGACCAGAGGCAGCACCACGATCGTCCGCTCGCCCGGCGCGGCGGACTCCAGACCGGGGTAGGCGGCGTCGATCTCCTCGCGTCCGGTGAGGATGATCGGCTGTCGTCTGCGGATGCTGTCGCCGGCCGGCGTCGGGTCAGCCAGCGGGAAGGTCGCCCATCGCTCGGCGATGGTGGTGTCCTCGGCGCGTACGCCGACGAGGGCGAGTGTGTCCCCGTTGACCAGACGCATCAGCGCCGCGACGGTCGCACCTGCCGCATCGGCGGCCTGGGAGATCACCGTCTTGGTGACCGTCTCCATGTCCTCGGCCGACACGAGCTCGGCGGTCACCCGGGCAAGGTGGGCGAGACGGGCGGCAACGCGCTGGGGACGCCCCTTGCTGGGCCCTGCGCCCGAGGCGTCCTCGAGGACGAAGAGCACGCCCACGACCAGGCCCTCGCGCCGCAGTGGCGTCGCCGAGACGTCCAGGGGACGGAGGTCACCGGCGGGGTCGTTGAACGGGAGCTGGCCGCTCCAGGCAGCTCCGGTGAGCACGTGGTTGAAGACCTCGTGGCCGCCACCGCGGTGGTCCTCCGGGAGCAGGAGGTCGATCAGGTCCTTGCCGACGAGCTGGTCGCGGGTGCTTCCGAGGAGGTTCTCGCCCGCGGCGTTGCAGTAGACGATGTTTCCCTTGGCGTCGGAGGCGACTGCGGCAGTGCTCAGACCGTCGAGGTGGGCGACGTCGGTGCGCCACGTCCTCGGGTCATGCGCATCCGCCAGGGGGGCCATGTTGCCGATCATGTCACGTGGCAAGTCCCTGTTGTCACCCTTGGCGGCAGAAGATCCGCACGCGTCGCCGTCGGCCTGGGGCCAGGGGTGTTCCGAGCATCATATGGGGCTCATTTGTTGGCGTCGGAACACCGGCAAGAACGGCACGAAGAACGGAGATGACGTTCGCGCATTCGTCGCGCTTATCCGGAATACGCGTAGAGGGAGAGCATCGGGTAAGTCCAGATGTCTGCGGACAAGGCAGTAGATGCCTGGCAATGGCATTTTTCTTTAGTTTTCGTCCGCATAACTCCTGCGCCGTGGCAGGCTGACAAACGGGTCAATGGGTCCGAATCCATACCGGTGGGGAAGCCGAGAGGATCCGGTGCACATTGGCCCGCGCCGCCGGCGTGGGAAGGCGTCGGCGTAGCCGTCGACTGGGAGACGTTTCCTCTGATGAGCCTGCCTGAAATCTCTACCCGGGTTCGTTCCCGGGTCCGTTGCCGCACTGCGGCAGCTGTCCTCGTTGCCACTGTCGTGGCCGGTGCCGGACTAGCACCCATGACCGCCGCGTCCGCCGTCACCACCTCGGCCACGCCCACGACGGTCCCGGCGCCCGCCGTACCATCGGGTCTGCCGACCGCCCTCGAGAGCCTCGCGTCGTACGTACCGGCCAACTCGTGCGACCCGCACGCCAAGCCCGGCGCCACCGCGTTGGGGAACCTGCTGCGGGCGACCTACCCCAACAGCAGCTACGGGATCGACCGCACGTGCGGCACCGACCCGTTGCCCACGAGCGAGCACTACGACGGCCGCGCCATCGACTGGTTCGTCAACGTCCACGACGCCACGCAGAAGGCCCAGGCCGCCGCCGTCATCAAGTGGATGTTCGCCAAGGACGCCGCAGGGAGGCCGTATGCCAACGCCCGTCGGCTCGGGGTCATGTACCTGATCTGGAACAACAAGATCTGGGGCTCCTACCGGGCTGCCGAGGGCTGGCGCCCGTACTCCAACTGCGCCACTGCGACGTCGGCGGCGAACGACACCCGCTGCCACCGCGACCACGTGCACATCTCGCTGTCCTGGGAGGGCGCGATGGCACACACGTCCTTCTGGACGAAGCAGGTCGCGGTCCGTGACTACGGCCCGTGCCGCGTGGCGGACCTGAACTGGGCGGCTCCGTACCGACTCGCCAGGACGACCGCCTGCCCGAGCTACGCGAGGGTCTCGGCACCGGCGCGGGCGTCGGCGCTCCTGAGGACGCTCACGACGTACTCGGGGATGAGGCTGCGCCGCGGTGACACAGGGCCGGTCGTGCGGGCGGTGCAGCAGGCGATCGGCGCGGGTGTCGACGGCTCCTTCGGCCCGCTCACCGCGACGGCTCTGAGGACCTGGCAGACCGGGCACGGCCTCAACGCGACCGGCGTGGTCAACTACCCGACTTGGCGAGCACTGCTGAAGGCGAACGCTCCGGTTCCTGCTCCCACGCCCGCCCCGGCTCCGGCACCTGCCCCGGTGCCCGTTCCGGAGCCGGCGCCGGTCGAGTCGCCCCTTCCGGAGCCAGTCCCCACGACGGAGCCGGTCCCCAGCACCGCTGCCCCGGTCACAACCGCGCCCACCGGCGTCGCCCACCCGGAGCTCACGCGCTACCTGGGGGTCCGTCTGCACCGCGGGTCCCGAGGTCGCGCCGTCTCCGCGCTGCAGCGCAGGTTCCGGATCCGCGTCGACGGGCGGTTCGGACTCCTGACGGAACGACGGGTGCGGATCTTCCAGCGCAGGCACGGGCTTCGGGTGACCGGCGTGGTCAACCGCGCGACGTGGCGTCGCCTCGGCGCCTGATCCTGACCACGGCAACGAGCGGCCCTTCCCCACACGGGGAGGGCCGCTTTCGCTTTGCCGTTGGAGCCGAGGGTCACTCGGCCCGAGCGCAGGAGCTATTCACCCCACGTATTCGTGAGAACGGCTGCTAGCCGATGAACCGGGCGTTGGGGTCCGGTGTCGTCCTGGGCAGTCTCGGGTCAGGGTCAGGCATTCCCATGAGAAGACGGGTCTGACGGGCCTTGCGTGGCCTCCGGTGCAAACGGAGGAGCTGACGCCTGGAGGACTTCGGATGCCTGAACATGTCATCAATATCGCCCGGCATCCAGCGCGGTCGATAGGGGCTGAAGTCCGCCTGCAACGGACGAAAGTCACATGCAATGCATGGCACGTCGGTCATGGAAGTGACTGCCGACTGGACGAAGCGTCGCAACGGACGAAAGTCCCCGGGATGCCGCCTTGTGGCGGAGTTGCTGAAGCAGGGCTTAACTGAATTCATGACGGCCTGAGGAGCCGGGAGATCCCGTTGTCCGGAGATGAACGGTTGGACCGAGCCCGCGATTGCTACGCGCGGCGGGCCTGGCGCGAGGCGTGGGCACTGCTGTCGGCCTGCGACTCCGAGTCCGCCCTGGACGACGCGGACCTGGAGCGGCTCGCCGTAGCGGCTTTCCTGGTGGCGGAGGACCAGGCGAGCGATGAGGCATGGACGCGCGCGCACCAGCGACACCTGGAGCGGAGGCACGTCCCAGGAGCGGTGAGGTGCGCGTTCTGGCTGGCCTTCCGCCTGCTCAACGCAGGAGAGCTGCCGCGGGCGAGCGGCTGGATCGCGCGCGTCGAGCGGCTGATGGGCGACGCACCGGACGACTGTCTCGAACGGGCGCGGCTCACCTACCTCACGGGACTCCAGGCCGTCTTCTCGGGGGACCTGTCGAAGGCGGAGGCCGATCTCGTCCGGTCAGCACGGATCTCCGAACATCGTGGCGACGTGGACGTGTGCACGCTCGCCCGCCTCGCGCTCGGGCGGGTGCTCATCTTCCGTGGCGACGTCTCTGGCGGCATCCGTCTTCTCGACGAGGCGATGGTCGCGGTCGTCGCGGGGGAGACCTCGCCGGTCGTGGCGGGGGACGGCTTCTGCACCGCCATAGACGCCTGTCATGACGTGTTCGACGTCGGTCGTGGCCAGGTGTGGACTGCTGCCCTCACCCGGTGGTGCGACGCGCAGCCGGACCTCGTGCCGTACACCGGACTGTGTCTGGTCCATCGCGCGGAGTTCCTGCAGCTCCAGGGTGCATGGGTGGAGGCCATGGCCCAGGCGGGCCTGGCTCGCAGGCGGCTGTCGGCGCCGGTCGTCCAGCCGGCGCTCGGTGCCGCCATCTACCAGCAGGGCGAGCTGCACCGGCTGCGTGGCCAGTTCGCGGAGGCGGAGCGGTGCTATCGCGAGGCAAGTGCCCGGGGAAGGGACCCGCAGCCGGGGTTCGCGCTGCTCCGTCTCGCGCAGGGTCAGCGGGAAGCGGCCGCCCGTGGGATCGGGCGCGCGCTTGCCGAGGCCGACGACAGGACCAGCCGTCCGCCGCTGCTGGCTGCCTGCGTGGAGATCATGCTGGCGGTCGGTGACGTGCCGGCCGCGCGTGATTGTTGCAACGAGCTGGCGGACCTTGCCCGGTCGTTGCGTTCACCGATGCTTGCCGCTGTCTCTGACCGTGCGGTCGGGGCGGTGGAGCTGGCCGAGGACGATGCCGGTGCAGCTCTCGCGCCACTGCGCCGGGCGAGCACGGCGTTCCGCAAGCTCGAGGCGACGTACGACGTAGCCCGGACGGGCATCCTGATCGCTCGGGCTCGTCGTGCCCTGGGGGACGACGACGGCGCGCGACTCGAGGTGGAGGCAGCAAGGGCCATGCTCCGAGTCCTCGGTGCCGTGGCTGACCTGGCGGCGCTGGACCGCACGGCGCGCGACCAGGAGACCGCCGGTGACCGCCGCCTCACCGCCCGCGAGGTCCAGGTGCTTCGACTCGTGGCCCGAGGCTCGACCAACAGGGCGATCGGCGTGGAGCTGGGACTCAGTGAGAGGACGGTCGAAAGACACGTCAGCAACATCCTCGCGAAGCTGGGCGTGTCCTCGCGGGCTGCGGCAACCGCGGTGGCCTACGAGCTCGACCTCTTCTGAATGGCGGTTTCCACTCACGTCGTCACCGACGAAGTCGTGGGTGGCTTCACCGATGCGGCGACCCGCCCGCCTTCATAGCCTCGAGTCATCCCGCGACCGCGAGATGCACTCGAGATCAAGGAGATCGTCATGCCGAACGCTTCGCTGGAAACCGCATCAGAGTCCATTGCGCTGGAAGGACTCGAGGTCCACCTGGAGAACTTCGAAGGCGGGTACACCGTGTGCTTCGAGTCGCACACCGCCGACTTCGACCTGGCACCACTCTTCCGAGGTCTGCCAGATGACCGCTGCCAGTTCCCGCGTTGGGGATACGTCGTGTCCGGGCAGGTCGAGTTCCGGTTCGCCGACCACACGGAGCGCTACCAGGCCGGCGACGCCTACTACGTTCCGCCGGGTCACACCCCGGTGCACCACGCCGGTGCGCGGATCGTCGAGTTCAGTCCCACCGACTCGCTCGGTGTGGCCATCGGCGTCGTCATGTCGAACCTGGGATAGGAGCGAGCTCGATGAGCGTGTTCTACAAAGTCGCGTACGAGCTCGGGTTCCACCCTTGGGAGGACCTCGCGGCGCACCGGCCGTTCGCCGAGCGGTTGATGTCGCTGGTCGCCCGCGAGGAGCGCGGCAGGGAACAGCCGTTCGGTCGGGCTCTCGACCTCGGCTGCGGAAGCGCGGTCTGGGGAGTCCGGCTGGCGCAGCGTGGCTGGCAGGTCACCGGGGTGGACAACGTCGACAAGGCCCTCGTCCGCGCGGAGGGACGCATCCGCGAGACGGGCGTCGAGATGACGCTCGCCCGTGGCGACGTCACACGCCTGCGGGAGTCCGAGGTCGGATCGGGCTACCGATTGATCCTCGACACCGGCACGTTCCACGGACTGAACCGGGAGGAGCGACTGGCCATGGGCAGGGAGGTGACAGCGGTGGCCTCTGACGATGCCGCCTTGCTGCTCGACTGCTTCGCGCCCGCCCACCGTGGGCCGTTGCCCCGCGGATGCACGCGTGCCGAGGTCGAGGACGCGTTCCCCGTCTGGGAGATAACGGACACTGTCATCGCAGATACCGAGCCGGACCCTCTTGCCCGTGCACTCCGGTTCGACGAGGTCTTCTACCGGCTCGGCCGACGGTGAGTCCGGCAGCGGCGATGAAGCTGTCAGCCTCCCTGAACGAGCCGCTGAGCGTGGACACCACCCAGAGGTCACGTTCCCGCGTCGACGAGCTCCGTGTTCGGCACGGCGGCCGGGCGACGCGCGGGCCTCAGCGCCACCAAGACGCCGGCTATGAGCACCAGGCCGCCCAGGAGCTCCATCGCCGTTGGCCTCTGACCCAGGAGGACCCACGCCGACGCCATCGCCACGGCGGGAGCCAGGAGCACCCACGGCACCACGGAAGAGGAGGGGTTGCGGCCAAGGAGCGTGTTGAAGATGCCGTACCCGACAAGCGAGGCGAGACCGGCGGTGTACAGGGTCGACACGGCCGCCTGCCAGGAGAACGACGGCCAAGGCGCCGACGATGTTCGCGGGCCCGTCGACCACGAGGGCGAGGACCAGCAGCGGCACGGGTACGACGACCGCCGACCACACCGTCAGCGACAGTCCGCCGGCCACGCCCGAGGCCCGCGAGACCACGTTGCCGACGCCCCACGAGAGCGCCGCCAGGAGACAGAGGACCAGTGCGGCGCCAGTCACGTGTCCGCCGCGGCCGACGGCAACGACAGCCAGCCCGGCCGAACCGACAACAACGCCCAGTACCTGAGCAGCGGTCGGCCTCTCGCGCAGCACGCCGGCCGCGATGACCACGGTGAAGACGACCTGGGCCTGCAGCACCAGGGCGGCCAGACCCGGAGGCATGCCGGCCGCCATCGCGACGTACAGGAAGCCGAACTGCCCGAGCGACATGAAGATTCCGACCGCGGCGACTGTCCGCCAGTTGGCGGTGGGCGGGCGGACGAAGAAGACGGCAGGTATGACGACGGCGGTGAACCGGATCGCCGCGAACAGGAGCGGAGGGACGTCGTGCATGCCCCAGTCGATGACCACGAAGTTGAAACCCCAGATCGTGGCGACGAGGGCGGCAAGAAGAGAGTCGCGCAGGTTCACAGCGTCCATCGTCCAGGGCCCCTCAATTAAGCACCAGCGAAAGATCGTGCACGGTTCTGTGTAGCATCGCTGCATGATCGACCTTGCGGCTCTCGCATCCTTGCGCGCGGTGGACACCTATGGGTCGGTGGTTGCCGCCGCCCAGGCGCTCGGCTACACCCCGAGCGCGGTCTCCCAGCAGGTCAAGCGGCTCGAGGTCCAAACCGGCGCAGCCCTGCTCGAGCGTGTGGGCCGGGGCGTGATGCTCACCCACGAGGGCCGGCACCTGGTCGACGCGGGCGGTCGTCTCCTGGCCGACCTGGAAGCCCTCGAGTCGGGCCTTCGCCGCCAGTCCGGATACCCGTCGGGACACCTGCGTGTCGCGGCGTTCTCGACGGCGATGCGCGGGCTGGTCGCACCTCGGGTGCGCGACCTGCGCGTCGCCTGTCCAGAGCTGGAGCTGAGCCTCATCGAGCGCGAGCCCTGGGACACCGTGGACCTCGTCTCCTCAGGGCAGGTGGACCTCGGCGTCGTACACAGCTGGGGCGACGTCCCCCTCAGCATCCCGGACCATCTCGAGACGACCTTCCTCGCCGAAGACGTCGCCGATGTGATCGTCTGTGCCGGCCACCGCCTCGCGTCCCGCGAACGGGTCACCACGCAGGACCTCGTTGACGAGGACTGGATCGCCACGCCGGAGGGGACCATCTGCCGCCAGTGGCTCACTCGGATGTACGACGGGACGGGCAGGCTGCCGCGCATCGCCCACCAGTCCCTGGAGTTCCAGTCACACCTGGCGCTCGTGCGGGCCGGCCTGGGCATCGCACTGATCCCCAGGCTGGGGCGCGAGGACCTCGGCCCGGAGCTCGTCGCCGTGCCGGCCCGCGACCCGGAACCGACGCGGAGCATCGTGGCCGTTCACCGGCGCAGCATGGCGGAGTCGCCCGCCGTCCAGGCCGTCGTGAGTGCCCTGAGCAGCTGAGAGCGCATCGGCGGGCGGACTGTCGCGCGCAGCGACCGGGGGTCACGTGACGGTGACACGATGCCTGCGGCAACTCGGTGAGCTGAACGGCGTTAGGATCCCGTTAGCGCTGAAGGAAAGCCGCTTACGCAGTGGTGTGATGGGTCTTTGATGGGCGGGCGCGTGTGCCTGGTCCAGCCCGTGACATCGAGGGGATAGATGGTTTCGCCCGCGCAGCTCCGTCCGGAAACTCATCCGGGCACCCGTCTGAGGTCGTGGCTTCTCGAAGCGCCTGAGGACCGAGCCAGGCAGTACAAGGCCGCACACGCCGTCTCACAGCCAGAAGACAAACGCCACCCGTGGTGGCAGGTGATGTGCCTGACTGGCGTGGACTACTTCAGCACGCTCGGGTATCAGCCTGGCATCGCTGCGCTGGCGGCAGGCCTTCTCTCGCCGGTGGCGACCGTGGTCCTGGTCCTGGTGACGTTATTCGGCGCTCTGCCGGTCTACCGGCGGGTCGCGGTGGAGAGTCCCCACGGCCAAGGCTCGATCGCCATGCTGGAACGGTTGCTGTCGTTCTGGAAGGGCAAGCTGTTCGTGCTGGCGCTGCTGGGGTTTGCGGGGACCGACTTCCTGATCACGATGACGCTCTCAGCCGCGGACGCCACCGCGCACATAGTGGAGAACCCGCACGTTCCGGCTGCCTTCCACGGTCACGAGGTTGCGATCACCCTGGGACTGCTCGCCCTCCTGGGTGCGGTGTTCCTGCGGGGCTTCACCGAGGCGATCGGCGTGGCCGTCGCGCTGGTCGCGGCGTACCTCGCGCTCAACCTTGTGGTGATCAGCGTCGCCCTGTGGCACGTGTTCACCGCGCCCAGCCTTGTCACGGACTGGGCATCGGCACTGACCGTCTCGCACGGGAGCCTCGCGAGCATGATTGTCGTGTCGGTGCTGGTCTTCCCGAAGCTGGCGTTGGGTCTCTCGGGGTTCGAGACCGGCGTCGCGGTGATGCCCCACGTCGAAGGTGCCCCGGGGGACACGGAGGCGCGCCCCCACGGGCGGATCAGGGGCACTCAGCGGCTCCTCGGCACCGCCGCCGGCATCATGAGCGTCTTCCTGATCACCAGCAGCTTCGTGACGACGTTGCTCATTCCTCATGACCAGTTCGAGGAGGGCGGCAAGGCGTCCGGTCGCGCGCTGGCCTACCTGGCACACGAGTACCTCGGCAACGTCTTCGGCACCGTCTACGACATCTCCACGATCACCATCTTGTGGTTCGCCGGCGCTTCCGCCATGGCCGGGATGCTGAACCTGATTCCGCGGTACCTTCCGCGCTACGGCATGGCACCGGAGTGGACCAGGGCGGTTCGGCCGCTGGTGCTTGTTCTCATGGCTGTGGCGTTCGTCGTCACCTGGATCTTCGACGCCGACGTGAACGCACAGGGCGGCGCCTACGCCACCGGCGTCCTCGTCCTGATCACCTCTGCAGCCGTCGCTGTGACGCTGGCTGCTCGGCGCTCCGGGCAGCGCAGGCTCACGGTCGCGTTCGCTGTGATCGCCGTGGTGTTCGTCTACACCACGATCGACAACATCATCGAACGGCCGGACGGCGTGAAGATCGCAGGGTTCTTCATCGCCGCCATCATCTCCGTCTCGTTCTACTCACGGATCTCCAGGTCCCTTGAGCTGCGGGTCACCGAGGTCGAGTACGACGACACAGCCCGGACGTTCCTGGCCGACTGTGCACGTCGCAGCCTCAGGTTCGTCGCCAACGAACCAGACGCACGCGACCGAAGGGAGTACCGGGACAAGATCGACCAGATCCTGCGCGACCACGACCTGCCGAACCAGCACGACATCATCTTCGTGGAGGTCACCGTCACCGATCCGTCCGACTTCGAGACCCGCCTCGAGGTGCACGGGCAGGAGATGCACGGCCAGTATCGGGTGCTGACCGTGGACTCTTCGTCTGTGCCCAATGCGTTGGCGGCGCTCGCCATCAGCGCGCGGGACGAAACCGGAGTGGTGCCTCATATCTACTTCGAATGGACCGAAGGGAACCCGGTCGCCAACTTCCTACGTTTCCTCATGTTCGGAGTGGGCGAGGTCGCGCCGGTCACACGGGAGGTGGTACGGCGAGCCGAGGGGAACCGCGCGCGCCGCCCGCACGTACACGTCGGCTGAGTGTCATCGGCGCAGATCGCTGTTGACAACCGCCGCGCCGCCGTTGGTTGATGACTGCATGGCGGAATCCCCCACGGTGCAGCTGAACCGGTCCCTGCTGATCCCGGCCGCAGCGGTCGCGCCTCTGCTGGTGTCCGCCGCGCTGTCGGCCGCGCGGGACAGTGTCACCGCCGCCACCGACGTCCTCGTGCTGGTCCTCGTCGTCGTTGCGGCGGCCGCGACGGGGGACCGGGTGGCCGGAGTCACGGCAGCCCTCTCCAGCGCTCTCTGGTTCGACTTCTTCCTCACGCAGCCCTACCTACGCTTCACCATGACCGACGCCGATGACATAGAGGCGACGATCCTGCTGCTGGTCATCGGGACGGCGGTTACCGAGGTGGCCCTGTGGGGCCGTCGCCAGCAGGCGCGCGCCAGCCGTCGCGCGGGCTACCTCGACGGTGTGCTCGGCACGGCAGAGCTCGTGCTGGTTCGGCAGGACTCCGTGGACAGCCTGATCGACAAGGTCTCCGGCCAGATCGCCGAGGTGCTCGACATCGCTCGCTGCCGGTTCGTCCCCGGAGGCGTTTTCGACCCACGTATGGCTGTGCTGGACCACGACGGGGACGTGACCCGAGGGGGCCGACGCCTGAACGTCGATCGGGACGGCCTGCCGACGGATGACGAGACGGTTCTGTTGGTGCGCCGCAATGGCGACGTCCTCGGTCACTTCGTGCTGACCTCCGCCGACCGGATCGCCCGTCCATCACTGGAGCAGCGCCAGGTCGCGGTCCTGCTGGCGGACCAGATTGTGTCGTTGCTGGGCAAACCTGCCACTTGACCCAGCATGCATGCCGGTCGTGCGGTGCGCTGGGGCAGCGTCAGCCCTGCTCGTTGCCGCGGGGATCGAATCGGTAACCCATACCGGGTTCGTTGAGCAGGAAGCGCGGACGCGCCGGGTCAGGCTCCAGCTTGCGACGGAGCTGGGCCATGTACAGGCGCAGGTTGCCCTGTGCGTTCTCGTAGCCCGGCCCCCACACCTCGATCAGCAGCTGCCGCTGGCTGAGCAGCTTGCCGGGGTTTCGAAGCAGAACCTCGAGCAGGTGCCACTCGGTGGGAGTGAGGCGTATCTCGTTCGAGCGGCCGTCGTCCTGCACCGTCACTCGCCTTGCCGCCAGGTCGACGGTCGCCGTCCCGAGCTCGACGACGGCCTGGCTCTCGACTCCGGAGCCGCGTCGGGTGAGGGCACGCAGCCTCGCGAGGAGCTCGTCCACACCGAACGGTTTGGTGAGGTAGTCGTCCGCCCCGGCGTCGAGCGCCTCCACCTTGTCGGTGCTGTCACTGCGCCCTGAAAGGACCAGGATCGGGGCGTGGCACCAGCCTCGAAGTCCCTGGATGACCTCCACGCCGTCGAGGTCCGGCAGTCCCAGATCAAGGATGACGAGGTCGGGCGGGTGGCTGGCGGCGGTGGCCAGCGCCTCCTTTCCCG
>CAVRIE010000006.1:0-863992 GCA_963721165.1 uncultured Actinomycetota bacterium | reverse complement strand
GATCTCCGGCCCGTCCAACCCCGTCGCACGGTTGCCGGACCACACGGCGGCCTCATGGGCCGCCCGGGTCGTTGCCCTGCCTGGCAGGCAGGGCCTTGATCTCCTCGACGGCCGCATCGATCGAGGAGTAGAAGTGGTCCTTGTCCAGGGTCTCGAGGAGTCCGTAGCGCAGCACGAGGTCCTGCAGGCGTCCGCGTAGCTCCACGAAGGCCAGGTGCACGCCCGTGGCGTTGAGCTGTCTGTCGGCCTGGTCCAGCATCTCCGCGGCGGTCACGTCGATGTCGGTGATCGCCTCGCACTGGAGGACCACCCAGCGGGCCTGTTTCGTGCGGACCAGCTTGCGCACCTGGTCGTGGAACATGCCGGCGTTGGCGAAGAACAGCGGCGCCTCCCAGCGGTACACCACGATGCCGGGTTCCTCGGTGACCTCGATGTCGGCCGTGACGTCGTGCCAGGTGCCGTCCGACGCCCTGCCGAGCACCGCCCCGTGCGGCCACCAGTTGCGGCGGAAGAACAGGAAGATGGAAAGCACGATCGCGATCAGGATCCCCTCCAGTACGCCGAAGAAGATCACGCCCAGGCTGGCGACGACGGAGAGGATGAACGCGGTCCGCCGTACCCTCCAGTAGCGGGCCAGGGCCGCGAAGTCCATCAGAGAGAGCGCGGCGGTGATGACGACGGCCGCGAGGGCTGTCTGCGGGAGGTCGGCCAGCAGGCCGTTGAGGAACAGCAGCAGGATCGCCACGACGCCCGCCCCGACCAGTCCGGTCAGCTGGCTCTTGGACCCAGACTGCTCGGCGACCGCGGTGCGGGAGCCGCTGGTGGAGACCGAGAAGCCCTGGAAGAACCCCGCCGCCAGGTTCGCGGTCCCGAGTCCGATCATCTCCTGGTCGGGCCGCACCTCCTCGCCGCGGCGGGCGCCGAAGCTGGTCGACGTCGCGATCGTGTCGGTCAGGGAGACCAGGGCGATTCCGAAGGCGGCGAGCAGCAGGGGGCCGATGTCGCTGGCCTGTGTCCACGGGATCTGCGGGGTCGGTAGCCCCTGCGGCAGCGCGCCGACCGTGTCGACGCCCTTCGCGGACAGGTCCAGCACGGCGGAGACCACGGTGGCGCCGACGATGGCGATCAGGATCGCGGGGAGCCTCCGCGTCACCCGTGGAAGCACCAGGAGCACGGCCAGCGTCGCCAGCCCCACCGCGAGGGTGGTGGAGTCGCGTCTGGTCGATGTCTGGCGAAGAACGCCTTGACCTCGTCGACGAAGTTGTCGGCGTCGGTGGAGAACCCGCAGAGCTTCGGCAGCTGTCCGACGATGATGGTGATGCCGAGCCCGTTCATGTAGCCGACCTGGACCTCCTTGGACAGCAGGTCGGCGACGAAGCCCAGCTTCGCCACGCCGATGCCGACCAGGATCAGGCCGGTGAGGATCGCCAGCATCCCGGCGAGCGCGATCGCGGTTTCGGGGTCGTCCGTGGCGCCGAGCGGCAGGATCGCCGCGAAGATCAGCGGGGAGACCGACGAGTCAGGTCCCAGCACGAGGACGCGGGAAGCGCCCATCAACGCATAGCCCACCAGGCAGGCGATCGTCGTGTACAGCCCGGTGACCGCCGGGAGCCCGGCGAGCTCGGCGTAGGCCATGCCCTGGGGCACCAGGATGGCCGCGAGCACCACGCCCGCGACCAGGTCCGACCTCAACCATTCCCGCTGGTAGCTGCGCAACGCGGCCACGCCCGGCACGCGCCGCTCGAGCCCGGTGGCTTCCCCCTCGACCGTTGGTGCGCTCATGCGACCCGCCCTCCGTCACGTAGGCCGGACACGGTCGGTCGCCGTCGCAGCGAACCTCCCCGCGACCAGCCCGATCAGCGACCCGGCGACCACGTCGCCTGGATAGTGCACCCCACAGTGGACCCGTGACTCCGCGACCGTGGCGGCTACGAGGAGGAGAACCGGTCGCGGCCACGGAAGCGCGGCGCCGACGCCTTCGGCGAAGGCGAACGCCGATGCCGAATGGCCGGACGGGAACGAGGTGGACCCCGGCATCCGCACATGCCGTGCGTCGGCGGCGTCGTCACCGCGGAGGGGGCGCGCTCGGCGCGCGAGTGGTTTGAAGCCGAGGTTGACCGTGGCGGACGCCACGCCGATCGAGACCACTCCGTTGACCGCGGCGCGCCGACCCCGCGACCCGCCGGTGAGGGCCAGCAGCGCCGCGACCCCCAGCCACAGCTTGGACTTGTCCGCGGCCAGGCTCAGCCGACGGAGCCCGGCGTCCAAAGTCGGGGTGTCCGACTCCGCCACCGCGACGTACACCGCCCGGTCCAGCCGTCCCAGCTCCCGCAGGGAGGAGCGCAGCCGGGACCCGCCGGGTCCGGGCACTGGGGGGTGGGTCCGCGGGGTCGGCTCGGCGGTCAGCCCTGGGTCAGGCATCGTCGCCTCCGCTTGTGAGGCTCCCTGAACGCACCGTGCTCGGCTGCCGGCCACGGGCCACCGCGACGAGGTCGCCGAGGTCGAGCCCCCGGACGCTGCGCTTGGCCGCGGTCGCCAGGCTCTCCTCCGGCACCAGCACGCGCAGACCCTGCGGGTGGATCCGGAACTCCAGCGGCGTTTCCAGGTCGAGCGACTCCCCGTCGATCCCGGCGAACGCCCTCCCACTGCGCGACCGGACCTCGAACGACTTCGTGGCGAACTGGTGGATGTTGGGGTCCCGGCGCCCCAGCCCCACCGTGGACCGCGTGATCAGCGCCGCGGCTTCGGCGCCCGTCTTTGCAGTCACGGCCACGACGCCCAGGGTGCCGGTGTCGAGACGACGACGCTGCGAGATGTCCAGCGCAGGTCCGAGCACGTAGGGGTTGTTCGACACCAGGATCACGAACGCACCGTCGACCTCCGAGCCGTCGGGCCGGGTGAACTGGAGGTCGAACGGCTCGGCCTGCCTCCCGAGCAGCTCAGGCAGCAGCTGGTCCGTGGTCTCCCGCTTCGCCTCGCGATAGCCCTGCTGCTGCACGATCGTGGCGTACACCCCGAGGGAGACGTTGTTCACGAAGAGGCGGTCGCCCACGGTGGCGTAGTCGATCCGGCGCTCGACCCCGTCACGGAACGCGATCATCCCGGTGCGGGGGTCGGCGCGGTCGAGTCCTAGGTCGAGGGCGAAATGGTTGCGCGTGCCCGCCGAGATACAGACGAACGGGATGTCGTGCTCGATCGCGATGGAGGCGACCAAAGCCTGCGAACCATCACCCCCGGCCATGCCGAGGCAGTCCGCCCCCCGAGCGATGGCGTCGTAGGCGAGCTGGGCGAGGTCGAGCCCGCGGTCCAGGAACACGGTCTCCACGCCGAGGTCCGCGGCCATCTTCGCCAGCCCGAACTTCTCCACCTTGCCGCCACCCGACCAGGGGTTGCAGAGCAGCACCGGCTTGCTCGGACGGACGTGCCGGACGCCCTGGCGACGGTCCAGCTCGTGCAGGTCGGGCACAAGCGCGACCCGTGCACACACGGTCGCGAGGGCCATCAACGCCACCAGGAGCAGAATCTGCAGGAACGCGACGTCGGCATGCGCGGCAGTGACCACCACCGCGACGCAGATGACCAGCACACCCAGTGCCATCGCGGCGATGCCGAAGGCTCGCCGAGGGTTGCGCTCGGTAACCATCCACCAGCCGCCCCCGGCGATCAGCGCAAGGCCGATGAGCCCCCCGACCAGAAAGGCGGGACGGTTCAACAACATCACCACCGCCGCGCACACGAGCACCAGCGCGGCCGACAACGAGACGATCGCCGCCCACCTCCGCCCCGCAGACGGGGTGGCCGAGTAACGGGCGACCGAGCGATCCGAGCCGACTGCTGACGTGTCCATGACAAACCCTTCCCCCACGGACTCTAGAAAGGCGGGAGCCTCCCGACCTCATCTCTAGCGGACTACTCTGCGGCGGCCCTCCGCCCCGTCCTCCCCGGAGCACCGGTGGATCTGCCGCCGATCGTCGACGGCGGCGACCCGCGGCTCGAGACGCAGACAAGCTCCAACCATGAGTCCGGCACCGTGGCCGATGCCGCCTGTGCATCAGGGACACCAGTCATAGCTGCCGCACGGTGCCGCCAGGAGCTGGATGCCCCACCTGGCCGGACCGACGGGCGTTGATGATCCTGTTTTGGGTCTGCCGGGGCACCCGCAACGGAGGTATGACCCTTCCACGACCTCCTGTCGGGACCTTCTGCCCTGCCGTCGTGCAGGTGGAGTTCGGAGTCTGAAGGAAGCAGAAGGCGACTCCCACACAGTCGCCCTGGTGTGCGTGGCCGAATCGGGACGCGCCAGGCCCAGATCGACGTGGAAGGAAAGACGAGATCCCATGATCGAGCGACCAGACATCGAGGGAGCCCGGGGAAGTGTGACCGCGCCGGCTCAGTACACAGGCGAGCTGCCGGGAGACGGAGTCGGACCATGCTGAAGAAGGCCGAGCACCTGAGCCTGGAGGAACGCCGAGCGCGGGGCGAGACTGCCCGGGTACGGGTGCCTCCGTCGAGTCACTCCGGATGGTCGCCCAGGGAGGGCCGACGGGAACCGGTGGACCTGATCGGCGAGCAGAATGCCCGGCGCGACGTCGACCTCGTCCCTGTGCGTCACGGCCGCATGATGGCTTCGCCGTTCACGTTCTACCGGGGCGCGGCTGGGATCATGGCGGCAGACCTCGACGGCACGCCCACGGCGGGTCTGGAGGTCCAGCTGTGCGGTGATGCCCACCTGTCGAACTTCGGGGTGTTCGGCTCCCCGGAGAGACGTCTCGTCTTCGACATCAACGACTTCGACGAGACCCTGCCCGGTCCCTTCGAGTACGACGTGAAGCGGTTGGCAGCCAGCCTCACGGTGGCGGCGTACAACAACGGCTTCACGAAGCCCGTCGCGGAGGAGGTCACCCTTGCCTCGGTGAACTCGTATCGGGAGGCGATGACCGAGTTCTCCGAAGATGCGGACGTTGGACGTGTGGTACGCCCACCTCTCCGAGGACGACCTCGAGCAGGCAATGCAGCAAGCGACCGCGGAGCTGGCCGCCAAGGGGAACCGCAAGGACAAGGCTTCGAGCAAGGAGGCCAAGAAGCTGCAGAAGCGCTTCGAGAAGAACGCCCAGAAGGCACACTCCCGGAACAGCATGCAGGCGCTCTCCAAGCTCACCGAGGTCGTCGACGGCAGGTATCGGATCGCCAGCGTTCCCCCGGTCGTCGTGCCCGCGCGGGAACTGCACGGAATCTATGAGATCCACACGGAGGAGCTGGAGGGCGTCATTCTCGACCAGTTCTCCCAGTATCGCGAAAGTCTCCCGCTGGACCGCCGTCTGCTCCTCGACCACTTCGAGCTCGTGGACTGGGCACGCAAGGTTGTCGGCGTCGGAAGTGTCGGCACCCGTGCGTTCATCGCACTGTTGGAGGGTAGGAACGAGGAGGATCCGCTGTTCCTCCAGATCAAGGAGGCGACCTCATCGGTCCTCGAAGGGCATCTGCACAGAAGCCGGTTCCGGAACGCCGGGCGAGCGAGTCGTACAAGGACAACGGGTGATGCAGGCGACCAGCGACATCTTCCTGGGCTGGAGCAAGGGCGCCGAGGCCGGACGCTACTTCTACTGGCGCCAGCTGCGCGACATGAAGGGCTCGGCCATCGTCGAGCTGATGGCGCCGGAAGCGCTACGGGTCTATGGACGCCTCTGCGGATGGACCTTGGCCCGGGCACACGCGCGCTCCGGCGACCCTGTGGCAATTGCCGCATACCTTGGCACCGACGACGAGTTCGATCGGTCGATCACCGACTTCTCCCAGCGCTACGCGGAGCAGAACGAGCGCGACTTCGGGGACTTCACCGAAGCGATCCGAACCTCGCAACTCGCCGCTCTCCAAGGAGTCTGAGAACTTCCTGGCCGTCCGACGGGTCGCCGGCAGGAGCCGGGCAGACGTCGAATACGGCAACACTAAGCCGCGATACGCGCGGCCATGCCGACGACGGCGTATTCACGCCGATGGGCCTCAGGTCCAGCAGGCGGCCAGCGCGCGACGGTTACCGTGTGCGGATGAGTCCGTCACGTGAAGACATTATGCGGACGGTGTTCCGCCTGGGGACACATGTTCGGTATGTAGCTTTCGGTCAGGGGCAGGCCATCAGCACCGCTCAGCGCGAGGACGTGCGGGCGCCGTCCGACTCCAGCAGCGACTTTTACGAGGAGCTGCTGGTGAACCCGGCACTTCTGACGTTGGCGCGACAGCGAGGGGACTTGGACTGCGGTGGGCTGAGCCACCTCGTCATCGCGTACGGGAACTTCAGCCAGGTCGTTCTCCCGTTGCCCGACGGCACGGGGCACCTCTCCGTCTGCCTGGAGCGCGACGCTGACGCAAACGCCGTTGCCGCGCAACTGCGCGAGATCCTCGTGCCTATGTCAGCCACATGAGCTCGCTCGTCCAGGGTTGGCAAGCGCGGGACCACGCGGCGGGGCCGTTTACCGAAAAGGCTCGTGGCGGCGCATCAGTAACCCAGCCGACGAAGCAGCCCCGCCCTGACTCGACGGCTTCGCCTTTGCCGCTAGCAGTCACGAGGCGGCCCGGAAGGATATGCCTGCCCGCTCGAGCTCGTACTCGATCCGCAGGCGCTCCGACTCGCGCTCGAGCCCCTCGGGCAGCGACTCCAAGGAGGTCGGCACCTCCACCGCACGGCATGCCTCGAGCAAGAGGTCGTCGTAGGCCGCGACCACACCCCGGCGCTTCGCGTTGGTCGTCCCCTGGCGGGGTTGCCGCGCCTCGGGTTGCAGGCGGCGGAGGTTACGCGCGATCCGCTCGATCGGCAGTCCCGTCGGCGTCGGCGCGGGTGGGGGCACGAGATGCAGGTGGCGACCGACCCGGACCGATCGGGCGGCGATCACGCGACGGTAGAGCACGCCGCCCACCACGATCGACAGGAGCGCCGTGCTGCCGAGGATTCGGAGGAGGCCTCCGACCGTGTCGTCGACCATGGTTCGACGCTAGGTCGCAGCGCCGCTGCGCACAACCTGGACGCATGTTTGTGGCCGCTTCTCAGCGGAACTTGGCCGGACTCCTGCTGCTCGTCCTAAGGACCTGCATAGCGGCGGCCACATTTGAAGGACGGCTACAGCGTCGAGAATGTGGACCGCAAGAAGGCCTACTTCTGGATGATGGGCACGTGCCTAGGGCTCATCCTGTTGGCCTGGAACGTTGTCCGGTTCTTCTCGGTGCCGCTCGCCGTCGGAATGAGCATCGTGGCCGCGCTCATCCCGCCCGCAGCGGCGATCGTTGCCAACTGGCGCCGAGGCGGTTGACAGCGCCTCGAGGCGACGGTCGGCGCGGCCTGATGCCACAGGTGTAACGCTTTCTCGGCCTGGAACGGTTTCTTTGTGGGAGGGAACCCCGTCGCCCCGACCCAGTGGCTGCTTTCCCCCGGGCCGCCCTGGGTCGGGTGGCGGGGCCTTCGTTGGGAAGCGGAGCAAGCAGCCGGGGCTGTCCCTCCTGTCATGCGCGGCCTCGACGGGTGTCACCCCCTGAACACCCGTCGAGGTAAAGCGCGGAAAGCACCGGAGAGTCGACTTCCTGGCGATCCGCGACGCCACATCCGTCATGAGAGCCGGGGGACCTTAGGCCCTTGCCGCAGCGGGATGCGAGCGGCAGTTTGAAGTCCGTGATCCGCAGGATTCACCCCGCTGGGATGCGAGGGGAGCCATGTGGTGCCTGAGCTCAGGCATCTGAGGTCCGCGGCGACCGACCTCCTGTACCGCCCCAAGAGGTGGATGTACCGCGGTGGCCATCCGGGCGCTCTGGCTCGGGCGATGAACCGGGCTTCGGCGCTCCAGTTCTCGGTCGGCCATCTGGCGCCGAAGCGGGCTGTGACCATGGAGGTTGCCGGCCGCCGCAGCGGTCGAGTGGTCTCGTTCCCGGTCGTGGTCGCCGACTACCAGAACGAGCGCTATCTGGTCTCGATGCTGGGCAAGGACGCGAACTGGGTGCGCAACGTGCGCGCGGCCGGCGGCCGCGTGGTGCTCCGCCATGGCGGGCGCGAGGCCGTGCGGCTGGAAGAGGTCGACGCCGGGGCACGGGCACCGATCCTGCGTCGCTATCTCGAGGTCGCTCCCGGAGCGCGTCCGCACATACCCGTGGACCGGCGCGCACCGCTCGAGGAGTTCGAGCGGATCGCCGCGGAGTACCCCGTCTTCCGCATCAGCGAGCCCGGGTAGAACGGCTCGAGGAGACGTCTGAGTCTTACTTGGCTTCGAGTGTGTAGTGGATCGTCTGGGCCACGATCTTGCCTTCCTCGATCAGGTACGAGTCGACGCCGTCCCGGACCCGGACAGCGGAGTCCTCGTAGCTCCACTCCAAGAGGCCAACGCGCCCATCGACTGCCACATAGGTGTATCGGAACGCCTGATGCTCCGGCAGCTCGTCGGAGAGCATGTACGCGAGTTGCCGCACCCCCTCATGGCCTCGGAACGTGCCACGGTTGATCAGAACGACGATGTCCTCTGAGACGTTGCGTCGGATGTCCTCGTCGAGGACGCGGTCGAAAGAGGCGTCCACCCAGTCGTTCGCAAGGTTCAGGTGGTCGTCGAGCACTTCCTGCGCAGTACGGCGGCTCAGATCCTCCACTATCTTCTCCCTTCAACCTCTGGTGATGGGCGGGTCAGGGTCTCCCCGCGTGTGGGACGCTGACGCGGGCCGTGAGGATCTGTCCCGTTCTGTCGCCCTCCCCGGTCATCGTGTCCTCGCCCCATTCCGTGGCCACGATGAACAGGGTTCGACCGTCGTCACCCCCGAGCATGCATGCGAAGCAGCCTCGGTCAGCCTCGATCGTCTGCAGCACCTCGCCCCCCTCGCGCACCCGCACGCAACGCTGATGGGGAACGTCGGCGTACCAAACCGCACCCTCGGCGTCGAGACAGATGCCGTCGGGTGCAGCGTCGCCGAGGTCGGCCCAGACGCGTCGGTTCGTCAGGCCCCCGTCCGGGGCGATGTCGAACGCCGTCAGCCGGTTGCCGTACGACTCGGCCACGATCAGGGTCGCGTCATCCGGGGTGACGGCCATCCCGTTGGGGAACCAGACGTCGTCAGCCACCTCGCGCGCTTCGCCGCCCGGCCGGATGACGGCGATCGTGCCGGCTGCAGGCGGGGCCCCGGACATCATGTCGAAGCCGATCTCGTTGACGAACGTGTTTCCACGTCCGTCGACGACCACCTCGTTCCACAATCGGTTCATGTCGCCGAACGCCTCCAGCGAACCGTCCGGTCGTTCACGCGACACCTGGTGCGCGCTCCCCGACGTGGCCACGAGCCGGCCGTCCGGGAGCCAGTCGATCGAGAACGGAAGCCCGGTCAAGGTCCGCACGAGGTGGCGCCGACCGGCATCGTCGAAGGTCAGCACCTCGCCCGCCATCCAGTCGCAGACCCACAGTCGTCCGTCGTGCCACCTCGGTGACTCTCCCATGGCCAGGCCGCTCGCCAGCAGCGTCGTCTCCGTCATGCTCGCCTCCCGGCCCGGTTGTTGCTGAGATGCTGACTCTGCCGAGCAGCCGGAGTCATCGGCGTGCAAGGAGAGGGCGATGATCCAGGATGCCCGCGGGTCCACCGATGCAGCCGCCGGAGGGTCAACGTCGCGCCACCACCTTGTAGATCTCGAACCAGGCGACGCCGATGAAGCCGGCGACGAAGGCGATCACCCAGTCGGTGGGGGAGATGGCACCGAGGTCGAACGCGCGCCGAAGGCCGGGAACGCTCAGGACGACGACGAGGAGTACGACGGCCGCGGCCAGGATCCACTTGAGGGTTCGGTTCCGGCGTTCCCGGAACGTGCGCCAGATGGGTAGGCGCCAGGAGCGGTTCACCAGGATCAGGGCGAGGTTGCCGATGACGAGGGTGGCGAAGGTGACCGAACGGGTCACCTCGTCGGGGCGGTCGGACAGGACGTTCCACAGGTAGACGCCGAGAACGGCGCAGAACACGGAGAGCCCCTGCAGCGCGGCGATGGTGAGGACCTTCCCGCCGAACATCGGCTCTCCCAGCCCCCGGGGTGGCTGCTCCATGATCTCGGGGTCGATCTCCTCAGCCTCGAACACCACCGAGCAGGCCGGGTCGATGATGAGCTCGAGGAAGGCGATCTGCACGGGTAGGAGCACCAGCGGCCAGTCGGCCACGAAGACCGGGACGAGCGACATCCCGACGATCGGCACGTGTACGGCGATGATGTAGGCCATCGCCTTGCGCAGGTTGTCGAAGATGCCGCGGCCCTGACGAACGCCACCCGCGATCGAGGTGAAGTCGTCGTCGGTGATCACCAGCGCCGCGGACTCGCGAGCGACGTCGGTCCCGCGCTTCCCCATCGCGATGCCGATGTCGGCCGCGCGCAGCGCCGGAGCGTCGTTGACCCCGTCGCCGGTCATCCCGACGACCTCGCCGTTGGCCTTGAGCGCACGGATCAGCTGGAGCTTCTGCTCGGGCACCATCCGCGCGAACACGCTCACGTTGCGGATCCTGCGCGCGAGCTCGTCGTCGGTCATGGCCGCGAGCTCGGGGCCGGTGATGACCCCGGCTTCGTGGTCCAGGCCGATCTCCCGGGCGATCGCCAGCGCGGTGCCCGGGTAGTCCCCGGTGATCATGACCGTTCGCACGCCCGCGCCAGAGCACTCGGCGACTGCCTCGGCGACGCCAGGGCGGACCGGGTCTTGCAGGGAAGCGAGCCCGAGGTACTCGAACTCGAAGTCGTGCTGCTCTGTAGGCAGCTCGTCGTCTCGGTCGAAGGATGCGCCGGCCACGCCGAGGACCCGCCGGCCGCCCGCCGTGGCTTCCTCGACCTGGGCGGTGAGCGACGCGAGCTGCTCGGGACCGAGGTGGCACAGGTCCGCGATGGCCTCAGGTGCACCCTTCGCCGCTACGACGTACTCGGCTGCCATCGGGTGAGCGCCACACGTGCGAAAGGGCGAGCAGCTGCTCGGAGAGCGGATACTCCTGGACCAGCTCCCAGTCAGCGTGCACGTGCTCGGTACCCGCGAGGTACTTCTCGCCCAGCACCTTGAATGCCTTGTCCATGGGGTCGAACGGGTCGACAGGGGAGGCGAGCACGGCGAACTCGGCGATCGCGTGGAAGGTCTCCGTCAACGGCTTCTCGGTGAGCGCGAAGATCTCGCGGCCGACGATCAGCTCGCGCACGGTCATGCTGTTCATCGTCAGCGTGCCCGTCTTGTCGACACAGATGACCGTTGCCGAACCGAGCGTCTCGATCACCGGTGGACGCCTGGTCAGCACGTGCTTCTGCGACATCCGCCAGGCCCCGAGAGCGAGAAAGACCGTGAGGACGACGGGGAACTCCTCGGGCAGCATCGCCATGGCTGTCGCGATTCCGGCCAGGACGCCTTCGAGCCAGTGCCCCCTGGTGAGCCCGTAGACCACGACGACGACGGCGGCAGCGCCGAGACCGAACAGCGCGATGACCTTCACCAGCCGGTCGATCTCACGCTGGAGCGGCGTGCGCTCCGGCTCGATGGTCCGCAGCGCCGTCCCGATCCTGCCCAGCTCGGTGCCGGCGCCCGTCCCCTTCACGAGCGCAAGGCCGCGGCCCTTGACCACGAGCGTCCCGGAGAACACCCAAGGGGTCGCGTCGCCACCAGGTCGGCCCATGGGTGCGGAGACGGAGTCCGGAGTAGCCGATGCCTTCCGTACAGGGACGGACTCGCCGGTGAGCGCGGACTCGTCCACCGAGAAGTTCGTGCAGTCCAGCAGCACCGCGTCGGCGGGGACCCGGTCGCCCTCGGACAGAAGGGAATAGTCCCCGCGTACGACGTCACGGCCGGCGATGCGGACCTGCACGCCGTCTCGTACGACGAGGGCACGGGGGGAGGAGAGGTCGCGGAGCGCGGCGAGTGCGTTCTCGGTCTTGTGCTCCTGGTAGATGGAGATCGCGATGACCACCACCACGAAGGACATCAACATCGCGCCGTCGAGTGGCTCGGCGAGCAGGAAGTTGACCGTCCCGGCCACGAGAAGGAGCAGCAGCATCGGCTGGCGGATGACCTCCCAGGTCTGCTGCAGGAGGTTCCGCTTCTTCGCGGTGGGCAGCTCGTTGGGGCCGTCCTCGGCGAGACGGCGTGCCGCCTCCTCGCCCGTGAGACCGGCCAGGGCCTCGTCCTGGATGGTGACCATCAGGCACCCAGGCGTGACCGTCGTGAACCCGCTAGTGGTGCTCGGCCTCTGCGGCGGTAGCGTCCGCCTTGGTGCGGTGGACGGTGCCCTCGGGATGCTGCGGAGGCGCGTAGATCGTGTAGAGCTTCAGCTGACTTTCACCCCTGTTGATGACGTTGTGCCAGGTGCCGCCCGGTATGACGACGGCAAAGTCCGCTTCGATGTCGTGGGCCTCGGCGATCTCGTCCTCAGAGGGGCCCATCGTCACCGTGGCGCGGCCCGACTCGATCCGGATGAACTGCTCGAGGTGATCGTGCATCTCGAGGCCGATCTCCTCGCCGGGCTCGAGGCTCATCACCACCAGCTGCAGGTTCTGCGCGGTGAAGAGCACTTGGCGGAAGTACGAGTTGCTCTTCGAGGCCTCTTCGATGTTCCCGACCCAACCCGTCATGACTCCTCCTTGCTTGGCTCCTCCACCCATCGTGTCCCAAGTCCGCCACACAATCTCCGGAACAACCACACCGAGGCGGCCGAGACGAGGTCCTCCGCGCCTTCACCGACTTCAGCGACCGTCGCCTGGCGGTGTGGAAACGGACCCTCGATCCGAAGAAGTACGAGGTCCGCGAGCTCGGCGACACCTGGGCCGTCGGCGGGGGGAGCAGGGTCGATGTCGAGATCGACCACACATCCGCGAGAGGCCTGCGCGGAACCGCCGTCTTGCTGATGCAGCGACTCGTCGGTCCCGTCATGTTTCCGAGGCTCTGGCGGTCCGCGCTGGACCGGCTCCCCGCTGACGAGGAGCGGGCGGGCTGAAGGCAGCGCTGCCCGGTAGAACTGGTCAGCGGTGCAGCGTTCCCTGGATCGCTCCGGACGGGTACGTCTTGTTGTGCACGTTGAAGTAGTACCGCCCCGGGTGCGCGAGGATCTTGCCGATCAAGTTTGATGACACCTTGGTCGCGCAGTGCGGCCCGCCGGTGACCGAGCCGCTCAGGTCGACCACCACGCCTCCGTCGGAGCGGCGGTGGATGTGAGCGGCGTTCGGCTTCTGGATCTTGTGCCACTCCACCGTGGCGCAGATCTTGTGCTGGGCCTTGTTCAGGCGGAACTTGGCCTCGCCCGAGCCGTCCGGGTCTCCGCTTCCCGTCAGACGGGCCTCGAGCCGCTTCGGGGCGACCTGCTGGGCGGAAGCGCCCTCCGCCGTAGCCCCAACGGCCGCCGCTGATGCGGTCGCCGCGAGACAGATGCTCAGCGCGACGACACTCGTTCGCCGGCGTACCGGCTCCATCACGATCGACATGGCTCCTCCTCCGCGGTGGCAACACGCTCGAACTTGGTGGCAACACGGTGGAGCTGCCGCGTCGGTTCAACGCATGTCGGCGCCTGGGGGACAGGACGACGTCCCTGGAGGCGGTTATAGCCGCGACGCGGTCAGCCAGGGTGGCCTGGCGGGGGCCGCCGGTGCCTCCTCGGTCTCGCCGACCCCTCGCTGTGCCGGGATGGACGGCCGCCGTGTCGGACCGGCAGTGCTCCTGCGCTCCAGCTGTCGGTCCAGCGTGATCGCAGCGTCGATCAGGGCGAGGTGCGTGAAGGCCTGTGGGAAGTTGCCGATCTGCTCCCCGGTGAGGGCGATCTCCTCGGAGTAGAGGCCCAGGTGGTTGGCGTAGGTGAGCATCTTCTCGAAGGTCACGCGGGCCTTGTCGAGCTCGCCGGCACGTGCCAACGACTCGACGTACGCGAACGTGCACAGCGAGAAGGTCCCCTCCGAGCCGCGCAGGCCGTCGGGCGAGGCCTCGGGGTCGTAGCGGTAGACCAGACTGTCGGTGACCAGCTCGCCGTCCATGGCCTTCAGGGTCGATGTCCACATCGGGTCGTTCGGCGTGATGAAGCCGACCGTGGACATCCGGAGCAGGGAGGAGTCCAGGACGTCGGTCTTGTAGTGCTGCACGAATGCCTCGCGCTTGGGACTCCATCCGCGTTTCATGATCTGGTCGTAGATCGCGTCCCGTTCCTTGCGCCACCGGTCGAGTGGTGCCGGTCGACCGTGGCTGGTGGCCAGGCGGATCCCGCGGTCCAGGGCGACCCAGTTCATCAGGCGCCCGTAGGTGAAGTCCTGGCGCCCGCCGCGGGTCTCCCAGATGCCCTCCTCGGGCTGGTCCCAGTTGTCGGTGACCCAGTCCAGCATGTCGCAGATCCTGAGCCAGCCGCGATGGCCGGCGGTGAGTCCGCTTTGGTCCATGAAGTAGATGCTGTCGAGCGCCTCGCCGTAGATGTCGAGCTGCAGCTGGTCCGCGGCCCCGTTCCCGATCCGGACCGGGCTGGAGCCGCGGTAGCCCTCCCAGTGCTCGAGGACCTCCTCTGTCAGGTCCGAGGACCCGTCGATGCGGTACATGATCTTCAGCGGACCCCCACCGCCGCCGCCTGCCTGCTCGTCGACGCGGTCGCCCAGCCAGCGGCCCAGTGCGGCCGCCTCCGCGGTGAAGCCCATCCCGAGCAGCGCGTACACCGAGAACGAGGCGTCGCGGACCCAGGTGTAGCGGTAGTCCCAGTTCCGCTCCCCGCCGACCTGCTCGGGCAGTCCCGCGGTCGGTGCCGCCACGAGCCCGCCGCTGGGTGCGTAGGTCATCAGCTTGAGCGTGATCGCCGAGCGGTTCAGTGCCTCGCGCCAGCGCCCCACGTACGTCGACTGCGCAATCCAGGACTTCCAGAAGCTCACCGTGTCGTCGAACAGCCGCCAGGCCTCGGCCACCCGCACCTGCCGCACCGGCCCCGCCGTGTCGCTCTCCAACATCGCCCCGCGCATCTGGCCGGCATTGAGGGTGACCTCGGCGTGGAAGTCGCCTTGGTCGTCGACGTGGAAGCGCCCCAGCCGCTCGTCCTCCGGCTCCTTGACCAGGTTCACCGTGACCGCCGTCTGCGCGCCCTGGAAGACGATGCCGTCCTCGGCCAGGTGCGTCTCGTGTGGTTCGCGTCCGTAGTCGAACCTCGGTGCGATGTCCACCGCGAAGGTCATCTGGCCTCGGACGCACCTGATCATGCGGACCAGCCGGTGCCTGCTGGTGGCCACGTTGCTGCTGGCGACCGGCATGAAGTCGACGAGCTCCCCGACTCCCGCTTCGGTCATGAAACGTGTGACCAGGACTGCGGTGTCCGGGAAGTAGAGCTGCTTGGTCGTGAAGACCTCGACGGTCGGCCGAATGCGGAAGTGGCCGCCGCGCTGGTGGTCGAGCAGAGCCCCGAAGATGCTGGGTGAGTCGAACCGGGGCGCGCAGAACCAGTCGATGGAGCCGTCCGTGGCGACAAGAGCGGAGGTCTGGAGGTCGCCGATGAGGCCGTGGTCCGCGATGAGCGGGTAGTCGTCCATAGTCGGAATCCCTTCTCGAAACTGGATGAGGCTTCGCTCCTTGGCATGGACGTCCATGCCCGAACGCCGCACTCCTTTGGTATCCCGCAGGGGACCCTTGTCGCCTCATCCCTCGAGGGTGATGCAGGTACCGCTTCCGACGACGACGATCGAGTTGACGCTTCGCGACGGATCGCGCCTTGGGAGGCATGAGCATGAAGACGGTGATCGTGCGTGGCGTCGCGGCGCGCGCCTCGGCCGACGGGCGGCGCCATGGGCGACACATCGGTTGAGGTCGCGCTCGACGTCCGGGCGCAGCATGCGGAGGGCCCGCTCTGGGACGCTGCGACGTCCCGCCTGTGGTGGGTCGACATCATGGGCGACCGAGTGCACTGCTTCGACCCCGAGTCGAGCAAGGACAGCTCCTGGAGCACCCTGGGGCAGCCGGGCGGCGTGGTCCTCAACTCGGCAGGGGAGCCGGTCGTGGCCGCCCCCGAGGGCTTGGCCGTGCTGGATCGCAGTACAGGCTGGACGGATCTGCGCGTCTTCATCGAGAAGAACAGGCCCGAGAACCGCGCCAACGACGCCAAGGTCGACCGCCAGGGAAGAGTCTGGGTCGGCACGATGGCCTTCGACAAACGGCCTAGGAACGCTGCGTTGTACAGGGTCGTCGGCGAGCAGGCGACCCGAGTGGTCGACGGGCTGACCACCTCCAACGGACCTGCCTTCGACGAGGCGAAGGGGCGCCTCTACCTCGCTGACACAGCCGTGGGCATCGTCGACGTGTTCGACATGGAGCCGGATACGGGCCATCTCTCGGGTCGTCGACGGTTCCTCGACTTCTGCGACGCGCAGGTATGGCCGGACGGGATGACCGTCGACGACGACGGCATGTTCTGGGTCGCGCTGTGCTCCGGTGGTGCCGTCCACCGCTACCGCGCTGACGGCACGCTCGACGGCATCGTCGAGGTGCCTACGAGCAACCCCACCTCGGTCGCCTTTGGTGGTGCCGACGGCGGCGACCTCTTCATCACGACGTCCTGGTTCGACCTCGAACCCGAGGACCGGGCCACCGAGTTCCAGGCTGGTGCGATCTTCCGCTGTCGACCCGGCGTGACAGGGCAGCCCTCACCGCGCTACGCCGACATCCCGTCCGTCCCGGGCTCCAAGCCGGCGCAGTGAGAGCAACGAGTTCGTCCGAGGGACGCGAGAAGGACCTGCGAGGCGATTTCCCTTCGCCGGTATTGTCCGGATCAGGTTGTTGGGGGTCGTCAGTCAATCTTTCGACCTTCTGACCTCTCAGCCTTTCGGCTCCCTCGCCCGTCTCGCAGGCCTCTTCCAGAGTGCCGATCACCACCCCGGCGTACCAGCCTCCAAAGACCCCGTTTCCTGGTTGCCGAACGGGCTATGAACCTCCTCTCTCCGTGCCATTCGCCGTCGCACGGGCCGGTCGACGTCCCGGAACTGGTCGGGGCGTCGCCGTCCAGACCGCGCGGTACACGTGGGGGTCTGCCAAGTCGCGAAATCGCCTCCGAGCCGGTGATGAGCGGTTCTAGTCTGGAGCGATGGGGCACGCCTAGAAGGGGGCCGGCGATGGGAACGGTCGACGTACAGATACTCCCGAGCCTTGGGGGCTGGGAATGGCGGGTGATCGACGCTCGCGGACAGCTACGCCTTGCGGGGACGCACCAGAGCCGCGAGGCGGCTGAGGAGACCGGGCGGTTCTGGCTCGCCCAGGTGATGGCGCAAGCTGAGGACGGCGTCTAGGTTCGCTCAGCTGCGCGGGCGCAGCCCCCGTGGACCTCCGACCCCCGTGACCGGAGGGCCACACCGGGCCGCACCTGCCCGAGAACCAACCCGTGCCCCGCCCCGCCAGCATCCTCCAGATGGGCGCCAGGGCGCAACGCGTCAGGGCGGTGTCAGGCAGCGGACGGCGGTTCGGTGAGTTCTGCACGTCTACGCAACTGCAACTACACGCAGCCCCGGATAACCGGGTTCTCCCCACCCGAGACGGTTGCGGGCCCTTGAATGGAGGCAGATCGGTTGAGGGGCCGATCGGTGGGGTGACAAGGGGGAGACATGAGCGACGTACCGCCGCAGCGGGCGATGGGGGCGCTGACCCTCGACCCAGAGGACCTGATCGACCGGATGAGCCGGGACCTCGAGCGCGCGATCTCCTTCGCGGAGGAGTGTCGCTGGCGATGCCCCGAACTGACGGCGGAGGCGGACCAGCTCGCCGCTGCCGCCATGGCGCTCTTCGGTAAGACCCTGCGATCCGTGCACAGCGCCGAACCAGCGTCGAACTGCCCCAACCGGGGGATCCCGGCGGCGGCACCGCGTTGCCACGATGCCTCATGAGCCTCGATCCCGTAGCGACGAACCCCGACCACTACACGGTGGTCTTCGAGAACGACCGGGTCCGTGTGCTGGAGTACACCGACCGGCCGGGGGATAGGACGACCCCGCACGTGCACCCTGACAGCGTGATGTACACGCTCAGCTCGTTCCGACGTCGGCTGGTGTCCGGCGACGTGACACGCGAAGTTGAGCTGGAGGCAGGCGGTGTGAACTGGCTTCCGGCGCAGGAGCACTACGGCGAGAACATCGGCGACTCCGAGACCCACGTGCTCTTCGTCGAGCTGAAGGAGCCCGGTCCCGGCACCGGGGTCCGTGGAGAGATCGGTCCGCAGTCCTCCTGACGACCGCCCGGTCAGCTCACCGTCGAGGGAGCGCGCTCCACGACAGCCACCGGCTCTCTGCGATCCCCGCACAGCCGCCCGAGCGCCTTCGCCAACCGGTGGGCCGGCGACTCGACGAGTCGGTAGAACGCCATGGCAGCAAGCCAAGGAGACCGGTACGGCGAGCAGCAGGATGAGCCGCGCGGGGGCCTCCGGGCGTAGGAACGCCATGGTCACGACGATGGGCTCGTGGACGAGGTACAGGCTGAACGACAGCAAACCGAGTGCCTGGACGGGACGGGTGTTGCCGAGGCGCACGGCCGGCGACCAGCCGAGGAAGAGGTAGACGACCAGCGCGGCGCCGACCAGCGAGGTCGACGCGGTGAGAGCCGGCGAGAAGGGAAGCCAACGAGACGTCGTCAGTACCACCGCCAGGAGGGCAAGCCCTGCCCACACGACCTGGGGGATCTTCTGCGCAACCGCCAGGAGGTCATGCCTTCGAGTCGCCATCAGGACGCCGACGGCGAACATCGGGAGGTAGGTGAGCCAGCGGTCGTCCCTGGCCACACCGAGCCCGGTTGCCACGAACGCCGCAACCGCCAGAGGCACGGCGAACCGCCTGAGCTTCGTCGCCAGCAAGAGATAGACCGGCAGCAGCAGCGAGAAGGCAACTTCGTACTTCAGTGACCACAGGGCGCTGTTGTTCCACCTGGGGTCCGTGAGCGTCAGGTCGTGGAACAGCGTCGACCCGTTGAGCAGGGTGTCATGGGCCCGGACCCACCAGCTCTGACCTCGCTGGGCGTGCCGGGGCACGGCGAGAATCAGCAGGGTCGCGAGGGCGACGGATCCCCAGACCGGCAGGTACAAGCGGGCGAGCCGCTTGGGGTAGTAGGCCCGCCAGGGCGCCGGGTGTGTGCCCAGGAAGGGGAGTGCGAGCACGAAGCCCGACAGCACGAAGAAGACGTAGACGGCCGAGGTTCCTTCCCACACGAGGTGTAACGGCGTGTAGGTCAGCCACCAGTCCGAACCCTCCAGCTTCGCGGGGTGGCCGGTGTACGCCGATGCAAGCCTCGGTGAGACGAGGAGCGAATGGTGGGTGACCACCACCAGCGCGGCCAGTCCCCTCAGGCCGTCCAGTGCGGTGAAGCGGGCGTAAGCCACGCAACCTCCTCTTGTGACGATTCGACCGAAAGGGTACAAGCCGCCAGCCGCCAACCCGACGCGAGCCGCACCTCCCTCACGAGTCGGAGCCTGGTCGACGGGTACTAGGATCACGGCGCACCAAGGTGCGAGTAACGACAGCGAGCGAGCGAAGGAATCCCGGATGGCCGTCTCGAAGCCCTTCGACGGGCACGTCGCGACCGAGGGCGCAGCTCCGCGTACCCGCTGGTGAACCGGATTCGGTCGCGTTGGCGCGCTCGTCGCCGGCGTACAGCCCCCACGAGTCCTCTCGACTGGGCCAGCTACCTGCTGCTCGCCGGCTTCGTCGTCGTGACGCTAGGGCCGGCGCTGCTCGGCAGGGGGGCGCTGATCGACCTGGACATACTCTCCAGGGTCCAGCCGTTCCTCGCCATCGACGGCAGGTCGACCGAGGGGTTCATCACCATCCGCGGTGACACGATCGACTACTACCTGCCCGGCATCGCGGCCATCAAACAGGCGTTCTTCGCAGGGGACTTCCCCACCTGGGCGCCCTACGAGGTCGGGGGAGTGCCGCTCGCATCGTTGCCGAACCACGCCGCGCTGAGCCCACTGTCGCTTCCGTACTTCCTGCTGCCGCTGTGGCTCGCGCCTGCCTTCGTCAAGCTCGGGGAGTTCGCGGTCGGTATCGGTGGCATGGTCGCGTTCCTCGGTCGCCACGGGGTGAGCCGGGGGTCGGGCGTCCTCGCCGGAATCCTGTTCGTCTCCTCCGGCTTCATGATGATGTGGACGAACTGGCCGCACACGCGCGTCGGTGCGCTCATCCCGTTGCTCTTCTGGGCTCTCGAGCGGCTGATCCAGGAGCGCCGCTCCCGTGACGCCGTGGTGGTCGCCGCCGTCGTGGCCAGCATGTTGCTCGGAGGTTTTCCCGCGGTCACGGCCTTCTCGTTGACCCTGGCCGGGGTCTACGTGCTGGTGCGGGTCTGGTCGCTGTTCGGCTCGGACCTACGGGCGGTCGCCGGGGTTCTTTGCCGTGCCGCAGGTGGCGTCATGCTTGGCGTCGGACTTGCCGCCGTGCAGATCCTGCCGTTCTTGAGGTACCTCGACCAGCTCGGCCTCGAGGAGCGTGACTACGCAGGTCTCCACATGCCCCTCGCCCTCTTCATCACCACCGTGGCCCCGGACGCGGTGGGCCTGAGCGTCAACGGCACTCCCCGATACGGTCCGGTCAACCCCATCGAGGGGGTCGGCTTCCTCGGTGCCGTCGCCCTGGTGCTGGCGGTGACCGCTGTGGTGCTGCGAGTGCCAGGTGGAACCACACCGGACCGTTCACCGCGAAGGTTCCTGGCCGTGGCAGCTGCGGTCGTGGTCGTTGCGATCTGGGTGGGCGGTCCTGTGCTCTCGGGGCTCCAGCTCCTGCCCTTCTACTCCACCAACTCCATCGGGCGGGCGTCGTCCGTGTTCGGCTTCCTTGGCGCGGCTCTCGCCGGGATCGGCTTCGACCGACTTCTCAGGTGGGTGGCGATCCGTCGGGAGTCCGGTCCGGACGACGGCCCGGCTGGTGAGGCTCGTCGGAGATGGACACGGGTGGCGCAGATCCTCCTCCCGACCGCCGTGCTGCTCGGGGTCACCCTCTTCGGCATCAGGGTGGTCGACGCGGCGTACGACTATGCGGCAGCAGACGGCATGACGGTCTACCTGCGCGAAACCCTGCTCGTACCTTCCATGCTCCTCGTCGCGGCTGTCGTCGCCGTGCTGCTCATCCGGTTCGGGCCGCGGCCGCCCTGGCTCCGTCCGGCGCGTGCCGTGGTAGCAGTTGCCGTCGCTGTTCTCGCAGTAGGGCAGAGCGCCGCCTTCGCCCACACCATGCTCCCCCTGAGCGACCCGGCGAACCTGTACCCGATGACCCCCACGCACGCCTTCCTCAAAGCGCACATCGGTGAGGACCGCTACGCGTCCGGCGACGGAACGATGTATCCCGCGACCTCTGACTACTACGAGCTGCGAACGCCGGTGGGTCACGAGTTCACCGATCCCCGGTGGAAGGACCTTCTTCTTGCCACCGATCCCCGTGTCGCCATCACCCGGACCTACAGCAAGTTCTCCTCGGACGTCTCGCCGGTGGACGCAGGCAGCTCCGCACTGCTGGACCAGTTCGCAGTTCGCTACTGGGTGGCGGCGCCCGAGCACGTCGTCGGCCCGGCGGACAAGGGCCCCAAGGGCCAGCGACGTGTCCGCGTCGGACCGGACGAGCGTGCCACATGCGAGATCCGCGGCGGAGCGATGCGCGGCATCCAGGTCGACGTCGCACGCTCCCGGCACGTCCCGCCGCGCGGTCGTCCCATGCTGCACGTCGCCGTACACACCCCGACCGGAGTGATGAAGGGGGAGCGGCTGCTTGCCGGGGAGATGGGAAGCGGACCGCAACGCGTCGCAGTCGCGGGGGAGGGGCTCTCCCCAGGCGGTCGCTACCCGACCGAGATCTGGTTCACCGGTCTCCGCGGCGGTACCCGCCTGCACGGCACAGGCACGCAGCCGGGGTGCGCGGCGGTGCGCCCGCGCGACGACGGACTGAGCCTGGTGTTCGCCGAGGCCGGGGCGACGGTCTACGAACGCCTTCATGCGCTGCCGCGAATCCGCTGGGCGTCGCGCAGCGAGGTCGTCGAGGACGCGGACGAGCGGGTCGAGCTGCTGACCCGGGGCATCGCCGATGACGAGGTGCTGCTCGAGGACGCCGACGCGCCCGCCGCCGAAGGCGGTCGCGCCCAGCTGAGCACCCTGAGCGACGAAGCCGAGAAGATCGCAGTACGGGTCGACGCGGCCGGCGCCGGCTACCTGGTCGTGGCCGACGCGCTGGTCCGGGACGGCTGGACGGCAACCGTCGACGGGAAGCAAGCGGACCTGGTCCACGGCAACCATGCCATGGCGGCGGTCCGGGTCCCGGCGGGCGAGCACAGGGTCGAGCTGGCCTACCACGCCCCGGGGCTGCGAGCAGGGGCAGCGGTGTCCGCCACCTCCGCGCTCGTGGCTTGCGCGCTGCTGCTCGTGCCGGTGCTCCGGCGACGCCGACGCGACGACCGGTGGCCCGCGGGCTGATCGATCCGCCCGCGATACCCTGAAGCGTCCGGTGGGTGCCCACTCCGCCCGTTACGTGTGTGCAGCGAGGTCGACGTTGAGACTTGTGGTCCAGGTTCCGTGTCTGAACGAGGAGGAGACGCTCCCCCTCGTCCTCGAGTCGATCCCGCGGGAGATCCCCGGGATCGACGAGATCATCGTCCTGATCATCGACGACGGGTCCACCGATCGCACCGTTGACGTGGCGCGGGCCCACGGTGTCCGCGAGTTCGTCCACCACACGCGCAACCAGGGACTCGGGCGCTCGTTCCACGACGGCGTCGCCCGCGCGCTCGAGCTCGGTGCAGACATCCTCGTCAACACCGACGGGGACAACCAGTACCCCCAGGAGCGGATCACGGACCTGGTGCAGCCCATCGTCGCGGGGACCGCCGACATCGTCATCGCTGACCGGCAGGTGCATCAGGTAGAGCACTTCTCGCCGCTGAAGAAGGCGCTGCAGAAGCTGGGCAGCCGTGTGGTCAACAAGGCCGCAGGGACCGACCTCCCCGACGCAGCCAGCGGTTTCCGCGCCTACTCCCGCGAGAGCCTGATGATGCTCAACACCATCACCCGGTTCAGCTACTGCATGGAGACGATCATCCAGGCAGGGAACAAGAAGCTCCGGATCGAGAGCCTCCCGGTCGTGACGAACCCCAAGACCCGTGAGTCGCGGCTCTTCGGCTCCATGGGCGAGCACGTCCTCAAGTCCGCGGGCGCGATCGTCCGTGCCTTCATCATGTACAAGCCGTACGTCATCTTCACGTGGCTCGCGCTGTTCTTCGGCGTGCTCGGGGTCGTGCCCTTCGCTCGTTATGCGGTGCTGATGGCGCTGGACTCCGAGGGCGGCCACGTGCAGTCGCTGCTCCTGGGCTCGGTGTTGCTGATCGTGTCCTTCCTGAGCGTGATCATCGGCATCATCTCCGATCTCATTCGCACCAACCGCATCCTGATCGAGGACACCCTCGAGCACACCAAGAAGATGCGCTTCGGGCCGGCGGGACAGGAGCCCCCAACGAGCTACTGGTCCGAGCCTGAGCCGGAGCGGGTGGTCGTCGAGGCCGGGCAGCCCTGAACGGGACTGCACGGGGCGGCACCGGCCAGGTGAGCGCGGAGCTCGGCCGGACGAGGAGCCGAGCCCGATTCCTGTCGATGGCCGTCGGCCTCTGCGTTCTCGCCGGAGCCATCTGGCTGGTGGTGAGGAGCGCCGACGACCTGCAGGCCGCGGTGTCCGATCTGGGTCTTGGCGCGGTCATCGTGGCCGGGGTGCTCGCCCTTGTCGGCACGATCCTCATCGGCCAGGTGTGGTTGGCGCTGCTCCGCGGCTTGGGCGTCGGGGCTCCGCGGGTCGACGCGTCGCGCGTCTTCTTCGTCAGCCAGCTGGGGAAGTACGTGCCCGGCTCGGTGTGGCCGGTCGTGGCGCAGATGGAGTTCGGCCGGCAATGGAGTACGCCGCGGCGCACCATGCTGACGGCGAACATCCTCATGCTCTCGCTGCTCAGCGCGACGGGCCTCATCACCGGCGCAGCGCTGCTGCCGTGGTCGACGGAGGACGGCCTCGGTCGCTACTGGTGGACGCTGCTGCTTCTGCCACCGCTCCTGCTCTCACTCCATCCGCGCACGATCCCGGCCGTGCTCGATCGGCTGTTCCGGCTGGTCGGACGTGAGCCCCTGCACGCGCGCGTGTCCACACGTTCCATGCTCGAAGCCACGTTCTGGAGCTTCGCGGTGTGGCTCGTCATGGGCCTGCACCTGCTGGCGTTCGTCCGGGCCCTCGGTGGAGTGGGGTTCGGTGCAGCCTCGGCCGCCGTCGGCGGTATGGGGCTGGCCTGGGCTGCCGGACTGATCTTCATTCCCGCACCGGCGGGCGCGGGAGTCCGGGACGCCGTCATCGTGGCGACCTTCGCACCTCAGATCGGTGCGGCCCCCGCCCTGGCGGTCGCCCTGGCGTCGCGGGTGCTCCTGCTGGTCGCCGACGTGCTCCTGGCTGTTGCGGGGGCGTCCGTGTTCCGGGGACACAGACGAGCTGCCCGCCGCTAGGGGGTCCGCAGGACCGACGTCTGCTCGGGGTACGGCAGCGTGGGTGTGAGCCCCGAGAACCGCTGCTCGACCATCCCGGAGGCAAGGATCGCCTCGCGGTAGCGGCGTCGGCGGCTGTTGTCGAAGACCACGATCCCGCCAGGTGCCAGCCGGGACTGCGCGGCGGCGAGGCACGCCTCGCGCGCACGTCCGTCGACGACGACGAGGTCGAAGTCGCCGGGCACCGCGTCGATGGCGGCGACGTAGTCCGCGAAGTCGAGGCCCTGGTGACCTTCCTTCGCCGACGCCACGCGCGGACGCTCGGACGGGACGGGCTCGACGATACGGAGCGTGACGTGGTCGAACCGGTCGAGCTCGGTTGCCATCATCTCGCCGAAACCTCGGTGGTGCTCGACACTGTGAACCTCGCCGGCCCGCCGGGCGAGCCAAAGGGTGCTGGCGCCCGACCCGTACTCGAAGACACGGACAGGCGACCCGTCGCGGTCTGCGAACCAGGACGTGACGGCATCGATAGCGTCGTAGGTCCACCACGGCACGTCGAGAGCAGCGATCGCCAGCGAGTTGTGCACCTTGGTCAAGCTGTACGCCCAGTGCCTGGCCCGGCGCTCGATGGGCGGCGCCTCGTCGCCGAGAACCCCGAGCCGGGTCAGTCCCCGCCCAGCGGCCTGAGCGGTGGTCGCGTATGCCCGCTTCACGGTGTGCAGCGGTGAGCTCGTTGCCACATTTCCTCCGGCTGTCGTCTGTACCCGGTCCTGGGCCGCCGATGATGCTACTTGCCTCGGTCAGCCGCGGAGCGCTGGGTTTCCGTCCGGACCGTCCGGTTGGGTACGTTGGGGGGACCGACCCGGCAACAAGTTAGGACAGGGCCGACCACTCCGATGGACGACTCGCAAAGACCCTCGCGTCACCGACTTCCCGGCGGTGACGCGACATGACCGAAGTTCTCCTCCTTCTCACCTCGCTCGCGCTGGTCCTGGCCTGCGGCGTCTTCGTCGCCGCGGAGTTCGCGTTCGTGACGGTGGACCGCTCAGCGGTGGACCGCGCGGCAGAGGAGGGCCACCGCGCCGCGCAGGGCGTCCAGTCGGCGTTGCGGTCGCTGTCGACGCAGCTCTCCGGGGCGCAGGTCGGGATCACGGTGACCAACCTCGCGATCGGCTTCCTGGCCGAGCCGGCGGTGGCAGTGCTCCTCAGAGGACCGCTCGAGAGCCTCGGTGTGCCGTCCTCTGCCGTCGGCCCGGTGTCGATCGGCGTCGGAATCTTCCTGGCCACAGCGTTCACGATGGTCTTCGGCGAGCTCGTGCCCAAGAACCTCGCCATCGCGAAGCCGATGGGTACGGCGCTGGCGACCCAGGCGACGCAGCGGGCGTTCACCAAGGCCATGCGGCTGCCCATCCGTGTGCTCAACGGCTCCGCCAACGCGATCGTCCGCCGTCTCGGCATCGAGCCCCAGGAGGAGCTGCGGTCGGCGCGTACCTCGACCGAGCTGGCGTCCCTGATCCGACGCTCGGCCAACCAGGGCACGCTGGACTCAGACGTCGCGGACCTCATGGAGCGTTCGGTCAGCTTCGGTCGTCGCACGGCGGGCGAGATCATGACGCCCCGGGTCCACATGGACAGCGTCGACGCACAAGCCCCGGTCACCGACGTCATCGAGCTCGCCCGCTCCACCGGGCACTCCCGCTTTCCGGTGGTCTCCCGTGAGAACGACAACGTCGTGGGCGCGGTACACGTGAAGAACGCTGTCGCAGTGGACGTTGCCCGGCGGCGCTCCACCCGCGTGCGAGACATCATGGTCGAGGCGAGCGTGGTCCCCGAGACGCTTCGCCTGGACCCCCTCCTGGCGCTCCTGCGCAGCGAAGGGTTCCAGATGGCGGTCGTCGTCGACGAGTACGGCGGGACGGCCGGCGTCGTGACGCTCGAGGACGTCGTGGAGGAGATCGTGGGCGACATCGCCGACGAGCACGACCCGCTCGGCGCACGCCTCCGCCGTCGCCCCGACGGCAGCTGGTCGATCTCCGGTCTGCTGCGACCCGACGAGGTGGCGGCGGCGACCGGGATCGCCCTCCCGGAGCACGAGGACTACGACACGGTCGGCGGCCTCTTCCTCCAGGTCCTGGGCAGGATGCCCGAGCCTGGGGACCTCGTCGTCGTGCCACTGCCGGTGCGGCTCGACGAGCACGGCGACCCGCTGGACCCCGAGGAAGCGGTGATCACGATCGAGCGGCTCGACGGGCTGCGGATCGACCGGCTCACCCTGACCTCGCGCCCTGCTACGGGGACAGCGGACGTGAGCGCCTCCGATGAGTGACCTCACCGCGATCCTCGTGGCCCTCGGGCTGCTTGTCGCCAACGCCTTCTTCGTCGGTGCCGAGTTCGCGCTCATCTCTGCCCGGCGAACCCAGATCGAGCCGCGCGCCGCCTCCGGCTCGAGGATCGCGCGGACCACTCTGCGCGCCATGGAGAACGTCACGGTCGTGATGGCCGGCGCCCAGCTCGGCATCACCCTGTGCTCGCTCGGGCTCGGTGCCCTCGGCGAACCGGCCGTGGCGAGCCTGCTCGAACCGCTCTTCCATGCCCTGCACGTGCCCGAGAACCTGCTTCACCCCGTCGCGTTCGTGGTGGCCATGTCGATCGTGGTCTACCTCCATGTCGTGCTGGGGGAGATGGTGCCCAAGAACATCGCACTGGCCGGGCCCGACCGAGCGGCGCTGGTGCTAGGGCCTCCGATGATGTTCGTCGTCATGGTGCTCAAGCCAGTGGTCGTCGTGCTCAACGCGATCGCGAACGGTGTCCTCCTGTTGCTCCGCGTGAAGCCCAAGGAGGAGGTCGCCTCCGCGTTCACGCGCGAGGAGGTCGCGGCGCTCGTCGACGAGTCACGAGGTGAGGGGCTGTTGCCGGAGGACGAGTACGACCGGCTCTCCGGCGCGCTCGGGTTCACCGAGCGCACGGTGATGAGCGTGCTGATGGTGCCCGACGAGCTCACCGCTGTCCGACGTGGCGCCACGGTGGCCGAGGTGGAGCAGGTGTGCGCCGCCACGGGGTTCTCCCGCTTCCCGGTCCTGAACGAGAGCGCGGACCTGACGGGCTACCTGCACATCAAGGACGTGCTCGAGACCGATCCCCGGCGGCGTGAGCGCGTCGTCGACGACAAGTGGGTGCGGCCGTTCGCCACAGTCCGCCCGGGCGACGTACTGCACGACGCTCTCGCAACCCTCCAGAACCGGGGCGCGCACATGGGCCGGGTGGTCGACGACCAGGGAGCCGTGCTCGGTCTCGTGACGCTGGAGGACGTGCTCGAGGAGCTGGTGGGGGAGATCCGCGACGCGGCTCACGCCGACGGCTGAGCTCGCCGATTCGCTGGAGTCGGGTGCGATGGGGCAGAATGGACGCAGATGCCCCACCGGGGCGTCGAGGTCGTCTGCTTTCGCGCTCTGGACAGCGCGGTTTTTCTTTGACGGTGGCCCGCCGGTTCTGTTCCACAGATCCGTGCCAGGTGCCCCTTCCCAGCCGAACGAGCACTGCGGCCAGAACTCTCAACCATGAGGACTGCTGTGCAGAACCACACTCCTGCCGGGGCACCTGCCCCGGACGCTCCCGACTTCCGCTCGCTCGGGGTGCCCGAGCCCGTCGCGCGCGAGCTCGACAACCGCGGTCTGAGCACCGCCTTCCCCATCCAGGCGGCCACGCTGCCGACCACCCTCGTCGGCCGGGACGTCCTCGGCCGCGGGCGCACCGGTTCCGGCAAGACCCTCGCGTTCGGCATCCCCACGGTCGTGCGCATCGCCGGCTCGTCCTCACGACGGGAGCCGATGCGTCCGCGCGGGCTCGTGCTCGTGCCGACCCGCGAGCTCGCCAACCAGGTGCTCGCCTCGATCGAGCCGCTGGCCGCGGCGATGGGCCTTCGTGCGACGGTCGTCTTCGGCGGCGTGCGCCAGGGGGCCCAGGTTGCAGCCCTGCGCAAGGGCGTCGACGTGCTCGTCGCGACCCCCGGGCGGCTCGAAGACCTGATCAACCAGAAGCTCTGCGACCTCGGTGCGGTCGAGGTCACCGTGCTCGACGAGGCCGACCACATGTCCGACATGGGCTTCCTGCCGGCGGTCAAGCGCCTGCTCGACAAGACCCCGAAGAAGGGTCAGCGGATGCTCTTCTCCGCGACGATGGACAACGACGTCGACGTGCTCGTCAAGCGCTACCTGACCGACCCGCTCACGCACTCCGTCGACTCGGCCGCGGCCGCGCCGCCTGCGATGTCGCACCATCTCCTCCACGTGAGCGCGGCCGACAAGGCCGCGGTCATCCGGGAGCTCGCCTCGGGCCAGGGTCGTGCGGTGCTCTTCACGCGCACCAAGCACGCCGCCAAGAAGCTGGCCAAGCAGCTGACCGCGGCGGGCATCCCGACCGTGGACCTCCACGGCAACCTCTCGCAGAACGCCCGAGAGCGGAACCTCTCCGCCTTCAGCAGTGGTGAGGTGCGCGTCCTCGCGGCAACCGACATCGCGGCCCGTGGCATCCACGTCGACGACGTCGAGCTGGTCATCCATGTCGACCCGCCGTCGGAGCACAAGGCATACCTGCACCGCTCCGGTCGCACGGCTCGTGCAGGGGCTGCGGGCTCGGTGGTCACGCTGGTGACGCCGGAGCAGAAGAGGGACGTGGCCACGCTTGTGCGTCTGGCCAAGGTGAACCCCACGACGCTGTCCGTGCGGGCCGGATCGGAGGAGCTGCGCCGGCTCGTCGGGCCCCCCGCCCCCAAGGTGGAGGCCAGCACCCAGGTCACGGCAACGCGGCAGCCGGTCAGGGCCAGTCACGGCAGGTCCGGCTCCGGGCAGGGCCAGCAGGCACGTTCCGGCGGTAGCCGGAACCGCAGCCGCCGCAGTGGCGGCCGGGGGCGTGGCCGGAGCCAGGCTGCCTGAGGCTCCAGACGCACCCGACGGGTGGCCGACCGCGTGGTCGGCCACCCGTCGAGTGTTTTCGGGCTGCTTCGCCGAGCGCTCAGCCGATTCCCTGGACCGGGATGGTCACGCCGCCGTTCACGACGGCGCGGGCGGTGGTGCGGCCGGACCGCTTGAGCACGCTTCCGTCGCGCTTGAACAGCATGAGGTTCGCCAGCACGGCGTCGTTGCGTGGCTGCTCGCGGAGACCACGCATCAGCGACTGCCATGTCTCCGGGGCGTTCGGGGTGCCGTAGCCCTCCTCGGAGAACTCACCCTCCTCGTCGGGGAGGAAGGCGTTGCCACCGAGGAACTCGATCACGCCGCTCTTCATACCGACGTGCTTGGGCACCCGTACCCTCACCTTGACCCACGTGGGCCCGAGCTGCCTCGACGTGAGAAGCACTGCGAACCGCTTCGTGGTGCTGTGACGCACGAACAGCGGCTGGTTGCTCCTCAGCGGACGCCAGCGACCGCCGGCGAAGACGCGAACCTTGGCGACGGAGTAGGCGGCGTACTTCCTCGACATCGTGGACTTCGTGTTCACGGCGTCGATGGTGACGTCCTCGACGTCGTTGAACTGCAGCTGTGCGAGCTGGTCGTACAGGTCGAACGAGGTGTCGAAGGTGATGTCGGTGCCGCTGGCGAACCGGTCCTCGCGCTCGAGCGAGAACGCCCGACCGTCCGCCCGTCGTCCGGTGATCAGCCAGCTGACCTGGGCGGATCCGCGACCGACGGCGTCGAAGACGCGGTCCTCGTCGGCCATCAAGTGGAAGGCCGAGATGTCAGGTACGGCGTCCGCGACGCTGATCCGGGTGGTCCCCGTCCGCGACCACTCGCCAGGCACCTCGACCGACGACGTGACACTGGTCGTGCGAGGCACGGCCGAGGCGGACTGGATGCCTGCGATCCCGGCGCCGCGGTCCTGGAGGATCGAGCCGACGGGAGCGGAGGCGTTCGCGACCTTGAACGGCGCCCCGAGGCTGTCTTCCTGGATGTAGAGGGCGTCGGCGCCGTGCATCGTCATCTGGCTCGGCCCCGTGAAGCTCATCCGGTGTCCGAACCCGACCACCTCGTCGCCGCAGACCGCGGTTGCGGTTCCGACGCCGACAGCGGAGACGTCACCGAAGGATAGTGAGGCGGCGAGGTTGCCGCCGGGCTCGACGGCGATGGGCGCGTCAGCGGTGCTGACGGATCCGCCCTGGTAGACGTGGACGCCCTCGAGGCCGAACGCCTTGGCGGCCTGGTTCAGCCGCCTCTCGCTCACCATGCCGGAGATACCGAGCGGCACCGGCAGCCTGCTCATCCCGCTACCGGCCTCCTGGCGGGCAACGACGCCCGAGCTGACCAGGTTCCGCGCCATCGGCTGGGGGATGTCGACGGTCTTGTTCGAGCCGGCGGCAGTCAGGGCCGACGAGGCGGCTGCGTCCGTGGGCGCGGCCTTGATCAGGCGGTACATCTCAGCAGCCGGGGTGATTCCGGCGACCGGCGAGGGACCGTACGAAAGGCCGTAGGCGACGGCGCCGATGAGGCGGCCGTCGGAGGCGTACACCGGCGAGCCCGACATGCCCTGCCAGATACCGCCGACGCGGTCGATCTCCCTGGAGCTCAGCCGCGCCATGATCATGTCGAACCCTGGTGCGATTCCGTCGTGGATCACGCCGAGGATCTCCCCGTCGAAGTCCTGGGGCTCCGTTCCGGACACGACGGTCCTGCCGGTCACCTCCATCCCCTTCTCCACGCTCGTGACGGGGTAGGGAAGGGGGCAGTCGTCCGACGGTGCCGAGGTGGCGACCGGCGCGGCGGCGAGACCCGAGGCAACGACAGCGGTGCCGATCGCCGCGAACGCGGCAGCCCGAGAACGGCCGCGGAGTCCGCTTCGCAGGCGGACAGAGGGATTGTGGGACATCGAGATTCCTTCGTGAAGTGCGATGCCGCCCCGTGGTGGCAAACCGCTGGGCAAAGCATCTCTTAACCATCGCCGCCGTGGAGTGGAATCGGGAACGATCCGTCCGGGTTTCCGCCGGTTCGTTCGGGGGCGGTTTTGGGACAAAGGCCTCGATGCTGCGAACTGTGACAGCATTCCTGTCATGAACGAGGTCACCAGGCCGCGACTGGAAGGCACCATCGCTGTCCGCGGAGGGCGCCGTCTCGGGTTTGCGGAGTTCGGCTCGCCTCATGGTCCGGCGATCATCTGGATGCACGGCACGCCAGGGGCGCGCCGCCAGATCCCGGTCGAGGCCCGGGCGTACGCCGACCGCGAGGGGCTGCGCATCATCGGCATCGACCGGCCCGGCATCGGCTCCTCGACCCCGCACGTCTACGAGTCGGTCATCGACTGGAGCGGGGACCTGGAGATGGTCGCGGACACCCTGGGCATCGGTTCGATGCACCTGATCGGGCTCTCGGGTGGTGGGCCGTACGTGCTCGGCGCCGCGGCCGCTCTACCCGACCGCGTGCTCGGTGTCGCGGTCCTCGGTGGCGTCGCGCCGACGCGAGGGCCCGACGCGCCGGCCGGAGGGCTGGTCTCGCTCGCCGCTCGCCTCGAGCCGCTGGTGTCCTTGGGCCGGGTGCCCCTGGGTCTCGCCCTGACGATCGGCATCCGGTTGCTGACGCCCCTTGCCGGACCGGCGCTCGACCTCTATGCGCGGGTGCAGCCGCCGGGTGACCGCGAGCTCCTCAGCCGGCCGGAGTTCAAGGCGATGTTCGTCGACGACCTCCTCAACGGCAGCCGCAAACAGGTCACTGCGCCGTTGTCGGACCTGATCCTGTTCTCACGGCCCTGGGGCTTCGAAGCCGCGGACGTCACCGTGCCCGTGCGCTGGTGGCACGGCGACGACGACCACATCGTGCCGCACCGGCACGGCGAGCACATGGTCCGGCTGCTGCCCGACGCGGTGCTGCGCACGATCGAGGGTGAGAGCCACCTGTCCGGCCTCGGTCTGGCGGAGGAGATCCTGGCTACGCTCATGGCGCTGGACCAGCCCGACACAGGCGCGTCGGACCCGATGAGCGGATCGCTACAAGGTTTGTGGTAAATCTGGTGTCGCTGTGGCCTGTGGGACGTCTCTTAGGTCACAATGGACCAAAACTTCACATCTCAGTCACCGAGAACATCCTCGAAGACCGACGAGACCGCTGGGGAAGGCGTATCTCAACGCCGGTCACAACAGGAGGTCACGGTGACGACACGTCATGCGACACGGGGCGTTCTCTACGTCCACTCTGCGCCGTCTGCGCTGTGCCCACACATCGAGTGGGCCGCAGGGGGCGTACTCGGCGTTGCCGTGAGCCTCGAGTGGACCCCGCAGGCAGCCCAGGCGGGCACCTACCGTGCGGAGTACTCCTGGACCGGCGAGGCGGGCACGGCGGCGGCGCTGGCCTCTGCCCTGCGCGGCTGGAACCATCTCCGCTTCGAGGTCACCGAGGAGCCGACCAGCGGCACCGAGGGCACGCGCTTCTCCTACACCCCTGACCTCGGCATCTTCCACGCCGTCACCGGCCTCCACGGCGACGTCATGATTCCTGAGGACCGCCTCAAGGCGGCGGTCGTGAAGGCTGCGCTCGGCGACACGACACTGCTCAACGAGATCGACAAGCTCCTCGGCAAGCCGTGGGACGACGAGCTCGAGACCTTCCGTCACGCAGGCGACGGGGCACCGGTCCGCTGGCTGCACCAGGTCGTCTGACAACCGGCTGAAGCAGGAGATCCTCACGGACTGGTAACGAATCCGGGTTCGACTGCGGCGGGAGTGGGTTCCACCGACCATTGAGCCGTGGTTCGTCGCTCGCACTGGTGCCTTGTCCTGACCGCGTTCCTGGCACTGGCCTCGTGCTCCACGACCGCAGCTCCGTTCGCCGCCAGGATGCGCTCCAGCGTCGTGGTGGCGGCCGCGGCTCACAACGACACCTCGACCCCGTTCAACCTGGTCTCCATGCCCGCGCTGATCCGGCACGGGTACGACGGGCGGGCGCTGCGGATCGGCCGGCTGCTCGCCGCTGAGCTGGGCTCCGACCGCTATCGGGTGACCTACCGCAGCGGATCCCTGACCATCTCGGGACAGCTGAGCGTCCCGCGCCGCGCCGGGCGGTTCCCGCTGGTGGTCCTGGCCCACGGCTACGAGGACCCCCGCACCTATCGCAGCGGCGCGGCACTCAGCCGGGAGCAGGCCTACCTTGCCGCGCGGGGGTACGTCGTGCTGATGACCGACTACCGGAACTACGGCGACTCCGACCACGACTCGGCCGATGTGGTGGCGGCGCCGCTCGGCTACCCCGAGGACCTCATCAACGCCGTGCTCGCGGTCCGCCGGGCCCGGCTGCCCTTCGTCGACTCCTCCCGCGTAGGGGTCCTGGGCCGGTCGATGGGCGGGGGAGTGGCGCTCGAGGCCGTGGCGGCGCGACCGCGGCTGTTCGACGCCCTGGTGCTCTACTCCTCGGTCTCCTCGCTCGCTGCAGACAACTACGACCGCTGGGTCGCCGGCAGGGGAGACCTCGACGCCCGCGTCCTCTCGACCTACGGCGCCCCGGACGACAACCCACGGTTCTGGCGGCGCGCCAGCGTCCGGAGCTACCTGCGGCGGGTCGACGTACCGGTGCAGGTGCACCACGGCCTCGCCGACGGTGTCTGCCCGCCGAAGTGGAGCCGAGCGACAGTGAGGGCGCTGCGGCGTGCCGGGCAGAGCGTTGAGTACTTCGAGTACCCGGGTGAGCGGCATCGGTTCCACGAGGCCTGGCGCACCATGGCCACGCGCGCGGCGGACTTCTTGGACGACAATGTCTGAGACGACGACAAGGAGCGCCCGTGCGCAGGACTCTGGCGGTGATCCTCCTCCTGGCTCTGCTCGTGTCCGGCTGCAGCAGGGGGTCCGCCCCGGCGGCGTCTGATCCGGCTGCGTCTGATCCTGGGGCGGGCGGCCGTTCACGGGACGGCTCCGGTGAAGCAATCGCGAGCGGTTCGCCGTCGGCACCCACAAGGTCCGCGACGCCGTCCGGTGCTGCGGAGCCGGTGAGTCCTGTGTCCCTGCCGGCGCTCTTCGCCGGCCGCTACGACGGTCGGCGGCTCAGGCTCGGCCGGGTGCTGGTGCGCACCGACGCCTATACGCAGCGCGCGGTGACCTACCGGAGCAACGGGCTCCGGATCTCCGGCGTGATGAGCATCCCCGAGGGCTCGGGGCGGTTCCCGGTGCTCGTGCTCGCACACGGTTACATCGATCCGGCGGTCTACGTGACCGGACAAGGTCTGCGCCGGGAGCAGGACTGGCTGGCGCGGGCGGGCTATGCCGTCCTGCACGTGGACTACCGCAACCACGCGGGTTCCTCTCGCGACCCGAAGGCCGACGAACGGCTGCGGATCGACTACACCGTGGACGTGGTCAACGCCGTGCACGCCCTGCGACGCTCGGGTCTCCGGTTCCTCGACCTGGACCGGATCGGGCTCCTGGGCCGGTCGATGGGCGGGGGAGTGGTCTACAACGTGCTCACGGTGGCGCCCGGCCTCGTCGACGCCGCGGTCGTGTACGCACCGGTCAGCTCACGCGCCGAGGACAACTTCGACCGCTGGATCCGTCACGACCCGGGCCGGGCGGCGCTGTCACGACGGATCGTCCGGGCCCACGGCACGCCGGAGCAGAACCCGGAGTTCTGGCGCGAGGTCAGCCCACGCACCTACTTCGACCGGGTCACCGAGCCCGTCCTGGTCCAGCACGGCACGGCGGACGAGAGCTGCCCGATCCGGTGGAGCCGCCAGTCGCTGGCCGCCTTGAAGGCCGCGGGGGTGGAGGCGCGAATGTTCACCTACCCCGGCGAGCCGCACGCGTTCGGGGCCGCATGGCCCACGTCGATGCGACGAACGGTCCGGTTCTTCGAGCAGCACCTGGGCTGACTCAGGCCCCGCTGCGGCGGCTCCGGCCACAAGCCCGGGTCGGTTTGTATGGGTTTTGCACATTGAGTGGGGAAGCTCGGCCGGTTGAACGATGACGGGCATGCGCCTGAACTCCCTCTCCCTCCCGGTGGCGGCCGCCGGCCTGCTCCTCGGTACGACGACCATGGCCGTCGTACCTTCCGGCGCGGAGGCGGGGACTGCCGCCTCCGCCAACGCGCCCCGCCACTGCCTTCGCCAGACCCGCGTCGACGTACCGGGAGCGGAGGTGCAGAAGGCCGCCTGCCTGGACGACCTGACCACTGCCGGCACCACGGTCACCGGCCACACGAACCCCAACGACTGGAGCGGCCTGCACGCCTCCGGCACCCGCAACCCGTCTGGAGTCGCGGGCATCCAGGTGGACGGCTACTTCCCGGACTCGTCCACGTCCAACACCAACAACGGGTGGAACCACGACTCGCAGTTCGTGATCCGGATGCCCGACCGGTGGAACGGGAAGCTGGTCGTCACGGGTGCTCCGGGCGTGCGTGCGCAGTACGCCAACGACTTCATCATCGGCGACTACGTGCTGGCGAAGGGCTACGCGTTCGCCTCGACCGACAAGGGCAATACCGGCAGCAAGTTCTACGCCGACGGTTCGCGTCCGGGCGGGTCGATCGCCGAGTGGAACCGCAGGGTCACCCAGCTGACCCGCGCCACGAAGCGCGCGCTGCGCCAGCGCTACGGCAGGAGCCCGAGGCGCACCTACATGATGGGCATCTCCAACGGCGGCTACCTGACCCGCTGGCAGCTCGAGAACCGGCCTCGGCTCTACGACGGCGGCGTCGACTGGGAGGGGACGCTGTTCCGCGCCAACGGGCCGAACCTGCTGACCTACCTGCCTACGGCGTTGAGGCAGTACCCCTCCTTCGCCGCGACCGGTGACAAGGCAGCGCACGACGCGATGATCCGCGCGGGCTTCGCCAGGGGCTCGGAGTTCCTGTGGCCCTACCACTACGCGTACTACTGGGACCTGACCCAGCGCATCTACCGTGAGGAGCTCGACCCGGGATACGACGGCTCGCTCGACGCCGGCATCCCGTTCTGTGCCGGCGGAACCCCCGGCTGCGACGCGGACTACGACTACGCGAGCCGTCCGGCCTCGGTCAAGCGGGCCGTGCGCCGCATCCAGCTCACCGGTCGGATCGGCAGGCCGATGGTCACCATCCACGGCACCCTGGACACGCTGCTCCCGGCGCGCACCGACTCCGACGTCTACGACCGGCTCGTCGACCGCGCGGGAGCCGGCCGTCGACACCGGTACTACTCGATCGAGGACGGCACGCACACCGACGGGCTCTACGACGTCTACCCGGACCGGCTAAGGCCGCTCCTTCCCTGTGCCCGCGGTGCCTTCGACGTGCTCACGGCGTGGGTGGAGCGGCGGGTACGTCCGCCGGCGGACAGGTCCTACCGCCGCCCCGCACACGGAGACCTGGTCAACAGCTGCCGCCTCTGACAGTCACCCAGTTTCCGAACCGCGCCGGATCGTCTGCGCAGCAAGGTCGGACGGAGGAGACTGAGGTAGAGCGCTCGGGACGCGACAGGTGTCACGGCTCATTGGGGAGTTCCGATGGCTGTCATCCCCGGGAGTGGGAGCACGGTTGCCCGTGTGCTGTCGGGGTTCGGTGGACTCGTCGGCCCACATGCGTGCGACCCCCACGTGATCGCCGACGTACTTCAGGACCTCGCCGCGACGCATTCACTGCGGCTGCGCCTGCGCGCCAACCCACTCAGCGGACATGTCTGGGCGACATCCTGTCCCGCGAAGCCTCATCGGGTGCTCGGGTCCCGAGCCCACGTCCTCGACCTCCGGCCGGGACCTGACGCCTTGTTCGCCGCGATGAAGAAGGAGGCCCGCCGCCACATCCGCCGCTGCAGGGCTCTCGACCTGGACGTCGAAGTGGGCTCAGGTAGTCACCTGATCGAGGCGTACCAGCAGCTGCGCCGCCTGTCGGTGGCCCGGTGGGCCGAGAAGTCACACGAGCCGTTGTGGCTTGCGATGCAGCGTGAGCGTTGGGCCGAGCCTCCCCGGCGGATGTACGCCCTGGCGGACCGGCTCGGTGACCGGTACCGGATGTGGGTGGTCCGCATCGACGGTCACCCGGTCGCCGCCAATGTCGTCGCCTTCGGCCGGAACGCTCACGCCACACGAGCGGTCATGGACCGGGAGCGCGTCGGCAGCCTGGGCGTGATGGCCTACCTCGACTGGCTGGCGATCGAGGAGGCCTGCGCGTCGGGAGCGCGGTGGTACCACCTCGGGGAGAGCGGCACGGCGGCCTCGCTGTCCGCCTACAAGGAGAGCCTCGGTGCGCACGCCTACGCCTACGACGAGATCCGGTTCGAGCCCTCGGGATGGACGGCGTTCGACACGGCGAGCAGGCGGATGGTCAAGCGGGCGCTCGGCTTCGTCGGCTGACACATCCGGCCGAATACCGCTGCCTTCTGGCATGCGAACGGCACGGTCTTGCCCGATTATGGGCAAATCTGGGTGTTTCAGTGTCCCGATGCTGCAGGATGCTGTCATGCCTGATGCTGATCTGGTGTCGCGGATCGCGGCGTCCACAGGCCTCCGACCCAGTGAGGCCGCTCGAGTCATCGACGACGTGGTCGCCTACTACGCGGAGCCCGCCGAGGACTACGTCCGCCGGCGGCACGACGAGCTGCAGACGTACGGCCTGAAGAACCCGGCCATCTTCGCGCAGATCAGCACCGAGCTCGACGGCCGCGTCGTCGCGGCCCCGGATCTGTCCCTGAGGCAGCTCCGCAGAATCGTCTACGGCTGAAGGAGAGCAGGATGTGCGGAATCGTCGGATACGTGGGGAGCCAGCAGGCGGCCCCCCTCCTCCTCGAGGGACTCACCCAGCTGGAGTACCGCGGCTACGACTCGGCGGGCATCGCCGTGCTCGGCAGCACGGGGACGCGCGTCTTCAAGAGTGCGGGGCGGGTCCGCGACCTCCAGGGCGGTCTTCCCAAGCGGTTCTCCGGCCGCGTCGGCATCGGCCACACCCGCTGGGCCACCCACGGCGCACCGTCCGACGTCAACGCGCACCCGCACGTCGACCCCTCGGGACGGATCTCGGTCGTGCACAACGGGATCATCGACAACGCCGCCGCGCTGCGCCGCCAGCTCACCGAGGACGGCGTCGAGCTCGTCTCGGAGACCGACACCGAGGTGCTCGCCCACCTCGTCGCCCGCTCGGAGTCCCCGACCCTCGAGGGCGCTGTGCTGGACGCTCTCGCGCGCGTGGAGGGCACCTACGGCATCGCCGTGATGGACAGCGAGCACCCGGACCGGGTCGTCGTGGCACGGAACGGGTCGCCCCTGGTGATCGGTGTCGGCGACCGGGAGATGTACGTCGCCAGCGACCTCGCTGCGCTGGTCCGCCACACGACGCAGGTGCTCCACCTCGACGATGGCGAGCTCGCCACCATCACCGCGTCGGGGTTCACCACCTTCACCCACGACCAGCAGCGCACCGACCGACGTCCCTCCGCCATCGAGATCAGCGCCCAGGACTTCGACCTCAACGGCCACCAGCACTACATGCTCAAGGAGATCCTCGAGCAGCCGGCGAGCGCCGAACGGGTCCTGCGCGGGCGGCTCGACGAGCGTTTCGGAACGGCGCACCTCGGTGGGCTCAACCTCGACCCGCGCGATGCCCGTGCCGTCCGGCGCGTGAAGATCCTCGGCTGCGGCTCCTCCTACTACGTCGGCCAGATGGGCGCCTCGATGATCGAGGAGCTCGCCCGGGTCCCAGCCGACGCAGAGGCGGCGTCGGAGTTCCGATACCGCAACCCGGTCATCGAGCCCGACACCCTCTACGTCGCGGTCAGCCAGTCGGGGGAGACCATCGACACGCTGCTCGCGGTCCAGGAGATCCGCCGCAAGGGTGGCCGGGTCGTCGGGCTGGTCAACGTCGTGGGCTCGAGCATCGCCCGTGAGTGCGACGGCGGGATCTACCTCCACGCGGGGCCCGAGGTCGCCGTCGCGTCCACCAAGGCGCTCACCACGATGGCGATCAGCTTCGCGCTCCTCGCGCTCAGCCTTGGCCGGGTCCGCGACCTGTCGATCAGCGACGGCAAGCGGCTCGTGGCCGGCCTGCAGGCACTTCCGGGTCAGATCGCGGAGATTCTCGAGACCGACGACCAGGTCACGGAGGCGGCGAAGCGTCTCGCAGCCGCGGAGAGCCTGTTCTTCATCGGCCGGGTCCGGGGCTACCCCGTCGCCCGCGAAGGGGCGCAGAAGTTCAAGGAGATCTCCTACCGGCATGCCGAGGCGTACCAGACCAGCGAGCTCAAGCACGGTCCGCTGGCGCTGATCAGCCCGGAGCTCCCGACGGTGGCGGTGGTCCCCGACGACGAGCTGACCGAGCGCAACGTGGGCGCGCTGCACGAGATCAGCGCGCGGAGCGGGCCGCTGTTCGTGGTGACCCACCCCGGCGTGGACCTCGGCGGTGTGGACGCCGTCCGGATCGAGGTGCCGAAGAACGAGCCGGAGCTCGACCCGATCCTGCTCACGATCCCGATGCAGGTGCTGGCCTACCGCGCCGCCGTCGAGCTCGGTCTCGACATCGACAAGCCGCGGAACCTCGCCAAGTCGGTCACCGTGGAGTGACCCACGCGAGGTGACCTGCTACAGGGGGATGTTGCCGTGCGCTCCGCGACGCGCGAGCCCGGCTGCGGCGATCGCGCGCGCGATTGCGCTCCGCGTCGCAGCGGGCTCGACGACCTCGTCGACGACGCCGATCTCGATCGCCTTGTCGACGCCCCCGGCGATCCGCTCGTGCTCGGCGGCCAGCTCGGCCTCCACCTGCGGGCGGATCTCGGGGGCGACCTCGAGGAGCTTGCGGCGGTGCAGGACCCGGATCGCGGCGACCGCGCCCATGACGGCGATCTCCGCGCCCGGCCACGCGAACACCTTGGTCGCCCCGAGCGACCGGGCGTTCATGGCGATGTAGGCGCCGCCGTAGGTCTTGCGGGTCACGAGGGTCACCCGTGGCACGACGGCCTCGCCGAAGGCGTGCAGCAGCTTCGCCCCCCGGCGTACGACACCGTCCCACTCCTGGCCCACGCCGGGCAGGTAGCCGGGCACGTCGACGAGGACGATCAGCGGCACGCCGAACGCGTCGCACATCCGCACGAACCGCGAGGCCTTCTCCGCCGACAACGAGTCCAGGCAACCGCCGAGGCGGAGGGGGTTGTTCGCGATCACGCCCACCGTGCGCCCGCCGAAGCGGCCCAGCGCGGTGACGATGTTCGGGGCCCACCGGGCGTGGAGCTCCTGGCTCGTGCCCTCGTCGAGCACCGCCTCGACGAGCGGGTGCACGTCGTAGGCCCGCTTCTTGGACTCCGGCAGCATGTCGGCGAGGTCCACGTCGGCCACCGCGTCCACGTCGAGGGAGCCTTGGGCGCCGAGGAGATGAGCCACCGAGCGGGCACGGTCGATGGCCTCCTGCTCCGACTCGGTGAGGATGTGTACGACGCCCGAACGCCTGCCGTGGGGCTCGGGACCGCCGAGCCTGAGCATGTCGACGTCCTCACCGGTCACCGAGCGGACCACGTCGGGCCCCGTCACGAAGATCCGGCCCTCGGGCCCGAGGATGACCACGTCCGTCAGCGCGGGGCCGTAGGCCGCGCCGCCGGCGGCAGGGCCGAGGACGACCGAGATCTGCGGAACCTTGCCGGAGGCCTGGGTCATGATGTGGAAGATCTCGCCCACGGCGTGGAGCGAGAGCACTCCCTCGGCCAGCCGGGCGCCGCCGGAGTGCCACAGGCCGATGATCGGCACCTGGTCGGCGAGCGCCCGCTCGTAGGCGCGTACGACGACCTTGCAGCCGACCGCGCCCATCGCACCACCCATGACGGTGGCGTCGGAGCAGAACGAGACCGCAGGGGCTCCCTCGATCATGCCGACGGCGGCGAGCATGCCGCTGCCGTCGTCCTCGGTGATCAGCTCGAGGGTGCCCTCGTCGAACAGGGCCGCGAGCCGGTGGTTCGGGTTGCGGGGGTCCTGTTCACGGGGCAGCTTCGCCGGCTTGGCAGGTGCCTGTGTTGCGGTGGCCGTCATGGGGGAGCTCCTGGGTCTCTGCGTCGGTCAGACGCTGCGGAAGGCGATGGCGACGTTGTGGCCGCCGAAGCCGAAGGAGTTGTTCATTGCCGCGAGCGGCCCGTCGCCGAGCTTGCGGGGCTCGGTGGCGATGTCGAGACCGATGTCCTCCGGGTCATCGAGGTTGATCGTCGCGGGGACGATCCGGTAGTGCAGCGCGAGCACCGTCGCCACGGACTCCAGCGCGCCGGCGGCACCGAGCAGGTGGCCGGTCATCGACTTGGTGGAGGTGAGCACGACGTTGCCGGCGGCGCTGCCGAGCGCGTTCTTGATCGCTGTGGCCTCGGCGAGGTCACCCTGCGGCGTGGACGTCGCGTGCGCGTTGATGTGCACGATCTCGTCGGCAGTCATGCCGGCCTCGCGAAGCGCCATCTCCATCGCCCGGGTCGCGCCCCGGCCGACCGGGTCGGGCTGGGCGATGTCGTGCGAGTCCGCGGTGATGCCGGCTCCGGCCGCCTCGGCGTACACCTTGGCACCGCGTGCGCGTGCGTGCTCCTCGGACTCGAGGACCAGCGCGGCAGCCCCCTCGCCGAGCACGAACCCGTCGCGGCCCTTGTCCCAGGGACGTGAGGCGGCAGCGGGGTCGTCGTTGCGCTTGGACAGAGCCATCATCTGGCCGAAGGCGGCCATCGGCAGCGGGTGCACCGCGGCCTCGGTCCCGCCGACCACCACGACATCGGCCCGCCCGAGGCGGATCATGTCGATGCCGAGCGCGATCGCCTCGTTGCCGGACGCGCACGCGGAGACCGGCGTGTGCACGCCGGCGCGGGCACCGATCGCGAGACCGATGTTCGCCGCAGGTGAGTTCGGCATCAGCATCGGGATCGCCAGCGGCGAGACCCGGCGCGGGCCCTTGAGGTTCAGGTTGTCGTAGTTGGTCAGCAGGGTCTGCACCCCGCCGATGCCCGACGCCATCGCGACGCCGAGCCGCTCCGAGACGACCCCGGGCTCCTCGCCCTCGGACGAGAGCCCGGAGTCGGCCCACGCCTCGAGGGCGGCCACGAGTGCGAGCTGGCCGGACCTGTCGAGGCGACGGGCCTTGACCCGGTCGAGTACCTCGGTCGGGTCGACGGCGACCTCAGCGGCGATCGTCGTACCCAGCTGCTGAGCCCACTCCTTCTCTATGGACCGGACGCCGGAGCGACCCTCCAGCAGGGCGTCCCAGGTGCTGGGTGCGTCGCCGCCGACCGGAGAGGTCGCGCCGATCCCGGTTACGAAGACTCGAGTCATGGTCATCCGTCCAGTCAGCCGTTCTGAGCGCGCTCGATGTAGGCGACAGCGTCACCGACGGTCTTGAGGTTCTTGACCTCGTCGTCCGGGATCTTCACGTCGAACTTCTCCTCGGCCGCGACCACGACCTCGACCATGGACAGCGAGTCGACGTCGAGGTCGTCGGTGAACGACTTGTCCATCTGTACGTCGTCGGCGGGGATGCCTGCGACCTCGTTGACGATGTCGGCGAGGTCTGCGCGGATCTCGTCGGTGGTTGCCATCTCGTGCTCTCTTCCTTTTGTGGTTGGTGTCGTGTGGTGCGGGGGTGGTGCACCGCGGTCCACGCCGTCGCGGACCGCAGCCGGCTACGGGACCTTGACGACCTGTGCGGCGTACGCCAGGCCGGCCCCGAAGGCGATCAGGAGAGCGAGGTCGCCGCTCTTGGCTGTGCCGTCCTCGACCATCCGGGTCAGCGCGAGGGGGATCGAGGCGGCCGAGGTGTTTCCTTGCTCCGCGATGTCACGGGCGATCTGGACGTGCGCGGGCAGCTTCATCGAGCGCGCCATCGCGTCGATGATGCGCATGTTGGCCTGGTGCGGCACGAACACGTCGAGGTCCTCGGCGGTGATGCCGGTGAGGTCGAGGGTCTGCTGTGCGATCTTGGCCATCTCGAACGACGCCCAGCGGAAGACCGGGTTGCCCTGCATCACCAGGTGCGGCATGGAGGGCTGCTCCTGCTTGAGCACGTCCCTCCAGTCCTCCTTCTGGCGGATCAGCTCGAACTGCTCCCCGTCGGAGCCCCACACGACCGGCCCGATGCCCGGCTCGTCGCTCGCTCCCACGACAGCCGCACCGGCTCCGTCGGCGAAGATGAAGGCGGTGCCGCGGTCGTAGACGTCGGTGAGGTCGGAGAGGCGCTCGACGCCGATCACCAGCACGTGCTTGGCGGTGCCGCCCTTGACCATGTCCGAGGCGAGGGCGATCCCGTGGCAGAAGCCGGCGCAGGCGGCCGAGATGTCGAACGCCGCGGCTCGCTCCGTGCCGAGCTCGTGGGCGATCATCGTCGCCACCGCGGGCGTCTGGAGCAGGTGCGAGACCGTGGCGACGATGACGCAGTCCACCTGGGCGGGCTCGATGCCGGCGTCCGCGATGGCGTCACGCGCCGCGGCGACAGACATCATCTGGACGGTCTCCTCGGGAGTGGCCCACCGCCGCTGCTTGATGCCGGAGCGCTGCTGGATCCACTCGTCGCTGGAGTCGATCGCGTCCACGACCTCGGCGTTGGGGATCACGCGGCTGGGACGGTAGGCGCCGAGGCCGAGAAGAGCAGCGTGCTTGCTGGCGGGGACCGAGCCGATCGTGCCCATCAGGCCACGCCCTCGGGGTGGAGACGGACGAGCGGCTGGCCGGGGGAGACCAGGTCGCCGTCGTGGACGAGCCACTCGACGATGGTCCCGCCGTGGGGCGCGTTGACCGGAGTCTCGTCGCGCAGGCTGGCAACCGCGCCGACGGTGGTGTCCGGCTCGATCGAGCCGCCCTCCGGGAGCCCCTCCTTCTGCCGGAAGGTGCCCTTGGCAGGCGAGACCAGCATCCGCCACGTGGGTGCGGTGTCGAGTGCGGATGCCGAACCGTGCTTGTCGCAGAACGCACGGGCGTCGTCGAGCTGGTCGGGGGTCTTGAGCGCGAAGGTCTCGACGCCCTTGAGCGCCCGCTTGGCGATGCCGGTCAGCGTGCCGGCCGGGGGCATCTCGAGGATGCCGGTGACGCCCAGGTCGTGCATCGTCTCCATGCACAGGTCCCAGCGGACCGGGTTGGCCACCTGGCTGACGATCCGGCGGAGGACCTCGCGACCGTCGTGGACGACCTGGCCGTCGCGGTTGGAGATCAGCGGGGTGCGCGGGTCGTGGGTGGAGACCGACCGGGCGAGGCGGCCGAGGACGTCGACCGCGGGTGACATGTGCTCGGTGTGGAAGGCGCCGGCGACCGAGAGCGGCATCAGCCGGGCCTTTGCGGGCGCGTCGTCCGCGAACGCGGCGAGCTGCTCGGTGGTGCCGGCGGCGACGATCTGGCCGGGGCCGTTGTCGTTGGCGGCGGTGAGGCCGTGCTCCGCGAGCTTCGCGAGCACCTCCTCGCGGTCGCCGCCGAGGACGGCGGTCATGCTCGTCGGCGTCACGGCGGCGGCCGCGGCCATCGCCTTGCCCCGCTCGCGGACGAGGACCATCGCCTGCTCGGCCGTGATCGCGCGGGCTCCGGCGGCGGCGGTGAGCTCACCGACGCTGTGACCGGCGACCGCGCCGACCTTGCCGAACGCGTCGGCAGGGTGGGGGAACAGCTCGAGGGCGGCGAGCAGGCCGGACGCGACGAGCAGCGGCTGCGCCACAGCGGTGTCGCGGATGGTGTCGGCGTCGGCCTTGGTGCCGTAGTGGACGAGGTCCATGTCGGCGACGGCGGAGAGCCACGCCAACCGACCGGCGAAGGTCTCCTCCTCCAGCCAGGGGGAGAGGAATCCGGGGGTCTGGGCGCCTTGGCCCGGGGCGACGATGACTAGCACCCCTCCACTGTGCCTCGCCGGGTGGGTCCTCAGCACCACCAGCACGCACGAAGATCGGTGCTGCTTCTTTGTAGGGTTCCTACAAAGCAGGTGGGACTGACGCCTCCGGGGGGTTGAGTCGGCCGAGGGTGAGGGCGACCCGGTAGGTGTAGGCGTCACGCGGGTTGGTGGCGCTCAGCCCGGTGACGTCCGCGGCGCGGCGAAGCCGGTAGCGAACGGTGTTCGCGTGCACGAACATGGCCCTTGCCGTGGCCTCGAGCGACCCTCCGTGGTCGAGGAACGAGGAGACGGTGTCGAGCGTCGCGGGGCCCGCCTCGAGCAGCGGCCGGTAGACCGACGTCACGAGCTGACGGCGAGCGTGGCCGTCACCAGAGAGCGCCCGCTCGGGCAGCAGGTCGTCCGAGGTGACCGGCCTCGGCGCGTCCGGCCAGCCAGGAGCGGCGCGGAGACCCGCGACGGCGGCTCGTGCCGAGATGTGTGCCTGCACCAGGTCGGACACCACGGGTCCCACGACGACCGGCCCCTCGCCGAAGTGGCCGGCGATCGAGGCGCCTGCCTTGTCAGGGTCCTCCACGCCCCCGAGTACGACGACGAGGCGGTCGCCCTGCACCGCGCACAGCGCGTCGAGGCGCATGTGACGCGCCGACCGTCGTACCTCGTCGATCAGACCCTCGCGGTCACGGTCGCCGGCCGCGGCGGGTACACGTCCGAGGACCACCGCGACGTCCCCGCCGCCTTGCCACCCGAGGGCGCTGGCGCGCGAACGCACGGTCTCGTCGGCTTCGGCGCGCAGGACGGAGTCGACCACGAGCGCTTCGAGACGGGCGTCCCAGGCGCCGCGCATCTCCGCGGCCTTGGCGTACACCTCCGCGGTCGCGAACGCCACCTCGCGGGCGTACCGGTTCACGGCCTCCTGCACCGAGGGCGCATCCTCCTCGCCGACCGCGCTCAGGAGGTTGTCCTCCACGACCTCGATGCTCAGTCGCACCATCTCCACGGTTTGGTGAAGACTCACAACCCCGGTCAGTGCCCTGGGGGCGGCGCCGAAGACCTCCGCGGTGAGCGGCGAGTCGTCGTCGGGCTCGCGGTACCAGGCGACGAAGGCGTTGATGCCCGCCTGGACGATGAGGCTGATCCAGGAGCGGTCCTCCGCCGAGAGCAGGCGGAACCACGGCATGTCGCGCTCCATCCGGGCGAGCGCAGCCGTGGTCAGGTCGCCGACGGACTTCTGGAGACCGCGCGCGATCTGGGCGCGGGTGCGTCGCCGAGCGGGGCTCATGCGCCGAGCCTAGACCGCTGGAAGGTCAACCGGACCAACGTGGCCCAATCGCTCCTCGTCGATGACGTCCACATAACGAAATCCCCGTGCCTGAAGGGGTTTCGCACGATTAGCGCGACCCCACGTGGGTAGCATTCCCGGCACGCACCTGTGAGGAGCCTCACCCATGCTGAGCAAGTTCGAGGTCCAATACCTCACGATCCACGGCCACAAGCGCGCCTTCGTGAAGGTGGGCACCGGCCCGGCACTGCTGCTCCTCCACGGCCTGGGCTGCGACCACACCACGTGGCAGCCCGTGATCGCCGCCCTGTCGCGCCGCTACACCGTGATCGCGCCTGACCTCCTCGGGCACGGCAAGAGCGACAAGCCCCGCGCCGACTACAGCGTCGGCGGCTACGCCAACGGCATGCGTGACCTGCTCACCGTGCTCGGTATCGACAAGGTGACCGTGGTCGGCCACAGCTTCGGCGGCGGCGTGGCGATGCAGTTCGCCTACCAGTTCCCCGAGCGCACCGAGCGGCTCGTCCTCGTGGCTCCTGGCGGCATCGGCCGGGAGGTCACTCCCGCCATCCGCGCCATCTCGCTGCCGGGCTTCCAGCTGGCCATGGCGCTAGCAACGATGCCGGGTCTGCTCCAGGCGTCGAAGCTCGGCCTGCGCACGCTCTCCGCGACCGGCCTCCCGCTCGTGCGCGACCTGGACGAGGTCGCCGACATCGTCCAGCACCTGTCGGACCGCAGAGCCAGGGCCGCCATCACCCACGTGGTGCGAGCGGTCGTCGACTGGCGGGGCCAGGTCGTGACGATGGCAGACCGGGCCTACCTCACGCATGCCATGCCGATGTGTGTCGTGTGGGGGAGCGAAGACGCCGTTATCCCCGTCAGCCATGCCAGGCTCGCCTCGGAGATGGCCCCGGAGGCGACGGTCGAGGTGGTCCCGAACGCCGGCCACTTCCCGCACAAGGACCACCCGCAGCGCTTCGTGAAGATCCTCAACGACTTCATTCGCTCGACCGAGCCTGCGGTCTACCACCGCGGCAGTTGGCGGACCCTCCTCAAGAACGGCCGCGAGGCCACCCCGACACCGCGCCAGCCCGTGGCCGAGGTCATCGAGATCGCCTGACGCTCTCCCAAAGGACCCCAACGCTCTCGAGGGACGTGCCCGACCAGATTCGGGCACGTGCACGGTAGTTGCGCCGATCTCGGCTGCTGGTACGTAATCTCTTCGCACCTGCACGATCTCGCCGCAGAACGCCTGAAATGCCGATCCGCCTGCCCTTCCCATCCAGGCGGACGGGAACGACAGGCGGACCTCAGAGCCGGGCGAGACTCAGGCGTCGCCGCCCTCCTGCTTGACGCCGCGGACCGCGGTCGGGTCGTCGATGCGGTACTTGTCGAACGCCTCCTGCACGGTCTCGCGCTTGACCTCGCCGCGCTCGGCGAGGGCCGCGAGCGCCGCCACCACGACGGACTGCGCGTCCACGTGGAAGAACCGGCGAGCAGCGGGCCGTGTGTCGGCGAACCCGAACCCGTCGGTGCCGAGCACGTGGTAGTCGCCGGGAACCCACTTGGCGATCTGGTACGGCACGGCGCGCATGTAGTCGGTGACCGCGACGAACGGGCCCTCGGCCTCCTTGAGCTTGTGCGTGACGTACGGAACGCGCGCGTCCTCGGACGGGTGGAGCAGGTTGTGCTCCTCCGCAGCCACCGCGTCGCGGGCGAGCTCGTTCCACGACGTCACCGACCACGTGTCGGCGGCGACCCCCCACTCCTCGGCGAGCATCCGCTGCGCGTCCTTGATCCACGGGAAGCCGACGCCCGAGGCGAGCAGCTGAACCCGCGGCGCGCTGTCGTTGTCCACCTTCGGGGGTACGTCGAAGTGGTAGATGCCCTTGAGCAGGCCCTCGACGTCGAGGTTCTCCGGCTCCTTGGGCTGCTGCGTCGGCTCGTTGTAGACGGTGAGGTAGTAGATGACGTTCTCGCCGTGGGGGTGCTCGTCGCTCGAGCCGTACATGCGGCGGAGGCCGTCCTGCACGATGTAGCTGATCTCGTGGGCCATCGCCGGGTCGTAGTGCACGACTGCCGGGTTCGTCGCGGCTAGAAGTGGCGAGTGCCCGTCGGCGTGCTGGAGGCCCTCGCCGGTGAGCGTCGTACGGCCCGCTGTTGCACCGACCAGGAAGCCGCGGCCGAGCTGGTCGGCCATCGCCCAGATGGAGTCACCGGTCCGCTGGAACCCGAACATCGAGTAGAAGATGTAGAAGGGGATCATCTGCTCGCCGTGCGTGGAGTACGCCGAGCCGGCGGCCGTCGCCGACGCCAGCGCACCGGCCTCGGAGATGCCTTCGTGGAGCAGCTGCCCCTGCGCGGACTCCTTGTAGGTCAGCAGCAGCTTGCGGTCGACCGCGTCGTAGGTCTGGCCGCCAGGGTTGTAGATCTTGGCGGTCGGGAACATCGAGTCCATGCCGAAGGTACGGAACTCGTCGGGGGCGATCGGGACGATCCGCTTGCCGATCTCCGGGTCCTTCATGAGGTCCTTGAGCAGCCGCACGAGCGCCATCGTGGTCGCGATGGACTGCTTGCCGGACCCCTGCTTGAGCTCGGAGTACATCTCGTCGCCGGGCAGCTTCAGCGGCTTCGCGCGCACCACTCGCTTGGGCAGCGAGCCGCCGAGATGGCGACGCCGGTCCATCATGTACTCGATCTCCGGGCTGTCGGCGCCGGGGTGGTAGAACGGCGCGACGTCGGCGTCGTCGATCTGGGCGTCGGTGATCGGCAGGTCGAGCCGGTCGCGGAACTTCTTCAGGTCGTCCTTGGTCAGCTTCTTCATCTGGTGGGTCGCGTTGCGGCCCTCGAGGGCGTCGATCGTCCAGCCCTTGATGGTCTTGGCGAGGATGACCGTCGGCTGCCCCACGTGCTGGGAGGCGGCCTTGAACGCCGAGTAGACCTTGCGGTAGTCGTGCCCACCACGGGGCAGCTTGCGCAGGTCCTCGTCGGACATGTGCTCGACCATCCGGCGCAGCCGCGGGTCGCCGCCGAAGAAGTGCTCGCGGATGTACTCGCCGGACTCGACCGAGTAGGTCTGGAACTGGCCGTCGGGAGTGATGTTCATCTGGTTCACGAGCACGCCGTCGTGGTCGCGGGCGAGCAGGTCGTCCCACTCGCGGCCCCAGACGACCTTGATCACGTTCCAGCCGGCGCCGCGGAAGACAGACTCCAGCTCCTGGATGATCTTGCCGTTGCCGCGCACCGGGCCGTCGAGCTGCTGGAGGTTGCAGTTGATGACGAAGGTCAGGTTGTCGAGCTCCTCGCGAGCGGCGACGCTGATCGCGCCGAGCGACTCGGGCTCGCCCATCTCGCCGTCACCGAGGAACGCCCACACATGCTGCTGCGAGGTGTCCTTGATGCCGCGGTTCTGCATGTAGCGGTTGAAGCGGGCCTGGTAGATCGCGTTCATCGCGGTCAGGCCCATCGACACCGTCGGGAACTCCCAGAAGTCCGGCATCAGGCGCGGGTGCGGGTACGACGGCAGCCCCTTGCCGACGCCGTGCTGCACCTCCTGGCGGAAGTGGGAGAGCTGCTCGTCGGTGAGCCGGCCCTCGAGGAAGGCGCGGGCGTAGATGCCGGGGGAGCCGTGTCCCTGGATGTAGATCTGGTCGCCGCCGCCGGGGTGGTCCTTGCCGCGGAAGAAGTGGTTGAAGCCGACCTCGTAGAGCGACGCCGCGGACTGGTAGGTCGCGATGTGCCCGCCGACCTCGAGGCCCTTGCGGTTGGCCGCGGACACCATCACCGCTGCGTTCCAGCGGATGAAGGCGCGGATCCGGCGCTCGATGTCCTCGTCGCCGGGGAACCACGGCTCGCGCTCGGGCGGGATCGTGTTGATGTAGTCGGTGCTGCGCAGCGACGGGACGCCCACGTTCCTCTGACGGGCACGCTCGAGGAGCTTGAGCATCACGTAACGGGCGCGGCTCCCACCGCGCTCCTCGAGGAGCGCGTCGAGGGAGTCGATCCACTCCTGTGTCTCGTCGGGGTCGATGTCAGGAAGCTGGGTGGGGAGACCCTCGTGGATCACGGATGGCGTCCCGGGGCGGTCGTTGGTGTTCGCCACGATTCCTCTGCTCTCACGTACACGTCGTTGTGCGGCCGAAGGTCCCTGAAACCGGACCCTCAGCGTTCATCGTGTCACGCTCGGGGCTGTCACAAAATTTACCCATTGGTAGCCTGCGCCTCGCAGGCTCCGCGCCCTCAAACAGGACCGAGCGCGACGTGCGGCTCAGCAGGGGGTACGACGGTCAGCGGATCCCCAGGGCGCACCACGCCACCCGACACGACCACGCCCATCACTCCTGCCCTGCGCGTCCGCCGCCCCGCCTCGTCGCGGCCCCACATCAGCTGCATCAGTCCCGGCTGGAGGCCGTCGATCAGGCGACACGGCGTCCGCAGGCCCGTCAGGCGCACACGGGCCTCGTCACCCAAGTGCAGGACGGTTCGGGCGGGAAGCCCGATCAGGTCGACGCCGGCCGTCGTGACGTTCTCACCCAGGTCGCCGGGGCGGAGCACATGCCCGCGCTGGGCGAGCTCGTCGAGGATCTCGCTCGGGATGAGATGTACCTGCCGCAGGTTGGGCCGGTCCGGGTCCCGCCGACGGTCGTACCTGTGGCGGACGGTCGTAGCGCAGTGGGCGTCTCCCTCGACCCCGAGTCCTTCGAGCAGCCGCACCTCGAGGGCGGGCGCCTTGGAGAAGTCGTGCACAGCGCTCAGGTTGACCGAGGTGACGTGCGGGCGCACGCTAGGGAAACGCGTCTCCAGGCCCGCTACGTGCATGACATCAGGGTGTCACGGGCACCGGTGCCCCGGTTCTGGGGTTGCGCGCGCGTGTGACTTCGGGTGGACTACCCGACAGCACAGGAGCACACCGCTGCTGTTCACACGTACCTTGGAGGGACAAACTTGAGCGCGACCGCGGGTGGCCACGAAGGCACCGCCACCCAGACCATGGGAGACCGGCTGGGGTTCAAGCCCGGAATGGTCATCCAGGAGCTCGGCTGGGACGAGGACGTCGACGACGCCCTCAGGGTCCAGATCGAGGACGCAATCGACGGTGACATGGTTGACGGGGACTTCGGCAACGTCGTGGACTCGGTCATCTTGTGGTGGCGCGACGACGACGGTGACCTGGTGGACGCCCTCGTGGACGCCCTCACCGACCTCGTCGGTGGCGGGGTGATCTGGCTGCTGACCCCCAAGGTCGGCCGTCCGAACGCCGTCGAGGCAGCCGACGTGGCTGAGGCGGCGCAGGTGGCCGGACTTGCGACGACGTCGACGGCCGGAGTGAGCAAGGACTGGGCCGCAACGCGTCTCGTGGCGCCCAAGACGGCGCACTGACCTGTCGCCCGGTGACGTCCTGCGGGTATTCAGCCCGAGACGCTGTATACCCGTGGTGTAAACGGCGGTTACAGTGGTCCGACTCGACCGAGGAGGACACCGCCTGATGCTGGCCAAGGCCGCGATGCTGCTGTCGAAGGAGCTCACGACGCTCCGCGTGCTGACCTCGGCGGGGGTGATCCGTCCCTATCCGCCGCGTGTGCTGGTCGGGATCGCCTCCGCCCTTCGCGAGTGGGGCATGGGTCCAGCCGGAGGCTTCACGGCTCTGGCGGTTCGCGCCCCGGACCAGGTCGGGCTGGTCGACGAGCTCGGCGAGCTCACCTTCCAGGAGCTGCACGAGCGCAGCAACGCGCTGGCCCGGGGCCTCCGGGATCTCGGCGTACAAGAGGGCGACAACGTGGCGGTGCTCTGCCGCAACCACCGCGGTTTCGTCGATGCGACGGTCGCGGTGTCCAAGCTCGGCGCCGACCTGCTGTACCTCAACACCGCCTTCGCGGCGCCGCAGCTCGGTGAGGTCTGTGAACGCGAGAAGCCGGCCGCGATCATCTACGACGAGGAGTTCGACGGCCTCGTCGAGAAGGCGCGGATCGACGTACACAAGGTGCACGCCTGGCAGGACACCGAGACCGACCTGCCGACGCTCGAGAAGCTGATCGCTTCGTTCCCCACCGACGACCTGACCCCGCCTGTGCGCCATTCCCGCGCGGTGATCCTGACCTCTGGCACGACCGGCACGCCGAAGGGTGCGCCACGCAGCGAGGGAAACTTCGACGCCGCCGTCTCGCTGCTCTCCCGTCTGCCGCTCAAGCGGGGGTGGCGCACGCACATCGCGGCGCCGATGTTCCACACCTGGGGCTGGGCGCACCTGGCGCTGGCCATGCTGATGGGCAGCACGATCGTGCTGCGCCGGAAGTTCGACCCGGAGGACTGCCTGAAGGCTGTGACAGAAGAGCGCTGCGACTCGCTCGCCGTGATCCCGGTGATGCTGCAGCGGATCCTGCAGCTGCCCGAAGAGAGGCTGCGCTCCTACGACCTCTCCAACGTCAAGGTGGTCGCGAGCTCCGGCTCCAGGCTGCCGGGCGACCTCGGCACGAGCTGGATGGACCACTTCGGCGACAACCTCTACAACATCTACGGCTCGACCGAGGTTGCCTGGGCGACGATCGCGCAGCCCCAGGACCTTCGCGACGCCCCCGGCACCGCGGGCAAGCCACCGCACGCCACCGTCGTGAAGATCTACGACCAGCACGACCAGGAGGTGCCGCCGGGGGAGACCGGGCGGATCTTCGTCGGAAACTCGATGCTGTTCGAGGGGTACACCGGCGGCGGTTCCAAGGACATGGTCCACGGCCTCATGTCATCCGGCGACGTCGGCCGGTTCGACGAGAACGGCCACCTGTTCGTCGAGGGCCGCGACGACGAGATGATCGTCTCAGGCGGCGAGAACGTCTTCCCCAAGGAGGTCGAGGACTGCCTGCACGCGCACCCTGCCGTCGAGGACGTCGCGGCGGTGGGCGTCGATGACGACGACTACGGGCAGCGCCTCCGGGCTTTCGTCGTGCTCTCCTCCGGAGAGTCGGCTGACGAGGACGAGCTCAAGGCGCACGTGAAGTCCAACCTGGCGCGCTACAAGGTGCCCCGGGAGATCGTCTTCCTCGACGAGCTGCCCCGCAACGCGACCGGCAAGATCCTCAAGCGTGAGCTCGCCCAGCACCCATGACCCTGCTGATCGGCGACCCGGCACCGGACTTCACGCTGCGCGACCAGCACGGCCGCCCTACGACGCTGAGTGCGTTCCAGGGGGAGCGTGCGGTGGTGCTCGTCTTCTTCCCGTTCGCGTTCAGCGGGGTGTGCACGGGCGAGCTCAGGGAGCTGCGCGACAGCGCCGGCCGGGTGGCGGACGCCGGGGGCGAGCTCCTCGCGATCTCGTGCGACCCGATGTTCGCGATGCGAGCGTTCGCCGACCAGGACGGGCTCGAGTTCCGCCTGCTCTCGGACTTCTGGCCCCACGGCGCGGTGGCCTCGTCGTACGGCGTCTTCGACGAGGACCACGGGTGCCCGACCCGCTCGTCGTTCGTGGTCGACCGGGACGGCGTGCTGCGCTGGAGCGTCCACAACCCGATGGGGGAGCCGAGAAGCGTCGCCGACTACGTGCGCCAGCTCGAGTCGCTGGGCGCTCCCGACGCCGTAAAGTAAATTTTGCTCAGCTGGTTCCACATTTTCTGGATTCCCCTGACACGGCGGCCGCGGCGTCTGTTCAATAGTCATTGCTACGACCGCTGGTGACCCGAGACGCCAGCGGTCGTACGCATTTCCGGGGGACTTCTCGTCGTTCCCCTGTTGCGCAGGGGACTGTTTTGTCCGGCCGCGCGCCGCTCGCGTAGGCTGTGGCCCGCTTCGGGGCGTATAGCTCAGCGGTAGAGCACCTCCCTTACAAGGAGGTGGTCGCAGGTTCGATCCCTGCTGCGCCGTCGACCTGGGTGCCCCAGCGCAGCCGGTAGACGGTGCCGTCGGCCAGGGGTGCGGCGTCGACGTGCACCCGTCGCGGCGGTGTCGTGGATGGCGTGCCTCGAGGTCGCGGGTGGTGACCGGCAGGGCGGGTGCGGGTCCGTCGGGGCCGGCGGGTCCGTCGAGGCGGACGGGGACGTGGATGTGGATGATGCCGCGGGCCTGGAACTCCACGACCTTGGAGTAGGAGATCTTCGCACGCGTGGCGGAACTCGGTGACGGTGAGGCCGCAGTGGCGGGCGAGGGTGCGTTGCAGGGTGATGTTGAACCGGCGCCACAGTTCGGGGGCGTGCCACTGCCAGACCACGTGCCCGGTGTAGTCGTAGCAGTCGACGCACAGCGGGGTGCCGAGCACAGTCGGTCGTCGTCACGGTGTCGCCGGCGCGCACCACAGCGGCCGGCCGTGCGGGCAGACCGGCTTGTCCCGACGGGCCCGGCAGGGCCCCTTGTCCCGCAGCCCGTGCACCGGCCCGAACGAGGGCGCGGTGACGGTGGCGAACGTGCACGGATGCTCCGCCACCGACGCCGGGATGCCCTTGCCGCCGGCCAGGCCGGTCGTGACCAGCTGCCAGGCGTCGCCCTGGTACTGGCGGCTGCACGGCTCGCAGGCGGCGGCGCGGCGGTTGCCGCACGGGACCCAGGTGGTTCCGTCGAGCTCGTGCTGCGGAGGCGTAGACGGTGCGGGTCTCGCCCGGTGGCGGGGTTGACCAGCTCGGTGGCGCCGCGGAGCCGGATCGGGCGTTCGCAGTCGTGGACCCGCCTGCGCGCCGAGTCGATCCCGGCCTCGCCGAGCATCCGCCGCGACGGCACCGCAGGAACACCGGCGGCCGCCGGTGGTGAGGTGCTGCTGGCCAGGTCCACGTGGTCTCCCGAGACACCAGGCACGCCGGTGGGAGACCCTGGCCGATATCCCACCGACGTGCGGTCCTGGGGAACCCCGCCCCTCTTGAGGTCGGGGTCTGTTTGTCGCGGGCGGACCAGGCGCCGTCGCAACAACGTGGTGGTGCTGTCGTGCGGTCGTGCTGTCCTCGCCCGGGCCCGTCAAGGCCGAACTCGTTGTCGAGGATCTCGGTGACGATGATCTGGGCCTGCGGGAACAGTAGGGTCCACCGGTGGATGAGCTGGGGGCTGTGCGCCGCGGATAGGACGACGTCTGCCGTATCGGGTGCGTCATGGAAGTCGAGGACGACCCAGTCGGGTCCGAAGGACTCGCGGAGTCGTTCGCGGGCCTCGGGCCTCAGCTTCATCGTGGTTGCGAGCACCTTGACGCCATCCGGCAGGGTGTCCGTACGGGTCCTGCTGCTTGAGACGGCCGCGCCGACCACGGTGCCCTCCAGTACGGACGGCGTGAAACTGACGGCACCGAGGCTCTCCCCGCCGCGGTGAAGCAGCATCGACCCGGACGCCACAAGCCGTTCGAGCCACGCCCTCGCGCCTGGGTCGAGGTCGTCCAGGTCAAGGACGGGGATGTCGCCGCTCATGTCAGGGAGATTCGAGGGCGAAGAAGAGGAAGCAGATGAAGGCGCGGCCGTCCGGGTGCGGCAGCAGCTCGGTCGGGGTCTCCGGCGCGGGCGGCGGCTCGGTGACCTTCTTGATGCGGAACCCCGCGTCGATGAACGTGTTGATGACGTCCTGCAGGGGCCGGTGCCAGTAGGTCATCCACACGGTCCCTTCGCCGAAGTCGTAGTCCTCGGAGTACTGAGTGAGGGCGAAGTAGTCGGCCTCGGGGTACACAATCGCGTAAACCGTGGGGTGGATGATCGAGACGATGAGCCGGCCGCCGGGCTTGAGCACACGCCGCAGCTCGGCCAGTGCCGAGGCCCAGTCCTTGACGTAGTGCAGGGACAGTGATGCCGCGACGAGGTCGAACGCGTCGTCGGGATGGGGCAGGGGCGCACCAAGGTCTGCGACTCTCACGTCAGCGTCCTCACCCAGCCTTTGGCGGGCCAGCTCGACCATGGCTGGACTCAGGTCGAAGCCGGACACGACCGCATCCTTGGCGCGCAGAGCTTCCATCAAGGGGCCTGACCCGCATCCGGCGTCGAGGATCTCCAGGCCCGCGACGTCGCCAGCGAGACGAATCATCTCCGGACGCGCGTAGTAAGCATTGAAGAGGTTGTTCTCGTTGCTGGCCGAGTACGCGGCCGCGAAACTGTCGTAGTCAGCGGCAGGGGCAGCGGACTTGTTCACCGAATCGGGCATGACAGGTTTCTACCCGGGTCGCATGTGTGCGCCAAGCTGGCGCGCGGTTGTTCCCCGAACCGCAGAACCTTCGGCTTGCGGAAGCCATTGCCGTCGGCAGGCGCGTGACCCGCGATCTCCTGTCACCTGGTGGGCACTAGTGGCAGGGTGCTGTCCCATGATTGACGACGCTGCGAAGGCCAACCTGTACAACTACCTGAAGCACGAGCGCGAGGCGGTGCTTGCCAAGCTGGACGGGCTGTCCGATTACGACGTCCGTCGGCCGCTGACCGTCACCGGGACCAACCTTCTGGGCCTGGTCAAGCACCTTGCGACATGGGAGGCCAGGTACCTCGGCGAGGTCTTCGACCGTCCCTTTCCTGAACCCCTGCCTCGGTGGGACGTCGAAGCCGAGCGACTCGCCGACATGTGGGCGAACGAGCGCGAGTCCCGAAGCGACATCATCGACCGCTACCGACGAGTGTGGGAGCACAGCGACGCGACGGTGGACGCCCTCACCCTGGATGCCACGGGCCGCGTGGCCTGGTGGCAGGACGCCGATCCCTGCTGCGCCCACCGAAAACCGGGTATCTCCCGCGAATCTCCCGCAGATGGTGGTTCCGTGAGGACCCCGACCTCCTGCACTGTGTGTGGACACATCCGGTAAAGGGGGAGCCATGAAGCACAGGTGCGACGACTGCCACCACGAGATCGCGGCCGGCGAGGCCGTGCTTCGCACGGTCAACTTCGAGCGACTCGCCTTCCACCGCGAGTGCTGGGCACTACGGCTGCTGCCCGCACAACGCGGAACGACAGAGGCGCCTGTCTCCTGACTCGCTGACGCGGGCTGACCGGACGGCGACTTCGACAGCGCCGTCGCGTCCGCGCAGGTCAGACGCACAATACGGCCACACGTTCGTCTCCCTACGCTCGTTAACAGCGCGGCGACTACCGAGGCGTTTACCTGAGGTGGGTGACTCGTCCACCCCCGCGCCTTGCGGCACCTGAGACCCCGGGTTAGCGTCGATCGAAGTCAGCGTGACCGCGGTCACAGCGGTCGAAGGTCAGTCTCGGGCGTGCCGAGCGGACGCCCTCGGGGGAGTGTTCGACATGGCGTCAGCCTTGTTCCACCGCCTGTTGGCGGAGTTGGTCGGCACTGCTTTGCTCGTGCTTGTCGGTGCCGGGTCTGTAGTGGCCACGCTCACCGTCGACGGCGGGCGGATGACGTACGCCGGGCTCGGCTTCATCTCCCTGGCGTTCGCCATCGTGGTCGCGGTGGTGATCTACGGGTTCGGCCCCGTGTCCGGCGCCCACATCAACCCTGCGGTGACGATCTCCCTGGCAGTGACGCGGCGGTTCCCGTGGGGCGAGGTCGTTCCGTACATCATGGCGCAGGTCGTCGGGGCCGTAGTCGGTGCCTTGCTCATCGTCGCGATGTTCGGCACGGGCTCGGTCGACCTGGGGCTTGGTGCCACCACCTTGGGCGACGGGGTGCCGTACTGGCAGGGCATTCTCGCCGAGGCGCTCGGAACCTTCCTGCTGCTGTACGCGGTGATGGCCCTCGCCGTGGATTCACGTGCCCCGCTTGGCTGGGCCGGACTCATGATCGGCCTCGCGGTGGCCGCAGCGATCTTGCTGATCGCGCCGCAGACGGGAGGGTCGCTGAACCCGGCTCGCACATTCGGGCCCTACCTGGGACTCGCGATCTTCGGCGGGAGTGTGCCCTGGTCGCAGTTCGGCGTGTACGTCATCGGGCCGCTGGTCGGGGGCATCGCGGCCGTTCTCCTGTACGACTTCGTCGCTCAGACACGCGTGGCCGAGCGTCCGGTCGCAGAGGAGTCCTACACCCCGACGCCCGGTGAGGACGGCTGAGGCGAAACGGCACATCGGCGTCCGCCCCGGCAGCGCACATGACCACAGCAGGAGCATTCACAGCAACGGAAAGGAAGCGTCATGACGGGAAACCGTGTCGTCGTCTACAAGGGTCCAGGACAGGTCGCCGTGGAGTCGGTCGACTATCCGACCCTCGAGCTGCCGGAGGACGTGGTCAGTGGCTTGGGCCTGAAGAAGAGCGCACCCCACGCAGCGATCCTCAGACTGGTCACGACGAACATCTGCGGGAGCGACCAGCACATGGTCCGGGGGCGCACCACGGCGCCGGTCGGGCAGACGCTCGGCCACGAGATCACCGGCGAGGTCGTGGAGGTCGGCGACGACGTGCTGTTCGTGAAGGAGGGCGACATCTGCTCGGTGCCGTTCAACATCGCATGCGGACGATGCCGGATGTGCAACGAGGGAAAGACCGGCATCTGCGTCAACGTGAACCCTGCGCGAGCCGGCGCGGCCTACGGGTACGTCGACATGGGTGGGTGGCTCGGTGGCCAGGCGGAGTACGTCATGGTGCCCTTCGCCGACTTCAACCTGCTGAGGTTCCCGGACCGCGACCAGGCATTGGAGAAGATCCTCGACCTGACCATGCTGTCGGACATCTTCCCCACGGGGTACCACGGCGCGTACACCGCTGGCGTCACGACCGGATCGACGGTGTACGTCGCCGGGGCGGGGCCGGTCGGGTTGGCGGCGGCGTACTCGGCGCAGCTGCTCGGTGCCGCCGCGGTGATCGTCGGGGACATGAACGCTGACCGGCTGCGCCAAGCGGAGTCGTTCGGCTGTGCGACGGTCGACCTCAGTGCGGGCGGCGAGCTGCCCGACATGATCGAGCAGATCCTGGGCGAGCCGGAGGTGGACGCTGCGGTCGACGCGGTCGGCTTCGAGGCCCGCGGCCACGGTGCTGGAGCCTCCGAGGCACCGGCGACGGTGCTCAACGACATGATGACGGTCGCCCGCGCAGGAGCGGCGCTGGGTATTCCGGGTCTCTACGTGACCGGTGACCCGGGCGGTGTGGACGAGAACGCGAAGATCGGCCAGATCGGGGTGCGCCTCGGGCTTGGCTGGGCGAAGTCGCACTCCTTCACGACCGGCCAGTGCCCGGTGAAACGCTACAACCGGCAGCTGATGAACATGATCCTTGCCGACAAGGCGCACATCGCAGATGCGGTCAACGCGACCAAGATCAGTCTCGACGAGGCGCCGCAGGGCTACCAGGACTTCGACAAGGGCGCCGCGAAGAAGTACGTCATCGACCCCCACGGGATGGTGCCCGCCTAGGTGGCATGAGCACCCTCGGACTGGTCGGTGAGGGGCATGGCGCCCCTCACCGACCAGGCCAGCGGACCCGGCTCGTCCCGTAGCCGGCTGCGTGAACGGCGTCCTCGTGACCGGACGGTCGGCGGCAGTGGATCGGTTCTCCGCTTGCGTCGAGCCCGTACAGCGCGCGACAACTCCCGTGCCAGGGCGTGTAGGCGAACTCACGGTCCAGGGCGTCGTCAGTCATGGGCAGCAGCCTTCCCCGCAAGGGCGGGTCGCACACCATCGCGGCATTCCCGGGCAGACCACTGTGCCGCTGGTCAAACCCCGGCGATGCGCTCGTGCTTCGTGCGCAGCCAGGTCACGACGGCGCAGCGATGGGCGAACTGGCCCTCGTCGTGGTACCGACTGTGCGCCCCTGCGACGAACTCCGCCTCGTCCTGGGAGTTTGCGGTGCCGTGGACGTCGTGGACGCTGCAGTACCAGAGCCATCCGTGCGCGGTCGTCGGACAGGCGGATGCCATGGCCATCACCAGTTGCGGGCTCGGAACCCGATTGTCATCCACGTGCTCTTGTGCTCCCGGCTCGATCCCAGATCGGTCGGTTGTCGTAGGGCCCAGGCACCTGCTCGCGACGCCGAGGCCCGGCATTGGGTCGTCCACGACTATGCAAGGAAGGTGCCCCGGGCTCACGGCTCGAAACCTCGGCGCTCCGCCAGGGAGTGCGCTGTGGATCGGCGGACAGTGTTCCTCGCGGACCAGGTGGGCCCGGCCTCCCCTGCGGGCCGGGCCCCCTTGCTGTCGACCTCAGGAGTTATGAGTCCGAAGGTTCCAAATACTTTGGATAACGATACGGTCAAGTCCGGTAGGGCCCGTCCTGGGCCGGTAAGGCGAAGCACCACGTCGGGTTCGCGGTCAGTGACAGGTGCCGGTGCCGTTGTCCATGAAGTTGCTGTTCTCCGCCTCGAAGGAGTAGTCCCAGCTTCCCGGGTGGAGGGTCAGCTTCTCGACCCCGAACAGCTGTGTCTTTCGCACGACGCTGTTGGGCACGACCGTCCCCATACCGGTGTAGAAGGAGCCTCCGGTGCCGACCACGATCTCGGTGAGCCCGGTGGCGGAGGCCGTTCCGGACGCGTCCTGCGGGGCAAAGCGCTCGTAGCTGTGGGAGTGACCGCTGATGTAGAGGTCGACCTTCGCGTCGACCATCGCGCTGATCAAGGGGGCGATATCGGCCGAGGCGAAGCTGTTCGAGGACCATCGTGGGCGGTGCCCGTAGACGAGCGTGCAGGTGTTCGGATGAGCGGCGAGGTCCTGCCGGAGCCACTGTCTCCTGGGGTGAGCCGGCCGCACAGCCGACCGCGCCGTCGATTCGCGTGCACTCCGTATTGATCGCCACGACGTGCCAGGCGCCCACGTCGTAGCTGTAGTACCCGGCGCCCTGGCTCCCGGCAGCGGAGCCGAAGTAGTTGAAGTACCCGGACGCGCCCGACGTGCCGTACTCGTGGTTGCCGACAACGGGCTTGGAGATGGACTTCGACAACCCCCAGGTCTTGTCGTAGGAGGCGCTGAAGTCGGAGGGCGAGCCGGAGTTGTACTGCTGGTCGCCGAGCGGAAGCAGGTAGACCGGATTCAGCCTCTGGATGATCGCTTCGGTGTACTTCGAGCGGCAGGCGGTGGCGGTGCCGTCAAGGTTGTTGAACGACGCATCGCTCGGTGAGCAGGCGATGTCGCCGGCAGCAACCACCACGGGGTCGTTGCTGGGCGGTGGAATGATCAGCTGAGGCGGTGTGGCCGTCTCTCGGCTGGTCATGTTCCGGTTCGCCGTCGCCGTTGTCGTGAGAAGGAAGGAGTACGTTCCGTCGCCGCTGATCGGAACGTCCAGGGTCGAGTAGTTGCCGGCCGTGAGCGTCGACAAGCCGCCCAGAGCTGCTCCCTTCGCGGGCTCGTTGGCGTAGGTGATCCCGGTTTCTGTCCAGCCGGACGGCTCGGCGAACACCTGGGTCTTGGTCGTCCCTGAGCTCGTGGAGTACACCTGCAAGGTCGCGAAGGTCGCGCCCTGGCTCCCGGTCACCGTGAACTTCAGGTGGGTGTGGACCGGCCCGGTGGCGTTTGCGATCAAGGTGTTCGACGTACCGTAGTTGGTTCCGGGTGAGGCTCCACTGACGTACGAGTCTGCGCTGGCGTTGACGCCGTTCGGGTCGGGGCTCGAGCCACCGGAGGCGGAGGCGACCTGTGTCGAGCCGCCGACAACGAGGCTCGCGGCCGCCAGTGCTGCGAGCGCTGCGCCGACGGTCAGTGCCGGGCGTCGACGTAGTTGTCTCATGCTCCGCCGTCCAAGATCTCGTCAACGGTCCCCTGAGCTGCGCCGAAGTCGGCGATCGCACCTTGTTTCGTGTCGCCGAGAATCTTCCGGGCGGTCGCGTAATCGCGCCGCACGCACGAGGTTGCGGCAGCTGAGAACTTGTCGAGAACGGGGCCGTACGCCCGGGCAATTGCGGGGCCGCCGTTGGAAATCGCCTTTACCTTCGCCAGGTGAGCGCGCAGTGCCGCTGTTGCAGAGTTCAGCGCAGAGCAGTTGGTGGTGCCGCTACCCGCGGCGATTTCCTTTTCCGCTTTCAACAGCCGGTTGCCGAAACGGATACGTGCCGCTTCGCCCGCGAGGAACCAGCGCTGAATTGCCGGGTCGAGCTCCTGGTGGCGCTGCCAGGGCGCGCGCCTTGCTTGCAGTCTGGGCGGCAGGCGACGTCGCCCTGGGCTGCGTGGCGGGGCGAGCGTCGGCCAGGGAGATGGTCGCAATTGATGCGACGGCCAGGGCGGCAGTCGCGGCGATCGTCAATACGAGTCTGTTGCCGAGCCGACGCGTGGCGGTCCGTTTCGAAATCATGCCGCCCCCGGTACGAAGATTTGGTCCTGGGTCGAGTAGATGGCGTCGGCAAGACTGACACAACGGAACCGCACATGGACTCGCCAGTATTGATGAAGAAGAAGTGCCAAGGTTGCTCGGTTGGACCGTTCGGTGTATATCAAGGCGCCTATTGGCTTTTCGGCCAATCGGCGTTCTTTGTAGGCCGAGATTTCGACTGGTGTGCGGCCTCTAAGCTCAACGTCTCCGGAGCTGTGGGATTCCGCTGCGTTTAGCGGGGTCCCGAGCCGGAAGGCGACGACGCCCTGTGGGGCCCTGAACCGTTCTGACCAGTGGTGGCCTGACCACGAAGGTCACCTCGCCTCGCACGGTCGGGGGACGATGTCCGCCGCGGACTAGCCCCCATGTGCGGATGTCCCCTGGCCCGGGAGAACCTGTGGACGGACGCGTCGATCGACTCGGGGGAGGCGAGCTCGGCTAGTCGTCGTCCTCGTGATCTTCGTGGTCACCATCGTCGCTGTGCTGGTCCCCTTCGTCGCCGCCGTCACCTTGGTCGCTCTCGTCGCTGGGGCCGTCGTGCTCGCTCCGCCAGCCCTCGCTGTCCCCCTCCTCCGACGACCCCTCGTCCGGGGCGTCGCTGCGTGGGATCTGGGGTCTCTCGGCGCGGTGCCGGGCGTGGGGGAGCCGGCGACGGGTCTTCGTCGGGCGAGGCACTGTGCTCGACCCGGACGAGCCGCGTGTCGTCCGGGGCGTCTTCTTGTGAGGCAACGACCGAACCTGCGAAGTAGGCGCCGACCGGAAGAGTCACCAGCAACGCCAGCATGACCTTGATGAAGGTGCTCATGCCGCAGCAGTCTGCCCCCGTGCTGCGGAATCGGAACATCTGCGGCCCAGGCCACACGAACCCGTCATCTCGACGCGTGGGGACGTTGGGGGAGGGGTGACCTCAGCGGCACATGCGCCAGATGCCGCGGTTGGCGGCCTTGGCCTGGAGCTGGGCCTTCCGGTAGGCGGCAACCCGCTTGAACGGGTTGTGGTTGTAGACGTACACCGGGGCCCAGCCGCGGCTGACCTGGGCTCGGTTGATGTCGCGTCCGGACTTCAGCACGTACCTCAGCAGTCGGCCGTACCGGTCGACCTTGTCCTGCGTCGGGTCGGAGACAAGGACGACCCGGGTGCCGCGCGGGGCGAGCCTACGCATCGAGGCAGACGCCCTCTTCCCGCCGCACTCGACGGTCCCGTAGACCTCCGGGGTGTCGATGCCGATGAGGCGAACCTTCCTGCGAGCGCCGCCTGCGAGGCGGACCGTGAGGGTGTCGCCGTCCACGACCTTGACCACGCGGGCGCGCTGGCGGAGGGTGGCCGGCTTGGAGGTGGTCGTGCCATCGGGAAGGACCTTGCCGTAGTAGTACGGAGCCGGGTTGGACTCGCAGGCGACACCGTCGCCCTCGGAGTCGAGGTTGTGCGGGTCGGAGGTCGGACCGCCGTTCTTCAGGAAGAAGATCTGAGCCGCCTTCTGGCTCACGAAGTCGCCGCAGTCCTTGTCTGCGGCATGCGCTGGCACGGCGCCGACCGAGACGAGGAGCAAGAGGCTCGTGACGAAGGCGATCGGTGACCCGAGAACGGTGCGACGGCGCACTGAGAGCATGGTGGTTTCCCCCGAAACACAGGCGTGATGGCCCCAGCAGGGTAGGCAGACGGGGGAGGTCTGCGAGGCAGAATGCCGGAATCGCCGTGAAGATCACGGGCTAGAACGAAATGGTCAGCGCCGCTTCAGGTGGCACCACCCGTCTGGGTGGTTTGGCAGGAACGACCGGACACTTTTGCCGTTTCTGTCTGTTCTGTCCGTTATGCGCCGGATAGCCTCATTCCACTCTCGGGGACTGAAGGACGCTGAGCCTTGTTGCCCTGGGAGGAGCCACAATGCTTGACCTCACCGACCTCGAGACGGAGGCCGAGCAGCTCGCGAACCAGCTGCGCAGCGCGCGCTGCTGCGATGCCTTGGTGCCGTGTTACCGATGCTTGTTGCTGAAGTTCAACGTGCTCGCCCGACGACGTGTCGTCGAGATCCCGCACGCGGCGCCCCGGGTCGACAAGACCCACGACCGACCACACCTCTGCCTGACGGCGGCCTCCGATCTGGAGCTCTGCGCCTCCTGACCGATCCGGTGAGAGGGGTCTCATTCACGGCTCATCGCGGTCTCACACCTGCTCGCCATGGTTGTCGCGTCAGATCAACCAGTGGGTCATCCGACCCTCGAAAGGCGGTAGGACCATGAAGAAGCTTCTCCCCATCGGAACCCTCGGACTTGCGGGTCTCGTCGGCGCCGTCGTCCTGGCGTTCCCGATCAGCACCGTGGCGGCTGGACCCGACGGAGCCACGGCCGAGCGCGAGGACAACGCCACCTCCTGGTCCTGTTGGCCGACGACAACGACGACTCCACGGACAGGACGAGGACGCGCACGCGGTCTCGCGACGCCAGGCACGGTGACGACCACGGCCGCCACCGAGCGTCACACCGCGCGGACAGCCGTTCGCACCACACCCGCGGCCACCACCGGCGCCACGGCGAGGACCGGCGCCACGGCGAGGACCGGCGCCACGGCCGCCACGGCACGGCCACGGCACGGCCACCACGGACACGGCCATGACGACGGCCCCGGCCACCGCTGACACACGAACGGACATGCGAGGCTGCCTCGACCGCCTGTGGTCGTTCGGCGCTTCGCTCCCAGGTGACCGTGGACCGTCCGCGCGTGGTGGTCGGGACCACGCGCGGACGGTCCACGGTCACAAGGTCGTGCAGGCAAGGCCCTGCCCGGTCAGGCCTCGAAGCGGTAGCCCATGCCGCGCACGGTCTTGATCGACTCCGCCCCGAACTTCCTCCGTAGGTAGCCGACGTACACGTCGACCACGTTCGAGCCGGGGTCGAAGTCGTAGCCCCACACATGCGACAGCAGCTGCTCGCGGGAGAGGACCTGGCCGTGGTTGCGCATGAAGATCTCGGCCAGCTTGAACTCACGCGAGGACAGCTCGATGTCCTTGCCTCCCTTGGCTGCCCTGCGGGTCCGCAGGTCGAGCCGGACCGGACCCGCCTGGATCACGTCCTCGCGGCCGTTGGTCACCTCGCCGGCCTGGCGCAGCCGCACCCTGACGCGCGCCTGCAGCTCGGCGAAGCGGAACGGCTTGGGCATGTAGTCGTCGGCTCCGCCCTCGAGCGCCGAGACGGTGTCGGTGACGGAGTCGCGCGCGGTGAGGACGATGACCGGGACGTGGCTTCCGGCGGCGCGCATGTGCTCGAGCACCTGGTAGCCGTCCATCCCGGGCAGCCCGATGTCGAGGATCACGAGGTCGAAGTCTCCGGTCAGGGCGAGGTCGAGCCCCGCCGGCCCCTCGACGGCAGTCGTCGTCGTGTAGCCGTCGGCGCCGAGGCCCTTGGCGATGAACGAGGCGATCCTGGCCTCGTCCTCCACGATCAGGATCCGAGCCACGCGTCATCCTTCCTCTCGACCGGCAGAGTCATCACGAACCGCGCGCCCTGCGCGTCCGCGTCTTCCACGCGCACGCTGCCGCCGTGAGCGGTTGCGATGGCGTGAACGATCGATAGTCCCAAGCCGAAGCCTTCGTCGCCCTCGGGTACGGCGGAGCGGCCGAACCGGTCGAAGATCAGGGTCTTGTCCTCCTCGGGCACCCCGGCCCCGGTGTCCCTGACCCAGATCCGGAGCCGCTCATCGGCGTCGACGGCGGAGCCGATGCCGATCTCAGCACACGGCAGTGTGTGCTTGACCGCGTTCTGGGCGAGCTCGAGCATCGCCTGCGTGACCCGCTGCTCGTCCAGCCAGGCCAGCGTGTCCGCCTGCTCGTCCAGGACCCAGGTGCGCGGGCCGAGACCGCGGCTCTTGTCGAGCACCGTTGCGGTGAGGGACGCAAGGTTCACCGCGTCGTACCGGAGGAAGTCCGGTCGTGTGCTCTTGGCCAGCATGATCAGGTCGCCGACCAGGCGTGACATGCGGTCGACCTCGTCGAGAAGCAGCTCCCTGGTCGACTCGACCTCGGCCGGGTCGGCGCTGTCGAGCAGCTCCATGTGGCCGCGGATCACCGTGAGCGGGGTCTTCAGCTCATGCCCGGCGTCGTCGAGGAACTCACGCTGCCCGGTGAACGCCGCGTCGAGGCGTACGAGCATCTCGTTGAAGGTGCGGGTCAGGGCGGTGATGTCGTCATGCCCGGTCTCGGGGATGCGGCGTGACAGATCGGTGTCCGTGATGTCCTGTGCGGTCTCCCGCAACGTTCGCAGAGGCCGGAGCAGGCGCCCGGCCTGCCAGGCGGCAGCGGCGGTGACCAGCCCGAGGGACAGCGCGGCGACGATCGCGTAGGTCTGCATGATCCGGTCGAGCTCGGCGTGCTCGTCCTCGAGGAAGGACGCGATCACCAGCGCGCCGTCCCGCCGCCGGTCCTTCACGGGCTGGACCGTCACCACGACCTCGCCCCAGCGGGTGTCCAGTCGAGAGGTGCCGCCCAGGTCGAGTCGCGACCTCACCAGCGAGCGGAATGCCGGGAGCTCGATCAGGGCCTGTCTGGGGGTGTCGGACACCACGCGAGGCGCATCTTCCCAGTAGCCCACCAGCAGCTCGTCGCCGCCGGGAACGTTGCGCTGCAGGAACACGTGGATGAGGTTGGTGATGTCGTCGAAGCCCTGACCCGGCCTGGTGTCCGGATCGACCCCGTCGGCGCGCAGGTTCGCGAACTCCGCGAGCTCCTGGTCGACCCGGTTGCTGACGCCGCGGTCGATCCTGGCGGACTCGAGTGCGTACACCACAAGACCCGCCCCGGCGAGAGCGAGTCCTGTGAGGAGGGCGACGGAGACGGCGATGCGGGTGCGGACCGTGAGACCGGACAGCGCCGTCCGCCGCGTCCTAGTCGTCGCTCATCTCCCTTGCCACTCCGGTCCTCGCCTCCGTGGCGGCTGCCGTGGCGGCCGCTGTCGTCGTCCGAGCGGCCGTCCTTCCGGTCTCCGCCGTGGTCGTCGCCGACGTCGTGCGGCGTCGGCCGGACCACGACCACGGCGTCGTCATCGGCCTTGCGCTTGCCGTCGTCACGGCGGTCATCACTGTCGTCGTGGCCGCCTCGGCGGTCGCCAGGGTCATGTGTGGGGCGCGACGACGGGGAGATCCTCGGAGTACCGGCTGGGGTCACGCCGGCACTCGAGGAGGTGCCCTGCAGCACGACAGGCACGCGCCTGGTCGGCATCTCGGCCTGCGAGGCGACGAGGGTGCCGGCGACGTACGCGCCGAGCGGCACCGTCAGCAGCGCTGCGAGTACCACCTTCACGAATCGGCTCATGGGCCTCAGCGTGCCGTCATGAGGTTGGGGAAAGGTGAGATGCAGATGAGAAGGTTCTCATCCTAGGCTCGGCCCATGGCCCTGCATCTGCGTGACGTGACCGCCTTGATGGACAAGTGGTACCCGCCGTCGCTGGCCTCGGACTGGGACGCCGTGGGCCTCGTCTGCGGGGACCCGGAGCAGGCGGTCCGACGAGTGGTGCTCGCGGTGGACCCGGCTCCCGCCGTGGTCGAGGAGGCCCTTGCCTGGCAGGCCGACCTGGTCGTCGTACACCATCCACTGCTGCTCAAGTCGGTGCACTCGATGGCGGCGACCACGCCGAAGGGGCGCGTGCTGCATCGGCTCGTTCAGGCCGGCTGCGGCCTCTTCACGGCGCACACCAACGCGGACGCCCCCGCCGGCGGGGTGAACGAGTCTCTCGCCCTGGCCCTGGGGTTGACCGACACGCAGGTGATCGACCCCGACCCGGGCGACGCCCTGGACAAGCTGGTGACGTTCGTACCTCACGAGAACGCCGAGGAGATCCGTGCGGCGATCACAGCGGCCGGGGCCGGCCGGATCGGTGACTACGACAGCTGCACGTTCACCTCGGAGGGGGAAGGTCGCTTCCGTCCGCTCGACGGGGCGACTCCCGCGATCGGTCGCGTGGGTGAGGTGGAGGTGGTCGCCGAGTCGAGGGTCGAGGCGGTCTTCCCCCGGGGCCGGCGCCGCGACGTGCTCGAGGCGCTGCGCAGCGTGCACCCCTACGAGGAGCCGGCGTACGACGTCCTCGAGCTGGCGGACGTGCCTGGAACGGGCAAGGCAGCCCGAGGCAGCGGCCGGATCGGCCCCCTGGCGGAGCCGATGACCCTCCGGGCCTTTGCCGAGCATGCGATGAACGTCCTCCCCGAGACCGCGCACGGGGTGCGCGTGGCGGGTGACCCGGACCGGATGGTGGAGACCGTCGCGGTGACCAGCGGCGCCGGCGACTTCCTGCTCGACCGGGTGCTCGGGACCCACGCGGACGTGTACGTCACCTCCGACCTGAGGCACCATCGCGCGTCGGAGTTCCTCGAGCACGCCGGACCGGGACTCGTGGACATCTCGCACTGGGCCGCCGAGTGGACCTGGTTGCCCGTGCTCCACCGGATGCTGGTGGAGGAAGTGGGCTCCCGAGGGGATACGGTGGACGTCCGCGTGAGCACGACGTGCACCGACCCGTGGACCTTCCGGCCCTGAGCGGAGCGGCACGTCCGCAGCCACCATCTGACGCCTTTCCAAGAGCCCGAGGAGCAGAGTGAAAGCCGACCCCTTCGCGCAGCTGAAGCTGTTGGACGTCCAGGAGCTGGACTCCAAGCAGGACCAGCTCCGGCACCGGCTGGCCACGCTGCCGCAGATCGCCGAGCTCAAGGAGCTCGACCGCAAGCGCCGCGAGATCGAGGACCGTGGCCGGGACGCGCGGATCCTCGTGGACGACCTCACCCGCGAGCAGAAGCGGGCCGACGCGGACGTGGAGCAGGTCAAGGCCCGCCGCAAGCGCGACCAGGACCGTATGGACCAGGGCCTGATCACCAACCCCAAGGACCTGGAGCGGATGCAGGGTGAGCTGGTCTCGCTCGAGCGCCGGATCTCCGAGCTGGAGGACGCCGAGATCGAGGTGATGGAGCAGCTCGAGGAGGCGCAGGGGCAGCTCGACGCCCTCACCGCGGAGATCGGTGAGCTCGACCAGAAGATCGCGACGGCGACCGAGGGTCGCGACGAGGCGGCCGCGGACATCGAGAAGCAGCTCGCCGAGGCAGCGGGGGAGCGCACGCAGAAGGCCTCGGACATGCCCGAGGACCTCATGGCCCTGTACATCCGCCTGCGGGAGCAGAAGGGCGGCGTCGGGGCGGCGGCACTCCGGGCGCGCAGCTGCGGTGGGTGCAGCCTGCAGCTCAACTCCTCCGAGCTCGCGGACATCGCCAAGACGCCGTCGGACGAGGTGCTCCGCTGCGAGGAGTGCAACCGGATCCTGGTGCGTACGTCGGAGTCCGGGATCTGATGGCCGAGGCCCCTCGTTCCGTCGTCATCGAGGCCGACGGAGGCTCTCGCGGCAATCCGGGCCAGGCGGCCTACGGCGCGGTTCTCATGGATGCTGCCACGGGTGAGGTGATCGCCGAGCGCGCGGAGCACATCGGTGTCGCGACCAACAACGTCGCGGAGTACCGCGGCCTCATCGCCGGCCTCGAGCTCTACAACGAGCACACCCCGGCTGCCGAGCTCGAGGTCCGGATGGACTCCAAGCTCGTCATCGAGCAGATGTCGGGCAACTGGAAGATCAAACATCCCGACATGCGGCCGCTGGCCATGGCGGCCAGCCGCCTGGCGCCGTTCGGCACCACCTGGACCTGGATCCCGCGGGAGCAGAACAAGCACGCGGACGCCCTCCTCAACGAGGCGCTGGACACCGCAGCCGGGAAGCCGTCGAAGCGCACTCGCGTAGCCGAGGTGCCGGTCGAGGAGCAGCCGGTCGCACAGGCTCGCATGGTCGCGTGGAGCAAGGACCTCGGCTCACCGACGACGTTGATCCTGGTCCGCCACGGGGCCACGGACCACACGACGGAGAAGCGCTTCAGCGGCCGTGGTGGGCACGACCCGGCGCTCAACGCCGACGGTCGCGCCCAGGTGCGCGCCGTCGCCGACTGGCTCGCCCCGCTCGGCGACGAGATCGACCTGGTGCTGAGCTCGCCGCTGCGGCGGACGCAGGAGACCGCGGAGATCATCGCTGAGCGTCTGGGGCACTCGGTCACGTTGGAGGAGGGGCTTGCGGAGGCGGCCTTCGGCACCTGGGAAGGCCTCACCTTCCACGAGGTGCAGCAGGCCTACCCGGACGACCTCGACGCCTGGCTGGGCGCGCTCGACGTCGCACCGGGCGGCCACGGCGACTCGTTCACGGAGATGGACCAGCGAGTACGTCGTACGCGGGACCGGATTCTCAGCGGCTACCCCGGCAAGGCAGTCCTCGCAGTCACCCACGTGACCCCGATCAAGCTGCTGGTGCGGATGGCCCTCGGTGCTCCGCTGGACGCCGTCTACAAGATGGAGCTCGCGCCGGCTTCCGTCACGGTGATCTCGTGGTTCGAGGACGGTACGGCGTCGCTGCGGATGTTCAACGCCCGGCCGCTGGAGTCGGCGTTCTTCGGGCGCTGAGCTCGTCTCACCCTGGGGCCGGGTAGGGCTGCGGGACTAGCATGGAGAGGCACCCTGATCCCGGAGAGCCACCGTGCCTCAGCAGAAACCACGCCTCGAGCCACGCCTGGTGTTCGCCCTTGCTCTGCTGGCGATCCCGCTGCTCTACCTCGTCGCGCAGGTGATCCTGTTCCGAGCAGGAGACGACTGCGGAGAGGCGAACCACGCCCAGGTCGGCGGGCTCTCGCAGATGTTCGTGCCTGGCAACGGCTGCACCGAGCAGCCGGTCGGACGGTGATGACGCCCAGGACTCGGTGATGTTCAGGGCTCGGTGATGTTCAGAGCTCGGTGACCACGATGTCGAGCTGCGTCCCGTGACGGCCCTGCTCTCCGAGCTCGACGGTCCAGCCGAGGTCGCGAAGCTGCGTCGCGAACCGGGTCGGCGACGACGGGCTCCCACCCTCCTCGAGCAGGGCGCGGACCAGCCGTCCCTTCGTGGCCTTGTTGAAGTGCGAGACGACCTTGCGCTGCCCACCCACCTCATGGAGCACACGGGCGGTCACCACGCGACGTGCCGTTTCGGAGCCAGGGCGCCAGAAGGAGGCGTACGTCGACGACCGGAGGTCCACGACGAGCCCCTTGCCGGCAGCCTCGAGCACGGCGGCGTCGAGACGGCGGCTCCAGTAGGTCGCCACCTGACCGATCCCGGGCAGGGACACCGACCCCGAGAGCCGGTAGGCCGGGATCCGGTCGCCGGGACGCACCAGGCCGAAGAGCGCCGAGGTGATCGCCACCCGGCTCGTCGCTCGGCGCTTCGCGGACGCGTCGAGGGACTCGAAGTCGAGCGCCTCGTAGAGCACTCCCGTGTAGACCCGGTCGGCCCGCGCGGTGGGCGCGCCCTCGAGGTCGGCGTTGCGCGCCACCTCGTCGAGCTGCGTCTTGCCCAGGCCGAGCACCTCAGCGGCCTTGGTCGCGTCACCCATGTCGTCCGCCCCGCCCGTCGTACACAGGGAGACGAGGGCGTCGAGCACCTCGCCCCTCGACTCGGTCAGCGAAGGGAAGCTGAGACGACCGAGGTCCAGCGGTGTGCCGCGGCGCGGCGCGGTCTTCCCCTCGGACGGTGGAAGCAGAATCAGCACGGGCGCCACCCTATGCTGACAAGGGTCGACCCCCGACCTCGAGGAGTGACCCACGTGACGAGACACGTCGTACGCGTCCACCAGGCCGACGGCAGCGAGCTTCGGAAGGGTGTCGAGGCCATTCAGGCCGAGATGGGTGTGACCCCGGAGTTCCCGCCCGAGGTGGAGGCCGCGGCAGCCGAGGCCGCCCGCAACCCACGACTGCCCGAGCACGACCGGACCGACATCCCGTTCGTCACCATCGACCCGTCGTCGGCGCTCGACCTCGACCAGGCGATGCACCTCGAACGGGACGGCGACGGCTACGTCGTGCACTACGCGATCGCGGACGTGGGCGCCTTCGTGGCTCCCGGCGACCCGGTGGACGTCGAGGCGAACCGCCGCGGCGAGACGCTCTACGGTGCCGACTCGAAGGTCCCGCTCCACCCGAAGGTGCTGTCCGAGGGTGCGGCCTCGCTGCTGCCCGACGAGGTGCGTCCTGCCCTGGTGTGGACGATCAAGGTCGACGCGTCGGGGGAGGGGACGGATGCCACGGTGCAGCGGGCGCTCGTGCGCAGCCGGGCGAAGCTCGACTACGACAGTGTTCAGCGAGAGATCGACGCCGGCACGGCCGACGAGATGTTCGCGCTGCTGCGGGAGGTCGGCGAGCTGCGCCGGCATCGTGAGGCGGAGCGCGGTGGGGTGTCCTTGCCGCTGCCGGACCAGGAGATCGACATCGACGGCGACCGGTGGTCCCTGTCGTTCCGGACCATGCACCCGGTGGAGGAGTGGAACGCGCAGATCTCGCTGCTCACCGGCATGGCAGCGGCTGACCTGATGATCTACGCCAGGGTCGGTCTGCTGCGCACGCTGCCTCCCGCCGACCCGCGTGACATCCAGCGGCTCCACCGCACGGCCCGGGCCCTCGGCATCGAGTGGCCGGCTGAGCAGCTGTACGCCGACTTCATCCGCTCGCTCGACCCCAGGAAGCCCGACCACGCAGCGATGGTCGTCGCCAGCACGCGGCTGCTCCGGGGCTCGGGATACGTCGGCTTCAACGGTGCGGTGCCGGCGCAGGCCGAGCACTCGGCGCTGGCGTCGGAGTACGCCCATGTGACCGCGCCGCTGCGCCGGCTGGCCGACCGCTACGCGTTGGAGATCTGCGCCGCGCTGTGCGCCGGCGACGATGTCCCGCAGTGGGTGCTGGGCAAGCTCGAGGAGCTGCCGGTGACCATGCAGGCCTCGGGCCAGCGCGCGAACCAGTACGAGAAGACGATCTTGAACCTCGTGGAGTCGGAGGTGCTCCGCGACGCTGTCGGCCAGCCCTTCGACGGCGTGGTGGTCGCGGTCGACTCGGATGACGAGCGCCGGGGTGACGTCGTCGTGCAGCAGCCGGCCATCGAGGCTGCGGTCACCGGTTCCCGAGAGCTTCCGCTCGGCACGAACGTCACGGTGCGGCTGGCGCAGGCCGACCCGAAGACGCGCACTGTCCGGTTCGAGCTTCCCTGACGGCTATCCTTGTCCCGGATGAGCCGGCCGGGCGACCGCGATGAGCACGCTCTTCGAGGAAGGTCCGGGCTCCAGAGGGCAAGGTGGTGGGTAACACCCACCCGGGGTGACCCGCGGGACAGTGCCACAGAAAGCAGACCGCCGCTCGCGTCTTCGGGCGCGGGAGGTAAGGGTGAAACGGTGGTGTAAGAGACCACCAGCGTGCCGGGTGACCGGGACGGCTAGGTAAACCCCACCTGGAGCAAGGTCAAGAGAAGGGGCGGTCGCAAGGCCGCTCCTGCGCGGACGATCGAGGGCTGCCCGCCCGAGTCCGCGGGTAGACCGCAGGAGGCTGTCGGCGACGGCAGCCCTAGATGGATGGTCGCCGATCGTGCATCGTGAGGTGCACGGGAACAGAACCCGGCCTACAGGCCGGCTCATCCTCCTACCACGGCCTGACCTGCGGATCGAGACGTCAACCGGCGGCCGATGACCACCGGCGCGCCGAACCCCGGAACGAGACCGGCGCGACAAGTGACCAATGACCCTGACTGTTCCGTCGGCCCGGGCGTGCAGTGAGGAAGAGGCGAGGAGTCCCCGGAGCCAACCCCCTCGTCTCTGGGAGGAAGTCATGACTGACGTGACGATCACGCTCACCCTGGAAGAGGCCAAGGTCCTGCTTCACTCGGCCGAACGTGACTTCTACGAGTACCGCGTCAATCGCGAGCAGGCTGTGCTGGACAGGCTCGCGAAGAAGATCGAGGAGGCCGAGAAGGAAGCATCGGCGTACATCCTGGCGTCGAAGGGCGAGACGAACTTGGCCCCTGAGCGGCTCTATCAGGGGCCGTCCCGCTACGAGCACCCCACAGACAAGCGTTAGCCGGACCTCGTTGACCCCGTTGGGCCGAAACGACTTCGAGCGCGGCTCTGCTCCGTCGCCAGTGCCGTCCGGCTGCAAGGCGCATACCACGAGCGTGGGTTGACCGCGCGTGCGGTGGTAGGAGACTGAAACAAATAGCCGCGGCTGGGAGGCGGACGCTTGGGGGTAGGAACGGAGGAGTCATGCCGAAGTACGCGCTGTTCTTCACGTACACGTCCGATGCCTGGGACGCCATGGTCGAGAAGCCGAGGGACCGTGCCGCGCAGGCGCGGGCGGTGGTCGAGGCGGCAGGCGGCACGATGGAGGCCATCTACTGGATGTTCGGCCCGCACGATGGGATGTGCATCTTCGACGCCCCGAACTCGATCGCCTCGGGGGCGGTCAGCGTGGCGGTCGGCAGCACCGGTTCCTTCAAGCATCTCGAGACTCACGAGCTGCTGACCCAGGAGCAGCTGGGCGAGATGCTGGTGAGCGCTCGCGATGCCAGGCGTCGCTATCAGCCGCCACGCCAGCCGTACGTCGGGCCGTAGGGCTCCAGCTTCACCATTGCTTACCGAGGAGCAGGGCGAAACGGTCGCACGCCGTCACCGCCCTGCCTATCCTGCAATCAGGTGCAGCAGATGGACGACTTCGACCGCGACGACTTCCTCGACGCCTTCCGCAGCAAGGACCTCCAGCGGTGGGCCGGGTGGTACGCCGAGGACGCCGAATGGATCGAGTACCGCCACCAGAACCCGCCTCGCAACCCGCATGTCATGCGGGGACTGATCATCGAGGTCGCCGACGGCAGGGTCCGCCGGCAGATCGACGTCGAGGCGTGGGACAAGCAGGCGTGCCCGGGCGAGGGAGGGCGTGGCACCTGGCCAGGGGGAATCTCCGAGGGCACCATGGCGTTGCAGCCCCTGGTACTGCGAAGGAGTGAGCCATGACGTTCGAGAGCCCCGGTCGCGTCAACCACCCCGCCGACGTCTACCACCGTGCATGGGAGCTCCTGGAGGACAGGTCACCCAAGCAGGCCATCGAGATCCTCGACCCTGCGATCGAGATCGAGCCGGGGTCGACGAGCCTGCGCACGCTCAGGGCCTGGGCCTACTTCCAGACCGCACAGCTCGGCAAGGCGGAGACCGAGCTCGCCATGCTGGTCGAGGAGTGCCCCGCCGACGTGTGGGCACGCTTCGCGCTCGGTCGCGTGCTCGAGCGGCAGTCGCGCTACTCCGACGCGCTTCCCCACATGCGCCTCGCCGCGGTGATGTCGGGCGACCCCGAGCACGAGGCAGGGGTGCTCCGCGTCGAGCGGCGGATGGCCGAGTCCGGCGGTGCGTCGTACGACGACCTCCGCTGACTAGGGCAGGGTCAGGATCTCCGCGCCGTCATCGGTGACCAGCAGCGTGTGCTCGAACTGGGCGCTCGGCCGCTTGTCCTTGGTCACCACGGTCCAGTTGTCGGCCCACATGTCCCACTCGTAGGTGCCGAGACAGAGCATCGGCTCGATCGTGAAGGTCATCCCCTTCTCGATCACCGTGTCGTAGTGCGGCTCGTCGTAGTGGGGGATGATCAGGCCGGAGTGGAAGGACGTGCCGATGCCGTGGCCGGTGAAGTCGCGGACGACGCCGTACCCGAACCGCTTGGCGTAGGACTCGATCACGCGGCCCAGCACGTTGACCTGCCGGCCCGGCTTGACCGCCTTGATCGCCCGGCGCAGCGCCTCCTCGGTGCGCTCCACCAGGAGCCGCGTCTCCTCGTCGACGTCACCTGCCAGGAAGGTGGCGTTCGTGTCGCCGTGCACGCCACCGATGTAGGCGGTGATGTCGATGTTGACGATGTCGCCGTCCTCGACCACCCGGCTGTCGGGGATGCCGTGGCAGATCACCTCGTTGACGCTGGTGCACAACGACTTGGGGAAGCTCCGGTACCCGAGCGTCGAGGGGTAGGCGTCGTTGTCGACCAGGAACTCGTGGCCGATGCGGTCGAGCTCGTCCGTGGTGATCCCCGGCTCGACGTGCTTGCCGACCAGCTGGAGGGCCTGCGCTGCCAGACGGCTGGCGACACGCATCCGCTCGATGGTCTCGTCGTCCTTGACCTCCGAGCCCGTGAACGGCGTCGGTGCCTCCTTGTCGACGTACTCCGGCCGTGGGATGTGGGCCGGGACAGGGCGGCGGGGCGAGATCGTCGCAGGTGCAATGGGAGTCACGCCGTCGAGTGTAGTTTCTGAGTACGTCGAGGAGAGGAGTGGCACATGGCGGAGTACTGGTACTGCCTCACCCACCACAAGGTCGAGGGGCACGACGGCTGCAAGAACGCCGACCGTCTGGGGCCCTACACGAGCGAGGCCGACGCCTCCCGGGCGCTGGAGAAGGTCCAGGAGCGCAACGAGGAGTGGGACAACGACCCCGCCTGGAACGACGAGGCCGGAGAAGACTGACCGGCACCCCTCCAGGAGCGGATGAGCAGCTGAACGACTGAGGGGAGGATCTCCGGCGTCTGGTGCCGGAGATCCTCCCCTCAGTGTTCGTGTAGCGGTGTCAGGACCTCTTGGTGGCCCTCTTCGCCGGGGCCTTCTTGGCGGTCGCCTTCTTCGTGACTGTCTTCGCCGCTGTAGAAGGCCGCGTCGCAGCCTTCTTCGCGGTCGACTTGACGGCCGGGGCCTTCTTGGCAGCCGTCTTCTTCGACGTGGACTTGGCCGCCGCTGGAGTCTTGGCGGTGCTCTTCCTCGTCGCCGTGGAAGCCGTCTTGGTGGCAGTCGTCTTCTTGGCGGTCGTGCTGACCTTCTTGGCGGGCTTCGCGGTGACCGCCTTGGCCGTGCTCTTCTTCGCCGCCGGCACCTTCTTGGCGGTGCTCTTGCTGACCGGGGCCTTCTTGGCCGTGGCCTTCGCGGTGGTCGTCTTCGCGGGGCTCTTCTTCGCGGCGGACTTCTTCGCAGCCGAGATCTTGGCTGCCGATGCCTTGGTGGCGGGTGCCTTCTTCGCGGTGCTCTTGGTCGCGGGAGCCTTCTTGGCGGTGCTCTTGGCGGTGCTCTTCGCGGCGCCGCCTGTCTTCTTGGCCGCGCCGCTTGCTGCCTTGGAAACCGTCGCGGTCGTCCTCTTCGCCGTCGTCTTCGCGGCGCCGACGGCCTTGCGCGCCGGCGAGGACGACGAGCTCTTCTTGGCGGCGGTCTTGCTGGCCGGTGTCGTCTTCGCGCTCGACGTCTTGGCCGATGACTTCTTTGCTGCTGCAGGCACTTGTGCCTCCTGGTCTGTTATCGCCCGGCGTAGCCGGCGTTCGCTGTCGCGGACGGCCGGTCCGGTCGCCCCCGCGTACGATCTTGACCACATTTCGTTCCTACGTGAACGAAATCGGCAAAAAGGAAGGGTGTGTCGCATTGCGCCCCTTTGGGCTCAAGGCGAAGGCGCAAGGCCCAATAGAATCCGAATCGCCTTTGTTTCAAGGGCATTCGGGAAAAGCGCCAATGACGAAACAGGAATTTGCGACGTGAACATGAATCTTCGCCAGTCCGGCCCGTTCATCGGCATGGCGGGGATGGCGACGACACTTTTCCTCTACGCCTACTCGGCGATCGCGCTGCGAGATGCTCTCTCGCTGGTCGTGCTTCCGCTGGCATGGCTGGTGCTGTTCGTCCTCGGGGTCGTCTGGTTCACCGACCACCCCTACCGGGTGCTCGCCTTGCCGTTCGTCGCGGCCGTCGTGTGGTTCGCGGTGATGCTCGGCTGAGCTCGCCGCCGGTCCTACGTCGGCGGGCTCAGAAGGTGTGCTCCTCCCCGGGGAACGTCCCGGCGGCCACGTCGGCCGCGTAGTCCTGGGCAGCCTTGAGGAGCACGCCGTGGAGGTCGGCGTACTGCTTGACGAAACGCGGCATCCGACCGGTGCGCAGGCCCGCCATGTCCTGCCACACGAGCACCTGGGCATCGCAATGCACACCTGCACCGATGCCGATGGTCGGGATGGACAGCGTCTCGGTCACCTGAGCAGCGACGTCACCGGGGACCATCTCCATGACGATCGCGAAGGCTCCTGCGGCCTCGAGGGCCTTCGCCTCGGAGATGATCCGCGCGGCGGCCTCCCCGCGACCCTGGACCCGGTAACCACCGAGGTTGTGCTCCGACTGAGGGGTGAACCCGATGTGTGCCATCACCGGGATGCCCGAGCGGGTGAGGAGCTCGACCTGGGGGACCATCTCCTCACCGCCCTCGAGCTTCACGGCGTGGGCGTTCGCCTCCTTCATGAACCGCACCGAGGTGTGGAAGGCCTGCTCGGCGGAGGCCTGGTAGGAGCCGAACGGGAGGTCGGCCACGATCAACGCTCGCTTGGCGGCACGTGTGACGGCGCGCGCGAGGGGGATCAGCTCGTCGACGGTCACCGGAAGCGAGGTCTCGTTGCCGTAGACGTTGTTGGACGCTGAGTCGCCCACGAGCATCACCGGGATGCCGGCCTCGTCGAAGATCTGGGCGGTGTACTGGTCGTACGCCGTGAGCATCGCCCACCGCTCGCCACGCTCCTTCATCTCGCGAAGGTGATGGGTCCGCACGCGCTTCAGGGGAGTGGCTCCCTTGGCCGGACCAGTGCCGTAGGGCGCGGTCGTCTCGCTCATGTGTCGACCTCCAGATGGTGTTCTCGAGGCTCCCCGATGGAGTCCCCGGACCACCGCCAAGGCTAGTACTCGTGTCGACTGGTGGGGTTTGTGCCGCTGGTCACGTGGCACTATCGGCGACGTGGACTTCACCTCTGCCTACAGCCATGGGTTCGCTCGGGTGGCGGCATGCACCGTGCCGATCTCGATCGCCGACCCGGAGTCGAACGTCGACGCCATCCTCAGGGAGGCCAGGGCCTGCCACGAGGAGGGCGTGGCGGTCGCCATCTTCCCGGAGCTGTCGTTGACCGGCTACTCGATCGAGGACCTGTTCCTCCAGGACGCCGTCCTCGAGCAGGTGGAGACCGCGCTGGGACGGTTCGTCGAGGAGTCGCGCGACCTCATGCCGGTTCTCGTCGTGGGGGCGCCGCTGATGCAGGGCAACCGCGTCTACAACTGCGCGGTCGTCGTGCATCGCGGTGAGGTTCTCGGGGTGTCCCCGAAGTCCTACGTTCCGACGTACCGGGAGTTCTACGAGCGCCGGCACTTCGGGCCGGGGGACGACCGGCGCGGCGCGACCATCGCGGTCGGCGGGAGCCAGGTGCCGTTCGGGCCGGACCTGCTGTTCCGGGCCAAGGACGTGCCGGGCCTGGTCCTGCACGTCGAGGTGTGCGAGGACATGTGGGTGCCGGTCCCGCCGAGCGCCGAGGCTGCGCTCGCCGGTGCCACGGTGCTCGCGAACCTCTCCGGCAGCCCGATCACCGTCGGGCGTGCCGACGACCGCCGGTTGCTCGTGCGCTCCGCGAGCTCGCGCTGCCTCGCTGCCTATCTGTACGCCGCGGCGGGCGAAGGAGAGTCCTCGACCGACCTGTCCTGGGACGGGCAGACGATGATCTACGAGTCCGGCAACGTCCTCGCCGAGAGCGAGCGCTTCCCGGACGGTCCCCGCCGGTCGGTGGCCGACGTCGACCTCGACCGGCTGCGTCAGGACCGGCTCCGTCAGGGCACCTTCGACGACAACCGGCGCACCCTGGCCGACCGCACCCGGAGCTTCCGCACCGTGGAGTTCGCCGTCGAACCGCCGGGCGGTGACATCGGTCTGCGCCGCAAGGTCGACCGGTTCCCGTTCGTTCCCGACGACCCCGAGCGGCTCGCCCTCGACTGCTACGAGGCCTACAACATCCAGGTCTCCGGCCTCGAGCAGCGGCTGCGCGCGATCGGCCAGCCGAAGGTCGTCATCGGCGTCTCGGGGGGTCTCGACTCCACCCATGCGCTGATCGTCGCCGCGCGAGCCATGGACCGGCTCGGCCGCCCCCGCAGCGACATCCTCGCCTACACGCTCCCGGGCTTCGCCACCGGCGACACGACCAAGAGCAACGCCACGCGGCTCTCCAAGGCGCTCGGGGTGTCGTTCGAGGAGGTCGACATCCGGCCGGCCGCACAGCAGATGCTCGCCGACCTCGACCACCCGTTCGCCGAGGGCAAGCCCGTCTACGACGTCACGTTCGAGAACGTCCAGGCCGGCCTTCGCACCGACTACCTGTTCCGGATCGCCAACCACCGTGGCGGCATCGTGCTCGGGACCGGTGACCTGTCCGAGCTCGCGCTCGGGTGGGCGACGTACGGCGTCGGCGACCAGATGTCGCACTACACCGTGAACGCCGGCGTGCCCAAGACCCTGATCCAGCACCTGATCCGCTGGGTGATCTCCGAGGGGCTGTTCGACGAGGAGGTCAACGACGTGCTCAAGGTGATCGTCGACCAGGAGATCTCACCCGAGCTGGTCCCGACCGAGGAGGGGGAGAAGCCGCAGTCCACCGAGGACGCCATCGGCCCCTACGCACTGCAGGACTTCAACCTCTTCCACGTCCTGCGGTACGGCTACCGCCCGAGCAAGATCGCCTTCCTCGCGCACCACGCGTGGCAGGACGCGTCGACGGGGGACTGGCCACCGGGCTTCCCGGAGGAGCGGCGGGGCTCCTACGACCTGCCGGAGATCCGGCACTGGCTGACCGTCTTCGTCAAGAGGTTCTTCGCCTTTGCGCAGTTCAAGCGGTCCGCCCTGCCCAACGGCCCGAAGGTCTCCGCCGGCGGGGCGCTGTCGCCCCGCGGCGAGTGGCGGGCGCCGTCGGACGGCAACGCGGAGGCGTGGCTCGCCGAGCTCGAACGGAACGTCCCCAAGGACTGAGGGGTCGTGTCACGTCCCCGTAACCGGGATGCGACATAGTTGCCCCATGGGTAAGCAGGAAGAGTTCGTCCTCCGCGCGCTCGAGGAACGCGACGTGCGCTTCGTCAGGCTCTGGTTCACCGACGTGCTCGGCTCGCTGAAGTCCGTCGCGATCGCCCCGGCCGAGCTCGAGGGTGCCTTCACCGAGGGCATCGGCTTCGACGGCTCCGCGATCGAGGGCTTTGCCCGGGTCTACGAGTCCGACATGCTGGCCAAGCCGGACCCGTCGACGTTCCAGATCCTTCCCTGGCGCGGTGAGGGTCCCTCGACCGGACGGATGTTCTGCGACATCGTGATGCCGGACGGCTCACCGTCGTACGCCGACCCGCGCTTCGTGCTGAAGCGCACCCTGTCGAAGGCGGCGGAGGAGGGCTTCACGTTCTACACCCACCCCGAGATCGAGTTCTACCTGTTCAAGAACACCCCCGAGCCGGGCGTCGAGCCGGTCCCCGTGGACCGGAGCAGCTACTTCGACCACACCGCGCAGAGCGCAGGGTCGGACTTCCGCCGCGAGGCGATCACCATGCTCGAGGCGATGGGGATCTCCGTGGAGTTCAGCCATCACGAGGGTGGGCCGGGACAGCAGGAGATCGACCTGAGGTACGCCGACGCACTGTCGACGGCGGACAACATCATGACCTTCCGCACCGTGGTGCGTGAGGTGGCGCTGTCGCAGGGCATCTGGGCGACGTTCATGCCCAAGCCGTTCACCACCCACCCCGGCTCGGGCATGCACACCCACGTGTCGCTGTTCGAGGGGGACCGCAACGCCTTCTTCTCGGCCGGTTCGGAGTACCAGCTGTCCAAGACCGGCCGGGCCTTCATCGCGGGCGTCCTCCACCACGCCGCGGAGATCACCGTCGTCACGAACCAGTGGGTGAACTCCTACAAGCGTCTGATCGGCGGTGGCGAGGCGCCGTCGTACATCTGCTGGGGCCACAACAACCGGTCCGCGATGGTGCGGGTGCCGATGTACAAGCCGAACAAGGGACAGGCGACCCGGATCGAGCTGCGCACCATCGACTCGGCGTGCAACCCCTACCTCGCGTTCGCGGTGATCCTCGGCGCCGGCATGAAGGGCATCCAGGAGGGCTACGAGCTCCCGGCCGAGGCCGAGGACGACGTGTGGGCGCTCAACGACCGCGAGCGCAAGTCGCTGGGCATCGACCCGCTGCCGAAGACTCTGTACGAAGCCATCAACGTGATGGAGAACAGCGAGATGCTCGCCGAGACCCTCGGGGAGCACGTCTACGACTTCTTCCTGCGCAACAAGCGGGCGGAGTGGGAGGGCTACCGGGGCCAGGTCTCGGCCTACGAGCGCGACCTGATGCTGCCGGTGATCTGAGTCTCTTCGGTAGCCTCGGCGTTGTGACGTCCCACCCGGTTCTCGTCGTCGAGCACGAGGCAGACTGCCCACCGGGCTGGGTCGGCGAGTGGCTCGTCGAAGCGGGTTGCCCGGTCGACGTACGACGTCCCCACCGTGGTGACGACCTGCCGGCCGACCTCGCCGGCCATGGCGGCCTGGTGGTCCTGGGCGGCTCGATGGACGCCTACGCCGACGACCGGCACCCCTGGCTGAGCGGCGTCAAGCAGCTCGTGCGCGCAGCCGCCGAGGCACGCGTGCCCACGCTCGGTATCTGCCTCGGCCACCAGCTCGCCGCCGTCGCGCTCGGCGGTGCCGTGCACAAGAACCCGCTCGGTCAGCAGATCGGGCTGCTCGAGGTCGGCTGGACCGACGCCGCAGCGGACGACCCGCTGCTCGGAGCCGTCTTCGACGCCCGGGTCTGCGTGCAGTGGAACAGCGACATCGTCGCCGTCGCGCCGGCCGGGACCGAGGTCCTGGCCTGGACCCCCGCGGGCGAGATCCAGGCGGCACGCTTCGCCCCCACGGTGTGGGGCGTGCAGTCCCACCCCGAGGCCGGTGAGGAGATCGTCTCCCTCTGGGCCGACCACGACCGGGACTCCGCGGCCGAGCGAGGCGTCGACGTCGACGAGTACGTCGCGAAGGTGGCTGCCGCAAGCGACGAGCTCCGGTCCTCGTGGCGGCCGCTGGCCACGAGGTTCGCGGCGCTCGCCCGGGAGGGCCGGCGCACGTGGTGAGGAACCATCGACGCACCAGCACGGGCGGGAACCTCGCCCGGCTCGGGTTCCGCGACGTCGAGGGGAGCATGCAGGCACTGGATCGTCTGGGTCCGTCCGGTGCCCAGCTGGTCGACCTCCTGGCAGTCGCGGCGGCTCCGGACCAGGCGGTTACCTACCTCGCCGACCTGGCCGACGCGGCGGTGGACCGTGAGGCGCTGCTCGAAGCCGTGTGCGGGGACGAGGGGACCGCGATGCGGCTGCTCCTGGTGCTCGGGGCCAGCTCGGCCCTCGGCGACCACCTGCTCCGGCATCCGGACCAGTGGCGCGAGCTCACCGACCCCACGCTCGGCTCGACGCGCGCGCCGGCGTTCGTGCTCCGGGCCGGGCTCCTGCGTGCGGTGGGAGCCGACCCGGGTGCGGCCACGCCGACCGCCACGCTGGACGATGACGTCGCGGTAGACGCGATCCGGGTGGAGTACCGACGGCACCTGCTCCGGCTCGCCTCGCGCGACCTCGCGCACGGTGCGGGTGTCGACGACGTCGCCGCGGAGCTGTCGGACCTGGCCGCCGCGACGCTCGAGGCAGCCCTCGCGGTCGCTCGCGCCCGGGTGGGTGAGTCGGCCTCGACCTGTCGCCTCGCCGTGATCGCCATGGGCAAGTGCGGGGGACACGAGCTCAACTACGTCAGCGACGTGGACGTGATCTTCGTGGCCGAGCCCGCCGAAGGGGTTCCGGAGACCCCGGCGCTGCGGGCCGCGACCCAGGTGGCGTCCAACATGATGCGGATCTGCTCCGACCACACGGCCGAGGGGACGATCTGGCCCGTGGACGCGGCGCTGCGGCCCGAGGGGAAGGCGGGGCCTCTGGTGCGCACCCTCGCGAGCCACGAGGGGTACTACGAGCGCTGGGCCAAGACCTGGGAGTTCCAGGCGTTGCTCAAGGCGAGGCCGGTGGCGGGAGACACCGACCTCGGGCGGGAGTACACCGAGCGAATCGCCCCCATGGTGTGGTCAGCCGCCGAGCGCGAGGGCTTCGTGACCGACGTTCAGGCGATGCGCCGCCGCGTCCTCGAGCACATCCCCGCCAGGCACGCCGAGCGCCAGATCAAGCTCGGGTCCGGCGGCCTGCGCGATGTGGAGTTCGCCGTACAGCTCCTGCAGATGGTGCACGGCCGGGCGGACCCCGCGGTACGTCGACCCGCGACTCTCAGCGCCCTCGCCGAGCTGACCCGAGGCGGGTACGTCGGACGGGAGGACGGCGCCTCCCTCGACGCGGCGTACAAGTTCCTCCGAACCCTCGAGCACCGCATGCAGCTGTCCCACCTGCGGCGCACCCACGTCGTGCCCGAGGACGAGGAGGCGTTGCGGGCGCTCGCCCGGTCGATGGGCTTCCGCAAGGAACCGGTGCAGGAGCTCAACCGGCAGTGGAGGCAGCACGGCATGGAGGTCCGCCGGCTGCACGAGAAGCTGTTCTACCGACCGTTGCTCGCGGCGGTGGCGAAGCTGCCGGGGGAGGAGGCGCGGCTCACGCCGAGCGCGGCCAAGCAGCGGCTCGCTGCCCTGGGCTATCTCGACCCCGAGCAAGCGCTCAGGCACCTCGAGGCGTTGACCAGTGGCGTCTCGCGGGCCGCCGCGATCCAGCGCACGCTGCTTCCGGTGATGCTCGGCTGGTTCGCGGACGCCCCGGACCCGGACGCCGGTCTGTTCGGGTTCCGGAAGATCTCCGAGGCGCTCGGGTCGACGCACTGGTACCTCAGGCTGCTTCGTGACGAGGGGCAGGTCGCCCAGCGGCTGGCCCTGCTCCTGGCTTCGAGCCGCTACGCCACGGACCTGCTGCAGCGCGAGCCTGAAGGTGTTGCCCTGCTGGCCAAGGACGAAGGGCTGATGCCCTTGTCCCGCGAGGCGATCCAGAAGGAGATGGTCACCGGCGGACTCCGCCAGACCGACCCGGTGGCGGCGATCACCGTCGTGCGGGCGATCCGGCGTCGCGAGCTGCTGCGGATCGCGGTGGCCGAGCTCGTCGGCATGGTCGAGGTCGAGGAGGTCGGTCTCGCGCTGACCGACCTGACCGCGGCCACCCTCGAGGCCGCGCTGGCGGTGGCGACCGCTGCGGTGGAGGCCGAACGCCGGGGGCCGATCCCGACCCGGCTCGCGATCGTCGCGATGGGACGGTTCGGCGGCCACGAGCTCGGCTACGGCAGCGACGCGGACGTGATGTTCGTGCACGACCCTGTCGAGGGGGCGGGCCCCGAGGACGCCTCGAACGCCGCCCGTGACGTCGTCCACGAGCTCAGGCGCCTCCTCGCCCTCCCCGGCAGCGACCCCGCGCTGGAGATCGACGCCGCGTTGCGTCCGGAGGGAAAGCAGGGACCGCTGGTCCGTTCCCTCGAGTCCTATGCGGCCTACTACGCCAAGTGGTCGGCGGTGTGGGAGGCGCAGGCTCTGCTCCGGGCGGACGCCCTCGTCGGTGACCGGGGCCTGTGTGAGCGGTTCACCGCGCTCATCGACCCGCTGCGCTTTCCCGAGCACGGGATCGGCGAGGCCGACATCAGGGAGATCAGGCGGATCAAGGCCCGCGTGGACGCCGAGCGTCTGCCCCGGGGCGCGGACCCCGCCACGCACCTCAAGCTGGGTCGGGGCGGGTTGGCCGATGTCGAGTGGACCGTGCAGCTGCTCCAGATGCAGCATGCCGGCGAGGTGAAGGCGCTGCGCACCACCCGCACCCTTGAAGCGCTCGCGGCCGCGGTCGAGGCCGATCTGCTCGCGGACGAGGACGCCGAGGCCCTCGAACAGGCATGGTCGATGGCGAGCAGGCTGCGCAACACGATCATGCTGGTGCGGGGTCGCGTGTCGGACTCGCTGCCTCGCGACGCCCGGGAGAAGGCAGCGGTGGCGCACATGTGCGGCTACGGGCCGGGGGAGTCCGACGAGCTCGTCAACGACTACCTGCGCGCTGACCCGTCGCGCCCGCGCGGTCGTGGACCGCGTCTTCTGGGACTGAGCGTTGTTGGCCGCCCGCGGCGGGGACGACACCCTTCCGGACGCCTGCCCCGCCGTCCCCTCGACGGGCGGCCGAGGTAAACGGTAGGGAGGCAACGCCCCACGTGGGGCCGAAATATCGCGACTCGTCCCCCAGAGATCTGCACCGGCCACCCCAGGACCCCTGGTCTCGCCCAGTGGACCGTGGATCCGGCTCAGTCGCTGAGCTCCGACGGCCACGCGATGACGTCGACGAGGGCGCCGTTGCGGAGCACCGTGACCTCCATGCGCGACCCGATGGCCTCCTCGAACAGCAGGCGCTGAAGGGACTGCGCGTCACCGAGAGGCGTCACGTCGACCGCCAGGATGACGTCGCCCGGCCGCATGCCGCTCGACTCCGCCGGGGAGCCGGGGACCACCTCGACGACGCGGAGGCCGGTGCGCGACCCGGTCCTCTCCGCCCACAGCGGGGGCAGCGGTGCGGGAGAGGTGACCAGGCCGAGGTAGGCCCGGCGCACCCGGCCGTCGTGCATGAGCGCGGACAGGATCCGGTGCGTGGTCGCGTTGATCGGCACGGCCAGGCCGAGGCCGACCCCGGCCACAGCGGTGTTGATGCCGACGACGCGGCCGCGTGAGTCTGCGAGCGCGCCACCGGAGTTGCCGGGGTTGAGCGCCGCATCGGTCTGGATGACGTCCTCGATGATCCGGGTCGCGGTGCGGGTGCGCGCGGGCATGCCGCGGCCGAGTCCGCTCACCACACCCGCGGTCACGCTGCCGACAAGACCCAGGGGGTTGCCCACCGCGACCACGAGGGAGCCGACCTTGAGCCGGTCGGCGTCTCCGTACTCGGGTGGTGGCGGGACCGCTCGGTCGGCGCGGACCAGTGCGAGGTCGGACAGCGGGTCGCGGCCCACGACCTCGAGGCGGGCGGTGGTGCCGTTGCTGAAGGATGCCTCGCCTTCGTCTCCGGCGTCGACGACGTGGGCGTTGGTGACGAGGTGGCCCTCGCTGGTGAGTACGACGGCCGAGCCGGCCGACTCGCTCAGACGGCCGCGTCCACGTCGACGTACCCGGATCGCAGCGACCCTGGGCGTGAGGTTCTCCGCGACGGCGGAGACGACGCTCGAGTACGCGTCGAGGGCGTCGTTGTCGGGGATGTCCATGTCCCCTCCTGGTCGAACGCAGTTAGGTGGTGAATCGACAACCTCCCGGAGCCTTGGTTCATTCCCGGCGACTGAGACCCATGCCTACCTCGCCTTACCCCTGACACAAGAGCGGCCGCCCGGTCCGTTGCAGACCGGGCGGCCGTCCCCTTGGGAGGTGTGAGTGCGCCGCTAGCGGCGGCTCGTGTAGGTCACGCTGTCCAGCCGCCCGCCTCGGGTCGACTCGACGATCAGGAGCGTGAGTGCCGAGAAGCGGAGACACGACGTAGGCCAACGCCGTGCTCAGCATGCAGACGGTCCAGGTCCTGACGCTGGCTGTCACGACGCCGATCCTGATCACGACGGGAAGACCGGTGCTCCTGTTCCGCACGTGCAACGGTCAGCCGACCGACGAGCTCCGCTCCGGTTGGCTCCGAGGGCTCGCCGACCCGGTCAACGGCGTCGCCACGTTGCTCGCGGTTCTGACGGTGCTCTACGCAACGCCGCTGCTGGGCCTCTCGCTGCGCAACCCGGCCGCACAGCTCCTGGTCGCAGTGGCGGCACTGGTGGGTGGCTTCCTGTTCTTCTGGCCCTTGCTGGGCAAGGACTGGGTGCCGGCGCCGCGACCGTCGAAGGACCGGTTCATGCTGTCCGTCTTCGCGGTTCTGCTCGCCGCTGCCCTCAAGGTGGTGCTGGTGCGCAGCGGCTCCTCGTTCGAGAAGACGTGGTTCGAGGAGCTCGACCTGTGGTGGGAGGACTCAGGCTCCGACCGCCGGTGGGCGGCGACCGTGGCAGGCGGATACGTCGGACTGCTCTGCGCGGTTGCGTTCCGACTCGGCCTCGACGCCCATGACGACAAGGGGCTCAGCCGACACGGAGCACGGCCTGCCAGGTCAGTAGCTGCAGTGAGCCCGGTGCCACCCGGCAAGCTGCTCGCGGTACCTGTCGCCGTCCTGCTGCGGGTCGGTTCGGAGCGTGGCCTGGTACGACGTCGACGGCCCGCGGTAGGCCAGCCTGCGACCTTCCTTGTCCGCGGCCTCGATCTCATGGGCGAGGTACTGAAGCGTGTTCACAAGATCTTCGAGAGTGTCTGCCTCGAGGTTCAGCAAGAACCTGTGTCGGCGATGTGGGCCCGGCATGTGCTACCCCTTGCAGGTGAGTCCAGCTCCCCGTGGTCCGGAATGTTGGCCTTTGGGCGAAGCCAATGCAAGCCTTCGGCGGCGTGTCTCTCCATGCGAGTTGTAACGATCTCGACATGCAGTCGTTCCGCCGCGACTTCGACAACCAGGTCACGGTCTGCCGGTTTGTGCACGCCGGGGCATGTGTGCGCCGCACCGGTCGCCTAGGACGCTCGTCGCTGCCGCTGTTGGGGGGTCAGAGGCAACGGTCGGTCCTTGCCCCCGTGGGGGATCGGAGGCGAGCAGGCCGGTGCGGCTGCTTCTAGCGTGCGCATGGTCTCTGGCCCTCGTCACGCTTATGTGGCCGCGTGTCACCCATCGGGCGCACAGCTCCGAGCCACGCCGACCGAGTTGCCCCAGTCGTCCGCGTCAGCCCCGTGCCGCCTCGAGATGGTGGTGGGCAGTTGCCGCCTCGAAGGTCTCTGCCGCGAGCCAGGATCGTGCGTACTTCTCGAAGTCGACCTTGCCGGCCTCAGGATCGACGTACTGGCCGCGCACCAGGACTGCCGAAACAGTGCTCCGGAACCTGTCCGCGTCGGCGCGCCGCTGGAAGGTCCGCGCCGGTTGGCGGTTCGAAGGATCGCGCCATCGAACGCGGTAGGTGACCTTGGCACGACCAGAGATGCATCGACGCGCTCTCTGCGTTCTACGGAGGCCACGCTCTGGCCGCCTCGTCCATCAAGCCACTCGCGCACTACCTCGAGGAGCGTCAAACGCACGGATCTGAGCCGCGGAGACTGAATGCGCGGATGTGCCGATGTTAAGTATCGGACCGGCCGCGCGCTCTGCCTCGCCGAACTCTCAGGGCCTTTGCGCGCGAACCGCGATCAGGATTGGATCGGCCAGGATGGCACGGATCAGGTGGTCAGGGCCGGTGATCCACGTGACGTCGGCGTCGACGTCGGACGCGACGAACCATGCGCGATCTGCTGGCCACAGCAGGTGCGCCGGTGGCAGCTCGTGGTCTGTTGATCCTCCCGTCGCCGGGTCGAGTGAGCCCCAGTTGCCGACGTCGTCTACCGAACCCCGAAACAGGCGGTACCCGCGGACAGAGCGGCCCTCTTCGTCGGCCAACTCGACCTTCGAGCCGTCGAGCACGCGGTCGGAGAAGCCGGGCTCGGCACCGGCTGCAATCCCGTTCGCACCCTCCCAAAGAGCGTGGAAGCAGTCGTCGGGTGTGGTGGTGGCCGCTCGGAGGTACGGGATGAGCCGGGAGTAGGTGCCGCGCTCAGAGATGTCGTCTTCTGCCAACGGCAGCACCCGCGCGTCGGCCTCGTACCCGCGTGGCCCGCATGTCACGAGTTCCTGCCAGTTGACCGGCTCATGGATGACCCAGTCTGCGTGGCTTGTCTCGGCCTCGAAGCGAAGCATGCCGATCACCGTAGGTCACGCCGCGTCCGCAATTGCCGCGGATGCTGAAAGCAACGTCCGGAACTGCTTGTTCTGCCGGTGAGCGAGCATGGTCGAAGCGCATAGCGAACCCCGCCCTGCCTGATTCACTGGCAGCATGACTAACCGAGCGGTCCGCTGTGGGGGGGCAGAGCGGATGAACGACCTCAGCGCAGTTGTCGCTGGCGTGGCTGAGGCAGTCCACGGCGACGATGTCCGAGTCATCGATCACTTGCTTGCGTCGCTTCCTGAACCGATGCCTGCTGATCTCGTCGGGCCGCTACTTGAGACGCTCGTCGATGGGCACGAGTACGAAGAGGTCCTATGGTCCATCGTGCACGCTGCGGAGAGCGCCCGCACGGGAGCCTACGAGCGCGGTCTTCTCAGCGCTTTGCCGCGGCTTTCGCGCGTGGCACCAGAATGGGCGAGGGTTCTCTTGCTGCGCTGTATGAATTCGGAGACGTCGCTCAGCGCGCTCCTTTCAGCGCTCTCCGACGCACCACCGGTTGAGCGCGATGCTGTTGGTTCTGTTGCCGAAATCCTGCGGCGTAACCGACCGGAGCGGTTCTCGGCTGCGGCCACTGCGATCGCATCAGCTGTGGGGTGAGCCTCGCGGTCGTGCCGATGCACGCATCCGCGCTCGACCATCGCGGCGCAGCCGAGCGTGCGTGTATAACCTCCCCATGTCCCTGTCTGACCTGAGTGGATACCTGTCCGATTTCGAGCCGCCACCAACAGCGGGACTGCTCGACGCCAATGCTTGGTTGAGCGAGCCGGCCGTCTGCCTGGCAAGCGTCAGCTTGCAGCTGATCGCCACGGGCAGAAGGCGGCCCGACGGGATCGACGCCGCGCTCCAGCGCCTCATGGCCACACAGCCCTGGCCGACCTTCTCGGTTGAGCTGTCGGGCGGAACGTCCGTGCACATCGTGTGGCGCAACTACGAAGGCGAGTCGGGGGTCGACCTGCTCCTCGCCTCTGGTGACGGCGTTCACAGCCTTAGTAGCTTCGAAGGTCACTTCTCGTGGCCCGGACTGAGCTGGGACGAGTGCAGCGAGATCGCAAGCAGTGTCTCCAACCTGACCCCCGCCGAGGCCCTGATCGTGCTCTTCCCCTTCGTCGGCGGCGAGCTCGGGCCCACAGCGGTGGAGGTGTTGACCAGCGCTCTCTCCCGGGTAGGCGTGAGTCCTGATCGCTCGTTCATCGAGCAACTGATCAGCGCGGCAGACGCGCGCGACCAGCTCGCTCAGCCTGGGCCGGCGTGGGCTGACCGGGACGGAGCGACCACCTTTCTGGGAAGGAACTCCTCGCGTGGTCCGGCGTCACCAGCCGACTTTCGCCGCTTGGTCGACCGCTGTCTCAGCGGCAAGACGCCCTGATCTGAGCCGCGGTCAGTGAGCGACCGCAACTGCCGATGAGCGCGAATCCGGTGGTGCCGGGAACGTCCGCTCCTCCGGCGTTCGGCCCCTGTAATCTCGCTGCACTGGTGGTATGAGGGACGGGGGAACTGTTCTATGAGTAGACGTTCGGCGGCCATCGCCTTGCTCATGGTTGTGGCACTGACCGGATGTGGCGGGTCCCCCGAAGAGCCCCATGAGCCAAGCAGAGCACAGTCATTGTGGTCGTCTCGGACCCCGTACATCGGTGACAACTCACGAGTGGCAGCCCTGGTGCGCGAGGTCAGCCCCGCACCCGAGGGCAGCTTCAGCATCGGCCTGCAGACCGCGAAGCCGCCCTACGCGTTGACGATCGAAATGGAGCGGCTCGACAAGCCGTTCGACCGCCCACTTCAGCGGACAGGCGACGCTCCTGCTCGGGTTGGTCGCCAACCTCGACAAAGTGTCAGTTACCTCGAGCGAACACGCCTACTCCTTGACGGCATCCGCCGCCTCCAAGGACCTCGGGTACGACGTGAAGGAACTGGGCCGGGACCAGAGCAGGCTCACGGCATACCTGGACGCGAACCGTGACTGAGCGTGGGGCGATCGGCCTGGTCGAGTGATCAGATCTACGCCGCGACCCGCGTGGACCTGCGGAATCTCTGGCGGCGCGTTCGGCGATCGCTTCAGCGACGTCGATGCCGGCCACGCCTACGGCGGTGTTCATGTGCTGCCCGAGGCGGCCACCGCCTCATCGGCCACGCCAGCGCTGTACCTCGGCGGATCAGGTTCGGGGACCAGCCGTGGCGCACTGTCGGCCACGTCGAAGCCGTGGCTACCGATCCTGAGTGTCAGGGCGAAGGCATTGGGCGACTGACGATGCAGGCGCTCCAAGCGGAAATCTCCTTGCGGCACTTCGATGGCCACGAGGTTGGAAGTCAAGGTGACGCTCGCGACGTAGGGTCGGTGTGATCTACATCGGGTTGGGGGTGCTGCTCCTTGTCCGCCGGTTCCGCCGCGCCCTCGGTCGGTCGCGGTAGCTACTTCCGGACATACCGCCTTGTGCGCGCGTTGACGGTAGCCCACTCGTCTGCCGTGTGCTGGCGTCTAGCGTGACGTTGCCGGTCGAGTCGTTGATGCTCAGCCAATACCGAGCCGGATTCGCCTCGCGTTGGTCAGTAGAGCCTACCGAGGTACTGGGTCATGCCCCGACCTCTGTTCTCCGGGGTGTTCCACAGGAACTGCCCTTCCTGCGTCGGCCCGCTCGTGGTCCAGGACGAGACCTCCTCGCTGATCCGCAGAAACCGTCCTGAGGCGAGGTCGTAGACATAGGTGCCGGCGCCATCGGATTCGTGCGACGTCACTGTCACGACCCCGTCGGCGACGTCGGAGGCGAGCACCCCCTCGATGCCGCTGCCCTGCAGCGTGACCACCTGGTTGCCTTCGTAGTCGAGCACCTGCACGCGGTCGTCGCGGACGCCGCCGTCGTAGGTGCCGCAGTACTGCCCCATCAGGATCCGGTCGTCGGTCGCCCCGAAGGACAGCAGGTTGCACTTCTGTCCGGAGTGGGGGTCGAAAGCATGCTCCGCACCGGTTTCGAGGTCACGCGCGTGCACGCGGCCGCTGTCACCGTTGGTGGAGTCGGTCCACACCATCGAGTGGTCGGTGAACGCAAAGGAACCCAAAGTGACTCCCTCGTCGCGCACGTCCGACGCATCCGTCAGCGAGGCTGACCAGAGGCGGTAGGTGTCTCCCTGAGCGTCGGCGTCGTCCGCCTCACCGTCCGGACCCACCGGCCAGCCTCCCTCCGGGGGGTGGCCCTGGGTCGCTGGCACGGGGACGTAGAGCCGGTCGTCGGGCCCCAGCACGGCGCCGAACGGGTTCTCCACCGCCGGCAGGTCGGGCCACGTTCTCGCGCTCCACTGCCTGCGCTGGCGGTCGAAGACGTGGACGACCAGGTCCACTTTGACGCCGCTCTCGTCTGCGGCAGTGAGCAGCACCAGCCTGTCCTTCCCGAGCTCGAGCGCCTGGGTCTGCGCCTGTCCGATGTCAGGGCTGGGGAGCCAGTCCTTCTCGCCAGTAGCCGGGTTCATGAGAGCCAATCGTGGTCGCAGCTGGTTCATCCGCGGCCCGTCGCGGAACAAGATGAGCCCGTCGTCGGTCACGCCATCGAAGTACTGGCCGTTGTCGCGGTTCAGGTTCTCGTTGCTGTACGACGCCAGCACCCGGTAATCCACGCCCTTCACCGCTGCCTGGGCGTCGGTCAACCGCAGCGTCGGTGCGTCCGGCCGGGGGACCCCCGCGGCGGCGAAGTCGGGTGGCGCGGAGCCCGGCCAAGCCAGTGACCCGGTCACGACAAGCGCGGCCGTGGCAAGGGCAGTCCCACCCAGCACCGCGACACGGCGGCGGCGCACCCGGCGCCGGCCACCGGCGAGGACGGCCCCGAGGTCAAGCTTGTCGTGTGGGGGAGAGGCGACGTTGGCGCTCATCAGCTCGCGCAGGTCGTTCACCATGGTGTTGCTCCTTCGGCCGCCAGCCCGTCGATAGGCGAACCTTCGAGTGTGGACCGGAGCGAGGCCAACGCCCGGGAGGTCTGGCTCTTGACCGTGCCCTCGGTGCACCCGAGAACGGCCGCGGTGTCCGCAACGCTGAGGTCGTCGAAGTAGCGCAGCACCACACAGGTCCGCTGCCGCAGGGGCAGGTCGGCCAGGGCCGACATCAGCGCCGCTCGCAAGGCGACGGACTCGGCGACGTCCCGCCCAGAAGACTCGTTGCGGTCGGGCTCGGTGGGAAGCTCGGTGCTCGACCGGCGCCTCGAGTGGTCGAGGAAGGCACTCACCACCGCCTTCCGCGCGTAGGCGTACTCGCGGCCAGCCCGCGTCAGCCGCGGCCACGCGACGTAGACCCGGATGAGCCCCTCCTGGACGTGGTCCGACGCCTGCTCCCAGTCGCCGCACAGCAGATATGCCGTGCGGCGCAGCTTCCCGCGCACCGCCTCGGCGAACTCGACGAACGCCGCCTCGTCACGCATCGGTCCCCCGCTCCATGCCCTGTAAACGAGGTGAGCCCCCACAAAGGTTGCCTGCCTTGGCTCACCAGTTATCGGCATGCTCCCAGGCGCTGGGCCTCGGCCCGCACGCTTCGGCGGGATTGTTCCGGCGGCCTTCAACGCGCTCATCTAGTGGCGGTCCGCGCTCTGCCGGCCGTCGAGGCAGCCCCGGACCGGCCTCTCCGCGGCGGCTTTTCGCTGTCAGCTCGAGGTCACCGGCGCCAGATGCTCGCGGCACTGGCTCGGTACACATCGGGTACACACGCCAACGCAAACGGCGGCTGACGCTGCACATCGCCGAGAGGCAATAGTGCAGGTCAGCCGCCGTTTTCGCTGGGTCTCAGCGGGCCGGCAGGGCCCGTTTGATCAGATGTCGTAGTAGAGCTCGAACTCGTGCGGGTGCGGCCGCAGGGCGAGCGGCGCGATCTCGTTCTGCCGCTTGTAGTCCACCCAGGTCTCGATGAGGTCGGGGGTGAACACGCCACCCTCGAGCAGGTAGTCGTGGTCGGCCTCCAGTGAGTCCATGACCGCACTGAGGCTTGCCGGCACCGTCTCGATGTCGGCGTGCTCGTCGGGCGGCAGCTCGTAGAGGTCCTTGTCGATGGGCTGCGGCGGCTCGATCTTGTTCTTGATGCCGTCGATTCCGGCCAGCAGCATCGCCGAGAACGCGAGGTAGGGGTTCGACGACGGGTCGGGGCAGCGGAACTCGATGCGCTTGGCCTTCGGGTTCGAGCCGGTGATCGGGATCCGGATACAGGCCGAACGGTTGCGCTGGCTGTAGACCAGGTTCACGGGCGCCTCGAAGCCGGGCACCAGGCGGTGGTAGGAGTTCACCGTCGGGTTCGTGAAGGCGAGCAGCGACGGGGCGTGCTTCAGCAGACCGCCGATGTAGTAGCGAGCCATGTCCGAGAGACCGGCGTACCCGGACTCGTCGTAGAACAGCGGCTCGCCGTTGTTCCAGATCGACTGGTGGCAGTGCATGCCGGAGCCGTTGTCGCCGAAGATCGGCTTGGGCATGAAGGTCGCGGTCTTGCCGTTGCGCCAGGCGACGTTCTTGACGATGTACTTGAACTTCATGACCGCGTCCGCCGACGTGAGCAGCTCGTCGAAGCGCCAGTTGATCTCGGCCTGTCCGGCGGTACCGACCTCGTGGTGGGCCCGCTCGACGACCAGGCCGGCCTTCTCGAGCTCGACGGTGATCTCGTCGCGCAGGTCGCCGAAGTGGTCGTACGGCGCCACCGGGAAGTAGCCGCCCTTGTACTTGACCTTGTAGCCGCGGTTGTTGTCCTCGGAGCCGGTGTTCCAGGCGCCGGCCTCGGAGTCGATGTGGTAGTAGCCGGCGTTCTGGGTGGTCTCGAAGCGGACCGAGTCGAACACGTAGAACTCTGCCTCGGGAGCGAAGAACGCGGTGTCGCCGATGCCCGTGCTCTTGAGGTACGCCTGGGCCTTGCGAGCGATGTTGCGCGGGTCGCGGCTGTAGGGCTCACCGGTGAGCGGGTCGTGGATGAAGAAGTTGACCACCAGGGTCTTGTGCTCGCGGAACGGGTCGAGGTACGCCGTCGTCGGGTCGGGGAACAGCGACATGTCCGACTCGTGGATCGCCTGGAAGCCGCGGATGGAGGAGCCGTCGAAGTTCAGCCCGTCCTCGAAGACCGACGTGTCGAACGACGACACCGGGACGGTGAAGTGCTGCATGATGCCGGGCAGGTCGCAGAAACGTACGTCGACCATCTCGACGCCTTCGTCCTTGATGTACTTCAGGAGCTCGTCGGCGTTTGCGAACATTCGTCCTCCTTGGCCGCGTGTGCCGCGGTCCAGATCTCTTTCAAGAAACAAGCGGTGCGGCGCTGCACCACTGGTCCCGAAAACCTAAGTAGGGGCGGTTAAGTGACCGTATCCGGTTTGTTTCACGCATGTAACAGTGTGGGCGGAGGATCACAGCCCGGCCCCTGTCCGCCTCCGGTGAACGGTCGAGAGCCCCGGTACCGTTGGCCCCGTGAGTGACGCCCCGCCCCCCTTCGACCGCAGCCACCGGACCGTCGTACCCCGGGGAACGGCTCGGTCTGCCCGAGGAGGGCCCCGGCTCGGTCGCCGGATGGGGACGGCGGATCGCGGCGCTGTGCGTCGACTGGTTGGCGTCCATGCTGACCGTAGCGGCGTTCATCGGCACACATGTCTGGACCGGCCGCGGTGCCGAGCAGTGGGGTCCGATGGGGGTCTTCATCCTCGAGGCGACCCTGCTGACCGCGCTCCTGGGTGGTTCCTTCGGGCAGGTGCTGCTGCGGATCGTGGTCGTGCGGATCGACGGCAAGCCCGTCAACGTGCTGCACGCCTTCCTGCGGACACTCCTGATCTGCCTCGTCATCCCGCCGCTGGTCTTCAACCGGGACCAGCGCGGACTCCACGACCTCGCGGCGAAGACCGTCACCCTGCGTCGCTGAGCCGTCGCTGAGCCGCCGCCGAATCCACCAGCCGGGCCTGGGCCGGCGGCCCCGCGGGACCATCGCCTCTGCCCTGGCGGCCTGCACCCCTCATAGCGTGGCGATGGAGCACTCCACGGAGGTGGCGCATGTTCGCGAACCGTGCCGACGCCGGCCGTCAGCTTGCCGAGAGCCTCGACAAGTACCGCGGAGAGGACGCCGTGGTGCTCGGTCTGCCCCGAGGGGGAGTCCCCGTGGCCTACGAGGTGGCGACCGCACTCGGCGCACCGCTGGACGTGATCGTCGTACGCAAGCTGGGCGTCCCCTTCCAGCCGGAGCTCGCGATGGGAGCCGTGGGGGAGGAGGGCGTCCTCGTCCTCAACCCCGAGGTGGTCCGGTTAGCCCACGTCAGCGAGGACGAGATGGCCTCGGTCGAACGACGGGAGAGCGTGGTCGTGAAGGACCGGGCGAACCGGTTCCGGGCGGGGCGTCCGCGTCGGTCGCTGGAAGGCAGGACCGCGCTGATCGTCGACGACGGCGTGGCGACCGGAGCGACCGCCCGCGCCGCCTGTCGCGTGGCGCGTGCGCTCGGTGCGGCCAGGGTCGTGCTCGCGGTGCCGGTCGGCCCGCCCGGCGTTGCGGAGCGGTTCCTCGACGAGGCCGACGAGGTGGTCTGCCCGCACCAGCCGCACGCCTTCTACGCCGTCGGGCAGTTCTACTCGGACTTCTCGCAGACGACCGACGACGAGGTGACGGCACTGCTCCAGCGGCGGACGGCGGCAGGGGACAGGGGCGACGAGGCGGAGACGGCAGACGGCACCATTCCGTTCGACGAGGAGGTCCGGATCGCCGTCGGCGACCTCACGCTCCCCGGCCGGCTGACCATCCCCGAAGGCGCCCGAGGGCTCGTGCTCTTCGCGCACGGCAGCGGCAGCAGCCGCCACAGTCCCCGGAACCGGTACGTCGCGTCGGTGCTCCAGGAGGCCGGTATCGGGACGCTGCTCTTCGACCTGTTGACGACCGCCGAGGAGCACGACCGCCGGATGGTCTTCGACGTCGACCTGCTCGCGACCAGGCTCGCCGGTGCGACGGCCTGGGCTCGCAGGCAACCGGTCGTGGACGGCCTCCCCATCGGCTACTTCGGCGCCAGCACAGGGGCGGCCGCGGCGCTCTGGGCGGCGGCCGACCCGCTGCAGGAGATCGCCGCGGTGGTGTCGCGAGGCGGACGGCCCGACCTCGCCATCCCGCAGCTGCACCACGTGCGCGCGGCGACCCTGTTGATCGTCGGCGGGCGCGACGCGATGGTCCTCGACCTCAACCGGGAGGCCTCGCGACACCTACGCTGCGAGAACAGCGTCGCGGTCGTGCCGGGAGCGACCCACCTGTTCGAGGAGCCGGGCACGCTGACGCAGGCCGCGACCCTGGCTCGCGACTGGTTCACCGAGCATCTCCACCCCGCCGCTCCAGCGTGAACTGCGCGACGTCGAGGTAGCCGGCGCGGAAGCCGGCCTCGCAGTAGGCCAGGTAGAACTCCCACATCCGCCGGAAGGTCTCGCCGAAGCCGAGTGCCGAGACCGACGGCCAGCTCGAGCCGAACTTCGCGCGCCACAGGCGCAGGGTGTGCGCGTAGTGCTGGCCGATCGGGGCGACGTCGGTGACGGTGAGCGAGCTGTGGTCACCGACCACCTGCTCGATGGCCTCGACCGAGGGCAGCAGCCCGCCCGGGAAGATGTACTTGTGGATCCAGGTGTAGGTGTCTCGGGTGGCGAGGTAGCGGTGGTGCTGCAGCAGGATCGCCTGGATCGCCACCTTCCCTCCGGGCGCGAGGAGTGAGTCGATCTTGGAGAAGTACGTCGGCCAGTACCTCTCGCCGACCGCCTCGATCATCTCGACGCTGACCACGGCGTCGAACTCTCCCGTCTGGTCCCTGTAGTCACGCAGCGCGATCTCCACCCGGTCCGTGACACCGGCGGCCTCCACGCGCTCCTGCGCCAGGCCGGCCTGCTCGCTCGAGAGGGTGATCGTGGTGACGTGGGCGCCCCGCTGGGCGGCCCGGATCGCCAGAGTGCCCCAGCCGGTGCCGATCTCGAGGACCCGGTGGCCCGCGCGGACTCCCGCCGCGTCGAGGATCGCGTCTACCTTGCGCAGCTGCGCGGGTTGGAGGTCCGCCATCGTTGGCGCGGGGTCGAGGCTCTCGAAGAGCGCGGACGAGTAGGACAGCGAGGGGTCGAGGAAGGCGCCGAACATCTCGTTCGACAGGTCGTAGTGCCGCTCGATGTTCTTGCGCGCACCATGCTTGCTGTTCTCCGGGTTGAGGCCGCGGGGGAGCACCGCGTGCCGCAGGCGGTAGAACATCGGGTGGACCAGGTCGGTCAGCCGCTCCGCGAACGGCGTCAGCGCGTCAGCGAGGTCGGTGTCCGGGGCCGCGCTCCACTCGCCGGCCATGTACGACTCGCCGAGGCCGATCATCGGGCTTGCGGCCAGGCGGGCGAAGAACGCATCGGGGTCCGTGACCTCGATGGCCGGCTCGCCCCGTCCGCCGTACACCTCCCCGGTCGCCAGGCGAGCGGTCACCGGAACCTTGCGCAGGATTCGCGCCAGCACCTGTTTCGTCACCCGGCCGCGAAAGCCGTACGCCGGGGCGGCGGGAAGTCCCCACGCGGCGTTGTCGGTGGGACCGGCGAGCGACTCGGCGCCGGTGGTCGTCGAAGGGCTCAGGATGGTCATGACAAACCTTTCGGGGCCTGGTGTGCAGGGCGCGGGACGACCGGGAGCCGGCGTAGCCACAGCCGGATCCCGTGCCAGCGGATCAGGGCCGAGACGCGCTGGGAGGGCAACGGATTGCCTGCCACCCTCCTGAGAGTACGGCCGCGGGTCGCGGGCTCGAGGTCTCCGTGGACCGCCGCGGTGAACAGCGTCTCCCCGGAAGGTGACGTGAGGGCGATCGCGACCGCGACCTGGTCGTCGGTCAGCTTGGTGGTGATGTCGTAGCGCCCCTCGACCGCGAAGAAGGGCGAGACGTAGAAGGTCTTGTCGGTGCTGGCTCGTGCCTGTGACGGTCTCTCGACCGAGAGGGCGTAGCAGTGCCGTTCCCCGTAGGTGTTGTGCACCTCGGCGAGCACCCCCTCGAGGCTTCCCTGCGCGTCGAAGCAGAAGTAGGTCGTCAAGGGATCGAAGACGTACCCGAGGCTGCGAGCGTTCGCGAGCACCAGCACCTTGTGGGCGGTCCAGGGCAACCCCTGGGCCGAGATGAAGTGCCGCACCTTCAGGATCAGGGGCCTGTCCTCGTCGGCGCCGAAGTGGTCGCTCGGACCGGATGGAGGCGAAGGACCGCAGCCACCGCGGGAACGCCGCGTTCGGGCTCTCGGCATCGACCAGCCACATCGTGGTCCGGTGCGAGAACTCGTACGTGAACGGCCGCAGGCGACGGTGGTGCACCAGCGCCCGGACCGTGGCCGGGGACGTGGCCGGGATGCTCACCAGTCGGCTCCCAGCGCCTCGGCGGCGGCGGCACCGGAACGGCAGCCGTCCTCGTGGAACCCCCAGCCGTGGTACGCACCGGCGAACGCCAGTCGCTCGCTGTTGAGGGAGCCGAGGCGGGCCTGCGCGGCAACCGACTCCGCGGTGAAGGTCGGGTGCTCGTAGGTCATCGTCGCGATCACCTGCTCCGGGGCCGGCCCCTCGTCGGGGTTGAGCGTGACGATGAGCGGGTCGGTCTCGCTGTGCCCCTGGAGCCGGTTCATCCAGTAGGAGACGCGGGTGCGGTCGGTCAGTGTGTCGCAGTCCTCGAGTCGGTAGTTCCAGCTCGCTCGCGCCCGTCGCGTCTCCGGCAGCACCGTGTCGTCCCGGTGGAGCCAGGCGACGTTGGTCGAGTAGCCGAACGAGCCGAGCAGCTCCTGCTCCTCCTCGCCCGCGTCGGTGAGCAGGGCGAGCGCCTGGTCGGCGTGCGTCGCGATGACCACCTTGTCGAAGCTGTGGTGCTCGTTGGGGCCACCACCGAGGGGACGGGTGTCGATCTCGATGCTGTCGGGCTTGCGGCTCACGCCGGTGACCCGGGTGCCGGGGCGCACCACGTCGAGACGCCGGGTGACCGCCTCGACGTAGGTCCGGGAGCCGCCGACGACGGTGTGCCAGGTGGGGGCGTCGCCGAGGGCGAGGAACCCGTGATGACGCAGGAACGCGAACAGGTAGGCGGCAGGGTAGTCGAGGGCGTCGTTGTGTCCCATGGACCACACGCAAGAGACCACGGGAAGGGCGTAGTGGGTCACGAAGTGCTGGTCGAAGCCCCGCGCGGTGAGGAAGCCGCCGTAGGTGAGCTGGGAGGTGGGGTGCTCCTCGAGGAAAGCCAGAGCCTGCTTCTGGAAGGACCGGACCTGCAGCAGCAGCCGCCAGAAGCTCGCGTCGAGCGCCCGCCTGCGCTGGGAGAAGATGCCGTTGGCCCTGCGCCCCCCGGTGTAGCTCAGGCCGCATCCGGAGCAGGAGATGTTCATGCTCATCTCGGTCGGGCGGGTGCGGACGCCGAGCTCGTCGAACAGTCTGCGCAGCAGGGGGTAGGTGCGGTCGTTGAGGACGATGAACCCCGAGTCGACCGGGACCGTCCTTCCGCCCGGCAGCTCGACGTCGTGGGTGTGGGCATGCCCGCCGACACGCCCGTCCGCCTCGAACAGCGTCACGTGGTGGGTGCGCTGCAGCAGGTACGCCGCGGTGAGCCCGGAGATGCCGCCCCCGACGACGGCAACGGTGGGCCGCTCGTCGTCCGGCGTGCTCGTGTGCTGGACCTGGGTATCCCTCATGTCTCCTCTTCGCTACCGAAGCAGCAGGGGATTGGTGAGCCGGCTGATGAATTTGAAGGTTCACCTACCGGGGTCGTGCACCTCCAGGCGCACCCGCTTGTTGCCCTTGCCCTTGGACTCGGTGCCGGTGACGACGACCCTGCCCACCTCGGCGGTGCTGAGCACGTGTGTGCCACCGTCCGCCTGCTTGTCCAGCCCCACGATGTCGATCACCCGGAGCGGGTCGATCTCGCGAGGGATCAGGTTCGCCGCGGTGCGGATCAGGGCGTGGTCCTCGTCCGCGACCTGCCGGCCCACGAACTCCACGAGGATCTCCCGCGCAGCCGCGATCTCCTCGTTGATCCGCGCCTCGACCGCGCGGCCGAACTCCGCGGACATCGAGGGGAGGGGGAAGTCCAGCCGGCCTCGGCCCGGGTCCATGTTCCCGCCCGTGACGGCGACCCGGTGGTCCGCCCAGATCACCCCGCACAGGATGTGCAACGCCGTGTGCGTGCGCATGGTCAGGTGCCGCCGCGCCCAGTCCAGCGACCCGGAAGCCTCGGTGCCCTCGGCCGGCAGGCCGTCCGCGGAGCCGCCGGGAAGGGAGTCGGTGTCCAGCCAGTGCCAGATCGTGGCGGGGTCCTCACGCTCGCGCGCCACGCGGGTGACGGTGCCGCTCCCGCCGTCCCAGGTCAGCGTGCCGACGTCGTACGGCTGTCCGCCACCGCCGGGATAGAAGGCGGTACGGCGGAGGGCGACCCGGCACTCGTCGCGGTCGACGCGCCCGACCGTGGTGTCGAACTCCCGTGCATAGGCGTCGACCGAGAACAGCTCGGCCTCGGCCAGACCGGCGGGGGCGTTGTGGGGGATGCGTCCGGGTACGGCCATGATGCGCGCTCCCTGGGTCGTGACGGGGCCTACCGACCAACCTAGTCGGCCCGGGGAACCGGGGTACCGTCGATGAGGGAGAACGACACCCGTCCGGATCACCTGGAGGTCCCGTGCGCTCCGTCCCCGTCTCGCGCGCGGCACGCGCGGTCCTCGCCGTTCCCGCGCTGCTCCTCGTGCTCGCCGCCTGTGGGGGTGACCAGACGACGTCAGTGGCCGCCAGGTCCACCGAGACGGCCGGCTCGAACGCCGGCGCATCGTCCTCCGCGGCGGGGACGTGGGACGAGAAGACGTTCCTGCCGGCTGTGAAGGCGGCGGTCGAGGACCAGAAGACGGTCCACCTGTCGATGGACTCGTCCTGGGACGGGTCGCCGATGAACGCCGAGGGAGACCTGGCCTGGCACGGCGGTCGGCCGGAGATGGCGCTCACCATGGACGGCTCGATGTTCGGCAGCGGGTCCGTCGAGGTCCGGGTGGTCGGCCGTTCGGTCTACTTCTCGGCGCCGCCGATGACGCCCAAGGGCAAGTTCGTCGAGGTCCGGCCGGGCGACGCGTCCTCGCCCTTCGGCGGGATGCACGGGCAGATGAACGGAATGGACCCCCGTGAGACGTTCAAGTCCTGGCAGTCCGGCATCCGCAAGGTGACCTACCTCGGCAAGGAGAGCGTGCACGGTGCGGACCTCGAGCACTACCGGATCACCGTCGACCTCCGCTCGGCCCCGAAGGCGATGCCGCAGATGATGTCCGGCCTGCCGCGGACGGTGCGCTTCGACGTCTGGGTCGACGGAGAGGCCCTGCCCCACCGTGTCGAGCTCAAGCCGATGCGGCACGGGTCGGTCGTCCTGGAGATGTCGCGCTGGGGCGACCCGGTGAGGATCGAGCGGCCGCCCGCGGGCAAGGTCGTGGCGTTCCCGGCCCGCTGAGCGCGCTCCGCGGGCCGCGCAACGTCCGGGTTGGCCCGATTTCGCCCCCAGGGAATGGCCCGGCCGGTACCCGAGGTGCTGGCCATCTCGGCCACCCCAAAACACCCGATCTCGGCATGGTAGCCACCAGCGGGACCCGGTTCACTTGGGCGGGCACTGGGAAGGAAACCGAAGAGATGATGATCGCACTCGCGCGACGGGCAGTCGCGGTGGGCATCTCGGCGCTGGCCCTGGTGGGCATGGCCGCCGGCCCGGCCGCAGTACCGCCGTCTCAGGGCTAGCCCTGAGACCGAAGAGGAGCCTCCCCTGGTACCAGGGTGGCTCCTCTTTCGCGTGGGTGCGGACGGCGCTCAGCGGCCTCGCATGTTCTGCCGCGCGCCCTTGAGGTTCGTCGGCATGGGTCCCTTGGGCAGGGGGATGTTGGAGCGGGTGGCGTCGAGCGCCCGAAGCCGCGCCAGGATGTCGGTGATCTCGGCGGGCTTGACCTTGCGGCCGAGCTTCGTGACGTGCTTGACCAGCTTCGGGAGCGGGACCGCGCCCTCCTGGTCGCCGACCACGACCTCGTGGATCGGGGCCTCGGAGGCCACCCGCTCGTGCTTGCGGCGCTCGCTGGCCATCAGCGGCTTGAGGCGGTTCGGGTTGCCCTCGCCCACGAGGACGATGCCCGGAGGGCCTACCACGCGGTGCACGACATCCTGGTTGCGGTTGAAGGCGATCGCGGGCTCCAGCGTCCAGCCGCGTCGGAGCATCCCGAGCGCGGCGGCAGCGGCGCCGGGCTGCCCCTCGATCTGCCTGAACCCTGCCCGCTGGGCTCGGCGGCCGAAGACGATCAACGCCACGAGGACGCCGACCAGCAGGGCTCCGACCAGGTCGAAGGCCCAGTGTCCGGGGAGCAGCAGGAACACCCCGAACGCGATGGCGGCGGAGAGCAGGAACCAGCCGAGGAGGATGAGCCCGACCCGGGGGTCGGACTTCTTGGTCATCCGGTAGCTGGTCGCGATCTGTGCGATGCGACCTGGGCTGTCCGACTTGTTCTTCCTGGCCATCGTTGGTTGCTGCCTCGTTCTGCGTGGTGGGGAATGCCGCCGTGCCGGCGGAGTACTGCCCTAGTGTCTCAGACGGTCTGGGCGGCCTGCGGACGTGCGGGTTCCTCGCCCTGTCGAGCGGCGAGGGCCTGCTTGTAGAGCCTGCCCGCGCGGTACGACGAGCGCACCAGCGGTCCCGACATCACGCCGGAGAAGCCGATCTCGAGCGCCTCGTCGTGGAGCTCGACGAACTCCTCCGGCTTCACCCACCGCTCGATCGGGTGGTGGCGGAGGGAGGGGCGGAGGTACTGCGTGATCGTGACCAGGTCGCAACCGGCGTCGTGCAGGTCCCGCAGCGCCTGGGACACCTCCTCGCGGGTCTCACCCATGCCGAGGATCAGGTTCGACTTGGTCACCAGGCCGAACTCCCGCGCCTGCGTCAGCACGTCGAGCGACCGGTCGTAGCGGAAGGCCGGGCGGATCCGCTTGAAGATCCGCGGCACGGTCTCGACATTGTGCGCGAGGACCTCCGGCCGGGACTCGAAGACCTCGGCCAGCAGGTCCGGCTTGCCGTTGAAGTCGGGGATCAGGTTCTCGACACCGGTGTCGGGGTTGAGCTCGTGGATGGCGCGGACGGTCTCGGCGTACAGCCAGGCGCCGCCGTCGGGCAGGTCGTCGCGGGCGACACCGGTGATCGTGGCGTAGCGCAGACCCATCGTCTGCACGCTCTCCGCCACCCGGCGCGGCTCGTCGCGGTCGAGCGGCTCGGGCTTGCCGGTGTCGATCTGGCAGAAGTCGCACCGTCGCGTGCACTGGTCGCCGCCGATGAGGAAGGTCGCCTCGCGGTCCTCCCAGCACTCGAAGATGTTGGGGCAGCCGGCCTCCTGGCACACCGTGTGCAGGCCCTCGGACTTCACGAGGTTCTGCAGCTCGGTGTACTGCGGTCCCATCTTCGCCCGGGTCTTGATCCACTCGGGCTTCTTCTCGATCGGGGTCTGGGCGTTGCGGACCTCGAGGCGGAGGAGCTTGCGGCCGTCAGGGTTGATCGAACCCGTCGACGCGGCACCGCCGGCAGGCGTGTTGTGGGCCTGTGATTTGTCGGACGTGGGCGCTTGAGTCACCGTGCCACTCTACGCCGGGGCCGTCGAGGCACCCCAATCAGTCGGTGCTCGACGGAGGGGCGCCGTGGCAGGCGATGGTGCCGCTGTCCTTGAATCTCTCCCCGGCCTCCGGCACGAACTCGAAGTCGGCCCGCCCGTCGTGCAGGGTCAGCTTGAGCACGCCATGGGTGTCGTTGTTCCGTACGACGCTCGCGGGGTGCGGTTCGCCGATGTCCCGCTCGTCCTTGCCGCCGGTCCCGGCGATGAGCTCGGTCATCCCGTAGGCCTTGTCCACGGCTTGAGTTGGACTCATGGGGCGCATGCGCTCGTACATGTGCTCGTGGGCGTTCACGACGATGTCGGCGCCGGCGTCGTACAGCGCCTCCCAGAAGGGCTGCACCGACATGTTGTCGTCGTAGATGCCCGAGCTGACCTTCGGGTGGTGCCACATGGCGAGCGTGCAGGCCGCGGGATGCTTCGCCAGGTCGTCTTGCAGCCACTTCACCTGGGGCGAGTCGGCGTCACACGAGACGAACTTGCAGTTGCTGTTGAGCACGATGACGTGCCAGGTGCCCACGTCGCTGCTGAAGTAGCCCTTGCCGGGGTCCCCGGCAGCCGCACCGAAGTAGTCGAAGTTCGCCTTGGCGTCGCGGGTGTAGTACTCGTGGTTGCCGGTGACGGCGAAGGCGGTCCGGTCCCGGACCCGGCCCCAGGTGGGTCCGTAGCAGTTCTTGAGGTCGGCGGCCGAGGCGTCGGGGTAGGCGTTGTCGCCCAGTGCGAACACCGTGCCGCCGACCTTCTCGAGCAGGGCTGCCGTGCGGCTGTCGCCCGTGGAGCTGCAGTCCGCGATGTCGCCGGCGCCGACCAGCACCGGGGCGTCGCCACGTGGTGCTGCGACGACCGTGACGAAGTGCTTCTTCCTCACGGTGTCGGCTCCGTCGGAGTTCTTGGTCCTGAGCGTGACCGTGTAGCTTCCTGGCTTGGTGTAACGGTGGGTGGGGTCCTGGGCGGTGGAGCCGGTGCCGTCCCCGAAGTCCCAGGACCACTCGTGCGGAGCGCCGGTCGAGGTGTCGGTGAAGGTGACGATGAGCGGCGTCGCGCCGGTGCGCTGGCTGGCCGTGAAGGCTGCCCTCGGGCCCCCGCCGGCACCGGCCAGACCCAGGCGGTGGTGCGCCGCGACGGTGTCTGCGTCGAGTGCCCTGCCGTAGACGGCGACCTCGTCGACCGCACCCTTGAAGTAGTCGCTGGAGATCCCGCCGGACCGCCCGAACGCGAGGATCCCGTTGCTCGTGTTCACCTCGCCGTCGACCTTCGTGGACGCCACGGCGGTCCCGTCGACGAAGAGGCGGAGGGTGTGACCCGACAACACCATCGCCAGGTGCGTCCACTCTGACGTACTGACCGCCTCCGGGTCGGTCACGGTGAGGTTGTCGTCACCGACGAACACCGTGCCGCGCCACTCGTTCTCCGAGGTGACGGACAGGCGGTACTCCCAGTCCTCGTAGCCTTCCTCGCTGCCACTCTTCTGCAGAACCGCGCCTGCGAGGGAGCCGCCACGGTTCGGCTTCGCCCACGCCTCGACGGTGAAGTCGCCGCGAACGCTCAGTGAGGGGCTGTGGGGCACCTCCACGTAGCCTGAGGAGCCGTCGAGCTCCACCGCCTTGTCGGTCTGGGTCAGCGCGCCTCGGACACCCATCTCCACACCGTCGGTCACCGTGCCGGTGTGCTCGCCCGCGCTGTCGGCGACGGAGGAGCCGCTGTCCTCCTCGAGGCGCCAGTACGCCTCGGGGTGGTCAGCGAGCACGGCCTCGCTGTAGTTGGTCGCCTTCTCGGGGCCGTCGGGCTGGGTCAGAGCGATGGTGAGGCCCACGCCGAGGCCGCCGATGACGATGAGCGCCACCACGGGGATGAGCACCCGGGACCAGCGGGTGAGCGGCATGCGGCGGCCTCCCGATGGTCGTCCGACAGGGCACAGGGTCCCCGACGGTAACCGCCGAGAAGGTCGGCCGGCATGCCCCAGAAAGGGTAAAGAAGACCGGACATTCCGGGGATGACGGTCGGCTAGTGCGGCGAACGGTCGCTCAGGGGAGGTCTCGCCGCCGGAACAGCATGATCGAGAGGGCGGAGCCGAGCAGGAGGAGCACCCCGAGGAACCATGCACCATGCGCCAGACTCAGGTGGGCGATCTGCTGGCAGGAGTCCTGGCCCGGAGAACACCTGATGGTGCCGTCGAAGTAGTCGTGGCCGTTCTCGAGCCAGGCGAAGACGTTGTTGCCCAGGCTCCACCGGCTGGCCCCTGTGAAGGGCAGGGAGGCGATCAGGATCTCGCCGCCGACGGCGTAGGCGAACAGAGCGGCGAGTGTTCCGACGGTGTGCCGCAGGAGCATCGTCAGGGCGTAGGCGCCGAGTGCACCCACCCCGGCGAGGACGATGCCGCGGGCCGCGCTCCAGCGGATCGCCTCCTGGACGGTCGCGCCGGTCGGGATGCCCCTGCTCTCGGCGACCAGGTAGAGCGTGACCCAGAACCCGGCCAGGATGACGGTGGCTGCCGCAAGCGACCCGAGGAGGACCGCGGCCGCCTTCGCGAGCCACACGCGCCCCCGCCGTGGCTCGAAGAGGAGCTGGTTGCTGACCGATCCCGACGCCCAGTCGGCTCCGGCGAAGGTGGTGCCGATGACGATCATCAGCCCGGTGACGAGCACGATGACGGCAGGTCCGGAGGACTTGTTCTGCTCTGCCAGGGAGAGCGGGTTGTTCGCCAGGAACCATTCGGCCCGCGGCAGGACCTGGTCACAGTCCGCGGCCGTGGCGCCGGGCTCGAGGAAGCGTTCGGGGTTCCGCTGGCAGCGCGCCAGCTCCTGCTTGTAGAAGGGCGAGTCCGCCTCTGAGCGGGCAAGCGCCTCGGCTGCGGCGCGGTCCTCGGCGGTGACCGGCTTGGTGTCGAGGATCGTCGTCACGGTCACCAGTGCGGTCAGCAGTGCGGCGGCGAGCAGCAGCAGGACGATCGCCCGGCGGGAACGGAACCGGGAGAGCTCGACGAGGAGGAGTCTCATGCCGCACCTCCTACGTGGCCGTTGGCGGACGCGAGGGCGGCGGCTCCGGGGCCGTCCACGCGGAGGGTGTCGTCCTTCGTGAGCTGGAGGAACACCGACTCCAGGTCGGGGCGGACCCGGACGATCTCGCTCACGTACATCCCGCGCTCCGCGAGGAGCCTGGTGAGGACCGCCGGGTCCCCGACGTCCTCCACGTGTAAGGCCTCGCCGTCACGGGTGACCTTGTGGCCCGCCTCGACGAGCACCCGGGCCGCACCTGCGGCATCGGCCACCGCCACGCGCGTCGTGCTCGCGGCCCGCTCGCCGATGAGAGTGTCCACCTCGCCGGAGGCGAGCAGCCGGCCGTTGCCGATGATCGACACCGAGTGGCACACCTGCTGCACCTCGGCCAGGATGTGCGAGCTGAGCAGCACGGTCACGCCGCTCTGCCCCAGCTCGCGGATCATGTCCCGGATGTCGCGGATTCCCGCGGGGTCGAGCCCGTTGGTGGGCTCGTCGAGGATCAGCAGGTCAGGGCTCTTGAGCAGGGTGGCAGCGATCGCGAGCCGCTGCTTCATGCCGAGCGAGTAGCCCTTGTAGCGCTCCCGGTCCCGGCCGGTGAGCCCGACCTGGGCCACGGCGGCGTCCACCTGCGACGCGGGCACGCCGATGGAGCGGGCGAGGAGCGTGAGGTTCTTCCGGCCGGAGAACGTCGGCACGAACTTCGGCTGCTCCACGACCGCGCCGACGCGACGCATCACGTCCGGAAGGTGGTGCGGAACGGGCTTCCCGAACAGGCGCATCTCACCCCGGCTTGCTCTCGCGAGGCCGAGCAGCATCCGGATCGTCGTGGTCTTGCCGGAGCCGTTGGGTCCCAGGAAGCCGTGCACTCCGCCGGCCGGGACCGCGAGGTCGAGGTCGTGGACGGCGACGATGTGGCGGCCCTTGCGGGTGCGGAACTCCTTGCGCAGGCCGGAGGCCTCGATGACCAGCTCGCTCATGGGACCCCTCGACTCGGTTGGAGCCCCAGCATGGTGTACTCCGCGCTCAGCGCAAAGGATTGACGACCGGCACTCGCAACGTGTCGTCACGCCGGATCTTCGCCGGGTCCGGGCGTGGATCGTAGTCGGGCGTCGGCGTGTACGGCGCCCACGCGAGCAGCTCGCGCAGGTGCCGCTCGACGACGGGAGCCACCTCCTCGACGGTCACGTCGCGGTCGAGCTCCTCCGACAGGGACGTGACCCCGGCGTCGTCGATGCCGCACGGGACGAAGCGGTCGTACCAGGACAGGTCGACGTCGCAGTTCAGGGCGAACCCGTGCATGGTGACCCCACGGCTCACCCGGATCCCGATCGCGGCGACCTTCCGCTCGGGGCGGCCGTCGCCGGCCTGGAGCCAGACCCCGCTGCGCCCCGGAACCCTCGCCGTGGTGACGCCGAGGTCCGTGCACGCGTGGATCAGGGCTTCCTCGAGCCGTCGTACGTAGTCGACCACCTTCACGTGCTCGGGAAGCCGCACGATCGGGTAGCCCACGAGCTGACCGGGGCCGTGGAACGTGATCTTGCCGCCACGGTCGACATCGACCACCGGAGCGCTCCCGTCGAACGGCCGCTCATGAGGCTCGGTCCGCTTGCCGGCGGTGAAGACCGGCGGGTGCTCGAGGAGCAGCACGGTGTCGGGCCCGCCGGCGACGACGGCCTCGTGCACCTCGCGCTGGAGGTCCCAGGCGGCGACGTACTCCACCGCGGCGTCGCCGAACCCGACGGTCCGGAATCTGAGGTCGCTCACGGCGACGAGCCTAACCCCCGGCGCGGGTGAGCGCCCGACCGCGAAGCCCGCCATCGCAGACAGCACCGGATCCGGGTTGGTCCTTGGACGGCTCGTGCATGATCATGAGAATGACGGTGTCGGAAATCTCGGGTCGCCTCGTGCGACCACACCGCAGCCCGGTCGCACCCACCTGAAAGGCAACCCGCTGATGGCGAGCACCCGCTCCTCCCGCCGTCCTGCCTCGGCTCGACCCCGTGGGCGGTCGAAGCGCTGGATCCTTCCTGCGGTCGTGGTCCTCCTCTGGCTGTTCATCGGCGGACCGCTCGGGTCGTTCGCCGGGAAGCTCTCGAGCGTGCAGGAGAACGACAACGCCGCCTTCCTGCCCAAGAGCGCCGAGTCCACCGTGGCGGCGAACGAGTACGCCAAGTTCGTGGAGAGCGAGAGCGTCCCGACGATCGTGGTGTTCGAGCGCGACGGCGGCCTCACCACCTCCGACCAGCAGGCGATCGCCGGCCTCGTCGAGGAGCTCAAGCAGGTCGAGCACGTCGACGCGCGGGGCGTCGCCGGCCCGATCCCGTCGGCGGACGGGACCGCTGCCCAGGTCGTCGTACCTCTCGCCACCTCCGACGGGGAGGAGCTGCAGAAGGCCGTCGTCGACATCCGCGAGGTGACCCAGGGCGCACCCGACGGGCTGACCGCCCTGGTCGGTGGACCCGGCGGGATCCTCGGCGACTTCATCGAGGCGTTCGGCGCCATCGACGGCATCCTGCTGTTCGTCGCGCTCGGCGTGGTGCTGCTGATCCTGCTCGTGGTCTACCGCTCGCCGGTGCTGCCGTTCGTCGTGCTCTTCTCGGCGGTGCTGGCGCTCGGTGTCGCCTCGGCGCTGATCTACTTCCTGGCGAAGAACAACGTCCTCGACCTCAACGGGCAGAGCCAGGGCATCCTCTTCATCCTCGCCGTGGGTGCCGCGACGGACTACTCGCTGCTGATCGTCTCGCGGTTCCGGGAGGAGCTGCGGGACAACGAGTCGAAGTACGACGCCATGCGCAACGCCTGGAAGGCCGCGCTGGAGCCGGTGCTGGCATCGGGCGCGACGGTGATCCTCGGCCTCCTGTGCCTGCTGCTGTCGGACCTCTCCAGCCTCAAGGGGCTCGGGCCCGTGGGCGCCCTCGGCATCGCCGGCGCCGTGTTCGCCGCACTCACCCTCCTGCCGTCACTGCTGGTGCTGCTGGGGCGGGCGGCGTTCTGGCCGATGATGCCCCGCTACGGCTCGGAGCACACCGACCGGAAGGGGATCTGGGGCAAGGTGTCCCGTCTCGTCGGCCGCAGGGCCCGCGTCGTGTGGACGCTGACCTTCGTCGTGCTCGCCGCCTGTGCCGCCTTCGTGCCCACCCTCAACGAGGAGCCGGTGCCGCAGACCGAGCTCTTCCTGACCGAGGTGGACTCGGTGAAGGCCCAGGACATCCTCGACAAGCACTTCAAGTCCGACCGGAGCAGCCCGGCCATCGTCGTGACACCCGAGGAGAACCTCCCCGAGGTCGTCGACTTCGTCTCCGGCCACAAGGGCGTCGCCGACAACGGTGTCCAGCCGCTTCCGGAGGGACCGGCCGGGCCACCGGCACCGGGGGAGCAGCCGAAGCCCAAGATCGTCGACGGCGAGGGGATCGTCCTCGTCACGCTGGCCGCCAACGCCGACTCGTCAGCGGCCACGGACACGGTGCGCGACCTCCGGGCCCAGATGGACGAGATCAACCCCGACATCGTGGTCGGCGGCCAGACCGCGACCCTGCTGGACACCCGCGACACCGTGGACCGTGACCGGCTGATCGTGATCCCGGCGATCCTGGCGGTGATCTTCGTGGTGCTGGCGCTGCTGCTTCGCTCGCTGCTCGCGCCGCTGCTGCTGATCGTCGCCAACGTGCTGTCGTTCGGCGCGACGATGGGTATCAGCGCGGTGTTGTTCAACCACGTCTTCGACTTCCCCGCGTCCGACCCCTCGACGCTCCTGATCGCCTTCGTCTTCCTGGTGGCGCTCGGCATCGACTACTCGATCTTCCTGATGACCCGGGTGCGGGAGGAGTCGATACGGCAGGGCACGCACCCCGGCATCTTGAAGGGGCTGTCGGTGACCGGCGGTGTGATCACCTCCGCGGGCGTGGTGCTCGCGGCCACCTTCGCAGCCCTCGGCATCCTGCCGCTGCTGTTCCTTGCCCAGATCGCGTTCATCGTCGCCTTCGGCGTGCTGCTCGACACGATCGTGGTGCGCTCGCTGCTCGTGCCTGCGTTGTCCTACGACCTCGGACCCGCGGTGTGGTGGCCGAGCAGGTTGTGGCACACGCCCGACCACGCCGACCGCGAGACCGCGGAGATGCTCCACCTCGGCCAGGCAGACGGCGTGCGCATCGCCGAGGATCCGGGGGCTGTGGACAGCGAGAGCGAGACACCCCGCACCTAGGCCACAGTGGGGGCGTGCGTCCGCCCTGCAGTGCAGCATCCGTCCGTGGCCTCGTCGCCGTCCTGGTGTCGGTGCTGCTGCTCGGCGCCTGCACCGCAGGGCGGGGGAGCGACCCCGAGGCTGCTGGTCGCTCCCGGTCGGTTGCGGCGGCAGGGTCGTCCGAGGTCGCCGCGGACTTTCCGGCGTCCGACGTACTCCGAGGGTGGGATCGAGCACGTGCCCGCGCCTTCGCCGAGGGCGACGTCGTCGCGTTGCGGAGGCTGTACGTCGACGGATCGGCTGCCGGTACGGCGGACGTGCGGCTGTTGCGGAGCTACCTGCGACGGGGTCTCCGTGTCGAGGACATGCGCATGCAGCTGCTCCGGGTCGAGGTGGTCCACGAGGACCGCGCGCGCCTGTTGCTCAGGGTCACCGACCGTCTTGCCGGCGCAGTCGCGGTCGATGAAGCCACGCGCATCCCGCTGCCGCAGGACGTCGCATCCACCCGGGTGGTGGAGCTCCGCCGGCCGCGACCGGACGTGCCCTGGCGGGTGGCCGCGGTCAGGGAGTCAGGCCGGAGGCCAGCCGCTCGTTGAGGGTCGGCTGCTCGAACTTGAAGCCGTCCGCAAGCAGGTGTGCGGGTTCCACGCGGACGGACCCGAGAAGCTCGTTCGAGAGCTCGCCGAGCACCCTGCGCATCGGCCATTTCGGCGCTCGGACGAGGGTGGGGCGGTTCAGCATGCGTCCGAGCTGCTGCGTGAACTCGGCGTTCGTCGTCGTACCCGGCCCGGTCAGGATGTAGACGCCGCTGCACTCGTCGTTGGTCGCGAGAAAGGTCGCCGCGCGTACCCAGTCGTTGAGCGAGATCGTCGGGAAGTACTGGCCACCGTCGCCGATCGGACCGCCCAGACCGGCGCGGAAGAGCAGGTTCATCGCCTTCAGGGCGCCGCCGCTGCGGTGCAGGATCGGAGCGCTCCGCATGATGCAGACCCGTGCGCCGGCGTCGACTGCCGGCTGGGCGGCGTCCTGCCACTGCACGCAGATCCTGCCGAGCGTGCTGTCCGCCGGCGTCGACGACTCCTCGGTGAGCACCTCGTCGCCGCGGTCGCCGTAGGCAGCGATCCCGTTCTGCGCGAGGAAGGCGGGCTTCCGTGGTGAGGCGGCGACGGCCTCGGCGAGGGTCCGGGTGGTCGCGACCCGGCTGTCGCGCAGGGTCTTCCTGTAGGAGGCCGTCCACGGCCAGTGCGCGATCGGCGCGCCGGCGAGGTTCGCCACCACGTCGGCGCCGTCTATGACCTCCTGGTCGACGACGCCGCGGTAGGGGTCCCACCTCGACTCGCTGGCGGACTCTGCCTGCCCCCGGACGAGACGCACGACGTCGTGGCCGTCCCGAGCGAGGTGCTCGCGCCACGCCTGACCGAGGAAGCCGGACGCGCCGGCGACAACGATGCGCATGCTGACACTCTCGCATGCGCGCTCAACCAACCCCGGTAACACCGGTGACACGACAGCGCCCGCTGCCGTGGACGGGCAGCGGGCGCTGGGGGTCGAGCGTAGCGGGTCAGACCTCGAACTGGCCTGCCTCGAGCCGCTCCTTGACGTCGGTGAGGAAGCGGGCGGCGTCCGCACCGTCCACGAGGCGGTGGTCGTAGGTGAGCGCGAGGTACATCATGTGCCGCACCGCGATCGTCTCCCCGACCGGCTGCCCGGACCCGCGACAGGCGGGCCCGTGGAACATGCATTGAGCGGTTCGACGGCGCTGCCCCACGCCTGAGCGGGGCTCAACGGGCTCGGCAGTGCATGTTCTACGGGCACGGCGTCAGCGGGCGACCGCCCCGATTCTCCGCCCCGAACGGACCCCTCGACGGAGCAAACGGCGACTAACGCGGGGTTATCGACCGCCTACAAGCGGTGTGCCGCTTGGGAAGCGTCCACAGCACTTGGGAAGAGCGCGGTTTACGACGAGCACGGCGCATGGAGCACGGCGCACGGCGCAGGACGCATGGCGAGCGCCGGCGCTCGACGAGCGCGCGCCGGTGACACGACAGCGCCCGCTGCCGTGGACGGGCAGCGGGCGCTGGGGTCGTGCGTAGCGGGTCAGACCTCGAACTGGCCTGCCTCGAGCCGCTCCTTGACGTCGGTGAGGAAGCGGGCGGCGTCCGCACCGTCCACGAGGCGGTGGTCGTAGGTGAGCGCGAGGTACATCATGTGCCGCACCGCGATCGTCTCCCCGAGGTTCGGGTCGTCGATCACGACAGGGCGCTTCACGATGGACCCCGTGCCGAGGATCGCCACCTGCGGCTGGTTGATGATCGGGGTGTCGAAGAGGGCACCCCGGCTGCCGGTGTTGGTCAGCGTGAACGTCCCGTTCGCGAGCTCGTCGGGGCCGATCTTGTTGTTCCGGGTCCGGTCGGCGATGTCGGCGATCTTGCGGGCCAGGCCCGCCACCGACAGGTCGCCGGCGTCCTTGATCACCGGGGTCAACAGACCCTTCGGGGTGTCCACCGCGACCGAGAGGTTCTCGTGGTCGTAGTAGGTGACCTCGCCCTTCTCCGTGTCGATCGAGGCGTTCAGCGACGGGTGCGCCTTGAGCGCGTCGATGGCCGCCTTGGCGAGGAACGGCATGAAGGAGAGCTTCACGCCTTCCCGCTCCGCGAACTCCGCCTTGACCGAGTCACGCAGCCGGGCGATGGAGGTGACGTCGACCTCGACCACCGTGGTCAGCTGGGCGGAGGTCTGGAGCGACTCCACCATGCGCTTGGCGATCACCTTGCGGAGCCGGCTCAGCGGCTCGGTCTTGCCGCGCAACGGGCTCGGTGCCGTCGTCGGCGCGCCGCCACCGGTCGTGGACGCCGCAGGTGCCGCGGCGGGTGCGGCGGGCTTCTCCGCAGCGGCCTTCTGTGCCTTGGCGGCCTCGAGCACGTCCTGCTTGCGGATCCGGCCACCGACGCCGGTGCCCGTCACCTGCGAGAGGTCGACACCCTGGTCGGCCGCCATCTTCCGCACGAGCGGCGTGACGTAGGCGCCGTCGCCGGACTCCTTGCCCCCGGCCTGGACCGAGGGCGCGGCCTGCTTGGCCTGCTGGCCTGCTCGGCCTGCTGGGGAGCAGGCGCCTCCTGCTGAGCCTGTCCGTCGGTGTCCTTGCGCATCTGCGACTGCTCCTCGGCCGCCTCCTTGTCACGCGCCTCCGCGAGGTCGGAGTCCTTGGCCTCCGCCTTCTGCGCCGGCTCGGGCTCTGCTGCCGGCTCCGGGGTGGCCGGTGCCTCCTCCGCGGGCTGCGCAGCGGCCTCGCCCGACCCGACGATGGCGAGCTCGGCGCCCACCTCGACGGTCTCGTCCTCCTGCACCTTGATCTCGAGGACCGTGCCCGCGACGGGGGAGGGGATCTCGGTGTCGACCTTGTCGGTGGAGACCTCGAGCAGCGCCTCGTCGACCGCGACCGAGTCCCCGACCTGCTTCAGCCAGCGGGTGACGGTGCCCTCGGTGACCGACTCACCCAGAGCGGGGAGCGTCACGGGAGTGCCACCGCCGCCGGTCTTCGTTCCCTCGCGGGACGCCTCGACCTCGGGCTTCGTGTCGGCCGGTCCGGGGGCCGTCTCCTGCGCGGGTCCTGCGGAGTCGGTCTGCGCCTGCGGGACGTCGCCCTGCGGCTCGGTCTGCCGGTCGACCTCGTCGTCGGAGGGTGCGGCCTCTTCACCCGGAGCGCCACCGACGCCTTCGCCGGGACCGGCGTCGCCCTCGGCCTGCCCCGCCTCCGCGGTCTCCTGCGCCGAGGTGTCCTCGTCGCCGCCGCCCGACCCGGCGGACTCACCCTCGTCGCCGACGGTGGCGAGCTCGGCGCCGACCTCGACGGTCTCGTCCTCCTGCACCTTGATCTCGATCAGGGTGCCCGCCACGGGGGAGGGGATCTCGGTGTCGACCTTGTCGGTGGAGACCTCGAGCAGCGGCTCGTCGACCTCGACTCGGTCGCCTGGCTGCTTCAGCCAGCGTGTGACGGTGCCTTCGGTGACGGACTCACCGAGGGCGGGGAGAGTGACTGAGGTCGCCATGCGTTCCTTCGCTCCTTTGGCTTGGACTGCTGTGCTGCTGAGGTGAGGCGGACGTGCTGTCTGACCCTACGAGGTGGCGGTCATGAGTGCGCGTGGAGCGGCTTTCCGGCCAGCGCCAGGTGAGCCTCTCCCAGCGCTTCGTTCTGGGTCGGGTGTGCGTGCACGAGTGGGGCCACGTCCTCGGCGTACCCCTCCCAGTTGTAAATAAGCTGAGCCTCGCCGACCAGCTCGCCGACGCGCGCCCCGACCATGTGTACGCCGATCACGGGGCCGTCCTTGCGGCGGACCAGCTTCACGAAGCCGGACGTCTTGAGGATCTGGCTCTTGCCGTTGCCGCCGAGGTCGTAGGTCAGCGACTCGACCTGATCGGCTCCGTACTTCTCCTGGGCCGCGGACTCGTTGAGCCCGACCGAGGCGACCTCCGGGTCGCAGTAGGTCACCCGCGGGATGCCTGCCTCGTCGATCGGCGTCGGGTCGAGGCCGGCGATGTCCTCGGCCACGAAGACGCCCTGCTGGAAGCCGCGGTGCGCGAGCTGCAGGCCGGGGACGATGTCACCGACCGCGTAGACGTTCGGCAGGTTGGTGCGGCAGCGCTCGTCGGCGAGCACGAAGCCGCGCTCCATGGCGACGCCCTGCTCGTCGTACCCGAGTCCCTCCGTGCGCGGGCCGCGGCCGACGGCCACCAGGAGGATCTCGGCCTCGATCGTCTCGCCGCCCTCGACGGTCACGCGGACGCCCTTGTCGGTCTTCTCCACCGACTTGAACGGGGTGCCGACCTTGAAGTCGATCTTGCGCTTGCGGAAGGCCCGCTCCAGCGTCTTCGACACGGCCTCGTCCTCGGCGGCGACGAGCCGGGGGAGCGCCTCGACGATCGTGACGTCCGCGCCGAACGACTTCCACACCGACGCGAACTCGCAGCCGATGACACCGCCGCCGAGCACCACGGCAGAGGCAGGCACCCGGTCGAGCGAGAGGGCGTGCTCGGAGGTCAGCACCCGCTCGCCGTCGACGTCGAGGCCGGGCAGGGTCTTGGAGTAGGATCCGGAGGCGAGTACGACGGACCGTCCGACGAGCCTGCGGCCCTCGACCTCGACCGTGTTCGGGGCGACGAGCCGGCCCTCGCCCTCGACGACGGTGATGCCGCGTCCCTTGATGAGGCCGGTGAGCCCCTTGAAGAGCCGCGAGACGACGCCGTCCTTGTACTTGTTGACCCCTGCCATGTCGATGCCCTCGAGCGTGGCGTTGACGCCGAACTGCTCGGACTCACGCGCCGAGTCGGCGACCTCGGCGGCGTGCAGCAGCGCCTTGGTGGGGATGCAGCCGACGTGCAGGCACGTGCCGCCGATCCGGTCCTTCTCGACGATCGCGACCGACAGACCGAGCTGCGCGGCACGCAACGCGCATGCGTAGCCACCGCTTCCGGCGCCGAGGATCACTACGTCGAAGTTGTCTTCGGCCCCGCTGTGGTTCGCGTCCGCCACCTGCTCCTCCGGTCTGTTCAGATGTGAGGGGTCGCCCTTCGCGCCCATCTTTCCACCATTGGTCACCATGTCCACATCGGCCCTCGCCGCGCTGCCCGCCCCGCACGCCCGGCGACCGGGGGAGGCGCAGGGTCGCGTGATTGCCGGGATTTCTCAGGACCGTGGGCCACACTGGAGAAATGGGTTTGATGGATCGCTTCAAGCGGCGTGGTCGGCGCACCCGTCTGCCACGGCCCGGGGGCCGCGGACCGACGACGGTCAGGCCCTCCGACAGCGCCGACGAGAAGCATCTCGAGGAGTTCGCCCGGACCCGTCGCGGCGTCGAGGGCTTCGTCGAGCCGCGCACGGCGGTGTCCGACGTGACGATCCTCCTCGTCGCCCACGACGGTGAGTGGACGCGTCGCCGGGTGCCCTCGGTCGACTGGGCGCACCGCTTCGCGAACAGGCTCGGCGTGCCGTCGTACGACGCCGCCGTGGTCGGCTACCCCGCCCGCATGCGGGAGTACAACCGTCGGAAGAAGGCCGCCGGCAGCTGAGCCGGTCGGCCCCGAGGTGAGCGCCTTCCGACCACCGTCAGCCGCGTGACAGGCGGTCGGCGAGCTCGACGAGGGTCGCCACCGACATCCCGGTGCCACCCGGAGTGACGTACCCGTAGGCAGCCTTCTCGTTGAAGGCGGGCCCCGCGATGTCGAGGTGTGCCCACGCGTTGTCGCCGACGAACTCGCGGAGGAAGGCAGCGGCGTACAACGTGCCGCCCCAGCGCTCGGAGTTGTGCTGGGCGAGGTCGGCGACCTTGGTGTTGCTGCGGACCTTCTCGCCCATCTCCTCGGGGATGGGCAGCGGCCAGAACGCCTCGCCGACGCGCTCGCCGGCCTGCTTCACGGTCCCGACCAGCTCCTCGTCGTTGCCGAGCACCCCCGCGACACGGTCGCCGAGCGCGACCACGCACGCGCCGGTCAGGGTGGCGACGTCGACGATCACGTCCGGCTTGTCCTGGGTCGCCTTCACGAGCGCGTCGGCGAGGACGAGGCGGCCTTCCGCGTCGGTGTTGAGGACCTCCACGGTCTTGCCGCCGTAGATGGTGACGACGTCACCGGGCCGGGTCGAGCTCCCCGAGACCATGTTCTCGGCCATCGGGGCGTACGTCGTGACCGCGATCGGCAGGCCGAGCTCGGCGATCGCGAACGTCGCAGCGACGACCGAGGCCGCGCCGGCCATGTCGCACTTCATCGTCATCATCGATGCGGCCGGCTTGAGGCTGAGGCCACCCGAGTCGTAGGTGATGCCCTTCCCGACGAGTGCGAGGTGCGCCTTGGCGCCGCGGGGCTTGTAGGTCAGCTGCACCAACCGCGGCGGGTTGGCCGAGCCACGCCCGACGCCGATGATCCCGCCGCAGCCGTCTGCCTCGAGTGCCTTCTCGTCCATCACCTTGACGGTGACCTTCGCGGCCTTGCGGTCCTTCTTCGTCGCGTCGACGGCGTCGGCGAACTTCTCCGGCGTGAAGTCGCCGGGCGGGGTGTTGACCCAGTCGCGAGCGAGCCGCGTGGCGGCGGCCACGACCTGGGACGCCTCGAACTCCTCCACCGCCGCCTTCTGCTTGGCCACGTCGCTGAGGACGACGACCTCGCCCGCGACATCCGGGGCGGGGGTGGTCTTGAAGGTGGTGAAGGAGTAGGAGCCGAGCTGGTAGCCGTCCACGACAGCGCGCACGTGGTCGGCGTCGGTGGCCGGGAGCGCGAGAGCGACGGTCGCGGCGTTCGACACCGCGCGGGCCGCGACGCCCGCTGCTCGTCGTACGCCTTCGGTCGTGAGCTTCGCGGCGTCGCCGAGCCCGACGAGGATCAGCAGGGGCGACTTGAGCGTGCCGGCCGTCGGGATCTTGACGACCTCGCCCGGCTTGCCCTCGAAGCCGAGGGTCGACAGCAACGGCTGGAGCTTGCGGCCGTACGCCGACCCGATGCCCTCACCGCCGGCAGCCATCGCCAGACCCTTGTCCGTCTTGACCACTCCGGCCACGACCACGTCGGCCTTGGTCTTGTCGGCTGCTCCCTTGCGGAGGCTGTACGTCGTCACGTCTGTTCGACTCCCTCGTCGTGTCGTCTCGTTGCTTCCCGGCATGCTAGCCCGGCGTCCGTCATGTCCCTACTGCGATAGGTTCCCCGCCATGCGACCGATGGAGAACCCCCATGGTGCGCCGCCGCGCCGATCGACGTTGTACGACAGGCATGCTGCGCTCGGCGCGAAGTTCGCCGAGTTCGGCGGATGGGAGATGCCGCTGGAGTACGCCGGCGTCGTCAAGGAGCACACCGCGGTCCGCGAGGCCGTGGGCGTCTTCGACGTCAGCCACCTCGGCAAGGTCGTGGTGCGCGGCCCCGGGGCTGCGGACTACGTCAACTCGTGCCTCACCAACGACCTGGGCCGGATCGCGCCGGGCAAGGCGCAGTACACCTTGTGCTGCGACCCCGAGACAGGCGGCATCGTCGACGACCTCATCGCGTACCTGCACAGCGACGAGCGGGTCTTCCTGGTGCCGAACGCGTCGAACACCGCCGAGGTGGTCCGGATGCTCAGCGCCGAGGCGCCCGAGGGGCTGGTGATCGACGACCAGCACGAGACCCACTCGATCCTGGCCGTGCAGGGCCCGAAGTCCGACGAGGTGCTCGAGGGCATCGGCTTCCCGACCGGGCACGAGTACATGTCGTTCGTCGAGGCGGAGCTCGACGGCACCCCCGTCGTGGTCTGCCGCACCGGCTACACCGGTGAGCGCGGCTACGAGCTGGTCGTCCCGGACGAGGTCGTGGGCCCGCTGTGGGACGCCCTCTTCGCAGCGGGGGAGAGCTACGGCATCACGCCGTGTGGCCTGGGCGCCCGCGACACCCTGCGCACCGAGATGGGTTACCCCCTGCACGGGCAGGACATCACCCGTGAGGTCACGCCCAACGAGGCCCGCCTCGGGTGGGCGGTCGGCTGGAAGAAGGAACGCTTCTGGGGCCGGTCCGCCCTGGTCGCCGAGCGCGAGACCGGCCCGAGACGGGTGCTGCGCGGTCTGGTCGCGAACGGCCGGGCCATCCCTCGACCGGGGATGCGCGTCCTCCTCGTCGCGGACGTGCCGCTCGGGGAGGTCACGTCGGGGACCTTCTCGCCGACGCTGAAGAAGGGCATCGGCATGGCGCTGCTCGCGTCCCAGGTCACCGACGGGGCCGAGGTGTCGGTCGACGTACGCGGCCGGCGGGAGATCTTCACGATCACCAAGCCGCCGTTCGTCACCCCCGGTGTCCGCGAGGCCTGACTGCACTCCTGGGAGGATCTCCGGCAAGAGGTGCCGGGGATCCTCCCGAACAGCGGTCGGTCGTGGGCGGGCCGACCTCAAAGGGTCACGGCGAGCATCACGAGCACGGTGGTGAACGTGACCTCGACGGTCGCGCCGAGCACGTCGCCGGTCACGCCACCGAGCCGATGCACCGCCCAGCGCGACATGAGCACGGCGGCGAGGATGCCGACGATCGCGACGACGAGGGCCCGACTCGCGAGCACCCCGGTCCACTCACCCCAGCCGGGCGAGATCAGCGACAGCAGCAGCAACAGCACGACCGCGAGCGCGACGCTGAGGGCCGCCTGGCCTGGTGCCACCGCACCCGCGACCACGTTGCCGAGCCCGTTCAGGCGCGCAGGCGGGGTCCCGCGCAGGCAGACGAGGGGGAGCGCGAGCCGGCTGACCACGAGGGCGAGGAAGAGGCCGTGCGCGCCCAGGCCGGCGCCGACGAGCACGCCGAGGGCGAGCACCTGGAGCAGCAAGGTGAGGGTCAGCGTCACCACCCCGAACGGCCCCACGTCGCCACGTCGCATGATGGCGAGCGCCTCGGCGGCGGGCTTGCCGGAACCGAGGCCGTCCGCGGTGTCGGCGAGGCCGTCGAGGTGCATGGCGCGGGTCAGCACCGCGAGCAGCCCGACGACGAGGGCGGCGGCAAGGAACGGGTCGGCCCTGATCCCGAACCCCTGGCCGCCGGGGCCGGACACCTGCGGCGCCTGGTTCACCGAGCTGGCGCCGAGAAGCCAGAGAAGCAGCGCGCCCACGAGGGCGAGCACCGCGCCGACGAGGGGAGCGAGGACCATCGCCCATGCGCCGACCCGGCGGTCGACCTTGTCCGGCGGCGTGGTCGGAAGCACCGTGAGGGTGCCCACCGACAGGCGCAGGCCCTCGCTCAGTGTCGACCTGGTCGGCGTCATAGCCGCGTGACCCGCCCTGCGACGCACCAGCGCACGTCCTCGGTCTCCGCGGCGATGCGCGCGTTGAGCCGTCCCATGAGGTCGCGGAACCGTCGTCCGGAGGCGGTCTCGGGGACGACGCCCTGGCCCACCTCGTTCGTCACCGCGACGACGCGACGCCTCGTGCTCCGCCAGGCGGCCACGAGCTCGTCGACTTCTGCAGCGACGGACTTCTCGGCGCGATCCGCCCAGACCTCGTCGTCCCAGGCTTCGTGGCGGTCCATGACACGAGTGAGCCAGAGCGTGAGGCAGTCGAGCAAGAGCGGCTCACCGGGCATCCCCAACAGTGGGGTCAGGTCGAGGGTCTCCTCGGTGCGCCAGTGAGCCGGGCGATCCGCCTGGTGGCGGCGGACCCGGTCGTCCCACTCGTCGTCCTCGCCGGAGGGGTAGGAGGTCGCGACATAGGTGACCTGCGGCTCTGCGGCGAGGATGCGCTCCGCCTCGCGTGACTTGCCGGACCGGGCGCCACCGATGACGAGGGTGCGCGACGGAGCGGGGTCGTTGTCCGGGCGTCCCGGGTTCTCGGTCCTCAGGCGGGTGCCGTCGTCCACGACTCGAGCGTCCCAGGCGGCGAGCCGGCGCGACAGCTCCGCCGTGGGCGGGTTGTGGTGCGAGAGGTGTACGGCGACCAGGTCGGTCTCGCGGGTGAGCGCACCGACCTCGCGCAGGCGGCGTACCTGGTCGGCGAACGCCGCGAGATGCAGGTGGTCGGTGTCGTGGTCGGCGAAGTCGCCGAACGTCTCCTCGAGGAGCACGACGTCGAACCCGGCGCCCCGCACGGCTTCCACCGTCTCCTCGGGCAGCGGCCCGGTGTCCGTGGCGTAGAGCAGCCTGCCGCCGGAGGCGGAGACGTCGTACAGCACCGCCGTCCCGGGCTGCCCGTGGCGGGCGGCGAGCACCCGGACGTCGTACTCCCCGAGCCGCAGGACATCGCCGGCAGCCACAGCGCGGAAGCGGACGGGGGAGTCGGGGGCGACCCACATCCGGCAGGCGGCGATGACGTCGGGTGGGCCTACGACGTCGAGCGGCTCGTCTCCCACCCAGGACCGGAAGAGCAGGAAGGCGGGGGAGCAGTGGTCGGGGTGCTGGTGGGTGATCAGCACGTGGCGGAGCCCGCTGAGGTCGGCCCCGTGGCGCGCTGCCGCCCGCGGTGTCTCGGGTCCGCAGTCGAGCAGCAGCCGCCCGTCGACGAGCACGGAGGTCTGGCCGCGGAGCCGGCCGGCGTCGCGTTCCCTCGAGCAGGAGGCGCACGTGCAGAACGGGTTGGGCCAGCCGTCTGCTGACCCGGTGCCGAGGAGGTGGAGATCCATCAGCGCTCGAACACGGCCGTGGCGCCGAACGCGGCACGTCGTCCGGCGCGACGCAGTGCGCGCAGCAGTGCGGACCCCGCGACCAGCAGCACCAGGAGCGACATCAGGCCACGGCAGAGGTCCCACAGCAGCGAGGTGGTCACGTAGAAGGCGGCGTAGCGCCGGACGTTGTCCATCAGCGGGTCACCGGCGACGTAGGTCACCTCGGGCCCGTAGGACGCGAACGGCCAGAACCAGAGGTTCATCACCACGCCGAAACCGAGCCCGGCGATCGCGGCGTAGGCGCCGACGAGCACGACCTCGCGGCGTCCGCCGGCGCGGGGCAGGCAGCCGGCGAGGAAGCCGACCCAGCCGGCGGCCATCATCTGGAACGGCAGCCACGGCCCGACACCGCCGGTGATCAGCGCACCGGTGAACAGCGTGGTCGCCCCGAGCACGAAGCCGAAGCCGCGCCCGAAGACCCGGCCGCCCAGGATGATCACCGCGAAGCTCGGCTCCAGCCCGGCCGTGCCCGGCCCGAGCGCGCGCAGGGCGCCGCCCACGGCGGAGAGCATGCCGAGCATCGCGACGGACTTGGCGTCCATCTCCCCCGAGGTGAGCTCCGCGAGCACGACCGCCGCCAGCAGCGGCAGGATCGCCACGAACAGGAAAGGCGCGTCGCCCGAGTGCGAGTTGTCGAGCGCCGCCCCGGGCTCGATCACGAACGGCCAGAAGAACGCCACCAGCCCCACCGCCGACGCGAGCGCAAGGGCCAGCGTCGAACGCAGCCGCAGCGGGACCAGGGCGTGGCTCATGGCCGCGACACCGTCGTCACACCCGCCAGGGCCACCGCGACGTCGGTCGGCGTCAGCCAGGTCTGCGGCGTGAGGATCTTGGCGACCTGGGGCGCGAAGGCCGGGGAGGACACCACGACGTCGGTGACCGTCCCGTCGGCGACGATCTCCCCGTCGGCGAGCACGACGACCCGGGTGGCGACCTCGGCGACGAGCTCCACGTCATGGGTGGCGAGCATGACCGCGTGTCCGGCCGCGGTGAGGTCGCGCAGGATCTCCACGAGCCGGTGCTTGGCGGTGTAGTCGAGGCCGCGGGTCGGCTCGTCGAGCAGCAGGAGCGGGGGACCGGCGGCGAGCACGATCGCGAGCGCGAGGGTGAGTCGCTGCCCCTCGGACAGGTCGCGAGGATGCTGGTCTCCCGCGGACGCCGGGCGAGAGCCGCTCGAACAGCTCGGCCGTCGTTCCGGGTGCGACGCCGCCGTCCTTGTCGGCCTGGGCGCACTCGCGGGCGACGGTGGACTCGTACAGCAGGTCGCCCGGCACCTGGGGGACCAGGCCGACGTGACGGAGCAGTCGGGCAGGCTTGAGGCCCGCCGGCGCATGCCCGCCGACCTCGACGGTGCCGCTGTCGGGAGTGCGCATGCCCACCAGCGCCTTCAGCAGGGTGGACTTCCCGGCGCCGTTGCGGCCCATGAGCGCCACGATCTCGCCGCGGGACAGCGTCGCGGACACGCCCTTGAGCACCGGCAGGCGGGTGTAGCCGGCGACCAGGTCGTTCGTTCTCGCCACGACCTCGCCCGGGCGGGCGCAGCCGTGGTCGGGCGCGGCCAGGCCGTCGAGCTCCGCTCGAAGCGGTGCGGCACGGCGGCGGGCGTCGCGTACGGACAGGGGCAGTGGCCGCCAGCCGGCGACCCGGCCGAGCTCGACCACCGGAGGCGCGATCGGGGAGCCCGCGAGGACCTCCGCCGGCGGCCCGTCGACCACCCGCCCGTCCCCGCCGGGCACGAGCACCACGCGGTCGGCGTACTGCACGACCCGCTCCAGGCGGTGCTCGGCGAGTACGACGGTCATCCCGAGGTCGTGCACCAGCCGCTGCAGCGTCGCCAGCACCTCCTCGGCGGCCAGGGGGTCGAGCGCCGAGGTGGGCTCGTCGAGCACCAGGACGCGAGGGTGCGTCGTCAGCACCGAGCCGATCGCGACGCGCTGCTGCTGCCCGCCGGAGAGGTCGGCGAGCGGACGGTTGCGCAGCTCGGCCAGGCCCAGCAGGTCGAGCGTCTCCTCGACCCGCTTGCGCATCACGTCGGCGGGCAGCCCGAGGGACTCCATGCCGTAGGCCAGCTCGTCCTCGACGGTGTCGGTGACGAAGCCCGACAGGGGGTCCTGGCCGACGAAGCCGACGACCTCGGCGAGGTCGCGGGGACGGTGGTCGCGGGTGTCCCGGCCGTCCACGACGACCCTGCCGGAGAGGGTGCCGCCGGAGAAGTGGGGGACCAGGCCGTTGATCGTGCGCAGCAGGGTCGTCTTGCCCGAGCCGGTGCGCCCGATGACCAGGCACAGCTCGCCCTCGGGGATGCGCAGGTCGACGTCGCACAGCACCGGGGACTCCTGGCCGGTGAAGGTGACGCTCACGTGGTCGAGCTCGATCATGCTGTCACCTCCATCTCGGTGCTGCGGGTCGTCGTCTGCGGTGCCGGTCGAGGGAGCGGTGGAGCCAGGATCGCAGGCAGCATCGCCACGAGGATGCCGATTGTCGCGACGACAGGCACCGGCGGCACCGCCGTGACGCTCGCGAGCACCAGCGAGGCGGGGTCGGTCCGGACGTTGACGAACATCGCCCCGGCGGCGGCCAGGCCCGACCCCGCGACCAGCCACTCCGGGAGCGCCCACGGGTCGGGCCGGTACGTCGTGCGGCCGATCCGCCTGCCGCCGAAGTACATCCCGGCGCCGGAGAGCAGCGAACCGGCCAGCAGCATGGGGAGCCCGAGCCAGTCGGCGCTGGTGGCCGACAGGAGCCCGTACACCCCCACGCAGAGGCCGAGCAGGCCGGTGAGCGTGAGCAGGCCCGTGAGCCGGCGTGCGGCAGGGGTGGCGGCCGTCGTACGCCCGTAGCCGCGGGAGTCCATGGCGGCGGCGAGCTCGACCGAACGGTCGAGCGCTCCTTCGAGCACCGGCATCGCCAGGCGCTTCATCGAGCGCAGGCCGCCGCTCTGCCCGCGCAGCCGGTGAGCGGCACGCACGCGGGCGGCATCGGTCACCAGCTGCGGCGCGAAGGTCAGGGCGATCACGACCGCGATCCCGACCTCGTACAGCGCACCCGGCACGGAGCGGAGCAGTCGACGCGCGCTGCCCAGGGAGTTCGCGGCTCCGACGCAGACCAGGATCGTGGCGAGCTGGAGCCCCTCGTAGAACGCCTGCAGCACAGCCTCGAGCGTCACCTCGCCGCCGAGCTTGATGCCGGTGCTCCCCGGCACCGGGATCTCGGGGAGCGTGAACAGCACGGTGGGTCCCTGCGAGCCACTCGAGAGCAGCGCCTGGAACACGATCCGGATGCCGATCACCACGAGCGCCAGCTTCAGGAACGCGCCGTAGGACCTCGCCCAGGGAGCATCGCTCTTCCGCGCGGCCACGACGAACCCGGTCACCGCCAGGATCAGCAGCAACGGGACCGGGTTCTGCGTCCGGCTCGCGGCCGCGGCCAGGCCGAGCGCCCACAGCCACCAGGCCCCCGGATGCAGCATCCGGGGGAAGGTGACGAGGTTCTGTGGGCGCACCTGGGAGGCCTGGGTGGGTCTCAGGCGACCTTGTTGCGCCGGCTCAGCACGAGCGCGCCGGCCGCGATGAGTACGACGAGCGCGGCGAGGCCGACCGTGGTCCACAGGCCGGAGCGGTCCTGGGCCTGGGACGTCGCGGAGTCCGACGTACCTGCCTTGTCCCCGCTGTCGGAGGGGAGCGCGAAGGGGACCGACTCCTCGTTCGCCGGCACCGTGGCGTTCTTCACCGGCACACCGCACCCGGACGCCGGGTATCCGTCGACCGCGCACAACATCGCGCCCTTGAGACGCAGGTCCGCGACCTGGTCGAGAGCCTGCTGGGTGCTGGCGTCCTGCGGCATCACCGCGCACTCGGCCCGCGGCTCCGGGGGAGTCCCGTTGCCCTTCTCGATGCCGAAGTCGAGGAGCACCGCGACCCGCTTCTCGCCCGCGGCGGCATCGGTGTCCGCGCAGACGGTGTCGAAGTTGACCTTGGCCAGGTCGGCGCGCGGCTCGATGCCCTTGGAGACGGTCGAGGTGCCGTAGCGGAAGCCCTCGACGTCCCCGTCCTCGGGCTTGTAGTCGCCCGGCCCGACCTCCGAGAACGCCCACGCGCTCTTCTCGAGGTGGAAGTAGTTCCAGTACTGGTAGCCGTCCTCGGCATGAGCGGGGAGAGCGAGAGCGGTCACCGCGCCGGTGGCGAGGAACAAGGCTGAGACAGCGCCGACGACGCGGCGGAGGAGCAGGGAGGCCAAGACAGGCCCTTTCTTTGCGGCGGTTCACATGACGTCACCGGACCGCTGGGACGCCGATCTCGCCGGTGCCCTGATCCGGCTCCGCCCCGTAGACCTCGACGGATAGATGGGAGCCGCTGTCTCACGTAGGTGTTCCGGCTCGCCACGTCCGTGCACCCGTGGATGGGTGGACGTGGCCTACGGTTGCGGGTCAGCGCCGGCTTCGGACCGGCTTTCCCAACGCGAGGCAGTTGTTCGAGAGAACGCTCCCACGCCCCCTCGGTGGCGTCAAAGGGCTGCTCCCGAATTGCCGCGTTAGTCTCGCCACATGACCAACTCCCTCGAGCCGTCCAACCACTTCAGCAGCGACCCCTCGAGCGCCTCGCCCTGGCGCTGGCGGCTGGAGAGCTCCTCCGGAGCCGAGGTGGCTCCCGAGGGCGTCGAGTCGCCCGGCTTCCCGTCGCAGAGTGACGCGGAGTCGTGGGTGGGGGAGGTCTGGCGGGAGCTGCTCGACGCCGGCGTCGACGCGGTCACGCTCTTCGACGGGGACCGGCAGGTGTACGGCCCGATGAGCCTGCACGCGTAGCATCCAGAAAGCCATGCGTTGATGCATGGCTTTTTGTATACGTACGCGTATGCTTGCTCCATGTCATCGGTCCTGAGGCCCTTCCCGTTCGAGACCCCGATCGCTCCGGACGCGCTGATCGACCGGCGCGAGGAGCTGATGCGGCTGAGCCAGGCCGCCGCCGAACGGGTGCACGTCCGGCTGGCCGGACCGCGCCGCTTCGGCAAGACGTCGCTGCTGCTGGCCCACGCGGCCGGACTTCGCGAGACGGGGTGGCGGACCGTGCACGTCGACCTGTACGGCGTCACGTCCCTCGCCGAGGTCTGCGTCCGGATCGCGACGTCGTACTCCCGGCTGCGCGACAGCCGCCTCCGGGCCCATCTCGACTCCCTCGGCTACCGGCTCGGCATCTCGCTGACCGCCGCCGGGCCGGGGATCACGCTCGGCCCTCGCCAGAGGGTCACGACCCCGGAGGCCACCCAGACCGCGGCCGCCGAGCTGCTCGACCTCCCGCTGACCCTCCACGAGCGCGACGGGATCCCGACCATGGTCGTGCTCGACGAGTTCCAGGACCTGCTCAGCGCGGGCAGCGGGCTCGACGGGCTCCTGCGGTCGCACGTTCAGTACCACGGCGACGCCGCGGTCTACGTGTACGCCGGATCGCAGCCGTCGCTGATGCGCAAGCTCTTCAGCGACCGGGAGCGGCCGCTGTACGGCCAGGCCGAGCCCCTCGAGCTCGGGCCGCTCCCGGCCGACGACGTCCTGGTCGAGCTGAGCGAGCGGTTCGACGAGCTCGACGAGGACCCGCGCGGTGCCCTGGCGCCCCTCGTGGGCACCGCCGCCGGCCACCCCCAGCGCACGATGCTGCTCGCGCACCTGCTCCACCGCGAGCTCGCCGCGCGCGCGGTCGGCACGACCACGCTTCCCGAGGGCGGAGACGTGGAAGGCATCGCGCTCGCGGACGCCGTGGTGTGCCGCGCGCTGGCGATGACCAACGAGGCGCACCAGGCGGTCTGGGACCAGATGTCGAGCGGCAAGAAGGCCGTGCTGGTCGCGCTCGCCGACGGCGACTCACCGACCGGCACCACGACGGCCCGCCGGCTCGAGACCTCGCGCGCGACCCTGCAGAGCGCCCTGCGCGAGCTGGCCCGCGAGGGTCAGCACGTGACCCGCGACGGTGACCCGGCGATCGGATGGGGCCCGTGGCGGTACGTCGACCCGCTCCTCGAGCTCTGGGTACGCGGGCGGGGCCGGCCCTTCTAGGAGGACCGGCCCCGGCCGTCGTACTGCTGTGGCTTCTCGGCTCAGCCGAAGTCGCGCTTCGGGGGCGACACCGTCTTGGACGGGTCGCGCTCGATGATCCCGTCGAGGATCTCGTCGATGCGCTTCATCGCCTGGTCCTCGAGCGTCACCCCGGCCGCCTTGACGTTCTCGGTCACCTGCTCGGGACGTGAGGCGCCGATGATCGCGGCCGAGACGTTCGGGTTCTGCAGGACCCAGGCGACCGCGAGCTGAGCCATCGACAGGCCGGCCTCGTCGGCGATCGGCTGGAGCTGCTGCACGCGCTCGAGCACGTCGTCCTGCAGCCAGCGGGCGATCATGTTCGAGCCGCCCTTCTCGTCGGTGGCCCTGGAGCCGGCCGGGTGCTCCTGGCCCGGCTTGTACTTGCCGGTGAGCACGCCCTGGGCGATCGGCGACCACACGACCTGACCGATGCCGAGCTCCTCGGAGGTCGGCACGACCTCGCTCTCGATCACGCGCCAGATCATGTTGTACTGCGGCTGGTTCGACACGAACGGGATGCGCAGCTCACGCGCGAGGGCGTGGCCCCGGCGGATCTCGTCGGCGGTCCACTCCGAGACGCCGATGTAGTGCGCCTTGCCCGAGTGCACGACGTCGGCGAAGGCCTCCATCGTCTCCTCGAGCGGGGTCTCGTAGTCGTACCGGTGCGCCTGGTAGAGGTCGACGTAGTCGGTGCGGAGCCGCTTCAGGGAGCCGTTGATCGACTCCATGATGTGCTTGCGGGACAGCCCGTGGTCGTTGTGCTTCCCGGGGCCGGTGGGCCAGTAGACCTTCGTGAAGATCTCGAGGCCCTCGCGCCGCTCACCCTCGAGCGCCTTGCCGAGCACGGTCTCCGCCGCGGTGTTCGCGTACACGTCGGCGGTGTCGAAGGTGGTGATGCCCTCCTCGAGCGCCTGCCGGACGCAGGCGAGCGCGGCATCCTCCTCGACCTGCGAGCCGTGGGTGAGCCAGTTTCCGTAAGCGATCTCTGAGATCTTCAGTCCGCTTGAGCCAAGGTTTCGAGTTCTCATGGCCTCAACGTATCCACGCCGCCCCAACGTCATGCGCCCTGGTTCATGCGCCCTGGGCGGCGCCCCCCCACCCGCTCCCTCAACCCTTGTAACGCGGGGTTATGGACGGTCTACAAGCGGCATACCGCTGGGGAGGCGTCTACAACCCTTGGGAAGACAGGACGGGCGGTCCGCGGTCGGCGGGCGACCGGGTGGCCCGACGGCTCGGCGCGAAGGGCGAAGGCTAGGTTGACGCCATGATCGTGGCCTTCAGCATCAGTCCCACCGCCGGCGACGAGACCGGCGGTGTCAGCGAGGCGGTCGCCGAGGCGGTGCGCGTGGTGCGCGCCTCCGGGCTCCCGTGCGAGACGAACGCGATGTTCACCAACATCGAGGGGGAGTGGGACGAGGTGATGGCGGTCGTCAAGCAGGCCGTCGACGTGGTCGCCGCCTCGTCCCCTCGGGTCGGGCTCGTGCTCAAGGCAGACATCCGACCCGGACGGACGGGTCAGCTGACCGCCAAGGTGGAGCGCGTCGAGGAGCACCTCGCGAAGTGACGGCCGGGCGGCCACGGTCCCGCCGCCACGGCCGGCCGCCTTGGCGTCAGTACCGCTCGGGGAGGCGCTGGCCGAGCTTGACCGTGGGCTTGGGCATCCTCAGGAAGCGCAGCTGCATCGCGCGAAGGATGGCGTAGAACGAGGTGCCCTTGGGCGACTCGTCGGGGAACCGCTGCTTCAGCTCCTTCCGGAGCCGGAAGAGGAGCAGCACCGTGTCGAGCGAGACGAGCACGATCGTGACCAGCCACAGGGACTGCCCGAAGCGGGTCAGGCTCGCGTTGCCGGAGTAGCTCAGCACCATGATGATGACGAGCAGCGGCAGCAGGAACTCCGCCATCGACAGGCGCGAGTCGACGCGGTCGCGGACGAACTTGCGGACCTTGCCCTGGTCGCGCGCGGGCAGGTACCGCTCGTCGCCGCGCCTCATGCCCTCGCGCATCTTCGCGTTCTGCTCCGCCCTGCGCTCGCGCAGGAGCTTGGCGGCGGCCTTCTTGTCGGCGGCCCCCTTGGCGCGCGCCCGGGCGGCGGCCTCGGCCTCCCGCCGGCTCGGGGTGGGGCGCCCCTTACCGCCCGGCTTCGCGTCCGTGGCGGTCGTGGAGGTCGGTTCTGCGGACTTGGTACGTCGGAACAAGGCGGCCTTCTGCGTGGTCGACAAGGACTCGTGTCGTCCCTGATTTACGCCCAGCGTACCCGCGGGAACCTCCTACCTCCGCCGCCCGTTGCACCGTAGGGTGGCAATACAGAACCTGCCACGAACAGAACAGAAGGGGGCCCCGCACACAATGAGCCTCATGAAGCGCATCAGCCTGATCTTCCGATCCAAGGCCAACAAGGCGCTCGACCGTGCCGAGGACCCGCGGGAGACGCTGGACTACAGCTACCAGCGGCAGATCGAGATGCTGTCGAAGGTGCGCCGGGGCGTCGCCGACGTGGCGACCAGCCGCAAGCGCGTCGAGCTGCAGGTGAACCAGCTCGAGCAGCAGTCGCAGAAGCTCCACGACCAGGCGCAGAAGGCGCTGTCGATGGGACGCGAGGACCTCGCCCGCGAGGCGTTGACGCGCCGGTCCGGGCTCACCGGCCAGATCAGCGACCTGAAGGCGCAGCAGGCACAGCTCCAGGGCGAGGAGGAGAAGCTGACCCTCGCCTCACAGCGGCTGCAGGCCAAGGTGGAGGCCTTCCGCACCAAGAAGGAGACCATCAAGGCGACCTACACCGCCGCCGAGGCGCAGACCCGGATCAACGAGGCATTCTCCGGGATCTCCGAGGAGATGGGCGACGTGGGCCTCGCGGTGCAGCGGGCCGAGGACAAGACCGCGCAGATGCAGGCCCGGGCCGGTGCCATCGACGAGCTGATCTCGTCGGGTGCGCTCGAGGACGCCAGCGCGATCGGCCAGGGCGACGACATCGCCCGCGAGCTCGAGGCGATGTCGAAGGACTCCGACGTCGAGGCGGAGCTCGCCGCGCTCAAGGCCGGCTCCTCGCAGCCCCAGGGCGCTCTCGAGGGTGGCGACACCGCCCCGGCGGCCAACGCTCTGGAGGAGAAGCAGAAGGAGGAGGGGGGCCAGGCATGATCGTTCGCATCCTCGGCGAGGGCCAGTGGGAGGTGCCCGAGGAGCACCTCACCGAGCTGAACCGCCTCGACGCGCAGGTGGAGAAGGCGATCGAGGACGGCGACGAGGCCGCGTTCGCCAGCGTCCTGGCCGAGCTCCTCGAAAGCGTCCGCACCCAAGGTTCGCATCTGCCGGATGAGACCCTGCACGACTCGGACCTGATCCTTCCGCCCGCCGACGCCTCGATCGAGGAGGTCCGGCACATGCTCGACGACGAGGGGCTGATCCCGGGCTGATGTCCAGAACGCGCTTCATCAAGGACTCCGGGCTCACCGCCCGGATGACCCTCGTGATGTTTCTTCTCGGGGCTCTCTTCGTCGCGCTCATCGTCGCGGTGATGTACGCCCTGCCGCCGCAGTACGCCCCGATCATCGGCGTGATCGGACTCGGCATCGCCTGGTTCCAGTGGTACAACTCCGACACCATCGCCCTGAAGGCGATGAAGTCCCGGGTCGTGACGCCCGAGGAGGCACCGGAGCTGCACGGCATGATCGACCGGCTCTGCGCCCTGGCCGACATGCCCAAGCCCCGGGTCGGGATCTCCTACACCGACCTGCCCAACGCGTTCGCGACCGGCCGCTCGCCGAACCGCTCCGTGGTGTGTGTGACCACCGGCATCCTCGACCGGCTGACTGCCGAGGAGCTCGAGGGGGTGCTCGCGCACGAGCTCTCGCACGTGGCACACCGTGACGTGCTCGTCATGACGCTGGCGTCCTCCGCCGGCATCGTCGCCGGCATGCTCACCCGCGGTGCGCAGTACGGCGCCATCTTCGGCCGCCGCAGCAACGACAACAACGGCGCAGGTGCCATCGGCTTCCTGATCGCCCTTGTGATCAGCCTCATCGTCTACGCAGTCAGCTTCCTGCTGACCCGGCTGCTATCCCGTTACCGCGAGCTGTCCGCCGACCGGGCAGGCGCCTACCTCACGCAGAAGCCTTCGGCCCTGGCCTCGGCGTTGACCAAGATCACCGGGGAGATCGCCGCGATCCCCAACCGCGACCTGCGGGCGTCACAGAGCATGAACGCGTTCTTCATCGCCCCCGCGATCAGCGGCGCGACCATGCAGACGCTCACCTCGACCCACCCCTCGCTCGAGCAGCGGATCGAGCAGCTCGCCAAGGTGGCGGCCGACCTCGGCCGTCCGCTCGACGGCGGCTTCCCCACCCCGGGCTCCGACCGGTGAGCTTCTGGCAGTCGATCATGGGCCGCCGTAAGCCGGTCCAGGCCAACCTCGACGCCCTGTTCGGCCTACCGGGGGCAGCGATCACGCTCCAGACCGCCGCTGGGCTTCAACGCCACAGGCGTCGGCTCGGTGTGCTACCGCGAGGCGGAGGGCGCCGCGTTCGCGCAGACCCAGGCCGACGTGGTGGCCCTCCTCGACGCCGACGACGGGCCCGACGTCGAGCGCTCGGTCGACGAGTACGGCTACACATGGCTGGTCACCCGCCAGGACCCCTCCGACATGTCGGGGCTGGTCACCGACCTGCACGCGGTCAACACCACGCTCGAGGCGCAGGGGTTCGGTCCCGGGCTGCTGTGCTCGCTGGTCGGGTTCACCGACGCCAGCGGCCGGCGGCTCGGCCTCGTGTACCTCTACAAGCAGGGCACGTTCTACCCGTTCGCGCCTCTCGAGGGTCAGCGGCGCGACAACGTCCTCGAGATCCAGATCCGCGACCTTCTCGCGAACGAGCTGCCGATCGAGCCCCAGCTGCAGCGCTGGATGCCGGTCTGGGGCGCCCCCGGCCTCTGACCCGTCGCGCCCTGTCTACCCCCGGGCTACTTGCCGGGAAGGTCGAGCATCCGCTGGAGGGCGACCTTGGCCCACTTCTCGGTGTCGGGGTCGACCTCGATCACGTTGACGACGTTGCCCGCGACGAGGTTCTCCAGCGCCCACACCAGGTGCGGCAGGTCGATCCGGTTCATCGTCGAGCAGTAGCAGACGGTCTTGTCCAGGAAGACGATGTTCTTGTCCGGGTGTGCGTTCGCGAGCCGCTGCACGAGGTTCAGCTCGGTGCCGATGGCCCACGAGGAGCCGGCCGGAGCCGCCTCGATCGTCTTGATGATGAACTCCGTGGACCCGACCAGGTCGGCCCTGGTCACGACGTCGTGCGAGCACTCCGGGTGGACCAGGATGTTCACGCCCGGGATGGTCTCGCGCAGCTCGTCGACCACGGCCGCCGAGAACCGCCCGTGGACCGAGCAGTGCCCCTTCCACAGGATGATCTTCGCCGCCCGGATCTCCTCGTCGGTGAGGCCGCCGTTCGGACGGTAGGGATCCCACACGACGCAGTCGTCGAGCGACGAGACCGAGCTGCAGCACCGCCGTGTTGCGGCCGAGGTGCTGGTCGGGGAGGAAGAGCACCTTGGTGTCGTCGCCGTGCTGCTCGAAGGCCCACCGGAGTGCGACCTCGGCGTTGCTGGAGGTGCACACCGCGCCGCCGTTGCGCCCGCAGAACGCCTTGATGTCCGCCGACGAGTTCATGTACGTCACGGGAACGACGGACTCCGCGATGCCCGCGTCGGTCATCGCGTCCCAGGCGTCCTCGACCTGCGCCAGGCGCGCCATGTCGGCCATGGAGCATCCTGCGGCGAGGTCGGGCAGGACGACCTTCTGGAGGGGCGAGGTGAGGATGTCCGCGGACTCCGCCATGAAGTGCACGCCGCAGAAGACGATGTACTCCGCCTCGGGCCTGGCCGCGGCCTCCCTCGCGAGCTTGAACGAGTCACCCGTGACGTCGGCGAACTGGATCACCTCGTCGCGCTGGTAGTGGTGACCGAGCACGAAGACGCGCTCGCCCAGGGCTTCCTTCGCCGTGCGGGCACGCTCGACGAGAGCCGGGTCAGAGGCCGGAGGGAGGGATCCGGGGCAGTCGACGCCGCGCTCGGAGTTCGGATCGGCGCCATGGCCGAGCACCAGCAGCGGAAGATGAGTTGTCGTCACAACGACAGTATCTCAGATCGCGGTGCCCTACCGGTTGCCGAACCGCCCCGCGAGCCGTCGGCACTGGACCAGTGGACCACCAGACATGCCAGGCGAATACCGGAGTGTCAGAGGAAATGGCCGCTGGGAAGGTACGGCGTCGGCGGCCTCATCCCGCGCAGCGCGAGGTACCCGATGCTGTGCAGGTCCATCCGAGCCGCCATGCCGACGTCCATGGCCCACTCGTTGGCCGCCGTCATGTGGGTGATGGAGCAGGGCTGGTCGGGCGATGAGGCGGCCAGCGTCTCCCAGAGCAGGTCGCTTGCCGTACGCCGGTTGGTGGCCCCGAGCAGGTACGGGCCTCCACCAGGCTCGACGTAGGCGTAGCCGGACCCGGTCGAGCGGTCGACCACGACCAGGCGGTACGTCGACGTGAGGATCTCGTGGTCCACGCCGTGGGCTGAGTCGCGGACCTGCCGGTCGAGGGAGTTCATCAGGTCGATGTCACCGGCCGACCCTTCGCGGACCCGTTCGACGACGGGAAGGAGATCGCGCTGGACCGTGCCGGTCATCAGCATGGCCGGATGCAGCGTGAAGCCGGCGAGCCGGTAGCGGCGCGCGGCCTTCGGGTCCGCCGAGGCGGCGAGCATGCCTCTCAGGCACCCGCGGCCGTACGTCAGCGACGCATCGAGCAGCTGCTTGCCGACACCACGTCCCTGGAGGTCCGGCCGGACGACGAACGTCGCGAGGATCCAGGTGAGGTCCCGCTTGAGCGCGGCAGAGACACCGACCAGGCCGCTGTCGTCCTCGGCGACCCAGCACCCCGGCGCGTCGTGTCGCAGGATGTGCTCCATGCGGAGCCGCCAGGCCGCGGACCTGCTCCCCGATCGTGGCGTCGGTTCGGGCCAGCTGCGCGGAAGCGTGCGCTGGTTGAGCTCGAGGAACCCTTCATCGGTGAGACGCTCGATGTCCCCGATGTCCTCGGGTCGCATCGGTCGGATGACGTGGTCTGCCGGCACGGCGCCCAACCTACCCAGCGCTCACCGACCCACCTCCAGCCTCCCCAGCCACAGCAGTCCCGGCGCCGGCAGCCGGGCCGCCAGCCGGTGCCGCCAGCAGTCCACCCTCGGGGCCGAACCGCCTGCGCCTGCCGTGCAAGGCAGGATGGCGGCATGCGCGTCGTCATCGCCCCCGACAAGTTCGCCGGCACCCTGACCGCCGTGGAAGCGGCCCGGGCGATCGCGACGGGTTGGCGACGACGGGCGCCGGAGGACGAGCTCGCCCTCGTGCCCATGGCCGACGGCGGGCCGGGCTTCGTGGACGTGCTGCACGCGTCTCTCGGAGGCGACCTGCTCGCGCACACGGTGACCGGACCGTACGGCGAGCCGGTGCCGGCAAGTGTGCTGCTCGTCCAGGACACGGCGTACGTCGAGTGCGCCCAGGCCTGCGGCCTCCACCTCACCCCCGAGGGGGAGCGCGACCCCGAGCGGGCCACCACCCGTGGCGTGGGTGAGCTGGTGGCCGCTGCGGTCGACGCAGGCGCCCGGCGGGTCGTCGTCGGTCTCGGCGGGTCAGGAACCAACGACGGGGGAGCAGGGCTGCTGTCCGCCCTCGGCGCCGTCGCCACGCCCGGCGACGCCCTCGACCACGGACCGAGCGGACTCGCGACGCTCGAGAGTGTGGACCTGAGCAGGGCCAGCACCCGTCTCCAGGGTGTCACCCTCGTGGCGGCGAGCGACGTGGACAACCCACTGCTCGGCCTGATCGGGGCGACCAACGTGTACGGCCCCCAGAAGGGGGTCGCCCAGGACCGGCTCCAGGCCGTCGACGCCATGTTGGAGAGGCTGGCAGCCGCCACCGACAAGAAGCTCGCGCTCGCCAAGGGCGCGGGCGCCGCGGGCGGCCTGGGGTTCGCGCTTCTCCTGCTGGGTGCGACACGTCAGCCGGGTGTCGAGCTGGTCGCCGAGGCGGTCGGGCTGGCCGAGAAGGCCGCGGCATCGGACCTGGTCGTGACCGGTGAGGGCGCCTTCGACTTCTCCTCCCGGTCGGGCAAGGTGCCCTACGGCGTCGCCGCGGTCGCCGCGCAGGCGCTCGTGCCGTGCATCGCCCTCGCAGGAAGAGTCCTGGTCGGCTCACGGGAGATGCGCGCCCTCGGCGTCGAGTCGGCCTACTCGGTGGTCGACCTGGTCGGGGAGGAGCGTTCGTTCGCGGAGCCGGCGGAGAGCCTGGCGACACTCGCCGAGCGGACGGCGCGGACCTGGTCGCACTAGCTGACCGCTGAATCCGGCCGGGGTCTCGTTACCTCGTCAGGTGACGGCGCCGCCCGTCGTACCACGGTTGTCCCGGGACCAACGTCCCGACCCGATCCGCGGGGGTTGGGAATATCGAGCGATGTGCGACCATTGAACCTGCACAGAAACGTCTGAGCCCATGGGAGTCACACGATGACCGAGCAGGTCGAAACCACCGAGTCGAAGGTCCGCACCGACGGCATCAACATCAGCGACGCCGCCGCCGCGAAGGTGAAGAGCCTTCTCGAGCAGGAGGGCCGCGAGGACCTCCAGCTGCGCATCGCCGTTCAGCCCGGCGGCTGCTCGGGTCTGCGCTACCAGCTCTTCTTCGACGAGCGCAACCTCGACGGCGACATCGTCACCGACTTCAACGGCGTGGCCGTGGTCGTCGACCGGATGAGCTCGCCGTACCTCAACGGCGCCGTCATCGACTTCGTCGACACGATCGAGAAGCAGGGCTTCACGATCGACAACCCCAACGCCACCGGCTCGTGCGCCTGCGGAGACTCCTTCCACTGAGCGACTCCCCGGCCTCGGCCGATCAGCGCGAGCAGCCCCCACCGGTCAACGGTGGGGGCTGTTGCTTTGTCCTGGGACCAGTCGAGTCGTCCCGCTTTCGGTAGTCCGATCAGGCCGTGCGGCCGCCCCTATTGCGTCATTGAGACCATCCGCGCGCATTGGTTGATTGGAGCCCGCGCCGTGAAGGACTCCGACGGCGGCGCTCCGCGACCGAAGGGGAACACCGCATGCTTCGCACGACCCGACTCTCTGCCGTACTCGCCCTGGGCATGTCCGCGGCACTCGTCGCCTCCGTGCCCGTCGCGACGGCGGCAGACGCGCCCCGCCCGATTGCCAAGGTCAAGGCACCTCGAGGACTAGACGTACTGCCCGGGGGCAACCTCGTCGTCGCCCGGGGGAACGGCAGCTACGGCATCATCACCCGCGCAGGCGCGCACCACGGCGACTTCACGCGGTTGGGGCGAGTTGCCACCGACTTCCCGCCGGCCCTCGACGTCAACAAACGCGGGGAGATCTTCGTGCTCACCACGGGCGGGGAGTCGACCGCCAGGGGCGCGGCCTCGCTGTACCGCTGGACCAAGGCCGAGGGCCAGAAGAAGATCGCCGACATCGCGGCGTACCAGGCGACCGACCAGGACCCCTACGACCTCGAGAAGAAGCCGAAGGACAGCAACCCGTACGGCGTTGCCGCCCTCGACGACGGCACGGCGCTCGTCGCAGATGCGGGCGGCAACGACCTGCTCCGGGTGTGGCCCAACGGGGACGTGAAGACGATCGCGCTGGTGAAGCCGCGGACCGTCAAGGTGCCGCGAGGCCTGGGGAAGAAGGCGCCGCCGCCCGGCACGCCGATGCCCTCGGAGGCGGTCGTCACGTCGGTGACCGTCGGACGGGACGGGTTCTACTACATCGGTGAGCTGCGCGGCTTCCCCGGAACGCCCCGGACATCGCAGATCTGGCGGGTCGAGCCCGACGCCGACAGGGCCGTGTGCGACCCGGCGCACCCCTTCAGGGGCGACTGCCGGCGCGTGGTCAAGAACATGACGTCGGTCGTGGCGCTCCAGGCCGGTGCGGGCGGCTCGCTGTTCGTCGTGGAGCTCTCCAAGACCAGCTGGGTCCGCGCGGAGTCCGGCAACCCCGCCGACTCGGTCGGTGCGCTCATCCGCCTCGGCCGTGACCGCAGCAACCGGCACGAGCTCGCCCGAAACCGGCTGATCCTGCCCGGTGACGTCGCCCTCGACCGCCGCGGTCGGGTCTTCGTCACCACCCCGATCTTCGGGAAGGGCCAGATCCTGAGGGTCCGCTGACCGCTCGGCACAACAAGGGCCCCCACCGGTTTCCGGTGGGGGCCTCTTGTCGTCTGGGTCGCTCAGTCGAGGTGCAGGTGGAGTGCCGCGCCGAGACGGGCGGCAGCGTCGCTGACCGCGATCGTCGGCTTCTTCACCTCGCGCGGGTAGTCCTCGAACAGGATGCTGGGGGCGGGCTTCGAGACGGCCTCGGCTGCCCTCTCGGCGGCGCTGCGGCGCTCGGGGAGGTGCAGCGCGGCCTCGACCGCGCGGCAGTCGGAGGTCATCTCACTGGACGTGGAGGCGTCGTCGTACGCCAAACGCTGGTAGGTCATGCCGACCACGCTAGGGGTTACTCGTGGGTCGCCCTAGTCGTACCAACGGGTAGTGTTCGGGCTGTCCGCGAACTGCTCCCGACCCCTCCTGAGGTACCCGTGTCGCTGCTCGTCACCGGCTCCATCGCCACCGACCACCTGATGTCCTTCGGGGGCAAGTTCTCCGACTCTCTGGTCGTGGACCAGCTCGACAAGCTCTCGGTCTCGTTCCTCGTCGACGACCTGGAGGTACGGCGGGGCGGGGTCGCCGCGAACATCTGCTTCGGCCTGGGCTCGCTGGGTCTTCGCCCGATCCTCGTGGGAGCCGTCGGCGAGGACTTCGCCGACTACCGCTCCTGGCTCGAGCGGCACAACGTCGACTGCGACTCGGTGCACGTGTCGGAGACCAAGCACACAGCGCGGTTCGTGTGCACCAACGACTCGACGATGGCGCAGTTCGCGTCGTTCTACGCCGGAGCGATGAGCGAGGCCCGGGAGATCGAGCTCAAGCCGATCGAGGAGCGGGTGGGGCCGGTCGAGTACGTCCTCGTCGGCCCGAACGACCCCGAGGCGATGCGGCGCCACACGGAGGAGTGCCGTGAGCGCGGCTACGCCTTCATCGCCGACCCGTCCCAGCAGCTCGCGTTCGGTGACGGTGACCTGATCCGGGAGCTCATCGACGGGGCGGCGATCCTGTTCTCGAACGAGTACGAGTCCGCCCTCATCGAGAAGAAGACCGGCTGGTCCGCCGAGGAGATCCGCTCCCGGGTCGGCACCTGGGTGATCACGCTCGGCGCGACCGGGGTCCGGGTCGAGCAGGACGGCGACCAGCCGATCTTCGTGCCCGCCGTCCCGGAGATCGAGAAGGTCGAGCCGACCGGCGTCGGTGACGCGTTCCGGGCGGGGTTCCTCGCGGCCCTCGCATGGGGGCTGTCGCTCGAGCGGGCCGCACAGCTCGGCTGCCTGCTCGCCGTCCACGTCGTGGAGAAGGTCGGCACGCAGGAGTACACCGTGCACCGTGACCGGTTCGTGAAGCGGTTCGCCGACGCGTACGGCGAGGACGCCGCCCGCGACATCGCCGAGCACATCCACGCCCGCCCCTGACACCTGCGGCCGTCCGCTGAGGCGGCAGTCGCCGCTCGGCGGGTCAGCGCGTGCGCCGTACGACGTACCGCGGCACCCCGTCCTCGGCGACCTCCTCGCCGACGTACTCCTGCCCGCGCATCCGGCACCACGCCGGTACGTCGGACCGGGCGGCTGCGTCGTCGGCCGCCACGGCGACGGTCTGTCCGACCGCGATGTCCGTGATGTTGTTCGCGAGGCGGATCACCGGCAACGGGCAGCGCATCCCACGGCAGTCGAGCTCGAGGTCCGCGGTGGTCATGGGACCCCCGCCCGCTCGCGCAGCCGGGCGACGACGCCGGGCAGCACCTCGAGGAACCGGTCCACCTCTTCCTCCGTGGTGTCCGGTGTCAACGACACACGCACGTTGCCGTGGGTGAGGGCGCCCATGGCCGCGAGCACGTGCGAGGGCGTCAGCGTCGAGGCCGTGCAGGCGGACCCCGAGGCGACGCCGAAACCCTCCCGGTCGAGCTCGGTGACCAGCGCCTCACCGTCGACGTAGAGGCAGGAGAAGGTCACCAGGTGGGGGAGCCGACCCACGGGGTCGCCGACGACCTCCACATCGGGCACGGTGGTGGCGACCCGGTCGCGGATCCGCTCCACGAGGGCGAACTGCCGTGCGTTGACCTGCTCCCGCTCAGCCGTCCGCGCCTGCAGGGCCGCCGCGGCGGCGAGCACGGCCGGCACGTTCTCGAACCCGCTGACCCGCGGGTCCGCCCGGTCGTCCACGGGGAGCGGCGGCCGCCAGCGGGCGCCCTTGCGCACGAGCAGCACCCCGACGCCGGCGGGGCCGCCCCACTTGTGCGCGGATGCGGCCGCCGCCGACCACCCTCGGGGCAGGTCGAGCCGGGCGGCCGACGCGGCGAAGTCGACGAAGACCGGGACCCCGTGCTCGTCCGCTGCGGCGTAGATCTCCTCGAGGGGCTGCACGGTCGCCACCTCGTGGTTCGCGGACTGGACTGCGAGCACACCGGCCCCTTGCGCCAGCACGGAGGCGACCTCGGCGGGGGAGACCCGGCCCTGGTGGTCGACCCCGACCCCCTCCGCCGTACCCCCGGCCTGCTCGGTCCACCAGCGGCCGGCCTGGATCACCGCGGAGTGCTCCACCGCGGAGTGCACCAGGCGCCGGCTCACCCGGGAACGGCCCTGGAGGAGCCCGAGCACCCCGAGGTGGACGGCCTGGGTCCCGGAGGTGGTGAACGTCACCTCGTCCTCGCGCACGCCGAGACACGAGGCGGTCACCGCGCTGGCGTTGTCGAGCAGGAGACGTGCCTCACGCCCGCGGCGATGCAGCCGCAAAGGGTCTGCGAAGCCCGCTTCGAGGGCCGCCATGAGCGCCTCACGAGCGGCTGGATGGAGCGGTTCGGACGACGCGGCGTCGAGGTATCCCGAGGTGACCGCGCCGCCCTGTCCGGTTGTCTGGGTCACAACGTGAACTTACCCGTGACCTCGCGGTCGGCGGAGGTTGCCTCAGTAGTAGGGTTCGGTGCTGACCGTCGTATTTGAGAGAGAGGCTCGTTCGTGGGTCTGCAACTCCCCAAGCGGGGCCAGACGTTACGCTCGCGCGTCGTCACCGCCGCCATGGCGTCCGCAGGTTTGCTGTTGCTGGGCGCGTGTTCCTCTGAGGACCAGGACCAGATCAAGCGCCTGGCGATGCCTCAGCCGATCACCGACCGGGCTCCGCTCACCGACGACCTGTGGCGGTGGAGCTGGCTGGCGGCGATCCTCGTCGGAATCCTGGTGTGGGGTCTGATCCTCTACGCCGCGTTCAAGTTCCGCCGTCGCAGCGAGGACGAGATCCCGGTTCAGACCCGGTACAACCTGCCGATCGAGATCCTCTACACGATCGCGCCCGTCGTGATGGTGGTCGTCTTCTTCTTCTTCACCGTCCAGACGCAGGACGGCGTGCTGGCCAACGAGAACGGCAAGACCGACCACACCGTGCGGGTCGTCGGCCAGAAGTGGTCGTGGAGCTTCAACTACCTCGGCGAGGACGCGGTCGGCGGCAAGAACGTCTACACCGTCGGCACCCCCGCGGAGATGCCCACGCTGGTCCTCCCCAAGGGTGAGTCGGTCACCCTCGAGCTGCGCTCTCCCGACGTGATCCACTCCTTCTGGGTGCCCTCCTTCCTGATGAAGATGGACGTCGTGCCCGGCAGGCACAACAGCTTCTCCCTGACGCCCACGCGTGAGGGCAAGTTCGCCGGCAAGTGCGCCGAGCTCTGCGGCACCTACCACTCGCGGATGCTCTTCAACCTGCGCGTGGTGAGCCCTGAGCAGTACGACGAGTACCTCCGCGGTCTCGAGCGCCAGGGCGACGTCGGCATCGTGCAGGGCGGCGTCGACTCCGAGACGCAGACCGGCCTGCAGGACGAGGAAACCTCTCAGCTAGGAGACAACCAGTGACCGGCGCAGCATTCCAGGCCCAGGGGGCCTACGCCGACCGGAAGCCCCTGGGGCAGCAGGTGGTCCGGGTGTTGACCACCACGGACCACAAGCTGATCGGCAAGCTGTACCTCGGCACGTCGTTCGTGTGGTTCATCCTCGGCGGCATCATGGCCCTGATCATCCGGTCGGAGCTTGCCTTCCCGGGTCAGCAGGTCGTGAACGACGAGACCTACAACCAGCTGTTCACGATGCACGGCACGATCATGCTGCTGCTCTTCGCGACCCCGCTGTTCTTCGGGTTCGGCAACCTGATCATGCCGATCCAGATCGGCGCCCCCGACGTGGCGTTCCCGAGGCTCAACATGTTCAGCTACTGGCTGTTCCTGTTCGGCGGGCTCATCGCCGCCTCGGGCTTCCTCACCCGCGGGGGAGCGGCCTCCTTCGGCTGGTTCGCCTACACCCCGCTGTCGAACGAGGTGAACTCCCCGGGCGTCGGTGGCGACCTGTGGATCCTCGGCCTCTGGCTCGCGGGTCTGGGCACCATCCTGGGTGCGGTCAACTTCATCACCACGATCCTGACCATGCGCGCCCCCGGCATGACCATGTTCCGGATGTCGATCTTCACCTGGAACAGCCTGGTCACCAGCCTGCTGGTGCTGATCGCGTTCCCGATCCTGGCCGGTGCGCTGCTGATGCTGGCTTCGGACCGCCTGCTGGGCACCCACGTCTACGACCCCTCGAGCGGTGGGCCGATCCTCTGGCAGCACCTGTTCTGGTTCTTCGGCCACCCCGAGGTGTACATCATCGCGCTGCCGTTCTTCGGCATCGTGACCGAGGTGCTCCCGGTGTTCAGCCGCAAGCCGGTCTTCGGGTACGTCGGCCTGGTGGCCGCCACGCTCTCGATCGCGGCGCTCTCCGTCGCGGTGTGGGCGCACCACATGTTCCCGACGGGCGCGGTCGACCTGCCGTTCTTCTCGGGCATGACCCTGCTGATCGCGGTGCCCACCGGCGTGAAGTTCTTCAACTGGATCGGCACCATGTGGGGCGGGTCCATCTCGTTCGACACGCCCATGCTGTGGTCGCTCGGCTTCCTGACGACCTTCCTGTTCGGTGGGCTGACCGGCGTCATCCTGGCCTCCCCGCCGCTGGACTTCCACGTCACCGACTCCTACTTCGTGGTGGCGCACTTCCACTACGTCGTCTTCGGCACCGTGGTGTTCGCGATGTTCGCCGGCTTCTACTTCTGGTGGCCGAAGATCAGCGGGCGGATGCTCGACGAGCGGCTGGGCAAGATCCACTTCTGGCTGCTGTTCGTCGGCTTCCACACGACCTTCCTGGTCCAGCACTGGCTGGGCGTGGAGGGCATGCCGCGCCGGTACGCCGACTACCTGCCCACCGACGGCTTCACCACGCTGAACCAGGTCTCCACCGTCGGCGCGTTCCTGCTCGCGAGCTCGACGCTGCCGTTCCTGTGGAACGTGTACACCACAGCGAGGAAGCCGTACGTCGAGGTCGGCGACGACCCGTGGGGCTGGGGTCGCTCCCTGGAGTGGGCCACCTCCTCACCGCCGCCGCGTCACAACTTCGTGCGCCTGCCCCGGATCCGTTCCGAGTCCCCGGCGTTCGACCTGCACCACCCGGAGGTCGCCGCGCTCGAGATGGCGGAGAACGACGCGCTGCGCACTGAGGGCGACCTCGCCGATGCTCCGAACGTGAGTGGACGCCGCGGCCACCTGGAGCAGCAGATGGGCGGCACGACCGTGGAGGAAGCCGTCCGCGAGGGCGACAAGCACCGTGACGAGGATGGCCGCTGATGAAGATCGAGACCTACATCTTCGGTATGAACGCAGTGTTCTTCGCACTCGTCGCGCCGGCGTACTGGTTCATGGCCGGCGACCCGACCGGCACCGCGGCATTGACGATGACGGCCCTGCTGACCGGTCTGGTGACGTTCTACCTGGGGTTCCACGCCTCCAAGATGGACCCGCGTCCGGAGGACACCCACACCGCTGAGATCGCCGACGGTGCGGGGGAGCTCGGGTTCTTCCCGCCCTACAGCTGGTGGCCGCTGTGGGCCGCCGCCACGGCCGCGGTGTCGGTCTACGGCATGGCGTACGCCGCGTGGTGGCTGGTCGTGATCGGCCTCGGCTTCGGCTCGATCGCGCTGTCCGGCTGGATCTTCGAGTACTACCGTGGAGAGCACGCCCACTGAGAGCTGCTCCTCGCACACCCCGCTGTGACGCGGTGGCGCTGCCCTGTGTGGGCAGCGCCACCGCGTTTTGATTTCGATTCTCAGGCGTCTCGTTGTTACCGTGGAGGTCGCACCCATGCTCTCAACCCGGGGGATCCACGTATGACCAGGCCTGCTGCGCCTGCCCGAGCGCGTCGCGCCGGCGTACTCATCCTCGCGCTGTCCGCTCTCGTGACCGCGGGCTGTACGGCGGACGCCGGCGAGCCGAGGTCCGGGGAAAGCCCGGCCGCATCCGCTTCGCCGTCGGCCAAGCCCGAGTCCGCAGCGCGGATCTCCACCAACGTCGACCAGCCGAAGCGCCCCGTCGCGGTCGACAAGACCCTCGAGGTGAAGGCGGAGGACGGCACGCTGAAGCAGGTCACCGTCCGCTCCAAGGACCACCAGGTGGCCGGGCGCATCGTCAACGGCGGAACGCTCTGGCGCGCGAAGGACCGGCTCGAGCCGGGCCTGCGCTACCAGGTCAAGGCGGTCGCCGTGGACAGCGAGGGCCTGAGCACCACTCAGCGCTCCACCTTCCAGACCGAGAACCTGCCGCTGGAGCGTCAGACCTTCCCCTCCATCGCGCCGCTGAGCGGTGAGACGGTCGGGGTCGGCATGCCGGTGATCGTGAAGTTCGACGTGCCCGTCACGGACCGGGCGAGCGTCGAGCGTCACCTCTCGGTGACGAACACCTCGCACCAGCAGGGGGCCTGGCACTGGGTGTCGGGCAACGAGGTCCACTGGCGGCCGAGGACGTACTGGAAGCCCGGCACGGACGTCACCGTCAAGGCTGACATCAACTCGATCCCGGCCGGCAACGGGGTCTACGGGCAGGTCAGCCGCAGCGCGACCTTCCACGTCGGCGACTCGGTGATCAGCAGGGTCGACGTCGCCGCGCACCGGATGAAGGTCTTCATCAACGGCTCGCTCGCCCGGACCATGCCGATCAGCGCAGGCAAGCCCGGGTTCATCACCCGCTCGGGCACCAAGGTGATCATCGAGAAGGTCCGGCACAAGGTGATGGACTCCGAGACGGTCGGCATCCCGAAGGGCGACCCGGAGTACTACAAGCTCGACGTGGAGTACGCGATGCGGGTCACCTACTCCGGCGAGTTCCTGCATGCCGCGCCGTGGTCGACCGGCTCCCAGGGCGTGGCCAACGTCAGCCACGGCTGCGTGGGCATGACCACCGACAACGCCGCCTGGCTGTTCAACCTCACCAAGCGCGGCGACGTCGTCGAGGTGAGCGGGAGCGACCGGCACATGACGCTCTACAACGGCTACGGCGACTGGAACGCCGGCTTCAAGGAGTACGCCGAGGGGTCGGCTCTCTGATCAGCTGACCTCGGCACCAGCCTCGGCGCCCTGGTTCTGGCGAGGGAACACGAGCCGGACCGTCGTACCCGGGCCCGGCCCGCTCGAGATCTCGAGCCGCCCACCGTTGGCACGCGCCGTCGTGCTGACCACCGAGAGCCCCTGGCCCGTGCCGTGCTCGATCTCGCCGAAGCCGGGGCCGTCGTCGACGACCTCGACCCACGCCTCGTCAGCAACCGCACCCACCTGGACGACGACGTCGCCTGACTCACCCGCGGCGCGGCCGGCGTTGTCGATCATGTTGTCGAGGGCGCGGTGCACCAGCAGCGGATCGCCGAAGACCAGCGGACGGTACGTCGCGTCGCTGACGAAGCGGACCTTGTGCCCGAACTCGGCGACACTGACACATTCCTGGGCGACCTTGGACAGGTCCATCACCCACTGCCGTGGCTCGAAGTCTCGCCGTGGCAGTGTCCAGGAGCTCGGCCGCGTGAGTCAGTGTCTGCCGGATCAGGTCGAAACGCCGCAGCGTCTCGCGGTCGACGCGGTCGCTGTCAGGAAGCTGCGCGAGCAGGAGCCCTGCCGTCACACACTGACGCAGGTCGTGGCAGAGCGTCTCGAGCTCCTTGTCGCGGGCCGTCCCCGCCCGCCGCTGCCGCGGAAGCTGTGCATGTGTCATCGTGTGCCCCCCCGGAGGTGCTACTTGTCCGTGCTGGGAGTTTCGGCTCGTGGTCTGAGCCAGGAAGGCGGTACCCGGGACACCGCTCGGAGCATTCCCCCAAATGCTCACCGTTCTCGAACGGTACCCGGGCGGATCCGGGCGCATGCACCCTTTCGCCTTGCCTGGTTGCCGGTTGACCTGTTCGGGCCACTCGTGCGTAGGGGAAGTGGCGTCCCCCGAACGGCGCGGACTAGGTCCTTGAGGTTCTTGACGAGATCGACAAAGTTGGGTACGTCGAACTCGCGGGTCGGACATGTCCGGTTCTATCGTCAACCTGGGGGAAGAGGTAAGCCGTCCGCCCGGTCGAACATGACTGTGACGGGTCGTCCCAGCGGCCCGCTTGACGGCTCGCCAGTCGCCTCCGACGTGTTGGGAGGGAGCATTGAGCGCCACGTCGCTCATCAAGCCTCACCTCACACCCGGTAACGCTGATCCGTAGCCCCCCACTTCCGGACCAGCTGCTCCGGGAGGAGCGGCTGGCGAGTCGGGCGCGGGGCCTACTGGCCTGTGCTGACGGAGGACCCCCACCCGGCGTCGCGCGCGAGTGCCACAGCGGCCAGCTGGGACGTCACGCCGAGCTTGGCGAGGATCGACTTCACCTGTGTCCGGACTGTCGCCTCCGAGACGTACGCCTCGAGTGCGACCTCCCTGACCCGCTTGCCGTGCACCAGCTCACCGAGGACATGTGCCTCGCGCGGCGTGAGCCGGTTGAGGCGTTTGCGCCTCTCGTCCTCGTCGGTGCTGCGCGCCAGCCACAGCTGCACGAGCTCGTCCCGCTGGCTGCGCGACATCACGGGCAGGCCCTGGTTCACCCGTTCGATGACGTCCACGATCATCTGGAGCGGCACGGTCTTGGCCAGCACGGTGAGCGCACCACGTGCGAGACAGGCTCCCCAGCGGACCGGGTCGGTGTTCCCGGTGAGTACGACGACCCGCTGGCCGGCCCTGGTCAGCGGCTGGATCAGGCGGCCCCCGTCACCGGCAGGCCCGAGGTCGAGGTCGAGCAGGACGACACTCGGGTTCGCTCCCAGGATGCCCGCCAGGAGCGCCCCCGGGGCGGCACCGGCGGGTGGTAGCCGGACGCCGACCACCTGGAAGCCCTTCAGCGACAACGAGACGTGCATGGCCTCAGCCAGCAGGGCGTGGTCCTCCACCAGTGCAACGCGTGTTCCTGGGCTCATGTTGTGCCTCCAAGTCGATACGGCCGGACGTTGGAGGCAAGCTCGCGCGGACGCGCCGGGAAGCCATGGCTACCCGGGGAGCCCTCGTTCGGACTCGGTCGATCCCATCCCCCGAGAGATCGCTGGTCCGCACGCCTAGGACTGGTCAGCGCGCGCAACGCACACGCCGACCTCTGCTGTTTCTCCAGATGATCTGGAGCCCTCCCCTGGAACCCCCACATGTAGCGACCGTACGTCCGCTCGACCCACAGATGTGGGAAACGGAATTGGTATACCGAAATCTAGGGGGAGCGGTCACTCGACCTGGGGACGGCCGGAACCCGCGGGCCGTCGACAGGACCAAGGTAGGCCCCGCACAGCATGGACGACATCGCCCAAACTGGGCACCGTTCGGACGCAGAACGAGCTGGGGCCCCGGACCGTGCGGTCCGGGGCCCCAGCTCGTGACGAGATGTCAGTGGTTGCGCAGTTCCTCACCGTGCACGTCGTGGCGGCCGTCGAACTGGTGGCCGTCAGCGGAGTGCGCCTCGCCGGCGTGGACCGCGAGCTCGTGCTCGGCGTGGTGCTGAGCCTCGTCGTACTCCTCGCGCGTCGGCTTCTGCACGTTGTCGGCGAACCAGAACCTCGACAGCTTCGAACGCAGCCGGTCCTTGCGGGCGTGCGGAGCCGGGACCCCGTTGGCGTCCTCGCCGGACGTCAGCTCGAACACCTGGTCCCGGTCGCGGGCGGTGAGGGTGTAGGCCTCGTCGCCGCTGATCGGCAGGTGCCGCTCGGTGTACTCGCCGTCGGGGGAGCGCATGATCACGCCGGTCTCGTAGCCGTGGAGCAACCTTGCCTCGTCGGCGCGCTGGAGCGAGATCGCCCAGCGACGCGTGACGATGTACGCCACCACCGGCAGGACGAAGATCGCGCCCCGCATGAAGTAGGTGATGTAGTTCAGGTTCACGTGGAAGATCACCGCGAGGATGTCGTTGCCGCCCGCAGCCCACAGCAGGCCGTAGAGCGTCATCATCGCGACCAGGAACGCGGTGCGGTTCGGTGCGTTCCGCGGCCGCTGGAGCAGGTGGTGCTCGCGCTTGTCACCGGTGATCCACGCCTCGATGAACGGGTAGAGCAGCACCATCGTGAAGATGACGCCGGGAGCCACCACACCGGGGATCAGGATGTTCCAGCTGATCGTGAAGCCGAAGATGTGGGTCTCCCACCCGGGCATGATCCGCAGCAGACCCTCGGCCACGCCCATGTACCAGTCAGGCTGCGAGCCCGCGGTGACCTCGGCCGGGTTGTACGGGCCGTACTTCCACACCGGGTTGATCTGCAGGAGAGCACCCATGAGTGCGCTGCCGCCGAACACGATGAAGAAGAAGCCACCGGCCTTCGCGGCGTACACCGGGAGCATCGGGAAGCCGACGACGTTCTGCTCGGTCCGGCCGGGGCCGGCCCACTGGGTGTGCTTGTGGTAGACGAGCAGCAGCATGTGCAGGCCGATCAGCGCGAGCAGCAGGCCGGGGATGAGCAGCACGTGCACGGTGTAGAGCCGCGGGATGATCAAGTCGCCGGGGAACTCTCCACCGAAGGCGAAGAAGGAGACATAGGTGCCGAGGACCGGGATGGACTTCATCAGGCCGTCCGCGATCCGCAGGCCCGTGCCGGAGAGCAGGTCGTCCGGGCAGCGAGTAGCCGGCGAAGCCCTCGAGGATGCCGAGCATCAGCAGCAGGCCGCCGATGACCCAGTTCAGCTCACGCGGCTTGCGGAACGCGCCGGTGAAGAAGACGCGCATCATGTGCACGAACATCGCGGCGATGAACAGCATGGCCGCCCAGTGGTGGATCTGCCTCATCAGCAGGCCACCCCGGATGTCGAACGAGATGTTCAGGGTCGAGGCGTACGCCTCGCGACATCTCCAGGCCGCGCAGCTGGTCGTAGGACCCCATGTAGGTGACCTCGCCCATGCTGGGCTTGAACCACAGCGTGAGGAAGACGCCGGTCAGGAGGAGCACGACGAAGCTCCACAGCGCGATCTCGCCGAGCATGAACGACCAGTGGTCGGGGAAGACCTTGCGGATCTGCTTCTTGGTCGCCGTGGCAAGGCCGAGCCGGTCGTCGAACCAGGTGGCCACGCCGCCGATCTTGGAGGGCTTCTCAGCCTGTGCGGCCGTCTTGCCGTTCGTACTGAAGGCCATCATCACTCACCACGTTCCCAGAAGCTCGGGCCCACCGGCTCGGTGAAGTCGCTCAGGGCAACGAGGTAGCCCTCGTTGTCCAGTCCCATCGGAAGCTGGGGGAGCGCACGTGCCGCGGGTCCGAATATCACCTTACCGTTGTCGGCAAGGTCGAAGGTTGACTGGTGGCAGGGGCAGAGCAGGTGGTGGCTCTGCTGCTCCCACAGGGAGATCGGGCACCCGACGTGGGTGCAGATCTTGGAGTAGCACAGGATGCCCTCGACGCCCCAGTTCTCACGCCCGGCTGCCGGGGTGATGTCCTTGGGCTGCATCCGGACGACGATCACCGCGGCCTTGGCCTTGGCCTGCTGGAGCTCGACCCCCTCGAAGACCGGCTCGCCGTCGTGGTGGGTGGCGAAGAAGACGCCGGGCTCGGCGTTGATCAGCTGGCCGATCTCCACCTCGTCGGGCTTGATCGGCTCACCGGACACGTCGTTGACGATCCGCATGCCCTTCTTCCAGACCGTGCGCTCGAGCTTGTCGCCCGGCAGCGGTCCGAGGTCGCGCAGCGCCACGATGGCCGGGAGGCCGAGCAGGGCCACCGCGCCGATGAGCGAGTTGCGGACCAGCGGGCGACGGGCGATGCCCGAGTCCTCGCCACCCTGGCGGAGCGCCGCGAGGGCGTCGGTGCGGTCCTCCTCCGAGGAGGCGACCGCGTGGCGCATCTCGACGATCTCGACGTCGCTCATCAGCTTGCGGGCCCACTGGATGGCGCCGACGCCGATCAGCAGCAGGGCGAGGCCCAGAGTCAGCCCGAGCGTGAGGTTCGAGGTGGCGAAGCCGAGGAACGTGTCGGTGTTCTCTCCGACCTGGAAGGCGAAGTACGACACCAGGAACAGCAGGGTGCACAGCGCCGAGAGGCCGAACAGCGTCGCGATCTGGCGCTCGGCGCGGCGCTCAGCGGCCTTGTCGACGTCGGTCGGACGCGGCTCGTGCGCCGGCAGGCCGGGGTCGGCGATCGGGTCGGCGAGCGCGGGCGTGCCCGCGTGACCGCCCGCGTGACCGACTGCGTCGTCGTTGCCCGGGACGGGCATGGAGGAGTCGTTCTCGTGGCTCACGCCTTGCTGCCCTTCTTGGATCGAGTCGTGTGGGCGGCGATCCACACTGCGAAGCCCACCAGACCGCCGATGCCGACGATCCAGGCGAACAGGCCTTCAGAGACCGGGCCGAAGGCGCCCATGCCGAAGCCGCCGTAGTTGGGGGACGACTCGAGGCTCTTGAGGTAGGAGATGATGTCGCGCTTCTCGTCGGGCTTGAGGACGTCGTCGGAGAAGACCGGCATCTGCTGGGGGCCGGTGAGCATGGCTTCGTACATGTGCTTGGGGCTCACACCCTTCAGGGAGGGGGCGAACTTCCCGCCGGGCAGTGCGCCACCGGATCCGGCGAAGTTGTGACAGGCGGTGCAGTTGGTGCGGAAGAACTCACCGCCGCGCACGACCGCCTCGTTGTCGACGTCCGAGATGTCGTACTTCGACGCCTCAGGGATCGCCGGGCCGGGGCCGAGGGAGGCGACGTACGCGGCGAGCGCGCGGGTCTCCTCGGGGGTGTAGACCGGGGCCTTCTTCTCCGCCTGCACGCCCGGCCGAGCCATCGGCATGCGGCCGGTGCCGACCTGGAAGTCGACCGCGGCGGCGCCGACGCCCACGAGCGAGGGGCCGTACTGCGTGCCGGCCTTGGTCACGATGCCCTCGGCGTTGCGGCCGTGGCAGGACGCGCAGCCGACGAGGAACAGCTCTCGTCCCTTGTTGACGAGGGCCTGGTCCGAGGCGAGGTCGTCGGTGGCGGAGGCGGGCGACAGTACGGCGTACGCGCCACCGGTGAACAACAGACCCATCAGCAGCACCACGACCCCGGCTAGGGGGCTCCGACGCTTGGCTGAGAGTCGAGCGCTAAGGAATCGCACGAAGTGTCCTCGTCTACTGGATCAGGTAGATGGTCGCGAACAGACCGATCCACACGACATCGACGAAGTGCCAGTAGTAGGACACGACGATGGCGCTCACGGCCTGCTCGTGGGTGAACTTGCGGGCCATGAACGTGCGGCCCAGGACAAAGAGGAAGGCGATCAGACCGCCCGTGACGTGGATTCCGTGGAAGCCAGTGGTCAGGTAGAACATCGAGCCGTAGGCCGACGAGGACAGGGTCACGCCCTCGTGCACGAGCTCGGTGTACTCCGTGGCCTGACCGCCGATGAAGATCGCACCCATGATGTAGGTGAGCACGAACCACTCACGCAGGCCCCAGCCCTTGACGTTGAACACGCTCCCGGTGCGGCCGACCTGGCCGCGCTCCGCCGCGAACACGCCGAGCTGGCACGTCACCGAGGACAGCACCAGGATCGTGGTGTTGACCGTCGAGAACGGGATGTTGAGCTTCTCGGTGTTCATCGCCCACAGCTCCGGCGAGACCGCCCGGATCGTGAAGTAGGCAGCGAAGAGCGCCGCGAAGAACATCAGCTCACTGGAGAGCCAGACGATCGTTCCGACGCTGACCATGCTCGGTCGGTCATGATGCCCGTGTAGACGGGATGCAGGAATCGCAGTTGCTGTCGCCACGCGGACATTATGTCGGTAAGCCAATCCGATGGACATCCGACCCCCTCCCGATTCAGCGTCATCTGTTTCACATTCGCAGCCCACCGCCGTGTGGATGGCCGCGCCGCGTGCCTAATCTGGGTGCGTGCTTGCGCTCGCCGGTGTGGAGAACGTCTCAGATCTGCCACCCTTCTCCGCTGCCTCGGTGTTCACCGAGTGGGGTGTCGACCCCTTCCTCTTCGTCGTGACGGTGTGGGTCGTCGGTCTGTACCTGTTCGGGGTGTGGGTGCTGCGGTCACGCGGTGACTCGTGGCCGGTGGGCCGGACGATCAGCTTCGTCGTCCTCGGCATGGGCAGCTTCTACTTCGCCACCTCATCGGGCCTCGCCGCCTACGACACGGTGCTGCTGAGCGCGCACATGGTGCAGCACATGGTGCTCTCGATGATGGTGCCGCTGTTCCTGGCGCTCGGTGCTCCGGTGACGCTGGCGTTGCGCACGCTCCCGGCACGTCCGCGCCGGTGGCTGCTGTCCGTGCTGCACTCACGGGCGGCCCGGGTGCTCACGTTCGCGCCGCTGACCTTCGTGCTGTTCGTGGTCAGCCCGTGGGCGCTCTACTTCAGTGGGTGGTACGACGCGTCGCTGCGGTCGGCGTTCGTCCACGAGATGATGCACGTCCACCTGGTCCTGGTCGGGGCGCTGTTCTTCTGGCCGCTGGTCGGGATCGACCCGATCCCGGGACGTGTGGCCTACCCGTTCCGGCTGCTGCTGATCTTCCTGACGCTCCCGTTCCACGCGTTCCTGGGCGTCACGATCATGGGCCAGGAGGAGCTGATCGCGGGGGAGTGGTACCAGGCGCTGCACCGGTTCCCCGGTCTGTCCTGGCTGGCGAGCCCCGCGGCAGACCAGCACCTCGCCGGCGGGATCCTCTGGGGGTCCGGTGACCTGATCGGCCTGACCTTCTTCGGCGTGCTGTTCGTGCAGTGGGCGCGCCAGTCGATGCAGGAGGCGCGCCGCGAGGACAGGAGGCTCGACCGGCTCGAGGCGCAGGCGGCGGCCCGTCGTACCGAGCCCGACGGCGCCGGAGCCGAGCCGACCCGGTGGTGAGCCCGCCGGTGGTTGAGCCTGTCGAAACCCAGCCCGGTACCATCGGGCGCGTGACCGATGCCACCTCCGCACCCTCCGCCGGCTCCACCGAAGCGCGCCCGCTGAAGGTCCTCGTGTACAGCGACGACGCGAACGTCCGCCGGGACGTGATCCTGGCCCTGGGCAAGCGTCCCCACCCCGACCTGCCCGAGGTGGAGTACGTCGAGGTCGCGACCGAGCCCGTGGTGGTCCAGCAGTTCGACTCGGGGCAGATCGACCTCGCGATCCTCGACGGCGAGGCGGTCCCGGCCGGTGGCATGGGCATCGCGAAGCAGATGAAGGACGAGATCTACTCCTGCCCGCCGATCCTCGTGCTCACCGGACGGCCGCAGGACGCCTGGCTCGCCACCTGGTCTCGGGCGGACGCGGCGGTGCCGCACCCGCTCGACCCGATCCAGCTCGCCGAGGTCGTGACGCGCCTGCTGAAGCCGCGCGTCGCCGTCGCGGGCTGACACCCGAGCACGGCTGATGACCGCCGCGCACACCTGGCCGGAGGTCCTCTCCGCGCTGATCTCGCGGACCGACCTGTCCGGCGACCAGACCGCCTGGGCGATGGGGGAGATCCTCGCCGGTGAGGCGACGCCCGCCCAGATCGCGGGCTTCGCGGTCGCGCTCCGCGCCAAGGGCGAGACCGTGGACGAGGTCGAGGGCCTGGTGGCGGCGATGTTCGCCCGTGCGACCCCGCTCATCGTGACCGGGCGGGTGCTCGACGTCGTCGGCACGGGCGGGGACCGGTCGATGTCGGTCAACATCTCGACGATGGCCGCGATCGTCGCCGCGGGGGCGGGTGTCCCCGTGGTGAAGCACGGCAACCGTTCCGCCTCCTCCAAGTCGGGGAGCGCGGACGTGCTCGAGGCGCTCGGCGTGCGGCTCGACCTGCCCGCCACGACCGTGGCCAGGGTGGGCGAGGAGGTCGGCATCACGTTCTGCTTCGCCGCCGCCTTCCACCCCGCCCTGCGGCACGCGGCGGTGGCCCGCCGTGAGCTCGGGGTCGGCACCACCTTCAACTTCCTCGGTCCGCTCGCGCACCCCGCCAAGCCCGAGGCCCAGGCGATCGGGTGCGCCGACGCCGCGATGGCGCCGGTGATGGCAGGTGTGTTCGCCAAGCGAGGCGTCGACGCGTGGGTGTTCCGCGGTGACGACGGGCTCGACGAGCTCACCACCACCACGACCTCGCACATCTGGGCGGTGAGCGGTGGTCAGGTCACCGAGCACGTCCTCGACCCGTTCGACTTCGGCATCCCCAGGGGTACGGCGGAGGGCCTGCGTGGCCAGGACGCGACGTACAACGCGGACGTCGTACGCCGGGTCGTGGCCGGTGAGAAGGGACAGGTCCGCGACGCCGTCGTACTCAACGCCGGGGCCGCGCTGGCCATCCACGCCGCCGAGCCAGGCACCCTCGAGGAGCGGCTCGCTGCGGGCATCGCGAGGGCCGAGGAGTCGATCGACTCAGGCAGCGCCAAGGCGGTCCTGGAGAAGTGGGTCGAGGTCAGCGCTCGCGCCTGAGGGTGCGATTAGATCCGGCATCCCCTCGTGGGGAAGGATGTGCCCGTGACTGGACTCAGCAACGAGCTAATCGAGCTCGCGCATGCCCGCGGTGTCGCCACCGAGTACTGGGACTGGCGTGGCAACCACGTGCAGGTTCCCGAGGAGACGATCGTGGCGGTTCTGGCTGCCATGGACATCGACGCCTCCAGCCCTTCGGCCGCCGCGGTGGCGTTGCAGGCGGACTCCGACGCTCGGTGGCGCAGAGTCCTTCCGCCGACCGTGATCACGCGCCAGGGCGAGGGTGCCTCCTTCTGGGTGCACGTGCCGCACGGCTCCGGCGTGGAGGTGTGGGTGGAGCTCGAGACCGGCACTGTCCGGGGCGGGCTGGAGCAGGTCGACAACCCCGAGCAGCCGCGAGAGGTCGACGGCCGCCTGACCGGGGAGGCGTCGTTCCGGCTGCCGACCGGGCTGCCGCTGGGCTACCACCGGCTCTGGGCGCGCTCCGAGGGCGTCGAGTCCTCGTGCACGCTGATCGTCACGCCCGACTTCCTCGGCCTGCCCGAGCAGTTCGGTGACCGCCGCGGATGGGGCCTCGCGGCCCAGCTGTACAGCGTCCGCTCCGCCGAGTCGTGGGGCGTCGGCGACCTCGTCGACATGACCGACCTCGCGGTGTGGTCCGGCTCCGAGCTGGGTGCCGACTACCTCCTGGTCAACCCGCTGCACGCCGGTGAGCCCGTCGCGCCGATGGAGCCGTCGCCGTACCTCCCGAAGTCCCGTCGCTTCTTCAACCCGCTGTACCTGCGCGTCGAGCGGATCCCGGAGTACGCCGGGCTGCCCGACAAGAAGCGCGCCGAGGTGAACCGGATCGGCAAGCGCCTGCGCACGACGCTCGCGGACGTCGACGCGATCGACCGCAACGAGTCGTGGACGGCGAAGCTCGAGGCGCTGCGCATCGTGCATGCCGCTCCTCGGAGCGTCGGGCGTGAGGTCGACTTCCAGGCGTTCTGCCGGCGCGAGGGTCAGGGTCTCGTCGACTTCGCGCGGTGGAGCGCGTTGGCGGAGACCCATGGCAACGACTTCCGCGATTGGCCTGCGGACCTGCAGGATCCGCGCTCGGCCGAGGTGGAGGAGTTCGCGGAGAAGAACGCCGACCTCGTCGACTTCCACATGTGGCTGCAGTGGGTGGTGGACGAGCAGCTCCAGCTGGCTCAGGCCAAGGCCGTCGGCGCCGGCATGCGGCTCGGCGTCATGCACGACCTCGCCGTGGGGGTGTACCCCGGCGGTGCGGACGCGTGGCGGCTCCAGGACACCTACGCGACCGGGATGCAGGTCGGTGCTCCGGCTGACGCCTACAACCAGCTGGGGCAGGACTGGGGGCAGCCCCCGTGGCGTCCCGACCGCCTGGCCGAGCTCGGCTACGCGCCGTTCCGCGACCTGATCGCCGCCGTCCTGCGCCACGCGGGCGGGGTCCGCGTGGACCACATCCTCGGCCTGTTCCGCCTGTGGTGGGTGCCGGCGGGGAACCTGCCCGCGAACGGCACCTACGTCTACTACGACCACCACGCGATGGTCGGCGTCCTCGCCCTCGAGGCGCACCGAGCGGGTGCGGTCGTCGTGGGGGAGGACCTCGGCACCGTCGAGCCGTCGACCCGGGACTACCTGCGTGAGCGGGGGATCCTCGGCACGTCGATCCTGTGGTTCGAGAACGGCTCCGACGGCAAGCCGCTCCCGGCGGAGCACTGGCGGGAGTACTGCCTGGCCTCGGTGACGACCCACGACCTCCCGCCGTCGGCCGGCTACCTCGCCGCCGACCACGTGCGGCTGCGTCACTCACTCGGGCTGCTGACCCGGTCGCTCGCCGACGAGATCGCTGCCGACGAGGCCGAGCGCGGTGCCTGGACGGACGAGCTGCGCTCCCGCGGCCTGCTCGACTCCGACCCGTCGGTGGAGGAGACGGTCCGGGCGCTGCACGAGTACCTCACCCTCACCCCGGCGCGGCTGCTCAACGTGGCGCTGCCCGACGCGGTCGGCGATCGGCGGACCCAGAACCAACCCGGTACGACGGACGAGTACCCCAACTGGCGGGTGCCCCTCGCCGGGCCGGCCGGGGAGCCGATGATGCTCGAGGACGTGCTCCGGTCCTCACGTGCGAGGTCGCTGGCGACCGTCGTACGCGGGGACTGAGGTCTGCGGCGAGTCACCGGACATGACAAGGCCGCCCGGTCCGTGTGGACCGGGCGGCCTTGTCTTCGTGACTGGACGTGTTCAGGTCACGGGGTCGTGGCCGGGTCCTTGGGCGTGTAGTCGATCCCGCACGCGGACTTGAACGACTCCGTGATCTGGACCTGGCTGCCGCGGACGACGCCCTTGGCCCCTTCACCGACGCCGTACTTCGCGAAGGCGTTGTTCACCATGCAGATCCGGGCCTCCTTGCCGGAGAGCGTCAGGCCCTGCACGATGCCGTCGCGCATCTGCTCGTAGGTCGGCTTCGCCGGCGTGTAGTTCATGCCGTCGACGAGGTCGGCCAGGATCTCGTCCCGGCTGAGTCCGGCGCTCTTGTACTGCTTCCACAGGTCCCAGCCGATCGCTCCGTAGAGCTCACCATCGGCGTGGACCTCAGTGCCCTTGATGTCCCCGTACGTGCCCGGGTAACCCTCGTAGGAGTGCGCTGCGGATACCCGTGGAGTCACTGGCGGAGTACTCGCCGACGACCGGGTCGTTGTTGACGACGACGGAGAGCACATCACTCATACCCTCGCCGATCGCGCCGGCGAGCGGGCCGTCCATCCGGCCGATCATCCGCCAGGTGAGGCCGTGGCCGTACTCGTGCCACACGATGTCGGTGTCCAGGTCGCCGTCACGCATGATGCTCGCCGGGTCCAGTCTCAGGACGGCCGTCGAGCCGAGCGCAGTCTTGAGTGTCGCGCCGTCGGCCTGGCTGACCATGAGGCCGGGGATCGTGACCTTGCGGTCGGTGCCGCCCATCGGGAACGCGGCACCTGCCACGTTGTTGGCGACGATCATTCCAACGGCTCCGGAAGCCTGGACGTTCTTCGCCTTGATGATGAAGTTGCAGGTGCCTCGGTCGACGACGACCACCTTGCCGGTCATGTTCGCCGGTGAGCGCCTCGCAGGCGTCGGTGCTCGAGGCTCCGGCGCCGTCCTCACCGAGCGCAAGGGGCCCGCTGACCCCGGCCTCGGTGACGGGTGCCCACTCGCCGACCGCGGCGTCGTAGTTGCCCGCTGCAGGACCGGAGGGGACGTTGACCTGGTACATGCCCGGCACGGACCACAGGTACATCTGCATCCGCGGGTCCTGGCCGTCGGCCGGCGTGGCGAAGTTGGCGTTGTCGGTGCCGCCGCCGTCCTGGGCCTCGGCCGCGACCGGGTCGCCGGCGCGCCCGCCCTTGCCGTAGTTGTCCTGCTGGAAGTTGCCCGCCTGCTCGTTGAACCCGGCCCTGTACAGCGTGTCGTGGATCAGGTTGTTGAGGTAGAAGAGGTTCTGGACGGCGACTTCGCGGTTGCTGTCGGTCGACGGCTTGGTGGTCGCGTCGAAGGTGGTGTCGAACACCGTCGGTCGCCGGCCTGCCACCGCGTCGGGCGCGTTGTCGTTGTCGATGTCGAGGTAGGCGCGGGCGTTGTTGCCGCCGATGTTCACCGTGGTCTGGGCCCCGGCGAGCCAGCCGTTCGGCGAAGCGATGAGGTCCGCCGGGTCGGTCATGCGCGTCTGCGCGCCGGTCGGGTCCTCCGGGAAGACGTTGTAGGTCTCGTTCGCGGAGCGCAGCATCGTGTCGACGACCTTGCCGTCGCCGCTCACCACCGTCTCGTAGAGCTCGTTGTCGTCGGCGGTCCAGGTGGTGACGACGTACCCGACTTCGAGCCCACCGGCCGTGGTGGGGAGTGCGACCCGCTCGACGGTGGGCTCGGCGTGCCAGCCGCCCTTGGCGAACTTGGTGGTGTTCTGCGACCGGCCCGTGGTGCGGGTGTCGACGGAGCGGCCGGGGTAGAGCTTGCCGACGGCGGCGCGGAGCGCGCTCGCGGCGTCGACGGAGGCAGCCGTCGGGGCGCCCTTCGGCACTCGGGCGACGTTCTCGACGAGGTCGACGAGCCGTCCGTTGCTGTTGAAGGCGGCACGGGCGTAGGCGCCGTGGACCCGGAGGCCGGCGACCCGCTGCTCCATGCGCAGGTGGGAGACGCCTCGGCTCTTCCAGGAGCCGCCTTCGGCGGCGAGCGAGCCGACGCTCAGGTCGCTGAGGCCACGGCCCTTGAGGTAGGCCTTGACCCGGGCAGCCGGGGTCTCGTTGGACTTGGCGGACAGGGGCTTGCCGGCGTCGCGGTGGACGCGGGCGTTCGAGAACGCGATGGGCTCAGGGTTGTCCTGGCCCTGAGCGGTGGGTGCGAGGGACACCATTCCGACGGCGACAGCGGCTGCGGTTGCGGCCCCCGTCATCCGACGAACAGATCGTGTCCCGCGGCCGGTAGATCCGAGCATTTTTCCTCCACGGCAGTTCAGGGACATACAACGTATGCCGCCGAAGCCGGAATTGTCAGGAGGATGCCCGTTTCGCGTCGATCGTTGAGCCCTCGCCCGAGGCCGTCGCCCGCGGTGGTCGGCGTCGGTGTCGAGCTTGTTGGGTGCCGGCATGGGGACGTACCGGATCGCGACCAGAAGCCCGACGGCTATCGCAGAGGAGGAGCCACCCCCCGACCAATTCGGGGTTGGTCCTCAGCGCCACCCAGAAGCTGTTCTCGCGCCACATGAGGCTGCGCGGCATGAAGAACCCTTCTTCAACCATGGCGCCGAGGCCCATGGCAGCGACCTGGACAGCGATCACGACAGGGAGCAGCCGTCTCGCCAGTCTTCCAAGGAACGGAGCGGACAGGGTGAGCATCGGCACGAGCGTCGTGATCAGCTCCAGCCCGTGGCGATATCCGTAGAAGAAGATGCCCCCGGTGTAGTCGGCGAGCCGGATCTGCAGGAACGTGTAGATGGCACCGCCGAGGGGCAGCCAGAGTGACCAGGAGGGAAGCGTCTTGCGAGCCCGAACGACTGCCGGGATGAACAGCAGCAGGGCGGGCGTCCACACCAAGAGCCCTCTGTTGGGGGCGACGAAGAAACCAAGGTAGTTCGTCACCAGGTTGTAGCCGAGGACCTTCTCCACGCCCTGCGTGGCTCGGTCCACGACGCCGCTGTAACCGCCGCTGACCGACCATATTCCAAACACGGCGCGGTTCCAGACCGTTAGCAGTGCCAGGGACGCTGCCGTCGGAATCGCCACGCGTGCGGCGATCCGCCAATCACGGTGGGACCACGCCATTCCCAGGCCGAGAACCGCGGCGATCACCGCCAGGTGCGGTCTTCCGAACATGCCGATCCCGAGAAAGACACCGGTCAGCCACCATTTCCCCCGGCTGGCGCCGTAGGCGGCACCGGCAATGCCCAGCTGAGTTATCGGATGGGTCCAGAGGCCGTTTGCCGAGACCGTCCAGGTCGGCGTCGCGAACGCGAACACAAGGGAGGCCGTGACGGCGAGCCCAATGCCCGCGTGGCGCCTGAGGGCGAAGAACATCAGGAGGACTGCACACGCGGTGATGGACGACGCCGCTACCGCGGCCGGCCAAAGATGGAAGTCCGACTCGCTGGTCCCGGAACCGCCGAGCAGCCAGTAGAACGGCACGCCTGCGATGATCGGTCCCGCCACCCGCTGCGCGGCCACATGGCCGTTGGGTGACGGCAGAAGCCATTGACCGTTCCGGTTGACACCGCCGTCTGTGTGGGTACCACCGATCTTCGTGACGTCCAGCCCGTCGAACCAGGGCGTCCCCGCGGTCGCTATCCGCCAGGAGGCGGCGGAAGCGGCGTAGGCGTCGACGTTCACATGGTGTCGTTCGGCCGTGCCCAGGTAGACCGAGAAGACACCAAGGAAGAGGGCAAGGGGGAGGGCAGCAGCGCGTAGACGTGCCGCGGTCCCGTCCCGGGCCTCAGTCGAGGCCAAGGGAGAACGCTGACTCGAGATCGTGCTGTGAGTAGGCGCGGAACGCGATGTGGGTCTCCGTCGCCTGCACACCCGGCACCTTGTTCAGGCGGTCGGCGACGACGGCCGCGACATCCTCGTGCTGGCGCACCCGGACCAACGCGATCAGGTCGATCTGTCCGGTCACGCTGTAGACCTCGCTGACGCCGTCGAGCGCCGCGATCTGCTCGGCCACCTCGGGGATCCGGGCGACGTCGGCCTTGACGAACACGATGGCGGTGATCATGGGACCAAACGCTAGCGGACCGGATACGACACGGGGTGGATTGGAGCGCCGTTACAAGTCCAGAACGAACACGTCGCCCTCTTGGCGGAAGCCGACCTTGTCGTAGTACGGGCCGACCATGTGCGGAGGCGTCACGACGCGCTCGAAACCCTCCTCCTTGAAGAGACCGCTGCGTCGCCAGACGAACTCGCCAGGGGAGAAGTCCCGGAACCGCGGGGTGACGTAGTCGAGCTCGATCTGGGCCGTTCCCTCACCGGCGTCTCGGACCAGGACGACGCCCACCGTCTCGTCGCCGCGCTGGACCAGGTACGCCGAGCGCCCCGCCTCAGCACCGTCCCAGACCAGGTCCGGCTGGTGCTTGAGGATGTCCTCGCCGTGCACACGGAGGACGTGGCGCAGGTACTCGTCGTTGGGCCCGACCTCCAACACCTCGAAGACGTCGGCATCGTGACGGCTGGAGACCAGCTTGCGGATGAACCAGATGTTGATGGCGGAGAGGACCACGTTCATCGCGACCATCGGCCAGATGCCCAGAATCCAGTTGAAGACGACGAGCACCAGGCAAGCGATGAGGTTGAGTACCCGGAAGCGCAGGACCCGCGCTTGCGCCAACGAGAACACCAGCAGCGCAGAGCCTGCCCATCCGAGTGCATCTAGCCAAGACATGCACGCAGGGTACGTGCGTCAGCGGGTCGGCTGGTGCACCGGGCGGATCGCGCGCCGGTCGTCTAAGGGAACCAGGTTCGCCCGCGACTCATTGACAGCAGCTCGCGCCGACACGCGCGGGCGGCGGTGTCACTTGAGCACTGACAGGATGGAGGAGTAGTCGTCAGTCCACGTGACCGAACGGTGCGGCAGTCGCTGCCAGCTGGAATGTTCGGTCAGCTGGTCGAGCCGCGCAGGGTCGGGTGTGAGGACGACCCACTCGCTCATGGTGGCGCCCGGCCCCTCGCCGCCCACCGCTACGCGCCCCGACCAACCCAGCGTCTGAGCTGTGCTGGTGAGCACGGGTGCAAGGTCGAAGACCTTGTTGCTGATGTGGACTACGAGCATCCCGCCCGGTCTGAGCCGATCCGCGTACGTGCGCATCGCCTCCGTCGTCAGGAGGTGCACCGGGATCGCGTCAGAGCTGAAAGCGTCGAGGACCAGCATGTCGAGCGAGGCTTTCGGCAGTTTCTCCACCTCGAGCCGCCCATCGCCAACCGTGGTCTTGACTGATGCCTGGCTGTCGCGAAGGTAGGTGAACAAGGAGGGGTCGCGCGCAATCTTGATGACTTCTGGGTCGATCTCGAAGAACGTGAAGTCCTGACCTGATGTGCCGTACGCCGCGACCGTGCCCACCCCGAGGCCGACCACTCCGACGTCGCGTATGCCCGTGAGGCCGAAGACGTCCCCCAATGGGCCGCTGCGGGAGTAGTAGGTCGTGGGCTCGCTCCTGTGTTCGTCCTGCCACTGCGTCCCGTGCAGGGTCGTGCCGTGGACGAGCTCGTGCTGGCCATCGCCCTCGAGTACGCGGTAGCTGCCGAAGAACGTCCGGCGATGGTCCAGGGTGCCCCACTTCCGAGCGCACGGAGATCCCTGTGAACATGAGTGCGAGCACCACAGCTACCAGGATTCGGCGGGTAGAAAGTAGCCACCCGGCCAAGAACGCAAGCGCGAGACCGATGTATGCGAGCGCCGTGTAGTTGGCCCATCGGCTCAATACCGCCCCGAGTCCAGCTGCCAAGGGCACTGCGACTACGACCACGGCGATCCTCTTGGCGATCCTTGTCGGGGGTCGAACTTCAGCTGTTCGCGAGGTCGGCGCGCTGTCCCTGCGTGTCGTGACAAGGGCCACGGGTACGAGGACGGTGATCAGCGGGTACTCCAAGACCCGGTCGAACACTACTGGCGCGACCATGCCGTTGAGGAGCCCGCCGAGGGCGCCACCTGCCGCAACGACGAGGTAGAAGGTCGTAAGGTGCCCGACCTCCGGGCGGTCCGCCGCGAGACGGGCATGAGCGACGAAGGCGACGAGCCCGAGCATCACCATGTTCAAGATCACATCGAGCAGGACTGGCGTTCGAGACTGCATCATCGTCGCCCCAGCAGCGAGGAAGGTGCTTGCCACAGCCAGCCGAACGGCGGTTGCTGGAACCGTTCTTGTCGATCGGCCGAACGCGACGACGAATGTGCCCAGGTAGATCGCCAACGGCACCACCCACAGCAAGGGGATCGGCGCGATGTCGGTGCTCACGTGGGCCGTGACGGCCAGCATCATGCCGAAGGCAGGAAAGCCAGCAGTGTCCAACGACCCACCCGCCGCCAGCCGAGGCCCCCAGTCGTGCGTGGAAGCTGTTGGCACTGTCTCAACTGGTCCGCGCGACGCCGCAGCGCGGGTGACAAGGCCGCACGTCGTCGTCAAGACGACGAAGAGCGCGAATCCCCACGACCACCAGGTTCGCTGCTCGTCCAGACTCAGCAGTGGCTCGACCAGGAACGGATAGGCGAGCAGACCGCCGAAGCTGCCCAAGTTGCTAGCCGCGAAAAGGAAGTATGGATCGTCAGCGCGAGGCCCTCCGCTCCACGAGTACCAACGTTGGAGCAGCGGCCCGGTTGTCGAGATGACGAGAAACGGCAGCCCGATCATGACCGCGAGGACCCGGAGCAGCCACAGGATCGGGGACGTGTCCACGAGTGGGGCCGCGTTGGCGGGCAGCGCGATCGGTAACACGACGAGGGGCGCGAGAAGGACCAGAAGATGGACCGGCGGCTGCCAACGGTGACCGAGCCTGCGGGTCGCCGCGTGCGTGTAGACGTAGCCGAGAAGGAGCAATACCTGGAAGAAGAGGCTGCTTGTGCTCCAGACCGTGGCCGAGCCGCCGTACGACGGCAGGACCAGTCGGGCGATCATCGGCTGCACCACGAACAGCAACCCCGCACCGATGAAGGCCGTCGTCGTGAACAGCACGACGAGTCCCATAGACCGCGGCGGCGCCGGCGACCTTGTCTCGCTCGAACGGCCCCGAATCATCGTGTCAGTCATCGGTCTTCCTCCCGGATGGAGGTTAAAGCCCCTCTCACCAGCGATTAGGCGAAATGACCGATTTGCCGAGAAAGCCACGTCTATTTTTCGGGATTTCAGAGAAACGTACAGTCAGGCCATGGCGCCTGGCTGGGCTTGAGGTTTGTGCCGACGTCAGCGCGCTGGCTGGTGCACCGGGCGGATCGCGCGCCGGTCGTCGAAGGGCACGAGGTTCGCCCGCGACTCGTTGACGGCGTCGTGGATGCGCAGGTGCTTGCGAGCCCCGCCGAGGGGGCTGCTCCACTCACCTTCGACATGCACGAGTCGCACCCCGTCGGACTCGAGCCAGCGCAGGATCTTCTCCGTCTCCTCTGCCGTGGCAGCCGGCGTCGGGCCCGGGGCCGAGCGGGACGGTCTCGGCGCTGGCGCGGAGCTGCTTGACCCACTCGCCGGCGTGCGCGCCGGGCGGGATGACCCCGGCGGCCGCAAGTCGGCCGTGGCGGACCACATGGACGGCCCACCTGCCGTCATCCTCCCGGCGAGCTGCCACGAGCTCGGCACAGCGGGTTAGGCCACGGAGGCGTTGCGTGCGGGCGGCCGACCTGATGAACGACGCAAGGCGGTCTCGGATCGTGCCGGCCTCCTCGAAGCGCTCGTCGGTTGAGAGCAGGTTCATCCGGCTCGTCAGTGCCGCGACCACCGGGTCGGGCGCTTGCACGAGTGCCGCGCGTAGGTCGGTGACCACCCCGTCGTACACCTCGAGGTCGACGCTGCCGTCGCAGGGCGAGAGGCACTTGCCCATCTCGCCGAGAGCGCAGGGCGACTGCGTCGGCTGCTTGGCCATCCGGCCGCCGCACTGCCGCACAGGGAACGTCTCGTGCAGCGCGGCCACGGCACGCTCGGCGACCTTCTTGGAGCCGAAGGGGCCGAGGTACTCCGCGCCGTCGTCGAGGACCTGGCGCACCATCGACAGCCGGGGCCAGGGCTCCACGGTGAGCTTCACCCAGTGCACCCGTTCGGGGAACCGCGACCTGCGGTTGTACTTCGGCTTGTGCTCGGCGATCAGCCGCAGCTCGCGGACCTCCGCCTCGAGCGCTGTCGCACACTCGATGCCTGTCACCGACTCGGCGAGTCCGACCATCTCACCCATGCGCGACCTCGTCTCCGAGGCGGTGAAGTAGGACCGGACCCGGGTGCGTAGGTCCTTCGACGTCCCGACGTACAAGCACACGGTCGCGATCGTCCCGGAAGAGGTAGACCCCAGGGGCGTGGGGGAGTGCCTCGGCAAGGTGCCGCTTCTTGCGCTGCGCCTGGCTGACCCGGGAGGAGAAGGTCTGCAGCTCCTCGAGCGTGTGGACGCCCAGTCCGCCGAGCCGCGCGAACAGGCCGTGCATGACGTCAACCGTGGCTCGGGCATCTGAGAGTGCCCGGTGGTTCGGCGTCGTGGAGGCGCCGAAGAGCGCCGCCAGCGAGCTCAGCTTGCAGTTGGGGGCGTCGTCGCGGGTGATCACCCGGCGCGCGAGCCGGGCGGTGTCGAGGACCTCGAAGGTCGGCCACGGACGGCCCTGCTCCGCCGCGAAGTGCTTGAGGAAGCCCACGTCGAACGGCGCGTTGTGCGCAACGAGCACGCAGCCATGCGCGAACTCGAGGAACTGCGGAAGCACCTCCTCGATGCGCGGCGCGGTTGCCACCATGGAGTCGGTGATGCCGGTGAGGACCGCGATGAAAGCCGGGATCGCTTGGTGGGGGTTGACCAACGTCTGGAACTCGCCGAGGATCTCGCCGCCGCGAACCTTCACCGCCCCGATCTCGGTGATCATCGAGCCGCCGGCCGCGGACCCGCCCGTCGTCTCGAGGTCCACCACGCAGAACGTGATGTCCCGCAACGGCCGCCCGAGCTCGTCGAAGCTTCGCTGCGACTCCCACCGGGAGGGCCGGTCCGCCCCCTGTGCACTGCCGGAGCCGCTTTCCGAGAGGGCCGTGCTGTTGCTCATGGCTGAGACGCTAGACGCGGCCACCGACCAAATCGGACAGGCACGCGCAAGTACGATGGGCGCGCGAGACCTTCCGAGCGACGCGAACCCGAGGAGAGCCTGTGGCCGCTTCACTGCCTGATGCCAAGACCCGCTGGCGGTGCGGTGGATGCGGCAACCTGACCCGGTTCGACGTGACGCGGACCCGCCGTACGACCGAGTTCTGGCACTTCGACCTCGCCGGCGACCACGAGGTCGAGGAGAGCACCACCCAGAGCGAGGACGTCGAGTCGGTCACCTGTAGGTGGTGTGGCCGCTCGGACGCGATCGAGCTCGTCGACCGCACGGAAGCCGACGCCACCTCTACGTGACCACAACCGACGCCAACGGCTCGGTCGGAGACGGGGGAGAGAGCCCCGTCTCCGCTTCGGAGGAGCCGACAGGTGGAGGGCTCGACGGCCCTCTGCCGGAGGTCGTGCGCACCCGCGTGGTCGCGTTGGCGGCCGAGTCGCTCGGTGCGATGCCCGCTGACCAGCTGCCCGCTTCGCTGAAGCGCGTCGCGTCCTTCGCCCCCGGCCGTCGAGCCAAGCTCGCCGGCAGCCAGATCGCCGGGGTCATCGAGACCGACGAGGTCTTCCGCGACAGACTCGCCGTCCAGGTCCGCGCCCGGGCTGCAGAGCTCGCTCAGGCGTTGGATGACGGTACGACGCCCGCGGCGGCCGACCCCGTCGAGCTGGCCGCCGTGGCGTACCTCCTGAGGCCTGAGGGCTGGGTCGGTGTCGTGGAGCGTGCCGCGGACGTCGCCGACGTCGAGCGTCACCTGGCCGCAAACCGCGAACTGGCCCAGCAGGGGGAGCGGCTTCGCCGGCAGCTCGACGAAGCGCTGGAAGAGCTCCGGGAGTCGCGCGAGCGCAACCGGCAGCAGGTGAGCGGCCTCAAGGCCGAGAACTCCGAGCTCAGGCACAAGCTGGGGGACACCCGGACCAGGCTCAAAGCGGCCGAGGAGCGGGCCCGGGCTGCTGAGTCCCGCGCCGAGGGGGTGGTCGGCCAGGCCTCAGCAGCGACAGCCGCCACTGAGGCGGAGCTGCGTCGGCTGCGTGGACGTGTGGAGGAGCTCGAGAAGGAGCTCGCGGCCGCGCGCCGCGCCGACCGTGCGGAGAAGGGTGAGGGAACCCTTCGCTCGCGCCTGCTCCTCGACACCCTCCTGGAGACCGCGCAGGGCCTCCGACGTGAGCTGGCGCTGCCACCGGTGGAAGGCTCGCCGGCCGACGCCGTCGAGGCCGACGTGGCCCAGCAGGGGTCTCGAATACCCAGCAGTCACGGGTCGCTCGCGAGCGACGATCCTGCGCTCCTCGACCAGCTCCTCGCGCTCCCGCGCGTGCATCTGATCGTGGACGGCTACAACGTGACCAAGACCGCCTGGCCGGACTCGTCACTGGAGACCCAGCGCGACCGCCTGCTCAACGGGCTCGCCCCGCTGGCAGCCCGCACACAGGCCGAGGTGACGGTGGTGTTCGACGCGGCCGACAAGGTCGAGCGGCCTCTGGTCAAACGCCCCCGCGGCGTCCGTGTCCTCTACAGCCCCTTCGGCGTGATCGCCGACGACGTGATCCGTCAGCTCGTCGCGGCGGAGCCGACCGGGCGCCCGGTCGTGGTGGTGACCAGCGACCAGGCCGTGGCCCGGGACGTGCAGCGCGACGGTGCGCGGACGGTCGCGGCGGGTGCGCTGAGTCGGCTACTCGCCAGATCCTGAGGCCTCGACGGTGCCGGCCGGCGTCGGGTAGAGCATCTTCTCCGAGTACCTCTTGCCGACGGCGAGGTCGTACTCGACGAGACGGTAGTCGCGCAGCAGCTCCTGACTGGCCGGCGGCAGCGACTTGGGGGAGGTCTTCGCGTTGTCGGCGCCGATCATCTCGCCCTGCTCCATCGCGGACACGTGGCTCTCCAGGTCACGGAGCATCGTGTAGTACGGCGACAGGGGAGCGCCCGCCATGTCGACGATGTGGGGCAGGAAGAAGATCGGGCTGGTCGTGGGCAGCTCCTCGGACGAGGCCTTCCCGAAGTTCGAGTGGATGAAGAACGGCGTCTCGTGCAGGACCCTGACGTCGTTCTTCCGGTACAACGCCTTGGGCGTGCCGGCGGGGAGGTGGTCGCCGTACAGCACGACGATCGTCTTCTCGTGCGACTGGTCGATGGCACTGATGAAGTCGGCGATCGCCTGGTCGCTGTAGCTGATCCCGCGTGCGTACCCACCGACCACGGCAGCCGCGCGCTCGTTCAGGCCCTCCACCTTCACCGGGTTGGAGTACCTGCCGACGTACGGGGTGTGGTTCTGCATCGTCACGAGGTTGACGAAGACCGACTTGTCGTTGGACTGGATCGCGTCGAGCACCTGGCTGAAAGCGGAGGCGTCGGAGATGTAGCGGTTCTTCTCGATGGTGCCCCGGTGCGTCATCTGGTCCTGCGAGATGAAGTCGGAGAACCCGAGGATGGGATAGACGTGCTCACGCTGGTACATCGTCGGCGAGTACGGGTGGATCGCCAGGGTCTTGTGTCCGAGCTGGTTGAACATCTCGACCGCTGAAGGGAACGTCCTGTAGTGCGGGACGAGCTGCTGGAACGGCGTGTCCAGGGCGGAGTTGAACTGCGACATGGACAGGCCGGTCAGCGTCTCGAACTCCATGGTCGAGGTGCCGCCACCGATCTTCTGGGTGAGCATGTGGCCGTGGGGCCCCTGCTTCATGAGCTCGCGAGTGCGGGGCATGGGGTCCTCGCCGAGCTTGATGCCCTTGAGCCGGGTGGGGTCGCTGAAGGACTCCGACAGGATGGTCACGACATTCACGTCGTCGAGAGCGTGAGGGTCGCGGTCGCCGTACTGCTTCTCCGCCTCGGCGGTGTACTTGGCGACGATTCGCTCCATCGTCGCGCGGGAGTATCCCGGCGGCCTCTTCATCGCCGGGATGTCGAGGTTGTAGAGGAAGCCGCCGACGAAGCCGTTGGCCAGGTAGTTGTGCGGCTGGCTGGCCTTCTTCCAGTGCGCGCCGGCGGCCTGGAAGGTCCTGCGCCAGGGGTTGCCGGGATGGTTGAAGTGCATCAATGAGGACAGCAGGAGGAGGCTCAGGCCGACGCCGGCTACTCGCAGGACGACGACCGTCATGCCCCAGCGCGGGGGCCGAGGGTGCGCCGCCTTCCGCCGCAGCCAGAGCTTGAACAGCCGGGTGAGCCCCCAGGTGAAAGCCGCCAGGAGCACCAGGCCGCCCAAGGTCAGCCAGAGCATGTGGGGGTCGACCATCTCCAGCAGGAACTTCGGCTCCATCATGAAGACGAGGTCGCGCGGGTAGATCGGCTCCCGCCGCTCGACCCACTTCACGTTGCTTGCGATGCCGAGCAGGGCGGCCAGGCTGAGTACCAGTGCGGAGGTGACCCACATCCGGCCGGTGATGGCCAGGACCGCGCCCACGATGAGGAGCAGGACGAACGCGCCCACGGCGATCACGCCGGGCTCTCCGACGACCAGGCGGAGGACGTAGTGCCAGTTCCCGCCGGTGCGAGCGGTCTCGATGCCGAGCTCGGCGAGGAGCGCGACCACCGCACAGAAGGTCAGAAAGATGCCGGCCGGTCGCACGGCTGGCCGCAGGTGAAGCCACAGTCGACGGGAAAGCGACGGTCGGTCGGAAGTCGCTCCAGGAGTGTCGGGCGCGCCAACGTCAGCGGCCTCCTCCGGGGCCGCTTGGTCGCGAAGGCCTTCATTCCCAGTCATTCAGTGCTTCCCGTCTCGGAGCCGGACGGACCCGGCTTCAGTCTTCTAAGGGCCAGACGGTACCTACGTACAGAAGTTCCCGAATGCAGACTCGCTCAACCGTGACGCGAGTAACGCGGCCTAACTCGTAACGCTCGATTCGCGAGGAAGGTTCCCGAAACTGTCGGTGGCCCCTGACAAGGTCCGAGAACGAAGCGAAGGACTTCCCAGGAGGCGACATGAGCGTGCAGATCGATTGTGACACCTGCGTGGTCCGCGGGCCTGCCTGCAGCGACTGCGTGGTGACGGTGCTGCTCGGTCCGCCTCCAGAGCTCGGCTTCGACGAGGACGAACGGCGTGCGCTCGACGTGCTGGCCGGCTCGGGGTTGGTGCCGCCACTGCGCATGGTGGCACCGTTGTCCGGACCGGACATTGATGCAGCCTCTGCCTGAAGTGGCCCTCGTCGGGTGTAAATAGGACCAAAGTGGTCTACCCAACACCAGAGGCGTGTTTGCGACGAACCGGGCTAGACCGTAACCTCTTCCCGGCGCCTGTAGTAGTTGACCAGACCGGGTCGGCTCAGGTGCCGCGCCGAGTCCGGGCCTTGACGGGGAAGTCGTGGCCTGGAGCCGGGGAACCAAGTTCCTTGGGGTGAATCGCGCGCCGAAATGTCACCAATCGTGGCTGATTCGGGGTGCGTAGGGTCTCTTTGCCGCCCGAACCCGTCAGCTCACCTGGTAGGCGTCAGGACAAAGAGGAGACCGACCGCTCGTGCTCGACGGCCGGAAGCGCATCGCCAGTGTCATCGCCGCCTGCGGCATCGCCACCCTCAGTGGCTCGATGCTCGTCCCCACCGCCAGCTACGCAGAGCCGGACATCAACGATGTCCAGGCGCGGGTCGACCGCTTGTACCACGAGGCCGAGCAGGCCTCGGAGCGCTACAACGACGCTCGGGTCGAGCTCCAGCGGACGCAGACGCGTCTGCGGTCCCTGCGGGCAGACCTCGACCGGCAGCAGCAGAAGGTCGACGGCGTCCGGGCACGCGTAGCCTCGACGATCGTCTCGCAGTACCAGGGTGAGGCGCTCTCCACGACGAGCCGGGTGTTCCTCTCCCAGGACCCTGACAAGTTCCTCGACCAGCTCACGGTCGTCTCCGCGTACAACGACCAGCAGGCTCAGCTGATGTCGGAGTTCGCCACACAGGTCAAGCAGCTCGAGCTCCGTGAGGCGGCGGCCAAGCGGGAGCTCGCCGACGTCGCGAAGACCGAGGACAGGCTGGCCGAGGAGAAGGCCGCGATCGACAAGAAGTCGAACGAGGCCAAGGCGCTCCTCGGTGACCTCGAGGCCAAGGCGCGTCAGTCTCGGGCGAGCCGCAGCGCCTCCCGGCCCGCGCTTCCCAACGTCTCGGCGACTGGTCGTGCGGGCGACGCGGTGAACTACGGAATGGCTCAGGTCGGGGACGCCTACGTGTACGGCGCCTCCGGGCCGGACGCCTTCGACTGCTCGGGCCTCACGATGATGGCTTGGGCGCAGGGCGGCGTGAGCCTCCCGCACTCGGCGAGCGCGCAGAGCGGCATGGGCACCCCCGTGTCCTCCTCCGACCTCCAGCCGGGCGACCTGGTCTTCTACTACAGCCCGGTGAGCCACGTCGGCATCTACATCGGTGGCGGCAAGATCGTCCACGCCGCAAACCCTGACAGTGGAGTCGAGGTTTCCGACGTCTTCTCGATGCCGTTCTCCGGTGCCCGCCGCGTCGGCTGAGACAGCCACTCGGACCGGCCGCCCACTGCTGTGGGTGGCCGGTTTCGTGCTGTTGACGCTCGTCGTCGGCACGGTCGCCTACCGCACCTTCGACCGCGAGGTCATCACTCCGGCCGCCACGGAACCGTCCGACGCGCCCGAACCGCTCAGCCGTGCCGACGAGGCGAACCGGCTGCTCCTGCGTCTGAGCACGGTCCTCAGCGACGGCAGCAGGCGGCAGGCGCTGGCGCTCGCCGCGCCTGGGGAGCGCACCGCCCGGCGCGACCTGGGCATGATCTACGACAACGTCCGAGACCTCCGGGTCGCTGACCTCTCCATGCGGTTCGTCGACGAGCGGCCGGGCGAGCTGAGCAGGGCGGAGCGACGTACTCTCGGTCACAACGCCTGGGTAGGTGACGTGGCACTCGGCTGGCGGATCGGCGGCTATGACCGCAGGCTGGCCAACATGGAAGTCTCTTTCACCTTCGTCGACGGGCCCCGCGGTGTCGCCTTCGGCTCGGCCGGCAGGGACTACGGCAAGCCCGCGCCGCTGTGGCTGCTCGAGGACTTGGCGGTCACCCGAAGCCGCCGAGCGCTCGTGGCGGTGGCCGACCCCCGACAGCTCAGCCGCTACAACCGGCTCGCGAACGAGGCCGTGCGGGACGTTCGTGCGGTCCTTCCGCGTTGGCGGGGCCGGCTGGTCGTCGAGGTGCCGGCGACCCAGGACGAGCTCGACCGGGTCCTCGACGCCGAGCCCAACACCTACGACTCGATCGCGGCGGTCACTGCCACCGTGGACGGGTCTGAGAGCCCGTCCTCGCCGGTCCACATCGTGGTGAACCCACGGGTCTTCCGCGGTCTCGGCACCCAGGGGTCGCAGATCGTGATGAGCCACGAGGCGACGCACGTCGCCATGGATGCGGCGACGTCCTCGATGCCGCTGTGGCTGCTGGAAGGCTTCGCCGACTACGTTGCGCTGGCCCGTGCCGACCTGCCCGTGCCGGTCACGGCGAGCCAGATCCTGGCCCAGGTGCGTCGTGAAGGCCCGCCGCGGACGCTGCCCGGCGCCCACGAGTTCGACCCGTCCAACAAGCTGTTGGGTACGTCGTACGAGTCGGCCTGGCTCGCGTGCCGGTTGCTTGCGGAGAAGTACGGCGAGCGCCGGCTCATCGCGTTCTACGACAGCGTGGACTCCGGGGACTCGACCGGAGCCGCCTTCGAGAAGCTCGGTACGACGGAGGCTGCGTTCACCCGCGACTGGCGCAGGTACCTCCGCGAGCTGGCCGGATGACCCTGAACCGTCGAGCGGCCTGGGTCACGGCCGGCTCGTCGTTCGTCGTGCTCGTCGTCCTCGGAGTGGTGCTCGTGCCGTGGGACTGGGTGCCAGGAGGCGAGCTGCACGCGGCGGCGCCGCTCGACGTGTTCACGCGAGAGCAGATCGCCCGCGCTGAGGAGTACGCGTCGGTCCGGCGGTACCTCGGGTGGGCGTCGTACGCCGTGTCGCTGCTTGTCGCAGGTGTCCTGGGTTTCACGCCGATTGGCGCCCGCTTGATGCGCCGACTGTTTGGCGGGCGCCGCTGGTTCGTGGCGGTGCCGCTCGGTGTGCTCGTGCTCCTGGTCATCGGGCGGGTGGCCACCTTGCCGTTCTCGATCCTCGTCTACCGGCGGAACCTGGCCTACGGGCTGACCGAACAGGGCTGGGGAGGCTGGGCTGCCGACTACGGCAAGTCGCTGCTGGTCTCGTGGGTGCTGACCTCGATCGTCGTCCTCGTCGTCGTGGGGGCTGCTCGTCGCTCGCCCCGGATGTGGTTCGCGTGGGCGGGAGGCGCAGCGGCCGCGCTGACGCTGGCGGGTTCGTTCCTCTACCCGGTCGTCGTCGAGCCGCTGTTCAACCGGTTCACCCCTCTGCCCGAAGGAGCGCTGCGGACCTCGGTGTTCGAGCTGGCTCGTGAGGAGGGCGTGGTGATCCAGGACGTCCTGGTCGCCGACGCGTCACGCCGTACGACGACTCTGAACGCCTATGTCTCGGGCTTCGGGGACACCCGTCGTGTCGTCGTCTACGACAACCTGGTGAAGGACCTGCCGCCGGCCGAGGCGCGCGTCGTCATCGCGCACGAGCTCGCGCACGCCAAGCACAACGACGTGCTGCTCGGGACAGGTCTCGGCGCGGTGGGAGTCATCTTCGGCGTCTCACTGCTCGCCCTCGTCCTCGACTCGACCTGGGTGCGGCGACGTGCCGACGTGGAGGGGCCGGCCGATCCGGCTGCCGTGCCCTTGATCCTGGCTCTGAGCGCGGTCGCGATGCTGCTCGTGTCGCCGGTGGAGAGCACGACCAGCCGAGCCATCGAGGTACGCGCCGACCGGGATTCCCTCGTTGCGACGGGCGCCTCCGATACGTTCGTGCGCATGCAGCGACAACTCGCCCTCGCGTCGTTGAGTGACCCGACCCCACCGGCGTGGAGCCAGTTCTGGTTCGGGACACACCCCACGGTGCTGCAGCGCGCCGGCCTGCCTGCCTCGATGCGGGCGGCGGGGGAGCTGCCGTGAGCCGGGTTCTCTTCGTGACGAACGACTTCCCGACGCAGGCGGGGCGGGATCGAGACGTTCGTCCTCGCGCTCTGCGAGGGGATGGACCCGGACCAGGTCGTCGTCTACACCGCGTCGATGCCGGGGGACCTCGAGTTCGACGCCACGTTGCCCTTTCCCGTCTACCGGGACCCCTCGTCGATGCTCCTGCCGACACCTGCCGTGGGTCGTCGGGTGGAGGAGGTCATGCGCCGCCACGACTGTGACCGCGTGGTCTTCGGCGCCAGCGCGCCGCTCGGGCTGCTCGGTCGGCGGCTGCGGCGTGCCGGGGCGCGCCGGATCGTGGCGCTGACCCACGGGCACGAGGTGTGGTGGGCCCACGTGCCCGTGACGCGGCAGCTGCTCCGCCGGATCGGTGACTCGGTCGACGTGATGACGTATGTCAGCGAGTGGTGCCGGGACCGGATCGCGCCGGCTCTGTCGCCGGATGCCGCGGCGCGGATGGTCCGGCTGTCACCGGGTGTGGACACGGATCGCTTCTACCCGGGGTGCGGGGGAGCGGAGAAGCGGAAGGAGCTCGGGATCCCGGCCGACGCGCCCGTGGTCGTCTGCCTGGCCCGCATGGTGAAGCGGAAGGGGCAGGACACGCTCGTCAAGGCGTGGCCTCGGGTTCTCCAGGAACTGCCTGACGCGCGGCTGCTGCTCGTGGGTGACGGACCGAACCGGAAGCGGGTCGAAGGCCTGGCTCACCGGCTCGGTGTCACCGACTCTGTGATCTTCACGGGGCGGGTTCCGGCTGAGGAGATCCCTGCCCACATGGACGCGGGCGACGTCTTCGCGATGCCGTGCCGCACGCGACTGTTCGGCCTGGAGGTCGAAGCGTTCGGGATCGTCTACCTCGAGGCCGCGGCGTGCGGTCTGCCGGTCATCACCGGTGACTCCGGTGGAGCGCCGGAGGTGGCGGCCATGCTGGGCGCCTCTGCGATCAGGTCGTCGGACCCGACGGCGGTCTCCGTCGAGATCCTGCGGACCCTCCGTGCGGCACCTGGGGCGGCGACCGATGCACCGGTCGACGTCAGTGGGTTTACCTGGAAGGCGGGGGTTTCCGGGCTGCTGGCGGTTCTCGAGCGCGGCTAGCAGCTCACTGCAGTTCGTTGCGGCGATCGAGTGCGCCGACGATCTGCAGTCAGCATGCCGCGGTCAGCCCGAGTCGTCATCAGGCTTCCCGGCTCGAGAGTCGTCGTTGCGGCTGAAGACGCCTGGGCGCGCACAGAAACTGTGCGCGCCCACGGTAAGTCGCTCCCTAAAGCCGAGCTCAGGTCATCTTGTTGTTGACCGTCGTGAAGGCGTTTTGGACCTTGCCGCCGAGGGTGAAGACGACTGCCACGATGACTGCAGCGATACCTGCGACAAGCAGGCCGTACTCGACGGCGGTGGCGCCGCGCTCCGTCTTCGGAATGGCGCGAAGCCGGATAGCGATGTACTGAAGCAAGTGAACCCTCCCAAGTAATGTGTGGCGGTGGGGAACCGCCTCACAGGACTGCTTTCCAACCCATCCAGTGTCGGACATGTAGGGCATGGGAGGCATCGGAGGTCGGGACAGAGAAGATGGGCCGAACGACCGATATCTAGCCCTGTCTATTCCACCGATCCTCGTCGCTTCGCGCCGGTCGCTGGAGGATCAGCAAGGGGTTGCGTTCGTTCGAGCCGGCCAAGCCAAGGACGGGCGCGCACAGAGGTCTGTGCGCGCCCATGGCTTGATCCGGCCTGAAGGATCAGGTCAGGACAGTCTGGTTGTTGACCGTGTCGAAGCCGCCCTTGACCTTGCCGCCGAGGGTGAAGACGACAGCCACGATGACGGCGGCGATGAGCGCGACCAGCAGGCCGTACTCGACGGCGGTGGCGCCGCGCTCGGACTTCGGAAGTGCGCGGAGCCGGATGGCGATGTACTGAAGCATGTCGATCCTCCCAAGTGGTGCGAGCGGTGGTCACCGCTACACGAATGTTCCAATTCATCCAGTGTTCGACATGTATGGCGTAACCGTCATCGAAACGACGGATATTTGGCCGTTGCCAATTCGGATCAGTTGCTGTTTCGATCCCGGTCGGTCGGTCGTCGGTCGGCCGAGCGGACCGGCTCGGTCGTCAGGACTTTCGGCTGCGCGGCAACGAGAGGCTCGGGATTCGTCCAGATGGGCCACAGCTGTCGCGCGGCTCAGTCGTTCCGCTCGCGGCGAGTGGATCAGCAGGTCGTACCGTCGGTTGCGCTGGACACCTCGTCGCAGGACCGATCAAAGAGTTGGGTCGTCTTGCCTCCGAGCACAAACACGGACGCGACGATGACAGCTGCGATCAGCGAGACGATGAGGGCGTACTCGACGGCGGTTGCACCCGAGTGGTTGTCGCGCGATTTCGCCACCGGCGCGCCGCGAGCCAGTGGTCAGACGCTCGGGCGCGCACAGAGATCTGTGCGCGCCCGAGGCTGTAGCTCCCCTGAAGCATTGAGTCAGGAGAGCTTGTTGTTGACGGTCGTCGAAGCCGCCCTTGACCTTGCCGCCGAGGGTGAAGACGACAGTCACGATGACGGCGGCGATGAGCGCGACGAGCAGGCCGTACTCGACGGCGGTGGCGCCGCGCTCGGTCTTCGGAAGAGCGCGGAGCCGGATGGCGATGTACTGAAGCATGTGATTCTCCCAAGTGGTGCGAGCGGTGGTCCCGCTACACGAATGTTCCAACACATCCAGTGTCGGACATGTACGGCATAAACGTCATCGGAACAACGGATATTTCGCCATGGTCAATTCGTGACGAGTCCGCTAGTCCGATTGGACCAATTCGAAGCTATTTGGGCAACTAGGACTCGTCGGTCGGTAATATCCCAGCGCGCACCGCGATCATGATGGCCTGCGCCCGGTTTGCGGCGCCCAACTTGTCGTAGATCTTCGAGATATGGGTCTTGGCCGTCGACTCACTCACGTAGATGCTCCGGGCGATGGCTGCGACCCCGAGGCCCTCAGCGAGCAAGGCCAGAACTTCCCGTTCCCGCGTCGTCAGCTGCGGGCCGCTCGGCTGGAGCCGCCTGCGCATGGCCTCGCCGAGGTTCGACGCCGCGAAGGAGTGCGGCGACACACGTGAGTGACGCGCAGCAGCGACGACATCGTCTGCAGGAGCATCCTTCGCAACGAAGGCGGACGCCCCGGCCTCCAAGGCAGCAAAAAGTTGTTCATCTCCGGCGTACATCGTCAAGCACGACCAAGCCCGACTGTGGGATCGCTTCGTCGCAAGGCGCGGACGATGTCCAGCCCGGTCCCGTCCGGCAAACGAACGTCTGTCACGACCACGTTGGGCGATAGCTCCGCGGCCATCGTCAAGGCTTCTGAAATGCTGGCGGCCTGACCCACTACGCGAAAGTCGTGCTGCCGCTCGAAGGCACGAGTCAGACCATGACGGATCAGTTCATGGTCGTCTACGAGGAGGACAGTCGTAGCGTCACTCATCGGGGCAGCCGTTCTCCGAGTTCGAGGGTCTTCAGTTCGGGGGCCTTCAGTTCTCCAACTGAGATCGTCACACAGGTACCGACCCGCTGTGAGTTCCGGTCTCGGGGAGGTGAAGTTCAGTCGAGCGCCGATCCGATCGGCGCGCTCCTTCATGATCTTGACGCCGAATGAGTCACTCCGGCCGACGCCCAGGCCACGGCCGTCGTCACGTATCTGAATGCGTGCCGCCGGAGGCTGCACGAGACAGTCGATCCAGAGGTTGTTGAGCGGCAGAGTGCTTCCGTGCATTCGTTATCGCTTCCTGCGCGATGCGAAGGAGTTCCGTCTCAACCATCGGAGTCAGACGAGCTGGGGCTTCGTCCAACTTCAGGTGAACGGTGATGCCTGACTGCCTGCCGACCGTCCGGGCGTGTTCCGCCAAGGCGGACCCGAGGCCGCCGCTCGCTCCGACGTTGGCGCGAAGGTCGAAGATCGAAAGTCGTAGTTCCCTGACGACTCGGCTCACCTCGCTGCGGAGTTGCTTGAGTCCATCGAGAACCTCTGGTTGCTCGGTCTTGCGTGCTGATCTCGTCGACCAGGTATCCGAGCGAGGCAACCTCCTGGGCCACGCCATCGTGGATCTCGCGCGCTACTCGTTGGCGTTCGTCGGCCGTCACGAGACTGCGGACTTCATCGAAGGCGAGGGCCGTGTCAAGACGCAGGCACAGCTCATCAAGTTCGGGCATGAAGGCGTCGATGTCACTCAAGATCAGCTCGTTCTGTGGGGAAGTGCTGACAAGCACACCCAATGTTCCTGTTCCCACGCGCAGTGGGAGGAGGAGCCGACGAGGACTGCCCGGCTGTGCGGAGCTCGGGCTCGACGGACACCAAGGAGGACGACTGCCAGCAGTCCGCCATGGCTGGGTCATTGGGGTCAACGGGATCTGCGGCGCCGGCGCCTCTGAAGCTCAAGGGGGCGAAGGTTCCGCCTTCCGTGCGTACGAAGACAGCGGACTGTTCATCGCCGAGCCGCTGATGCGCCAACAGAAGGATCTGATCCGCAGATCTCTACGGGGTCCAGGCCGGACGAGAGGCGTCTTGCAAGGGTTCGCAGCTGCCCCAGCAGGCGACGTGCCGTCTTCGTACTGCTCGTTCGTCGTGCTCCCTGCCGGTGACTTGCCCAACTTTCGAATCCATGCACCTAGCAGGCCCGAACCGATGATGGTCAAGGTCCACGGTGCAAGCAGTTCGGCTCGATCGCTGAGACCGAGCAGGCCAGCGGACGCGAGTGTGAGCGCGATGATGGCGCCCGAGCTGCAGTGCGATCGAGAGGAAGGCGCCGCGTGGTCCCCGAGCCAGGCCCGCCGACCATGGGGCAGGAGCACCAGGTAGGGAAGAAGCATCACCGAGTGCGGCAAAGCCTGGGCGACGACGAGGCTGGCCAGGCCGGCCTCGATTGCCGTGACCCAGTGGATGGGCAGACCCGTGGAGAACGACAGGTACGTAGAAGTGCGCGGCAATTGCCGTGACGACCAGTGTGACCTGAACGGCCACCTGTTGTCCAAGAGCGAGCGCTAGCCCCAGGATCGCGGCGAGCGAGAATGCGCGGCTGGCAACCGCCACGCGCGCGAACTGGTTCACCTACATACCGCTTTGGCTGAACATTCCTGCAACGCTGATGACCGCGGGTCCGATGACGACGATGAACAGGCAGGGCAGGATGCAGCGTCATGAGCGGCAGCAGGATCTTCACCGGGATCTTCTGAGCCTGCTCCTCAGCGCGCTGGCGGCGCTTGAGCCTGATCTCGCTCGACTGGACACGCAAGACCTGGGCGACGGGGATACCGAAGGAGTCGGCCTGCACCATTGCCGAGGCGAACGACCTCAGTTCGGGCAGGGGGCTTCGGTCGCCAAGCGCGCGGAGCGCGTTCTGGCGTCCGAGACCGATCTGCATCTCCTGCAGGACTCGGGCGAACTCGTTGGACAGCGGGTCCCTCAGTGTTGCGTGCCACCTGCGACAGCGCAGAGTCGAAGCCGAGTCCGGCCTCGACCGAGATGGTGAGGAGGTCAAGAGCATCCGGGAGCGCTCTTCTGCATCGCCGCCGTTCGGTCTGCGCCCTTTTGGTACAGGTACATGTTGGGGCCGAAGTACCCGGCAACGCACTCCTGCGACGGTCAGAGCCGCGATCGGTGCGAACGACATACCGAGAAGCAGTCCGAACAGCAGCGCTGCGGCGCCGCCTCCCGACAAGGCCCACGAACTTCAGTGCCTCACCCGCTCGACTGTCCAACCGGGTGGGTTGCCCGCGATGTCGAGTTTCTTGCGGATCCGGTCAGCGTGGTCGGCCGGCGTGATCCGCTTGCCGATTCCGATGAACCGGTTCAGCACTGGCGTGAGCACGCGGTCGTTGAACGACGGCTCGAGCTCCTTCTGCATGGCCGCCGGTGCCGCGGAGAATGCCTCGACCACCGCAAGGGACTTGGAGACGCCGCGAGCCTCGTTCGTGAACACGCCGATGGCGGCGAGCGACACGAAGATCGCCGCGAAGATCCGGCCACGCCGACGATCAACATCAGCCAAGCGCGACATCAGACCTCCACCTTTACAACTCGGCTCATCCAGAAGGCGCCAACTGCCATCATGAACGCCGCCCCGGCGAGCATCATCCACCCCAGTGGATGTAGTGAACATGGGAGAGAGGTAAGTGGGGTTGCTCACCATCATGTACGCGAGCATCCCGGGCGGAAGAGCCCCAAGTATGCACGCCGACATCTTGCCCTTCGGCCGACAGCGTCTTCACCTGGCGGCGCAGGTAGTCCCGCTCCCGCATCGTGGTCGCGACCTTGAGCAGGAGTTCCGAAAGGTTGCCTCCGACCTCGCGCTGGATGCGAATGGCCATCACGACCCACTCGAAGTCCGCGCTCTCCATCCTCTTGCGCGATCGAGTCGAGCGAGTCCTCAACCTGCACTCCGAGGCGCGCCTCGACCAACGCTCGACGGAATTCTCCGGCGATCGGGTCGCTGCCTTCCCGGACGACCGTGTCCATCGACTGCGCGAGTGACAAGCCCGCCGAGAGACTGCCCGCGATCAGCTGCAGAGTCTCTGGAAGTTGTGCCGTTGAATGCCCTGAGCCGGCGGGACTTGCGGATCCCGAGATACATCCAGGGCAGTAGCGCCCCGGCGAAGAGGAGCAGCAGAGTCAGCACGATTCCGCCGGAACTGAGCAGGAAGCCGAAGAGGGCCGCCCCGATCGCGATGCCACTATGGACGAGCAACCACTCCGCGGGCTTGAGTGAGACGTCGGCGCCTTCGAGCTTGCCGGCCAGCTTCGACTCGAACGCGCTGTTGCCTTCGAGCGCCTTCTGCGGCGATGCCGACAGCCGACTGCGCCACGCTTCGTGGAGCTGCCGGGTGCGGTTCCGCTGATCGGCGCGGCCTTGGCGTTGCGCGCAGCGCCCGCACGGGTGTAGGCCGAAATCTTGTCCTCGAGAGTGTCTCTGTCTCGCTTGCCAAGAACACCAAGCGCGCCGAGCAGCACGACGAGGGCGCCGAGTCCGATCGCACCGAGGCCCGCCCAGAGCACTTCGGGAGTCATCAAGGCGGAGGGGGGAGCGACCGGCAGCGGCCCGGTTGCAGCCTCGGTCTTCTTGGCCGCAGCCGGACCGAACGATACGAAGGCGGTGTCGGAGTACGTCTCCCCGTCTGCCTGTACGGAGACGGCCACGGACCCCTCGGTCGCATCGAAGCCCTCAGGCAGCGTGGCAGTGACCAGAACCTGCCTCGCCAGAGCGGCGGCCTCGTCGTTGAACAAGGCGGTCAGTGCGTCGGGATCCTTTGCGGGGATGACCGCGCCCTTTCCTGCGGAAGCCAACGACTCGAGTGGTGGGTTCGCAGTCGCTTCCTCACCGAGTGCCACAACATCCGCCCGGACTTTCGAGTCGGAGATGGCGCCGACAGCCTTCTCAAGCGCGGTCTTCGAGGTGTCGCGGCCGTCGGAGAGCACCAGGAGGCTGCGCTGTCCCTCTTTGCCAGCCGCCTCAGTTGCTGCGATAACGCCGTCGTAGAGACGAGTCCCCAGTGAAAGGCTCAGGCCATCCAGTACTGCGGACGCGGCTGCGCGGTCTTGTGTAGGCGGCTGGACTACCTTCACCGTGCCCGCGAAGGCGACGATGCCGATGTAGAGGTCGTCGGGAGCGGCGGACAGGAACGCCTTGCCGGCTTCCTTTGCCTGCGCGAAGCGCTCGCCGTTCATGCTTTGGCTCGTGTCGATCGCCATGATGGCTGTCCGACGTACCTGCGTCTTCGCGTCAGCAGACGCGGCCAACTCCGCCTGGGCATCGACGGCGTCACCGTTCACGGAAATCTGCAGCGAGTCGAGATCCGGTTGTACGCCCTCGGGAAGATCAGGGATCGAGTAGAGGACCCGAAGCGTGCCAGCCTTCGTCTCCGCGTGGTCGATGCTTCCTTCACCAGCCGCGTTGGCGGGGCCCCCGACCAGGGCCGCACTCAGCGCAAGGAGCATTGCTCCGCTCCGCAGAGCCATCCGTGGCCACATCGTCAGAATCCGCCGTCCATCGCGAACAGCATGGGGTCGACATGCACGTTGTTGTGCGCGAGCTTCTCCAGGAACTTGGGACGGAGGCCCGTGGAGCGCAGCGTGCCGCGGCTCCGGCCGTCCTCGTCAAAACCCGCAGAGTGGTCGAAGAGGAAGATGTCCTGCAGGGTGATCACGTCGCCCTCCATCCGCTCGACCTCGGTCACGTGGGTGATGCGGCGAGAACCGTCGCGGAGTCGACTCTGGTGCACGATCAGGTCGATCGCGGACGCGACCTGCTCGCGAATGGCTCGCATCGGCAGATCCATGCCGGCCATGAGCACCATGGTCTCGATGCGGGACAGGGTGTCCCGGGGGCCGTTCGAGTGGATGGTGCAGATGGAGCCGTCGTGGCCGGTGTTCATCGCCTGGAGCATGTCCAGCGCGGAGGAGTCCCGGACCTCACCGACGATGATCCGGTCGGGGCGCATACGCAGTGAGTTCTTCACGAGATCGCGGATCTCCACCGCGCCCTTGCCCTCGATGTTCGCAGGGCGGGACTCGAGACGGAGCACGTGGTCCTGGTGGAGCTGGAGCTCTGCCGCGTCCTCGATGGTGACGATTCGCTCGTCGGAGGGGACGAAGGACGAAAGCACGTTCAGCGTGGTTGTCTTACCGGCACCGGTGCCTCCGGAGACCACGATGTTGAGCTTCCCCCTCACGCAGGCTTCGAGGAAGTCGCTGGTGCGCTGGGACATCGAGCCGAACGCGACGAGGTCCGCTGCGGTGTAGGGGTCTGCGGAGAACTTACGAATGGTCAGCAGCGACCCGTCCACTGCGAGAGGTGGGATCACGGCGTTGACACGGCTGCCGTCTGGGAGGCGCGCGTCGACCATGGGGCTCGACTCGTCGACGCGGCGACCGATGCGCGAGACGATCTTGTCGATCGTCCGGCGCAGGTGGGCCTCGTCGTTGAAGTGCCCGTCGACCTTGGTGAGTTTGCCGCTTCGCTCGATCCAGATGTCGTTCGGACCGTTGACCATGACCTCGCCGAGGTCAGGGTCGCGAAGGAAGGGCTCGATCGGTCCGTAGCCGAGGATGTCGTCCGAGATCTCCTGCGTGATGCGGCTTCGGTCAGCCGAGGTCAGGGGAGTCTCCTCCTCCGCCATGACGTCCTGCAGAGCTGCGCGCACCATCTGCTCCAGCTGGGACTGCGGCAGGTCAGCGTCGTACAGCTGTGGGCCCAGCTCCTGGAGCAGGTTGTTGTGGACGTGCGCCTTCAGCTTGCTGAAGCGGTCCTCAGTCGGCTCCGCCTTGGCCGGTGTCGCATGTCCGTCAAGGGAGATGGACGGGTTCGGCTGGGCAGACGGGACCCGATCTCGAGATGCGGCGGCAAGCCGATCAGTCAAGCTACTCATCGTTTACCTACTATTCCGACGCAGCAGGCTGCGCTTGGGGGCAGCTACCGCACGTCCAGGGTGCTCTGACTTGGGTGCCTGATCCGAAGAAGAGCCGTGAAGCTCCTCGGCTAAAGCAGTGACCGCCTTGCTCACCGCGTGCCGCGGCAGTGAGGCGAGGATGGGCTCTCCTGAGTTGGTGGAGCTTGCCACCTGTGGTGAGGTCGGGATGGAGGCGGAAATCTGCATTCCGAGAGTGCTCTCGACCTTGTCCGGAGCGAGCCCGACCTTGTCGTCAGCTCGGTTCAGAACGAGCCGACGGTGCTCCTTGGGGAAGTTGAGCAAGTCGAGCGTCTCTACCGCGATCTTCACGTTCTTGAGCGTCGGGACATCGAGCGTCGTGACGAGGAGCAGCTCGTCCGTCTCGTCGATCGCCTGGAGCACGTGCTCGTCGAAGCTCGGAGCAGTGTCGACGACGACGTAGTCGAAGTTCGTCCGCAGCAGTCGGAGCACTTTGCCGACCAAGGACGCAGGGATGGCGTCCTTGGCGTCTGGCTGCACGGGCGCCACGAGCGTCTGGATACCTGCCCGATGAGGGGTCAGCAAGCGGTTCGAGCGAGTCGGCATCCAGGCCCGACTCCAGCGGGATGGCATCAGCGAGGGTGCGAGCCGGGAAGAGCTGGAGGGTGATGGCGACGTCGCCGAAGCCGAGGTCGAGGTCGACCAGGCAGACCTTCCTGTCCTCCGCGCTGAGAGCGAGCGCAAGGTTGACCGCGAGCGTCGTCTTGCCGACCCCTCCCTTGGGGGAGAAGACGGTGACCTGGCGGCCCTTCCCGCACGGTGTCGCTTGCAGACACCGGCCCGTGCAGCGCCTCCCAGACCTGGTGTGCGCGCATCACGGCCTGACCGAGAGCGGCGAGGTCGCGCTCCTCGAGCACCTCTCGCATGCCCGACCGCAGCGCCTCCGCAAGAACGCTCGTGTCGACGCGTCGTCGGATGAGGATGACGCTTGTCGCCGGCCGGGTGACTCGTAGTGTGTCGGAGAGTGCAGCCGCGGCTTCGAGGTCTACCGAGGGGCCGAGGACGATGGCGTACTCGGTGGTGTCATCGCTCAGACTGCGCTTGAGCTCTTCGAGGCTCGCAACGTGCTTGCAGCGCGGCCCGATAGCCGCGGCGAACATCTCCGCATTGGCTGCCTGTGGTTCGACGATGGTGGGCACTAGATCACCTGAAGACGCTGTCGGAGGTCACGCCGGGACCTTGCTTGACGCTGGACTTGTCGGTGAGGAGGGCGAAAGAGACCTCGCTGTTCCGTGCGGCGAAGATGACCTTCTCCGCATCCGCCTGGTCCACAGCCAGGGTCATCAGGGTACGCGGCAGCTGCTCCGTGGTCTGTGCGCCGGTCTGGTCAGTTGTCGTCGTTGACACGACGGTCGTCGAGCCGACACCGATGACGGTGACCCGGGGCAGGAGCATGCGGGTCGCCGAATCGTTGTTGCCCATCGCTCCGGCATCCGCCGAGGCAAAGATCGCGACTTCAGCGCCGGGATTGACGAAACCCGCCACCCGGGCCGGGTCGCTCAGGCTGATGGAGATCGCCATCTTGCCGTCCGGGATGCCCAGCACCTCCTGCTCGCCGGCATCGCCGAACTTCGCCGTGACGATCTGCTCGTGCGGGTAGACGGTGGTCAGCGCGACCTTCTTACCCATGTCCCCGATCGAGGTCATGGCTCCGTCGAGGACCTGTGCCCGGCCGACGGTGCCCATCTCGATCTTGCCGGCGGACTGCGCGTCCGCGAGAGTCTCGCCTGGGTTGATCGGCTTCACAGCTTGCAGCACCTGTACGGCGTCGAACCGCTGAGCCGCCCGTGCGTCGACCCCCTGGACGTAAAAGAACACCAGCGATGTGCCTACGGCAGCGATGAGCGCCGCCACGATGAGAAGAACCGTTCTACGTCCCATGCCTCTTCCGCATCCATGTAGTGATGGGTAGAACGGCGGAGCCCGAGCGGGTTCTCGCCCTTCTTCGGGCCACCCCCTGCGGCCCAAGTACATAGCGTTCTATACCGAAGGGGCCTGCGTCTCGAAAACCTGTCTATTCATATGTTTAGGTCTTGACAACGGACAATTAGTGAAATTCGAAAATGACTAGAGCGGACTAGTCACGGCCGTACAGCCGGTCCAGCTCAGAGCGGAAATCGCGAAGAACGAGTGGTCTCTTCAGCTTGAGGCTCGGGGTGAGGTGACCGGTCTCTTCAGTCCAGTCGCCGTCGAGAACACGGAACTTTCGGATCGACTCCGCCTGGGACACCGACCGGTTCGCCTCGTCGATCGCCGTTTGCACTTCTGCCGTCAGATCCGAGTCCGTTGTTATATCCAACTGATTCAGGTCTTTACCGTGCTGCTCGGCCCAAACCCCAAGGGCTTCGGGGTCGAGGGTGATCAGAGCCGCGATGAACGGCTCGCCGTCTCCGACAACCATGCACTGACTGACCAGTGGGTGCGCGCGGACCTGGTCCTCCAGAACGTTAGGGGCGACGTTCTTCCCGCCGGCCGTCACGATGATCTCCTTCTTGCGGCCGGTGACCCTGACGAACCCCTCGTCGTCGATCTCGCCGAGGTCGCCTGTGCTCAACCAGCCCTGCGCGGAGAGAACCTCGTCCGTAGCCTCCAGGTTGTTCCAGTAGTGCGTGAACACCTGACCGCCGCGCACGAGCAGCTCACCGTCGTCCGCGACGCGCACCGCAGTGCCGGGCAGCGGCCTCCCGACCGTGCCGATCTTGCAGGTGTCGGGGAGGTTCGCGGTGATGGCGGCCGTTGTCTCGGTCAGACCGTAGCCCTCGAGTACGACGAGGCCGATCCCTCGGTAGAAGTGGCCAAGCCGCTCGCCGAGAGGCGCGCCGCCGGAGATTGCGTAGCGGCAGCTACCGCCCAGCGCGTCACGGAGCCTGCCATAGACGACCTTGTCGAACACGGCATGCCGCGCGCGCAACAGGACGCCGGGGCGGCCGCCGTCCAGCGCCTTGCTGAAGGCGATGGCGGTGTTGGCGGCGCTGTTGAAGATCCTGCCGCGGCCATCGGCTGCTGCCGTCTGCGAAGCGGTGTTGAACACCTTCTCGAACACCCTGGGAACCGCGAGGAGAAACGTGGGCCGGAAGGTACGGAGATCATCGAGCAGGTTCCTGGCACCGGGGGAGTGCCCCAGGCGGACCCTTGCCTTGACGGCCCCGACCTGGATGATCCGTGCGAAGACGTGCGCGAGTGGCAGGAAGAGAAGCGTCGACGCACCGGGTTCCTCGAAGAGCTCGTGGAGCGCGTCCACAGCGACACCTAGTTCGAACATGAAGTTGCCGTGCGTGAGCACCACGCCCTTGGGGTGCCCGGTCGTGCCAGACGTGTAGATGATGGTCGCGGCTGTGTCCGGGCTCGCCGCCGTCCGACGTACCTCGAGCTCTTCGTCCGTGACCGAACTCCCGAGCTTTCGCAGCTCGTCCACGCACCCCTTCTCGAGGGTCCACAGATGCTTCAGATCCGGAGTCGCGGCGCGGACGTCCCCGACTCTGTCGGCGTGCGCCGGTGTCTCGACGACGGCAGCCACAGCCCCGGAGTCGGAGAGGATCCACTCGACCTGGTCCGCGGAGGACGTCTCGTAGATGGGGACCGTGACCGCGCCTGCGAACCAGATCGCATAGTCGAGAAGTGTCCACTCGTACCGAGTCTTCGAGAGGAGAGCCACCCTGTCGCCCTCACCGATCCCTGCGGCGATCAGTCCCTTGGCGACGCCGCGCACGTCGGAGAGGAACTCGCCGGCGGTCACGTCGACCCACGCGCTGCCGTCGCGTCGGCTGAAGGCGACTTCTTCGGCGTGATGGAGACCGTTGTCTACGACATCGTCCGTCAGGTTGCCGGAGGTCGGGGAGGGCGACAGTCGAAGGCGATGGAGTACTCACGCACGCTGCCACCTCCTACGGGGGCCGTCGGTCGCGATCTGCACAGGCGCACGTTACCGCCGGTCGGGCTCGGCCCTTTCGATGACAGGGCTCAGCCAGCAGACACGTCGCCCGGCAGCGGGGGGCGCATCGGGTACGCTCGCGCTCACATCCACCGTTCACGGGAGGGCATCGAGCTCCATGGCCGAACAGACGACGTCCAGCATCGTGGTGAACGCCTGGCCCGCGGAGGTCATGGCGGTGATCGCCGACTTCGACGCCTACCCGCAGTGGGCGCAGGGTGTGAAGAAGGCGGACGTGGTGAAGGGCGCGGCGACCGTGCCGAGCAGGTGTACTTCGAGCTCGATGCAAGCCCGATCAAGGACCAGTACACCCTCGAGTACGACTGGGACGGCGACCGAGCCGTTCGCTGGTGGCTGGTGCAGGGCAAGATGCTCAAGGGCATGGACGGCACCTACGAACTCGACCCGCGCGAAGACGGCAGCACCGAGGTCACCTACCGCCTCGCCGTGGAGATCTCGATCCCGATGATCGGCATGCTCAAGCGCAAGGCCGAGAAGGTCATCATCGACACCGCGCTCAAAGGTCTGAAGAAGCGCGTCGAGTCGCTCGCGTGAGCCGGTGAGGATCCTTCTCTTCACAGGCAAGGGGGGCGTCGGTAAGACGACCACCGCAGCCGGTACGGCGACCCTGGCCGCTCGGCGAGGGCAGCGCACCCTCGTGCTCTCGACCGATGCGGCGCACTCCCTCTCTGATGCGTTCGCCCTGCCCATCGGCAGCGAGCCGACCCGCGTTGAAGACGGGCTGTACGTACAACAGGTCGACGCGCAACGCCGGTTCGAGCAGTCCTGGTCCGAGGTCCAGGGGTACCTGCTCGCGGTGATGGATGCTGCCGGCGTGGACCCGATCACCGCGGAGGAGCTGACCGTCATCCCGGGAGCCGAGGAGGTGCTCGCCCTGCTTGAGCTCCGGGCGCAGGCGACCTCGGGGGACTGGGACGTGATCGTCGTCGACTGCGCTCCCACTGCAGAGACGTTGCGGCTGCTGGCCCTGCCCGAGGCGCTGGGTTGGTACATGGACCGGGTCCTGCCGACGCAGCGCCGGGTGGTCAAGGCGTTGAAGCCGGTGCTTGCACGGGCGGCGAGTGTCCCGATGCCTCATGACTCCATCTTCGATGCAATTGAACGCCTTCACAGTGACCTGCACGAGGTCCACACGCTGCTGACCGGCCCGCAGTCCAGCGTTCGGCTCGTCCTGACGCCCGAGACGGTGGTTGTGGCCGAGGCCCGCCGCTCCTTCACGACGCTGTCGCTGTTCGGCTACCGGGTGGACGGCGTGGTGGCGAACCGAGTCTTTCCCGAGGGCGGGGCAGACTCGTGGCGCGGGCAGTGGGTGGCCGCGCAGCAGAGTGTGCTCAAGGAGGTCGAGGAGTCGTTCGGCGACCTCACGATCTGGCGTTCGTCGTACCGGCCCTACGAGCCGGTGGGAGCACACGAGCTGGCAGCGTTCGCGGACGAGTTGTACGCGGGCGACGACGCACTTGCTTCACCCGCTGGGGAGGGGCCGATGATCGTCCGTCGGACCTCGAACGGAATGAAGCTCAGCCTGGCGCTACCCTTCGTCGCCAAGACGGACGTGGATCTGGCGCGACACGGTGACGACCTCTTCGTGACCGTCGGGTCCTACCGTCGACTTCTGACGTTGCCGTCCTCGCTGCGCAAGCAGGTCGTCGCAGGGGCGCGCGTCCAGGACGGTGCGCTCGAGATCCGTTTCAGGACCGCAGTCGAGGAGCAGGCATGAGCGGCGACGACGAACTCCGTAGGAAGCGTGGCGGAAGAGGCCGCCAAGCTGCTCGGTGCCCTCCAGGGACTGGGCCCGCGAGAACGGTAGCGACTACGCCAACGCGGCGGCTTCGGCCGCGGCTGGCGCAGCTACCACCGCGTCGTCGATCAACGAGCACATCGCCACAGGCGGCAAGGACTGCAAGTACTGCCCGATCTGTCAGGTCGATCTCCGCGGTCCGTGCAACCAGTCCCGAGGTCAAGCTGCACCTCACCTCCGCGGCCATGTCGGTCCTGCAAGCAGCCGCTGCTGCCATGGCAACTCCTGCAGCGGACTCCGGCGAAGCCGACTCGCATGCGACCTTCGAGAGGATCGACCTGGAGGACGACAGCGACGCGTGAGCTGGCCCGCCACGTCCTTCGGGAAGGGCAGTCAGTTGATCAGGCGGATGATCTTGGGTCCGGCGCCGATGTAGTCGGACGTCGGGGCGTCGTCGGGCGGGGGCGGCAGCGCCTCGATGTTGAAGAAGACGACCTTCACCTTGCTGACCTTCCCGCTGGAGATCGACAGGCCGTTGTGGTCGGTGCTGGTCCCCATGGTCATCGAGCCGCCCACTGCGCTCGTGGGCTGGTCTGTGACGAAGGCCGGCCTGAAGTCGATGATCGAGTACTTCTCGCATCCTCCACAGGTGGGCTTCCTGCCCAGCACGGGCTGCAGGAAGAACCTCGGCGAGCGGTAGATGTCCTCGCTCAAGACGGCGCGGTCCGGTGTACGTCTCCTGGGAGATGTCGTTGATCGTCACTCCGGGCTTGAGGAAGCACGTGAGCAGGTCGTCGTTGATCTTGTACTCGACGTGGCCAGGCCCGTTTGAGTAGATCCCGGTTCCCCACCGCGCGTTCCGATCCGACGACTGAGCGCCACAGCCTGGAGTTGTGTCCTTGTTGAGCCGTCCGGCAAATGTCCCGCCGACGCTCTTGGTGCCACCCGTGACGAATCCTGCGGTCGCCGACGTGTCGGGTAGTCCCGTGTCTGTATCGAGGCAGTTGGTAGCGGGCTTGAGGGTCGCAGGACTGGTCTTGGACACGACGGCGTCGTCGACTCCGTCCGAGCAGTTCCAGTTCGGCCCCGCCGTAGCTTTCTTGTGGACCTCGAGCGTGAGTGGATCCTGTAGTCCCTCGGCGATGTTGATCGGGAGCCATCCGCCGGAAGCGGAGTTGTTGTCGTCGGTCCGCGGGAGCAGGAGGCTGCCGAAGTTGCCTGAGCTGACCGCTCGCGACGCACTCCATGACGGCGCTACCCACCCGCAGCGGCTGGGCGTTGTCGACCTTCGACCACTTTGGTGCCCTTGAACACGCGGACGTACCAGACCTCCTCGACGCTCGTGACGCTCGTGGGGATCGCTCCCGCGGGGACGGTGATCGTGGCTGCCGCTCGGTCGGCGTGATGGTCACCGTGCTCGATGGTGGTCCCGTCGTTGCGGAAGAACCCGACCTTCGGTGGCGCCTGCTCGGAATCCCGAACCCGTGATGGTCAGCGCCGGAGACGGAGTGGGATTCGCCGTCCACCTGGTCCGGGGTGACGCTCGTGAGCGTCGACGCTGCCGTGTGTCAGGAGACGGAGGCCAGGTTCAAGACAGCCGCCGGTCCCGGGGGCGGGGTGGAGATCGTCTGCGGGCCGTAGTCGCAGCCGTCGACGGCGAAGAAGGGCATCACTGCGCCGCCCGAGAGGATCTTCACGCTTGCCTCGGCGTGAACGTTGACGCGTCGGCTTGTCCCAGCACGCCGGCGAGCCCGTAGTCGACCAAGGCTTTCGGCGTGACCACCCGCATCCTGTCGCCGGTGAAGTACACCTCGCCGTTCTTGTCGTCGTTGTCGACGAGCTGGGCCGGCGTGACGTCGGGCGTCGGACCGGCGTGGTCGTCTTGCGGCTTGTTCTTCGAGAAGTAGTCGGCGACGGCGATGACCGCAGGGTCGCGTCGCGCACCTTGGTGTTCCCGATTCCCAGCTCGTTCGCGCCCGCCAGGGCGGCGAAGTCGGCCTGGGACTGGACGTCCCGCTTTCGCGAGAAGGCGTTCCCGAGGTCGACGGCGAATGCGCAGATGCCGATGAGGACCAGAGCCGTGATGGCTGCGACGACCGCCACCACTCCGCTCTCATCTTTCGAAGGAAGACGCTTCATCAACATGTCCCGTCCCCCGGCTTCTGGTCCTCCAGCCGCGCCTGGAACACCCTTGTGACATGGCCGCCACCTGGCAGGGGCAGGAAGTTGATGCTCCCGGCGTCGGCCTGCACCGTGACTGTCACTGGATCGCCGATGTTGGCCGTGGCCAGGTCCGTCGGCGTGTAGCTGGCGGTCGTCACCATCGAGGACTGGCCCTTTACGTAGTTCTCGAAAGCCGCTGGGGTGGCCGTGGTCTTCCAGCATTTACCGACCACGACCTGGCGGGCGCCCTCCCGAGCTGCGGCGCTGGCGGACTGCGCCCCATAGAAGTACCAGGCGAATTGGAGGGTGCCGAGAAGCAACGTGACGAAGGGGATGACGACGAGGGCGAACTCAACAGCGGCCGCCCCCTTTCCGGCCGTCCACGCGAATGTCTACCAACAGCCACGCTAGGTCCCCCTGTACAAGATTCGTTTGTCCTCGCGATCAGGCTATTTAGCGTGGTTTCTCCCTGGCTCTAAAACACCGAAAATGGTCCGGATGGGCTACAACCAGCTGAGTCCGTACAACTGTCACGACTGCGCCATACCGCGTCTTTACTCGTATCCACCCGGCAGAGGTCATTCGGCCCGTATCTTCCTCTGCGTGTCACTTAACGAGGGATCGGGCCATCGTGCCGCGCGGCCGCGGTGGTTTGCGCCGCTGATGTTGTTCGTCGCCGCACTCGCGATCTTCATTCCAACGGCGGCTGATTCCTACGCGAACTGGGACCCGTACGCGTCCTCTCTTTCGGCATGGCGGATCGCCACAACCGGGCAGCCTTGGATGGAAGGCGTCGATTTCAATGAGCTCACAGGCGTGAAGGATCCGACCGTCTGGCAGAGCGAGATCGACGGACACCTCGTCACGACGCGGATGTACGGGCCGATCCTGGCGGCAGTGCCGTTCTACTGGCTGAACTCCTACGGCGACGAGGCAGACTTCTCGATCTACCGTGGCGGGATGGCTGCGTCGGTGCTCGTCGCCGCTCGCTGTCGTCTTCCTGTTTCTTGTCGCTCGCCGACGTGCGGGCGACACCAAGGCACTCATCGGCGCCGCTGTCTTCGGGTTCGCGACGCCGGCCTGGTCGGTCGGTGCCAACGCCCTCTGGACTCATCCGATGACCATGTTCGGGCTGGCCGGCGCTGCATGGGCGGCGAGCAGAGACCGCTGGTGGTTGGCGGGTCTGTCCCTCGGCGTCGGGATGTGGGCACGGCCCCACATCGGGCTCGTGGCGGCGATTCTCGGCCTCGGCGTGGCGTGGAGCCGTCGTCGAGCCGCTTATCGCGGTGGCCATCGGAGTGCCAACGGCGCTCGAGCCTCGTGGCCCTCGGCGCGTGGAACAACTACGTCTTCGGCAGCTGGAACCCGTTGGGCGTCTACGCCGAGCCACCGAGTGACATCGTCGGTCTCCGATCTCGACGAGCAGATCAACCAGTTCGAGAACGTGGCCGGCTTCCTGATCTCGCCTGACCGAGGGCTTCTTCGTCTGGACGCCGCTCGTCCTCGTGCTGATGCCGGCGGTCGTCCGTTCCTGGCGACACGTTCCCGACTGGTCGCGGTGGCTGGCCGTTGGCGGGGTGGCCTACATCGTGCTGCAGCTCGGGCTCAACTACTACGGCGGGTCGGACGGCTTCTACGGCTACCGCCACGGGCTCGAGCTGTTGGTGTGCATCACTCCGCTGTACACGCTTCGCCCTCGGGTCAGCCGGAACGGCACTCCTCCGCGCTGCGACGCTCGTCGTCTCGCTGCAGTTCGCCATGATCTGGCCAGGCGCCGTCTTCGAGACCTTCTACGTCAACGCCTTCGACGTCTGGACGGACAACAGCTTCTGGTACGCACTTGCGCCATTACCCGATGATCTTCGGTCCGTCGACGCTGGTGTGTCTCTTGCGGCGCCTACGCGGCGTGTCGGGTGCGCAGGAAGTCCCGGATCCTGACAGTCGAGACTCGCGCAGACGCTCCGAGTGACCGGCCGCTTGCTCGAAGCGGACCGGCTGACGGCCTGACGACAGGCGTCAGTCCTTGTGGTTGCGGTACTCGGGGACCAGTTCGACCGCGAGCTGCTCCAGGAACAGACCCGACGTCGGTGACGATGCCCCGGGCCTGGGAGGAGCCCCGGTCGGCGAGCTTGGTGACCGTGGCCGGGTTGATGTCCACGCAGACCAGCGGGATCGTCGCCGGCAGGATGTTCCCCGTCGCGACCGAGTGCAGCATGGTGGCGACCATGATGCAGAAGCCGACGTCCGCCAGCGCCGCACGCATGGCACGCTGGCCGTCGATCACGTCGGTGTAGACGTCGGGGAGCGGGCCGTCGTCACGGACAGAGCCGACGAGGACGAACTCCTTGTCCTGGGTCACGAGCGCGTGCATGATGCCGCCGGTCAGGACGCCCTGGTCCACGGCGTCCTTGATCGAGCCCGCCTTGCGGATGGTGTTGAGGGCCCGGATGTGGTGCTCGTGGCCGTGCTCGACGCCGCGACCCATGGCGAGGTCCACGCCGAGGGACGTGCCGTAGAGCGCGGCCTCGATGTCGTGAGTCGCCAGCGCGTTCCCGGCGAACAGCACGTCGACGTACCCGGCCTTCACCATGGCGCACATCGCGGGGGCGGCGCCGGTGTGTACGACGCCGGGACCGCCTACCCAGAGCACCTTCTTGCCCGCGGCCTTGGCCTCACGCATTCCGTCGGCGACCTGACGCACGAGCACGGCCTGCGGCTTCTCGCTGGAGACCTCGGACTCCATGAACCCGAACCCGCCGCTGCCCGCCGGCGGCTCCGGGATCGCGACCTTGATGCCGCCGGCGCCGCACACGACCTTCATCCCGGCCTTCACGTCAGCCATCGGCAGTGTGTAGATGCGGACGTCCGACCCCTCGCCCTCGATGATCAGGCCGCAGTCCATCTCGGGGTTCTCGACCTTGAACCAGCGGCCGGCGTACCGGACCCGCGTCTCGAGGTTGGTCGTCGAGTAGAAGTGGTCGGGGAAGACCCCGTCGGTGTCTGCCTCGGTGACCGACGCCTCACCCGGGTCGACCTGGTTCACGCCACGCGTCTGGAGCCGCATCAGGAGGCGCTCGAGCGACTCGTCGTCCTCGGCGGAGACAGTGATGACCGCGCGCGAGATGTCCTCAGCGGCGTGGCCGACGTCGAACCGGTCGATGACGTAGTCACCCTCGTACTCGCGGATGTCGTCGAGCACCCGAGACAGGATGCCCGTGTCCATCAGGTGGCCGCTGATCTCGACGGTCTCGCTCTGCACGCAGGACTCCTTCAGGTCGCGGGGGTTGGGCTCCGCTGGCTCAACCAGCAGTCAGCCGATCCTTACACAACGGCGCCGTCGTCGCCGGAGCCGTCCCCGTTGCCTCGCTTGGGCATGGTCGCGACGAGGTAGATGAAGCCGCCGGCGAAGCTCGCGGCCAGCAGGAACATCAGCCAGTCCGGCAGGCGCCACCCGAGTACGACGACCACCAGCATCAGCAAGGGGGACCCGAACAGCCCGGCCCAGGCGAGCCGACGGCGGGGGTCGAGCACAGGCATCGGGGGAGGAGTGGGTGGGACGAAGTGGCCCTCGTCGTTCCAGCTGGCCTCGGTGTCGAGCGGGTCGTTCCAGCTGGGTTGGAACAGACCGCGGAGCCGCTCGTCGCGGGACGCGGGCGGTGGGTCGTTGGTTTCGGCGGGAGCTCCGTCGAAGGGGTCAACCACCTGGCCCGAGTCAGTGGTTTCGACAGGCTCAACCACCGACCCAGGCTCAACCACCGACCCCGGCTCGACCACCGAGCCCGGCTCAACCACCGACCCAGGCTCAACCACCGGGCCCGGGCTCAGCCTCCGGGCCGCGGTCGATGACCGGGTCCGGCGCAGTCGCGTCGTCCCAGTGCGCGACGATGTCCCGCCAGGCGGCGTCCTCGTCGAGCTTCCGTCCAGCCCCGTCGCCACGCTGCCCCGAGCTCTCGCCGGGGTCGTCGGGCTCGTCGGGGGTATGGGTCATTCCGTCACTCGCTAGAAGTCACTCGTCGGATGAACTCGACGGACTCCTCGAAGATCGCAGGAGCGTCGTTGTCCAGCGTAGCCACGTGGTAGCTGTCTTCCAGAATGCGCTCCTGGACGTCGCGGGACGAGACCTTGCTGGCGATGATCTGCGAGGACGACGGGTCCACGACGTGGTCCTCGGCGGAGCGGAAGTGGATGATCGGCTGGGTCACCTTGGCGAGGTCCTCCCGCACGTGCTTCCACCCACCCATCATCGATGCGAGGGCCTTCAACGGGACGCGGTCGTAGCAGTACTCGTCCTGACCCGGCTTCTTGATGTCGTTGCCGAGGCCGGGCATGGAGGGGATGACCCGCTTGAGCACCGGGACGGCGAGCAGCTGCTTGTTGTTGGAGGCGACGGCGGCGTTGACGAGCATCACACCTGCCACCTCGCGACCTCGGTCGGCGGCCAGCTTGAGCACCAGGCCGCCGCCCATCGACAGGCCCCCGACCACAACGACGTCGTGGTCGGCCTTGAGCTTCTCGAAGGCGCGCTCGAGCTCGCCGTACCAGTCCTGCCAACCGGTCCGGTTCATCTCCTGCCACGAGGTCCCGTGCCCGGGCAGCCGCGGGACGGAGACGCCGAACCCGTGCGCGGCGAGGTGACGGCCCCAGGGAACCATCGAGGCGGGGGAGCCGGTGAACCCGTGGCTCAGCAGGACGCCGATGCGGCGGCCGTCGGCCTCGTTCGGCTCTCCGGTGGCGTGGAACGGTTCGGCGTGCGGGGCAACGGCCACGGATGACTCCAAGATGTGCGCGCGACAGGTTGATTGCGGGGTCGTGGGTACCCACCCCTTGACGACCCGAGTGCATCGTCGCACGCGGTCTGAAACGGGGCTAGGGTTTGCCTCAACGACAGGAGGTTCACCGGTGTTCTACTGGCTGCTCAAATGGGTGTTTATCGGCCCAGTGCTGCGCCTGGTCTTCCGCCCGCGCGTCGAAGGGTCGGAGAACGTTCCGCTGGAGGGGCCGGCGATCCTCGCGAGCAACCACCTGTCGTATGCGGACTGGCTGTTCATGCCGCTGACCCTGCCGCGCCGGGTCACCTTCGTGGCCAAGGCGGAGTACTTCAACGGGTCGGGCATCAAGGGCTGGCTCCAGAAGTCGTTCTTCTCGGGATCCGGCCAGGTGCCGATCGACCGGTCGAGCGGCAACGCCGCGGAGGGCGCCCTGCTGTCCGCGAAGCGCATCCTCGGCGGCGGTGAGCTGTTCGGCATCTACCCCGAGGGCACCAGGTCCCACGACGGCAAGCTCTACCGCGGCAAGACCGGGGTCGCCCGGCTGGCGCTCGAGACCGGCGTGCCGGTGGTGCCCGTCGCGGTGGTCGGCACCGACGTCGTGGCGCCGCCCGGCAAGAAGTTCGGCTCGTTCACGCGCCCGGTCGTGCGGTTCGGCAAGCCCCTGGACTTCTCCCGCTACGAGGGGCTCGAGAACGACCGCTACATCCTGCGGTCGATCACCGACGAGATCATGTACGAGATCATGCAGCTCTCCGGCCAGGAGTACGTCGACATCTACGCGTCCCGGGCCAAGGCCCTCGACAAGGAGTCGGCCCGCAAGGCCGCGGCAGCCGCCAAGGCCGCGAGCGACGCGGAGAACCCCGAGCTCAAAGCCTCCTGACGCATGGCAGGCGCTTTCGGCCTCGTCGCCCGGACCGACCCCGCGACCGAGGCCGTCGAGACGACGATGTACCGCGCGCTCGCCGTGCTGCGGTTCGTCGTACTCGTCAACGCCGTCGCGCTGAACCTGTACCAGTGGGAGACCGTCGACCGGCCCGTCCTGGCGGCGGCGCTCCTTGTCGCCATCACCGCCTGGACCGCCGTTGCCGTCTGGGCCTACGACCAGCCGAGCCGTCGGCAACCACCTCTGCTCGTCGCCGACCTGCTCGTCACGGTGGCCGCGGTGCTTGCCACGCCGCTGGTCAAGGGTCCCGACGTCGGCACGACCCTCCCCGGGTTCTGGGCGATGGGCGTCGTGCTCGCGTGGGGCATCCACTGGCACTGGCTCGGGGGTCTGGCCGCCTCGCTCGCGGTGTCGCTGGCCGACGTCGCGATCCGGACGGACCTGTCCCAGACGAACTACGGCAACATCTTCCTGCTGATGATCGGTGGCCCGGTCCTGGGCTACACCTCCGGGCTGCTCAAGGAGATGGCCGCTGCTCGTGACCGCGCCGAACGGGAAGCCGCCGCTGCTGCCGAGCGGGCTCGCCTCGCGCGGGTGGTCCACGACGGCGTGCTCCAGGTGCTGGCGCTCGTCCAGCGTCGCGGCCTCGAGATCGGGGGAGAGGCCGCTGAGCTGGGCCGCCTCGCCGGGGAGCAGGAGGTCGCCCTCCGGGCTCTTGTGCAGGGCGGCGCACCGCACGGCTCGTCCGCTGAGCGTGGCGCGGGCACCAGCAGATCTCGCGCAGGCGCTCAGCGCTCTCGGCAGTGCTCGCGTGACGGTCTCCGTGCCTGGCTCGCCGGTCGAGATGCCGGCTGCGATGGCCGACGAGATCGTCGCGGCCGTGCGTGCGTGTCTCGCCAACGTCGACCACCACGTCGGGGCAGACGGCCGCGCCTGGGTGCTGCTGGAGGACCTCGGCGAGGAGGTCGTCGTGACCGTGCGAGACGACGGCGACGGCATCCCCGCGGGCAGGTTGGACGCCGCCGCGGCAGAGGGCCGCCTGGGGGTCAGCGAGTCGATCCGTGGCCGGGTTGCCGACCTGGGCGGTACGGCGGCCCTCATGACCGCCCCGGGGCAGGGCACCGAGTGGGAGCTCACCTTCCCGCGCTGACCCACGCTTCCGGAGCCGACAGCGGGTAACTTTCGGAGCATGGAAGAGGAGACCACGGTGACGATCGCCGCTTCGCCCGAGGCGGTGTGGGCGGTGCTGACGGACGTCGAGTCCATGCCCGAGCTCACGGAGTCGATGACCTCGGTCGAGAAGCTCGACCCGGGTCCGCTCCGGGTCGGCACGCGGGTGCGGATCCGCCAGCCCAAGTTCCCTCCGGTCGTCTGGACCGTCACGGAGTACGTCGACAACGAGCGGTTCGTCTGGGAGGCCACCGGGCCCGGGGTTCGCACGACAGGCACGCACGAGGTGGCCCCCGCGGACGGCGGGTCGCGGCTGCGGCTCCACATCGACCAGGCGGGGCTGATCGGCGGTCTCATCGGCCGGGTCTCGCGGGGGCTGACCCGCAGATACATCGGCATGGAGGCGGCGGGCATCAAGCGGCGCGCAGAGGGAGCCGGATGACCATCCACTCGGGACACCCGTTCACCCCGCCGGAGTCCGAGCGTGATCAGGTACGACGCCTGCGCGGACGGCTGGGCGGGACCGTCACGTTGTGGACCACGGGGCAGGGGCGTGACCGCGCGGGGCTGACCGTCTCGTCGTTGATGATCGCCAACGGGGACCCGGCCCATGTCCTCGCGCTCGTCGACCCCGACTCGGACTTCGCGGACGCGGTGCAGGAGACCGGCACGGCCGTCGTACAGCTGCTCGAGTGGCGGCACCGCGACCTGGCCGAGGCGTTCGCCGGACTGGCACCGGCACCGGGCGGGGTCTTCACGTTGGGCACCTGGGTCGACACCGAGTGGGGACCGCGCCTGGAAGGCGCCAGCGCCTGGGCCGGGGTCCGGCTGACCGGAGAGCAGCGCGAGGTCGGCTGGTCGCTGCTGCTCGACACGGTCGTGGAGCACGTCGAGGTCGGGGAGGAGAACGAGCCGCTGGTCCACCGGCGTGGACGCTACGTCCGGCCCGACGCGCCTCGGTAGCCTGCGGGCACGACAACCGCAGGAGGCAGCGTGGAGGGCAGCGCGATCCGGGTGATGGTCGTCGACGACCACCCGATGTGGCGCGACGCCGTCGCCCGCGACCTGGACCAGGCGGGCTTCGAGGTCGTCGCCACCGCCGGCGAACGGGACCGACGCCCTCAACCGTGCCCCGGCTGCGCGGCCCGACGTCCTCGTGCTCGACCTCCAGATCCCGGCTCCGAACGGCGTGGAGGTGACCGCGGCGCTGATCAAGGCCGACCCCACGCTGCGCGTGCTGATCCTCTCCGCCTCGGGCGAGCAGGACGACGTGCTCGACGCGGTGAAGGCCGGGGCGACCGGCTACCTGGTGAAGTCGGCCTCCCGCGACGAGCTCCTCGACGCGGTGCGGCGGGTGGCGCGCGGCGACACCGTGTTCACGCCGGGTCTGGCCGGCCTGGTGCTGGGGGAGTACCGCCGCCTCTCCGACAGCCCGACCTCCGCCGACCCGGAGACGCCGCGGCTGACCGACCGCGAGACCGAGGTGCTGCGGCTGGTGGCGAAGGGGCTCTCCTACAAGCAGATCGCCGAGCGGCTGGTGCTCTCGCACCGGACCGTGCAGAACCACGTGCAGAACACGCTCCGCAAGCTGCAGATGCACAACCGGGTGCAGCTCGTCCGCTACGCGATCGAGCAGGGCCTCGACGGGGAGTAGACGTCCGTCAAGTCCGGTCTGGGCATTCTCACCCGCAAAAGCCGCTTCGCCCCTAACCTTTACTTTTATGAACAAGTCCCGGGGGGGCACTTCGCGCATCCACGCCGGGATCTGGGCCGGCCTGCTGGCGCTGCTCTTGACGACCTCACCGGTCGCAGCGTCCGCGGCACCGGGCAGCAACCAAGGGCACGGCGACGAACACCGGAGCGCCCGCGCCGACGCCGCGCTCGATGCCGCCAAGGGGCTGTTCCTCCGCCGGCGTTCGTCCCTCGCGGACGGCCAGCCTCGTCGTACGCCGGACACCACGGACTCCGCTGAGGCCACTGCCGTGCTGCGCGACCTCGCGGTGAGCCTCCCCGACCTCGACCCGAGCCAGCGTCAGGTGGCGCGACGGATCCTTGCCCGCCCCACCGACGGGGCCGAGGAGGGCTGGCCTGGGATCAAGTACAACGGCGCGCCGACCACGAACACCTGCTCAGCCGGGATCGCCCAGCACGTCTGCGTGCACTGGGTGACCAACGGGAGCAGACGTCAACGCGCCGCCCCTGAAGGACGACAACAACAACGGCCTGCCCGACTGGGTCGAGACCAACCAACAGGTCCTCGACGAGGTGTGGCAGCGCACCGTCGTCGGGCTCGGCTACCGGCGCCCCGTCCCCGACCTCGCGACCGCGAACCCCGGCCCGGACGACCGGACAGACGTCTACCTCGCCGACCTCGGGAGGTACGGGCTCTACGGCTACTGCGCGGCCGAGCCGCCCCTCAGTGGTAGCACCGCCCCGGCCTACTGCGTGATCGACGACGACTACGCCGAGTTCCCCGGCAAGGGTCCGCTGAGCAACCTGAAGGTGACCGCGGCTCACGAGTTCTTCCACGCCGTGCAGTACGCCTACAACGTCTACGCCGACGTCTGGCTGATGGAGGGCACGGCGGCCTGGGTCGAGGACGAGATCTACGACGACATCAACGACAACCTCCAGTACCTCGCGCTCAGCCCGCTGAAGTTCCCGGGGGCACCCCTGGACTACGCGGGCGTCGACGACGTCAACCGACCGAACGACGTGAACTGGCGCTACGGGTCCTGGATCTGGTGGCGGTTCCTCAGCGAGCGCTTCGGCACGGGTGTCAGCGAAGACCCTTCCGTCGTGCGCGACGTCTGGACGCGGCTCGCCTTCCACGGCCCTCGGTCGATGCCGGCGGTCCGCACGGTCCTGGCGAGGCGCGGCACCTCGTTCGGTGCGATGTTCGCCGACTTCGGCGCCGCGACACGGGTCGCTCCACGGTGGTACGCCGAGGGCCGCAACTACGCCAGGTACGTCGGACCCGCCGGAGGGGCTTTCAAGCTCACCAGGACCCGGCGCAGCACGGGCTGGAAGGGCGCCAGGCTCGCCCACCTCAGCACCATCCACGCCGTGATCCGTCCGGGCTCGACGCTGAGGGGCAGGTGGCGGCTGCGTGTCGAGCTCGACCTGCCGCCCACGTTCAAGGGGTCGGAGGCGCGGGTCATCGTGCAGCGACGCGACGGCGGCTTCCGCCTGCAGCGGGTCCGGCTGAACCGGGACGGCGGGGGACGGATCGCTGTCCCGTTCCGCACCGGCAGCATCTCCCGCGTCATCGTCTCGATGGTCAACGCCAGCACCCGCTTCACCAACTGCGGCGGCGGCAGCCCGTTCACGTGCGGCGGGTCCTCCCGCGACGACGGCGGCAAGTACATGCTGCGCGCCACCGTCGTCCGCTGACCCACTCGACCGGTCAGGCGTCCGTATGCTCGGTCGCGTGGACCTCATGGCGGCGGCTGACGAGCTCTACTCCGTGCGCCCGGACGAGTTCGTCGCGCGTCGCAACGAGCTGGCCGCCGAGGCCAAGACGAGGGTGGCGACAAGGCGCTGGTCGCGGACATCAAGAAGCTGGCCAAGCCGACCACCGCCGCCTGGGTGGTGAACATGCTCGTGCGGCACGAGTCCGACCAGGTCGAACAGGTCCTCCGGCTCGGCGCCGCGCTCCGGGAGGCCCAGGCCTCCATGGCCGGCAACGAGCTGCGAGAGCTCGGCCGGCAGCGCCGCCAGCTCACCGCCGCGGTGACCCGCCAGGCCAGGTCGCTCGCCGCAGAGCTCGGTCAGACCGTCGGCGACGCCGTTGCCACCCAGGTCGAGGACACCCTCCACGCGGCGATGATCGACGAGGACGCCGCGAAGGCCGTGCGCACAGGGCTGCTCGTCAAGCCGCTCGCCGTGTCCGGCACCGAGGCCGCCGACGTGGTCGGGTCGGTGGCGCTGCCCGAGACGATGGGGGAGACCGCCGTACGACGGCCACCGACACCACGCACGCGGGCGCCGAAGCAGGCCGAGGCGCAGAAGCCGGAGCTGACCGTCGTCGCCGACAACTCACGCGCGATCGAGGAGGCCGAGGCCGCGCTCGCCGACGCCGAGGGAGAGCTCGCCGGCGCGGAGCGGAGGCTCGCCAAGGCCGAGAGCAAGGTCGAGAAGCGGGAGGCCAAGGGGCTCCAGCTCCAGGCCGAGCTCGAGGAGCTGCGCCGCCGCATCGCCGACGTCGAGCAGCGGGTCGAGACCAACGAGGACGAGCTCACCGCCGCAGAGGAGAGCCGCGACGACCGTGAGGAGTCCGTCGAGGAGGCACGCAGAGCGGTCGAACGTGCGCGCAAGGCTCTCGAAGCCCTGCGCTGACCGGGTTCTGCGTCAGGCCCACGCCTTGGACCGCTCCACGGCGTCGCGCCACCGGGCGTGTGCGGTGTCGACGTCGGACCGGTCGCCTTGTGGGTCGAAACGCCGGTCGAGGTGCCACGTGTGACGGAGCTCGTCGGTGGAGCTCCACACCCCGGTGCCGAGTCCGGCGAGGAACGCCGCGCCCAGCGCAGTCGTCTCGACGATCTTCGGCCGCTCCACGGGGACGCCGAGCTGGTCCGCCTGGATCTGGCACAGGAGGTTGTTGGCGCAGGCGCCGCCGTCGACCATCAGCGTCGACATCGAGGTGCGTTCCGGCAGCGTCTCGATCACGTCGCGGACCTCGAAGGCGATCGCCTCCAGGGTGGCCCGGACGATGTGCGCGCGGGTGGTGCCCCGGGTGATGCCGATGATCAGGCCGCGGGCGTGCGGGTCCCAGTCCGGCGCGCCCAGGCCGGTGAGGGCGGGCACGAACACCACACCCGCTGAGTCCTCGACCGTGCCGGCGATCGCCTCGGTCTCGGCGGCGTCACCGATGAGCTGCAGCCCGTCGCGCAGCCACTGGACCGCCGCGCCGGTCACGAAGATCGCGCCCTCCAAGGCATAGGTGGTCTCACCCTCCGGGGAACGCCAGGCGGCCGTGGAGAGCAGCCCCGCCTCCGAGCGCACGACCGTGGAGCCGGTGTTGGTGAGGATGAACGACCCCGTGCCGTACGTGCACTTGCTGTCGCCCACGTCGAAGCAGGTCTGCCCGAAGAGCGCCGACTGCTGGTCACCGGCGATCCCGGCGATCGGCAGCTCGAGCCCCGCGAACGACCTCGGGTCGGACGTCGCGATCGGGCCCCATGAGGGCACGACGTCGGGCAGCGCGGAGCGGGGCACCCCGAACAGCTCGCACAGCTCGTCGGACCAGTCGCCGCGCTCGAGGTCGAACAGCAGCGTGCGCGAGGCGTTCGAGACGTCGGTGACGTGCCAGGTGCCGCGGGTCATCCGGGTGATCAGGTAGGAGTCCACGGTGCCGACCGCGTAACGACCGTCCTCGACCAGCGCCCAGGTGTTGGGCTCGTGCTCGGCGATCCAGCGCAGCTTGGTGCCGGAGAAGTACGGGTCGAGGCGCAGCCCGGTCAGCTCGCTGATCCGCTCCTCGTGGCCGTCGGCGCGCATCTGCTTGCAGATCTCCGCGGTACGACGGTCCTGCCAGACGATCGCGCGGCGGGGAGAGCCGAGGGTCTCCTTGTCCCAGAGCAGCACCGTCTCGCGCTGGTTGGTGATCCCGATCGCCTGGAGCTCGGGTCCGCCGGTCGACTCGTACTCCTTCACGGCCGTCCGGGTGGCCTCGAGCGTCGCCTGCCAGATCTCCTCGGGGGCGTGCTCGACCCACCCGGGACGGGGGAAGTGCTGGGCGAACTCCTGGTACGCCCTGGCGGCGATCGTCCCCTCGGGTGTCACCACGACGACGGTGACGCCCGTCGTACCTGCATCAATGGCCAGCACACTCATGAACCGGTATCTCCCATGCCGCGGACAGTCGGTCAGGTGCATCCTTGCATTGCCGGCCTGCCGAAGGGATGCCTCATGCTCACCGAGTCCGACCTCGACCGGATCGCCTCCTTGGACGCCACGGCGCAGGCGGCGCTGGTCCGCGAGGGTCAGGTAACCGCGGCGGAGCTCGTGGAGGGCGCGATCGAACGCATCGAACGGCTGAACCCGGCGCTCAACGCGGTGATCACGCCGGCGTACGACCAGGCGATGAGCGCGGTCTCGGCCGGGCTGCCGTCAGGACCGTTCACGGGCGTGCCGTACCTGCTCAAGGACCTCGTCGCCGAGGCCGCCGGGATCCGCTTCTGCGAGGGCTCCCGCTTCCTGAAGGACAACGTCTCGACCGTGGACAGCGAGCTCGTCCTCCGGCTGCGGCGGGCGGGGCTGGTCATCCTCGGCAAGACCAACACCAGCGAGTTCGGGATGACCCCGACCGTGGAGAACGCGCTGTTCGGGGCGACCCGCAACCCCTGGAACCTCGACCACACGACCGGCGGCTCGAGTGGCGGGTCGGCTGCTGCCGTGGCCGGCGGGATGGTGCCGATGGCGCACGCCAACGACCTCGGCGGGTCGATCCGGATCCCGGCATCGTGCTGCGGCCTCTTCGGCCTCAAGCCGAGCCGGGCCCGCAACCCGCTGGGTCCCGTTGTACGGGGACGCGATCGGCGGCTTCGCCGTCGAGCACGCGGTGACCCGGTCCGTCCGCGACAGCGCGGCGTTGCTGGACGCGACCAGCGGACCTGCGCTCGGGTGACCCCTACCCGGCTCCTCCGGTGAGCGGGCCGTTTCTCGACGAGGTCGGGCGTCCGCCCGGGAGGCTGAGGATCGCGTTCTCGACCACCCCGGCGGAGGGCCGGGCGTTGCATCCGGAGTGCAGGACCGCGGTGGAGGAGGCCGCCAAGCTCTGCGCCGAGCTGGGGCACGAGGTCTTCGAGCGTGACCTGACCGAGCTGACGCCGGAGGTGGGGGAGGCCATCGGGAGGATGTTCGCCGGCGCGATCGGCTGGATCGTGGCGTACTGGGCCAGGCACCTGGGGCGAGAACCCCGACCAGGAGAGCTCGAGCCGTTCACGCGTGCGCTGCACGAGCACGGACGCAACGTGTCCGCCGGTGCCTACATGCTCGCGCTGACCGACCTGCAGGCGTTCACCCGCCGCGTGGCCACGGCGTTCGAGGCCTTCGACGTGTGGCTGTGGCCCACCCTGGCGCAGCCACCGCCAGCGCTGGGAGCGATGGTCGGGACCGAGGGGCAGCCCTGGGCAGGCAACGACGTGGCCGCCGAGCTCCTCGGCTTCCCGCTGATCACCGCGAACATCACGGGCCATCCGGCGATGTCGGTCCCGTTGCACTGGTCAGCCGAAGGGCTTCCGGTCGGTGTGCACTTCCTGGGCAGGTACGGCGACGAGGCGACGCTGTTCCGGCTGGCCGGACAGCTCGAGCGGGCCCGGCCATGGGCGGACCGGCACCCGCCCGTCTGGTGACCGTCAGAGGGAGCCGGCGGCGTCGCTCTGCTCACGCAGGATGTCCAGCACGCGCTGGTCGACCCACGGCTCCGGGTCGTCCGTGCGGCTGACCCGCATCTCGTAGTTCTCGCGGCCCACCCAGGTGTGGAAGTCGGGCTGCCCCAGACGGCGGGCCCGGTCGTCGAGCTCCTTCTGCAACGTGTCGTCGACCGGGACCTTCTCCTCGTCGGTCGACGCGGTGAGGTAGAGGTCGTTGAGGTCGAGCAGCCGGGCCAGCTCGGTCACCGGGTCGGGGTGGTCGTCGACACGGAGGTCGACCGCGACATCGTCCCGGCCGCCGTACCCCGCTCCGTCGCGGACCACGAGGAGTGCTGCCGCCTGCCGCCCGCGGCTGTCGCCACCGGCCTGGTCGCCCGCTGTGAGGGCGGCGAGCAGCCGCCGGGCAAGGTCCGGCTCGTCGCTGGTCGCATCCCAGGACGCCTTCATCGCCTCGACCACCTCGGGGCCGGTGAGGATGTTGCCCTGGATCGCGACGTCCGTCTCGCTGATGCCGCCGGCCCACTCGTCGCAGTTGTGACCGGTGTAGGTGGCGGAGCCCCCGTCGACGTCGACGATGCCGACCTGGCGGTCCTCTCGTCCCGGGTCCTCCTCGATCAGGCGCTGGAGGGCGACCGATGCGGTGGCGCCCTCGTCCATGTGCGAGAGAGCCAGACCCTTGTAGGCGACGTTCCCGTCCGCCTGGGTGGCGATGGCGCCGACCCCTGCCACGGCTGCGGGTACGACGGCGCCGACGGCGAGGAACTTCGAGGCGACCGCGACGCCCCAGGACTCCCCGTCGGCGGAACGGGCAACGATCGAGAAGGTCATGGCGCCGACCCTAACCAGCCAGTACCAGGCACGGGGGATGGAACGATCCAATCCGGGTCGCTAGTCTCAGAATCACCAACCTCTAAGGAGCGATTCCATGCGCGTGGGTGTGCTGACCGGTGGCGGGGACTGTCCCGGCCTCAACGCTGTGATCCGGGCCGTCGTGCGCCGTGGGGTGCAGGAGTACGGCTACGAGTTCCTGGGCTTCCGCGGCGGCTGGAGGGGGCCGCTCGAGGGCGACACGGTGCCCCTCACCATCGCCGACGTGCGCGGCATCCTGCCCCGCGGCGGCACGATCCTGAAGTCCTCGCGCACGAACCCGTTCAAGATCGAGGGTGGCGTCGAGAAGATCAAGGAGAACCTCGCCGAGCACGGTGTCGACGCGCTCATCGCGATCGGCGGCGAGGACACCCTCGGTGTCGCGACCAAGCTCGCCGACCTCGGCGTGAACGTCGTCGGCGTGCCGAAGACGATCGACAACGACCTCTCGGGCACCGACTTCACCTTCGGCTTCGACACGGCGGTGAACATCGCGGTCGAGGCGATCGACCGGCTCCACACGACCGCCGAGTCCCACCAGAGGGTGCTCGTGGTCGAGGTCATGGGGCGCCACGCCGGCTGGATCGCCCTGCACTCCGGCATCGCCGGTGGCGCGGCCGTCGTACTCATCCCGGAGCAGCCCTTCGAGATCGCCCAGGTGGCGAAGTACGTCGAGTCGCGGTTCGCCAAGGGCTTCGCCCCGATCATCGTGGTCTCCGAGGGTGCGATCCCCGCCGAGGGCGGCGGGATGACCCTGCAGACCGAGGAGAAGGACGCGTTCGGGCACGTCCGCCTCGGCGGCATCGGCGAACGGCTGGCCAACGAGATCGAGGACCGCACCGGCCACGAAGCTCGCGCCGTGGTGCTCGGGCATGTCCAGCGTGGTGGCACACCGACCGCGTTCGACCGCTGGCTCGCGACGCGGTTCGGGCTGCACGCCATCGAGGCGGTTCACGACGGTGACTTCGGGACCATGGTCGCGCTCCGCGGCACCGACATCGTCCGGCTCAAGCTGATCGAGGGGACCGGCGAGCTCAAGCTCGTCACACCCGACCTCCTCGCCGAGGCCGAGGTCTTCTTCGGCTGACCTTCCCACAGCGCCGCCCGCGTGTGATCGTGAAGACGTCACACGCGGGAGGTGCGCATGAGCGTCACCGTTCACGACGCTCGGGGGCCGGCGGAGCAGAGCCGCCACCAGCGGCTGGTGGTTGTTGCCGCCGTCGTCGCCACGCTCACCGTGATCGCCGGCCCCGCCCTCGCGGCGGCGCTCGGCGTTGTGGGGCACGGGGGTCGGGACCGACACCCGACGCTGACGACAGCCGCTCAGCGGGTGCTGGAGAAGGCGCCCGGCGCGTTCGAGACCGGGGGGATCGTCGTCATACCCGCGTCCGCCAACCGCGGCATCCTCTGGACCGGCGCCCTCAGTCCCGACCTGGTGGTGGCCCCGGTCATCGACCTGGGTGTCCGTGGCCTGGCGCAGCCGGGCTACCTGCCCTCCGGTGGAAAGGTGCCCGGCTGGCTCGCGAACGTCGGTACGGCGGACCAGGTGTACGACGACGTCGGCAACCTGACGTTCGCCTGCACGCGCTGGCCCGGCGCCCCCAACTGCAAGGGCACGCTCCTCATCGAGCATGCGGGCGAGAGGTACATCTTCCGGTCCGGACTCGACCTCGCGCAGTCGCCGCCGGCGATCAGCACGTTCCTCGTGCTCGACGAGGGGCGGCCGCGGGAGCTCGTCCTGGGCGGCGCACCGCCGAAGACCTCGCGAGTGGTGGTGACGCTCGCTGATGGTGTCCACACCGTCGAGGCGCACGCAACCGCTGCGGGAGCGGTCGACGGCGCGACCTTGTGGTGGGTGTCGGTCACCGATCCGATCTCAGCCGTCACCTTCCTCGGCGCCGACGGAGCGGTCCTGGCGAAGACGACCCAGTGAGGTTGACAGCAGTGAGGTCGACGCGGTGAGGTCGACCTGTTGACCTCAGGCGAGGTCGACCGACAGCGCCCGGTGGTCCGAGAGCGGCAGGTCGTGCGCCGCGGTCGCCACCACCCGCCCGACGTCACCGCGGGCCATCACGTGGTCGATCTGCTCGCGCGGTGCGTGTGCCGGGAACGTGGCCCCCTCGGCAAGCGGGGTGAGGGCCGTGATCGCCCGCGCCCGGGGCAGCGACATGTTGAGGTCGCCGAGCAGGACGAGCGGGTCGGCGCCCTCGATGGACTTCATCACCGTTCGGAGCTGGTGCCGCCCCCACCAGTCGACGAACGACAGGTGCGTGTTGACGACGGTGAGCTCACCGTTCGGGGTCTCGACCTGAGCGGCGACGGCCACCCGTGGTTCGTCGCGCACCAGCACGGGTCGGCGGCTGCCGCGGAACCACATGGGCACCCGCGTCGGCGTGCTGGCGAGCCGGATCACCTCCCAGGACGCGACGGGGTACCTGCTCAGCAACGCGATCCCGTACGCGGCCGCGTCCGGCTGCTCGTCGCCGGTCGCCGCCATCCAGGTCGCTCCCGGGCTGCCCGCGAGAGCGGCGACGAACCGGTGCTCGACCGCTCCCATGGCCTCGGCGGCGACCGCGGTGAGGTCGGCGTTGGCTGAGCGCGGCTGGTTGCGGTCGACCTCCTGGAGCGCGAGCACGTCGGCGTCGAGCGACTTGACCGCGGCGGCGAAGCGCTCGATGTCGACTCTGTCGTCGGCGGGGGAGCGCCCGTTCAGGATGTTGAAGGTTGCGACACGCATGCGGAACTCGTTCCCCATGTGGCGGTTCGTTAGTCCTTCGTCCGGATGGGTAGTGCTGAGCCATGGCTTTGGAGGAGCAGGAGAACCTTCGCGAGGCGCTCAAGCGGGTCGCGGTCGCGCTCAAGGAGAGCGGCATCCCGTTCGCCCTGATCGGGGGGTACGCCGTGTGGGCGCGGGGTGGCCCGGAGCCCGAGCACGACGTGGACTTCATGGTGGCCGACGAGGACTCCGCCAAGGCCGCCGAGTACCTCGCCCAGGAGGGCTTCCAGGTCGTGCAGCCGCCTGAGGACTGGCTGTTCAAGGTCTTCTCCGACGACGCGATGGTCGACATCATCTTCCGCGACGCGGGGACTCCCGCGACTCGCGCGGTGGTGGAGGACGCCGACGAGATCGAGGTCCTGTCGGTGGTGATGCCCGTGCTGTCGGGCACCGAGCTGCTCGTGCAGAAGCTCACGGCCATGGACGAGCACGCCTGCGACTTCGGCCGGATGCTTCCCGTGGCGCGGGCCCTGCGCGAGCAGGTGGACTGGTCCAGGGTGCGCCAGGAGACCGCCGAGAACGACTTCGCGGCTGCCTTCCTCTACCTCGCCGAGCGGCTGTCGATCATCGACCCTGCCTGACGCGACGGACCGCCTCGTCCGCCACAGAGGTGGTCGTGAGCGTTGGTAGCACGCCTGTGCTGCCAACGACTTCGCCTCCATCCGGCGCCACGGACCGACTACGTCGGTGCCGGTGCGTAGGGTCGCGGTCATGACCTCGCCAGACGGACACGTGGGTACGACGACCGTAGGACTCTCCGCGGACCGGGCCGCCGTCGCCGGCCGGGTGATCGCCGCGATGGCCGGCCCCGACGCGAGGCTCCGCGACGACCAGGCCACGGCCGTGGCGGCGCTGAGTGAGGCAGCCGCCCGGGTCCTCGTCGTCCAGGCGACCGGATGGGGCAAGTCGGCGGTCTACTGGGCCGCGACCGCCATCCGGCGCAGCGAGGGCTACGGGCCGACGCTGGTGGTCTCGCCGCTGCTGTCGCTGATGCGTGACCAGGTCGCCGCCGCGGCGCGGGCGGGCCTCCGTGCCGCGACGCTGAACTCTTCGAACATCGACGACTGGTCCGCGATCGAGTCCGCCCTGCGCGCCGGCGAGCTGGACGTGCTGCTGGTGTCGCCGGAGCGGCTGGCCAACCCCGGCTTCGGCCGTCGCGTGCTGGACGGGCTCGCGGGGAGCCTGGGCCTGCTGGTGATCGACGAGGCCCACGCCGTGTCGGACTGGGGCCACGACTTCCGGCCGGACTACCGGCGGGTGTCCGACGTGCTCCAGAGGCTCAACCCGGACACGCCCGTGCTCGCCACGACCGCCACCGCCAACGCCCGGGTCACCGACGACGTGGCGGCACAGCTGGGGGAGTCGACGCTGGTGCTGCGAGGTGCGCTGGCCCGCGCCAGCCTGGAGCTGTCGGTGGTGGACCGGCTCAGCCCCTTGGAGCGCTACGCCTGGGTGGTGGACCACCTGCCGCGCCTGACCGGTTCGGGCATCGTCTACACGCTCACCGTCGCCGACGCCGAGAGGCTGACCGCCGCGATCCGCGAGGTGCACGGGGACGCGGTGCCGGTCGCCGCCTACACCGGACAGCTCGAGGCCGGCCGCCGGCACGAGCTCGAGGACGCCCTGCGGGACAACCGGCTCAAGGCGTTGGTGGCGACCTCGGCGCTGGGCATGGGCTACGACAAGCCCGATCTCGGCTTCGTGATCCACGTGGGAGCACCGCCGTCGCCGGTCTCGTACTACCAGCAGGTCGGCCGCGCCGGCCGCGCCATCGAGCATGCCCACGCGGTGCTCCTGCCGTCGGAGGCCGACGCCGGCGTGTGGGACTACTTCGCGACCGCGACGATCCCGCGACCCGAGCAGGTGGAGCGGGTGCTCGCCGTGGTCCCCGAGGGCGAGCCGGTCAGCGTCGCCGCGGTCGAGGCGCAGTCCGGGGTGCGCCGCGGTCGGGTGGAGCTCATGCTCAAGCAGCTCGCGGTCGACGGCGTGGTGGACCGGGTGGAGGGCGGCTGGACAGCCACCGGGACAGCCGTGGTCCTACGACGCCGAGCACTACGACGGGATCGTGGCGGTGCGCCGGCGCGAGGCCGAGATCATGCGCGCCTACACGCGTGGCGAGCGCTGCCTGATGCAGCTGCTCCAGGAGTCCCTCGACGACCCGACGGCGGAGCCGTGCGGCCGCTGCTCGGTCTGCCGCGGCGAGCTGCCCGACGCCCTGGCCGGGGAGCCGTCGGCGGAGACGGTGGCTGCGGTGACGAGGATGCTGCGCGGGCAGGTGCATGTCGTGGAGCCCCGGAAGATGTGGCCCGGGGGAGCGTTCGGCTCGCGCGGGCGGATCCCGGTCGACGAGGCACACGCTCCCGGTCGTGCGTTGGTGTACGCCGACGCTCCGGAGTGGCGGGAGACCGTCGCGGCGATGTTCGCGCGGGACGCCCCTGCGCCTGAGGAGGTCAAGGAGGCCTGCGTCCGGCTGCTGTCCCAGTGGCGCACCGAGTGGCCGGCTCGCCCCGAGGTCGTGGTCGACCTGCCCGCGGCAGGCTTCCCGGAGCTGACCCGTGACGTCGCGGACCACCTCGCAGCGGTCGGACGGCTCGGGCGGGCACCGCTCACCGTCGCCGCTGGGCCGTCCGGCGACGCGGTGCGCGAGATGGGCTCGGCCGAGGAGGCAGCGATGTGGCGGGACCGCCTGTCGATGGACGATCCGGCCGCCGTCACCGGGCGGTGCGTGCTCCTCGTGGTCGACGCGACCTCCTCGCTGTGGCCCGTGACGGTCGCGTCGGCGCTCCTTCGACGGTCGGGAGCGTCCGTCGTACTCCCGCTCCTGCTGCACCGCAGACCCTGACCTCGTCCGACACCCGGGCCTGATCGTCGTGCCGGACGACCGCCCGCGCGGAGCAGACCGGTCGCGACGAGGAGTTCACAGTCCCGTCCGGCGACGCGACCGCGGTCGCATACTCGAACTGGAAGGGAGCGGCCGTGGTCGTTGCGATCAACCTGATGGGACCGTTCCGCGTCCAGGTCGATGACCAGCCCGTCCCCGACGCGATGTGGGCGCGCCGGGACGCCGCGAGCCTGGTCAAGCTGCTGGCGCTGCGGCGCAGTCGACGGCTGCACCGCGAGCAGGCCATGGACCTGCTGTGGCCGGACCTCGACGTGGCCGAGGCGGCGCCACGGCTGCACAAGGCCGCGCACTACGGGCGCAAGGCCATCGGCCGTGCTGACGCGGTGGTCCTCCGCGGCGAGATGATCGCCTTGCTTCCCGGGCTGCCGGTCTCGGTGGACGTGGACGACTTCGAGAAGGCCGCAGAGCAGGCTCTTGGCCGACGGCTCGGCCAAGGCGGCGGCCGCCGTGCTGGATCGCTACCCCGGCGAGCCGTTGCCGGCCGACCTCTACGCCGAATGGGCCAGCGAGCCTCGCGAACGCCTGGCGGCGGTTGCGCCATCAGCTCATGCGGCAGGCCCACCGGTGGCGCGAGATGATCGAGCTCGACCCGGTCGACGAGGAGGCACACCTCGGGCTGATGCGGCAGCTCGCACGGGAGGGGGACCGTCGCGGGGCACTCCGGCAGTTCGAGAGCCTCGACCGGGCGATGCGCCGGGAGCTCGGGACCGGGCCTGGACCCGAGGCGACCAGCCTCCGCGACGAGCTCATGGACGGGCTGCGTGACCAGGGGAGCATGACGCCGGCCGACGAGGGACGGCTGGAGCAGCAGATCCGGTTCTGCAGGACCGACGACGGTGTCACGCTCGCCTATGCGTGCTCCGGCAGCGGGCCGCCGCTGGTGAAGGCGGCCAACTGGCTGACCCATGTCGACTTCGACTGGCACAGCCTGGTGTGGCGGCACTGGCTGGTGGAGCTGTCGCGGCGGCACCGGCTGGTCCGGTACGACGAGCGGGGGTCCGGCCTCTCGGACTGGGACATCAAACCGCCCACGTTCGAGAGCTGGGTGCGCGACTTCGAGGCCGTCATCGACGCCGCGGGCCTGGACCGGTTTCCTCTGCTCGGGATCTCCCAGGGCGGTGCGGTGGCTATCACGTATGCGGTGCGGCACCCGGACCGCGTGACGAAGCTCGTGCTCTACGGCACGTACCCGCGGGGCCGCCTTGCTCGAGCGAGGAACGAGGAGGAGCGACGTGAGCAGCAGCTCCAGGTGGAGCTGGCGAGGCTCGGCTGGGGTCGCGACAACCCGGCCTTCAGACAGGTGTTCACCTCGCAGTTCATGCCGGAGGGCTCGCGTGAGCTGTGGAACCAGTTCAACGAGCTCGTGCGCAACACGACGTCGGCCGACAACGCCGCCCAGGTTCTCGAGGTTGCCGGCTCCATCGACGTGATGGAGGAGGCGCCTCTCGTCCAGGTGCCTACGCTCGTCCTCCACGCACGGAACGACCAGCGCGTGCCCTTCGAGCAGGGCCGGCTGATGGCCTCGCTCATCCCCGACAGCCGCTTCGTCACCCTCGAGAGCTGCAACCACGTGCTTCTCGCCGACGAGCCGGCGTGGCCGGTCTTCCTGCGTGAGGTCGAGGCCTTCCTGGCCGACTGACTCGGCCCTCCCGGCGGCCGCGTCCATCTCGGACACCTCGACACGACGAGGAGGGCGTGCCGTCGGCGGCACGCCCTCCCTTCGTCGTGACGGGTCAGCCCTTCTTGCCGCCGCCCTTGCCCTTGGTCTTGACGGTCGGCGTGACGGCCGCGCCCTGGTAGGCGGTGGCGGCTGCCGCGTCGACGATGCCGTAGCCGTAGCTCGTCGTGTAGACGCCCGTGCCCGCGCCGGGGGTGCGGGCGGTGTCGATCAGCGCCGACTTGATGTTGTCCAGCGTGCGTCCCTGCGCCGCGAGGAGCGCTGCCACGCCCGAGACGTGCGGCGTCGCCATCGACGTACCCGCGTAGTAGTCGTAGTCGCTCTGGCCGCAGACGTCCGAGCCGGTGCCGAGCGGCACCGTCGAGACGATGTCGTCCTCACAGAACACCAGGCCGGCACCGCCCGGGGCGGCGACCGCGAACATGTCGGGCTTGATCGCACCGTTGCTGTAGTACGCCGGCGTCTCGTCACGGGTCGTGGCGGTGACGCAGAGCGCGCCGTTCTCGAAGGAGGGGGTGTCGCAGACCGGGAAGCTCTCGTTGCCGGCCGCGGCGACCACGAGGACGCCCTTCGAGTTGGCGTAGGCGATCGCGTCGGTGACCGTCGACTCGACGCCGGTGATCGTCAGCGCCTGGACGCCCGGCATCGCGCCGAGACTGAGGTTCACCACGTCGGCGCCGTGGTCCGCGGCGTACCGGATCCCGTTGGCGATGTCCTCGAACGCACCGCTGCCGCCCTCGAGTGCCTTGATCGGCATGATCTTCGCGTCGGGAGCCGTGCCGGCGACACCGATGCCGTTGTTGGCCACGGCGGCGATGATGCCGCTGACATGGGTGCCGTGCTCGTCGTTCGCGTCGCCGACGCCGTTCGGGCCCTTCCAGTTGCCGTTGCCACACGACGGGTTGCACTCGATGAAGGTCGCACCGGGCACGAGGTGGCCCTGGAGGTCGGGGTGAGTCAGGTCGACGCCGCTGTCGACGACCGCGACCACCGCGCCGGAGCCGGTGGAGGCGGCCCAGGCGTCCTCGGCCTTGATCTGGTCCAGGCCCCACTGCTGGTCGCGAAGGGGGTCGTTGGTGGTGGCGGCCGCGGGAGCGGCGACGGCGGCGGCAGCGACGAGGCTGACACCGGCAGCGAGTACGCCGAGGCGCCGGGGCCTCGAGCTGAGGGGGAGACCGAGGGACATGCCGAGCCTTCCGAGAGAGCCAACAGGTGACTTGAAAAACGAGCGGCGAGGCGCCAGGTCACGTCCTGCGCGTCGGCCTGCGCTGCGCGCGGGCTCTCCGATCACGCTCGGGGCCTTCCTGGGCAGGCCCGTGGGACCCCCGATAACGGGACAAGGGCGAGATCGCGGCGTCACCCATCGGGCTCGGCGTCGTTCTCCGGGACGTGACGTGGCCCTGGACCGGGCCGCGAGGGGAAGAGGACGGGCCTCAGCGAGGTAGACAACCTCCGCGGCAGGCACGTGCGCCAAGGCGGAAAGAGGAATCGCGCATCGTGGTTAGACATATCGGGCAGGCCATTGCCGGAGCGGATTTCTGCGGGCTAGACCGGGTTATGGCTTCTCCAGGAATGCGTCGGCTCGGGAGGTCGCTGCGATCCCTCGTCCTTCCGCTCATCGTCTTCCTGGTGTTCATGCAGCTGTCCGAGATCGCGTTGATGGGTCTGTTCGTGTGACGGACCGCCGTCCTGGACGGCGCCGCACCAGCGCTCTGCCGTCGTCCGGACTGCGACCTCGCCCCGGGAGGTCCGTCAGCCCCCCACGTAGGCTGGGACGGTGAATGTCCCTGATCTGCAGACCCTCCGTGAGCTCGGCGCCGCCCAGCAGCCGAGCTGGCCGGACCCGGTAGCCCTCGACGCAGCGGTGACCAAGCTCCGCAGCGTCCCGCCGCTGGTGTTCGCCGGTGAGTGCGACGAGCTGAAGTCCAAGCTGGCCGCCGTGTCGAGGGGCGAGGCGTTCCTGCTCCAGGGCGGCGACTGCGCCGAGACCTTCGCCGGCGTCACCGCGGACAACGTGCGCAACAAGCTCCGGGTGCTGCTGCAGATGGCGGTCGTGCTGACCTACGCGGCGTCGGTCCCGGTCGTGAAGGTCGGCCGGCTCGCGGGGCAGTACGCCAAGCCGCGCTCCTCCGACACCGAGACCCGTGAGGGTGTGACCCTGCCGGCCTACCGGGGCGACGCCGTCAACGGCTTCGACTTCACTCCCGAGGCGCGGATCCCCGACCCGCAGCGGCTGGTGGACGTGTACCACGCCTCCGCCTCGACGCTGAACCTCGTGCGCGCCTTCGTCACCGGCGGCTACGCCGACCTGCGCCAGGTGCACACCTGGAACACCGACTTCGTCCGCTCCTCTCCGGTGGGCAGACGCTACGAGCAGATGGCCAACGAGATCGACCGCGCGCTCACGTTCATGAAGGCGATCGGTGCCGACCCCGAGGAGTTCCACCGGGTCGACTTCCACTCCAGCCACGAGGCGCTGATCCTCGAGTACGAGCACGCCCTGACCCGGATCGACTCCCGCACCCAGCAGCCGTACGACGTGTCCGGCCACTTCGTGTGGATCGGCGAGCGGACCCGTCAGCTCGACGGCGCCCACGTCGAGCTGCTCTCGCGCATCAAGAACCCGATCGGCGTGAAGCTGGGACCCACCACCTCCCCGGACGACGCCCTGGCCCTGGCCGAGCGGCTCAACCCGGACAACGAGCCGGGCCGGCTGACGTTCATCACCCGCATGGGTGCGAAGCGGATCCGCGACGCGCTGCCGAACCTCGTGGAGAAGGTCACCGCCGCCGGGGTGCAGGTCGCGTGGGTGTGCGACCCGATGCACGGCAACACCTGGGAGGCGTCCTCGGGCTACAAGACCCGCTCCTTCGACGACGTCATCCAGGAGGCACAGGGCTTCTTCGACGTGCACCGGTCGCTCGGCACCTGGCCCGGCGGGATGCACATCGAGCTGACCGGCGACGACGTCACGGAGTGCGTCGGCGGGGGAGAGGCGCTCGCCGAGGTCGACCTCGCCCACCGCTACGAGTCGGTGTGCGACCCGCGGCTGAACCGGGTGCAGTCCCTCGAGCTCGCCTTCCTCGTGGCCGAGATGCTCCGCAACCGCACGGCTCCCGAAGCATGAGCGGCGCCGCGACCGGGCTGATCGACCTCCGCAGCGACACCGTCACCAGGCCGACCCCGGAGATGCGGGCCGCGATGGCCTCCGCCGAGGTCGGCGACGACGTGTACGCCGAGGACCCGACCGTCCGCGCGCTCGAGGAACGCGTCGCGGCGTTGTTCGGCAAGGAGGCGGCGCTCTTCACTCCCACGGGGTCGATGGCGAACGTGCTGGCCGTGCGCTCCCTCGTGGGAGTCGGCGAGGAGGTCCTCTGCGAGTCGTCCGCGCACATCGCGCGGGCCGAGCTGGGTGCGCACGGTGCGTTCACCGGGCTGACGATGCGTACCTGGACCGGCGACCGCGGAGGCCTCGACCTCGACGCGGTCCGGTCGCTGTTCGCCCCCGACCTCGGGCCGTTCTTCGTCTCCACCAAGGCGATCTCGATCGAGAACACCCACAACTTCGGCGGCGGCACCGTCCTGCCCCTCTCCGACATGCAGGCGCTGCGGGTCTTCGCGCAGTCCGCCGGTGTCTCGGTGCACCTCGACGGGGCCCGGATCTGGAACGCACACGTCGCCAGCGGCGTGCCTCTCGAGGAGTACGGCGCCCAGGTGGACGTGCTCGCGGTCTGCCTCAGCAAGGGGCTCGGCGCCCCGGTCGGCTCCCTCATGGTCGGGTCGGCCGCCGCCATCGCCGAGGCCCGGGTGTGGCGGAAGCGGATGGGCGGCGGCATGCGGCAGGTGGGGATCCTCGCGGCAGCCGGCCTCTACGCCCTCGACCACCACATCGAGCGGCTGGCCGAGGACCACGACAACGCGCGCCTGCTGGCCGAGGCCTGCGACGTCGACCCGGCGGCCGTCGACACGAACATCGTCGTGGTCGACGTACCCGATGCGGCTGTCGTGGTGAACGCCGCCCGTGAGGCGGGCGTCCTGGTCGGCGCGGTCGGTCCCCGGACGGTGCGGCTGGTGACACACCTCGACGTCTCCGCGGACCAGGCCAAGGAGGCCGCGGACGTGCTGGCCAAGGTGCTCGCCGAGAGCCGCTGACGCGGTTTCGGTACGACGGGCACGGTCAGCCGGCGTAGGAGAACCTCGCCGGCTGAACCGTCCCGCTGCTCAGGCTCGGACGAGCTGGCTCGCGTCGACCCGCCCGACCGCCGGAGGCAGCTGGCGCATCGCCTGAGCCAGCGCCCTCAGATCGTTGCCGAGCACCGCCTGGGGACCGTCGCACAGGGCGTTCTCCGGATCCGGGTGCACGTCGACGATCACGCCGTCCGCTCCCACGGCCACCGCGGCGCGCGACAGCGGGACGACCAGGTCGCGACGGCCGCCGGCGTGTGACGGGTCGACGATGATCGGCAGGTGGCTGGTCGCCTGGACGACCGGCACCGCGGAGATGTCGAGGGTGTTGCGGGTGGCCTGCTCGAAGGTCCGGATGCCGCGCTCGCACAGCACGATGTCGAGGTTGCCGCGCTGGGCGATGTACTCCGCCGCCATCAGCCACTCCTCGATGGTCGCGGTCATGCCGCGCTTGAGGAGCACCGGCTTCCCTGACTGTCCGACCGCCTGGAGCAGCCCGAAGTTCGCCATGTTGCGAGTGCCGATCTGGAGCATGTCGGCGTGCTCGACCACCATCTCGACGTCGCGGGCGTCCACGACCTCGGTCACGATCGGCATGCCGGTGCGCTCCCGGACGCTCGCGAGGATCCGCAGCCCCTCGAGGCCGAGACCCTGGAAGGCGTAGGGGGAGGTGCGCGGCTTGAAGGCGCCTCCACGCAGCAGCGTGGCGCCCGCGGCCTGCGCCATCTCAGCGGCGGCCAGCGTCTGCTGCGGCGTCTCCACCGCGCACGGGCCGGCGATGAACGTGAAGCTGTCGGGCCCGATCGGGACCTGCTTGTCACGGCCGACCCAGACCGTCGAGCGCTCGGGGTGGTGTTGTCGGCTGACGAGCTTGTAGGGGTCGGAGATCCGGTGCACGTCGGCGACGCCGGGGAGGCTTCGGAGGTTCAGTCCGTGGAAGGAGTCGATGTCGCCGACGAGGCCGATGATCGTGCGGACCACGCCCTTGCTGACGAAGGCCTCGCCGCCCACGCTCTCGACCCGCTCGACGACGTGGGCGACGTCCGCGTCGGTTGCATCCGGTGCCATCACGACGACCATGGGTTTCCTCTTCTCTTCGAGTGGTGCCCCGGCCTTCATACGGGGGCCAGACATGCGAAACGCCCCTGCGGAAAGCCAGGGGCGTCTGGTGTCTGAGTGCGGGCGGGACCTAGCGGACCGCCTGCTCGGGTGCCCCGGGCAGGTAGCCGAAGAAATAGGTCCAGCGGCGCTTCACGGGATCGAGAGTAGCCCGGCCAGTCCACGATGTGTCCGGCCGTTCCGTCATTTGGGCAACCTGTCTGGCCGGGTCGGCGGCTTGGGTCGGACGTGTGGGCGGGCGCGGCCGGAGCGAGCTCGGGCGGGGCAGAACGCGTTGCGCGGAGCGGCGGAGGCACATCAGATCCCGCTGCGGGGAAGATCGCCGGCACCAGGCGCCGAGGATCTTCCCGCTAGCGCGCACTCTGGGCCGCAGGGCCGTGCGCCACCGTCCCACCCACGAGCGGCCAGAACCCGAGCCACGGCGCGAGCCGTTCGACACGGTGAAGCGAACACCTGGGACCAGGACAGCCGGAGCGTGGTCGAACCGTTCACCTGCGCGTCGACGTCGCGCTCCAGGTCCGCCCACCGGTCATGCGCCTCTTCGTGGCCCAGGCGGCCATCGAGCTCGACGATGGTGCGGTACGCCGGGTACTCGACGTCCCGGTAGACGGACCCCGTGCCCTCGACCCTGCCGGGCGCCTGTCGCCGGGCTCGCGGCAGGCCGTGGGCTCGTTCGACCCTGGTCAGATAGCCGTGCTCGAGGACCGACCGGACTCCCTGTGCGACGTCCTGGAGAACCGCCCGGAGCCAGGCGCCGTGCCGCATGCGGCGACTGCTGCCCATCGTTGCGATCAGCCGAGCGGGTGTCGTGCGCCCCGACTGGCATGCGTCGGCGATGACTGCCAGGGCATCGGTCGGCCGGTCCCTCGAGCCGGCTGCGAGCAGCACCGCTTCTTCCGGCCGCATGCGCGGGGGACCTAGGTTCCACAACGTCTTCTCGTCGAGTAGCGGCACCCGGTGCAGGCGGATGCCGCGCAGCTCGACCCCTCGCCGTGAGCGGTCGATCGCCACGTGGATCAACTCGCCGGGTCCGCGGGGCTGCAACTGGGCCATTCGGTCGGAGCCTGTGGGGACCAGTGCGGAGTCGTGGCTCAGGGCGGCCGGCCAGTGGAACAGCACCGCGGCCCACGCCTCTTGCAGCCAGGACAGCTCGCCGGTGTGGTCGACGTACACACCGGGGTGCACCCGCGCCCACTGCCGGCGCCTGATCCAGCGCTCGATGTCGTTGTCGTCGTAGCCGGCCGCCACCACCTGTCTCCGGGAGACGACGCCAGCCTGGTCCCGCATCAGCCGGCTGAGCTTCTCATAGGTCACGGAGCTGAGCGTCCATGGTCGCCGCCCGCCCGGCACGAGCCCCGCGTTCGACTGTGGACGCGGCGCTGTCCGGCCCTTGTGGGGAAGATCGCCGGCGTAGGACGCCGGAGTTCTTCCCGGTTGCACGAGCTGTCACATCGGCGTCGCCCTATCGGGAAGTTCGCCGGCACCAGGCGCCGAGGATCTTCCCGCTGGTACGGCGGAGAGGTGGTCGGGCCACTCATCCGCAGCCTCACACGGCGATGTGCGGGACCTCCGCCTCGATCTTGCGCCGCGGGAGGAGCTCCACCACGAGCATCGCGGTGAGCACCATGAGCCCGCCGAGCGCCATCCGCGCGGTCATCGACTCGCCGCCGAGCAGCACCGCGAAGAAGGCGGCGAAGACCGGCTCCATGCTCATGATGATCGCCGCGCGGGTGGGTGGCAGGTGTGCCTGCGCCCAGGTCTGCCCGGCCAGGGCGAGCGCGCCGGCGAACACCGCCATGTACACGACCGAGAGCCAGTCGCGGGTGGTCGACGGCAGCACGATGCCGTCCGGGACAGTGGCGACGAAGCAGACGACGGTGATCACGACGAGCTGCACGATCGTCATTCCCATGGCGTCGCGGGCGCCGGCCCATGCGCCCAGGCCGACGATGTGCAAGGCGTAGAGGATCGCGGCGACCAGCGTGATCGCCTCGCCGTAGCCGACGCTGAAGCCGTTCAGGGTGAGCACGCCGAGTCCCGCGGTCGCGAGCGCCACCGCGCCCCAGGTCATCGGCGTGATCCGGGTTTTGAGGATGAGCGCGGCCAGCAACGGCGTGCACACGACGTACATGCCGGTGATGAAGCCGGACACGCTCGCCGGTGTGTGCGCGAGCCCGGCGGTCTGGAGGATCTGCGCGACGCCGTACAGCAGGCCGAGCACCACGGCGTTCTTGCGCGCGGCGGCCGACAGCCGTCCGACGGTGCGCGGGGCCATCAGGAACAGCGCGACGGAGGCGATCGCGAACCGGACCGCCAGGAAGTCGAGCACCGGCACCCGGTCGAGCAGGTCCTTGATCAGGAAGAACGTCGAGCCCCAGCAGGCGGTCATCGCCAGCAGGGCGAGGGTTGCCAGGATCGAGTGGCTCGGCCGTGAACGGCGGGCGAGGCTCATGCCCCGGGCGGTACGGCGGACGCGCGGATCTTCTTCAGCAGCTCCATGTCGGGGTCGTCGAGGTCCCGGGAGCCGGGGGTCTCGAGGACGAACGGGACCCCGGCCGTCGCGGGGTGGGCGAAGAGCTCCTCGAACGCGGCCGTCCCGATGTACCCCTGGCCGATCTTCTGGTGCCGGTCCTTGAACGCGCCGCGCACGTCCATGGAGTCGTTGGCGTGCACGAGCCGCAACCGGCCGGGGCCGCCGATCTCGACGATCCGGTCCACGGTCGCGGTCGTCCCGCCCGGTTCGTCGAGGGGCGCGCCGGCCGCGAACACGTGACAGGTGTCGAGGCAGATCCCGGCCTTCGGGTGGTGGTCGAGCGCCTCGAGGTAGGCCGCGAGGTCCTCGACGCCGGCGCACAAGACTGCCCCTGACCCGCGGTCGGCTCGAGGAGCAGCCAGGGGAGTCCCTCACCGTCCGACCCGCCGAGCGTCTCGAGGATCGGCAGCAGCCCCTCGCGGACCTGACGCATCGCGGCCTCCGTGCCTCCTTCGGCGACGCACGAGCCGGTGTGCACGACGACGCCCTCGGCCCCGATCTCGGCGGCCCGTTTGAGGTTGTGAGCCACGGAGAGCACGGACTTCTCGTAGGTCGCCGGGGTGGGGCTGCCGAGGTTCACCAGGTACGGGGAGTGGATGAAGGCGCGCATGCCGGCCTCGGCACAGGCCTCCCGGAAGGCGGCGTCGACCGCGGGGTTGCCGGCGGAGTTGGCCCAGCCACGAGGGTTCCCGGCGAAGACCTGCAGGGTCTCCGCGCCGATGCGCCTCGCCTCCGCGAACGCTCCCGCGACGAGGCCCTTGCCGACCTTGAGGTGCGTCCCGACCGGGTTCCTCAGGGCAGGGCTGTCGTAGGTAGGTGCGGTGGGCATGCCAGAAGCCTAAGCCGGGAGCCGGGTCAGACGAGGTACAGGGTGACGGTGCTGCCCTTGGGTGCCTTCGAGCCCTGCGGCGGGTCGGACTTCACGACGAACTCGAGTCCGACGTACACGTCGCTCTGCTCGGTGCGGACCTGGAACCCTGCTTCCTGGAGCCGGCGGGTCGCCTCCGCGACCCCCACACCCTGGACCTCCGGGACCTCCACCATGACCGGTCCCTTGGAGGCGACCAGCTCGACGGTTTCGCCCTTGAACAGCGTGCCGGAGCTCGGTGTCTGGGAGATCACCTTGCCCTCCCGCACGGTGTCGCTGTTCTCCTCGGTGACCTTCACCTCGAAGCCGCGTTCGGTCAGCGCCTGCTTCGCCCGCTCCACGGACCTGCCGGTGAAGTCGGGGACCGCGATCGGCCGGGGGCCCCTGCTGACGACGAGGTCCACGGCGGCGTCGCGCTTGACCTCGGTGCCGTTCGCCGGGTCGGACTTGATGACCACGCCCTTGGCGACGGTCGGGTGGAACACGTTCGTGACCCCGCCGAGGGCGAGGTTGGACTTCTGCAGGGCCGCCTTCGCCTCGTCCAGGGTCATGCCCCGCAGCGCCGGCACCTCGTAACGCTCCGGGCCACGCGAGACCGTCGCGGTGACGGTGCCGTCCTTGAGGATGTTCGTGCCAGGGCGCGGGTCGGTGCTCACCACCGAGCCGGCTGTCACGGTCTCGGAGTACTCCTGGCGGCCGACCTCGAAGCTCAGGCCCGCGGCCTGCACCTTCTGGCGGGCCTGCTCGACGCTGAGGTTGATCACGCCCGGCGTGGTCGTGTAGCGGCCCATGCCGTAGTACCACCCGGCGAGGCCCGCGATCGTGGCGAGCAGGAGCACCAGCGCGAGCAGGAGCGGACCCTTGCGCGACCTGCGCTGCCCCGACCCGTCACCGCCCGACTCCTCGGCCTGGTTCGGTCGGCCCGGCCGTGAGGTCGGGAGCACGCCGCCTGCGGCCGCGCCGCGGAACACGGTGGTTCCCTCGTGGTCGTCGTGGTTCCGGGCCTCCCGGGCGACGACGGACGCCGCCGCGGCGGTGGGCACGATCGTGGGTGCGTCCTCGGTGACGTAGTCGATGCTGTCGGTCGCGCCGACGTGGTGCGAGGGAGTGAGGTCCTCGGTCAGCTCCGGGTCGTCGACGATCCCGTGGTCGAGGGCTCCCCGGACCCGGCGTACCTGGTGGAGGAGCACCTGTGCGTCCGCGGGGCGGAGCTCTCGGTCGCGTGCCGTGGCTCGGGCGACGAGCGCGTCGACGTACGCCGGAAGGCCGGGGACGAGCCTGCTCGGCGGCGGGACGTCCTCGTGCACGTGCTTGTAGGCCACCTGGATCGGCGACTCTCCCTCGTGCGGCTTCCGGCCGGTCAGCATCTCGTAGATGATCACGCCGGCGGCGTACACGTCCGACCGCGCGTCGGCCTTGCCGTCGACGACCAGCTCGGGGGAGAGGTAGGAGACCGTGCCGATCAGCACCCCGCCGGTCGCGGTGTGCTGCGTCTCGGCGCTCACCGCGCGGGCCAGCCCGAAGTCGGCGACCTTGACCCGGCCGTCGTCGGCGAGGAGGACGTTCTCCGGCTTCACGTCGCGGTGGATCATCCCCGCCTGGTGGGCTGCCGCGAGGGCGGAGAGCACCGGCTCCATGAGCGTGAGCGCCTTCCGCGGGGCCATCGGGGCCTCCTTGCGGATCAGGTCGCGCAGGGTGTGCCCGGGGATGTACTCCATGGCCAGGAACAGGGTGCCGTGGTCGTCGCCCTGGTCGAAGACACTCACGACGTTCGGGTGCGAGAGGCGGGCGGCGGACCGTGCCTCCCGGACGAAGCGCGCGGCGAAGTCGTCGTCGTCGCCGAGGCCCGTGTGCATGATCTTGAGGGCGCACACCCGGTCCAGACGCTGGTCGGTGGCTTCGTACACGGTTGCCATGCCGCCTCGGGCGATGCGAGGGCCGACGCGGTACCGACCGTCGAGCACACGCCCGATCATCGGGTCCGGCCCGTTGCTGTCCACCACATGTCCTTCCGGCGTCGGCCGGCGGGGAAGAAGCCGGCTCGAACTCGGATTTTACGGAGTGGTCAAGTGGTTGGGGACCACCCGCATGGTCCGGGCGTGGCGGGGGCCACAGTTCCGGGCGGGGTTCACCCCGGGTAGTCGCCCCGTTCGAAGCGCTCCCGGAGCGCGAGGACGTTGGCGACGTAGCGCTTCGTGTCGGGGTGCATGCCGTGCCTGCGGACGCCTTCGAGGCCCTGGTAGTAGCCGGCCACCGCGCGCCTCAGGTGCGCCTGGTCCTGGAGGATCCCGAGGAGCAGCACGCCTGCGGTGACGTTGTCCTCCAGGTCGTGCAGCCGCAACCTGCGCCCGACGATGTCGGACATCCAGCGGCCCGTGGAGGGCATGATCTGCATCGCGCCGACCGCACCGGCCCCCGACACGTGGTGCATCCGCCAGCCCGCCTCCTGCCACGAGACGGCGAGTGCCAGCTCCGGGTCGACGCCGTTCCTGAGCGCGGTGCGGGTGATCACGCGGCGGACGGTGTCGCGGCTCGGGCCTCCGCGGTATGACGTCCGGTCCGAGGTCTGCGGAGCCGCCGTGGCCCGGGAGCCGGTGGTACGTCGGGCCCGGGCCGCTGCTGCGACGACGACCGGGATCTCGATCCGTTCTCCGACATGGAGCACGGCGCCGTTGCGGGCGATGAGCTCGGCGGTCCACGCGTGGAACCTCACCGCCAGGCCGCTCGGGGTGTCCCCGCGGCGGACGGTGTACCTCACGATCCGCCGGGCCCCGTCGTCGCTCACGCCGCGCGCTGCCGTGCTGGTGGGCCGACGATGGGCCGCCGGGATGTGCAAGGACTGCCCGGAGATGATCCGGTCGCCGGAGCGGTCCAGACCGTTACGCGCGACGAGCCGCTCGACGGTGGTGTCGTGGCGGACGGCGATCTCCGAGAGCGTGTCACCGGGACGGACGACGTACTCCATCGCGAACGGCAGGCCGACCAGCATCATGCCGCCGGCGGTGGTCGACGCGGTGAGCCGGCGGAGCCACTCGTGCGGCCTGCTGAGAAAGCGGCGCCGGGAGCCGGCGGGGTCGTGGTTCACGGACATGGGGGAGTGGGGGTGCATCCAAGGGTCCCTCCGTCGTCGGTGGTGGCCATGTCCTCCTGGTGGCCACCTGGACGCGCGTCCCGAGAAACGCCGCCTCGCTGCCCGACCACTGTGACCAGAGGTAAAGATGTGAGTCAAGAGGCTCATGTTGCCTTTTTTGTCTCACTGGCAGGACAGACGTGGCGAAAGGGACAACTCGGGCGGTCCTTCCTCAAGTGGGATGGAGATGCACCAGGTTGGAGGCAGCTGCGCGGCAATGGCAGAGTTGAGGGGTGGACACCGCACCTACCTCGCAATCGACCGACCTCGAGAGCCTCGTGGGGGAGTGGCTCGACTGGAGCCAGGCCGCGGAGCTGCTCGGTGTGAGCGTGAGCAAGGTCCGCCAGCTCATCCGCGAGCACCAGCTCGCCGCCGTCGTCCCCTCCCCGGGCGCGGGCCAGAAGGTTCCGGCCGCGCTGATCATGGACGGCGAGGTGGTCAAGGGCGTCCCAGGCGTCCTGACCGTCCTTCACGACGGGGGCTACGAGGACCGTGAGTCGCTCACCTGGCTGTTCACCGAGGACGAGACGCTGCCGGGCCGCCCGATCGACGCGCTGCGTGAGAACCGCGGAGCCGAGGCGAAGCGCCGCGCGCAGGCCATGGCGTTCTGAGTGCTCGTCAACTGCGCCCGACATGGGGCTTTGGACCCCTGCCGCTGATCCCTCCGGATGGTTAGAGTCGGGGCGTGCAAGACCGGCGGGCAGCCTCGGTCGCCGGTGAGCCAAGTCCTCGAGAGGAACCAGAGATGAGCGGTCTCGCAGCACTCCTTGCCGGCCACACCAAGCCCGACGTCTACCAGTGGCACAACGCCGCCAACGTCGACGACGTGGCTCATGCGGTCGAGAAAGCGGGATGGCGCTTCGTCTACCTCGACGGGTGGATGGTCGAGGACAAGGAGGGCTTCCTCAAGGCACTCGGTGCTGCGCTCGACCTTCCTGGCTACGACGGCGGGAGCTTCGACGGGCTGGCCGAGAAGCTGCACGGTGTCGACGCCGGCGGGCACCAGGGAATCGTCTTCCTCTGGGACGGATGGAGCCCGCTCGCCCGCGCGGACGAGGAGGCGTTCCAGAAGTCGTTGAGCCTCCTCGGGGGCCGGACGCACGACGAGGGCTGCGACAAGTGCGCAGTCCTCTTGCGTGGTGAGGGACCGTCGATCGACGTGCCGGAGCTGCCCGACGGGCCGCACTGACCCGCCCGGTCGTGGGTGCGGGCGGGCGCCGGCCCCGCTCACCCGCGGAGGCGGGGCGGTCCTGCGGCGTCAGACCACCCGCTGGGTAGCCGCCGTCGCGAGCTGACGCAGCACCACCCGGGCCGACTCGGTCACCGGCGCAGCGTCGAGCGCGCCGAGGCAGCGGGACGTGAGGTCGTCGATCATCGACTCGACTCGGGTGTGTGCCCCTGACTCCTCGATGATCCGCCTCAGCTCGTCGACCTCGACCGCGTCCAGCGGGGTGCCGAGCCGTTCGTCGAGGTGGCGGGCCTCGTCGGCGGGGGCGTGCTCGAGCGCGAGTGCCACGAGGACGGTGCGCTTGCCCTCGACGAGGTCGTCCCCCGCGGGCTTGCCGGTCACGGCCGGGTCGCCGAAGACGCCGAGCAGGTCGTCGCGCAGCTGGAAGGCCTCGCCGAGCGGCAGCCCGAAGTCGCTGAGCGCGTCGAGGACGGCCGTGGAGCCACCGGCGAGGGCGGCCCCGATGTGCAGCGGGCGCTCGACGGAGTACTTCGCGGACTTGTAGCGCAGCACGGTCATCGCGGCGTCGACGTCCGAGGCACGTCGGGCCTGGACCGAGACGTCGAGGAACTGGCCCGCGATCACCTCCCCGCGGGTCGTGTCGAAGTACCCGAGCGCGTCCAGCACCCGCCCGTGGTCGAAGCCGCAGGTGCGCAACAGCTCGTCGGCCCAGGACAGCAGCAGGTCGCCGAGAAGGATCGCCGCGGCGGCACCGTACTGCGCCGGGTCGCCGCCCCAGCCGGCCTCACGGTGCTGCTGCTCGAAGGCACGGTGGGTGGCGGGGCGGCCGCGTCGTACGTCGGAGGCGTCCATGTAGTCGTCGTGGACCAGCGCACTCGCGTGAAGCAGCTCCAGGGCCGCGGCGGCCCGGACGAGCTGCTGCTCGTCGTACCCCTCGTCCCTCACCGCGCGGAAGCCCCAGTAGCAGAACGAGGCGCGGAACCGCTTGCCGCCACTGACCGCGTCGCGGGCCGCGTCGACCAGCCGGTCGGCGTCGGAGCCGAGGTCCGCGAGCCGGCCGGCCTGGACGTCGACGAACTCGTCGAGAGTCGTCTGGACCGCTGCCCGGAAGTCGGCTGGGTCCCAGGCGGCAGGAGGGGAGGGGTGCGGCGAAGTCACGCTCGCGAGCCTACTTTGGACAACTGTCGGGCCGCCCGGGGCCACCCACCTATCCTTGGCCGCATGGCTCTTGGACTTCCCTCGCGCATGCCCGGCGGTGCCGCGACCGTCCGGGACCTCATCGACGCAGGTGAGAAGTCCTTCTCGTTCGAGTTCTTCCCGCCCAAGGACGAGGCGGGGGAGCGCCAGCTGTGGAAGGCGCTGCGCGAGCTCGAGACGCTGCACCCGACGTTCGTCTCGGTGACCTACGGCGCGGGGGGCTCGACGCGCGACCGCACGGTGCGGGTCACCGAGCGGATCGCCGCCGACACCTCGATGACGCCGTTGGCGCACCTGACGTGTGTGGACCACTCGGAGGACACGCTGCGCTCGGTGATCGGCTCGTACGCCGCCGCCGGGGTGCGGAACGTGCTCGCGCTCCGCGGCGACCCCTCGGCGGGACCCACGGCGCCGTACGCCCCGCACCCGGAGGGCTTCCGCTACGCGGTGGAGCTGGTGCGGATGGTGAAGTCCCTCGGCGACTTCTGCGTCGGCGTCGCGGCGTTCCCTGAGGGCCACCCGTCGGCGGAGTCGCTCGACGCCGACGCCCGTGTGCTCGCGGAGAAGGCACATGCCGGAGCGGAGTTCGCGATCACGCAGCTGTTCTTCCGGGCCGACGACTACTTCCGGCTCGCCGACCGCGTCTCCGCGCTCGGCGTCGACATCCCGATCATCCCCGGCATCATGCCGATCACGAACCTCGCCCAGATCCGACGGATGGCGGAGCTGTCCGGCGCCGACCTGCCGACAGAGGTCGTCGAGCGGGTGGCCCGATACGGGGACGACGCGGTGGCGGTGCGCAGCGAGGGGATCACGATCGCGACCGAGCTGTGCGACACCCTGCTCGAGGGCGGCGCGCCGGGGTTGCACTTCTACACGCTCAACCGGTCCAAGGCGACCCGCGAGATCTTCGCGAACCTCCGCACCGCCGTCGCCTGAGCGGGCGCCTCAGGCCTTCCCGACGGCCTGCGCCACGAGGGCGGCGCCGAGCCCGACGAACGGCACACCCGCTCCCGGCGTCGCGTGGGCGCCGGCGCAGAACACGTTCGGCCACGGGGTCTTCGTCCCGGCTCGTCGCTCGACGGTGGCGCGGCCCTGCCAGAGCACGCCGTACGGCGACCCGCCCCACGCCTCGACGATGTCCTTGGGGGAGCGGTCGACCCGCACGTCGACCGACCCGCGCACGTCGATGCCGCGACGCGCGAGCGCGGTGACCAGGTCCTCCGCGATGCGCCCGCGTCCGAGCAGCGTCCACGCGGCACCTCCGGCGGGCGCCGAGCCGTTCGTGCGTACGACGAGCAACGGGTCGCCGTGGAGCACCACCTCGTGCGGGAGGTCGGGCACGTCACCTCGCAGACCGAGGTGGGAGACGACAGGGGGGATCGCGGGCATCGTGCGGCGAACCATCGCCTCGAGCGACGGCAGTCGCCGTGGGTCGATCGCGCACACGACGATCTCGGCCTCGAGTGTCCCCGCGTCGGTCTCCACGCCGACGGCTCGGCCGTCCCGCAGGGCGATGTCGCCGACCGTCGTACCGAGGCGGACGTCGACGCGGCGCTCGGCGAGGCGTTTGCCCAGTGCGGCCCCGAAGGCACCCATCCCGCCGGGCACGGTCCAGACTCCGAAGTTCTGCTCGACGTAGGACAGCATCCCCACCCACGCCGGCACGTTGCGGGGGTCGTGGCCGCCCATGACCGCGTCGTGCCAGGCCAGCGCGCGAAGCCGCTCGTCCTTGAACGCCTTGGAGACCTGCTTGTGCAGGGTGGTGCGGGACGAGAGCACCGCCTGGGTCTCCTTGCCGGCGTGCCGGGGGGTCCAGAGCCGCTCCAGGTAGTCACGCCGCAGCAGGTCCCAGGTGTCGGCGAAGCCGTGGGTGTACTCCAGCCACCGGTCGCCCTGGCCGCCGCCGAAGGCGCTCTCGATGGCGTCGTGCTGGGCGGCACGGCTGCCCGAGGGCAGCGGGAGCACGGAGCCGTCCTCGAACCTGTGCTCACGCATCGGGTCGAGCGGCACGAGCTCGAGCTCGCGCTCCAGCGGCCGCCCGGACTTGCGGAACAGGTCACGCAGCACGGCGGGCAGCGCGGTCGACGTGGGTCCGGAGTCCCACCGGTAGCCACCGGACTCGACGTAGCCGAGGGCTCCGCCGACGTGGTCGAGCCGCTCGACGAGCGTGACCCGGTGCCCGAGCTTGGCGAGCCGTGCGGCGGTCGCCGAACCACCGAGCCCGCCTCCCACGACCACCACACTCGCCATGGCGCGAAGCCTACTGACGCGCCTCGACGCGGATCGCCGTGGCTACGCTGACCTCGTGACTGCACCGGACACGGCCTCGCGCGCTCCGCGGCAGCGCAGGCGCAGAGGACCCGGCTGGGTGCCGAACCAGCACGGGGCCTGGGGGATGCTCGCGAGCCCCTTGCTCGTCGGCGTCATCGCCTCGACGCCGAAGTGGGTGCACCTGCCCCTGGCCGTGCTCTGGTTCGTCGGCTACTTCGCGTTCTTCGCCACCGGGCTCTGGCTGAAGTCCGGCCGCCGTGCGCGGTACTTCCCGCCGGTCCGGGCCTACACGATCGCGACGGCTCCGTTCGCGCTGCTGGTGCTCCTGCTACGGCCCGACCTGGTGGTATGGGCGCCGCTGTTCGTCCCGCTCCTCCTTGTCGGACTCTGGTTCGCCGCGCACCGGCGCGACCGGTCTCTGGCCAGCGGCCTCGCCACGATCATCGCCGCCTGCCTGATGACACCGGTGGCCTTCGACGCCGGGGACGGTTCGGACTGGGCGCGCGCCTGGACCCTGACCGCGGTGCTCGCGGCGTACTTCGTCGGCACGCTGTTCTACGTCAAGACGATGATCCGCGAGCGGGACAGCAGGTGCGCACTACTGGTTGTCGGTGGGCTACCACGTGGCGGCGACGGTGGCCATGGCATGGGTGTCCTGGTGGCTGGTCGGGCTGTTCGCGCTGCTGACAGTGCGCGCCGCGGTCCTCCCGGGCCGTCGGCTCGCCGCCAAGCAGGTCGGCATCGCCGAGATCTTCGCGAACGTCGCGGTCGTGGTGACCGCCCTGCTCGTCGTGTGACCGGAGTACGTCGGGAGGCGTCACGACTTGTCCGAAGGCCGGCTGGTCACCTGTCGAGCATGACCAGGTCGAGCCGAGGCAGCACCTCGGGATCGGCGAGGAGCTCGATCTCGATGATCTTCCCGTCCTCGACGGTGAACCCGAACACCACCCGTGGCTGCCCGCCGACCGCCCACACGGCGCCGGCCACACCGTCGAGGAGCGCCGGTCGCGCGGCGAGGGCACGCCCGGAGAACGTCTGGGCAATGGCGGCCGCGCCACGAACCTCGCCCTCCGCACCCGCGGCGACGGCCGCCCGGTCCGCACGGATCGCGGCCTCGGGGTCGAGCAGCCGGACCAGGGAGTCGAAGTCGCCGGCGCGAGACGCGGCAAGGAACGCGTCCACGACCTGCCGTTGGGTGGCCCGTTCGGCGTCGGGAGCCGATCGCGGCGCCTGCACGCGACGGCGGGCCCGGCTGGCCAGCTGCCGGGTCGCGGTCGGCGTACGTCCGAGCATCGGCGCGATCTGGTCGAACGGCACGCCGAACATGTCGTGCAGCACGAAGGCGAGCCGCTCAGCGGGCGCGAGAGTGTCGAGGACGATCAGCAGGGCGCGGCCGACCGAGTCCGCGAGCTGAGCCTCGTGCTCGGGGTGTCCGACATCGGTGTGGTCGACGGTGCCGACGGTGTCGTGGGGCGCCGCCGGGTCCTCGCGCCGTGAGGAACGAGCCCGCAACATGTCCAGGCACACGTGTGCCACAACGGTCGTGAGCCATCCGCCGAGGTTCTCGATCTCGCGGGCGTCGGTCCGGTGGAGCCGAAGCCAGGACTCCTGGACGGCGTCGTCCGCCTCGGCGACCGAGCCGAGCATCCGGTACGCCACCGCTCGTAGCCGCGTGCGCTCCGCCTCGAACTCCTCGGCCAGCAGGTCGTTCTGGTTCACGGTCACATCCTCTGGTTCGGCGACGTCATAGAGGTGACGGACCGAGCGGCGTCGATGTGACGCCACGACCACCAGGAGGACCTGTCATGACGTCAGGAATCAAGACCATCATCTATCCCGTCAAGGACCTGGACCGGGCGAAGCGGGTGTTCGGCGCTCTGCTCGGGGTCGAGCCCGACATGGACGAGCCGTACTACGTCGGGTTCAGCGCCGCGGGCCAGCACTTCGGTCTGGATCCCAACGGCCACGGCAAGGGCATGACGGGTCCAGTTCCGTACTGGCACGTCGACGACATCAAGCAGACTCTCGACGGTCTTCTCGAGGCGGGTGCCGGGGAGCACGAGGCTCCCCACGACGTCGGCGGCGGGAGGCTGGTCGCGTCTGTCCTGGATGCCGACGGAAACGTGATCGGACTGATCCAGGAAGCGTGAGTGCCCTGTGGGGGACGGTGCGAGCCGTCCCCACGGATCACCTGTCCCCGCCCACCGCTCGTTCGAGCCACGCCGCCGCCGACCTCCGGGAACCGACCGCGTCGCGCCGCTATTGTGCTCGCGTGTCGATCGAGACAGGCCTCGTCGAGGACGCTTCGGCGGTCCGTCGTCGTGCTGACGCGCTGGCTGCGGTGTACCTGGCTGCCTTCGGCGCCCCCGGATATGACGAGGGGCAGGAGGAGGCGCGGCGCTTCGTCGAGGAACAGCTGCCGCGTCACGTCGAGCGCGACGGATTCCGGCTTGCGGAGGCCACGGCGGACGGCACCCTCGTCGGCTTCGCGTACGGATACACCGGGCAACGTGGCCAGTGGTGGACCGACCGGGTCGCCGAACTCGCACCACCGGACGTGGTCGACGAGTGGCTCGGTGGCCACTTCGAGCTCGTCGAGCTGGCCGTCGACCCGGTCGTCCAGGGTCAAGGAGTTGGAGCGAGGCTCCATGACGAGCTGCTCTCCGGCATTCCCCATCGCAAGGCGCTGCTGTCGACGTACCGGGACGACCGTCCGGCTCCCCGGCTCTACCGAAGGCTCGGCTGGCAGGTGCTGGTGCCGGACCTGGATGACGACAACGCCCTCTACGGGCTTGACCTGGGCACGAGGCCGGCGGGCTGAGGACGCGTCAGCTCACTGTCAGCACGGCTGTTGCGCGGTTGCTCTCCACAGGCATTGCCTTCTCCAGGCTCGCGAGCGCCACCAGACCAACGAGCGAGGCAGCCGCGATCACCGCCCAGGGAGCCCACGCGGCGAGAGCGAACAGCCCGACGACTGCGGGTGCGAGCACCTGGGCCGTGGTGAACGAGTACTGGAAGGTGGCCATGTACCCCGCTCGGGCGTCGCGGGGCGGGAGGGCTTCGGAGAGGGCGCCCGCGATCGGGTAGAACACCTTGTTGCCGATGACGAACAAGAGCCAGGCGGCGAAGGCGTAGGGGACCAGCCAGCGGGCAGGCACCCAGAGCGCCGCCATCAGAGCCACGGCGAACGCCGCGTAGACGAGCGCACCGGCTTGCAGAGAGCGGGTCCGCCGGCGACCGGCGAGCATGTTCACAACCGTCACGCCGAACGCGCTCGACAACACCGTGCCGGTGGCGAGCAGAGCACCTGGCAGCCACACAGGACCGCGGACCACGTCCAGGATGAACACCGGTGTGCCGATGAGCGCGAAGTCGACGACCAGCCCGAGGAGGCAGACCGCCAGCATCAGGGTGACGTAGGACCTGTCCCGCAAGACCGTCAGCGGACCCACCGCCGGGGCCGTCGCGTGTTCGACCGGGTCGGTGTCGACGAACCTCGCGAGCAGGAACGCTGCGAGGCCGAAGGTGGCTGCGTCCACGGCGACCAGCCCGCGGAGGGCGCTGTCGCTGTCCTGCGTGAGCACCAGCGCGGCGGTCAGGGTTCCCAGTCCGAACGCGGCGGCCCTGACCATCCCGACGAGGGCGAACGGTCGTTCCTTGGCCTCATCGGTGCTCACATCGGCGATGAGCACGAAGACGGAGCAGTAGAACATCTGGGCACCCATCGCCATGAGGCCCGCCGCGACCAGCAGCCCGGCGACATCGGTCGCCAGCAGGTAGGCCACGGCACCGGCACCTTGGACGAGTTGTGCTGTGACGACGGTGAACCGCGGTCCGAAGCGATGCGTGAGGCGACCCGCAACGGGCGGCACGATGAAACCCAGGGTGGTCCCCAGAGTCACGGCCAGGCCTGCGCTGTCCACGGTCAGTCCGACGACCTGGGTGGCGTAGACCAACGCGAGCGGGAGGAAGAGTCCCGAGCCGAAGTTGTCGATGCCCAGACCGGCGAGGAGGGCGAACCGAGAGCGGCGCAACGTGTGCTCAGCCCTCGGCGTCGACCACCGTGCCCAGTGAGCCGGGGTCTCGGCCGATCACCGTGGTGCCGTCGTCCGCGGTGAGGATCGGCCGCTGGATCAGGATCGGGTTCTCGACCATCGCGGCCACCCACCTGTCGCGGCTCGCCGGGTCACGGGGCAGGTCGGCGAGGCCGATCTCGGCAGCGACCTTCTCACCGGTGCGGGCGACGTCCCAGGGTTCGAGGCCGAGCCGTTCCAGCACGGCGGTGAGCTCCTCGGCGGTCGGCGGTTCGTCGAGGTACCGGCGCACCGTGTAGTCGATGCCGGCCTCGTCGAGGTACGCCGTCGCGGCGTGGCACTTCGAGCAGGCGGGGTTGACCCAGATCTCCATCTCACTCCACCTCCAGCGCCGTCGCGCTCGTGAGATCCACGAGCTCGTCGTACGACGTGCTGAAGACCGCCGACGGATGACCCGCGGCCGCCCAGACCTCGTCGTACCTCCGCAGCCACGGGTCGATGTAGGTCGGGATCTGCGTCGGGTGCGCGATGGGGGAGACACCGCCGATCACCTGGCCGGTGTGCTCGCGCACGAACTCAGGAGCGGCCCGGCGGAGCTTCTCGACGCCGAGCTCGGCGGCCACCTTGGCCGTGTCGACCCGGTGTGCTCCGGAGGTGAGGATCAGTGCGGGGGAGCCGTCGGCGTCGAAGAGCAGGCTGTTCGCGATCGCGCCTACCTCGCAGCCCAGAGCCTCCGCGGCCAGTGCGGCGGTGTGGACGGAGTCCGGGAGTACGACGATCCGGCCGGTGCCACCGCGCAGTGCGAGGTCGTCGCGGAACCGGGTGATCGAGGGATGCTCAGGCGTATCGGCGCTCATGCACGCCGACTCTAGTGAAGCCCACCCTCAGGTCAGTGAATGGATGGCCACGGAGACCCCGACGAAGTGGGTGGCGAACGCGACGATGGTGAACGCGTGGAAGACCTCGTGGAAGCCGAACCAGGTCGGGAACGGGTTGGGTCGCTGCACGCCGTAGACGAGGGCGCCGAGCAGGTAGAGCACGGCGCCGGCGAGCATGAAGGTCAGTGCCGGGCTTCCGAGGCGTTGGGCGAAGTCGGCCGAGAACAACAGTGCCGCTGAGGCCACCACCCCGTAGACGGGCGTGTGCAGCCACCGTGGCGCGTCGATCCACAAGACCCGGAACACGACGCCCAGTGCAGCAGCCAGCCACACCACGGTCAGCAGCGTCGCCGCTCGGTCGGGCTTCAGGAGCAGGATCGAGAACGCGGTGTAGGTGCCGGCGATGTGCACGAAGATGTTCGCGTGGTCGAACCGGCGCAGGCGCTCCTTGGTCCGAGCCGACCAGTCGCGGCGGTGGTAGAGCGCGGAGACGCTGAACAGCACGACGGCGGAGGCCACGAATCCGGCCAGTCCCAGCCGGACCGTGGAGCTCGGTGACTGGGCGATCAGCACGACACCGGCGATGAGTGTCAGCGGGGCGACTGCGGCGTGCAGCCAGCCGCGTAGCTTCGGCTTGACCTCGTGGAGGATCTCGCGCGTGTGCTTGGTGACCCGCTCGGTGACCTCGCGGACAGGGGTGCCGTGCTCTGCGGGGACGTTGGAACTCGTTGCGGGCATATGCCTCGTCTTACCCAGCCTGCGTGCCGGCAGGCATCGAGCCCCTCAAGGTACAGACCACCGTGGAGGCGCGCCTTCAGGCGTCCGCGGCCGTCGGCGAGGCCCCTCGCGTTGGGCTGTGTCAGCGTGGGCTGCGCAGGCCCACGACCACGAGCACCAGTCCCACGGCGGCGACGATCGGACCCACGATCGCCCAGAGCGTGACGCCCGTCATCGGGCTGCCCGTGACGTAGCCCAGTCCCTGGAGCGTCCACACGAGCCCGCCGACCAGCATCAGGCAGCCGAGTACGAGCAGCAGTGACTTCTTCATGCTCCGAGCCTGTCATCTGCGGCCCCTGCAGCCCGGAAGGACGCGTCCCCAAGTTCTTCCGAAGAGGTTGACCTTTTGTCGGAAGCGAGGTGTAGCGTAGTTCCTGTTCGAACAAGTGTTCGAACAGCCTGCCGGCGGGGGTGACCTCGACCCCCACCCCCGCCGGCACCGCCGCTCTTGTCGCGGATGGTGAAAAGGGTTCGAGGGGTCGGACAGGGGTCGAGTCAGCAGTGGTCGGTGACTCTAGCCGGAGGGTGGAGCAGATGCGGCGGTACGACGATCCCGTGGATGTGCGCAAAGGGATGGTGGACGGGTCCGAGGGGCCCGAGCAGTTCTTGTGGCGAGGGCGGTTGTGGAAGGTGCACGCCGTGGTCGCCCACTGGGTCGAGACCGGGGCGTGGTGGGACTCCGCAGGTGCCAGGGCGGTCCTCGGCACCGAGACCGGGGAGTCCGGCGGGCGCGCGCTGAGCGTGCTTCCCGACCTGACCGCCGAGCGGGAGGTCTGGCGGGTCGAGGCCTCGCGAGGCCGGCTCAGCGCCGAAGGAGGGGGAGGCGGCGTGTTCGACCTCCTCTTCGACTGGGCCGAGGGCAGCTGGCGCCTGGCCAGCTGCGCGGACTGAGGGGGAGACAGATGACGACCGGATCCTTTGTTCCCCAACCGTTCCACCTCCCCGCGGCTACGCATGCCTACCTCGAGCGGGCGGCGCTCTCACTGCGGGAGGCGATCACCTCCACCGAGGTGACCATGCGCTACGCCCATGCCCATGTCGCTGCGCTACGCGCGACGGCGGCACTCCTGGCGGCGCGGGCGCATCCGACCGGGCCACGTCGAGGTCGTGCCGGGCAGAAGAACGCCTGGGTGCTGCTCGCCGAGGTCGCGCCCGAGTTCAGCGAGTGGGCTGCCTTCTTCGCGGCGGGCGCTGCGAAGCGTGCCGCCGCGGAGGCCGGCTCGTCGCGGGCCGTCTCCGAGCGTGAGGCCGACGACCTCGTCCGCGACGCCGACCGCTTCCTCGGTCTCGTGGAGCAGTCACTCGGTCTCGACCGGCACGTTCCCTTCCAGGAGCATCTCCCCAGTGCGGGGCCGAGCTGTGTCGCCTGACCCGTTCGTCCATCTGCACGTCGCCTCCGGGTACTCCCTCCAGTACGGCGCCTCCCACCCGCACGTGCTCGTCGAACGCGCGGCCGAGCACGAGATGGACACCCTCGCGCTGACCGACCGGGACGGGGTCTACGGCGCGGTGCGCTTCGCCAAGGCGTGCATGCAGGCGGGGGTCCGCCCTGTGCTCGGGGTCGACCTCGCGGTCGCTCCCACCGGCGCGCTGCCGGAGTTCGCCCCCGTCGGCTCCCCGCCCGGTGGCGCCCGGACACCCCGTACCCCGGTGCGTGGCGGGAGCTTCCGCGACCCGCGACTGCCCCGGGTGACGTTCCTGGCCGCGAGCAAGCAGGGGTGGGCTGCGCTGTGCCGGCTGGTCTCCGCGACGCACCTGGCAGGGGAGCGTGGCTCACCGGTCACGTCGCTGGAGCTCGTCGGCGAGCACCTCGGCGGTGGCTCCGACGTGCTGGTCCTCCTCGGCCCCGGCTCCGAGCTGGGCCGGGCGGCGACCCTGCGTCGCGACGACCTCGCCCGGGCGGCGCTGCGGCCCTGGCTCGAGGTGGTCGACCGGTCGTCGATCGTGGTGGAGGCGGTCTCGCACCGGCTCCCGGGCAACGGACCGGGCTCCTCACCGCACGCGGCTCGGATGCTCGGCATCTCGCGTGCCGAGCATCTCGGGGCGGTGCTCACCAACGCCGTCCGCTACGCCGACCGCGCCGACGCGCCCACGGTCGACGTGCTCGACGCGGCCCGCCGGCTGGTCCCTCTCGACGTGCGCCACGTGGACCGGGTCAACGCCGAGGGTTCCTTGAAGTCCGGCAAGGAGATGGCGGACGTGGCCGAGGAGATCTGCCGGTTCTCCGGCCTCGGCGACAGCAGCCGGGCGGCTCGCGAGCTTCTCGCGCGCACCCGCACGGTGGCGGACCGGTGCGCGGTCGACCCTCGTGCCGACCTCGGTCTCGGCGAGGTGCACTTCCCCGAGTTCGGGTCCTCCGGGCAGGAGGCGCAGGCGATGCTGCGGGCCCGGTGCGAAGCGGGCATCTCCCGGCGGTACGCCGACGCGCCACGGCAGCGGATCTGGAAGCGGCTCGACGACGAGCTGCAGACGATCGAGCAGCTCGGCTACGCCTCCTACTTCCTCACCGTCGCCGACGTCACCGACCTCATCAGCGAGATGGGTGTCCGGTCCGCGGCCCGGGGGTCGGGCGCCGGCAGCCTGGTCAACTACCTGCTCGGCATCTCCGGGGTGGACCCGCTGCGCCACGGGCTGCTGATGGAGCGGTTCCTCTCGCCGCTGCGGCAGGCGCTGCCCGACATCGACATCGACGTGGAGTCCGCCCGCCGGCTCGAGGTGTACGAGAAGATCCTCGACCGCTACGGCGGAGAGCGCTGCGTGGCCGTGTCGATGATGGACACCTACCGGGTCCGGCACGCCGTGCGCGACGTCGGCGCGGCACTGGGTATGCCGGCCGGCGAGATCGACGCGATCGCCAAGGCCTTCCCGCACATCCGTGCCCGCGACGCCCGGGTGGCGCTGCGTGAGCTCCCGGAGCTGCGCGCGTCAGGGCTGGGTGAGCAGCGGCTGGACCTGATGTTCCGGCTGGTCGAGAAGCTCGACGGCCTGCCCCGGCACATCGCGGTCCACCCCTGCGGCGTGCTGCTCTCCGACGCCACCTTGCTGGACCGGACCCCGGTCGAAGCGAGCTACGCCGGCTTCCCGATGAGCCAGTTCGACAAGGACGACGTCGAGGACCTCGGCCTGCTCAAGCTCGACGTGCTCGGCATCCGGATGCAGTCGGCGATGGCCCACGCCCTCGGCGAGATCAGACGGGTCGAGGGCCGTGACATCGACATCGACGACGAGGCTCAGGTGCCGCTCGACGACCCCGCGACCTTCGAGCTGATCGCCAGGGCCAAGACGCTGGGCTGCTTCCAGATCGAGTCGCCGGGTCAGCGCGAGCTCGTCGGGCGGTCCGGGATCACGACCTTCGAGGAGATCGTCACCGACATCTCGCTGTTCCGGCCGGGACCGGTCAAGAGCGACATGATCACGCCCTACCTCAACGCGCGGCAGGGCTGGGCGATGCCGAACTACCTCCACGACGACCTCCGGCCGATCCTGGAGCAGACCTCTGGCGTGGTGGTCTTCCACGAGCAGGTCATCGAGATGATCGCCCAGTTCACCGGCTGCACCCTCGCCGAGGCCGACGAGGCCCGCCGCGCACTCGGCGACGTCGACGGGATGGCGCAGGCGAAGCTGTGGTTCTTCCCCCGGGCACTCGGCCGCGGCTACTCCCAGCGTCTCGTCGAGGAGATCTGGAAGGTGCTCGAGGCGTTCGCGTCGTTCGGCTTCTGCAAGGCTCACGCGGCCGCCTTCGCGCTGCCCACCTACCAGTCGGCCTGGCTCAAGGCGCACTACCCGGCCTTCTTCCTCGCCGGCGTCCTCACTCATGACCCCGGGATGTACCCCAAGCGGCTGATCCTCGACGACGCCCGCCAGTTCGGCATCGCCGTGCTCGGGCTCGACGTCAACGCCTCGGAGAAGGAGTACGTCGTGGAGCAGATGGGCGTGTACCTCGACGAGGACAGCGCCGACTCTCCCTCAGACCTGGGCCAGGCCCCTCGACAGGCACCGGACCCCGGCCTGCCCGGCCCTTCGACGGAGCTCGGGACAGGCGGTCGCGCCCACGGCATCCGGCTTGCGCTCTCGGAGGTGAAGGGGATCAACGAGGCGGAGGTGGGCCGGATCGTCGCGGCCAGGCCGTACCACTCGCTCACCGACTTCTGGCATCGTGCCCGGGTCTCCCGGCCGGTCGTGGAGCGGCTCGTGCTCGCCGGCGGCTTCGACTCGGTCTACGGCATCGGCTCGCCTCTCGGGGTGCGCCGCCGGGCCAAGGTCACCCGGCGTGACCTGCTGCTCCAGGTGGCCGACCTCGACCGGCAGACCCGGATGGCCGAGCGGGCCGGCCGAGGCCGTGGGCGGGGCCTGTCGAGCACACCCAGGGCGACCGGACGGCCGGGAACCACCCCCCAGGCCGACGCCGGCGCCGCCCAGGACACCTCACCGCGGTCGCCGGGGGTGTGGGAGCAGGCCTCACGGCAGTCCCAGGCGACGAAGGTCCCACGGCCGGTGACCTCGGTGCAGCTCGCTCTCGACCTCGGGGACACCGCCGAGGGTGAGGCCAGTGGGCTGCCCGAGATGAACGACTCCGAGCGCGTCCGGGCCGAGCTCGAGATCCTCGGGCTCGACGTGAGCCGCCATGTCGTGGACTTCTACGTCCCTCTCCTCGACGAGCTCGGCGTGACCCGCGCACGGGACCTGCTGCAACGTCGCAGCAAGTCCGAGCTCCTGGTCGGCGGCGTCAAGGTGGCCACCCAGACCCCGCCGATCCGGTCCGGCCGCCGGGTGATCTTCGTGACCCTCGACGACGCCACCGGCCCCGTGGACGCGACCTTCTTCGAGGACGCACAGGGGCCCTACGCCGCGACCGTGTTCCACTCCTGGCTTCTGCTGGTCCGCGGTGTGCTCCGGCGCACCGGACCACGCGGCGTCTCGTTGCGGGCGACCGGGTGCTGGGAGCTGCCCACGCTCCACCAGGTGTGGAAGGAGGGCGGTGTCGAGGCGGTCCGGGCGTTCATGGACGAGATCCCCCGGGGATTCGGCGACCCCGGGTCGGTAGCGGAGACAGCCGTGACGGGGGCGGCGGAGAGCCGTTCCACCCGGCCGGTCACCGCCAACCCGCCGGCGGCCAGGCAACAGGGTGCCGGCACGGCAGGCGGGATGGGGAGGCGGCGGGTGCTGGTGCACTCGAGTGGGTTCACGATGTCGCCGTACTCCGACATCAAGCCCGCCGGAGAGGACACCAAGACGGCTCCTCGCAAGCTGTGGCACCGAAGTCCCGGGAGTGCCGGATGACCGGAGTCGTCGGCTTCTCACTAGGGTGGGCCCCATGCCTGGACAGAGCACCCCGCAGCGGCCACACGGACGTGGCGCGGCCCGCACCGCCGTCGTGTGGGAGGCCCTGCAGGACCTGCTGGCATCGGTCCCGGCCGACGTCGACCACGAGGGCGCCGGCACGGGCGATGGCGCTGCCTCTGTCATCGACATCGGTGGAGGGACCGGCGGCTTCGCCGTCCGGGTCGCCGAGCTCGGCCACCGGGTCACCGTCATCGACCCCAGCCCTGACGCGCTGGCGATCCTCGGTCGCCGTGCCGAGGAGCGGGGCGTGGCGGACCTCGTCACCGCCCGCCAGGGCGACCTGGCGTCCCTACCCGAGCTGGTGCCGGCCGGCAGCGCTGATGTCGTGCTCTGCCACGGCGTGCTGGAGATCGTCGACGACCCTGCTGCGGCCCTGTCCGTCATCGCCGGCGTGCTCCGGCCAGGAGGGGTGCTCAGCCTGCTGGTGGGTCAGCGCCACGCCACCGTGGTCGCGCGGGCGATGGCCGGGCACTTCCACCAGGCCAGAGCCCTGCTCGACGACCCTTCAGCGGTGGGTGCCACCCGTCGGTTCACGCCCGACGAGGTCTCGGCCGTCCTCGCCCAGAGCGGCTTCGACACCACGGCGATGCACGCGGTCCGGGTCTTCGTCGACCTTGTTCCCAGCTCCATCGTCGACATGGAGCCAGGCGCGGAGGCGGCCTTGGTGGAGCTGGAGAAGGCGGTCGCTGACCGGCCTGAGTACCTTCCGCTGGGCACCCAGCTGCACGTCGTCGCCACCCGCCGCTAGCCCTCCGGGGGAGGCGCGCAACGCGTGGAGCCTGCCTGTCCGTGAGGCGGCAGATCGTGGGGCAGGGCGATGAGTGCCGTGCAGTCGGACCTCCTCGCCGAGTCGTGGGAATGCCCGATCCTGCACGTGGACATGGATGCGTTCTACGCCTCCGTCGCGACCCGGGACCGTCCCGACCTCCAGGACGTCCCGGTGATCGTGGGCGGGGGGCATCGCGGCGTGGTGCTGTCGGCGAACTACCTCGCCCGGGAGTACGGCGTCCGCTCGGCGATGCCGGGCACCCGCGCCCGGCGGCTCTGTCCACAGGCGGTGGTGATCCCACCCGACTTCGAGACCTTCGGCGTGGTCTCGTCCGGGGTGATGGAGACCTTCCGACAGGTCACCCCCCTGGTGGAGGCGGTGTCCTTGGACGAGGCGTTCCTCGACGTCTCCGGAGCAGCCCGCCGGCTGGGGAGTCCCTATGAGATCGCGGAGTACCTCCGGGCCCGGATCTTCGACGAGCAGGGCATCACCTGCTCGGTCGGCGTGGCGAGCACGGTGGCCGTCGCGAAGATGGCGAGCCGACGAGCCAAGCCCGACGGCGTGTGCGTCGTGCCCCCCGACCTGGTGACCACGTTCTTGCACCCCCTCGACGTCGACGAGCTGTGGGGGGTGGGGGAGAAGACCGCCGCGATGCTGCACCGTCTTGGCCTGATGACGATCGGCGACATCGCGCACACGCCGCTTCCGACCCTCCAGCGGGCCGTCGGCACTGCTCTCGGCACCCAGCTGCACCGTCTCGCCTGGGGTCAGGACCGTCGCGTGGTGACCGCCCGTCGCGCGCCCGACGAGCCGGACAAGAGCATGGGAGCCGACGAGACGTTCGGGCGGGACACCGACGACCACGAGGTGATCCTGCGCGAGCTGCTCCGGCTCTCCGCGAAGGTGACCTCGCGGATGCGAACCGCCCAGGTCGCCGGTCGCACCGTGACGCTACGGGTCCGGTTCGCCGACTTCACCACGATCACCCGGTCCAAGACGTTGCCCGAGGCGACCGACGTGACCCAGAACGTCTACCGCACCGCGGCCGACCTGTTCGCCGCGTTGGGTCTGCAACGTGCCAGGGTCCGCCTGGTCGGCGTACGCGTCGAGGGCCTCATACCCCGAGCCGCCGTGCACCACCAGCTGATGCTGGGGGAGCGGGAGCACGGCTGGTCAGACGCTGACCGGGCGGTGGATCGGGCTACCTCACGGTTCGGTAAGTCAGCGGTGAGACCGGCTACCCTGCTGCGAGGGGGAAGGTCCTAGCAGCTCGTGGGGGAAGGAACTCCGCATGGAGGCACGTGGGGACGGAGCACGCTCCGACCCACCCCGGGTGCCGATCCCCGGCACGCCGCTCGCCGAGCAGGCCGAGCTGTTCGGCAGCATCGCCATGAGCGCGCCCTACGGCGTGATCGCCTCCGACCTCGAAGGAACCGTCGTCTGGGCCAACCAGGTCGCCGCCGAGATGTTCGGCTGGTCGAGAGAGGACCTGATCGGGAAGCCCTTCACCGTGCTGGTGTCACCGGCGGACCACGACCGGGTCCGGGGGATCCGCGAGCGGGTCCTCAACGGCGAGCACACCGCCCCGTTCCTGGCCACCGGCCGGCGGCGCAACGGGGAGACGTTCGACGTGTCCACGACGCCGGGCGTACGCCGCGACGCCCAAGGCAGCGCGCTCGGCACGAGCATGTTCCTCCGCGACGTGACCGAGGAGCTGCGGCTGCAACGCGATCTCACAGAGGTGCTCGCCAGGTCACGGGCCAGGTTCGACCAGTCCGCCCACCCGCAGGCGCTGCTCGACGTCCAGGGCAGGTTCGTCGAGGTCAACGACGCCGCCTGCGCGCTCCTCGGCCGGCAGCCTGTAGGAGCTCCTCGGGCGCGACTCCACCGAGCTGGTCCACCCGACCGACCCGGAGCACGTGAGTGCGCAGCTCGCACGGCTGCGCGACGGAAGCCTGCGCGCGGCGCGCTACGAGGCCACCGGCCTCACCAAGGACGACGGCGAAGTGCCTCTGCTGGTCGACGTCACCGCCGTCGATCGGTCGCGCCGAGCTCGTGATGACTGCTCAAGACCTCACCGGGCTGCGCGAGGTGGAGAGTCGGCTCGCGAGCCAGGAGGCGTTCTTCCGCGCGCTCAACCGGGAGGCGTCCGACGTCACGCTGGTCTCCGACCGCGACGGGAGGCTCGTCTACGTCACTCCGTCGATGACCCACGTGCTCGGGTACGACCGGGAGCAGCTGATGCACACCGTCGGGCAGGACGTGGCCCACCCGGACGACCTCGCCGGCCTGGCAGAGCTTCGTCGGCGGCTGCGCGAGGTGCCGGGCACGCGGGAACGCTTCACCATGCGCGTCAAGGACGCGCAGGGCCAATGGCGATGGTTCGAGGTGACGGGCACCAACTGCGTCGACGACCCGGACATCGGCGGCATCGTCGTGAACCTGCGTGAGGTGACCGCGGAGAGGCAGGCCGAGCGGGCACTGCGTGAGTCGGAGGCGCGGTTCCGCGCGATCGCCGAGACGGCACAAGAGGGCATCCTCGCGGTGTCCCCGGAGGGTGACGTCCTCTTCGCCAACGAGCGCCTGACCGACATCCTCGACATGCCACTGCGCGACATCTACGGGCTCAGCCGCAAGGGCATCTTCGCGCCCACCGAGGCCGCAGCGGTCGCTCGGCGGCTGGCGGACAGAAGCCGGGAGGACGGTCCGGAGCGGTACGACTTCCCGTACCGGCACCCGGACGGCACCACGCGGGTGCTCTCGGTCTCGGCGAGCGTGCTCACCGCCGCGGACGGCTCCGTCCTCGGGTCGCTCGCGATGATCTCGGACGTGACGAGCCGGCGGGAGTCCGAGGAGTCCCTGCGCCGAGCAGCGATGCACGACGCCCTGACCGCGCTGCCGAACCGGCTGCTCTTCCTCGACCGCCTCGCCACGGCAGACGCGCGCCAGCAGCGCTCACACGGCCGTGGTGTCGCCGTGCTGTTCCTCGACCTCGACGGCTTCAAGCAGGTGAACGACGTTCACGGCCACGCGACGGGCGACCGGGTACTCACGCAGGTGGCCGAGCGCGTTGCCGAGGCAGTCCGCAGCACCGACACGGTGGCCAGGATCGGCGGCGACGAGTTCGCGGTGATCTGCGAGGACACCGACGCCGAGACCGCGACCGCGGTCGCGTCCCGGATCCAGAAGTCGCTCGAGGCCCCGGTGGCGATCGAGGGTGAGCGGTTCCTCGTCAGCGTGAGCATCGGCATCGCTCTGTCACCTCCGCACCCGGTCGCGGAGCTCCTGCGCCTCGCCGACCTCGCGATGTACCAGGCGAAGGTGGCCCCGCACGGCAGCGCGGTCGTCTACCACGACAGCGCCTCCTGACTCGTCCGTGGCCGGCAACACGCAAGCCCCGGCCGCGACGCAGCCTCCCAGCCCCCGGCCGTGGGCGGGCCGGGGGCTTGCAGACCGACACGGGTGGGACGTGCCGGGCACTCCAGCAGCCGGGGGGGTTGGCAGCTGGGGGTGGGTTGGGACTCACTGCGCGCGCCTTCTCGTCCCTCCCAGTGACGATCCGACCCAGTGACGATCCGACCTGGTGCGCAGTCATGGAGATGATCGGAGCGCGCCAGAGCGGACTTGAGGGCTGGGCCGAAGATTTTTCCGGGAGATTTCGGGCCACCTGTGAAGGCCGTGCTGCGGCTGCGCCTGGGGGGTGGCACGATCGGGAACTCCGCATGTTCTATAGGCCGACCCGAGAGGGAACATGACCGATTCGCGGCCGAACGCGCAGCAGCGATCGGGTGAAGGTTCGCTCCCCGAGGGGCCACCCGCGCGGCTGACCGAGCTCTCCCTTGCCGAGCTGCGCGGCTACCGGCGCAAGCTCGCCGACGAGGAGGACCGGGTCTCGTACTGGCGGCGTCTGGTCCATGCCCGTCTCGACCTCCTGGAGGCGGAGACGCACGGAGGGCCCGCTCTCGCTGGACACCCTCGCCCACGTGCTCGGCGACACCGGCGCCGGCCGCACCCGGACCGCGCTGGTCCGCGTTCGTGCCGCCGAGCCGCTCCCGGACCTCCCCGTGCTCGAGGAGATGTGGGTGACCGAGGTGGACAGTCACGATCCGGACGCGCTCAGGTCGGCGGTCGAGCGGTTGCGTACGGCGGAGCGCCAGCTGACGTCGTACCGCAACGCGTTGCACCAGCGCATAGACGAGGCCACGTCGGAGCTGATCGAGCGCTATCGCGCCGACCCCGCCAGTGCACTCGTCGCGCTGCGTGGTGACGGCTCGCCGCCGACCCGACGCCGGGGGTCGAGGGGGTCGGCACAGTGACCAACCACGGGGACCAAGCGTGAGCGACACCGAGCGTCGGGGAGCTGTGGGACAGCTTCCGCGCCGACCCCGACGTCGAGACGCGCAACCGCCTGGTCCTGCAGTACTCCCCGCTTGTGAAGTACGTCGCCGGGCGGCTGCGGACCCGGTTGCCGGAGAGCGTCGAGTACGCCGACCTGGTGTCAGACGGGATCATCGGCCTGATGGAGGCGATCGAGCGCTTCGACCCCGGCCGAGGCCTCAGCTTCCAGACCTTCGCGGTCCCACGGATCCGGGGAGCCATGGTCGATGCCTTGCGCGCGCTGGACTGGGTGCCGCGCTCGGTGCGGGACAAGGTGCGTCAGGTCGAGGAGGCCCAGCGCACCCTCGAGACGAAGCTGGGCAGGCTCCCCGAGGACCCCGAGATCGCCGCCGAGCTGGGCATCAGCGTGCGCGCGCTCCGCGAGATCTACGCGAGGGTGGCGGTCACCGGCGTGGCCACCATGGAGGACCTCGAGCTTGCCGACGACCTCTCAGCCGCGGCGGCCGAGGAGATCGAGGACGAACAGGCCAAGGCTGCGCTGCTCGGCGTGGTGGGGGAACTGCCCGAGCGGGACCAGGTCATCATCGCGCTCTACTACTTCGAGGGATTCACCCTCGCCGAGATCGGCCGGGTCCTCGGCGTGACGGAGTCGCGGGTGTCCCAGCTTCACAGCCGCGCCACGATGATGCTCCGCAACAAGCTGTCCGGCTCCGACCTGGTGTGACCGCAGGTCGGAGCCGCTCGCCGATCGGGTTCGTGCCCGGGCTCAGTCCCAGCTGCCGTACACGTGGACGAAGAGCTTCTTGTCGTGGGTGAGGTTCCACAGCTGTCGGGAGTCCTCGACCCAGAAGTTCACGCAGCCGTGGCTGTGGCCCTCGTAGGGGTTCATCATGTAGCGCGAACCGTGGAGAGCCTGGCCGCCGGAGAAGAACTGGGCGTACGGCATCGGCGCGCCGCCGTACGTGCGGCTGGTGTGGTCCTCGTCGCGCCACTGCACCTGGAAGTTGCCGGTCCTGGTCTGGTGGTCGACGCTGCCGCCGCGCACGAGCCACGAGTTGTACAGCCGTCCGCTGCGGTACAGGCTCGCCTGGTGGCGCTTGCGGTCGTAGCAGACGTGCCAGCCCTGCGACTCACACGCGGCAGGCACGCTGGCCCTGCCGAAGGTGCTCCGGCGGATGAGCGGGCTCCACGTCGTGGCCGTCACCCGGCCGGTGACGCGCAGGTGCATCGCTCGCTGGAAGCGCTTGACCGCCCGCTCGGTCTGCGCGCCGAACGACCCGTTGGGGGTGGCCGAGAGGTACCCGAGGCGGCGGAGCCGGATCTGCACCTCGTAGACGTGCTCGATGTTGTAGGTGTCCGCGTCGACGTCGCCCCGGCGGACGTTCTCGCGGGAGAACGGCTTGCTCAGGTCCACGGCGGCCTGTGCCGGAGAGGCGCTCACGACTGCGAGCCCGAAGCTGAGGGTGATCAGGGTCATCGCCGAACCGAGCAGGCGAGTGATGGGTGCGTTCATCATGTACGTGTTGTCCTCTGTGCTGCTCCGGCGCTGCCCCGGAGGCTGGGGACACCATAAAGCCCCCTTTGTACGGACCCCGAGCGGGCTCGCGGGAGTAGCCTCGCACACAGGGTCATCCGGAGGGGATGAATTTTTCGACGGTCGCCTACCGTCTGCTGACATGCCTGCCTAAACTTGGGTCAGGTCATCGTCAGCGGGAGGAAGTCGTGCCGCTCTCCGAAGAAGAGTTGCGTCTGCTCGAGCAGATGGAGCGGGCCCTCGTCGCCGAGGACCCCAAGTTCGTGTCGGCTCTTCGCGGCACCGCGAGGCGTCGAGACGCTCGTCGCCGTTCGCTTCTCGCCGGCGGCGTCTTCGTTGTCGGCATCGTCGTCCTCATGGCCGGCGCGGTACTCGCGAACACCCTCGTCGGCATCATCGGTTTCGTGGTCATGCTCGGATCCGCCGTGGTGGCGCTCACCTACTGGCGAAGCCAGGGCGCTCCGGCCGCCGCCCAGCCGGGCACCGGTGGCTCGGGGGAGACGGCCCATGGCCTGACCGTGGTCGAGGGTGGCAAGAAGAAGTCCAAGCGTTCCGCGCGGCCTCGCAAGAGCAACCAGCCGATGATGCAGCGTTTCGAGGAGCGGTGGCGCCGCCGCCGCGGCTCCAACGGCTTCTGACCTCACCCGAACCTCAAACGGCCCGGTCCACCAGTCCTGACTCCGTGACCGGCCCTCCGCTCGCACGCCCGCGGCCGAGCGACCGCCAGGTGTTGTTCCTCAGCAACGACGCGGGCATCCAGGTCGAGATCCGCCGGCGCTTCTTCCTGCTCCCCGCACGCAGGGCGACCCCGCACATCTCTACGTCCGCCTCGATCTCGCCGGCCCCTCGTCCCGCTGTGGCGCGTGCGAAGCGGGCGAGCTCCACGTCGTTGACGAGACGCTCGAGGGCGGCCGCCGCCTCCGGGCTGGCGCCAGGTCCGCGCACACCGCCGCGCACGTAGCCCTCCCGTTCGTCTGCGCCCGGTCGCCCGAACGCCAGGGCGAGGCTCCGGGCCCTCGTGCGCAGCGTCACCGAGTCGTCCCAGGGCAGGCGCAGGTCCAGAGCGAGGTCGCGGAGCTCGGCCCAGCCGGCCTCGGCGGCCTCCGCCGGGGTGGTGACAGCTGCCCACCGGCGTCGACGTACCACCGATCGCGCCAGGCGTGGAGACCCGACCAGCGCGACCACGGCGAGGCCGACCAGAGCTGCCGTCCACGGGCTGGGGCCGTCGGACCCGCCGCCGGTCTTGGCCGCGGCCGCATCGGCCTCGAGGCGCTTCTGCTGCTTCTTGTCCAGCTCCGAGGTGGTGGCCGAGGCCGACGGGAGCCGGGTCGGCTCGGGGGCCCGGAAGTTCCCGGTCGTGTAGCCGGGGACTCCCGATGCCCGGTCGTCCGGGGTCGGCTCGAAGCGGACCCATCCGACCCCGTCGAAGTACATCTCCGGCCAGGCGTGCAGGTCGTGAGCGCTGTAGACGTACTCGTCCCTGCCCACCTTGTCCGGACGGAGGAACCCGACGGCCACGCGCGACGGGATGCCGAGCGTGCGGCCCATGACAGCCATCGCCGCCGCGAACTGCTCGCAGTAGCCGACCCTGCCCCCTGGCCCGTTCGAGAGGAACTTCTCCAGGTCGTCCGCTCCGGTGCCGGGCGCGCGCTTCAGGGAGTACTCGAAACCACCGTCGGCCACGGAACCACCGCTGGAGCTGCACCGCCCTCTCGAAGCGGTTGTCGAGACCCGCGGTCACCTGACGTGCCAGGCCGGAGACCGTGTCGCTCATGCCCTCGGGCAGCTCGGTGTACCGCGTGAAGATCGACCGAGGCGGTGTGCCCGCGTCGACGAGGTCCTGTGAGCGCGGCGCGACCTGGAGAGCGGTGAGGGAGTACTCCAGCCCACCCGTGCCCTCTCCGTCGACGGCGCTGATGAAGTCCAGGGTGTCGCTGTCGTAGCGCCAGTCGCCGGGCACGTCGATCGTCGTGACCGGGTACGGCGTCGGCAGCCACGTGGAGTCGAAGGCGTCATCCACCTGGATCTTGTAGTCGACCTCCCGCCGGGGCACCCGGACGTTGAGGCCCGGTGCCCGGGGGAGCACCCCGGCTGCCCGGTGCTCGGGCGGGATGTCGCGCTTGGACGGCTTCCACGTCAGGCCGTCGAAGGAGTCGAGGACCGAGATCCGCAGGTAGGACGGGTTCGCGTTGGCCGTGGTGATCCTGAGCAGGTCCACGTCGCGGCCGCGGACCAGGTCTCGCCGCAGGTTGACCAGCGGGTTGGAGATCGTGACCGAGTCGCCCTCTCCGTCTCCGCCCGTGCCGTTGCCCGGGAGGAAGCCGCCGCCGCCCAGGGTCGGGACCACCAACGGGGCGACGACCGCGAGCCCCGTCGCGGTGAGCCCGATCTTGCGGGCCGAGGAGTGGAGCGAGGCGGGGCCCACCGCCGCGTCGCCGCTGTCCAGGAACCCTCCGCTGTGGGGCACCTGGCGGCCCCAGTGCCGGAGGCGCCGCCCTTCCTCGCTCACCAGGAGCGAGAGGAAGCCCACCGCGCCCAGCGCGAAGACCCACCAGGGGACGCCACCGTTGAGGATCGAGACCGGTGCCGTGTAGAGCGCGAGCAGCGGGAGTCCCGCGACGGGGACGCGGCGCAGCCCACAGGCGAGGAAGTCGACCCCCACCGCGATCAGCGCACCGGTGACGATCAGGAGCGGGAAGATCTGGGGGATCGAGTCGCTCACCGGGGCCGCGTAGCTCTGAGCCGCCGCGACCCCGTCGCCGAGGACCGAAAGGCACTCGCGGACCGAGGACCCGGTCGGCAGCCAGCCTCCCAGCGCCGCGTCGGGCGCCCACCGGTGAGTCATCCAGAGCGCGAGCGCCACGAGCTGTGCCGCCAGGACGAGCAGGCTCGGTGTCCGGGCCGCCCGCATGAGCGCGCCCACCGCCGCGATGAGCAGGACGGCGCCGAGGGTGGGGACCAGGTAGCCGCTCGGGCTCTGGACGAACCCGGCCCAGGAGAAGAGTGCGAACCAGGTGGTCAGACCGGCGAGGACGGACGGGGCGAGGACGTCGGAGAAGTCGAGATGAGGCCGCCTCATCACACGCCACCCGTCATGGCGGTGTCCGTGGCACGCCGGGCCGCGACGCCGCCGCTGAGTCCCAGCTCCTGCCACACGGACGGCAGCGGGGTGCTCGGGGTGGCGCCGACCGTCTGCCACCCCCGGGCGCGGAGCCAGGTCACCCCGGGCGCCTCCACCTTCGTGGTAGGGCCCGAAGGTGCTGCGAGCCAGGAGTCGACGTCCAGGGCGATCGCCATGGCGGTGGCGGCGGTGTGGCGCATCCGGGTGAAGGCGGCCTTGTCCTGGTCGCCCACGGCGCCCACCACGGCGACCAGCAGGCCGGAGTGGCCGGGGTCCTCCAGCCACCGGGTGTCGAGCGCCGCCAGGCTGGACTGCGTGACCACGGCCAGCGACTCGAGAAGGGGGGCGATGTCGCCGGCGTTGCCGCCGCGCTCGTGCCACGAGCCGCCCGGCTCGTCCCCGGACGCGGTCACCAGCCGCAGGGTGAAGCCCCGCTGGACGAGGTGGACCGCGATCGAGGCGGCGGCTCCGACCGCCTGCTCGAACGAGGACGCGGCCCCACGTCCGCGGTGGCAGTGCTGTCGGTTGTCCAGGAAGAGCGTCGCCCGGGACTGCCAGGGCTGCTCCTCGCGGCGCACCATGAGCTCGCCCACCCGCGCGCTGCTGCGCCAGTGCACCCGGCGAAGGTCGTCACCTTGTCGGTACTCGCGGACGGTGACGTCCTCGGCGCTGCCCGTGGCGAAGGCGCGAGGTCGGTTGTCACCGGAGCCGGTCCAGGCGCCGGAGAGCGGGATCGGGGGCAGCGGCACGACCCGGGGCACCACCACCAGGGGCGTGGTGGACGAGAACGTGCGGTTGAGCTCGACGAGACCGAAGGGGTCGCTCAGGCGTACGGCGAGCGGGCCGATGCTGAACTTGCCCCGCACGTCGGAGCGGACGACGTACCCGACCGTGCGTCGGCGCCCCGGACCCATGCGGTCCACGACGAACCGTGGTCGCGTGCCCAGCACGTAGGGCAGCTGGTCCTCCAGGAGGAGCAGGCCGGTCGGCATCCGCCCGTCGTTGGTGAGGTCGAGCTGGACCCTTGCCTCCTTGCCGGCGGTGACCTGGGTCGGCGTGACGGAGCGCACAAGCCCGAGCCGGTACTTGCTGCGGCCGATGAAGAACGCGGTGACGACCGGCAGCAGGGCAAGCAGCGCGCCGACCCGCACGAGGTCGTGCTGACCGAGCACCACCGCGCACGCGAGCGCTGTGACACCCGCGGCGACGAATGCGCGCCCCCGGGTGGTCATCGCGGAGAGTGCCTCACGCATGCCTGACCCCTTGCTAGCCGCGCCGGCGGCTCTCCGGCATCGGGACACTGGCCACGATCTGCGACAGCGCCGCCTCGGTGGTCCTGCCGCTCATCGACGCCTCCACCGTGGGGAGCAGCCGGTGTGCGAGCACCTGGACCGCAAGGCCCTGGACGTCGTCGGGGATCACGTAGTCCCGGCCGTCCATCGCCGCCGACGCCTTCGCTGCCCGCACGAGGTGGAGCGTCGCACGGGGAGACGCTCCGAGCACGAGCTCGGGGGAGCGCCGGGTGGCGGTGGTGAGCGCGACGGCGTACCGCTGTACCGACTCCGCGACGTACACGTCGTTGACGATCTCGATCAGCTTGCGGATCTCCGCCGCGTCGGTCACCGGTTCCAGGTCCTCGAGCGGACTGCGCCGGGTGTGCGAGTCGAGCATGGCGATCTCGGCTGCCTCCACGGGGTAGCCCATGGACACGCGCGCCATGAACCGGTCCCGCTGCGCCTCGGGGAGGGCATAGGTGCCCTCCATCTCGATCGGGTTCTGGGTGGCGATCACCATGAAGGGCGCGTCGAGGTGGTACGTCGAACCGTCGACCGTGACCTGGCGCTCCTCCATGCACTCGAGCAACGCGGACTGCGTCTTGGGGGAGGCGCGGTTGATCTCGTCGCCGACGACGATGTTCGCGAAGATCCCGCCGGGTCGGAACTCGAACTCTCTGCTGTCCTGGTTGAACACCGAGACCCCGGTGACGTCCGAAGGCAGCAGGTCCGGGGTGAACTGGATCCGGCGCACGGTGCAGTCGATGGAGCGCGCGAGTGTCTTGCTCAGCATCGTCTTGCCCACCCCGGGCACGTCCTCGATGAGGAGATGGCCTTCCGCGAGCAGCACGACGAGGGCGACCCGAGCCACCTCTGGCTTGCCCTCGATGACCTTCTCGATGCTCGTGCGGACACGCCCCGTCACACGGGCGAGCGTGTCGAGGTCGGCCGAGTCGGTCCCGACTCCGCCGGCTTCATCGCTGGACATTGAGCTCACGCTGTCTTCCTCCGACCGGCCCTCGGTCACCGGGCGGGGACACCCGGAGGGGGGTCCACCCTGCCCCCGTTATGGCCGAACTGCGTACATACAACCTCATGGCGAAACCTCTGTCATCGAGTTTGCGCCTCCGGCGCGAAGTCCGACACCACATAGTGACAGCGACTCGGGATGTCTGCTGTCGGTCGGCCCGAGCGTTCGCCCCGAGAACCGCTCCACTCCGCACCACCGGGGCGCTCCACTCCGCTCCACCGGGACGCTCCACTCTGCTCCACTGGCACCCCACTTCGCTCCACCGGGCGCTCCACTGCGCCGGCCGACCCCACTTCGCTCCACCGGGCGCTCCACCCTGCGCCGGCCGGACACCCCACTTCGCTCCACCAGGCGCTCCACTCCGCTCCACCCCGGCCCCTCCACCGCGCACCGCCAGGCGACGAGGGCGGCGTCGAAACGGCCGCTCCACGCTTCTGACCTGCGGTTTTACGCGGGGGAGTGGCTCGTCCTCCTGGTTTGAGACTCCTCGGCCGACCCCTCCGCGCCCCGGAAGTAAAACTCGCCTGATATTGAGCGTTTTGAGTTGTAGGTGGGGGGTAGTGGAGTAACGTGGAGCGCAGTGGAGGAGCGGGGCCTCGATGGTCACCGGGAGGAGGTGCCGATGTTCTTCGGCACCTATACGCCCCGGCTGGACGACAAGGGCCGCCTGTTCCTCCCGGCGAAGTTCAGGGACGAGCTGTCGGAGGGTCTAGTGGTCACACGGGGACAGGAGCGCTGCCTCTACGTGTGGTCCATGGACGAGTTCGGCAAGCTCACCGAGCGGCTGAAGGAGGCTCCGATCACCAGCAAGGCGGCTCGCGACTACGTCCGCATGTTCTTCGCCGGAGCCTCCGACGAGACGCCGGACAAGCAGGGGCGGGTCACCATCCCGTCGATGCTGCGCGAGTACGCCTCGCTGTCGAAGGACTGCATCGTCATCGGCGCCATGAACCGGATCGAGATCTGGGACGCGGCCTCCTGGCAGGCCTACTCCGACGAGCAGGAGCAGGCCTTCGCAGACCTGAGTGAGGAGGTTCTGCCAGGACTGATGTGACGTAGCGGTCCGACAAGAGTCGCCCGGCCCGGCCCACGCCCGCTCTCCCTGCCATCTGGCGCACCTTCCCCGGTGCCAGAAGGCAACTTCCCAGGGATCGAGCGGACGGGGACCAGGCCATGCGAATCCGAGAAGTAGCAACACCGACGCGACATCGGTGCCACCAGCATGGTTCATCCAGGGGGTCGAAGCATGAGTCTTACTTTCTCCGGACAGTTGTCCGGACAGCCCGTCAGACGGGTCCGCCACGAGGTGCGGGACGGCATGGCGGTCATCGCCTTCTCGGCACTGGCCTCGTCCGGCCTGGCCGCCGCCCTGATGCTCTTCCTAGCGCTGGTCCACTAGGCGCGCCGAGACATGACGACTCCCCGCCACGTCCCGGTCCTCCTTGACCGGGTCGTTGCTTTACTGACGCCTGCACTGGAGCGGTCCGACCGCGACAGCACGGTGTTCGTCGACGCCACGCTCGGCCTCGGCGGCCACAGCGAAGCCGTTCTCCAGGCCTGCCCCAAGGCGCACCTCGTCGGGGTCGACCGCGACGTCCACGCGCTCGAGCGCGCCGAGCAGCGGCTCCAGCAGTACGCCGGCCGGACCTCCTTCGCCCACGCGGTGTACGACGAGATCCCGGAGGTCCTCGCCAGGCTCGGCCACGACCACGCCGACGCGATCCTCTTCGACCTCGGTGTCTCCTCCATGCAGCTCGACGTGCGCGAGCGCGGTTTCGCCTACGCCGAGGACGCACCTCTCGACATGCGCATGAACGACACGGCGGGCCGGACCGCCGCGGACGTGCTCAACACCTACTCGGTCGAGGAGCTGACCCGGATCCTGAAGACCTACGGCGAGGAGCGCTTCGCGCGCCGGATCGCCGAGGCGGTCGTGCGGGAGCGGCAGCGCGAGCCGTTCACCCGGTCGGCCCGTCTCGTCGACCTGATCCGCGACGCGATCCCTGCCCCCGCCCGTCGTACCGGTGGGCACCCCGCCAAGCGGACCTTCCAGGCGCTGCGCATCGAGGTCAACGACGAGCTGTCGGTGCTGAGCCGGGCGATCCCGGCCGCCATGGGAGCTGATCGGCGTCGGTGGCCGGGTCGTCGTCATGTCCTACCACTCCCTCGAGGACCGGCTGGTCAAGCAGGCCTTCACGGAGCAGACGCGCAGTGACGTGCCGCCTGACCTGCCGTTCGTCCCCGAGGGCCACGAGCCGGCCATGCGGCTGATCACGCGCGGCGCCGAGAAGGCGTCCGAGGCGGAGATCGCCGAGAACCCCCGAGCAGCGTCGGTGCGACTGCGCGCCGTCGAACGAGTCCGTCCCAGCACCGGAGCCGCAGCATGAGCACTCCTCTTTCCCAGACACGCATCCGCGTCCCGCGTATCGCAGAGGCTGCCGTCGAGCGAGCCCGCCTCACCGTGGTGCCACGCAGCACCCAGAAGGCGCCCAAGGTCCCGTTCGTCACCTTGGTCTCGCTGCTGCTCGTCGGGGGCGTCGTGGGACTGCTGCTGTTCAACACGAACATGCAGCAGGCCTCCTTCGTGGCCACCTCGATGGAGGAGAAGGCGGCCGTGCTGGCCGGCAAGGAGGAGTCGCTGCGGATGCAGCTGCACCGGCTCCGCGACCCCCAGAACGTGGCCGCCCACGCCAAGAAGCTCGGCATGGTGCCCGCGAGCAGCCCCGCGTTCATCCGGCTCTCCGACGGCAAGGTGCTCGGCCGGCCCGAGGTCGCAGAGCCGACCAACGGGCTGCGGATCGCTCCGCTCCCGCCGGCCAAGCCGAAGTCGCTGCGCCCGCAGTTCGTGATCGTCGAGGCGCCCAAGGTCCGGGCGGGCCGCGGCGCCGAAGGGCCCGACACGACCGTCGGCTCGGCCGACGCCTCACGCGATCAGAGCGCCGAGTCACGTACAAATGGCAGAGACCGCAGCCGTCACGGAGCGCAGCAGGCAGCCCAGCAGGGGGGCCGGCCGACTGCGGAGTCGAGGGGGAGCACACCTTGAGCCAGCGCAGGCGTTCGCTGCGGGGGACCTCCCTCCTGCGGCTCCGCGTGGGCTTCGTCCTCATCGCCATGGTGGTCTCGGTCTTCGGGGCCCGGCTCTTCCAGCTCCAGGGCGTCGACGCGAAGGCCTACGCTGCTCGCGCCGAGGCAGCGGGACTCCAGACGGTGACGCTCCCCGCCACTCGAGGGGCGATCCGCGACCGCAACGGCGAGGCGCTCGCAGAGTCGGCGGACGGGCTGATGCTCGTCGCCGACCCGTCCATGACCAAGGACCACGCGCAGGAGATCGCCAAGATCATCGCGCGGCACCTCCACGTCGACTACTTCGACATGCTCGAACGGCTGCGCAAGCCCGACACCCAGTTCCAGTACCTCGTGCGCCGCGTGCCGGCGGCCGATGCCCGGGCCGTCGTCGGACGAGGTGGAGAAGCGGGGGTTCGAAGGTATCGACACCCGCCGGGACCCGGTCCGGAACTACCCCGCGAAGGACGTCGCCGCGAACATCCTGGGCTTCCTCGGGACCGACGGCGAGCCCCTGCAGGGCTTCGAGCGGGTCTTCAACCACACCCTGTCGGGCAAGGACGGCTCCGCGACGTACGAGACCGGCGGCGGCCAGCGCCTCCCGCTCGGCGACAACAGCGTGGTCGAGCCGGTCAACGGCTCCGACGTCGACCTTGACGATCGACCGTGACGTGCAGTGGTACACCCAGCGCGTCCTGCGCCAGGCCGTGCAGGAGTCGGGCGGCGAGTCGGGTGCGGCCGTCGTGCTCGACAGCCGCACCGGCGAGGTGCTCGCCCTCGCGGACCACCCGACCTTCGACGCCAACGAGCCCATGCTCTCGCCCGGCGAGGACCTCGGCATGCGGTCGCTCTACCAGGTCTACGAGCCGGGGTCGGTGGAGAAGGTCCTCACCGCCGCCTCCCTGATCGACGCCGGCAAGGTCACGCCGGACACCCGGATCAAGGTGCCGCCGGAGCTGCACCGGCAGGACCGCGTGATCCACGACTACTGGGACCACGGCCGGCTGCGGCTCACGCTCACCGGCGTGATCGCCAAGTCGTCGAACATCGGCACCGTGCTCGCCGCCGACCAGTTCTCCTCGAAAGAGCTGTACGACTATCTGGACCGTTTCGGGCTCGGTCAGAAGACCGGCGTCGGCATCCCCGGCGAGACCCGCGGCCTGCTGCCCTGGTGGGAGAACTGGTCGCAGATCAACCAGGACACGATCTCCTTCGGGCAGGGCGTCTCGGTCAACACCCTCCAGATGGCCACTGCCGTCAACGCCGTCGCCAACGGCGGCGTCCTCGTCGAGCCGAGCCTGGTCAAGGGCAGGGCGACCACCGACCGCGGGCAGGCCGTCGGCAGTGCGACGACCACGTCGCGCCGGGTGATCAGCGAGCGGGCGGCACGTCTCACCGCGCAGATGATGGAGGCGGTGACCGACCCGGAGGAGGGCACCGCGCCCGCGGCCGGGATCGAGGGCTACCGGGTGGCGGGCAAGACCGGTACGGCCCAGCGGGTGGGGGAGACCTGCCACTGCTACGACGGCACGTTCACGGTCTCCTTCGCGGGGTTCGCGCCGGCCGACGACCCCCGGTTCGTGGTCTACATCGTGGTCCAGGACCCCAAGAACGGCGGCGGAGGCGGGTCCATCGGGGGCCCGGCGTTCCACAAGATCATGAGCTACCTGCTCCGGAAGTACGCCGTACCGCCGACCGGGACGCGCGCACCCCACAAGCCTGTCGAATGGTGAGCGCGGGTACCCTGCCGAGGTGCCAGACCACCCCGACATGTCGGTCGTGACCGCGACACGCCCCACACAACCGCTGCGGACCCCGCTGGGCACACTGGCCGGCTGGCTCGGCGAGCGACTCCTCGAGCGCCGTGACAGGGCCGGTGACCGGCCCGGTGACGGGACAGGTGCAACGGACCGTGAGGAGCCCGTCGTCACCGGTCTCACCCTGAGCTCCGAGCGGGTGCTCCCGGGCGATGTCTACGCCGCTCTCCCGGGCAGCCGCGCACACGGCGCCGCCTTCGCGTCCCGGGCCGTGGAGGCAGGAGCGGTCGCGGTGCTGACCGACCCCACGGGCGTGGACCTGTGCTCGGGCCTCGACGTGCCCGTCCTCGTGGTCGACGGTCCCCGGCAGATCCTTGGCCGGCTCGCCGCGCAGGTGTACGGCGAGCCCGCGAAGGACCTACGTCTGGTCGCCGTCACGGGGACCCAGGGCAAGACCACCACCACCCGGCTCGCCGAGGCCGGCCTCCAGGCCTCGGGGACCCCCGCCGCCGTGGTGGGCACGGTCGGCACCCGGATCGACGGCGTGGACGTGAAGACGTCGCTCACCACCCCGGAGGCGCCCGACCTGCATGCGCTGTTCGCAGTGATGCGCGAGCGCGGGGTCCGCGGCTGCGCCATGGAGGTGTCCAGTCACGCTCTGGTCATGGGCCGTGTGGACGGTGTGGTCTTCGACCTCGCCGTGTTCACCAACCTCGGCCGCGACCACCTCGACTTCCACGCCGACGTGGAGGACTACTTCGAGGCGAAGGCGGGGCTGTTCACGCCCGAGCGCGCCCGCGCCGGCCTGGTGAACGTCGACGACGCCTACGGCCGGCGCCTGCTCGCAGAGGCCGGCATCCCGATGCGGACCTTCTCGGCGGCCGGAACCGATGCGGACTGGACAGCGCGCGACATCGCGCTCACACCCGGTGGCTCCACGTTCACGGTGCACACGCCCTCGGGGGAGAGCTTCCCCGCCGAGGTTCCGCTCGCCGGCGACTTCAACGTCGCGAACGCCCTCGCGGCGATCGCCTCGCTCGGCGAGGTCGGCTTCGACCCTCGCGCCGTGGCCGACGGGATCGCCGCGTCGGCGGGCGTCCCGGGCCGCCTCGAGCGGGTCGACGCAGGACAGGACTTCCTGACCGTCGTGGACTACGCCCACAAGCCCGACGCCGTCACCGCCGCTCTGAGCACGCTGCGCCCTCTCACGACCGGCCGGCTGGTGGTCGTGATCGGCGCCGGCGGTGACCGGGACCAGGGCAAGCGCCCCGTCATGGGGGAGATCGCTGCCCGCCTTGCGGACGTGCTGATCGTCACCGACGACAACCCGCGCACCGAGGACCCCGCGACGATCCGCGCCGCGATGCTCACAGGCGCCACCTCCGTTCCCGAGAGCGAGCGTGCCGAGATCCACGAGTGCGGTGACCGGCGTGCGGCGATCCGGCTCGCGGTGTCCCTGGCAGGCGCAGGGGACACCGTGATCGTGGCGGGCAAGGGCCACGAGACCGGCCAGGAGGTCGACGGCACCGTCCACCCGTTCGACGACCGCACCGTCCTGCTCGAGGAGCTGAACCGTCGATGATCCCCATGACCCTGGCCGAGATCGCCGCCGTCGTCGGCGGCGAGGTGCACGGCGACCTCGAGGTGACGGTCACCGGGCCGGCCTTCGTCGACAGCCGGTCGCCCCAGGAGGGCGGCCTTTTCGTGGCCTTCGACGGCGAGCGCGTCGACGGCCACGACTACGCCGACGCGGCCGTGGCAGGAGGGGCCGCCGCGGTGCTCGGCACCCGCCCGGTGGGGCATCCGACGATTGTCGTGGGGGACCCGCTGGCCGCGGTCAGCGCCCTGGCCCGGCACGTCCTCACGCTGCTTCCTGAGGTCCGCGTGGTCGCGCTCACCGGCTCGCAGGGAAAGACCAGCACGAAGGACCTCCTCGCACAGCTGCTCGCAGCCGCGGGTACGACGGTCGCCACGGCCGGTTCGTTCAACAACGAGCTCGGCCTGCCGCTGACCGTTCTGCGAGCGGACGCCGAGACCGAGTTCCTCGTGCTCGAGATGGGCGCCCGGGGCGTGGGGCACCTCGCCGACCTGTGCGAGATCGCACCACCCCGCGTGGCCCTCGTGCTCAACGTCGGCAAGGCCCACATCGGTGAGTTCGGCTCCCAGGAGCAGATCGCGCGGGCCAAGGGCGAGATCGTCGAGGCCCTCCCCGACGACGGGGTGGCAGTGCTCAACGCCGACGACCCGCTCGTCGCCGCGATGGCGTCTCGCACGAAGGCCCGGTCGGTCACCTTCGGCGAGTCCGCCGGCTCCGACGTACGCCTCGACCACCTCGAGCTCGACGATCTCGGCCGGCCACGCTTCGACCTGGCGCACGAGGGCCGGACAGCGCACGTCGAGATGGGGCTCGTCGGGGAGCACCAGGCCCACAACGCGGCGGCCGCCGGCGCCGTGGCGCTGGCCGTGGGCATGTCGCTCGACGACGTCGCGCGAGCTCTCGGGGAGGCCCGGGCCGCCTCACGGTGGCGGATGGAGGTGCACGAACGCGCCGACGGTGTGACGGTCATCAACGACGCCTACAACGCCAACCCGGACTCGATGCGCGCGGCTCTCAAGGCGCTCGCCGCCGTCGGCCGGGGGAGAGGCGCCGGCACCCGGACCGTCGCGGTCCTCGGCGAGATGCGCGAGCTGGGCGAGTCCAGCCGCGACGAGCACGACGCCATCGGCCGGCTCGCGGTGCGCCTCGATATCAGCCAGCTCGTGGTCGTGGGGGAACCGGCCCGCCCGATGCACCTCGGGGCGAGTCTGGAAGGCTCCTGGGCCGACGAGTCGGTGTTCGTGGCCGACAACGACGAGGCGCTGGCCTGGCTCCGCGAGCACCTGGCACCGGGCGACGTGGTGCTGTTCAAGGCGTCGCGTGCGGCCGCCCTCGAGACCGTGGCCGAGGCCCTGCTGGCCGACGAAGGATCTAAGGAGACGATCGGATGAGAGCGATCCTGCTGGCAGGGGGGCTATCGCTCATCTTCACGCTGCTCGGCACGCGGCTGGCGATCAGGGCCCTCGTGGCCAAAGGCTACGGCCAGCTGATCCGCGACGACGGGCCCACGACGCACCACACCAAGCGGGGCACGCCCACCATGGGCGGCCTCGTGATGATCCTCTCCGTGGTCTTCGCCTACTTCAGCGCGAAGCTGATCACCCAGGACGTCCCGTCGACCTCGGCGTTGTTGCTGCTCTTCCTGTTCGTGGGTCTCGGCACGGTCGGATTCCTCGACGACTACATCAAGATCGCCAAGCAGCGCTCCCTCGGCCTGCGCAGCAAGGCGAAGATGAGCGGCCAGGTGCTCGTGGCGTTCGTCTTCGGGTGGCTCGCCCTGTGGGAGGGCTTCGCCGACGACCGGGGCCAGACACCCGCGTCGCACGCGATCTCCTTCATCCGCGAGCTCCCGTCGCTCACGCTGCCGACCATCCTCGTGATCGCGTTCATGATGGTGATCATCGCCGGGGCCAGCAACGGCGTGAACCTCACCGACGGCCTCGACGGCCTCGCCACAGGGGCGAGCACGATGGTGTTCGGCGCCTACAGCCTGGTGAACATCTGGCAGAACAACCAGAGCTGCTCCGTCGTGCCCGGTCCCGCCTGCTACGAGGTGCGCGACCCGCTCGATCTCGCGGTCGTCGCCGCCGCGCTCACCGGCGCCTGCTTCGGCTTCCTGTGGTGGAACGCCGCGCCGGCCAAGATCTTCATGGGTGACACCGGCTCCCTGTCCCTCGGCGGCGCGCTTGCCGGGCTGGCGATCCTCACCCGCACCGAGCTGCTGCTGCTGATCATCGGTGGGCTGTTCGTGCTGATCACGCTGTCGGTGATCCTGCAGGTGGGCTTCTTCAAGGCGACCAAGGGCAAGCGGCTGTTCCGGATGGCGCCGCTGCAGCACCACTTCGAGCTGAAGGGCTGGGCCGAGGTGACGATCGTGATCCGGTTCTGGATCATCTGCGGGCTCTGCGTCGCAGGCGGTCTCGGTGTCTTCTACGCCGAGTGGGTGGCTGGCGTATGAGCCGCCCACGGGTCGACGCGCTGGGCCGCCACGACTCCTGGGACGGAGTCCGTGCCGTGGTCGCGGGCATGGGCGTCTCGGGCTTCGCCGCCGCGGACAACCTCACCCACCAGGGCGCGCACGTCATCGCGCTCGACGAGTCCGACGCGGGGGAGCGCGGCGAGAAGGCCACCCTGCTCGAGATCCTGGGCGCCGAGGTCCGCCTGGGCCCGGGCTCGACCCAGGTCCTGCCCGACGACGTCGACGTCGTGGTCACCTCACCGGGCTGGAGCCCGAGCGCGCCGTTGCTCGCCCAGGCCGTGAACCGGGGCATCCCCGTCTGGGGCGAGGTGGAGCTCGCGTGGCGTCTGCGGGACCCGAACCATCCGGCCCCCTGGCTGGCGATCACCGGCACGAACGGCAAGACCACCACCGTGCAGATGCTGGACTACATCCTGCGTGCGCACGGGCTGAGGAGCGTCGCCTGCGGCAACGTCGGGCTTCCCATCGTCGAGGCGGTGATGGACCCCACGCCGTACGACGTCCTGGCGGTCGAGCTCTCCAGCTTCCAGCTGCACTACACGCACACCATGGCCGCCGAGTCCGCGGCGGTGCTCAACGTCGCCGAGGACCACCTCGACTGGTACTCCTCCATGGCGGACTACACCGCGGACAAGGGGCGGATCTACGAGCGCGTCGAGAGGGCGTGCGTCTACAACGTCGCCGACCCCCTGACCGAGCAGCTCGTGCGCGAGGCCGACGTGCAGGAAGGCGCACGGGCCGTCGGCTTCACCCTCGGCACGCCCGACGTCGGCATGCTCGGCGTCGTCGACGGCATCCTGGCCGACCGGGCCTTCGTCGAGGAGCGGCGCACGAGCGCTGCCGAGCTGTGCACCGTGGCGGACCTCGCCTCCGACGCGCCCCACTTCGTCGCGAACGCCCTTGCAGCGGCCGCCCTGGCGCGCGCTCACGGCGTGCCGCCCTCCGCCGTACGCAACGGGCTGCGGGCCTTCCAGCCGGACGGTCACCGGATCGCCGAGGTCGCGGTGGTGGACGACGTCCGCTACGTCGACGACTCCAAGGCGACCAACCCGCACGCCGCGCAGTCCTCCCTGGCGGCCTACGAGCCGGTGGTGTGGGTCGCCGGGGGGCTGGCGAAGGGCGCCCACTTCGACGAGCTCGTGCAGGCCGTGCGCGGCCGGCTCCGCGGCGTGGTGCTGCTCGGCCAGGACCGTGACGTGATCGCCGACGCGCTTTCGCGACACGCGCCCGATGTGCCCGTCATCGTGATCGAGGGCGGGGACACTTCTGTCATGGACCGCGTGGTCGGGGCCGCTGCCGACCTGGCTCAGCCGGGCGACACCGTGCTGCTGGCACCGGGTTGCGCGTCCATGGACATGTTCGCGAACTACGGCGCGCGTGGTGATGCCTTCGCCGAGGCCGTGCTGAGACTCCGCGAACGCTAGGGAGGACGGTCCTCCCCGGCCCCGCGACGCGGGATGGCACGACGGGTGGAAGGGCTGGATGTGACGACCGCGACAGGGCAGCCGCGACGGCAGAGCGCTGTGGCGGGATGGGTCTCAGGCACCCGGCAGTCGTTCAGCCACACCCTCGACCGTCCGCTGACGTCGTACTACCTGCTGCTCGGCGCGTCGACCCTGCTGCTCACCATCGGCCTGATCATGGTGCTGAGCGCCTCGAGCGTCTACTCCTACAAGATCTTCGACAGCAGCTACCACATCTTCCTCAAGCAGCTCACCTGGGTCGCTCTGGCGCTCCCCGCCGCCTTCGTGGCCTCCAAGATGCCGCACCGGCTGCTGCGGGTCCTGGCCTGGCCGGCCCTGATCATCTCGACCGGCCTCATCGCGCTGACCCTGACCGGCATGGGCCGGGAGGTCAACGGCAACACCAACTGGCTCGCGCTCGGCCCGCTGACCATCCAGCCCTCGGAGTTCGCCAAGCTGTCGATGATCCTGTGGTGCTCGCACATCTACGCCCGCAAGGAGAAGCTGCTCGGGGACTGGAAGCACACGCTGGTGCCGGTGGTTCCCGTCACCGGGATGATCACCCTTCTCGTCATCAAGGGTGGTGACCTCGGCACGGCCCTGGTGCTCTTCGGCATCGTCCTCGGCATGCTGTGGGTCGTCGGCGCGCCGGGCCGCCTGTTCGGTGGCTCCCTTCTCGTCGTGGCTGTGCTCGCGCTGTACCTCGCCAGCACCAGCCAGGAGCGCCTCGAGCGCCTCACGAACTTCGTCGACCCGTTCAAGAACTACGAGGGAGCCGGCTGGCAGGCCGCGCACGGGTTGTTCGCGATGTCGAGCGGCGGCTTGTTCGGCAAAGGCATCTCGGCCAGCCAGCAGAAGTGGGGCAGCCTCCCGGAGGCGCACACCGACTTCATCTTCGCGGTGCTCGGCGAGGAGCTCGGCCTCGTCGGCACGCTGCTCGTGCTCGCGCTGTTCCTCACCATCGCCTACGCCGGGATCCGCGTCGCCACGCGGACCACCGACCCCTTCGTGCGCTACATGGCCGCCGGGATCACCGTCTGGCTGACCACTCAGATGATCATCAACATCGGCATGGTGCTCGCACTACTGCCGGTCATCGGTCTGCCGCTTCCGCTCGTGTCCTACGGTGGTTCCGCACTGCTCCCGTCGTTGGTGGCCCTCGGCCTGCTCGTCTCGTTCGCGCGGTCCGAGCCAGGCGCCGCCGCCGCGCTCCGCGCGCGCAAGCGCGGCCGGTCGTCGGGGGTGACGGCGGGGGGCCGACAGCACGGACGAGGAAAGTAGAAAACCAGCATGCGCATTCTCCTGGCCGGCGGCGGTTCGGCGGGGCACACGTCGCCGCTCCTGGCAACGGCCGACGCCCTCCGCCGGATCGAGCCTTCCGTCGAGGTCACGGCACTCGGGACGCCACGGGGGCTCGAGGTCCGGGTGGTCCCCGAGGCCGGCTACCCGCTCGAGCTGATCCCGCCCGTGCCGCTCCCGCGCAAGCCCTCCGCAGACCTGTTCCGCGTCCCCGGCCGGCTCAGGGCAGCCGTCAAGGCTGCGCTCGACGTGGTCGACCGGATCCAGCCGGACGTCGTGGTCGGCTTCGGCGGGTACGTCTCCGTCCCGGCCTACCTCGCCGCCCGGCGCAGGCACATCCCGCTCGTGGTGCACGAGGGCAACGCCCTGCCCGGCATCGCGAACAAGCTCGGTGCTCGCCTGACCACCCACATCGCAACGAGCTTCCCCGAGACGCCGCTTCGCAACGCCGTCTACACCGGCCTCCCGATCCGTCGGATGATCTCCACGCTCGACCGCGCCGCGCTGCGCGCGGAGGCCCGCGAGACGTTCGGCCTCGACCCGGACCGCCCGACGCTTCTGGTCACCGGGGGCTCCCAGGGCGCTCGCCGGCTCAACCAGTCGGTGTCGGCGGCCCAGCGCGCGCTGGCGGACGCCGGCATCCAGGTGCTGCACGTCGTCGGCCCGGCCGGAGAGGCCACCGTGGAACCGCGTGAGGGCGACCCGCCGTACGTCGTCGTGCCCTACGTCGACCGGATGGACCTCGCCTACTCGGCCGCGGACCTCGTCGTGTGCCGCGCCGGTGCCAACACCGTCACCGAGACCGCCGCGGTCGGCCTTCCGGCGGTGTTCGTGCCGCTGCCCATCGGCAACGGCGAGCAGGACCTCAACGCCCGACCCGTCGTGACCGTCGGCGGTGGCCTGCTGGTGCAGGACGGAGCCTTCACGCCGGAGTGGGTTGAGGCGACCCTGCCGCCGCTGTTCGCCGACCAGGACCGGATCCGCACCATGTCGTCGGCCGCGTCCGACCTGATCCCGCGCGACGCCGACGAGAAGCTCGCCCAGATCGTTCTGGCGGCCGCGCGATGAAGGTCCCCGTCCCCGACAACCTGCTTGCCGCCGACCAGCTCGGCCGCGTCCACTTCGTCGGCATCGGCGGGGCAGGGCTCTCCGGGATCGCCCGGATCATGCTCGCCCGCGGCATCACCGTCAGCGGCAGCGACGCGAAGGACTCCCGCGCGCTCGAGGCGCTGCGCGCACTGGGCGCCCGGTGCGACGTCGGTCACGACGCGACGCACGTCCACGACGTCGACACCCTCGTCGTGTCGACGGCGGTGCGCGAGGACAACCCGGAGGTCGTCGAGGCGCAGCGGCAGGGCCTGCGCGTGCTGCCCCGGTCCGCTGCCTTGGAGTCGGTGATGCAGGGCCGCCGTGTCGTCGCGGTCGCCGGCACGCACGGCAAGACCACGACGACCTCACTGCTGACCGTTGCCCTGCAGCACTGCGGTGCCGACCCGTCCTACGCCATCGGCGGGGAGCTGAACGAGTCCGGTGCCAACGCGCACGACGGCAGCGGTGAGCTGTTCGTCGCCGAGGCCGACGAGAGCGACGGCGCGTTCCTGGTGTACTCGCCGTTCGCGGCGCTGGTCACGAACGTGGAGGCAGACCACCTCGACAACTACGGCACGGAGGAGGCCTACCACGCCGCCTTCACCTCCTTCCTCGACAACATCGACCCAGATGGCTTCCTGGTCGTCTGCGTCGACGACGAGGGCGCCGCCGATCTGGCCACGCAGGCCCGCAAACGCGGGATGACCGTGGTCGGCGTGGGTGAGTCCGACGAGGCCGACCTGCGCGCCGAGGCGCTGAGGTTCGAGGGGGCGACGTCCACCTTCGCCGTGGTCGACCGGGGGCGGCGGCTCGGCGAGATCTCCTTGCAGATCCCCGGGCGGCACTACGTCCTCGACGCGATGGCCGCGCTCGCCGCGGGGCTTCGGCTCGGGTTCGCCTTCGCCGACCTCAAGCGCGGGCTGGAGTCCTTCAGCGGCACCCGCCGCCGGATGGAGTTCAAGGGCGAGGCCGACGGCGTCCGGGTCTACGACAGCTACGCCCACCACCCCAACGAGATCGCGGGCGACCTCCAGGCGGCGCGCTCGCTCGCCGGCGAGGGACGCGTCGTCGTCGGCTACCAGCCGCACCTCGTCTCCCGCACGCGGATCTTCGGCCCCCAGATGGGGGAGGCCCTCGGCGCCGCCGACGAGGTCGTCGTGATGGACGTCTACGTCGCCCGCGAGGACCCCGAACCCGGCGTCAACGGCCAGCTCGTCGCCTCCCACGTGCCGCTGCCGTCCGACCACGTCGTCTTCGAGCCGTCGTGGCACGCGACGCCCCAACGGCTCGTCGAGCGGGCACGTCGCGGCGACCTGGTGCTGACCCTCGGCGCCGGCGACGTCACCCTGGTCGGGCCCGAGGTGCTCGAGCTGCTTGCCGAGAGGTCGCGCGGTGGCGAGGACTAGCACCCGCACGAAGGAGGCGTCGCCGGACGAGCAGACCGTCCGGATCGCCCGCAAGCAGTTCGTGCGTCGCCAGTGGGCCAGGCGGTGGCTGGCCTGGCGTCGGTTGCTCGTGGGGCTCCTCGTCGTGGCGCTGCTGGCCGGGGCCGGCTGGCTGGTGTTCTTCTCCTCGGCGCTCACGGTCAAGGGCGTCCAGGTCGACGGGCTCGGCGTGCTCCGGCCGGCCCAGGTACGCCGGGCCGCCGCCGTGCCGATCGGGCAGCCGCTGGCGACCGTCTCTCTCGACGCGATCGCCGCCCGGGTGCAGGGGCTGGCTCCGGTCAAGACCGTTGACGTGTCCCGGTCGTGGCCCGACCGGGTTCGGATCGCCGTGGTCGAGCGAGAGGCCGTCGCCGTGGTCGAGCGCGACGGCGTCGTACGCGGGGTCGACGACGAGGGCGTGCTGTTCCGGAGCTACCCGTCGCTCCCGCCCGGACTTCCTGTCATCAAGATCTCCGCCGGGACGCGCACCGAGGCTCTCGCCGAGGCGGCCCGGGTGATCGACGCCCTGCCCGACGACCTTGCCGGCCGGGTGGACCACCTCGCGGCCTCGACCGTGGACTCGATCACGCTCGAGCTGCGCAACGGCAAGACCGTCCTGTGGGGGAGTGCGGACGAGTCGCAGAGCAAGGCCGAGGTGCTCGCAGTGCTGCTGCGCCAGAAGGCGTCGGTGTACGACGTCAGCGTCCCCGGCCAGCCGACGATCAAGCGCTGACCCCTCGGTCGACCTCACGCGCGGCCTGTCGCGCAGGCGGTTGATCGACGAACTGCCAACAGTGCAAGGCATGTCAAGCGAAAAGTTACGCGAGTCGTCCGCGTGTCGGGTGTACGTCGTCTAGACCCTCACCTAGGTTGTTCTGCAAGCGCGAGGTTGACATAACTATAACCCTCTACTTCAGGGTGAGGGTTGAGCAGCACCACCGTCAGGCTCGTGTGCTTCCCCCACCGATGTACACCCGTCTGTTTGCACCAGCAGGCAGCAGAGCAGCGAGAGGCACCCGCCGTGGCAGCACCGCAGAACTACCTGGCCGTCATCAAGGTCGTGGGTATCGGTGGAGGTGGCGTCAACGCCGTCAACCGGATGATCGAGGTCGGACTCAAGGGCGTCGAGTTCATCGCGGTCAACACCGACGCGCAGGCCCTCCTCATGAGCGACGCCGACGTCAAGCTCGACATCGGCCGCGAGCTCACCCGTGGGCTCGGCGCCGGCGCCAACCCCGAGGTGGGCGCCAAGGCAGCCGAGGACCACGCCGAGGAGATCGAGGAGGTGATGAAGGGCGCCGACATGGTCTTCGTCACCGCAGGCGAGGGTGGCGGCACCGGCACCGGCGGCGCTCCCGTCGTCGCCCGGATCGCCCGCTCGCTCGGCGCGCTGACGATCGGCGTGGTCACCCGCCCGTTCGCCTTCGAAGGCAGGCGCCGCGCGAACTCCGCCGAGGAGGGCATCTCGCAGCTTCGCGAGGAGGTCGACACCCTCATCGTCATCCCCAACGACCGGCTGCTGTCCATCAGCGACCGCAACGTGAGCGTCCTCGACGCGTTCAAGCAGGCCGACCAGGTGCTGCTCCAGGGCGTCTCGGGCATCACCGACCTGATCACGACCCCCGGTCTGATCAACCTCGACTTCGCCGACGTCAAGTCCGTGATGGCGAACGCCGGCTCGGCCCTCATGGGCATCGGCTCGGCCCGCGGCGAGGACCGCTCGGTCGCTGCCGCGGAGATGGCCGTCTCGAGCCCGCTGCTCGAGGCCTCGATCGACGGTGCGCACGGTGTGCTGCTCTCGATCGCCGGTGGCTCCGACCTCGGTCTCTTCGAGATCAACGAGGCCGCCGCTCTGGTCGCGCAGTCCGCACACGCCGAGGCCAACATCATCTTCGGCGCCACGATCGACGACGCCCTCGGAGACGAGGTGCGGGTCACGGTGATCGCGGCCGGCTTCGACGGTGGTATGCCGAAGCGGCGCGACAGCGGCACGGTGCTCCGGCGTGAGCCGGTCAAGCAGCAGACACAGGCCGAGACCCGGGCTGCAGCCCAGGCGGTCGCGTCGCAGCGTCCCGCCCCCAGCCAGACCCAGGGCCAGACCCAGGGCCAGCGTCCGGCCGCCCCGGTTGGGCAGCAGTACGGCCAGGGTGCCCCGCCGCAGCAGCAGTACGGCCAGCAGGGTGGGCAGCAGAGCGCCCCGCCGCAGCAGCAGTACACCCAGCAGTTCGGCCATGGTGGCCAGCAGGGCGGGCAGCAGGATGCCCTGCAGCAGCAGCCCCCCGCGCAGACGAGCCAGCCCGCCGGTCAGCAGGGTGGCCAGCAGCAGCCCCAGCAGCCGCGGCAGCCGCAGCGGCCGACGCGTCAGGTCCAGTTCGACGAGGACGACCTCGACATCCCCGACTTCCTCAAGTAGTCGTCGGAGCCGCTGGGCAGTGTTCTCGTTCCAGGAGACCCGCGGGGCTGTCGACGTCGCGTTCACGGACCGCCACGGAGGTGTCAGTGGCGGTCCGTACGCGTCGCTGAACCTCGCCGAGCCCAAGGCAGACCGCTCGGACGAGCAGCGCGCCGAGGTGGAGCAGAACCTCGGCCTCCTCGTCAGAGCCTTCACGCAGCTGGGGAACCTGGCCGACGTCTCGGCCGAGCCCTCCCGGTCGCCTCTCATGGTCCGGATGCACCAGGTCCACGGTGCCGATGTACAGGTGGTCGACCGGTCCTGGCTCGAGTCCGCGCCTGTGAGACCTCCGGTCGCCGACGGTCTCGTCACGGACGTGCCAGGTGTCGTGCTGCTGGTCCGGGTGGCCGACTGCGTGCCGGTGCTGCTCGCCGACCTGGAGCATCGGGTGGTCGGCGCGGCTCATGCCGGGCGCCCCGGCCTCGTCGCCGGGATCGTGCCGACCACGGTCGCCCGGATGCGCGAGCTCGGCGCGGAGCGCATCGTCGCCTGGGTCGGACCGCACGTGTGTGGACGCTGCTACGAGGTTCCGGACGCCATGCGCGAGGAGGTCGCGGCCGTGGTGGCGGAGTCGTATGCCGAGACCTCGTGGGGAACTCCCGCCGTCGACGTGGGAGCCGGAGTCGTCGCCCAGCTCAAGAGAGACGACGTCGAGGTGGTGGATGCGGCCCGGTGCACGCTGGAGCACGACGACCTCTTCTCGTACCGGCGCCAGGGCGCTGCCTCGGGACGCCTCGGCGGGCTCGTCCGGGTCCGGCCGTGAACGCGAGGCGTGACGAGATCGCCCACAACCTCGAGGTCGTGCACGAGCGGATCGCCGCTGCATGCCGCGAGTCGGGTCGCTCCGCGAATGAGATAACGCTCACGGTGGTCACGAAGTTCTTCCCGCCGTCCGACGTACGCCTGCTCGCGGACCTCGGCGTCACCGACGTCGGGGAGAACCGCCACCAGGAGGCGCAGGCCAAGGCCGCCGAGACAGCCGACCTCGGGCTGCGCTGGCACTTCATCGGCGCACTGCAGAGCAACAAGGCCGCCGCCGTGGCCTCCTACGCCGACGTCGTCGAGTCCGTCGACCGGGTGAAGCTGCTCAGCGGTCTGTCCCGGGGCGCGCAGGAGCGCCGCGTCGTCCTCGACTGCCTGGTGCAGGTGAGCCTCGACCCGCCGGACAAGCGCGAGGGGCGCGCCGGGGTGGCACCCGCCGACGTGCCGGCACTCGCCGAGCAGATCGCTCGGACGGAGAGCTTGCGGCTGCGCGGGGTGATGGCGGTGGCGCCTCTCGGCGAGGACCCTTCCGCCGCCTTCGCGCGACTCGCCGAGACCGCCCGGGCGGTGCGGCGTGTCGACCCCGCCGCGACCTGGGTGTCCGCCGGCATGAGCGGTGACGTGGAAGAGGCGATTTCGGCCGGTGCGACACACGTCCGTATTGGCAGCGCGGTACTCGGTAGCCGACCCGCGATCAAGTAGTGTCAAACAAGCAGCAGCGTCCTATCCGAGGGCGCGGACGTACTGGAGGACAGAGTTCATGAGCGGCGCAATGCGCAAGATGGGGGTGTACCTAGGCCTCCTCGAGGACACCGACCGCTTCGAGGACGAGTACGGCCAGAGCGAGTACGACGAGCGTCCGCATGCCCGCGGTGCTGACGTCGACCGCGCCGAGGCTGCACGTCCCACGCCGGTCGCGAACCTCGCCGAGCGGCGCCGCCCCACTGCTGTGGTGGCCGAGCTCTCCAGGATCACCACGCTCCACCCGCGCACCTACAACGAGGCGCGCACCATCGGTGAGAACTTCCGTGAGGGTGTGCCGGTGATCATGAACCTCTCGGAGATGGACGACTCCGACGCCAAGCGTCTGGTCGACTTCGCCGCCGGGCTCGTGTTCGCCGTCCGCGGCACCATCGAGCGCGTCACCGCGAAGGTCTTCCTGCTCTCCCCGCCGAACGTCTCGGTTGCCGCTGAGGACAAGCAGCGCATCGCCGAGGGCGGCTTCTTCAACCAGAGCTGACACCGCGCCCGTGTTGTTCGTTCTCTCGATCATCCACCTGCTCCTGTGGCTGTTCCTGGCGCTGATGTTCGTCAGGTTCGTCGTGGACTGGGTCCAGGTCTTCGCGCGGTCCTGGACGCCGACGGGGCCGATCCTGGTGGTGCTCGAGACCATCTACACGATCACCGACCCGCCGATCCTGTTCTTCCGCAGGTTCATCCCGCCGCTGAGGCTCGGCAGCGTGGCGCTCGACCTGAGCTTTATGATCGTGCTGATCATCTGCTACCTGCTGCTGATCCTTGTCGGGAACCTCGAAGCGAGTCTCGTATGACAGGCGGTGAACGGCTGCCCTACAGCAGTCAGGGGGCCGACCCGCTCGGCATCCCCGTTACGCCCTGCCGTTGCTTTCGGAGTACGGTGGGCAGGACACGCGGCTCAAAAGGCTGCACGTTAAACTGACGACTACGAATTAAGGGTGAGGTCATGCCGCTGACGCCTGAGGACGTGAGCAACAAGCGCTTTACTCCGGTCCGGCTCCGCGAGGGGTACGACATGGGGGAGGTCGACCAGTTCCTCGACGAGGTTGAGGCCGAGCTTGCTCGACTCACCCGTGAGAACGACGACCTGCGCTCCAAGCTGGCGGCCGCCCAGGCCGGTGGTGGTGCTGCCGCCATTCCGGAGAGGGCTCCCGAGCCCGTGAAGGCGCCCGAGAGGCCGGCTCCCGCGCCGGTCCCGGTGGCCTCGGCCGCCCCGGTCGAGGAGATCAAGGTGACCACGGTCGCCGACGCCTCGAGCGCTGCCGCCCGCCTCCTCGAGATCGCGACCCGCAACGCCGACGAGCTCGTGGCCGAGGCGAAGGACCAGGCCGACAAGATCGTCGGCGCGGCCCGCACGAAGGCCGAGCGCCTCGAGTCCGAGTCCAAGGCGAAGGCCGACCGGCTCGAGTCCGACGCTCGTACGCGCTCGCAGATGCTCGACTCCGAGACCCAGGAGCGTCGCCGCCAGCTGTTCGGCGACCTGGAGAAGGAGAAGGACAAGCTCAACGCCGAGGTCGAGAACCTCCGCTCGTTCGAGCGGGAGTACCGCAGCCGCCTCCGCAGCTACTTCGAGCAGCAGCTCTCCGCTCTCGACGGCAACGGCGAGGCCGGCACGCTGAGCTCCAGCGACCACGCCCCGAAGCGGCTCAAGTCGCTCCTCGGCGAGGAGGGGTCGAAGACCCAGCACGGCTGAGCACGACCCGACACAGCACGTCACGAGGCCGGTCTCCCATCTCGGGAGGTCGGCCTCGTCGCATGCCGTCGAAGCGCACCCCAAGGACAGAACGGCACTTGCCTCGACGAACACGTCGAGGCAAGTGCCGCTTTCCCGAGTCCCCTGGGTAACCGTCTCGGGTCAGACGCGTCAGACGCGGGCGACGGAGACGGTCAGGCCGAGGTCCTCGTCGTGTACGACGGTCGCGGCCGGTGTGCCGTCGGGGCCCACGGCCTCCACCTGGGTCGTCTGGGCGGCGGCCCCGTCCGGACGGGCCACCTCGCCTTCGTACATCTCGACCGCGAGTACCTCGTCGGCGACCAGGGGACCGTTCTCGCGAAGTGCCTCGGCGGTCTCGCCGTCGGCCTGCCAGACCAGCACGATCCGGTCGCTGACCTCGAAGCCGCTGCTCTTGCGTGCCTCCTGCACCAGCCGGACCACCTCGCGGGCTAGCCCGGCACGGACCAGGTCCGGGGTGAGCTCGAGGTCGAGCGCGACGGTCTCGCCCTGCTCGTTCACCACGGACCAGCCCTCGCGGGGGCGCTCAGAGACGATCACCTCGTCCGGAAGCACCTCGACGTCCTCGCCGTCGACGGTCACGGTGGCCCTGCCGTCCGTGTCGAGCCTGGCCGCGAGCGCGGCGGCGTCGGCCTCGGCGATGGCCTGGGCCACGCGCGGCGTCTGCTTCCCGAACCGCTTGCCCAGCGCCCGGAAGTTGCCCTTGGCCGAGTGGTCGACCAGGTCGGCTCCTGCGGAGGAGAGCGGCTCGAGCGCGCCGATGTTGAGCTCGTCGGCGACCTCGCGGCGAAGCTCCTCGGTCAGCGCCGACCAGGCAGCGCTCCCGACGAGGGCCCGACGCAGCGGCTGCCGGGTGCGGACCTTCGCGTCGGCCCGTGCCGCTCGGCCGAGCTCGACCAGGCGGCGAGCCAGCGCGACGCCCGCGGACAGCCCCTCGTCGATGTCGCTCTCGTCGTACTCCGGCCAGGACGCCAGGTGCACCGACTCGGGGGCCTTGGGGTCGGTGGGCCGCACGACGTCCTGCCAGACCCGCTCGGTGATGAACGGGGTCAGCGGCGCCATCAGCCTGGTCAGCGTCTCCAGCGTGCTGTGCAGCGTGGCGAGTGCAGACGGGTCGCCGTCCCAGAACCTGCGCCGCGAGCGTCGGACGTACCAGTTCGACAGGTCGTCGACGAACTGCGCGATCAGGTTGCCGGCGCGCTGGGTGTCGAAGTTCTCCAGAGCCTCGGTGACCCCGCGCGTCAGCCGGGCGGTCTCGGCGTGGAGCCAGCGGTCGAGCACCGGCCGGTCCGCCAGGGCGGGGGCCGTCCCGGACTCGGGGGACCAGTTCGACGTGCGGGCGTAGAGCACGTGGAACGCAACGGAGTTCCAGTAGGTCAGCAGCACCTTGCGGACCGTCTCCTGGATCGTGGCGTGGCCCACCCGGCGAGCAGACCACGGCGAGCCGGAGGCGGCCATGAACCATCGGACCGCGTCGGCGCCGTGCTGCTCCATCAGCGGCATCGGCTCCAGGATGTTCCCGAGGTGCTTGGACATCTTCCGGCCGTCCTCGGCGAGGATGTGACCCAGGCAGAGGACGTTGCGGTAGGACGACTCGTCGAAGACGACCGTGCCGATCGCCATGAGGGTGTAGAACCAGCCGCGGGTCTGGTCGATCGCCTCGCAGATGAAGTCGGCGGGGTAGGCCGCCTCGAACTTCTCGGCGGAGCCCGGGAGGTGCGGGTAGCCCCACTGCGCGAAGGGCATCGAACCGCTGTCGAACCAGGCGTCGATCACCTCCGGGACGCGGCGGGCCTCGGCGCCGCACGGTTCCGCGCTCTCGCCCTCCGGGCGGTGGGGGCAGGGGAAGGTGACCTCGTCGACGTAGGGCCGGTGCGGGTCGAGCTCGGACTGGTCGGTGCCGGTGAGCTCCGACAGCTGGGCCAGGGAGTCGACGCAGGTCTGGTGCCCCTCGGCACAGCGCCAGATGGGCAGCGGGGTGCCCCAGTAGCGGGTGCGCGAGAGCGCCCAGTCGATGTTGTTGTTCAGCCAGTCGCCGTAGCGACCCCACTTGATCGTCTCGGGGTACCAGCTGGTGCGCTCGTTCTCGCGCAGCAGCGCGTCCTTGACCGCCGTGGTGCGGACGTACCAGGACGGCTGGGCGTAGTAGAGCAGCGCGGTGTGGCAGCGCCAGCAGTGCGGGTACGAGTGCTCGTACGCCACGTGCCTGAACAGCACGCCTCGACGCTCGAGGTCGCGGACCAGGTCGGCGTCGGCGTGCTTGAAGAACTGTCCGCCCACGAGCGGGACGGAGTCCTCGAAGTGCCCGTCGGCCCGCACCGGGTTGACCACCGGCAGGCCGTAGGCCTTGCAGACGAGCAGGTCGTCCTCACCGAAGGCGGGGGACTGGTGCACCAGGCCGGTGCCGTCCTCGGTCGTGACGTACTCCGCCAGCACCACGTAGTGGGCCGGGGCCGGGAAGTCGACGAGCTCGAAGGGCCGCTGGTAGCTCCACCGCTCCATCTCCGAGCCCGGGAAGGTCGCCTCGACGGTCCAGCCCTCGCCGAGAACCTGCTCGAACAGCGGCTTCGCGACCACGAGGCGCTCCGTGCCGTCGCTGGCGACGACGTAGTCGACGTCGGGGTGGACCGCGACGGCGGTGTTCGAGACGAGCGTCCACGGGGTGGTGGTCCACACCAGCAGGCTCGCCCCAGAAGAGTCGGCCGAGGCGGCGTACGGGCCGGACGTCAGCGGGAAGCGGACGTACACCGACGGGTCGGTGACCGTCTCGTAGCCCTGTGCCAGCTCGTGGTCGGAGAGCCCGGTGCCGCAGCGGGGGCAGTACGGCGCCACCCGGTAGTCCTCGACGAGCAGGCCCTTGTCGTGGATCTGCTTGAGCGCCCACCACACCGACTCCACGTAGGAGCGGTCCATGGTGCGGTAGGGGTCCTCGGTGTCGACCCAGTACCCCATCCGCTCGGTCATCTGCTCGAACGCGTCGACGTGCCTCAGCACCGACTCGCGGCACCGGGCGTTGAACTCGGCGACCCCGTAGGCCTCGATGTCGCCCTTGCCGGAGAACCCGAGCTCCTTCTCCACCGCGAGCTCGACCGGCAGGCCGTGGCAGTCCCAGCCGCCCTTCCGCTCGACGTGGTAGCCCTGCATCGTCTTGAACCGCGGGAAGACGTCCTTGAAGACGCGCGCCTCGACGTGATGGGTCCCCGGGAGACCGTTCGCGGTCGGCGGCCCCTCGTAGAACGTCCACCTCGGACGGGTGTCGGCGCCTTCGAGGGACTTGTCGAAGATGTCGTTCTCGTCCCAGAACGCGAGCACCTCGTGCTCGAGCGCGGGCAGGTCCACCTGAGGCGGGACCGGGTGGTACTCACTCATCGCATGCGTCCTTCACCGATGTCGCTGGTGAAGGGACGACTCCGGCCAGGCCGACCGGATCCGCGGTACCACCCTCCTTGGCCTTCCGCCGGAGTGTTCCCCGCGGACAGCCCTCTCGTTGGCCATCGCTGCCGGTTCTACCTGCTCTCCCGCGGGTGCGGGGAGCGCTCTTCCGGCGGCTCCGGGGTGATCTTCGACCGCCTGCCGTCACCCCCGGGCTCACACCGTCCCCGGGTCGCTCGTGGCCGTGCAGGGGCTACTCGTCCCATCAACGCCTTGCGATGCGACCAAGTCTGCCAGACGCTTCCGACCGAGACACACTGGCTTTCCTGTCACATTTGATTGAAGCCACAGGTGTGAAGGCATATTCTCGCGGCACGTGTGTGGCGATCGCCACACCACCATGCTGATAGGGGGCCTGCGGCCATGGCACGATCCACGGCAAAGAAGATCGCAGGAAAGACGGCAGCAGCAGCCAAGCGTGTGACGTCAGGCGTCACCGGGAGGTCCGCCGCCAGGACAAGTGGCGCCAAGGCGGCCACGACGACGAGGTCGGGCGCAAAGACCACGACCGCCAAGACGACCTCCTCGGGGGGCAAGAAGGCTGCCGCGAAGAAGCCGGCAGTCAAGAAGTCGACGGCGAAGACCTCTCCGGCGACGAAGACCAGCGCGAAGAAGGCGCCGGCCACCAAGTCGAGCAGCACCGCCAGGAAGAGCGCGGCCAAGGCGCCGACCTCGAAGACCGCCGCCAAGAAGGCCACGACGAAGGCGGCCGTGAAGGCGCCGGCGAAGAAGGTCGCGGTCACGAAGACGGCCGCCGCCAAGACCACGCCACCAAGACCGCCACCAAGACCGCGCCAAGACCACGCCAGGAAGTGCGGCCACGAAGGCACCGGCGAAGAAGGCCCCGGCGAAGCCGTCGGCACGGTCCACGACGACCGAGACGGCCAAGCCGGCCACGCGACAGTCGGCCGTCAAGAAGACGCCGGTGAACAAGTCCACGGCTGCGACGGAGGACACCAAGACTGCGGCGGGGACCGCAGCCCGTAAGAGCTCGAGCACGAAGGCTGCCGCGAAGGCACCTTCGTCACCACGGAAGGCCACGGTGAAGAAGATGACGACCACGAAGAAGTCCGCAGACAAGCTTGCGGTGAAGTCAGACGAGAAGCCGTGGACCACCAAGGAGCTCGACGAGGTCCGCGCGGAGCTCAACGCCGAGCGGGACAGGCTGCGTTCGGAGCTCAACATGGCCGAGGTGGAGCTCGCCGACCTCATGCGTGACGCCGGCGACGGTGCGGGCAACGACCAGGCCGACGTGGGGTCCACCACCTTCGAGCGCGACCACGAGATGAGCCTCGCGAACAACGCGCGGGAGATGCTGGCGCAGACCGAGCACGCCCTCGAGCGGATCGACGACGGCACCTATGGCGTCTGTGAGAGCTGCGGTCAGCCGATCGGCAAGATGCGGTTGATGGCTTTCCCGCGTGCGACACTGTGCCTGTCATGCAAGCAGCGCGAGGAGCGTCGCTGAACTCCAGCGACAGCACGAACACCGAACCCACACCACGGCTCCGTCGTCGGCACATCTGGCTTTTCGCCGCCATCGCGGCGACCGCCTATGCCCTCGACGTGGTCGCCAAGGTCCTCGCCGTCGAGCACCTGCGCGGTGAGCCGCGCATCCCGCTCGTCGGCGACTTCCTCTCGCTCTACCTGACGTACAACTCCGGTGCCGCGTTCAGCTTCCTCACCGGTCACACCCAGGTGCTTGCGGTCATCGCGATCCTGGCCACCATCACCGTCATGTGGGTCGCCCGCCGGCTCGGCAGTACCGGGTGGGCGATCGCCCTCGGGTTCCTGCTCGGGGGAGTGCTCGGCAACCTGACCGACCGCCTCGTCCGCGCGCCGGGCTTCCTGCGCGGGCACGTGGTCGACTTCTTCATGCTGCCGAACTTTCCCGTCTTCAACGTCGCCGACATCTGCATCAACATCGCGGCGGCGACGATCATCATCCAGGCGCTCCGCGGCGTCGGCGTCGACGGCACCCGGCACCAGGAACCCGCCGAAGACCGGCCGGACGGTGCCGGACAGGGCGCGGCACCGTGAGCTCCTCCCTCGAACACAACGGTGCCGCGGAGTTCCGCAGCCTGTCCGTCCCGGAGAGCCTCGACGGTGAGCGCCTCGACGCGGCCATGGCCCGGTTGTTCGGGTTCTCCCGTAGCCGTGCCGCCGAGCTCATCGCAGCGGGGAACGTCTCGGTCGACGGCCGGTCGGCCGCGAAGTCCGACCGGGTGCATCCCGGTGCACAGCTCGATGTGGAGATCCCGGCCATGGTCGATTCCGTGGCCGTCGTACCCGAGACCGTCGAGGGAATCTCGATCATCCACGACGACGACGCCATCGTCGTGATCGACAAACCGGTCGGGGTCGCGGTCCACCCCAGCCCTGGCTGGACCGGCCCGACGGTGGTCGGCCACCTTGTCGGCGCGGGCTTCCGGATCGCCACCAGTGGCGCCGCGGAGCGCCAGGGGATCGTGCAGCGGCTCGACGTCGGTACGTCGGGCGTCATGGTGATCGCCAAGAGCGAGTACAGCTACTCCGTGCTCAAGAACGCCTTCCGGCACCGCACTGTCGACAAGACCTACCACGCGCTCGTGCAGGGTCACCCGGACCCGCTGCGCGGCACCGTCGACGCACCGATCGGGCGGCACCCGAAGTACGACTACAAGTTCGCGGTGATGGCGGGCGGGCGCGACAGCGTGACCCACTACGAGACGCTCGAGGCGCACCGCTTCGCCAGTCTCCTCGAGATCCACCTCGAGACCGGCCGCACCCACCAGATCCGGGTGCACATGTCCGCCCTCAAGCACCCCTGCGTGGGCGACATCACCTACGGCGCCGACCCGGTGCTCGCCAAGCGGGTGGGCCTCGAGCGGCAGTGGCTGCACGCCGTACGCCTGGGGTTCGAACACCCGGAGACCGGGGAGTACGTCGAGTACGAGTCGCCCTACCCCGAGGATCTCGAGCGGGCCCTGGAGATGATCCGGGACGAGGCCTGACCTTGGCCGAGCAGGAACCAGCAGCGGAGGAGACCGACCTCGCCCTTCGCCCGGCCGGTCCGGACGACGCCGCGGCCCTCGCCGACCTGTTCATCGCCGCAAGGGAAGCCGCCTACCCGGCAATGCCCCGCAGCGTGCACACCCCTGAGGAGATCCATGCCTGGTTCGAGGGACTCCTCGGTGAGGGCCGTGAGACGTGGCTCGCCGAGCGCGGGGGAGAGGTGGTCGGGTACCTCGTGCTCGACCCCGACTGGCTCGACTCGATCTACGTCAGGCCTGACCTGACCGGCGGCGGCCTCGGCACGGTTCTGCTCGACCTCGCCAAGAGCCTGCGTCCGGACGGTTTCGGGCTGTGGGTGTTCGTGAGCAACGAGGGTGCGCAGCGGTTCTACCGCGACCGCGGCCTCGTCGAGCTGCGTCGTACCGACGGGTCCGGCAACGAGGAGCACGAACCGGACATCGAGATGGCCTGGCTCGGTGCCGACCCGGTCGCGGCGCTGCGCAGATGGATCGACGCCGTCGACGACGACCTGGCGGCCCTGCTCGACCGCCGGGCACTGCTCAGCGCCCGTATCCAGGCGGTCAAGGACGTGCCGGGAGAAGCCGGCCGCGACCTGGACCGGGAGGCGCAGATCGCGGCTCGGATGGCGGCTCGGGCTCCTCACCTCGGGCGAGACAGGATCCGGCGGATCATGCACGAGGTGATCACGCAGAGCCTCGACGCGGCTGCCGACTCCTAGGCCCCTCGCCGGAGGTCGAGCGCCAGGAGCGTCGTCCAGACGAACGCCAGGAAGATCGCGACGGCCAGCCGGACGCTTGCACCGTCCAGGCCGGGCCAGGCGCTGAGTGTGAGCGCGGCCGCTGCCGTGGCTGCGGAGTAGGCGGCCCATGCCCGCCGCTGTCTCGGTCACGAACCGGCGGGCGAGCACGAGGCAGCACGCGACGAGCGCCGTGAACGCAAGCGGCGGGGCGACGGCGTGGAGGGCGCCGTGCCAGCTGAAGTCGGCCGGGATCGCGTCCGGCGTCCCGGCGGGTAGCCGAGGGCAGGGTCAGGAACGAAGACGCCCCCGAGGATCAGCCCCACGCCGAAGGTCGCCATCAGGCGCGGCGCCCAGATGCGGCCGGGCCCCGCGGTGAGGACGCGGCGCATCCCTAGGGCGAGGCCGACCATGAGCGTTCCGGCGAGCACGAAGTTCGTGACCTGGACCCAGCCGAGCTCGCCGAGGCTCAGCAGGCTGAGCGGCTGATGAGCGAGGTCGAAGCCGACGCGGGTCAGCGCCTGCGCGGCGACGACGACGGTGAAGAGCGGGCCGCCGACCGCGCCTCCGAGGAGCAGCAGACGACTGCGTCCCCCGCGAGGCGCCGTCACTTCTGAGGCGGTGGTGTCCGTGTGTGTGAGCGCGTGCGAGTCCATGGTTCCTCCAAGAGGGTGAGGGCCGGCGAGACGGGTGTCTCACGAGTACGTCGGGGGAAGGGACGTTGTTTCGACACACCGATCGGAGAGCCGGCGCAGCGGACGAACACCGTGACCGGTCCGTCGGGAGGTGGATCGCGGGCGGGCGCACGGGATGGGGCATGTCAGGAAATGCCCGGTAGCGTCTAGGACGACCACGCCGTCGTCCCGAGGAGGAGTCCTGATGCCCAACCCGCCGCTTCCCGAGCGCGTGCTCGAGCTGCTCGCCCAGCCCAACCCGGCGGTGATCACCACGCTCGGCGGCCAGGGGCAGCCGGTCTCCGTGGCGACGTGGTACCTCCTCGACGGCGACCGGATCCTGGTGAACATGGACGAGGGCCGCAGTCGCCTCGCCCACCTGCGCAGGGACCCACGCGTCTCCCTCACCGCGCTCGACGAGGCCGGCTGGTACACGCACGTGAGCGTCCAGGGCAGGGTCACCGAGATGCGTGACGACCTCGACCTCAGCGACATCGACCGGCTCGCGAAGCACTACACCGGGGAGCCCTACCGCATCCGCGACCGCGGCCGGGTCAGCGCCTGGATCGAGGTCGACCGCTGGCACGGCTGGGGGGCCGCGCGCACGGACTGAACGCCCGGGAAGGCGCCGCCTCGCAGACTGTCGGTGGGCCCTGGCAGCATGCTCTGCATCGACCGGGGTGTTTGCGAAAAACTCCCGTTGTGGTGACGTAGGCTGGCACCTCTTCCCCAGAGCCCGGCCGTGGTCACCCTCGGTCGGCCGCTGCGTGTGTTCGTTTCGGGTTGGAAGGGGCGAGTAGCCACCAATGTCTGTCGGGTCCGGGATGAACGACTCTTTCGCGCACCTCCACGTGCACACGGAGTACTCCATGCTCGACGGTGCGGCCCGGCTCGGTGCGCTGACCGAACGTGCTGCCGAGCTCGGAATGCCCGCGGTGGCGATGACCGACCACGGCAACGTCTTCGGCGCCTACGAGTTCTACAAGAAGGCCAAGGCAGCCGGTGTGAAGCCGATCATCGGGATCGAGGCCTACTTCACGCCCAACATCTCGCGGTTCGAGAAGCGCGGCGTCAACTTCTACGACGGCGGGTCCGACGACGTCTCCGCACGTGGTGCCTACACCCACATGACGCTGCTCTCGGAGAGCACCGAGGGCATGCACAACCTGTTCCGGCTCTCCACGGGCGCCTGGCGTGACGGCTTCTTCAAGCACCCGCGCATGGACCGAGAGCTGCTCGCCAAGCACGGCAAGGGCATCATCGGCACCACCGGCTGCCCCTCGGGCGAGGTTCAGGTCCATCTGCGCTACGGCAACTACGAGGCGGCGAGGCAGGCCGCGGCCGACTTCCAGGACATCCTCGGCAAGGAGAACTACTTCCTCGAGCTGATGGACCACGGCCTCGACATCGAGAACCGCGTGCGCGACGGCCTGCTCCGTCTGGCCAAGGACCTGCAGATCCCGCTGCTCGCCACGAACGACTCCCACTACGTCAACCGGGAGGACGCGAAGGCCCAGGAGCACCTGCTCTGCATCAACTCCGGCAGCACGATGGACATCCCGGCCGGCGACGGTCCGGGGCAGCGGTTCGCCTTCAGCGGCGACGGCTACTACCTCAAGTCCGCCCAGGAGATGCGGGCGCTGTGGGCGGACAAGTACAACCTGCGCGAGGCCTGCGACAACACCCTGCTCATCGCTGAGCGGTGCGACGTCTCGTTCACCGAGAGCACCGGCGCCTACATGCCGCGCTTCCCCTGCCCGCCCGGCGAGAACGAGGACAGCTGGCTGGTCAAGGAGGTCGAGAAGGGCCTCGACTTCCGCTACCCCGGCGGCGTCCCCGAGGAGGTCCGCAAGCAGGCGGAGTTCGAGCTCGGCGTCATCACCCAGATGGGGTTCCCGGGTTACTTCCTCGTCGTTGCCGACTTCATCAACTGGGCCAAGGACAACGGCATCCGGGTCGGTCCCGGCCGTGGCTCAGGGGCGGGCTCGATGGTCGCGTACGCGATGCGGATCACGGACCTCGACCCGCTCAAGCACGGCCTGATCTTCGAGCGGTTCCTCAACCCCGACCGCGTGTCGATGCCCGACTTCGACATCGACTTCGACGAGCGCAGGCGCGGCGAGGTCATCAAGTACGTCACCGAGAAGTACGGCGACGACCGGGTCTCCTACATCGTCACCTACGGCACCATCAAGGCGAAGCAGGCGGTCAAGGACTCCTCGCGGATCCTGGCCTACCCGTTCGCGATGGGCGACCGGATCACCAAGGCGATGCCGGCCGCGGTGATGGGCAAGGACATCCCGCTCAAGGACATCTTCGACCCGGAGCACAAGCGCTACGGCGAAGGCGGCGAGTTCCGCGGCCTCTACGAGGCCGACGCCGACGTCAGGCGGGTCGTCGACACGGCCATGGGGATCGAGGGGCTCAAGCGGCAGTGGGGCGTCCACGCCGCCGGCGTGATCATGTCGAGCGAGCCGCTCATCGACGTGATCCCGCTGCTCAAGCGGCCCTCCGACGGGGCGATGATCACGCAGTTCGACTATCCGACCTGCGAGACGCTCGGCCTGATCAAGATGGACTTCCTGGGGTTGCGCAACCTCACGGTCCTCGATGACGCGGTCAAGAACATCGAGGCCAACCGCAGTGAGAAGCTCGTGCTCGAGGAGCTGCCCCTCGACGACGCCGCGTCCTACCAGCTCCTCGGGACCGGCAACACGCTCGGCGTCTTCCAGCTCGACGGTGGACCGATGCGCGGCCTGCTGCGGCTCATGCGACCGGACAACTTCGAGGACATCTCGGCCGTCCTCGCGCTCTACCGTCCGGGCCCGATGGGCGTCGACTCCCACACCAACTACGCGCTGCGCAAGAACGGCAAGCAGGAGATCACGCCGATCCACCCGGAGCTCGAGGAACCGCTCAAGGAGATCCTCGGGACGACGTACGGCCTGATCGTGTACCAGGAGCAGGTCATGGCGGTGGCCCAGAAGCTCGCCGGCTACAGCCTCGGACAAGCCGACCTGCTCCGTCGGGCGATGGGCAAGAAGAAGAAGGAGGTCCTCGACGCCGAGTACGTCCCCTTCTCCGAGGGCATGCGCGCCAACGGATACTCCGACGCGGCGATCAAGGCGCTCTGGGACGTGTTGGTCCCGTTCTCCGACTACGCGTTCAACAAGGCGCACACCGCGGCGTACGGGCTGATCTCGTACTGGACCGCCTACCTCAAGCATCACTACGCCGCCGAGTACATGGCCGCGCTCCTGACCTCGGTCAAGGACGACAAGGACAAGATGGCCATCTACCTCAACGAGTGCCGTCGCATGAAGATCCAGGTGCTCCCGCCCGACGTCAACGAGTCCGCCGCCAACTTCACCCCGGTCGGTCGCGACATCCGCTTCGGGCTGAACGCGATCCGCAACGTGGGCGGCAACGTGGTCGAAGGCATCGTGTCCGCGCGCGAGCAGAAGGGTCGCTACGAGGACTTCAACGACTTCATGGACAAGGTCCCAGCCCTCGTCTGCAACAAGCGGGTGATCGAGTCCCTGGTGAAGGCGGGCGCCTTCGACGACATGAAGCACAAGCGCCGGGCCCTGGTGGCCGTCCACGAGGCCGCGGTCGACCAGTACGCCGACATCAAGCGCAACGAAGCCATCGGCCAGGACTCCCTGTTCGGCGGCCTCGACGACGACGACGCCGGCGGCGGGTTCGGCATCTCGGTCGCGATCCCCGACATCGACGAGTGGGACAAGACGACCCTGCTCGGCCACGAGCGCGACATGCTCGGGCTGTACGTGTCCGACCACCCGCTCCTGGGGCTCGAGCACATCATCGCCAACGGCAGCGACTGCACGATCGGTCAGCTGCTCGTCGACGAGGACCGCCCCGACGGGTCCACGGTCACGGTGTGCGGTCTGATCACCTCGCTCCAGCGCAAGATCACCAAGCGCGGCGACGCCTGGGCGATGGTCACGCTGGAGGACCTCGAGGGCGGCATCGACGTCCTGCTCTTCCCCAGCGCCTACCAGCTCGCCAGCACCCTGCTGAACGAGGACGCGATCGTCACGGTCAAGGGACGGCTCAGCCGCAGCAAGGACCAGCCCGAGCTGCACGGCCAGGAGGTCAGCCTGCCCGACCTGTCCGACGGCCCGTCCGGCCCGGTGGTGATCACGCTGCCGTCGACCCGCTGCACGCCGCCGGTGGTCGAGCAGCTCAAGGACGTGCTCGGCACCCACCCGGGCGTCACCGAAGTGCGGCTGCGGCTGATGACGAAGACCTCGACCACCGTGATGCGCCTCGACGACCGGCTGAGGGTCACCCCGAGCCAGTCGCTGTTCGCCGACCTCAAGGCGCTCCTGGGGCCGAGCTGCCTGGCGGGGTCGTGAGGCGCCGACTCGGCCACGGGGCCGTCGCCGACCTCGTCGCGGTCCTCGGCACCTTCCTCGTGCTCGGAGCCGTCTGTGGCGTGATCTGGTGGCTCATGGTCGACCCCGCCGAGTTCACCCGGACAGCCGACGGCGGGGCAGCCATGGGGGAGGTGCAGCTCTCCAAGCAGTTCAACCCCGACGGGTGGTACTGCGTGATCGCGATCGTCGCCGGGTTCCTGAGCGGTCTGGGACTCACCTGGTGGCGCTCGCGCGACTTCCGCCTCACGACCCTGCTGCTCGTGCCCGGAGCCGCCCTCGCGGCCGCGACGATGGCCGTCGTCGGTCGGGCCCTGGGGCCGGACAGCCCTCACATCACGCTCCTCGACGCCCCGCGAGGAACGATGGTCCCGGTCGAGCTGGCCGTCACGGCGACACCGAGCTACCTCATGTGGCCGATCGCGGTGCTGGTCGGGGCGCTCATGGTGCTCTGGTCCTCACCCAGGCCGGACGAGCCTCCGACTCATGCTCCTGCCGGGGGCGTCGGCGGGACCGAGCAGCCTGCCTCAAATCGCTGGGCGTAGCTCGCGCGCAGGCCCTAGCGTGTAGCCACACAAATCCGCCCGAACTCTGACGAGCAGGACTCCGCATGTCTCATGACCCCACCCGTTCCACCGAGCCCGAATACCTCGGTGGTGCCCCCTCCGGCTCGTCCGAGCCCAGCCGGGCCCGCCGCGCCCCGATCCTCGCCCTGGCCTCGGTCGGCGTCCTCGGTGTAGTCGCGGCGGGCGGCTGGGCTGCCATGTCGTTGATGTCCGGGGGAGCGCAGCCGGCCGAGGCGATCCCCGCCGACGCCGTCGGCTTCGTCAGCCTCGACCTCGACCCGTCCGCCGCCCAGAAGATCGAGGCCGTCAAGATCCTGCGGAAGTTCCCCGCGATCGACAAGGAGATGAAGATCTCCAGCCAGGACGACCTGCGCCGCTGGGTGTTCGAGCAGATCCAGAAGGACGGGCAGTGCAAGAGCCTGGACTACGACACGGACGTCGCACCCTGGATCGGCGACCGGATCGCGATGGCCGGCGTACCCGCCGAGAAGGACGGGGACTCGCCCACGCCGCTCGTGGCGCTCCAGGTGACCGACGAGGAGGCGGCGTCGAAGGGGATCACCAAGCTCGCCGACTGCGGCGACGCCGGAGACGACTTCGGGTTCGCCTTCACCGGTGACTACGTCCTGGTCAGCGACAGCGAGAAGCACGCCCAGTCGCTGGCCACCGCTGCCGAGAAGGCGCCCCTCGCCGACGACGCCGGCTTCCAGAAGTGGATGGAGCGGGTCGGCGAGCCCGGCATCATCACGGCCTACGCGGCGCCGGGCGCGATGGACACGCTGCGTCGACATGCAGAGCGACCTGGCCGGCCGGTTCTCCGCGATGGGGGGCGCCGACGAGAAGGCCATGCTCCAGATGCAGTCCGAGATGGCGCGGACGAACGAGCAGATGAAGGGCCTGTACAAGGGCTTCGACGGGATGGCGGGCGTCGTACGCTTCGCGGACGGCGCGGTCGAGGCGCAGTTCGCGAGCGACAGCACACTCGAGAACCTTGGCTTGAAGTACTCGTCCGAGGACCGGACGGACATCACGAAGCTGCCGTCCGGCACGGCCGCCGCCCTCGCGCTGTCACTGCCGGACGGCTGGGCGCAGGAGTATGTCGACCTGATGGCCAAGATGATGGGCGACGAGCAGTCGGTGGACCAGATGCTGAAGCAGGCAGAGACCGCCACCGGGCTTCAGCTCCCCGAGGACATCGAGAAGCTCCTCGGTGACGGCGTCACCGTTGCGCTCGACGAGGACCTGGACGTCAAGGCCGTCTCGCAGAACCCGACGGGGATTCCCGCCGGCCTGCGGATCTCCGGTGACCCCGCGGAGATCCGGGTGGCCATCGACAAGGTCAAGAAGGCCCTGGGGCCCGAGGCCGACTCACTGGTCGTCGAGGACGGCGACGGCGTGGTCGCGGCCGGCCTGGACCAGAAGTACGTCGGTGAGCTCGCCGAGAACGGCGGACTCGGGAACGACGCCGTGTTCCAGGACGTCGTGCCGAAGGCCGACCGGGCAGCCAGCGCGTTCTTCCTGGACTTCGACGCCGTCGAGAAGTGGGTCGCCGACGGCATGAACCAGACGGTGCAGCCGAGCGAGGACAAGCAGGTCCTCGACAACATCGCACCGCTTCGGGCACTCGGGTTGAGCTCCTGGGTCGAGGACGACAACTCGGCGGGTCTCCTGCTCCGCATCTCCACCGACTAGGTCATCCCGGGACGACGCGCCCGGCCGGAGGCAACCCGCCGGGCGCGTCGTCATTCACGCCCGATCCGGGCGGTGGACGCCTTCGTGACCCGGACCAGGTCCGCCGGCGCGATCTCGAGGTCCAGGCCGCGCTTCCCGCCCGAGACGAACACGGTGGGGAAGCCCATCGCCGACTCGTCGAGCACCGTCGGGTGCAGACGTCTCTGGCCGACGGGGGAGATCCCGCCCACGACGTAGCCCGAGGCGCGTTCGGCGGCCGCCGGGTCCGCCATGGCCGCCTTCTTGCCGCCGACAGCGGCTGCGACCGCCTTGAGGTCGAGCTGGCCAGAGACCGGCACGATGCCGACGACCAGCCGACCGTCGACCTCGACGAACAAGGTCTTGAAGACCCGGGCCGGGTCGACGTCGAGGACATCGGCCGCCTCGAGACCGTACGACCGCACCCCGGGGTCGTGCTCGTAGGTGTGCGGCGTGAACGCGATCCCCGCACGGGTCAGTGCGACGGTCGCGGGAGTCCCTCCGGAGGCGCGTTTGGGCTGCTTGGCCATCAGTTCGGCGACCACCCGGTGCGGGAGACCTCCGTGGCCGGCAGCGAGGGGATCGCCTGCATCGCCCGCATCTCCTCCACCATGGCGCGCCGCAGCATCGCGAGCCGGTCCTCGGCGCTCCCGGTCTCGAGCAACGCCTGGCGTTCGCGAAGAGTGAGCAGGCAGGTCGCCGCGAGCGTGTAGGAGAGGTACACCGGGTCCTTCGGCAGCTCGACGTCGAGCACCTCGGCCCCTCGGAGCTCGGACAGCCTGGCGCGGTACCGCTCGAACGTCTGCCGGGCGCGTGTCGCCGCCTCAGACGTACTGCTCGGTCGCGCCGACGGGTCCCCGGCGTCGGAGGTGGTCTCCACGGTCCCGACCAGGTACGGGCCGGAGGCGTCCATCGACTCCAGGCGGAACCGCTCTCGTCCCACGATCTCGATGTCGAAACGGCCGTCCTCCGCGGGGACGACCGTGGTCATCTGGGCGACGCAGCCGATCCGATGCAGCGACTGCACCCCTCGGGTGCCGACCTCGTAGCCCTCCCGGATCGCGACCACCCCGAACAGGCGCTGGCTGCGGTCGGGGATCGTGAGGAGGTGGTGCACGAGAGCGCGGTAGCGGTCCTCGAAGACGTGCAGCTCCATCGTCATCCCGGGGAAGAGCACGCTGTTCAGCGGGAACATCGGGAGCTCGTCGGTCACGCGACCAACCTACCCATCCCAGGCGGTCCCGCGCGCTGACACCTGCAGAGGCGGCTCAGTGCGCCGCCCTACACTGGGGTCCATGATTCGCCGCATCGATCTCCGGGGTACGACGGGCACCGACGCGTCCCAGCCGACCACGCATGCGGCTCCCGACTATCGCGGTGTCGTCCCTCGGGCGGAGCTCGACGTCGAGGCCGCCCTCGCCATCGTCCGCCCCATCTGTGACGCGGTCCGTGACCGTGGGGCCGAGGCGATCACCGAGTTCGCGCGCAAGTTCGACGGGGTCGAGCAGCAGGACATCGCGGTGCCGCCGGAGGTGCTCCAGCGCGCGCTCGACGACCTCGACCCTGACGTGCGCGCGGGACTCGAGGAGTCGATCCGCCGGCTGCGGCTGACGTGTGAGGCCGAGCTCGAGTCCGACGTGGTGACCGAGGTCGTCCCCGGCGGGACGGTGACGCAGCGGATGGTCCCCGTCGAGCGGGTCGGTCTCTACGTCCCCGGTGGCCTCGCGCCGCTGGTCTCCAGTGTCGTGATGAACGTGGTGCCCGCCCAGGTCGCCGGTGTCACGTCCATCGCCCTCACGTCGTCACCCCAGAAGACGAACGGCGGCCTGCCGCACCCCACGATCCTCGCGGCCTGCGCCCTGCTCGGCATCGACGAGGTGTACGCCGTCGGCGGGGCCCAGGCGGTCGCGATGTTCGCCTACGGCGCCGGACCCTGCCGCCCGGTCGACATGGTCACCGGCCCGGGCAACATCTACACCGTCTCGGCCAAGCGACTCCTCAAGGGTGTCGTCGGCATCGACTCCGAGGCCGGGCCGACCGAGATCGCGATCCTCGCCGACGACACTGCGGACGCCGCCTATGTCGCGGCGGACCTGATCAGCCAGGCCGAGCACGACCCGCTCGCCGCCTCGGTGCTCGTGACGCCCTCGGAGCGGCTGGCGGCCGAGGTGGAGGCCGAGCTCGACAAGCAGATCTCGGTGACCAAGCACGTCGAGCGCATCCGGACCGCCCTGTCCGGGCAGCAGTCGGCGATCGTGCTCGTCGAGAACCTCGAGCAGGGGCTCGCCGTGGTCAACGGGTACGCCGCGGAGCACCTGGAGGTCCAGACCGAGGACGCCGAGCGCTGGGCGGCTCGCGTCCGCAACGCCGGCGCCGTCTTCGTCGGGGCGTTCGCGCCGGTGTCGCTCGGCGACTACGCGGCCGGGTCGAACCACGTCCTGCCCACCGGGTGCGCGGCCTGCTACTCCTCGGGCCTCTCGGTCCGCTCGTTCCGCAAGGCCGTGCACGTGGTCGAGTACACCCACGACGCGCTGCGCGACGTGGCCACCCACGTGGTGAACCTCGCGAACGCCGAGGACCTCCCGGGCCACGCGGCCGCCGTGCAGGTCCGGGTCGAGGGCCGTTGATGCCGCAGTGACGACACTTCCTCTCCGGGAGGAGCTACGCGGCATCGAGCCGTACGGCGCCCCCCAGCTCGACGTGCCCGTGACGCTCAACGTCAACGAGAACCCCTACCCTCCGAGCGAGTCCGTGGTCGCCGACGTCGCCGAGGCGGTGGCCGAGGCGACCCGCACGCTCAACAGGTACCCCGACCGGGAGTTCACCGAGCTCCGCGTCGCCCTCGCGGAGTACCTCGGCCACGGCGTCACCCCCGACCAGGTCTGGGCGGCCAACGGCTCCAACGAGGTGATGCTGCAGATCCTGCAGGCCTTCGGCGGGACCCGGCAGGGTGGCCGTCTCGTTCGCGCCGACCTACTCGATGTACCCGGAGTACGCCCGGGACGCGATGACCGGCTGGGTGGTCGGCCATCGCGAGGAGGACTTCTCGCTCGACGTGGAGCACGCCGTCGCGGTGATCGAGGAGCACCGGCCCTCCGTCGTACTCCTGCCGTCGCCGAACAACCCGACCGGCACCGCGCTGCCGCTCGACACCGTCCGGACGCTGTGCGACGCGACGCCCGGGATCGTGGTGGTCGACGAGGCCTACGGCGAGTTCCGGCGGGCCGGCACTCCGAGCGCCCTCGAGCTGCTGTCCACCACGCCGAACCTGGTCGTCTCGCGCACCATGAGCAAGGCCTTCGCCCTCGCCGGAGCCCGCCTCGGCTACCTGGCGGCGTCCGAGGAGATCTGCGACGCGCTGAGGGTGGTCCGCCTGCCCTACCACCTCTCTGCCGTCACCCAGGCCGTCGCACTGGTCGCCCTCCGGCACGCCGACGAGCTGCTCGCGCGAGTCGACGACCTTCGGGCCGAGCGCGACGCCACCGTCACGTGGCTGAGGGAGCAGGGGTTCGAGGTCGCGGAGAGCGACGCGAACTTCTGTCTGTTCGGGAAGCTCGACGACCGGCACGCCGTGTGGCAGGGGCTGCTCGACCGGGGGGTCCTGATCCGTGAGACTGGTCCGGACGGCTGGCTGAGGGTCTCGGTCGGCACGCCCGAGGAGATGGCGGCGTTCAGGTCCGCCCTGATGGAGGTAGTCAACCCATGAGCCGAACCGCACGTATCGAGCGGGAGACCAAGGAGTCCAAGGTCCTCGTCGAGCTCGACCTCGACGGGTCGGGTCGCGCGGACATCTCCACCGGGGTCGGCTTCTACGACCACATGCTCAACTCCCTGGCCCGTCACGCGCTGGTCGACCTGACCGTCCAGACGGAGGGCGACACGCACATCGACGCGCACCACACCGTCGAGGACACCGCGATCGCTCTCGGCGACGCGTTGCGAGCGGCGCTCGGGGACAAGAAGGGCATCCGCCGGTTCGGGGACGCCCTCGTGCCGCTCGACGAGGCGCTGGTGCAGTGCGCCGTCGACGTCTCCGGGAGGCCGTACTGCGTGCACACCGGGGAGCCGGAGGGACAGGTGTTCGTCGCCATCGGTGGGACCGGCGCCCCTTACCTGGGCTCGCTGACCCGCCACGTCTTCGAGACCCTCGCCCACCACGCCCAGATCGCGCTCCACGTGCGGGTGATCTCCAGCCGCGATCCGCACCACCTCGTCGAGGCGCAGTTCAAGGCGGTCGCCCGGGCCCTGCGTGACGCCATCGCGATGGACCCGCGTGAGACCGGGGTGCCGAGCACCAAGGGAACTCTGTGAGCCCCGACGTCGTCCTCCTCGACTACGGCTCCGGCAACATCCGCTCGGCCGTCCGAGCCCTGGAACGGGCCGGTGCGGACGTGACCCTGACGGCGGACCGCCGCGCTGCCATGGACGCCGACGGCCTCGTCGTGCCCGGTGTCGGCGCCTTCCGGGCATGTGTCGAAGGGATCCGTGCGGTCCGAGGTCACGAGGTGATCGGCCGCAGGCTCGCCGGTGGGCGTCCCGTGCTCGGCATCTGCGTGGGCATGCAGGTCTTGTTCGAGCACGGCGTCGAGCACGGGGTGGACACCCCTGGCCTCGACGAGTGGCCCGGTGTCGTCGAGCGCATCCACGCGCCCGTCGTACCCCACATGGGATGGAACACCGTCGAGGTGCCGGACGGCAGCACGCTCTTCCGGGGGATCGAGAAGGAGCGGTTCTACTTCGTGCACTCCTACGGCGTGCGCGACTGGACGCTGCGCACCGACGGCCGCACACGGGCGCCGTTGGTGACCTGGGCCGAGCACGGCGGTGACCGCTTCGTCGCGGCCGTGGAGAACGGCCCGCTCTCGGCGACGCAGTTCCACCCGGAGAAGTCAGGCGACGCCGGAGCCGCGCTGCTCCACAACTGGGTCGAGTCGCTGTGAGCAAGGAGCGCGCCAGGAACCGGGCCGCACGAGAGCGTGAAGCCGGGATCAAGGCAGCCGCCAAGGGCACGGAGAAGGACCGGCACGAGCGGCGGCAGGCGGCGAAGAAGCCCGCGGCCAGGACGCAGGTCAAGAAGGCAGCCAGGAAGCCGGCCAAGCAGTCCCACCCTCGCACCCCCGCCGACACGAAGCGCCACCACGCACCGGTGGGTCGACCGGACGGACCGCTCGCCCGCCGCCGCAGGTTCCGGGTGCGGCTGCTCCTGGCCCTGCTGGTGGCCGTCAACGTAGGGGCCTGGCTGATCTGGCCGGACTGGTCGGCGCGCCTCGCCGTGCTGATCGTGAGTGTCATCAGCGCTCCCCTGCTCGCGGCCTTGCTGTTGCGCCGCAGGTAGCCCAAGAATCCTCCTGGAAGGGCCGCGCGGAGCGGCCGCCAGGGAGGGAGTGCGCGTGAGCACGCAGCCGGAGAACCGAAGAGTCCTGCAGATGCGCCTGGTCGTCGAGGCTGCCGACTACGACCAGGCCGTCGCCTTCTACCGCGACGTGCTCGGCCTTCCCGAGGAGCTCGTCGTCGAGGGCGCCAACGGCGAGAAGGTGACCATCCTCGACGCGGGACGGGCGACGCTGGAGCTGTCGAACCCGGCGCAGGTGGCGATGATCGACGAGGTCGAGGTGGGACGGCGGGTCAGCCCGCGGCTCCGGGTCTGCTTCGAGGTGGTCGACGCAGAGCAGACCACCCGCGATCTGGTGGAGGGCGGTGCCGATCTCATCGCATCGCCCACCGTGACCCCCTGGGAGTCGCTGAACTCCCGGCTCGCCGCACCGGCCGGCCTGCAGCTCACGCTGTTCGAGGAGCTGGACGACCGGCCGTCGGCACCGTGAGCGCGCCGCCGTGGTGTTCGCTGCGGCGTCGCTGCGTGGGACGGGCGTCGGCCGCGCCGTACGGCTCTCCTAGGCTGGTGGCCATGAGCTCCTACCTCGAGTTGCTGCCCGCCGTCGACGTGGCAGGCGGCCAGGCCGTCCAGCTCGTGCAGGGGGTCGCCGGCTCCGAGAAGCGGTTCGGCGACCCGGTCGAGGCGGCCCTGAACTGGCAGAACCGGGGCTCGGAGTGGCTTCACCTCGTGGACCTCGACGCTGCGTTCGGACGCGGGAACAACCGCGAGCTCCTCGCCGAGATCGTCGGCACGCTCGACATCAAGGTCGAGATGAGCGGGGGCATCCGCGACGACGAGTCGCTCGAGGCTGCTCTCGCCACCGGCTGCCGGCGGGTCAACATCGGCACCGCCGCTCTCGAGCACCCGGAGTGGTGCGCCAAGGCGATCGCCGAGCACGGCGACCGGATCGCGGTCGGCCTCGACGTGCGGGGGCGCACGCTCGCGGCTCGCGGCTGGACCCGCGAGGGCGGTGACCTGTACGAGGTGCTGGAGCGCCTCGACTCCGAGGGCTGCGCGCGCTACGTCGTGACAGATGTGAACAAGGACGGCATGCTCCAGGGGCCGAACCTCGAGCTGCTTCGCAACGTCTGCGCCGCCACCGACCGGCCGGTCGTCGCGTCGGGCGGCATCACCGAGCTCGCCGACCTCGAGGCCCTCGCGGGGCTCGTGGACGAGGGCGTCGAGGGCGCGATCATCGGCACCGCGTTGTACGAAGGCAGGTTCACCCTCGAGGACGCCCTGGCCCTGACCCTTCCGGCGAGGCGCGGATGAGCCTCGCGGTCCGGGTCATCCCCTGCCTCGACGTCGACAACGGGCGCGTGGTCAAGGGCATCAACTTCCGAGAGCTCCGCGACGCCGGTGACCCGGTGGAGCTGGCGAAGGTGTACGACGCCGAGGGCGCCGACGAGCTGACCTTCCTCGACATCTCCGCCTCCCACGAGGAGCGGTCGACCACGCTGGAGATCGTCTCGCAGACCGCCGAGCAGGTCTTCATCCCGCTCACCGTGGGTGGCGGCATCGGCAGCGTCGAGGACGTCGACCGGCTGCTGCGAGCCGGTGCGGACAAGATCGCGGTCAACACAGCCGCGATCCGCAGGCCGGAGCTCATCGCGGAGATCGCCGACCGGTTCGGCAACCAGGTGCTCGTGCTCTCCGTCGACGCCCGGCGTGCCACCGGCACCGACTCGGGCTTCGAGGTGACGACCCACGGCGGCCGGCGGAGCGCCGGGCTCGACGCGGTCGAGTGGGCGCGCCGCGCCACCGAGCTCGGCGCGGGCGAGATCCTGCTCAACGCCATGGACGCCGACGGCACCGAGGACGGCTTCGACCTCGAGCTGATCCGCCTCGTCCGTGGCGAGGTCACGATCCCGGTGATCGCCAGCGGGGGAGCGGGAAAGGTCGAGCACTTCCCGCCCGCGGTGGAGGCGGGCGCGGACGCCGTACTCGCTGCGACCGTGTTCCACTTCGGCACGCTCAGGGTGGGCGAGGTCAAGAAGGCCCTGGCGGAGGCCGGCTACCCGGTGCGTTAGCCCGGGCAGCCGAGAGCCGCCGGGCGACGGCCGGTCAGGCCTCGGTCGTCTCCGGAAGCGGGACCGCCTCAGCGACCTTGCCGATCAGGAACGCGTAGGTCGCACCCGCTATCAGGCCGCCCACCAGGGGCGCCAGCCAGAACACCCACAGCTGTGACAGCGCCTCCGTCCCCGCGAAGAGTGCTGGGCCGGTCGAGCGGGCAGGGTTCACCGAGGTGTTGTCGACCGGGATGCTGACGAGGTGGATCAGCGTCAGCGACAGACCGATGGCGAGTGGCGCGAACCCCCTCGGTGCCCGCGTGTCGGTCGCCCCGAGGATGACGTAGAGGAAGAAGGCGGTCAGCACCACCTCGGCGACGATCACGGCGACCAGGTCGTAGCCGCCGGGAGAGCGGTCGCCGTAGCCGTTCGTGGCGAAGCCCGACTCCTTGGCGCTGAAGCCGTCGATGCCGTTCGCGATGATGAAGAGAACGAGTGCGGCCACTGCCGCTGCCACCACCTGGACCACGACGTAGCCCGGCACTTCCTTCCAGGCGAACCTGCGGCCCGCGGCCAGACCGACGGTCACCGCAGGGTTGAAGTGGCCCCCGCTGGCATGGCCCACGGCGTACGCCATGGTGACGACCGAGAGGCCGAACGCGAACGCCACGCCGAGGTAGCCGATGCCCACGTCGGGCACGGCTGCGGCGAGCACCGCCGCGCCACACCCGCCGAAGACGAGCCAGAAGGTCCCGAGGAACTCCGCTGCGAGACGCTGGGACATGCTGTAAGTGGTGCTCATGTGACCACGCTAGGCACGAAGGGGTGGCTGCGGGTCACCAGTCAGGGGTAAGTCCGGCCACCGGGTCTCCGCCCGGATGATCCCGAATCGGCCGTCTCGCGGGACCGAGCGGCCGTGGTTCTAGACGCCCAGGTCCGCACCGGTGAGCGCGGCGACGTCGGCGTCGGACCCGGTGAGCTCCACCCGTGCCTGCGTCTGGCGTCCGTAGACGAACATCACCAGCTCCGTCGGGAGACCGTGTACGACGACCGTGGCGGGCGCGTCCTTGAGGACCGCACGTTCCCCGGTGTCGGCGCGTTCGATGACCACCCCCACCTTGGCCGAGCGGACCAGGCCCTTCCCCAGGACCCGGAGCAGCTTCCAGAGCAGGTCCTGCGCGCGCTGGCTCAGCTCGCGCGGCTCCCAGCCGTCCTGGGCCCGGCGGATGTCCTCGTGGTGCACGAAGAACTCGATCGTGTTGGCCAGGGTGTCGACCCTGCCGAGGCGGGAAGGCGAGTAGAACGGCGGGCCCTGGCGCAGCCGCTCGACCAGCTCGGACAGATCGCTGCGCCCGAGCCGACGCGAGGCCGCCTCGGTGACCGGGGCGAGCGGGGACACCACGATGCCGATCGCCGCAGGGCTGCCCTCGCGGAGCAGCAGGTGCACGACGAGGTCCTTGACCGTCCAGTCGCCCGAGAGGGTCGGGGCGTCCGGGCCGAGCTCGAGGGCGAGATCGCACAGGGCGGCGCGTTCGGTCCGGGCGAGGCGGGTCATGTCTTGATCGTAGGGTTGCCTCTCAAGGAGGAAGCTTTGGTGACTACCAGTCGGACGGCCAGGCGGCCGGCTGCCAGACGCGGCAAGGGCAGCACGATCCGCGATGGGTTCGCCGTGCTGTGGGTGGCGATCAAGCGGGAGCCCTGGGTGTTCACGCTGTCCACCCTCGGCAGCGTCCTCTTCGGCGCGCTCACCGTCGCCGACGCCTGGGTGCTCGGCTGGGCTACGGACAACGTCGTGCTCCCGGCATTCGAGACCAAGACCACGGATGCCAAGGGGCTGATCGCGGTCCTGGCCCTGTTCGTCGGCGTGGCGCTGCTGAGGGCGGTCGGTATCGTCGCGCGCCGGTTGGGTGCCGGCGTCATGCAGTACCGCATGCAGGCGCACTCCCGCCGAGCCGTCACCCGGCAGTACCTCAGGCTCCCCATGTCCTGGCACCAGCAGCACCCGACCGGACAGCTGCTGTCCAACGCGAACGCCGACGTCGAGGCGGCGTGGGCGCCGATCGCGCCGCTGCCGATGGCGGTCGGGACGATCGCGATGATGGTGATCGCGGTCGTCCAGATGTTCGTCGCGGACCTGGTCATGGCGATTGTCGGCCTGCTCGTCTTCCCGCTCGTGATCCTCGCGAACATCGCCTTCCAGCGGCTCCAGTCCCCTCTGATCACACGGGCACAGGCGCTGCGGGGCGAGGTGAGCGAGGTGGCGCACGAGTCGTTCGACGGCGCCCTGGTGGTGAAGACGCTCGGACGCGAGCAGGAGGAGACCCAGCGGTTCGCCGAGCGGGCGCACGCGCTGCGTGACGTGGCCGTCCGCGCCGGGCGGGTCCGGGCGGCGTTCGACCCGACGCTCGAGGCGCTGCCGAACCTCGGCGTGCTCGCCGTGCTCGGAGTCGGGGTGCTGCGGGTCCTGAACGGGCAGACCGACGCCGGTGACGTGGTCACGGTCGCCTACCTGCTCACGATCGTGGCCTTCCCGATCCGGTCGATCGGATGGCTGCTCGGCGAGTTCCCCCGGAGCGTGGTCGGCTTCGAGCGGGTGGCGGCCGTGCTGGCTGCGACCGGCGAGATGACCTACGGCGACCGCTGGATCGACGTCACAGCCGAGGGCGCAAGGCTCGACGTGCGCAACCTCGCCTACAGCTCACGAGTCGGAGCAGTCGCTGCTCGAAGGCCTCACGTTCACCGTCCAGCCCGGTCGCACGGTGGCCGTCGTGGGCGCCACGGCCTCGGGGAAGAGCACGCTCACCTCGCTGCTGGTGCGCCTGGTCGACCCTGATGAGGGTGCGGTGCTGGTGGACGGGCTCGACCTGCGGGAGCTGCGCGCCGGCGCGCTGGCGGAGAACATGGCGCTGGTTGCGCAGCACACCTTCCTGTTCGACGACACCGTCCGCGGCAACGTGACCCTCGGCGCCGACGTCGCCGACGAGGAGGTCTGGCAGGCCCTGCGGACCGCCCAGGCGGACGGTTTCGTCGCAGCCCTTCCCGAAGGGCTCGACACCAAGCTGGGAGAGCGAGGAGCGACGCTCTCCGGTGGTCAGCGCCAACGGCTCTCGCTGGCTCGGGCACTGGTACGACGGCCGCGGCTGCTGGTGATGGACGACGCGACGTCCGCGGTCGACCCGGAGGTCGAGGCGCGCATCCTGGCCGCCCTCCGGGACCTCGGCAGCACGATCCTCGTGGTCGCCTACCGCAAGGCCACGATCTCCCTCGCCGACGAGGTGATCTACCTCGCCGACGGCCGGGTGGTCGACCACGGCACCCACGCGGACCTCCTCGACCGGAGCCCCGGCTACGCCGACCTCGTCAACGCCTACGAGCAGGCGGCCGCGGAGCGGGCTCTCGCGGGGGACGGATCGGCCGAGCCCGACGACCGGACGGTGAGCCGATGACGACCCAGGACACCGAACGGACAGCCACCACGACGAGCCGGCTCCACACGGGGGAGTCGATCTCCGTCTGGCGCACCCTCCGCCGCGGCATCGAGCTCTCGCCGGAGCTCAAGGTCGGCTTCTGGGGCACGTTGTTCTTCGCCGTCGTCGCGACGCTGGGCCGGATCGTCGTACCCGTGGCCGTCCAGCAGACGCTCGACCGTGGCATCGGCGGAACCGGCGGCCCCGACACGCGCTTCGTGACGCTGATGGTGATCGCGGCGGGTGTGGCGATCGTGGTGACCGGCGTCGCGTCGTACCTGATGACCTCCCGCCTGTTCACCACCGCCGAGCACGGGCTGGCGACGCTGCGGATCAAGGCCTTCCGGCACGTGCACGACCTGCCCCTGCTGACCCAGAACACCGAGCGTCGCGGCGCGCTGGTCGCTCGTGTCACCAGCGACGTCGACCAGGTCTCGCAGTTCCTGGTCTTCGGCGGCATCATCGCCGTGGTCAGCGTGGGCCAGATCATCGTGGCGACGGTGATCATGGCGATCTACAGCTGGCAGCTCACGATCGTCGTGTGGGTGTGCTTCGCGCCGCTGTTCCTCTCGCTGCGCTACTTCCAGCGCAAGCTGTCCGAGGCCTACGGCGTCGTGCGGCGCCAGGTCGGCGTCATGCTCTCCGCCGTCTCCGAGCCGGTGGTGGGGGCTTCGGTGGTCCGCTCCTACGCGATCGAGGACCGCACACAGCAGCGGATCGACGCGGCGATCGACCGCAACCGAGCGGCGGCCACCAAGGCGCAGGGGCTGACCGCGTTCTCGTTCTCGCTCGGCGGTGTCTCCGCCGGCCTCGCGAATGCCGGCGTGCTCATCATCGGGGTCCTGCTCGGCGTCGACGACAAGATCACCGCCGGCGAGGTGCTGGCCTTCGCGTTCCTCGTCACGCTCTTCGTCGGGCCGGTGCAGATGGGCACGCAGGTCCTGACCGACGCCCAGAACGCCATCGCAGGCTGGCGCCGGGTCATCGGCATCCTCGACACCCCGGCAGACGTGGTCGACCCCGGGCCCGAGGGGACGGCCCTTCCCCGCGGGCCGGTGTCCATCGAGTTCGAGGACGTGGAGTTCGCCTACCCGGGCGGCACCCCCGTGCTCCACGACGTGTCGCTGGGGATCGAGCCCGGCTCGCGGGTCGCGGTGGTGGGGGAGACCGGGTCGGGGAAGACCACGCTCGCGAAGCTGCTCACCCGGTTGATGGACCCCAGCCGCGGCGTCGTCCGCCTCGACGGGGTGGACCTCCGCGAGGTGCCGTTCTCGTCGTTGCGGGCGCGTGTCGTGATGGTTCCGCAGGAGGGGTTCCTGTTCGACGCCGACCTCGCCGCGAACGCCCGCTACGGCCGTCTCGACGCAACGGACGACGACATCCGGGCCGCGGCCGCGCAGCTCGGTCTGGCCGACTGGCTCGACTCGCTGCCGCACGGCCTCGAGACCCGGGTCGGGCAGCGCGGCGAGTCGCTCTCGGCGGGCGAGCGTCAGCTCGTCGCCCTGCTCCGCGCCCACCTCGCCGACCCCGACCTTCTCGTGCTCGACGAGGCCACGAGCGCGGTGGACCCCCAGCTCGAGATGCGGATCGGCCGGGCGCTCGAGCGGCTGATGAGCGGTCGCACCTCGGTCACCATCGCCCACCGGCTCTCCACGGCGGAGAACGCCGACGAGGTGGTCGTGGTCGACGCCGGGCGGATCGTCCAGCGGGGGTCGCACGCGCAGCTCGTGCAGGAGCAGGGCGGCGTCTACCGGCGCCTGCACGACTCGTGGGTGGCCCAGCACGCCCAGCGCTGAGCACAACCGGCGCTGAGGGATACTGACGGGGTGACCGCCTCCCGTACCTCCGACAGCTCCGCACTGGACCCGACCATCGCCGAGCGGCTCAAGCGAGACGCCCACGGGCTCGTCCCGGCCGTCGTCCAGCAGCACGACACGGGCGAGGTCCTCATGGTCGGCTGGATGGACGACGAGGCGCTGCACCGGACCCTGACCAGCGGGCGGACGACGTTCTGGAGCCGGTCCCGGTCGGAGTACTGGGTCAAGGGCGAGACCTCCGGCCACCGGCAGTGGGTGAAGGAGGTCCGGCTGGACTGCGACGGCGACACGCTCCTGGTCAAGGTCGACCAGGAGGGGCCGGCCTGCCACACCGGCACCCGCACCTGTTTCGACACCGACCTGCTGACCCGGATCGATGGCTGACACCCCTTCGCCCGACGAGACCCTTGCGCCCGCTCGGCCACGCGACCGCAGCTACGGCCCCACGGTCCTGGTCGGCCTGGCGGGTGCCGCCCTGACCGCAGTGGCGGGTGCGCGGGAGTGGGCGACCACCCGCGGCGACGCCGCCGGGATGAAGGTCGACGCCTCGGTGAGCGGTGCGGAGTCGCAGCCGCTCGTGGCCGCGCTGGCGCTCGTGGCGCTCGCGGCATGGGGCGTCGTGCTGGTCATCCGAGGCCGACTGCGTCGCCTCGTGGCCGCGATCGGCCTGGCGGCCTCGGTCGGCGCGCTCGTGGCCGTCGTACTCGGCTTCTCCGCCGCCCAGGACGACTCGGTCGAAGCCGCGGTGGCACGCGGCGCGACGAGCGACACGTTCCAGACCAGCCTGTCCGCCTGGTACTACTTCGCCGGGGTCGGCGCCCTCCTGGCGGTGATCGCTTTCGCGGTCGCCGTGGTCAGGGCGCCGCGGTGGCCGGCCATGGGCAGCAAGTACGACGCACCGGCGCAACGTGCGACGCCGGCGACCGACGAGGACATGTGGCGGGCGCTGGACGAGGGGCGCGACCCGACCTCCTAGAATGCTGCCGGGCGCACCGGCCAAGGAGGCGCCCGTCCCGCTCACCCACGTGTCACGAGGAGACCTCCCAACGATGGCTCACCACGGCAACACCCCCGCAGCCTGGACCGGCGTCACGATCATCCTGATCGGCTTCGTCGTGGGTGGCATCGGCCTCGTCGTCGACAACATGCTCGTGTTCTGGGTCGGCGTCGCGCTGGTCCCGATCGCCCTGATCGTCGGCAAGGTCATGCAGGTGATGGGCATGGGCGCGGAGTCCGTCGGTCACTGACGCCATGGCCACGGTCGTCGCCGAGGGACTCGGCAGCGTCAGCCGGCGGAGGCGGATCACCGCTCCCGTGCTGGTCGCCGGTGCGGTCCTCGGGGCGAGCGTCCTGCTGCACCTGCGTGACCCCCACCAGAGCGGCAGCTACCTCTACTGTCCTTGGCTGGTGCTCACCGGCACCTACTGTCCCGGCTGCGGCGGCCTCCGGGCCGTCAACGACCTCACCCACGGCGACGTCGCCGCGGCCGCCTCGAGCAACCTGCTCTTCGTCGGCGCCATCCCCCTGATGCTGGTGCTCTGGTCGCGCTGGCTCGTCGACCGGTGGCGCGGCGTGCGCCGGGTCGTCACCTACCGACACGGAGTCCTCTGGGCGTCCGCCCTCGGCGCCGTCGCGCTGGCCTTCTGGGTCGTGCGCAACCTCCCCGGCCTGGAGTGGCTCACCCCCTAGGGTCCACGCCTCCTCGCCGATGCTCCTTCTCGTGGAGCGTGTGATGTCTCGGGACTTTGGTGACAGTTCTGCCTCAGGACATAGGTGACGGTTGATGTCTCACGACTTCGGTGACAGCGCCTGGCTCGGTTCGGCCCCCTCGGGGGCGTGGCGCGTAGGATCTGAGTGGCCCCGGGGTTCGGGCCATCGACCGCGAACAACTTCAGGAGCGCCGACCACTTTCTGGTCACCGTCAGGGTGTCTTCCTTGGCGTGCCTTCGTTTCGGCTGCGCTCCTGCTCGTCGGTTCCTCTTGCATCTCTCAGGTCGTGCAGCCTCTCTCATCACGATTGGAGATTCCGCGTGTTGTTTCATCCGCAGGTCCGGCTTGTCCCAGCAACGGTGCCGTTGCTGAACGCCCTGAACGAGGACCGCACCCTGTTCGGCGAGTTGATCGGCTCACCGCCCCGGACGGTTGGCCCGAGTTCCCTGAGGCCATCGGCTTCACCCTGGAGCATCTCCAGACCGCGCCGGAGGCTGACCGCTCGTGGTCGATGCAGTTCTTCGTCGAGCACGCGACCGGACGCCTGCTCGGCTCAGGTGGCTTCGCCGGCCCGCCGGTCGAGCGCACGGTCGAGATCGGCTACGAAGTCGCTCCTGAGTTCCGGGGTCATGGGCTCGGGACCGCTGCTGCTCGGGCTCTGGTCGAGCGTGCTGTGGCTAGCGGCGAGGTCGACCACGTCATCGCGCACACGCTGCCTGGTCCGAATCCGTCGACGGGCGTGCTCGTGTCGCTGGGCTTCGAGCACGTCGACGACCGGGAGGACCCCGAGGTTGGCAGGGTCTGGGAGTGGAGATGGATCCGGCCGCTGGCCATGTAGCCCGGCGAGGTAGTCACTTGCTGGGTCGGCCACGGCGGATGCCGTTGCTGACGTAGGTCGGGCCCTTGGTTGGCCATCCGCGCTCGATGAGGATCTCGCCGTTGGCGTCGGCGAACACGATGCTGGTCTCGTCCCAGACGGCGTGGATGGTCTGCCCGGCCCTCTGCTTGGCGATGTGGAACTTGATGCCGTGCAGGTAGACGTAGCCGTAGGGCTGGACCTTCACCTCCCGGCTGCCCTGTCCTCGAACGCCGGTCGGCGCGGTGACGACCGCGTCGGCCGGCTTCGGGCGGGGCGGCTCGGCAACCGGGGTGGCATCCCACGCCTGCTGCGGGGTGATCCGGCCGGGAAGTCCCTGATGGGGCCGCTCGGTGTTGTAGATGACGTCGAAGGCGTCGACCTGTTCCTGGAGCTCGGCGATCGACGAGGCCAGCGGCTGCCTGTCGAGCCAGCGGAACAAGGTCTGGTGGAAGCGTTCGTTCTTGCCTGGGTGGTCGGCTTGTAGGGCTTGCCGGTGACGGCCTTGACCCCGAGTGAAGTCACATAGGCCACCAGCTGGCCTTCCCACCCGCGCTGGGTGGGGTTGAGCGCCAGACCGTTGTCGGTCAGCAGCCGCTGCGGGACGCCGTGGGAGGCGATGCCCTTCTTCACCACCCGCAACGCGTCCTGGGCGGTCTCACCGGGCCCGACGTGGGAGGCGACCGCCTTGCGGGAGTGGTCGTCTTGGAGCTGGAAGATGACGCACCTGCGGCCACCGGTCAGCACATACTCGGTGGCGTCGAGCTGCCAGCACGCATTCGGTGCCGGGTAGACGAACCGCCGGTGGGCCGCGCGGGGCTTCTTCTTCGGCTCCAGACGGGCCACGCCCTTCTCGCGGAAGATCCGCACCAACGACGCCGCTGACGGCACCGGCGTCATGCCCAAGGCGAGCATCTTGTCATGCACGCTGACCGGGCCGTGGTCCAAGCCCGAGGACTCCAACGCTGCCCTCAACCCGCGGTCACTCAGCGGGGCGATGATCATGCTGCTGACCCTGGTCATGACCCTGCGCTCGTGTGGGCGGCGATCTTCATCGCGGTGCGGGCCACCCGGCCATGGGCGCTCCGGGCGGGCGCGCCGGGCAACCTGCGCACGGAGTGACCCTGCGGGCAGGTTCTTGCTCCGCGCTCCGACGGGCGAGCGACACGACAACGCAGAAGGCCCCGACCGTCACGGTCGAGGCCTTCTGCGTGTGGGGTCAGGAGTTCGAGGTGACCGTGCCGACCACGACGAAGATCACGACGAGCACCGTCAGCGCGACCGAGATCCACCCGAGGATGATGCCGGCCTTGGCCATGCCCTGACCGGTCTGCATCCCGCCGGAGCCCGCGATCTCCTTCTGTGCGGAGTTGCCCAGGATGATGGCCGCGACGCCGGCGAAGATGCCGCAGAGGACCAGGGACAAGATGCCGAGGATCATCGCCCACAGCGCCTTCTGGTTCGTCTGGGGCGGGTACCCACCCGCCCCGGGTGGCGGCGGAGGCGGAGGCGGCGTGTAGCTCATGAGGGTTCCCCTGTTCTCGGGTGCGGTCGGATCGTCGGCGACGCTATCGCGAGGGTCCGGGCTTGGCGAGCACCCGCGCGGGGCGACACGAGCGGGGTCACAGTTCCGTGCCGGAGGTGGACCCGGTCGAGAAGTCGAAGCCGCCGGTGACGACCGCCACGATGATCAGCACCAGGACCAGCAGCCCGAGCACGACCGCCAGGGCTCCGGTGACGATGCCGCCGAGCGCGAGGCCGTCGCCCTGCTCCCGGCCGCCACTCGCCCTGATCTCCGAGCGGGCCTTGACGCCGAGGACGATCGCGACCACGCCCACGACACCGAGACCACAGCACCAGGACAGGACCAGCGAGGCGATGCCTGTCACGAGCGAGGCGGTGGCCTTGCCGTTGGTCGGGGTCACCTGCACCGGCCCGTAGGAGCCGTAGCCGGGGCCGTAGCCGCCGCCGTTGCCCGGCGCGGGCGGTGGCGGCTCGGGTGGATAGCTCATCGGACGTCCTCGCTCTCTATCCGGACCTCCCCGCCGTGGGTATGTCCGTCCCGTGAGAGTCTAGGGACCTGAGGTTCCCGACTGCGGTTGCGAGGTTCGACAATGTCCGTGCTCGACGAGATCGTCGACGGCGTCCGCGTCGACCTCGCCGAGCGCGAGGCCGCCGTACCTCTCAGCGAGGTCAAGGAGGCAGCACGCCGTGCCCCGGACTCGCTCGACCCGATGCCGCGCTTCCGCGCCCCGGGCATCAGCGTGATCGCCGAGGTCAAGCGCTCCAGCCCCAGCAAGGGGGCGCTCGCGGAGATCTCGGACCCGGCGGCACTCGCCGCGGACTACGAGGCGGGCGGTGCCGCCACGATCAGCGTGCTCACCGAGCAGCGCAGGTTCGGGGGCAGCCTCGACGACCTCCGGGCGGTGCGCGCGGCCGTGAGCATCCCGGTGCTGCGCAAGGACTTCATCGTGACCTCCTACCAGCTGTGGGAGGCGCGCGCCGCCGGTGCCGACCTCGCGCTGCTGATCGTCGCCGCGCTCGACCAGGTGGCGCTCGAGTGCCTCATCGAGCGGGCCCAGTCCATCGGGCTCACGCCGCTGGTCGAGGTGCACGACGAGGAGGAGGTCGAGCGCGCCTTGGAGGCGGGAGCGACACTGATCGGTGTGAACGCCCGCAACCTCAAGACGCTCGAGGTCGACCGCGACACCTTCGCGAGGTTGGCTCCCCGTATCCCCGATGACGTGGTGCGGGTCGCGGAGTCCGGTGTCCGGGGTCCGCACGACGTCTTCGAGTACGCCAAGCAGGGCGCCAACGTCGTCCTGGTGGGGGAGACGCTCGTGAAGGGCGAGGACCCGCGGAGCGCGGTGGCCGAGCTCGTCGACGCCGGCGCGCACCCCGCCCTCAAGCAACGCGACTGAAAGCACACGCACCCATGTCTGCACTCCCCGACGAGTCGGGTCATTTCGGCCGGTTCGGTGGCCGGTTCATGCCGGAGGCGCTGATCGCGGCGCACGAGGAGCTCACCGTCGCCTGGCAGGACGCCATGGCGGACCCGGAGTTCACCGGAGAGTTCGACCGCATGCTGCGGGAGTACGCCGGGACGCCGAGCCTGCTGTACGACGCCACGAAGCTGAGCGACGTCGCGGGCGCGCGCATCCTGCTCAAGCGCGAGGACCTCAACCACACCGGGGCGCACAAGATCCGCAACGTCCTGGGCCAGGCGCTGCTGACCAAGCGGATGGGCAAGAGCCGGGTGATCGCCGAGACCGGGGCTGGTCAGCACGGCGTCGCGACCGCGACCGCCTGTGCCTACCTCGGCCTCGACTGCGTGGTCTACATGGGCGAGGTGGACACCCAGCGCCAGGCCCTCAACGTCGCCCGGATGCACCTGCTCGGCGCCGAGGTGATCGCGGTGAAGTCCGGGTCACGCACGCTCAAGGACGCCATCAACGAGGCTCTGCGGGACTGGGTGGCCAGCGTCGACGACACCCACTACATGCTGGGCACCGCTGCAGGTTCGCACCCCTTCCCCGCGATGGTCCGCGACTTCTGCCGCGGTATCGGGGACGAGACCCGGGTGCAGTGCCAGGAGCTGGTCGGCCGCCTGCCCGACGCGGTGGCCGCCTGTGTCGGGGGCGGGTCGAACGCGATCGGCATGTTCGAGGCGTTCATCGAGGACCCGTCGGTCCGGCTGTACGGGTTCGAGGCCGCCGGCGACGGGGTGGACACCCCCAGGCACGCCGCGACGATCTACGCGCACCAGGTCGGCGTGCTGCACGGCGCCCGCACCTACGTGCTCCAGGACGAGGACGGCCAGACCATCGAGTCGCACTCCATCTCCGCCGGCCTCGACTACCCCGGCGTCGGACCCGAGCACGCCTGGCTCGCCGAGACCGGACGGGCGGAGTACCGGCCCGTCACCGACAAGGAGGCCATGGACGCGATGGCCCTCCTCGCGCGCACCGAGGGGATCATCCCGGCGATCGAGTCCGCCCACGCCATCGCGGGTGCCATGGACCTCGCCAAGGAGCTCGGCCCCGACGCGGTGATCGCGGTGAACCTCTCCGGGCGCGGCGACAAGGACATGGGTACCGCGATCGAGTGGTTCGGCCTCGGCGAGGCCCGGCCGGACGACGCCACCGGGTCCGGGCCCGAAGCGGCGGCCGGCGAGGGCTCGGGGGAGGTCCAGCTGTGAAGTCCCCACGGGCCTGCGCGCTCCGCTCACAGTTCTGGGGGTACCCCGCATGAGCTCCTCCGTACGCCCGGTGTTCGAGGCCGCCCGCGCCGAGGGCCGCGCCGCCCTGGTCGGCTACCTCCCCGCCGGGTTCCCCGACGTCGATGGGTCGATCGAGGCGATGCGCACCATGGTCGAGGCGGGCTGCGACCTGATCGAGGTGGGCCTGCCCTACAGCGACCCCGTCATGGACGGCCCCACCATCCAGGAGGCGGCCCAGATCGCACTCGAGGGCGGTGTCCGCACCAGGGACGTGCTGCGCACGGTCGAGGCCGTTGCAGCGACCGGTGCGAAGGCCGTGGTGATGACCTACTGGAACCCCGTGGAGAGGTACGGCGTCGAGCGGTTCGCCGCGGACCTGGCCTCTGCCGGGGGGTCGGGACTGATCACGCCCGACCTCGTCCCCGACGAGGCGGACGAGTGGGTGGCCGCGGCCGACGCCCACGACCTCGACAAGATCTTCCTGGTCGCCCCGTCGTCGACCGACGCCCGCCTGGCGATGACGACCGCGGCCTGCCGCGGGTTCGTCTATGCCACCGCGGTGATGGGCGTGACCGGCGCACGCACCAGCACCAGCGAGCTCGCGGAGCCGCTGGTCGCCCGCACCCGCAAGGTGACCGACCTGCCGATCGGCGTGGGGCTCGGCGTGTCGACGGGGGCGCAGGCCGCCGAGGTGGCCGGGTACGCCGACGGCGTGATCGTGGGGTCGGCCTTCGTGCGCCGGCTCCTCGACGCCGGCGCCGACCGTCGTACCGGCCTGGCCTCCCTGGCCGACCTGACCCGTGAGCTGGCAGAGGGCGTCCGCGGTGCCTGAGGTCGGTTCGCGCGTCAGGAGAGGTGTCTCGACGGCTCTCGCGGCACTGACGCTCACGGTGCTCGCCGGCTGTGGAAGCCCGGACCCGGCCCAGCCCACCTCCGGCATCACCGAGAGCAACCCCGACGGCATGCACGGCGCGGTGCTCGCGCAGCAGTACGTCATGCCCGACGCGACCCTCACGGCGACCGACGGCTCGCCGTACTCGCTGACCAAGGACACGACGGCGCCGCTGACGCTGGTCTTCTTCGGCTACACCCACTGCCCCGACATCTGCCAGGTGGTGATGGCCGACATCGCCTCGGCGATCACACGACTCGACCCCGCGGACCGGGCCAAGGTGGACGTCCTCTTCGTCACCAGCGACCCGGCCCGCGACGACCCGAAGACGCTGCGGAAGTACCTCGACCGCTTCAACCCGGACTTCGAGGGAGTCACCGGGGACCTGAAGACGATCACGGCGGCGGGCAACGACCTCGGCGTGCCGGTCGAGAAGGGCGCCAAGCTGCCCTCGGGCGGCTACGAGGTGACCCACGGGACCCAGATCGTCGCGATCGACGACCGGGACCGGGCACCGATCGTGTGGACCGAGGGCACATCGGCAGCCGACCTCGCCGCGGACCTCGAAGCCCTGCTCCACCAGCCAGAAAGCAGCCCCGCGTCGTGATCCTCGCCTCCATCCCGAGCCCCGGAGAAGGGGTCTGGCACCTCGGCCCGTTCCCGCTGCGGGCCTACGCCCTCGCCATCATCGCCGGCGTCGTGGTCGCGGTCTGGCTGGGGGAGAAGCGCTGGGTCGCGCGAGGCGGCAAGCCCGGACAGGTGGGCGACATCGCCGTGTGGGCGGTGCCGTTCGGTCTCGTCGGCGGCCGGCTCTACCACGTGATCACCGACTACCACCTCTACTTCGGCGAGGGCCGCAACCCCGTCACCGCGCTGTACGTGTGGAAGGGCGGCCTCGGGGTCTGGGGAGCGATCGCTCTCGGCGGGGTCGGCGCCTGGATCGGCGCCCGCCAGGCCGGGATCAAGTTCCTCCCGCTCGCGGACGCCCTCGCGCCCGGGATCGCACTCGCCCAGGCGATCGGCCGTTGGGGGAACTGGTTCAACCAGGAGCTCTTCGGGCGGCCGACGTCGCTGCCCTGGGGACTCGAGATCGACCCCGAGCACCGCCCCGCGGGGTACGCCAACGTGGAGACCTTCCACCCGACCTTCCTCTACGAGTCGGTGTGGAACGTCGGAGTGGCGGCGCTGGTGATCTGGGCCGACCGGCGGTTCCGCCTCGGCCACGGCCGCGCCTTCGCCCTCTACGTGATGGGCTACACCGCCGGCCGGGTCTGGATCGAGTCCCTGCGCATCGACGCCGTGCAGATGAGCGACGTCTTCGGCCTGCGCCTGAACGTGTGGACCTCGATCGTGATCTTCCTGGCGGCGGCGGGCTACTTCCTCTGGTCTGCGCGGCGCCACCCGGGCCGGGAGGAGTCGGTGTTCCGGGAGCAGCCGGTGCCGGTCCAGGACCGGCCGACGTCCGACGACAGGCCGACCGCGGAGGAGGACTCGACCGGCCCGGCCGAGCCCATGGTGACGAGCCCGCCGCCGGAGAGAGCGGAGGAGGACTGACGCCCCGCCGTCGCCCGGCAAGAAGCGTGCACGTGTCCGATCCTTACGGCGGATGCGGGTGGATACGCGTCAAAGCTCCGCAGGTGCACGATTCTTGTCGCCGGTCCTTGGTCGCCGGCCCCGACGCACCCGGTCAGGTGAGCCTTGCCTTCGGTGAATTCGTCCCGGAAGCCGGATAATTTGAAGCCATGAGCCCCCAGGACCAGCACGTTCCGAAGATCAACCACGAACACCCGGACGTGACCGGCGGATGGCTCCGGCCGGCGGTCTTCGGGGCCAGTGACGGGCTCGTCTCCAACGTCGCACTGATCGCCGGCGTGGCGGGCGGGACGATGGGAGACCCGGGCAGCTCCAAGGCGGTGGTCCTCGCAGGTCTCGCCGGCCTCGCCGCCGGGGCGTTCTCGATGGCGGTGGGGGAGTACACCTCCGTGGCGAGCCAGTCCGAGGCGGCCGCCCACGAGGTGGAGAAGGAGCGGCGGGAGATCATCGCCAACCCGGAGGGCGAGACGCGCGAGCTCGCTCAGATGTACGTCGGGAAGGGGATCGACGCGGCCCTGGCCCAGGAGGTCGCGGAGCAGATCCACCGGGACGTGGACAAGGCCGTCGAGGTGCATGCCCGGGAGGAGCTGGGCGTGGACCCCGACGATCTCGCCTCGCCCATGCTGGCCGCGGTCTCGTCGTTCATCGCGTTCGCGCTCGGCGCGCTCGTTCCGTTGCTGCCGTACCTCCTCGGCGCGGACACCCTCCTGCCGGGCTTGGCGATCACGCTCGTGGCGCTGTTCGGTGCAGGCGCAGTCGTGACCCAGGTGACCACCCGTCCCTGGTTCTACGGCGGGGTGCGGCAGATGCTCCTCGGAGCCGCCGCGGCGGCGCTCACCTACGGGATCGGCTCGCTCGTCGGCGGCGCCAACCTCGCGTAGCCGCACGACCGCTTCCCAAGCGGTTCAAACCTGCCCAGGATGTGATCTTCGCGTCTCGCTGGGTGGGCATCCGAGCGTGACGATGTTGTACGCTTCAGTCTCCGCCTGGGCCAATGTCGTCCCGCGCACTCTGCATCCTGAACACACCGTCGCACAAATTCTCGGTAGCGGTGTGTCACGACGACGACGGAGAGTGGCACATGCAAGCATTCCCGCCGCCCCAGGGGCTCTACGACGGGCTCCACGAGCATGACGCGTGTGGCGTCGCCTTCGTCGCCACGCTGACGGGCGTCGCCAGCCACGACATCGTCGCCAAGGCGATCACGGCGCTGCGCAACCTCGAGCACCGTGGTGCCACAGGCGCCGAGCCGGACTCCGGTGACGGCGCGGGCATCCTGCTCCAGGTCCCCGACAGGTTCCTCCGCGAGGTCGTCGACTTCGAGCTCCCGGCCCCCCGCAGCTACGCCGTCGGCACGGCGTTCCTCCCCGGCGACGAGGAGCACATCCAGAAGACCCGGGCGCGGATCGAGGAGATCGCCGCGGAGGAGGGCCTCAACGTCCTCGGCTGGCGCGACGTCCCGGTCGAGCCGGACATCCTCGGTGCCACCGCGCAGAGCGTGATGCCGACGTTCAGCCAGCTCTTCGTGCACGCCTCCGGCGGCCGCCTCGTGGGGATGGCCCTCGAGCGGCTCGCGTTCGTGCTCCGCAAGCGGTCCGAGCGCGAGACCGACGTGTACTTCCCGTCGCTGTCGTCGCGCACCATCGCCTACAAGGGCATGCTCACCACCGACCAGCTCGACAACTTCTACCCCGACCTGCGCGACGAGCGCGTGGAGTCCGCCGTCGGTGTCGTGCACTCGCGGTTCTCGACCAACACCTTCCCGAGCTGGCCGCTCTCGCACCCGTTCCGGTACATCGCCCACAACGGCGAGATCAACACCGTCATGGGCAACCGCAACTGGATGCGCGCCCGGGAGGCGCTGCTGTCCAGCGACCTGATCCAGGGCGACCTGGAGCGGCTCTACCCGATCTGCACGCCCGGAGCGTCCGACTCGGCCTCCTTCGACGAGGTGCTCGAGCTGCTGCACATGGGCGGGCGCTCCCTCCCGCACTCGGTGCTGATGATGATCCCCGAGGCGTGGGAGAACCACGCCGAGATGGACGAGAAGCGCAAGGCCTTCTACCAGTTCCACGCCTCGATGATGGAGCCGTGGGACGGCCCCGCCGCGGTGGTGTTCACCGACGGCACCCAGATCGGCGCCGTGCTCGACCGCAACGGCCTGCGCCCCAGCAGGTACTGGGTCACCGACGACGGCCTCGTCGTGATGGCCTCCGAGGTCGGCGTGCTCGACATCGACCCGGCGACCGTCGTACGCAAGGGGCGCCTGCAGCCCGGCCGGATGTTCCTCGTCGACACAGCGGAGCACCGGATCATCGAGGACGAGGAGATCAAGGCCGAGCTCGCGGCCGATCACCCGTACGACGAGTGGCTGCACGCCGGCCTGATCCACCTCGACGACCTGCCCGACCGTGAGCACATCGTCCACACGCACGCCTCGGTGACCCGCCGCCAGCAGATCTTCGGCTACACCGAGGAGGAGAAGCGGATCATCCTCACGCCGATGGCGAAGACCGGTGCCGAGCCGATCGGCTCGATGGGTACCGACTCGCCCATCGCCGCCCTCTCGGACCGTCCGCGGCTGCTCTTCGACTACTTCACGCAGCTGTTCGCGCAGGTGACCAACCCGCCGCTCGACGCGATCCGCGAGGAGCTGGTCACCTCGCTACAGGGCACGATCGGGCCGGAGGCGAACCTGCTCGAGCCCACTCCGGCCTCGTGCCGTCAGGTCGTCCTGCCGTTCCCGGTCATCGACAACGACCAGCTCGCGAAGATCCGCCACATCAACCGTGACGGCGACCTGCCGGGCTTCATCACCCACGTCGCCCGCGGCCTCTACGAGGTCGAGGGCGGGGGAGCGGCGCTCGCGCGGCGGATCGACGAGATCTGCACCGAGGTGTCCGAGGCGATCGCCAACGGCGCCCGGATCATCGTGCTCTCCGACCGGCACTCGACCGCGGAGCTCGCGCCGATCCCGTCGCTGCTCCTGACCGGCGCGGTCCACCACCACCTGGTGCGTGAGAAGACGCGCACGCGGGTCGGCCTGGTCGTCGAGGCCGGTGACGTGCGCGAGGTGCACCACGTCGCCCTCCTCATCGGGTACGGCGCAGCGGCGGTCAACCCCTACCTCGCGATGGAGACCGTCGAGGACCTCGCCCGGGACGGCTACTACATCGACATCGACCCCGACAAGGCCGTCAAGCACCTCGTGAAGTCGCTCGGCAAGGGCGTGCTCAAGGTGATGAGCAAGATGGGTGTCTCGACCGTCGCGTCGTACACCGGTGCCCAGATCTTCGAGGCGGTCGGACTGTCCCAGGCGCTGGTCGACAAGTACTTCACCGGCACGGTGAGCAAGCTCGGCGGCATCGACATCGACACCGTGGCGGAGGAGGTCGCGCGCCGGCACCGCAAGGCGTACCCCGTCGACGGGCTCCCGCCGGCGCACCGGGCACTCGAGATCGGCGGCGAGTACCAGTGGCGCCGCGAGGGCGAGCCCCACCTGTTCGACCCCGACACGGTCTTCCGGCTCCAGCACGCGACCCGCACCGGTCGCTACGACGTGTTCAAGCAGTACACCAAGCGCGTCGACGAGCAGTCCGAGCGACTCATGACGCTGCGTGGACTCTTCTCCTTCAAGAGCGACCGGGACCCGATCCCGGTGGAGGAGGTCGAGCCGGTCTCGGAGATCGTCAAGCGCTTCTCCACCGGCGCGATGTCCTACGGCTCCATCAGCAAGGAGGCGCACGAGACCCTCGCGATCGCGATGAACCGGCTGGGCGGCAAGTCCAACACCGGTGAGGGCGGCGAGGACGCCGACCGGCTCTACGACCCGGAGCGCCGCTCCTCGATCAAGCAGGTCGCCTCGGGTCGCTTCGGCGTGACGTCGGAGTACCTCACGAACTCCGACGACATCCAGATCAAGATGGCCCAGGGCGCCAAGCCCGGTGAGGGCGGCCAGCTGCCGGGCCACAAGGTGTACCCCTGGGTCGCCAAGACCCGGCACAGTACGCCGGGCGTGGGGCTGATCTCGCCGCCTCCGCACCACGACATCTACTCGATCGAGGATCTCGCGCAGCTGATCCACGACCTGAAGAACTCCAACCCGTCGGCGCGCGTGCACGTGAAGCTCGTCGCCGAGGTGGGGGTCGGCACGGTCGCCGCGGGTGTGTCCAAGGCGCATGCCGACGTGGTGCTGATCTCCGGCCACGACGGCGGCACCGGCGCCTCCCCGCTGACGTCGCTCAAGCACGCGGGTGGACCCTGGGAGCTCGGCCTGGCCGAGACCCAGCAGACCCTGCTGCTCAACGGGCTCCGGGACCGGATCGTCGTGCAGACCGACGGCCAGCTCAAGACCGGCCGGGACGTCGTCATCGCGGCGCTGCTCGGGGCCGAGGAGTTCGGGTTCGCGACCGCGCCGCTCGTCGTGTCGGGCTGCATCATGATGCGCGTGTGCCACCTCGACACCTGCCCGGTGGGCGTGGCGACGCAGAACCCCGTGCTCCGTGAGCGGTACACCGGCAAGCCGGAGTTCGTGGTCAACTTCTTCGAGTACATCGCCGAGGAGGTCCGGGAGTACCTCGCGGCGCTCGGCTTCCGCTCGCTCGACGAGGCGATCGGCCACGCTGAGATGCTCGACGTGGCCAGGGCCGTGGACCACTGGAAGGCCGCCGGCCTGGACCTGTCGCCGATCCTGCACGTCCCGGCGCTGCCGGAGGGCACGGCGCGGCGCAACACGACCGGCCAGGACCACGGTCTCGACAAGGCGCTCGACAACGAGCTCGTCGAGCTCGCCGCCGACGCCCTCGAGCGTGGGGAGCCGGTGCGGGCGCAGGTTCAGATCCGCAACGTGAACCGCACGGTCGGGACGATCCTGGGCCACGAGGTCACCAAGCGCTACAAGGGTGACGGGCTGCCCGACGGGACGATCGACATCACGTTCACCGGGTCCGCCGGCCAGTCCTTCGGCGCCTTCGTCCCGCGCGGGATCACCCTGCGGCTCGAGGGAGACGCGAACGACTACGTCGGCAAGGGTCTGTCCGGTGGCCGCCTCGTGGTCCGTCCTGACCGCTCGGCGGGCTTCGAGGCCGAGAACCAGATCATCGCCGGCAACGTGATCGGCTACGGTGCGACCTCCGGCGAGATCTTCCTGCGAGGCCAGGTCGGTGAACGCTTCTGCGTCCGCAACTCCGGTGCCCTCGCGGTGGTCGAGGGCGTGGGAGACCACGGCTGCGAGTACATGACGGGTGGGACGGTCGTCGTACTCGGTCCGATCGGGCGCAACTTCGCGGCCGGCATGTCCGGCGGCGTGGGCTTCGTGCTCGACCTCGACGAGGGCCGGGTGAACCCCGAGCTCGTGGAGCTCCGGCCGGTCGAGGGGGAGGCCGCGCAGGACCTGGAGAACGCCGTACGCCGGCACTTCGAGGAGACCGAGTCCACCGTGGCGGCGGGGCTTCTCGAGGACTGGCCGTCCGCACTCGGCCGGTTCACCGAGGTCATGCCCAGCGACTACAAGAGGGTGCTCGAGGCGAGGGCCGAGGCGCTCGAGGAAGGTCTCACCGAGGACGAGGCCGCGAGCAAGATGATGGAGGCGCTCCATGGCTGACCCCAGAGGATTCCTCAAGCACGGCCGCGACGTCGCGTCGCGTCGTCCCGTCGAGGAGCGTGTGCGCGACTGGAACGAGGTCTACCCGGACGGGATGGGCCGGTCGATGCTGCCGATCATCAACACCCAGGCGTCGCGGTGCATGGACTGCGGCATCCCGTTCTGCCACCAGGGTTGCCCGCTCGGGAACCTCATCCCGGAGTGGAACGACCTGGTCTGGCGCGACGACTGGGAGGGCGCGATCGAGCGTCTTCACGCGACCAACAACTTCCCGGAGTTCACCGGGCGGCTGTGCCCGGCGCCGTGTGAGACCGCCTGCGTGCTCGGCATCAACCAGGACCCCGTGACGATCAAGAACGTCGAGGTGGCCATCGCCGACAAGGCATGGGACTCCGGCTACGTCCGCCCCCAGCCGCCCGAGTGGCTCACCGGCAAGACGGTGGCCGTGGTCGGCTCGGGTCCCGCGGGGCTCGCTGCAGCCCAGCAGCTGACGCGCGCGGGGCACACGGTGGCGGTCTACGAGCGCGCCGACCGGGTCGGTGGGCTGCTCCGCTACGGCATCCCCGAGTTCAAGATGGAGAAGAAGTACCTCGACCGCCGGCTCGATCAGATGAAGCGCGAGGGCACGATCTTCCGTGCGGGCGTCGACGTCGGGGCCACCCTCACGGGTCGCCAGCTCAAGGACAGGTACGACGCCGTGGTGCTCGCCGTGGGCTCGACCGTCGGCCGCGACCTCCCGGCGCCGGGCCGGGAGCTCAAGGGCATCCACCAGGCGATGGAGTTCCTCCCGCAGGCCAACCGCGTGGCGCTCGGCGACGAGGTCGAGGACCAGATCGTCGCGACCGGCAAGCACGTGGTGATCATCGGTGGCGGTGACACCGGTGCGGACTGCCTCGGCACGTCGCACCGTCAGGGCGCGAAGTCGGTCACGCAGCTCGAGATCATGCCGCGGCCGGGGGAGGAGCGGCCGGCGAACCAGCCGTGGCCGACCTACCCGATGACCTACCGGGTCTCCTCGGCGCACGAGGAGGGCGGTGAGCGGGTCTACTCCGTCTCGACCAAGGAGTTCCTCGGCGACGGCGACGGCAACGTTCGTGCGCTGCGCCTGGTCGAGGTGGAGATGCGCGACGGGAGGTTCCAGGAGGTGGAGGGGACCGAGCACGAGATCCTCGCCGACCTGGTGCTCTTCGCGATGGGCTTCACCGGCCCGCAGCAGGAGGGGCTCGTGTCCCAGCTCGCTGTGGACCTCGACGAGCGCGGCAACGTGGCGCGGGGCGACGACTACATGTCCTCGGTCGACGGTGTGTTCGTCGCCGGTGACGCGGGGCGCGGCCAGTCGCTGATCGTGTGGGCGATCGCCGAGGGACGTGCCGCCGCGGCCGCGGTCGACAAGTACCTCACCGGTGCAACGACGCTCCCGTCCCCGATCCCGCCGACCGCTCGCCCGATGATGGTCTGACCCCGGCGACCTTTCCCAAGGTCACTTGAGGAACAGTCACTCCCCTCGACGAGCACGTCGAGGGGAGTGCTGCTTTCCCAAGGGAACCTGGGAAGTCTCAGGATCGGCTGGACCGGTTGGAACGATCAAGTCTCGCCCGCTAGGGTCGGGGCGTGCGTAGAGCAAAGATCGTCTGCACTCTCGGTCCCGCAACCTCATCCCCTCAGCGAGTGAGCCAGCTCGTCGACGCGGGCATGGACGTCGCCCGTCTCAACATGAGCCACGGGTCCCATGCCGACCACGAGAAGGCCTACCGCCTCGTCCGGCAGGCCTCGGACAAGTCCGGGCACGGCGTGGGCATCTTCGCCGACCTGCAGGGGCCGAAGATCCGCCTCGGCCGGTTCACCGACGGTCCGGTCGAGCTCGACGAGGGCGCGCCGTTCACCATCACCACCCGCGACATCCTCGGCGACGAGAAGATCTGCTCGACGACGTACGACGGTCTGCCGGGCGACGTCGAGGTCGGTGACCCGATCCTGATCGACGACGGCAAGGTCCGCCTCGAGGTCACGTCCGTCGGGGACACCGACGTCGAGACCCGTGTGGTGGTCGCGGGAACGGTCAGCAACAACAAGGGGATCAACCTTCCCGGTGTGGCGGTCTCGGTGCCGGCACTGTCGGAGAAGGACAAGGAGGACCTCCGGTTCGCCCTCCACCTCACCGTGGACTTCATCGCCCTCTCGTTCGTCCGCTCCGCCAAGGACGTCGAGGACGTCCGGGCGATCATGGACGAGGAGGGCGTGCGGCTGCCGGTGATCGCGAAGATCGAGAAGCCGCAGGCGGTCGAGAACCTCGACGAGATCATCAAGGCGTTCGACGGGTTCATGGTCGCGCGCGGCGACCTCGGCGTGGAGTGCCCGCTCGAGGACGTCCCGATGATCCAGGCCCGGATCGTCGACATGGCCCGCCGCAACGCCAAGCCGGTGATCGTCGCCACCCAGATGCTCGAGTCGATGATCAGCGCCCCGCGCCCGACCCGCGCCGAGGCCTCCGACGTGGCCACTGCCCTTCTCGACGGGGCGGATGCCGTGATGCTGTCGGGTGAGACGAGTGTGGGGGAGTACCCGATCGAGGCCGTCGAGACGATGGCGCGGATCCTCGAGTCGACCGAGCGCCACGGGCTGCACCGGATGACCAAGATCGACTGGCAGCCTCGCACGAAGAGCGGTGTGATCGCCAAGGCCGCCGTCGAGATCGCCGAGCGGGTCGGCGCGAAGTACCTCGTCGCCTTCACCCAGAGCGGCGACTCCGCGCGCCGACTCTCGCGCTACCGCTGTGAGATCCCGATCCTGGCGTTCACCCCGGTCGGTGCCGTGCGTTCCCAGCTGTCCCTGACCTGGGGCATCGAGACCTTCAAGGTCTCACCCGTCGGGCACACCGACGAGATGGTGCGCCAGGTGGACGAGGCGTTGCTCAAGATCGGCCGGGTCCAGAAGGGCGACCTGGTGGTGATCATCGGCGGGAGCCCCCCGGGCATCCCCGGCTCCACGAACGCGGTGCGCGTCCACCGGATGGGCGATGCCATCAACGAGGTCACGCCGGCCTACCGTCGTCGTACTCCCTGACGGTTCGGCCTCGCCGGCCGTCACGCGCTGGCGGCGAGCGGTCCGTCGACCCAGCGCTCGCACCTCGCGGGCCGAGCGCAGGTGTACGACGGGCAGCCGGATGTGTGAGGTGAGCAGGCAGCGAGCCCGTTCCTCAGCCCGGCGGCGGGTCGACCAGGCGTAGCGGACCACATGCTCCGGGTCCGTGAAGAACTCGCGGAGCGGCGGCTCCTGGTTGCCGTTCCAGAGCTCCTCCCGTCTGATGCGTCGGCCGATCGTGCGACGGGCCACGCGCCACATCACGAGCGGCGTCGGCGGATCGAGCCAGACCAGCAGATCGGCCCTTGCGGCGACCAGCGTCCGGGCCGAGTCGTACTGGTACTCGCAGACCCAGCGCGGCCCCGATGTGATCGCATCCACCACGGCCACGAAGGCGGGGTTCGGCGTCCACCCGGGCCCATGGAAGAGCGAGTCCATCTCGGTGTACGGGAGGTCGAGGGTCTCGCCGAGACGCCTGGCGAGGGTGGACTTCCCCGAGCCGGATGTCCCGTTGACCGCCACCCTCGTGGGCCGGTGGGGTAGCGGGTCGTCGGCTCGGAGGAGGGGCACAGGGGGAGTGTAGGGACGCCGGCTCGGTGCTCGGTGCTCGGTGCACGCGGTGTCCGCGAGGCCGCGGGTCAGTGCTTGGGGCCGATCAGCGCGTCCAGCTGTGCGACTCCTTCGCGTCTCGAGACCGAGATCGTCTTCCAGCTGCTCTGCCGCCAGGGGATCCCCAGTAGGTCGAGGGCGTCGCAGCACCACTGCCGGATGTCGGCTGAATGGTTGACGAACTGCCACCGGGGGTAGTCGTAGCGCTTCTTCACCCCTGCCACCGGCCTCGTCGCCCAGTTCGCACTTCGGCAGCCGTCGGAGTGGAAGAGACCACGAAGAAGCTCGGCCGGATGCGCCGTGACGATCTCTCGCTGCCAATCCGCGAGGACCAACAGGCGTTCATGCTTGCGACCCGGGCCGTGTTGCGGAAAGAGGCACGGCCAATGGTTCCAGCAGTTCTGGACGACGACGACGCCCGGCCCCTGCACATGGCAGATCCCTGCACCCGGATGCACCAGTGCAATCGCGTCGCCGACGTCGGCGATGATGCCGGGGTAGGTCCTGTCGCAGGAGACACGCAGCGAGTAGGTGCGCCGCGCCTTCGAGATGCAGCCGTCCCCGAGGTAGTAACCGAGCAGCGTCGAGTACCCCGCCTCATCGGGCTTCCCGCCATCGCACACGCAACACCGTGCGGACCTCGTGCGTGGTTCGGGCCCACGGTCCCGCCACTCCCGCAGGGCAGCCCGACTCACACCGAGCTGATTGCTCACAGAGTTGAGCGAGCGCCCTGTGGCGAGCAGTTCGAGCGCACGTCGGCGGACCTCTACGGGATGCATACCGACATCGTCGAGCCGAGCACCGACAGCTTCGAGAGCCCTTTGCGGTAAGCCAGAACAGTGCCCCGGGTGGGACTCGAACCCACACTGTACGGTGTTTGAGACCGCATTCTCTGCCGATTGGAATACCGGGGCTGAGCGGGTCCACGGTACCTGATGCCAGCCCCTCCGATGTGCGTGCATCCCCCTTGCGCCATTAGCCTTTGCGGCGTGAGCCAGGACCAGGAAACCACCGCACCGACCCGTCGCGTCATCATCGCGGAGGACGAGGCACTGATCCGCCTCGACCTGGCCGAGATGCTCGGCGAGGAGGGGTACGACGTGGTGGGCCAGGCCGGCGACGGGGAGCGTGCGGTCGAGCTCGCCGAGGAGCTCCGCCCCGACCTCGTCGTACTCGACGTCAAGATGCCCAGGCTCGACGGGATCAGCGCCGCACAGCGGATCGCCACCCAGCGCATCGCGCCCGTCGTCATCCTGACCGCGTTCAGCCAGCGGGACCTCGTGGAGCGTGCGAGAGACGCCGGCGCGATGGCCTACCTGGTCAAGCCGTTCAACAAGCACGACCTGGTGCCGGCCATCGAGATGGCGGTGAGCCGCTTCGCGGAGCTTCAGATGCTCGAGGCCGAGGTGGCCGACCTCACCGAGCGGCTCGAGACCCGCAAGCTCGTGGACCGGGCGAAGGGGGTCCTGCAGGAGCAGCTGGAGCTGAGCGAGCCCGAGTCCTTCCGCTGGATCCAGAAGACCGCGATGGACCTGCGACTGTCCATGCGGCAGGTCGCCGAGGGCGTCATCGCGCACGGACCCCAGATCGCGGGCGAGAGCGGTTCCTGACGCTCATCGCCCGTCTGGAGCACTCATGTCCGATCTCCGGCCATTCGGACACCGGTCGGATGGAAGATCACGAAATGGCAACGACCCGACGCCATTTTTCCTCCAGGTCCTCAACTCTTCGGGCGTTTGACGCTAGGTTCGCTCCAACATTAAGGCGCGGTGGCCCCTGCCCGGCTCGTCGGGATGGTCGCCGCACGCTCCCTTTCGACGGAGGCTCCATGATTCGCCCAACACGCACCTGGCGCGCGGCAGCAGTCCTTGCGTCCGCCACTCTCGTGCTGACCGCCTGTGGCGGGAACGACAACACCGAGACCAAATCCGGCAACGAGCCCAGCACGTCCAAGAGCCCGAGCAAGGCGCCCGCCGCCAAGGGCGACGGCACGCTGACGCTGGGCAGCCTGCTCCCGCAGACCGGTGACCTTGCCTACCTCGGCCCGCCGGAGTTCGCCGGTGTGGACCTCGCGGTCCAGGAGATCAACGACGCCGGTGGGGTGCTGGGCAAGCCGGTCGCCTCGTCCAAGGCCGACTCCGGTGACGGTACGCCGGACATCGCCGGTGCGTCGGTGGACAACCTGCTGAACAAGAACGTCGACGTCGTCGTGGGTGCCGCGGCATCCGGCGTGTCGCTCAGCGTCATCGACAAGATCACCGGCGCGGGCGTGGTCGAGTTCTCGCCGGCCAACACCTCGCCGGCCTTCGACACCTACGACGACAAGGGCCTGTACTTCCGTACGTCGCCCTCCGACGTGCTCCAGGGTGAGGTGCTCGGCAACCTGGCGGTCACGGATGGTCACACCAACGTGGCGATCATGGCCCGCCAGGACTCCTACGGTGAGGGTCTCGCCAAGAGGGCCAAGGAGATCCTCGAGCAGAAGGGCGCCACGGTCAGCGACTACATCCTGTACTCCGCCGACGCGCAGAACTTCACCGCCGAGGTGAACAAGGTCGCCGCAGCGAAGCCGGACGCGCTGATCCTGATCGCGTTCAACGAGACCACGAAGATCGTCCCGCAGCTGATCTCCAAGGGCGTCGGCCCGCAGGACATCCAGCTGTACTTCGTGGACGGCAACATGGCCGACTACTCCGACCAGAACTTCAACCTCGAGGGCGTCAAGGGCACCTTCCCGGCACCGCCCAAGGTCGACCAGTCGTTCTTCGACCGGCTGCTGAAGGTGGACCCGAAGCTCAAGGACTTCACCTACGGTCCGCAGTCCTACGACGCGACGATGCTCAGCGCACTGGCCGCTATCGCGGCGGGCAGCGACTCCGGCGAGGCCATCGCCAGCGAGCTCATCAACGTCTCCAAGGACGGCACGAAGTGCACCACGTTCGAGGAGTGCGCCGGTCTGCTCGACAAGGGCGAGGACATCGACTACGACGGTGTCTCCGGTCCGTGCGACATGAACGACTCGGGTAGCCCGAACAAGGCCACCATCGGCATCCAGCAGTACAGCAAGGACAACAAGTACAAGCAGATCGACTCCGTCTCCGGCGTCATCCAGTAGCTTCTCGACCCGAGACAGAAGAAGGGCCCGGCCGTAACGGCCGGGCCCTTCTTCATGTTCTGGTGTCGGTGAAGCTCACTTCTTGGCGAGGGTGCCGAGGTAGAGCTCGATGACCTTGGGGTCGTGCAGCAGCTGTCGTCCGGTGCCGGTGTAGGCGTTACGGCCCTGGTCGAGCACATAGGCGCGGTCACAGATCTGCAGACACCGGCTGGCGTTCTGCTCGACCATGATCACCGAGACGCCTGCCCGGTTGATCTTCCTGGTCTGCACGAACACCTCGTCCTGCATCACGGGGGACAGGCCGGCCGACGGCTCGTCGAGCAGAAGCACCGACGGGTCCATCATGAGCGCGCGCCCCATCGCGACCATCTGACGCTCACCGCCGGAGAGCGAGCCTGCCCGCTGGGCCCGGCGGTCCTTCAGCGCGGGGAAGAGCTGGGTGACGAAGTCGAACCGGTCCGCGAACTTCTTCGGGTTCTGGAACGTCCCCATCTCGAGGTTCTCCTGCACGGTCAGCGAGGGGAACACGTTGTTGGTCTGCGGGACGAAGCCGATGCCGGCTGAGACGAGCGCGTCCGCGCGCTTGTTGGTGATGTCCCCTCCCTTGAGCAGGACCTTCCCGGAGCGGATCTTGACCAGGCCGAACAGCGCCTTGAGCAGCGTCGACTTGCCGGCGCCGTTGGGGCCGATGATGCCGACGAGCTCACCGGGCTGGCAGTAGAGGTCGGTGCCGTTGAGGATGTTCACGCCCGGGAGGTAGCCCGCGATGAGGTCGTCAGCCCGCAGGACGGCGCCTTCGGCGGCTTTGAGGTGCTCCGTGCGGCCGGGGACCTCATCCCCCGACGCGGCCAGCTTGGTGGCCCCGGTCGACTCGCTCGAGCCAGTCGCCTCGGTCATGCCTGCTCCTCCTTCTGCTCGGCGTGGTCCGCGGACGGGTCGGCGGACACGGGCTCCTCCCGAGAGGCGAACCCGTCGCCCACGATCTCCGCCTCAGCCTCCTCGTGGATACGCTGCTCCGCCTCGAAGGTGAGCTCGGTGTCGTGGTGAGCCCCGAGGTAGGCGTCGATCACCCGCTGGTCGCCCATGACCGAGTCGGGCGGGCCTTCGGCGATGATCTTCCCCTGCGCCATGACGATGACCCAGTCGGAGATGTCACGGACCATGTCCATGTCGTGCTCGACGAACAACACCGTGCGGCCGTCGTCGCGCAGCGACTTCACGTGGCCGAGCAGCGACTGCTTCAGTGCCGGGTTGACGCCCGCCATCGGCTCGTCGAGCATGACGAGCTCCGGGTCGGCCATGAGCGCCCGCGCCATCTCCAGGAGCTTGCGCTGGCCACCGGAGAGCTCCCCGGCGAAGTCCTCGCGCTTCTTGATCAGCAGGAACCGTTCGAGAAGTGCGTCCGCGCGCTCGGTGTTGGACGACTCCTCGCGCTGCCACAACGGCTTGAACATCGCGCCGAGGAGGGTCTCGCCCTTCTGTCCGCCGGCACCCACGCGCATGTTCTCGATGACCGTGAGCTTGGACAGCACCTTGGTCAGCTGGAACGTGCGGACCATGCCCAGGCGGGCAACCTTGTAAGCCGGCACCTTGCGCAGGCTCTTGCCGTTGAAGGACCAGTCACCGCTGTCGGGACGGTCGAACCCGGTCAGCAGGTTGAAGAACGTGGTCTTGCCCGCGCCGTTCGGGCCGATCAACGCGGTGATCACGCCGCGCTGGATCTCGACATGGTCGACATCCACGGCCGTGAGACCGCCGAAGTTGCGCGTGATGTTGTCGGCGACGACGATCGGGTCGGGCTTCTTCGCGCCCGGCTCATGGGCGACGGAGGCGAGCGCCTCGCGAGCGGCGCCCGTGCCGGGCGACGCAGGGCCGGGAGCGGTGGTCTCAGCGGGCATCGAGGGCCAGCTCCTTCCGGTCTCCGAAGATCCCTTGTGGTCGGAAGATCATCAGCAGCATGAGGGCCAGGCCCATGAAGATGAAGCGCATCAGGCTGGCCTGGTTCGGGGTCATGATGGAACTCGGGATCAGGCCGGTGACGGAGGCCTGGGTGAAGAACAGGTCGAGGAAGCTCAGCAGGAACCAGAAGATGATGGCGCCGGCCACCGGACCGAGGACCCTCGCTGCACCTCCGACGAGGAGCACGGTGTAGGCGAAGAACGTGATGTCGGTGGCGAAGAACGACGGGTTGACCGCTGCGCTCTTCAGGGCCGTGATGAAGCCGGCGAAGGCGCCGAAGACGCCGCCGATGATCAGCGACTGCATCTTGTAGGCGTAGACGTTCTTGCCCAGGCTGCGGACGGCGTCCTCGTCCTCCCGGATCGACTTGAGCACGCGCCCCCAGGGGCTGCGCATGAGCAGCCAGACGACGAGGCAGCAGAGCGCGATGAGGATCCAGCCCACGACCATCACCCAGGCGTCGTACGGCCGCCACGAGACGATGCCGAGGTCCAGCGGAGCGGTGAACGGGTTGAGCTGCCGGAAGGTACCGCTGAAGCCGGTGAGACCGTCCTGGCCGCCGAAGTACTTCAGCAGGGTGACGGAGCCGATCGTCTGACGGATGATCTCGGCTGCGGCGATCGTCACGATCGCCAGGTAGTCGGCGCGCAGCCGCAGCGTCGGCACGCCCAGCAACAGTGCGAGGAGGACGGTCAGCAACAGGCCCACGACGATGCCGAGCCAGAAGGAGAGTCCCCAGGTGGAGACGATCGACGCCAGCGCGTAGCCGCCGACCGCCATGAAGCCGGCCTGGCCGAAGTTGAGCAGTCCGGTGTAGCCGAAGTGGACGTTGAGGCCGATCGCCGCAAGACAGTAGACGATCGCGGATGGTCCCAAGCCTTGCTGGAGGGCTTGGCTGAAGATGTTGGGCAGGTCCATGTTGTTTCCTCTTCCTAACCGACCCGCTGGGCCTTGCCGAGCAGACCCTGGGGGCGGATCAGCAGGACGATGATGAGTACGACGAGGGCGCCGACGTACTTCAGCTCGGACGGAACGAACAAGGTCGACACCTCGATGAAGATGCCGATGATGAAGGCGCCGAGCATCGCGCCCCAGATGGTGCCGAGGCCACCGAGCACGACGGCCGCGAAGACCAGGAGCAGGATCTTGAAGCCGAGCTGGTAGTCGAAGCCCTGGGTGAGCCCGAGGAGGACACCCGACAGCCCGGCAAGTGCGGCGCCTCCGATCCACACCACCGAGATGACCCGCTCGACGTTGATGCCCGACGAGGAGGCCAGTGCGGGGTTGTCCGCGACCGCCCGGGTCGCCTTGCCGATCCTGGTGTACTGCAGGAGCAGCGAGACGGCGACCAGCACCGCGATCCCGACGAGCGCGACGATCAGGTCCTTCGGTGTGATCAGGAGAGGCCCGACCGTCCACGGCTTCACCGCGGCGTACTGGGAGTAGTTGTGGTTCTGCCCGCCGACGATGTACTGGAAGAGGCTGCGCAGGAAGATCGACAGACCGATGCTGACGATCATCATCGCGATCAGGCCGGTGCCGCGTCCTCGTAGCGGCTTCCACAGCGCCTTGTCGTTGAGATAGCCGAAGATGCCCGACGCGATGAAGGCGACGATCACCGCAACGACGACGGTGACGTCCGTCCCGCCGATCCGGATCTCCCCGGGGAGCTGGTCGACAAGGTAGGCGACGAGTGCTCCGAAGGTGATCAGCTCGCCGTGGGCGAAGTTGGTGAGCCCGGTCGTGCCGAAGACCATCGACAGGCCGAGCGCGGCCATGGCCAGGAGCACCGAGAAGACGATGCCGCCGACGAACAGCTGGAGCGCCTGCGTGCCGGTTCCCTCGCTGCCGGCGGACTCGCCGACGGGGAAGGTGACCGAGACGTCGTTGTCGAGGTTGATCGTCACAGGGCGGGTGACGTCCTTCGGGTTGCGGAGCTCCGCGCCTTCGGGAAGTGACTTCTCGTCGACCTTCACACTGAAGGTCTTGCCGAGGTTGTCGATGGTCGCGCCCGGCAGCGGGATCGAGAAGGTCCCGTCGGCGCCGGTCGTCGCGTCGCCCACGGCGTTGCCGGACTCGTCCTCGACACTGATCTTCACGCCCTCGACAGGCGTCTGCGGCGTCTCGCGGGTGTCGCAGACCCGTCCGATGATCGAGATGGTGTCGTCCTGGGTGGCCTGGGGGAGGACGCAGGCTGGCGCGTCCCCTTCTGCGGCTCGGGGGCCGGCCGCTGCGGTCTGCGCAGTCGACACGACGGTGAGAGCCGCCACGACGACTGCGAGCAGCAGTCCAGCGATACGTCTGAGGCCGGTGTGCATGGGACTCCTGTCGCCTTTGTCGCCGATTGACTCGGGGGACTATAGCGACTGGTGTGACCCGGACCACCGAGCCCCGCCGACCCCCGGTCGCCATCGTCCGGAAATCACCCTAGAACGCGAGGGCGGGGCAGGGGAGCCTAACCTCGCAACATTGCCGCAACGGTCTCAATGGTTTTATTTCCCAAGTACACCGTCCGGCGCCACGTTCACCGTGTCAGCGCAACGCGATCACCAGCTGGGTGAGCAGCGGAGCCATCAGCAGAGCCGGGAGCAGGTCGCCGACAGGAAGCTGCTTGAGCCGGAGAAGTCGGAGGGCGACCCCGACCAGCATGAGGCCACCGGTCGTTGTCAGAGCGGCGAGGTGCGGGTCGGGCAGGACGTCGCCGAGCACCGCTCCGAGCAGCGTCAGCGACCCCTGTACGACGAGGATGGCGATCGCGCTTGCCGCGACGCCCCACCCGAGGGAGGCCGCGAAGGCGATGGCGGCGAAGCCGTCGAGGGCTGCCTTGAGGAACAACTGGTCTGGACCATTGCCGAGCCCGTCGTTGATCGACCCGAGCACGGTCAGGGGGCCGACGCAGAACACCAGCGAGCTCGCCACGAACCCCTCGATGAACCGCTGACGCTCCGCGCTCTCCGACCGTCCGCCGGAGCGTGCATGCAGCCGGGTCTGCAACCAGGACCCGAATCCTTCGAGCCGGTCCTCGATGCGGAGGATCGACCCGACGATCCCCCCGACGAGCAGTGAGCCCAGGACGATCAGCATGGGCGCGCTGTCTCCGACGGCCCGCGCCCAGGCCGCGTCGGTGATGCTGGCCGCGGAGGCTGCGGCGATGAGCAGGGTGACCAAGCCGAGTGCGTCGGTGACCACGTCTCGGGTCCGCTGGGTCAGTCGGTGCCCGACCAGCACACCGATGAGTGTGCCGATGAGCACACTGACGATGTTGACGAGCGTGCCCAGGCCTGGGAACACCATGACTCCTCTACCGATCCAGGTTGTCTAGGCGTAATCTCTCACTTCGTCTGCTTCGCTCGGGATACGGGGACCGAACGTGAGGCTTGGGGCCGTTTCTGCGGCCCTGTTGTCGTGCCAGAGAACGTGCTCGAGCGTGTGACGCTCAGGAGGGGGTCTTTTCCCGTGTCCCGCATTGCGGTCCAGGTCCGCGACGCCGTCCCCGAAGACGCAGCTGCGCTGATCGAGGTATGGGGCGACTTCCGTCGCGCCAGCTCAGACCGGACATCTGAAGCGGCGCACGTGGAGGCGGCCAACGCCGTCGCCAGGATCGCGGCGGACCCCGACGAGCGGCTCCTGGTCGGCATCATCGACGACAAGGTCGTCGCAGCCGCCCACCTGCTTCGGGCCGGCATGTCTCCGATCCACACCGACACCGCGGTGCACATCACCCACCTGCACGTGCTCGGCGGTCACCGCCGCCACGGTGTCGGCAAGGCACTGATCGAGGCGGCGGTGTCCTGGGCCGAGGAGAAGGACACCACCCATCTGATGGCCGCCGCCTCGGTCCACTCGCGTGACGCGAACCGTTTCATGGCGCGGCTCGGCCTGTCCCAGATCGCGATCGTCCGGGGGGCGAACGTCAAGGCCTTGCGGGCGAAGCTGCCGGTCGACCCGCCGGCCGGTGCCATGGTCAGCAGCCGCAACCACCGCAGCGTGGGTCAGGTCCTGGCGCAGCGCCGGCTACAGCGGCGCGTCCAGGCCAAGTCCGACTGACCTCAGGACTCCTTCTTCACCGGCACCAGCGCGCACGTGATCCGCGAGGTGCACAGGCGGCGTCCCTGCTCGTCGGTGATGACCACCTCGTAGCTGGCGGAGGTGCGCCCCAGGTGGATCGCGGTCGCCGTACCGGTGACCACCCCGTCACGCGCCGACCTGTGGTGCGTCGCGTTGATGTCCACGCCGACGGCCAGCCGGTCGGGGGAGGCGTGCATCGCGGACCCGACCGACCCGAGGCTCTCGGCGAGCACGACCGACGCGCCGCCGTGGAGCAGGCCGTAGGGCTGGGTGTTGCCCTTGACCGGCATCGTGCCGACCACGCGCTCGGGTGAGACCTCGAGGAGCTGGACGCCCATCTTCTCGTTGAGGTCGCCCATCGGGAACTGCCGAAGGAACTCTGCGTGCTCGGGAGTGTCCGTGGCCGGTGGTGTCGTCTGGTCCATGGCGCCATTCTGTCGCCGTCCCCGGCCGTCACGCTTGGGGGGTGCTCCCGGATAAGGTCGGATGCGTGTCGAACCAGCCCTCCGTAAACGGTCAGCGTCCCCGCCTGCTCCTGCTCGACGGCCACTCACTGGCCTATCGCGCGTTCTTCGCGCTCCCGGTGGAGAACTTCTCCACGACCACGGGCCAGCCCACGAACGCGGTCTACGGCTTCACCTCGATGCTGATCAACGTGCTGCGCGACGAGAAGCCGACGCACGTCGGCGTGGCGTTCGACGTCTCGCGCGACACCTTCCGCGCCGCTGAGTACTCCGACTACAAGGCCAACCGGTCCAAGACTCCCGACGAGTTCAAGGGGCAGGTGTCGCTCGTCAAGGAGGTCCTCGCCGCGCTCAGGGTGGCGACGATCGAGAAGGAGGGCTTCGAGGCCGACGACGTGATCGCGACCTTGGCGACCCAGGCCGTCGCCGAGGGGTTCGAGGTGCTGATCTGCACCGGCGACCGCGACACTCTCCAGCTCGTCAGCGACTCGTGCACGATCCTCTACCCCCGCAAGGGTGTCTCCGACATGGCGCGCATGACGCCTGAGGCAGTCGAGGAGAAGTACGGCGTCGCGCCCGGCCGCTACCCCGAGATCGCAGCCCTCGTGGGGGAGACCTCGGACAACCTGCCGGGTGTTCCGGGGGTCGGCCCCAAGACGGCCGCCAAGTGGATCAACCAGTACGACGGTCTCGACAACGTGATCGCGCACGCCGACCAGATCAAGGGGAAGGCCGGCGACTCGCTGCGGGAGCACCTCGGCGAGGTGATCCGCAACCGTCGGCTCAACGCGCTCGTGTGCGACCTCCAGCTGACCGCGACGCCGACCGACCTCGTGGTGCAGCCGTGGGACCGCCAGGAGGTGCACAAGATCTTCGACGGCCTCGAGTTCCGGGTGCTCCGCGACCGGCTCTTCGCGACGCTCGAGTCCGAGGAGGAGATCGAGGAGGAAGGCTTCTCCGTCGACGGTGTCCGCCTCGGTCAGGGCGAGGTCGCCGGCTGGCTGGAGAAGCACGCGATGACCGTGGGCGCGCGCGTCGGGGTGCAGGTCCAAGGCTCGTGGCGCGCCGGCACGGGCGACGTGTTCGCGCTCGCACTCGCGGCCTCGGACGGGTCCGCGGCGTGGCTCGACACCGAGCAGGTCACGCCGGAGGACGACAAGGCCCTCGCGAGCTGGCTGGCCGACCCGTCGTACCCCAAGGTGCTCCACGACGCCAAGGGCCCCATGCTCGCTCTGTCCGCACGCGGCTGGGAGCTGGCCGGTCTCGAGCGCGACACCGCGCTGTCGGCCTACCTCGCCCGGCCCGACCAGCGCTCTTACGACCTGGCCGACCTGACCCTCCGGTACCTCAAGCGCGAGCTGCGCCAGGAGACCGCCGACGACGGGCAGCTTTCCTTCGACACCCTCGGCGAGGACTCCTCCGGCGACGTCTCGATGCTGCAGGCCCGGGCGGTGCTCGACCTCGCCGCCGCTCTCGACGACGAGCTCGAGGAGCGCGGCGGCACCCGCCTGCTCGCCGACGTCGAGCTGCCGCTCGTCTACGTGCTCGCCCGGCTCGAGCGCACGGGCGTCGCGGTGGACGTCGACCAGCTCGAGGCTCTGGAGGCACACTTCGCCGCCGAGGTGAAGAAGGCCGCCGACGAGGCCTTCGACGTAATCGGCAAGGAGATCAACCTCGGCTCCCCGAAGCAGCTCCAGGTGGTGCTCTTCGAGGAGCTCAACATGCCGAAGACCAAGCGCACCAAGACCGGCTACACGACCGACGCCGACGCGCTCCAGCAGCTCTACGTCAAGACAGAGCACCCGTTCCTGCTCGCGCTGCTGCGCCACCGTGACGTGTCCCGGCTGCGGCAGACCGTCGAGGGCCTGCTCAAGACCGTGCAGTCCGACGGCCGGATCCACACGACGTTCAACCAGCTCATCGCGGCGACCGGTCGGCTGTCGAGCACGGACCCGAACCTGCAGAACATCCCCGTGCGCACCGAGGAGGGCCGGCGGATCCGCGAGGCCTTCGTGGTGGGCGAGGGGTACGAGTCCCTGATGACCGCCGACTACAGCCAGATCGAGATGCGGATCATGGCGCACCTGTCCGAGGACGCCCTCCTGATCGAGGCGTTTCGGTCCGGCCGCGACTTCCACTCGGTCACCGCGGCTCGGGTCTTCGACGTCGACGCCGCAGAGGTCACGCCCGAGATGCGCGCGAAGATCAAGGCGATGAACTACGGCCTGGCCTACGGGCTCTCGGCCTACGGCCTCTCCCAGCAGCTCAACATCGAGACCGGCGAGGCCCGGGGGCTGATGGACGAGTACTTCGAGACCTTCGGCGGCGTGCGCGACTACCTCGCCGGGATCGTCGACGAGGCGCGCAAGTGCGGCTTCACCGAGACGATCATGGGTCGCCGCCGCTACCTCCCCGATCTCACCAGCGACAACCGGCAGCGCCGCGAGATGGCCGAACGCATGGCCCTCAACGCGCCGATCCAGGGTTCGGCAGCCGACATCATCAAGGTGGCGATGCTCAACGTCGACGGTGCTCTGAAGGACTCCGGGCTCCGCTCACGGATGCTGCTTCAGGTCCACGACGAGCTCGTGTTCGAGGTGGCGCCGGGGGAGCGGGAGCAGCTCGAGGAGCTCGTGCGCACGCAGATGGGCAGGGCTGCGGAGCTGACGGTGCCGCTCGACGTCTCCGTCGGCACCGGCCGCTCGTGGCACGAGGCAGCGCACTGACCCGTTGGGCATGCCACTGACTCGCTGCGCTCGCTGCGCCTCGGCGCGCTGAGTCGGCTCAGGCCGGGGTGGTCTCCGTCGGCACCCCGGTACGCCGGACGGCGAGCACCACCAGCACGAGCAGCACGAGGCTCTCGATCGAGACCACGGCGGTGATCAGGAAGGTGATCGACTCCACCGAGGGGGCGACCGCCACCAGGCCGACCAGGCCGGCCCAGACGACGCCGACCGTGCGCTTGGCCTGCCGCGCCATGAGGTTGTAGACGAGCAGCTGGATCATCGACCAGATCGTGCCGATCGCGGCGAAGGCCCAGATCATCGAGGCCAGGTCGCGGTACTCCGTGCCGCCGATGAACTCCACCGCGAGCCGGGGGAGCAGCCAGGCGGCCAGCGTGGCGAAGACCCCGATCACCAGGACGAGGGCAAGGGCCTTCAACGTCATGCTGACCCTTGCTCCCGGCGTCGACATCGACGGGAAAGCCACGACCACCACGAACTGTGGCAGGAACAGCACAGCCTTGGCCAGGATCAGGCCACCCGCGTAGAGACCCGCCTGGTGCTCGTCGAGGGTGATGCGCGCGATCAGCACGTCGACGTTCGACAGCGCGAAGAACGCCAGCAGCGCGTGGGAGTTGTGCGCCAGCTCCCGGAGCACCCTCCGGCTCCGCCCGGCAGCCGCCTCACCGTCCCGGCCCAGGCGCGAGGCGCTCCTCGACGGATGGCGCAGCGCCGCGGAGCCGACGATGACGGGCACGACCGCACCCAGGGCGACGCCGGTCATCGCGCCGAGGGTGTTCGGCTGGACGATGAGGGCGACCGTGCCGAAGGCCAGCCGGCCAAGTCCCATCCCGACGTAGATCCCCGCCAGGGGCAGCCACCGTCGCTCGCCCTGGAGCAGCCCCGCCTGACCCCCCATGATCGTGAGCGGGACCGCCGTGAGCGCGATCATCCCGGCGGTGAGCCAGCTGTCGAGGCGGAGTACGGCAGAGACCAGGGGGACGCTGGCCAGGCAGATGAGGCCGACTGCGAGCGCTGACTTGTACGTCGCGGCCATGATGTCGGCCTCGATGCGGTCGAGGTCCTCCGGGACTGCCGACACGCGCCGTGCGGCGGTCGCCTGAAGTCCGAGCGAGACCACGTTGACGACGAGCAGCAGACCCATGACGGCCGCCAGGGCGCCGTACTGCCTCGGACCGAGCAGTCGCGCGGCGATGATCGTGAAGCCGTACGTGCCGACGTTCATGACGCCCATCGCGATGGCGATGCTCCCGCTCCCTACGAGCATGGAGCGGGTCCTCGTCGACTGGCTCACACAGGCAGCCTAGGACGTCGTCCTCGAGAGGCTGCAGGTGAGGCGCATCACGCGCCGTATGAGCTCCTACCGAACCAGTTGTGCGCGTTTGCGTCGTCTGCACGGCTATAGTCCGTTTCAGACTTCTCCCAGGGAGGGAGCAGCGCGCCCGAAAACCGTCTCGTCTCGGCCGGGCGGTTTTTTGTGGAGGGAGCGCGCCAGCATGCGCAAAACATTGCTGGTCGGGCTGGTACTCACCCTTGCGGCCATCGCGGTCGTGCTTGTGAGTGCTGCGTTCGACCTTGAACTGGAGCCGGTCGCCTTGCTCGGCGTAGCGATCGGTGCCGTTGTCGCACTTGTACCCGATCGCACGCCGATCATGCGTCTTGCCGGCTTTGCCGCCGGGTTCGTGGCTGCCTGGGTCGGCTACCTGCTTCGCGCCGGGTTGCTGCCCGACAGCGCTGCCGGGCGTGCGGTCGCGGTCGGGGTCGTCATCGTCCTGGCCGTCGCTGTCTCCGCACTGACCTTCGGCCGGGTTCCTCTGTGGTCGGCCCTGCTCGGCGCGGCGGCTCTCGCGGGTGCCTACGAGCACACGTACGCCGCTGCTCCGCCCGAGGTCGCCTCGACCTCGATGAGCGCTGCCACCGTGCTGCTGTTCACGGCCGCTGTCGGCTTCCTCGCGACCGCGATCACCGCGCCCGCCGGGGAGCAGCCGGTCGAGCGTGGCCACCGTGCCGACAGGCGACTCGACGACTCCGAGACCACCAGCTTCGACGACATCATGATGGAGAAGATCAAGTGAACGGCCGCTTTGCTGTCCCGCTGCGCGTAGCGGCAGTCTCCGCGACCACGGCGGTCCTCGGTGCCATGGTGGCGTTCCCGGCGGCCGCGGCCGGCAACGGGGACGTCAAGGTGGTCAACACCGAGACCGTCCAGGTCTACACCGACGCCACCGGCGCGATCGACACCAAGCGCGTCTACGAGCAGCTCGCCCTGACGGGCAAGGGCTCGGTCGACGTGCACAACCCGATCGAGACAGACGGGCTCCGCAACCTCGACGGCTTCGGCGGGTTCGAGGTCAAGGACGGCCAGCAGGTCGCGAACCTCACGGTCGACGGCGAGCAGCGTCTCCGCTCGGTCAGCGACTACTCCGGCAAGCTCCCGCTCGAAGTCAAGGTGCGCTACTTCCTCGACGGCAAGCCGGTCGAGCCGGGCGACGTGGTCGGCGAGGACGGCAAGCTCGAGGTCAAGTACGTCGTCAAGAACGTCACCGGCGCCGAGCAGGAGGTGACCTTCGACGACGGCAAGGGTGGCACCGTCACCAAGACCGTCGAGGTCCCGATCCCGATGGTCGGCTCGCTGAGCACGGTCGCGCCGCCCAACTTCACCGACGTCACCTCCTCCGAGGCGAACATGGCCGGTGACGGCAAGGGCGGCACGAAGATGTCGTTCACGATGACGCTCTTCCCGCCCATCGGCTCCGACACCGCAGAGTTCGGCTACACCGCGAACATCACCAACGGTGTCGTCCCGCGAGCGTCGATCAGCGCGCTGCCGGTGAACCCGCTCGAGAGCCCGAGCTTCAAGGCCGCTGGCGCCAGCTACAAGGGCGGCGCGGACACAGGCGTCGAGCTCACGGACGGCGCAACGCAGATCGACGAGAACCTGCTCAAGCTGCGCGATGGCGCGGGCGAGCTCCTCGCCGGTCTCATCAAGCTCCGCGACGGTGCTGCTCAGCTCGACGCCGGGCTCGGCGGTGTCGCGGCTCCTGGCGCCAAGCGGCTTGCCGCCGGTGCGGGCGAGCTCGACAGCGGCATCGGCCAGCTCAACGACGGCGCCGGCAAGCTCGCGGACGGAGCGGACCGGCTGCATGACGGTTCCAGCACTGCCGCAGCGGGCGGCGACAAGCTGGCTCGAGGTCTGAAGCGTCTGCACGCCGGTGCGGGTGACCTCGCTGTTGGTCTGGACGACGCTCGAAAGGGCAGCCGCGCACTAGCGGAGGGCTTCAACAGCTCCACTGGTGACCCGGACTTCGTGACGGGAAGCCGGAAGCTCCTCGATGGCCTCACGCTCATCGCGGGCGGTGTCCAGCGTCTGGCCGACGCCCAGACGGGCGTGCCGGCGGCCAAGGCTGGTGCCGAGAAGCTTCTGGCAGGAGTCGACCGGATCCGCGCGGGCATCAGCAACCCCAAGTGCGACCCGACGAATCCGCAGGACCCCGACAACCCGTGTGGTCTCCTGGAAGGCCTCCAGGCAGTTCGGACAGGCCTGAACCGGACGGACGCCCAGAACCCGGGCCTGATTCTCGGTGCCACCATGCTCGAGGGAGGTCTTCAGCAACTGCTTAGCGCGGACCCCCAGAAGCCAGGCCTTCCCGTGGCGAAGGGTGGAGTCGACCAGGTCCATGCTGCCGTCTCGGGGGCGCTTACGCCCAGCACCGGGTCGGTCGCCCAGCTGGCCGGGGGCATCGACAACCTGAAGAAGTACTGCACCGACACCACCACGGCGGTTGCCTGTAACACCGATATCGGCCAGCTGGCCTACGGGGTGAACTCGGCGAACGATGCGGACGGGGTCGAGAGTCTTCGTGAGAAGCTGGCTGCGGCTGACGCTGGGCTGACCCAGGTGTCCGCTGGACTCGGCAACGCGATCTCCGGCGTGACCAGCCTTCGTGACGGGGCGACTCGTCTCAAGGGCGGCCTCGGACAGGCGGAGGCGGGAGTCTCCAGCCTCATCGGCGGTGTCGGTCTCATCCAGGCAGGCTTGTCGAACCCGCTTTGTGATCGCAAGAACCCCACCGACCCGAAGAACCCATGCGGCCTCCACGAGGGTCTGGAGTCGCTCGTCGCTGGCATGACTGAAGCCGCGACTGGCCTGACTCAGCAGCTGGCTCCTGGAACGACCCAAGCTGTCGACGGTGCCTCCGCGCTGGCCGACAAGCTGGCCTTCGCAGGTGCAGGTGCGGGAAGCTCGCTGACGGCCTGGTTCGAGCGGACTCCGGTGCCGGTCAGCTTGCCGACGGCGCCGACAAGGCAGCCAACGGCGGGAACGAGCTGGCTGCCGGGCTGGGCAAGCTGAGCGCCGGCTCGGGTGACCTGGCCGACGGCGCTGGTCAGCTCGCTGACGGCACGGGCAAGGCAGCGGACGGTTCGGGCCAGCTCGCCGACGGTGCGAACAAGCTCGCGACGGGCCTCGGCGACGCTGCCGCCGGCTCGGGCAAGCTCGCGGACGGCCTGGGCCAGGCGGCGGGCGGCGCTCCGAAGCTGCGCGATGGCGCTCAGCGTCTGTCCGACGAGGGCACGAGCAAGCTCGTCGAGGCCGGGAAGTCGACGGCCCAGAACTACGGCGAGATGTACGCCACGATCGAGGCGGGCGCCAAGCGTGCCCAGACCGAGGACATGGTGTACGGCGCACCCGAGGACGCTGTGGGCCTGGCTGCCTACAGCTACGAGATCAAGGGCGAGGACGGCGAAGGCAGCCGGAACATGACCCGAGGTCTCGGGGGCCTGGCCGTCCTGGCTGCCGGCGCGGCTGTGTTCGGGCTTCGCCGCCGGGTCATCTGAGACCAGCGGTAGTCAGAAGGGGCGTCGGGTTCACCCGGCGCCCCTTCGTCATGTCCTGGGCGACCCGGAGGATCAGCCGAGCCGGGCGCTGAAGATCGCAGTTCCCGGGACGAGCGCGCCACGAACCGGCCCCCAGCCACCCCAGACCCGCTCGTGACCCGCGGGCCACTCGGGCTCGAGCAGGTCGTCGAGGCGGAAGCCGTTCGAGGCCAGGATCCGCACCCAGTCCCCGATGGTCCTGTGGTGCTCGGCGTAGGTCACCTCGCCGGTGTCGGGGTCCTGCTCGACGTACGGCGTCCGGTCCCAGTACGAGCTGGTGACGACCAGCCCCTCCGCCGAGGGGTCGTCGGGCATGCTCCACCGGATCGGGTGGGTCACAGAGAACGCGAAGCGACCCCCAGGCCTCAGCACCCGTGCGACCTCCGCGACAGCTGCCCCGGCGTCGTACACGAACTGCAGGGCGCCGAAGGCGGAGAACGCGACGTCGAAGGAGCCATCGGCGAAGGGGAGCGCGGTCGCGGTTGCGCACACCGTCGGCACCGAGACGCGACTGTCGGCGTCGATCCGGCGCCCGTGCTGGAGCTGCCGGTGAGACACGTCGAGCCCTACTGAGCGAGCGCCCTGGCCGGTCAGCCACCTCGCGCACTGCGCCGCGCCACAGCCGATCTCGAGTACGTCGCGTCCTCCCACGTCGCCGAGCACGTGGGCGTCGGCCTCGTCGACACCTTCGGGCGACCAGATGAACCGCGCGTCGCCGAGGAACTGGCCGTGCGTGGCCTGGTACTCGTCGGCGTAGGAGTCCCAGTCGCGGCGGTTCGCCTGGAGCGTCTCCTCCTCGGAGAGAGTACGGCGGACGGGCTCGACGCCGTGAGGCTCCGGCACGTCAGGCCTCGATGGCGGCGCGACGGCGTGATCCGGGTAGCCGACCCGCGAGGTCGCTCAGCGGTCCGACCGCCTGGCTGAGCGCGTTCACCGAAGAGTGAAGCTCGGGGATGACGACGCCGAGCTCCTCGAGGCGCGGCGCGATCGCCTCCAGCGTCTGGCCCAGCACGACGAGCTGGTCCAGTGTGCCGCCGTCGGCCGTGAGCTTCTCCAACGTGCCGTTCTCGGCGAGCGCCCGGTCGAGCAGCCCCTCCTCCTGGAGCAGGCGGTCGAGCACACCGCCCTGCTTGGTGATCCGGTCCAAGGCTCCACCGCTGGCCAGCAGGCGATCCAGTGGACCGTTCGGGGCGACGAGCTGGTCGAGTGGACCGCCTGCAGCGAGCAGCCGGTCCAGCGCGCCCTCCTGCTGGAGGATCCGGTGCAGCGGACCGTCGAGGGCCAGCAAGCGGTCCAGCGCGCCCTCCGAGGCCAGTGCCCGCCCAAGGGGGCGGTCGGTCGCCAGGGCAGCGCCGAGCGCGTTGACCAGGCTCATCGGCCCGGCGGGGTCGCCGAGCACCCGTGCCACTCGCTCGATGTAGCCGCCCTCACCGATCACGGCCATCAGACGCTCGGCATAGCCACCGGGTCTGCGCACCGGACCTTCGGCTGCGACGAGCTCGCCGAGCGCGAGAGTGACCTGGGTGGCGGCCACGCCGACCCGCACGGGCAGAGTCACGAGGTCGATCAGGGACATGGCGGGACTTTATCGACACCCGGCCTGTGACAGCATCGGTGGTGTGGACCTCTTCGGACCCGGCGACGACGCGGCACTCGTCCCCGAGCTGGTGCCCTTGGGCGGAGGCCACAGCGGCGAGACCTTCCTCGCCGAGGTTGTGGGTGAGCGCTCCGTCGTACGCATCTACGCCGGCCGCGGCGCGGGTCGCGGAGCCGAGGCCGCCGAGATCGACGCCGCGGTCCTGAGGCTGGTGCGCGGGCTGGTCCCGGTGCCCGAGGTGCTGGAGGTACGACGGGCGGATCCCTCTGCTGGGACGCCAGCGCTGCTCGTCACGTCGTGGCTGCCCGGCAGCCGGCTCGACGAGGTCCTACCCGCCGCCGACGAGCACCTCGCCGCCACGATCGGACACAACCTGGGACGGATCCTGTCCCGGCTGGCACAGATGCCGATGCTGCGCGCCGGGATGTTCCTCGACGGCGACCTCCGCGTGGGGTACATGCCACCCGAGGCAGCCGACCTGGTCACCTGGGTGGAGACCCTCAGCGAGGGCGGCACTCTGGGGGAGTGGGACGCGCGGGACCGCGAGGCGCTGCTGGAGCTGGCCGACGGGGCGCAGGAGATCCTCGACCGCACGGACCGGACCTGCCTGGTGCACAGCGACTTCAACCCGAAGAACCTGCTGGTAGACCCGGACACGAGTGAGGTCACAGCGGTCCTCGACTGGGAGTTCGCCCACGCGGGGAGCCCGTTCACCGACCTCGGCAACCTGCTGCGCTTCGAGCGCCGGCCCGACCTGGTCGATGCCGTCGTATCGACGTACTCAGAGCTCGTGGTCGACGCACCCGCGGACCTGCTCGACCGGGCTCGTGCCGCGGATCTCTACGCCCTGGTCGAGCTGGCGTCACGGCGGGGGCAGAACCCCGTGGCTGATCGCGCTCACGATCGGCTGTTGGCGATCGCACGCAGCGGCGACCTGCACGCCTCTGCCTGAGCCCGCCGGGCCGCGTACGTGCTACAGGTGCCGGACGTAGGCACCGCCGGCTCGGGGGGCGAGCCTCCGCCTGTTCACCTCGTCCACGAACTGCTGGGCGTCCTCCCGCTCGCGCCGGTACCTCGCTGCCTCGAGTGTCCCCCGGAGTGCGTTGCGGCGCGCACGGTCGTGGGAGAGCACAGGCCACTTGAACCAGTCCGTCAGCAACATGAGGCAAGACGCTAGTTGCGGCCCCGAGCCGTTGCTATCGCCCAATTTGACTATTGGCGCTGTCCGGCACGAACTCCCTGCGGGGTTCAGTCGGAGTCGTCCGGCTGCACGCCCAGGATGGCGTCGATCTCCTCCTGGCTCAACGGCCGCTCGGACTCGTGCGCGGCCTGGATCAGGTGCGCCGTCAGTTCCCCTTCGCCGCGAAGTCGCTGGTCATTACGGGGGAAAGTTCCGTCAGTCATACCCGCGCCTCTCGCTGTTCGGAGTTCACCGTCTGCCGAGCACCGTCCCAAGGACTGGGGCACGGTGAGCCGTCTCGTACCCGAGGCGCCATGCGACATTCACGATCACCGAGAAACATTGCGTGTCCGGCGGATGAACACGGCGATGACCTGCGCCCCGGTCCGTACCCCTGGCTAGGACTCCTGCTCGCTCCGGTGCTCGGTCTCGGCCACGATCTCCTGGGCGACGAGCCGGAGCTTGACGTTGCGATGCTGCGAGAGCCGGGTGAGGAACGCGAAGGCCCGCTCGTCGGTGAGGTCGTAGCGCTCCATCACGATGCCGAGCGCCTGCCCGATCGTCTTGCGGGTGCGGACGGCCTGCTCGAGGCTGTCGATCTCCCGGGCGTACTCCAGCGCCATGGCGCTCTGGTGCGCGAAGAGCTCATTGACCGTCCGGAGATCCTCGAAGGCGCCGACCCGGCCGGAGTACAGGTTCAGCGCACCCTGCGACGTCGGCGTCTCGAACAGCCGGATCCCCGCCTGGCTGCGAAGGCCGGCCGCAACCGCGACCTGGCCGAACCGCGGGAACCGCTGGTCCGCGGCAAGGTTGGGCGCGGTGACGTGAACGGTGTCCGTGGCCGCCTCGTAGCAGGGCCCTTCGTGCAGCTCGTACTGCTGTGCGTCGACGTCACGCAGCAAGTCGTCGGTGGGTGCGACGGTCTCCATGGTCCCGTCGTCGTGGACGACCGAGATACTGGAGTACTGCACGTCGGGGAGCACCTCCACCGCGGCCGTCGTGATGCTGCTCAGCGTGTGGTCGAGGTCGCCAGGAGTCAGGGTCTGCGCCAGCCGGCGGGCGGTCTCGACCAGTCGGTCGTCGTTCATGTCCGGCAAGGTACCCGGACGGGGTACCTCGAACACAAACCGCAGCGCAGCCGACGTCGGCTCGCGCGAGGCGCGGCCGAGTGCTCAGGCGGTTGGACGCAGGCGGTGTGACCCGCGTATCCTGACGGATGCGCTAGGAGTCTGCCTGAGTCTCAGACGGAGCAGATTCTCGCTCGCTTTTCGTTCGCACCGTCGACCGTCGTCGGCAGTCACCATACGAAGTAGTGAAACGGGCTCCTGTCGCGCGCCCGCACGACACCCATCCATCCAAGGAATCCATTCCCTTATGACGAGCAGCACTCCCACTCTTTCGGACACCCCGCAGGTAGCGGTCAACGACATCGGGTCCGAAGAGGACTTCCTCGCGGCGATCGACGCGACCATCAAGTACTTCAACGACGGTGACATCGTCGATGGCACCATCGTCAAGGTTGATCGGGACGAGGTCCTGCTCGACATCGGCTACAAGACCGAGGGTGTCATCCCCTCGCGTGAGCTCTCGATCAAGCACGACGTCGACCCCTCCGAGGTTGTGTCCGTCGGCGACAAGGTCGAGGCCCTCGTTCTCCAGAAGGAGGACAAGGAAGGCCGCCTGATCCTGTCCAAGAAGCGCGCCCAGTACGAGCGCGCCTGGGGCACCATCGAGCAGGTCAAGGAAGAGGACGGCGTCGTCACCGGAACCGTCATCGAGGTGGTCAAGGGTGGCCTCATCCTCGACATCGGTCTCCGCGGCTTCCTCCCCGCCTCCCTCGTCGAGATGCGTCGTGTCCGCGACCTCCAGCCGTACGTCGGCCAGGAGCTCGAGGCGAAGATCATCGAGCTCGACAAGAACCGCAACAACGTGGTCCTCTCGCGTCGCGCCTGGCTCGAGCAGACCCAGTCCGAGGTTCGCCAGGGCTTCCTGACCCAGCTGCAGAAGGGTCAGATCCGCAAGGGTGTCGTCTCCTCGATCGTCAACTTCGGTGCGTTCGTGGACCTCGGCGGCGTCGACGGCCTCGTCCACGTCTCCGAGCTGTCCTGGAAGCACATCGACCACCCGTCCGAGGTCGTCGCCGTGGGCGACGAGGTCACCGTCGAGGTTCTCGACGTCGACATGGACCGCGAGCGCGTCTCCCTGTCGCTGAAGGCGACTCAGGAAGACCCGTGGCAGCACTTCGCCCGCACCCACCAGATCGGTCAGATCGTCCCGGGCAAGGTCACCAAGCTGGTGCCGTTCGGTTCGTTCGTCCGCGTCGAGGAGGGCATCGAGGGCCTCGTGCACATCTCCGAGCTCGCCGAGCGTCACGTCGAGATCCCGGAGCAGGTCGTCCAGGTCAACGACGACGTCATGGTCAAGATCATCGACATCGACCTCGAGCGTCGCCGGATCTCGCTGTCGCTGAAGCAGGCGAACGAGACCGCCACCGCGGTGGAGGGCGAGGAGTTCGACCCGACGCTCTACGGCATGACCGCGTCGTACGACGAGCAGGGCAACTACATCTACCCCGAGGGCTTCGACCCGGAGACCGGCGAGTGGCTCGAGGGCTTCGACGAGCAGCGCGCCGCCTGGGAGGAGCAGTACGCCAAGGCGCACGCTCGCTGGGAGGCCCACGTCAAGCAGCAGCAGGAGGCCAAGGTCGCTGCTGCGGAGGCCGGCGAGGCCACGTCGTACTCCTCGACCCAGCAGGTCGAGGAGCAGACCGGCGGCTCCCTCGCCTCCGACGAGGCGCTGCAGGCGCTGCGCGAGAAGCTGACCGGCGGCGGTTCCTGAGCCTGTCGAAGGGCCAGTGACCCGCTGAGCCGGTAAGGCCGAGCCGGCAAGGCAAGGCCGAGCAAGACAGAGAAGGGCCCGACCACCATCAGGTGGTCGGGCCCTTCTGCGTCTCATGCGCCTCTGGTCGGCGCGACCCCGGGGTGAGGGGAGTGCCGGTCAGTGGGAGCGAAGGCGGAAGGTTGGTTCGAAGGGGTCGTAGTGACTGCGGGGACTGGGGCGCCGGCCGTAACCGTCGCCGTGGATGTCGCGGAGGGTGGCGTACACGATCGCGACGAGGAACACGATGGCCATGAGGATCAGTACTGGGGTCATGGCAGTAATCCTGCGCCGATTGGTTTCCTGCCACGAGTGGCAGGAATGACAAGTGCCATCGATTTCCTGCCAACTTCCTGCCATAGTGGAGGACATGATCGAGAACGTTGCCGTGGTGGTCTACGACGGGGTGTGGCCCTTCGAGCTCGGGGTCCTCTGCGAGGCCTGGGGCCTCGACCGGTCCGACCAGGGCTTGCCCACCTTCGACTTCGCGCTGTGCACACCCGAGCCCGGCCACGTCGCCACTGCCGCAGGTTTCGGCCTCTGGGTCGACCACGACCTGGGCCGGGTTGCCGAGGCGGACCTCGTCGCCGTGCCCGCTGTGCCCCGGAACGGCACGGTCCCCGAGCCGGTCGTGCGGGTCCTGCAGGATGCCTACGAGCGCGGTGCGCGGATCATGTCGGTCTGCTCCGGTGCCTTCGCGCTCGGTGCGGCCGGCCTGCTCGACGGCCGCGACTGCACGACGCACTGGATGTACACCCAGGAGCTCGCCGCCCGGTTCCCGAAGGCGAACGTGATCCCCGAGGTGCTGTACGTCGACGCGGACCCGATCATCACCGGGGCCGGCTCGGCTGCGGGCCTCGATGCGGCCTTGCATCTCTACCGCAAGGAGTTCGGCGCCAGCGTGGCGAGCATGGTTGCCCGCCGCATGGTCGTGCCGCCGCAGCGTGACGGGGGACAGGCCCAGTTCATCCGCAGCGCGGTGCCCGACTGCGACGCGGACACGCTCGGCCCGCTGCTGACCTGGATCACCGAGAACCTCGACGTGGAGATGACGGTCGAGAGCCTGGCCCGGAGAAGCGCCATGTCGCCCCGCACGTTCGCCCGGCGCTTCCGCGAGGAGACCGGAACGACCCCGCACGCGTGGATCACCAGCCAGCGGGTGCTGCGGGCCGAGGAGCTCCTCGAGCGCACCAACCGGTCCGTGGACCAGATCTCCGGGGACGTCGGCTTCGCGAACGCCGCCACCCTGCGCCACCACTTCACCAGGGTCCGGGGGGTCAGCCCACAGCGCTACCGGCGGACCTTCGGGTGCTCAACTGACGCCGAGGCCGAGCAGGCCGGGTAGCTCCAGCCGCTTGATCTTCCCGGTCGGCGTGTGCGGCAAGGCGTCCATCGGGAAGTACTCCTTGGGCCGCTTCGGCGGCGAGAGCCGTTCGGCGGCGAACGCCTCGAGCTCCTCCGCCGTCGCCTCGCCGACCACCGCGGCGCAGACCCGCTGGCCCCAACGCTCGTCGTCCACACCGAACACCGCCACGTCCACCACGCCCGGGTGTTCCGCGAGCACGTGCTCGACCTCGACCGGGTAGACGTTCACGCCACCGGAGATGACCAGGTCCTCACGCCGGCCCTCGAGGTAGAGGTACCCCTCGTCGTCCATCCGGCCGAGGTCCCCGACCGTGAACGCCGGTCCGGACGCCGTCTCGCGCCACGCGGCCGCCGTCTTCTCTGGTGCGTTCCAGTAGGTGAACCGGGCGTGCTCCGGCACCGTGCACCAGATCGTCCCGTCGTCCTCGACATGCAGCGAGCGCCCAGGCCTCGCGCGGCCGACGGTGCCCGGGTGCTCGAGCCACTCCTCGCTGCGGCAGGCGGTGAACTGGCCCTCGGTCGAGCCGTAGAACTCCCACGTGCTCCCGTCCGGGAAGAGCTCGATCAGGCGCTGCTTCACCGGCGGCGGGCAGGCTGCCCCGGCGTGCGCGACGAGCCGGAACGACGACAGGTCGGGCACGCCCACCTCGTCCCAGTGTGCGAACAGGCGCTGGAGATGCGCCGGGACGCAGAACATCGTGGTCGGACGCTCCTCGACGATCGCCCGGGTCGCCGAGGCCGGGTCGAAGGGGCCGGGTACGACGATCCGCCCGCCGGCGAGCAACGTGCCGCCCGCGAAGCGCAGTGGCGCCGAGTGGTACAGCGGGCTCAGCACCAGGTGGACGTCCGAGGCGGCGAACCCCCACAGGTCGCGTTCCTCGTCGAGCAGGGCGTGCGCCGACGCCTCGTCGAGCAGCCCCGACCAGACGCCCTTCGGCGCGCCCGTCGTACCGCTGGTCAGGTGCATCGGCCGCACCAGCGGCACCGGACTCGGAGGGGCGGGGTCGAGGGCGGCCATCACGGCCTCGAGTCCGTCGCGTCGCGGACCACGACCGCGGGGTCGACGTCACCGAGGACGGCCTTCTGCTCCCGATGGGTCAGCCGCGGGTCCAGCGGCACCGGGACGACACCCTGACGGGTTGCGAGGAGCACCAGGTCGACATAGGCAGGGGAGCCCGCCACGAGAAGGGCCACCCGGTCGCCGGGGCCGAGCCGATGGGTCACAGGCGACATCCTCTCAACACCGTCGGCGGCTCAGCGCAGCGTGTAGTGCACGTGCACGAACGGGCCTCCCGCCACGTGTCGGACCTCTTTGACCTGCAGTGGCGTCGTGTGCCGGCGTGGCAGCAGCGGTGCCCCTTTGCCGAGGACCACCGGCGCGATGCTCACCCAGATGTCGTCGAGCAGGCCGTGGTCGAGGAACTGCCCGACCAGGTCACCACCGCCGACGAGCCACACGTCCCGCCCCTCGGCGGCCGCGACCATGTCGGCGTGCACCTTGGCGACATCGTCGTGCGTGAAGATGATGTTCGCGCCCTCGATCGTGGGCAGGTCGTGATGCGTGAACACCCAGGTGGGCCGGTCGGCGTACGCCCACTCGCCGGGATGGTGGCCGTTGATCCACTCGTAGGTGGTCGCACCCATGGCCAGGGAGCCGACATCGTCGATGAAGCTCGGGTAGGGGTTGCCGGGGTCCTCCCCTTCGAACTGGAAGAGCCAGCTCAGGTCGTTGTCCTCGGTGGCGATGAAGCCGTCGATGCTGGTCGCGGTGAGGTAGATGGTCGATGTCATGGTCCGATCGTGGCACTCGCCCAGGACAGTCGCGTCCTCAACCGAGCCCGAGGTCGGCGCCCAACGAGTCGACGACGTGCGCGAAGTGGGCGTCGTAGTCCAGGATGCCGCGGTGCATGTGGCCGAAGAGCTCGAGCGAGACGTGGCCGAACAGCGTCGCCCATGCCATCAGGGACCGGACCAGCCGAGGGTCGTCGATCTCGAAGTCGGTGATGTCCCGGATCCCGCCGAGCGCCTTCACCTCGGCGGCCGGCACATCGAGCATGGGCGCCGCGATCCGTCGCCCGGCAGCCTGCGCGTCGGCGGTCAGCGCCAGCAGGGTCAGCGGGACACGACTTGCTGCTCGCACGGTCGTCTGCGGGGCGGCGTAGCCCGGGACCGGGCTGCCGTAGAGCAGGGCGTACTCGTGCGGGTTGGCGACTGCCCAGTCGCGCACGGCGTGGCAGACCGCCCGCCACCGCCCGGCCAGGTCGTCACGGGCGGTGATGGCCCGGTCGGCGCTCTCCACCGCCTCGCCGAGCTCGTCGTACGCCTCGATGAGGAGCGCGGTGAGCAGGTCGTCCCGGCTGTGGAAGTAGCGGTACGTCGCTGAGGACGCCATGCCCAGGTCACGCGCGACGGCGCGGACCGAGAGCGCGGCCGGGCCCACCTCGGCCAGCTGCTTCCTGGCACTGGTCAGGATGGCGCGGGTGAGCTCCACGCGAGCGTGGTCGCGGGCGGTGCGGGGGGCGCTGCTCGACGTCATGTCGGGATCATGACGCTTTCCGAGAGCATTGGCAACAAACGAGAGCAGTGCTCTTGCTTTTCGGTTCCCGTGATGCCATGCTCAGGACCGAGAGCAGTGCTCTCGATTCGTGGTCGAGGAACTTCGCAGAGGGAGAAAGAACATGCGTGCACGTCATCTGGTGGTGGGCGCGGGCCCGGTGGGCAGGGCTACGGCCGAGGAGCTGGTAGCCGCGGGCGAGCAGGTCCTGCTCGCGAGCCGGTCGGGCGCCGGTCCGGTGGTCCCCGGGGTGACCCGGATCGCCCTGGACGCCTCCGACGCCGAACAGCTCGGGAGTGCAGCCTCAGGGGCACGGGCGATCTACAACTGCGTGAACCCGCCCGCCTACGACAAGTGGCCGACGATGTGGCCTCCGGTGGCCGCCGCGCTGCTCACCGCGGCGGAGCGCACGGGTGCAGTGCTCGTCACCACCGGCAACCTCTATCCCTACGGCCCCGTCGACGGCCCGATGGTCGAGGGGCTCCCGGACACCGCGCCCGGCGTCAAGGCTCAGGTGCGGGCCGCGATGTGGGCGGACGCTCTGGCCGCCCACAAGGCCGGTCGGGTCCGCGCCGTCGAGGTCCGTGGCTCCGACTACGTGGGCGCCGGCGTGGGGGATGGCGGCCACATCCCGCGGCTGGCGCCCCGCGCCCTGTCGGGGAAGCCGGTGCGAGTCTTCGGAAGTCCGGACCAGCCGCACTCGTGGACCGACGTCCGCGACATGGCCCGGGCGCTGGTCGGCGTGGCGGGTCGCGAAGACGCCTGGGGACGCATCTGGCACGCCCCGACGAACCCGCCCCGGACGCAGAGGGAAGCCATTGCCGACATCTGCCGGGCCGCCGGCCGGGAGCCGGTGGACGTGCGCGCCTACCCGAAGGCGGTCCTCGCCCTCGGCGGGCTCGTGAGCCCGATGCTGCGGGAGCTGAAGGAGACGGCGTACCAGTTCGAGCGGCCCTACATCCTGGACTCCACGGCCATCACGCGCGAGCTCGGCCTTCAGCCGACGCCCTGGGACGAGGTCTGTCGTCGCACGGCCGGGCTGGAATACTGCCCCGCGTGACCAGAGTGAGGGTGGGCCTGACCGGCGGAGTCGCCTCGGGCAAGAGCACGGTGTCGGGCATGCTGCGTGAGCTCGGCGCCGTCGTGATCGACGCTGACCAGCTCGCCCGCGAGGTGGTGGCCCCCGGGACCGAAGGCCTCCGTGAGATCGTCGCCGCCTTCGGGTCGAAGGTGCTCACGCCGGAGGGTGAGCTCGACCGTCCCGCGATGGGAGCCGTCGTGTTCACGGACGAGGACGCCCGCCGCCGGCTCGAGGCGATCATCCACCCCCTCGTGCGTGCCCGGGGCGCGGAGCTCGAGGCGGCCGCGGGCCCTGACGCCGTGGTGGTGCACGACATCCCGCTGCTCGCGGAGACCGGTCAGGCCGCGACCTTCGACGCCGTCGTGGTGGTCGACGTACCCGTCGAGACGCAGATCGAGCGGATGGTGACGCTGCGTGGGATGAGCCGCGAGGAGGCGGAGTCGCGGGTCGCCGCCCAGGCCACCCGCGAGCAGCGCCTGGCGGTCGCGACGCACGTCATCGAGAACACCGGAACGATCGAAGACCTCCGTGAACGAGTCACGGAGGTCTTCGAGGCGCTGACTACGAAGGCGGTGTCCTGAGCCTGTCGAAGGGCGGTCCTGAGTCTGGCTCAGGCAGCCAGGTCCGGATCGGCGAGCTGGCGCAGCTTCGCGATCGCCTCCCGCTCGAGCTGGCGCACCCTCTCGGCGGAGATGCCGTGCTTGGCGCCGATGTCGGCCAGCTTGTGCTGGCGCCCGTCGACCAGGCCGTAGCGCGACCGGATGATGTCGGCTGCGCGCTCGTCGAGCGCCTCGACCAGCCGTGAGAGCCGGTCGCGGGACTCGGTGTCGAGCACCGTCGCGTCCGGACCCGGCGTGGTCTCCTGGGCGATCAGGTCACCGAGCGAGGTGTCGCCGTTCTCGTCCACCGGTGTGTCGAGGCTCACGTGCTCGCGGCCCCAGGTGACGAGGTCGAGGACCCGGTCGACATCCATTCCGAGCTCCTGGGCGATCTCCTCGGGCTCGGGGTCCCGGCCGAGCTGGCGCTCGAGCGTACGACGCGCCGCACCGACCTGGTTGAGCTCCTCGACGACATGCACGGGAAGGCGTACGACGCGCGCCTGCTGTGCGATGCCGCGGGTGATCGCCTGGCGTACCCACCACGTCGCGTAGGTGGAGAACTTGTACCCCTTGGCGTAGTCGAACTTCTCGACCGCGCGGATCAGACCGGTGTTGCCCTCCTGGACGAGGTCCAGCATCGGCATCTGGCTCCGGCCGTACTTGCGGGCGATGGACACCACGAGCCGGAGGTTCGCGGTGATGAACTTCTGGATGGCCCGCTGCCCCTCGGCGGCGAGCCACTCGAGCTCCTCCTGGGTTGCGCTCTTGGGGGCCCCGCCCTTGCGGCGACCCACCCTGCCCGTGTCGAGCAGGTGCTGCGCCATCAGGCCGGCCTCGATGGTCTTGCTCAGCTCTACCTCGGTGATAGCGTCGAGCAGTGGAGTACGTGCGATCTCGTCGAGGTACAGCCCAACGCTGTCGCGTCCCTCGATCTCGCGCGTGTGCGGACGACTCGTAGCCACGTGCGCTCCCTTCCTGGTCCCCAAGCGCTTACCCGCAGGTAGCACCTGTATTCATCCCAACGAACATGTGTTCGTCTGGATTCCCGAAACTCACCCTGTGATGCAGGTTCGTTCCCTCTGTGGGTTAGGACGGGCGGCGGAGCCCAGAAGTTGCGACGAACCGGTGAAATCTCCGAGTTCTCAGCGAACTCTCAGCCACGCCCGTTGAACCCCTGCGCCGTGTGGTGCACCGGTGGCAGCATGCAGGCAGGCGATCGAGAGGGGCCAGACGAGTGGTGTACCTGATGACGAACGGCGAGGGGATGCGCGGCGGAGGCGTCCATCACAACATCGCCGACCAGCCCTTCGTGGGGGAGCGCGAGACCGCGGCGAAGTACCGGTTCTTCTCCGTGCGCGACGAGTTCCCGGGACTCCTTCCGGTCTCGGACGGGTCCGGCGCCTCCGTGCGCGGCGAGCTGTACGACGTACCGCTGGAGGTCGTGCGCGACCGCTTCCTCCCCGACGAGCCGCCGGAGCTCGAGCTCGGGGTGGTGGAGCTCGCCGACGGCACCGCTGCGCTGTCGATGGTGCTGCGGCAGGGCGAGCGCGACCGGCACACCGACATCACCGAGCACGGCGGCTGGCGCGCGTACCGCGACTCCCTGGTCTGAGATGCGCGACGCCCGACCTGGTCATCGACGCCGCCCGCGCCGTGGTGGACGGTGAGGAGCGGGCGTGCGTGGTGGCGGTCGCCGACGGGCGCATCGTGGCGCTCGACGAGCCTGGTGTCCCGGAGGGCACAGAGGTTGTCCGGCTCGGCGAGGACGTGGTCCTCCTGCCCGGGTTGGTCGACACACACGTGCATGTGAACGAGCCGGGCCGGACCGAGTGGGAAGGATTCGCGCACGCGACCAGGGCGGCGGCAGCCGGTGGGGTGACCACGATCGTGGACATGCCGCTGAACAGCATCCCGGCGACCGTGGACGTGGCGGCGCTCGAGACCAAGCGCCGGTCCGCGGCAGGCCAGTGCCACGTGGACGTCGGCTTCTGGGGCGGGGCGGTTCCCGCGAACCTGCACGACCTCCGATCGCTGTGGGAAGCCGGCGTGCTCGGCTTCAAGTGCTTCCTCGCCGACTCCGGCGTCGAGGAGTTCCCTGCGCTCGACGAGGCCTGCCTGCACGACGTGATGGAGCAGATCTCCTCCTTCGGCGGCCTGCTGCTGGTGCACGCCGAGGACCCCGACGCCATGGCGCCGTGCCCGGCCGGTGGCATTCGCTACGCGGACTTCCTGGCCTCACGGCCCGACGCCGCGGAGGTGTCCGCGGTCGAGACCGTGGTGGAGGGCTCCCGGCGCACCGGGTGTCGCGTCCACGTCGTGCATGTTTCCTCGGCGGCGGCGGTGCCCGTCCTGGCCACCGCCCACGCGGCCGGCGTCCCGGTCACCGGCGAGACGTGTCCGCACTACCTCGCGCTGACCGCCGACGACGTCCCGGACGGCGCCACCGAGTACAAGTGCTGCCCTCCGATCCGGGACGCAGACAACCGCGAGATGCTCTGGGCCGCGCTCGCCTCAGGCACGCTCGGCTGCGTGGTGTCCGACCACTCGCCGTCCACCGCGGACCTCAAGGCGCTCGACACCGGAGTCTTCGCCGATGCCTGGGGCGGGATCAGCTCGCTGCAGCTCGCCCTGCCCGTGGTCTGGACAGAGGCACGCAGGCGCGGGCACGGGCTGGTCGACGTCGCTGCGTGGATGGCAGCGGGGCCTGCTGACCGCGCAGGACTCTGGCGCAAGGGCCGGATCACGGTCGGCGCCGACGCCGACTTCTGCGTGCTGGCTCCCGAGGAGACGTTCGTGGTCGACCCCGCCCGGCTGGCGCACCGCAACCCGGTCACGCCGTACGCCGGTCGTGAGCTCGCCGGTGTGGTCCGCTCGACCTGGCTCGCCGGCCGACCGGTCGACGTCGAAGGGCCGCCACGCGGCCGGCTGCTACGCCGAGGAGACACCTGATGGCCGACGGCTTCTCCGCCCTCCCCGACCTCGCCTCGCGCCTGCTCGGGGGCAGTGTGGTCTTCGCCGACGACGACTTCTTCGCCGCCCGCGAGAACCTGGTCAGCCCCGGCCCTGCCGTGCACGACCCGGCCGCGTTCGGGCTCCGCGGCAAGGTCTACGACGGCTGGGAGACCCGCCGCCGCCGGGACCCGGGCGACGACCACGCCGTCGTCCGCCTCGGTGTACCCGGGGTGGTCGAAGGAGTCGTGGTGGACACCGCCTGGTTCACCGGCAACTTCCCGCCGCTGGTCTCCGTCGACGCCACGGAGCTGCCCGGCTACCCCTCGGTGAGCGGCGTCCTCGAAGCGGACTGGACCCCGCTGCTGACCCGCGTGCCCATCAAGGGCGACGCGGCGAACGCGTTCCAGGTCGACCTCGGACGCCGGTTCACCCACGTACGGCTCACCCTGCATCCCGACGGCGGGGTGGCCCGCTTCCGGGTGCACGGTCGGCCGGCGCCGGAACCGGAGCTCCTGACCGGCACCGTGGACCTCGCCGCCCTCGAGAACGGTGGCGACGTCGTCGCCTGTTCGGACATGTACTACGCCTCCGCGCGCAACCTGCTGCTGCCGGGCCGGGCACGCACCACCGGGGAGGGATGGGAGAACGCCCGGCGACGTGGGGAGGGCAACGACTTCGTCACGGTGCGGCTGGCCGGCGCCGGCGTGGTGCGGCGGGTCGTGGTCGACGCCTCCTGCTTCGTCGGCAACGCCCCCGGCGCGGTGTCGGTGCGTGGTGCGGACGCTCGCCGCCGGGACCTCGACGACCCTCGCGCCTGGGCCGAGCTCGTGCCGAGGACACCGGTGCAGCCCGACACGCGGCACCAGTTCCCCGTCGGTCCTCGGCAGCCGGTGACGCACGTCCGGCTCGACGTGTACCCGGACGGAGGCCTGGCCCGGTTCCGGGTCCTCGGTGAGCTGACTCCCTGACCGACACGCGGCGCCGAGGCTGACGACAAAGCGCTGCGCCTCTGCCGCGGCTGGTGTAGACAAGTCCGAGGAGGTTGTCGATGCAGCATCCCCGCACCGCCGTGGAGCACGGCTCGCTCGACTGGCTGAACGGTCTCGACGAGGCCGACGCCGTCGCTGGGCTGCGCGCCTGCTGCGCCGCGGAGTCCTGGGTGCAGGGCATGGTCCGGGCCCGGCCCTTCACCTCACACGACCACCTGGCGGAGACCTCCGACCGGCTGGTCGCCGGCCTCGACGACGAGGGGCTGGCAGAGGCGCTCGCGGCGCATCCCCGCATCGGCGAACGTCGTACCGGTGGCTCCCGCGAGGACTCCTGGTCCCGCAGGGAGCAGTCCGGGGCGCTCACGGCGGACGCCGACCTGCAGGCCCTGCTGGAGGAGGGGAACCGGGAGTACGAACGCCGCTTCGGCCACGTCTTCCTGATCCGTGCCGCCGGGCGGAGTGCGCAGGAGATGTACGACGCGCAACGGTCCCGGCTGGGCAACGACGACGACACCGAGCGCGGCGTCGTACTCGGAGAGCTCGCCGACATCGTCCGGCTCCGTCTCGCCGGGCTGGTGAACGCGTGAGCCTGTCCAGCCACGTCCTCGACGCCACCCGGGGCACACCTGCCGTGGGTCTGGCCCTGCGTTGGGAGCGGCTCGAGGACGCGGCCTGGAAGCTGGTCGCGCAGGCCGTCACCGACGGCGACGGCCGGGTCAGCGACTGGGGCGGCGCCGCCCCCGAGGCCGGGACACACCGCCTCGTGTTCGGCACCGGCGACTACTTCGCCGACCGGCGGCTGCCGACGTTCTACCCGGAGGTGATGGTGGTCTTCCAGGTCGCCGACGCCGACGAGCACCACCACGTCCCGCTGCTGCTCAGCCCGTTCGCCTACTCGACGTACAGAGGCAGCTGACATGACCAGGCTGGGGGAGAACAGCTACGGCAAGGCCGAGGTCCGGCTGCTGAAGGTCGACCGCGCGAGCGACCGGCACGTGCTGCACGACCTGACCGTGAGCGTGGCGCTCGCCGGCGACATGGGCGCGGTGCACCTGTCGGGCGACAACTCGGCCGTGCTGCCCACCGACACGCAGAAGAACACCGTCTTCGCGTTCGCCCGGGAGCACGGCGTGGACCAGATCGAGGAGTTCGCCTCCCGGCTCGCCCGCCACTTCGTCGACTCCCGGCCCGGCATCGAACGAGCCCGAGTCTCGATCCAGGAGCACCCCTGGAAGCGGCTCGACGACAAGCCGCACTCCTTCGCGCAGTCCGGCGGCGAGGCGCGCACCTGTGTCGTCACGTACGCCGGAGGTGCGGAGCGTGTCCTGTCCGGGCTGACCGGCCTGGCTCTTCTGAACACGACCGGCTCGGAGTTCCGCGGGTTCGCCCAGGACCGGTACACCACCCTCGCCGAGGCCGGCGATCGAATCCTCTGCACGTCGGTCGACGCCACCTGGCGGCATGGGACCCCGGCTGCCGACTGGGCGAAGTCCCACGAGGCCGCGCGGACTGCTCTGCTCGCGGCCTTCGCCGACACCTACAGCCACTCGCTGCAGGAGACGCTGTACGCCATGGGGGAGCGGCTCCTGTCCGCCTGTCCGGACGTGGCCGAGGTGCGGCTGTCCCTGCCGAACCGGCACCACTTCCTCGTCGACCTCGCGCCGTTCGACCTCGACAACCCCGGCGAGGTCTTCTACGTCTCCGACCGGCCGTACGGACTGATCGAGGGGACCGTGCTCGCCGACGACGCCACCCCCGATCCCGAGGCCTGGTAGGCACACCATGGAGACGATGGACATGGTGCGGGCCACCACGTGGTCCGAGGCGCTGGCCGCGAAGGCCGCCTCGCCCGACCTCCTGCCGATCGCCGGCGGCACCGACGTGATGGTCGAGATGAACTTCGACCGGCGCCGCCCGGCAGGGCTGCTCGACCTGACCAGGGTCGACGAGCTCTCGGCATGGTCGGTCGACGGCGACACCGTGGTGCTCGGAGCCGGTGTCACCTACACCGAGATCGTCGACGAGCTCGCAGCCCTGATCCCCGGACTCGCGATTGCCTCCCGCACCGTGGGCTCCCCGCAGATCCGCAACCGGGGCACGGTCGGCGGCAACCTCGGGTCCGCATCGCCCGCGGGGGACGCCCACCCGCCGCTGCTCGCCTGCGGCGCGGAGGTGGAGATCGAGTCGGTCCGCGGGAGCCGGCGCGTCGCGGTCGCCGACTTCTTCACCGGCGTGAAGCGCAGCGTGCTCGAGCCGGACGAGCTGATCCGTGCGGTGCACGTGCCCTGCACGACCGGGCCGGAGCAGTTCTCCAAGATCGGCACCCGCAACGCCATGGTGATCGCCGTGGCGTCGTTCGCCCTGCGGTTGGACAGCAGCGGGCGGCGGGTCGGCACCGGCATCGGGTCGGCGGCCCCGACACCTCGCGTGGCCGCCGAGGCAGAGCAGTTCCTCGCCGGCGAGCTGGAGTCGACGGGCGCCTGGGACTCGCGCGAGGCGATCGCCCCGTCCGCCGTACACCGGTTCGCGGAGCTGGTTGCCTCCGCCGCGGCGCCGATCGACGACGTCCGGGGCAGCGCGGACTACCGGCGCCACGCCCTCGGTGTGATGGCCCGACGCACGCTGACGTGGGCCTGGGAGGACTACCGGAAGGGGTCTGCGACGTGAGGATGACCTGCACGGTCAACGGCGAGGAACGCGTCGCGGACGACGTGTGGCCGGGGGAGAGCCTGCTCTACGTGCTCCGCGAGCGGCTGGGCCTCCCGGGCGCGAAGAACGCCTGCGAGCAAGGTGAGTGCGGGTCGTGCACGGTGTACCTCGACGCCGTACCGGTCTGCGCCTGCCTGGTCGCCGCGGGACAGGCCGAAGGACGCACGGTCGTCACGGTCGAGGGGCTGTCGGACGGCGACAGGCTGAACCGCGTGCAACAGGCCTTCGTGGCCGCCGGCGCGGTGCAGTGCGGCTTCTGCACGCCCGGCCTCGTCGTCGCCGCCCACGACCTGCTCGCCCGCGACCCGGACCCTTCGGAGGCAGACATCCGGGAGGCGCTCGCGGGCAACCTGTGTCGGTGCACGGGCTACCAGAAGATCATCGACGCCGTGCAGCTCGCAGCCCGAGGGAGCCACGCATGAGAACGGTCCTTCAAGGCTGCGCCGTCGCCACCGTCGACGAGGTGGGGACGGAGTACGCCGACGGGCACGTGGTCGTCGACGGCAACCGGATCGTCGCGGTGGGGGAGGGACCCGCCTCCGGGGTGACCGAGGACGACGTGGTCGTCGACGCATCGGGCTGCCTTGCCACGCCGGGACTCGTGAACACCCACCACCACCTCTACCAGTGGGCGACCCGCGGCCTCGCGCAGGAGGCGGACCTCTTCGGCTGGCTCACCGAGCTGTACCCCGTGTGGGCGGGCCTGGACGCCGACGTGGTCGGGGCAGCCTCGGCGGCCGGCCTCGGCTGGCTCGCGAGGACCGGGTGCACGACCACGACCGACCACCACTACGTCTTCCCCCGCGACGGCGGCGACGTCCTGGAGGCGGAGATCGCGTCGGCGCGGCAGATCGGGCTGCGCTTCCACCCCTGCCGCGGCTCGATGGACCTCGGTCGTTCGGCCGGCGGTCTCCCTCCCGACGACGTCGTGGAGGACCGCGACGCCGCACTGGCGGCCACTGCCGCGGCGATCGACCGGTTCCACGACTCCGCTCCTGACTCGATGCTGCGCGTCGCGGTCGCACCGTGCTCACCGTTCTCGGTCACCGGCGAGCTGATGCGGGAGGCCGCCGCGCTGGCCCGCGACCGCGGGGTCCGGCTGCACACACACCTGGCGGAGACGGTCGAGGAGGAGGCGTACTGCCGCGAACAGTTCGGCTGCAGCCCGGCCGAGTACGTCGAGGATCTCGGTTGGCTCGGGGACGACGTGTGGCTCGCGCACTGCGTGCACCTCGACGACAAGACCGTCGCCCGGTTCGCCGAGACCGGCACCGGCGTCGCGCACTGCCCCACGAGCAACGCCCGTCTCGGCGCAGGGGTGGCTCCGGTCTCCTCGCTCATCGGCGCCGGGGTCCCGGTGGGTCTCGGCGTGGACGGCTCGGCGTCCAACGAGGAGTGCTCGATGGCGACCGAGCTGCACGCGGCCCTGCTCGTGGCCCGGCTGCGCGGCGGCCCGGCCGCCTTGACCGCCCGGCAGGCGCTGGCCGCAGGCACGATCGGCGGCGCACGGTGTCTGGGCCGCGCGGACGAGATCGGGTCGCTCGAGCCGGGCAAGCTCGCCGACGTCGCGCTCTGGCGCCTCGACGACCTGCCGCACGCCGGCATCGACGACCCTGTCGCCGCGCTGGTGCTCGGGGCCCGGCCCTCGTTGAAGCTGCTGCTGGTGAACGGCTCCCCGGTCGTCGAGGACGACGTCCTGCTCACCGCGGACGAGCCTGCGCTCGCGACTGCCGCGGCCCGGGCCGGGCGGAGGCTGCTGGACCGGCGGGACACGAGGGCAGGCCGATGACCGAGGACCTCACCGGCACGATCACCGACGGCCGTACGTCGACCCGCACCTCGGGCGGGGTCGGAGAGAACGCCCAGCGTCCGGACGGGACCCTGAAGGTGAAGGGGGAGTTCGCCTACTCCTCTGACCTCTGGATGGACGGGATGCTCTGGGGCGCGACGCTGCGCAGCCCGCATCCCCACGCCCGGATCACCCACGTGGAGACCGCACGTGCCCTGGCAATGCCGGGCGTGTTCGCGGTGCTCACACACGAGGACGTGCCCGGCCTGAACGCGTTCGGCCTCGAACGCGCCGACCAGCCGGTGCTCGCCGCCGACCGGGTCCGCTACCAGGGCGAGCCTGTCGCCCTGGTGGCCGCGGAGCACCCGGAGACGGCACGCCGCGCCCTGGACCTGGTCGAGGTCGGCTACGAGCCGCTTCCGCCGGTCACCGACGCGCGCGCCGCCGTGCTCGACGCGACCGAGCCGCTGCACCAGGGCGGCAACGTGGTCCGGCACGTCCGGATCCGGCACGGTGACGAGGCCGTGACAGCGGACGTGGTCGTGTCGGGCGACTACGAGGTCGGGATGCAGGACCAGGCCTTCCTCGGCCCCGAGTCGGGCCTGGCCGTGCCTGCCCCCGACGGTGGGGTGGACCTGTTCGTCGCCACCCAGTGGCTGCACGTGGACCGTTCGCAGGTCGCCGCGGCGCTCGGGCTGGACCCCGAGCTGGTCCGGATCACCCTCGCCGGGGTCGGCGGTGCCTTCGGTGCCCGCGAGGACCTGTCGATGCAGGTCCACGCCTGCATGCTTGCGCTTCGCACGCGCCGGCCGGTGAAGATGGTCTACTCCCGCGAGGAGTCGTTCTTCGGTCACGTGCACCGCCATCCGGCGCGGATGCACTACGAGCACGGCGCCACCCGCGACGGCCGCCTGGTCTACGTCAAGGCCGAGATCATCCTCGACGGTGGTGCCTACGCCTCGAGCACTCCGGCGGTGGTCGCGAACGCCGCGACCCTCGGCGCCGGCCCGTACGTCGTACCCAGCGTTTCGATCGACTGCTACGGCGCCTACACGAACAACCCGCCGTGCGGCGCGATGCGCGGGTTCGGGGCGGTGCAGGCGGCGTTCGGGTACGAGTCACAGATGGACCGCCTCGCCGACGCGGTGGGGCTGGACCCGGCCGAGATCCGCATCCTCAACGCCCTCGTCGAGGGCGACCAGGTGGCGACCGGCCAGGTCCTGGACTCGGCCGCGCCGGTGGCGGAGCTGGTACGACGGGTGCGGGACATGCCTTTCCCCGACGCCGCGGTCACCGACCTGAGGGCGATGCCGGGAGGTGTCGCGAACACGACCCATGGCGAGGGCGTCGTGCGAGGTGTGGGCTACGGCGTCGGGATCAAGAACGTCTGCTTCTCCGAAGGCTTCGACGACTACTCCACCGCGCGGGTTGTCCTGGAGGTGGTGGCGGGGGAGCCCGTCGTCCTGGTGCACACGGCGGCGGTCGAGGTGGGACAGGGGCTCGTGACGCTGCAGGCGCAGATCGCTCGCACCGAGCTGGGCATCGAGAGAGTCACCGTGCAGACCGCGGACACACAGGTCGGCAGTGCGGGCTCGACGTCCGCGTCCAGGCAGAGCTACGTCACCGGCGGTGCGGTCCAGGCCGCGTGCCGCGCCGTCGCAGAGCACGCGCTGGCCCTTGCCGCCACGAGGTCGGGACTCGACGCCGACGACCTCGAGCTGGTCGGCGGCTCCGTGGTGACGCGGGCCGGCGCCGAGGTGACCACGCTGGTCGAGCTCCTCGGGGACCAGAGCATCGAGCGGACCGTGGAGTGGCGGCACCGCCCGACCACGGGCATCGACCCCGAGACGGGTCAGGGCACCGCGCACGTGCAGTACGCCTTCGCTGCACACCGTGCGGTCGTCGACGTCGACGTCGAGCTGGGGCTCGTGAAGGTGGTCGCGCTGGACTGCGCCCAGGACGTGGGGTTCGCGATGAACCCGGACGCCGTACTGGGGCAGATCCACGGCGGCAGCGCCCAGGGCCTCGGGCTCGCCGTGATGGAGGAGATCCAGGTGCGCGACGGGCTCGTGCGTAACCCCTCGTTCACCGACTACCTGGTCCCGACCCTGCTCGACATGCCGCCGATGCGGGTCGATGTGCTCGAGCTGGCGGACCCGCACGCGCCGTACGGCCTGCGTGGGGTGGGCGAGCCGCCGACGATCTCGTCCACGCCGGCGGTCGTCGCCGCCATCCGGCACGCGACCGGGCTCGCCCTGAACCGTGTCCCCGTGCGCCCGGAGCACCTGCTCACGTTGTCGTGAGCTTCGGGCGGCCCCGACGCTCAGTGCGGTCGGCAGCGTCGCGGAGTCAGAGGACCGAGAAGCCTTCCGGAAGCCCCGGCCTGCCGGTGGCAGCGAGCAGGAGTGGCCCGGCCCGGCCCTCGGCGACCGCGAGCTGGGCGACCACCTGCAGTGCCTGCGCCGCCGCCGTTGCGGGCACGTCCGGCGGCACGCCGAGCGCTGTGGCGAGGTCCGCAGTGTGAACGGCCAGCTCGAACGTGCGCGTCGGCAGGTAGTCCTCGAGCCGCATCCCGCCTGCGATCGTCGTCACGAGCTCGGTGCCGTCTTGGGCATCGACGAGGGGAAGCACACGCGCGGCGATCTCCGCCACTGCGGCCGCCGGATCGGCGCCCAGAGCGGTCCCGGCGTCGCGTCCGCGCGCCGCGACGGCAGGGTCGGCGGCGACGGCCCTCGTGGCGAGGAAGTAGTCCGCAGCAGACGCGACCTCGACGACCGCGGCAGGTCGAGCGAGGTACATCTCCACCGTCAGAAGCGACCGGCTCGTGTGACCGACCAGGCTGCGGACGTCCCACTCGCCGAGGCCGGGCCGGTTCCACCGGTCCCCGACCATCGCGGCCGTACGTACAAACCACTCCGCGGCGTCAGCGAACGCTCGACGTGAGTCGTCCCACGGGAAAGCCATGCATCCGAGGCTAGACGCCTCGATGCCCGGCCAGGCATGCCGCCTGTACGGTGAGCGTTCGTGACTGTCGGGCCAATTCCAGAAAGTGGCAGGACGACATGCGAAACGTATACGTGGTCACTCACCCGGAGTCGACGCACCATACCGAGAGGCTGGTCGGGGGTTGGTACGACTCGCAACTCACCCAAGCCGGAGTCGCTGCTGCGGAATCGATCGGAAAAGCACTCCGGGCGAGGATTCCTCTTGGCGCTGAGGTTGAACTCTATTCATCGGACCTGCAACGTGCACTTCAGACAGCCCGAGTAATCGGTGGCCTTCTGCGCGTCGACGTGACACCCGATCGCGGCTTACGCGAGAAGTCCTATGGCGAAGCAGAGGGTAGGCCGCAGGCATGGCTGGACCAGCGGTTCGTCCCGCCGCCGCCCGTTGGCGATCGAATGCACCACGACGAGGGCGTTCCGGGTTCGGAAACCAAATGGTCATTTGCGACACGCGTTTACTCCGCCATGGAAAGAATCCTGGAAAGCGACTGTGAGCATCAAGTCATCGTGACTCATGGGTTCGCTGCCACATTCGTGCTGGCTTCGTGGATAAGAATGCCGATAGAGACGCTCGGCTACGTCAACTTCCGAGTCTCATCCGGGGGGATCACTGTGCTCAGGGAAGACGACTACTTTCACAACCGTCAAATAGTGAAGCTCGATGACGTGACGCATTTGGCCACGCCCTAGATTCCGCTCGCCAGGCGAGCCGGCCTCGGACCGGGACAGGATCCTCGAAACCTGGCTCGCCGCGCACGCCGAGGGTGTCGCCTGCGTCATCGGTGACCCAACCTTCCAGGCCACGCCCCGTGTTCGATCGCTGACCCGGAGCTGGTCAAGGGGCTCGAGTTCGACCTGGTCCTCCTCATCGACCCCAGGCGTTCGGCACGGGCATCGAAGCAGCGGTCGACCGCTATGTGGCGATGACCCGCGCGACCCAACAGCTGGTCATCGTCACGAGCTCCTGATCACGACTGGGTCTGCGTCCGCCGTCTGGTAGAGCCAGTGCGAGCCGGGCTCGACCCTCTCACCGAGGTAAGCGACTACCGGTTCGGCGAGGGGACGGTAGGGGAGCCGCGTCAGGAGGTCGATCGCCTCGTCACGTGTGAACCAGCGGGCCTCGAGGATCGAGCCGTCCGGATCGTCGACGGTGATGATCGGGCTGGAGATGACCGTCGTGAAGTTCCACGCCAAGGAACGATGCTCCCCGCTCGCCGTTGATGAGGTCCCCACGAGGTGAAGGTCGTCGGGTGCTGCCACGAGTCCCGTTTCCTCGGCCAGCTCGCGTACGGCGCCGAGGACCGGCGTCTCGTGGCTCTCCACCATGCCACTCGGGATGTTCCAGTAGTCCCCACCCCAGTGGTCGTGCTGCTCGCGTACGAGCACGATGCGGTCCTCGTGGACTGCTATGACTCCCGCGAAGCGTCGTACCCGCACGCTCGCACGGTACCCGTGTACCAAGGCCGCGTCTCTCGCCCGCGCCGGCGGCGATGGCTTCGCCAGGTCAGCGGCCTGTGTCCCTCGCCGCCGACACCGACTGCTGCCATCCTTGGGACATGCAGACCGTGTACGAGGCTGCGGGTGGCGACGAGGGACTTCTCCGCCTGGCCGGCGCGTGGCACGCGCGGGTGATGGCAGACGAGGTGGTCAGCCACGCGTTCAGCCACGGCTTCCACCCCGAGCACGTTGAGCGGCTCGCCGCCTACTGGGCCGAGGCACTCGGTGGCCCGCCGACCTACTCCGAAACCTATGGTGACGAGACCTCGGTGGTGAGGATGCACAGTGGCAATGGACCGCACGAGGAGATGGACCGGCGGGCGGTCGCCTGCTTCGACCAGGCGATGACCGACGTCGCCATCTCCGACAACGATGCGGTCCGGGCGGTGTTGCACGACTACTTCGCCTGGGCGACCACAACGACCATGTCCCGCTATCACCGGTCGGAGGACGACGTGCCCGATGGGCTGCACATCCCGCACTGGTCATGGGACGGTCCACTCCGCTGAGCTGCGACGGTAGGTGGGACCCGGTTCGGCCGCGATCCGCTACAAGCAGTACGGCGGCTTGCCGGGTCCATCCGCTCGCCCACGCTCAGACAACTGACAACGCGAGTAGATCGGCTTGCGCGTGCATCGCGACTTCTCCGGTCCTCCAGGCGTTGAGCCCCGTTCGATCGAATACCAATCGCGTGGCCCTCGGCTGCGCGATGCTGAGGGCGTGACCAGTCGGCCGAACCGCATCCTCGTGATCGTGGTGGGCGTCGTTGCCGTCATCGGCGTCGTCGCAGCTGTCTTGTCCGCGACCCGGGACGTGCCCACGTACGACCGCGGGACGCCTGAGGGCGTCGTCCAGGCCTACCTCACTGCGGTGATCGACGGAGATCACCAGGGTGCGGTCCAGTTCCTCGCTGACGTGAGCACCTGCACGGTCGAGGATCTCGATCGGGCGTACGTGTCCGACGGCGTCAGGGTGCTCCTCCGCGACACCGAGGTCGACGGTGATGCAGCACAGGTCCGGGTGGACGTGGTCATGTCTTCTGGAGGGCCGTTGGACGGCTCCGAGTACGCCGAGAAGCACACGTTCCGCCTGAGCCGGGCAGGTGGGGACTGGCTCATCACCGGTACACCATGGCCGATGTACGAATGCAGCAAGGAGGGATGACATGGCCTTCGCTCTGCTGCTCGTGATCCTGGTGGTAGTGCTCGTCTCCCTCGCCATCCGCAGGGCCGGCGCGCGAGAGGGGGTCGGCGCGACCGACGGACATGCGGTACGGAGGTTCTTCCAGTACCTGCTGCTCTACGGACTGCTCGTCGTCGTTGGCATCGGCCTCTCCGGGCTCCTCGGCCGGCTTCTCGAGCGGGGCGTCCTGATAACGGCCGACGAGGTGGAACTGGCGCGAAACCTGGCCTTCACCGTCGTCGGTGTGCCCGTGTTCGTCGGCGTTGCGCTCTGGTCTCGCCGAAGGTTCGTCGCGGACGCTGACGAGGCCCGGTCGCTCGGCTGGGCCTTCTACGTCACTGCCGCGTCGTTGACGTCTCTGGTCCTGGCCATGACCGGGCTCGGCCAGGTCCTCGAGTGGGCAACTGGGCTGAACGACTACAGCGGCCACGGGCTGGCTGCGTTCCTCGTGTGGGGTGCGTTGTGGGGCGCCCACTGGTGGCTGGATGCCCGCGTCACCCCACCGGAACACTCACGAGTCCACCACCTCGCCGGTTCGCTGATCGGCCTGGCTACCGCTGCGACGGGGCTGGCTGGAGTCCTGGGAGGGGCGCTCCGCTCCCTGCTCGGGCTGGAGGGGGGCGCTGTCCTCGCCGGTGATGGAAGCCCGATGTTGCGTGGTCTCGTGACCCTGGCGGTGGGCGCGCCTGTGTGGCTCGTCTACTGGGTCAGGACAACAGCGAGGCGCGAGCGCGACCCGCTCTGGCTGGCCTACGTGCTGCTGGCCGGAGTCGGTGGCGGGCTGGTCACCGCGATCGCTTCCGCGAGCACGCTGGTCTACTCCGTCCTCGTCTGGCTGGTGGGGGAGCCTCGGTCGACGGATGCCGCGGAGCATTTCGACAGCGCCCCGACTGCGGCGGCGGCCGTCGTCGTCGGCCTCCTCGTGTGGTGGTACCACCAGGCGGTGCTCGCGGAGGCCGGCGCCGAAGCCCGCACCGAGGTGCGCCGCGTCTACGAGTATCTGATGGCGGGGATTGGTCTCCTCGCCGCCGCCGCCGGTCTGACCACTGTCGTCGTGGCACTGATCGAAGCGGTGACGGGGACGGAGCGCGTCGTTGTCGGCGGCAGCACCGTCAACACGCTTCTAGCGGCAGCCACCCTTCTGGCGGTCGGAGCTCCGGTGTGGTGGCTCTACTGGCGGCGGATCCAGACGGCGGCCCAGTCCGCACCCACCGCAGAGCTGATGTCCACGACAAGGCGGGTGTACCTCTTCATCCTGTTCGGGCTGGGAGGCGTGGCGGCCGTCATCGCGCTCCTCGTCGGCGTGTACCTCTTCTTCGCGGATGTCGTCGACGGCACCGTAGGACCTGAGACCCTCCGCACGATGCGGTTCTCGATCGGTGTGCTGCTCACGGCGGCCGCCATCGCGGCGTACCACTGGGCGGTCTACCGCGCTGATCAGATGCAGGTGCCCGCCGTGGTGGAGGCGCACGGGCCGAAGTTCGTGCTCCTCGTGGGTCCCGCTGACCCCGAGATCGCTCGCGAGGTCGCACACCGCACACACGGTCGGGTGCAGGCGTGGTCCCGGACCGACGACGGCCTGACGACCTGGTCGGTCGACGAGGTGATGGCAGCCTTGGGCAACACGAGCGCTGACGAGGTCATCGTGCTCTCCGACGCCGGAGGTCTCCGCGCCATCCCCGTCCACCGCCGGTGACCCTCCTCAAGCCGATGAGGATGTGCGGTAGCAGCCCCAGAGAGCATCCAGCCCGGGCATAGGCACTTTACGTAATCCTCTGCGCACATCCCCAGAAAAGGGGACAGTCGTTGTGTCCGACTTGCTCCCGGCTGAGAAGAACGTGCCTTAGATGCGAATCCCGCTAGCGCCTCGACCGATCCACCAACGCCTTGTCGTCCTGACCATGATGATCGCCACCGTGCTGGCTGTGCTGGCGACCGGCCACGACTGCCCAGGCGCACTCGACGACGAACCCGCTCGGGGGCATCTCGTGGGGCATCGACAGCCACGACAACCTGTACCGGCACTACGAGGCGGCGACCGGGACGAACAAGCAGCTGCTCGGCAAGATGGCGCTGCGCCCGAGAGTCTTCTGGTTCACCGACCTCGTTCCCGCGGCCGACGTCACCCGCAAGGTCCGGGACTACATCACGGCATCGCAGGCGGGTGACCCGAACAAGCTCGTGCACCTGGCCGTGTTCCGGCTGTGGCCCGACGGCGAGGGCGCCAAGCACAAGCCGCTGTCGATGGCGCAGCGGGCGGCGTACCGGCAGTGGGTGGACAACATGGCACGCGGCATCGGCTCCGCCCGGGTGGTTCTGATCCTCGAGCCTGACCTGGCGGTGGCTCTGCAGGGCTGGCGTCCAGCCGTCCGGCTGCGCCTCGCGTCGTACGCTGCCCGTGTCTTCGCTGCGCTTCCGAACACGACGATCTACCTCGATGCCGGCGACTCCGACTGGCTCTCGCCGTCGGAGGCAGCTGCCATGCTGCGAGCCGGGGGTATCCGCTACGCACGGGGGTTCTCCCTGGGCGCAACCCACTACGCGGGCACGGCGGCCGGCATTTCCTACGGGGCGCAGATCGTGGCAGCCCTGGGGAAGATCGGCTTCCCGAGGCGGCACTTCGTGATCGACACGTCCGACAACGCGCGGCCGTTCACCTACCGGCAGTACTACGCGAAGCACCCGCGTGGATGGTTCGACGTCGCCGAGATCTGCCGCACGCGTACCGAGCGGCGCTGTGTGACGCTCGGTATCCCGCCGACGACCAACGTGGCGGCGCTCCGATGGGGCCTGTCAGCGACACGACGAGCGCAGGCGAGAGCCAACGTCGACGCGTACCTGTGGTTCAGCCGGCCATGGATGGTGTACGCGGCGCCGGCGTACTTCGACCTGCGGCGGGCGCTGACTGGCGGCTCGCACCAGCCCGTACTGATGCCGGCTGCCTCGGCCCCGCCCTTCTGAACCTCGCCCGCCAACGCACTTCGATCGTAGGGAATGTCAGGTCTCACAACGAAGGACCGGCATTGCCCTCGACATGGGTCACGGGGACGTCGGAGAGTCGAGCGATGCGGTGCGGCAGATCCATGACCAACCACCGGGACAGTCGACGTGGCAGGGTCGAGACGACGACACCATCGAAGTGCTCCTCGTTAAGCAGCTCCTGGGCTCGGCCGACCGGCAGCGCATCGACGACCTCCCCGCTGGCCTCGACCCCGGAACGCCGCAGCCGGGCGAGCTCGTGCTCCAGGCGGCCCCGGGCCAGCGCCTCGGCGATCAGATGCGCGTCAGGGATGACTCGGTCGATCGGGGGGTAGTCCCACTGATGAAGGCCCTCGGTGTCGGTGACGGGAACGAGGAACCGCAATGTGCAGGACCCTGCGCCAATGAGCTCGTCCAGCTTGGCGGTGAGCTGTTCGCCGCCGATCGTCTGGTTGGCCACGATGAGATAGCGGGCCATTCGATGGCTCCCAACGCTGCGATGACCGGTTGCCCCCGCGGCGGCGGTCGATGCAAATTCTAGGGCGGGATCCGCGGCGAAGCACCTAGAACAGCGTCCCCGAAGTTGCCCTGTTCGTGGTGGGAGAGCTACGAGGCCGGCGTTTCCTCCACCACGGCGACGTGGTTGCCGTCCGGGTCGCGCAACATGAACATGAGCGGGGCGCCGGGTGTGCGCATCGGCTCCGGATCGAGATCGATGCCGCCGATGGCGCTCAGGCGCGCGTGCTCGGCCAGGACGTCCGGGGTCTCCACACCGATCGAGCCGCCGCCAGGCTGGCCACCCATCGGCGGGTTGAGGGCCAGCCGCGCCCGCGAGCCGGGCGGTGCCACCTCCAACCAGCGCATCTCGTCGTGCTCCCCGAAGCGGGTGTCACTCCGCACCTCGAAGCCGAGCTTCTCGGTGTAGAAGGTGAGAGCCGCGTCCTGGTCGGCGACGGTGAACATGGCCACGCCGATGTTCGAGACGGTCGTCGGGCTGTGCTTGGTATCGGTCATGACCTATGGACCCGCCGAGCCGTCGAAACTAATCGCTCTGCCCCGCGGCGTCGCGCTCCTGGACTCCCGGCTGCTCCGGCGTACTGCGCATTGGGTCCTCAGTGGTAGCGGAAGCCGTCCATGAACCGGCGGAAGAGCCCACCCTTGCGGGGCAGGGGCGGTGCGGGCGGAGGCGCCGTCGGTCGCCGTGAGGCGATCGGCTTGTCGTAGTCCGTCCGGAGGATCGCGTCGATGATCTGCTCCTCGGTGTAGCTGTCGGAGCCCTCGATCGTCGGGACATATCCGACCAGCACGCCGTTGCGCATCACCTGGGCTTCCAGCGTGGCCGTGCCGTCGGAGTCCCACGTCGCCTCACGGCCATCGGGCGAGCCTGACGCTGACCCCGAACTGGTAGAGACCGACCCGAGCGAGCTCTGCGTCTGTGCCACGATCGCGCAGAGCGTCGACGACGCGGCGTGCTTTGTTCTCCTCCATCGTGTTTTCGAGAGTACCCGTGCCGTGGAGTGACGGCCGAGCTGTGGAGCCGCACGGTCAAACTCATGTGTGGAGTCAGCGACGGCGATCGGGACGCGCGCCCGACAGCGACGTGGACCCGTAGCAGCCGCGGACGCCGCACGACGGTCCGGACTCAGGCGCCTGTGACCTCGAGGCCGAGCCACGCGGCGAGGTCCTCGATCTCGGCGCGTACCGCGGCAGTCATGTCCTTGGTGAAGCAGACGTCCTCGTGGATCGCGTTCACGACGAGCGTGCCGGCCTTGCGATCGGCGGTCGCGTCGAGCTTGCCGACGAGCCGGTCGCTGTGGAGGACGGGGAGCGCGAAGTAGCCCCAGCGGCGCTTGTCCTTGGGCTTGTACATCTCGAGGATGTACTCGAAGCCGAAGAGCTGCTCGGCGCGGACGCGGTCGTGGATGAGCCGGTCGAAGGGCGAGAGCAGCGCCGTGCGCCCCTCGAACGGCAGGCCGACGTACGCCGGATGCACGCGCCAGGTGCCAGGCGTGCCCTCCACGACGGCCTCTTCACCGGCGTCGCCGACGTAGGGCGGCTCACCTGGGATCTGTGGGCCGGTGGAGCGGGCGATGCCGAGCGCCGCGAGCCGGCGTTCGTTGCGATGGCGGACGGCGGCGTCGAGGTCGAGGGTGGGCAGCCGGGGCGGGTAGACGCGCTCGGGAAGGTCCCAGTAGCGCTGTCGCCCCTTGCGACCAGCGATCGCGACATGCCCGCGGAGGGCGAGCGACTCGAGCATCCTCGTGATGTTGCGGTTGTTGGTCCAGCCGGACGACGGCCAAGGCTCGACGCTCGTGTCGGGGATGTCGCGGGAGAGCAGCGGGCCCTCCGTTCTCCAACAGCGCGAGGATGTCGCGACGGAAGGGCTCGTTCGCCTCGAGCCACGCTGCGGTGGACGCGTGCATCTCCGCGTCACGGACCTCGGCGATCACGGCCGGCAGGTCGCGCGGCGACCGGATGTAGGCGACGGTCTCGACGAGGGTGCGGTCTTGCTCGATGGCCTTGGTCAGGTGGGCGGGGTCGTAGGTCGAGCCGAGCCGGCTCCACAGGACGAGGTCGGCGCTCGGTGCGATGGCCGCCGTGGGGTCGATCTGCAGGAGCGTGAGGCGGTCGACGACGTCGACGAGGTCGGTCGCGCGCGGCGCGTCGAGCAGCTGCGCGTGGATCGCGATCCGGCGGGCTTCGTCCTTTTTCAGACGGTAGACGACCATGCCGCCGACCCTAGCGCCGACATCGGACGGGGTGGCGTGCTGTCAATCGCCTGCTGCCCGAGGCGATCTCGATCAGTTCAGCGGTCGATGCCCTCCGGAGGCTCTCCGTCGTCAGAACCCGACCGCGGCTGTCGGGGAAACCTCGGTGCGCATGGCCCGCCACAGCTCGGCGACCGCGCCTTTCCGGCGCTCTGTCACGAGCCCGGCGCGCTGCAGCGCGACGAGGTTGCCGCCACCGAGGTACGCAGCTCCCAGCGCCTCCACGCGCAGGCGTACGTCGGACTCTGCAGTCGTCCTCTCCACCGTGGCCTCGCCGGCGTCGTCCGCCCGGATCCGCCAGCGCCCGGCGTTCCACGGAGCGGCGGTGTCGGCGACCTCGACCACGACATCGCACGGCGCGCTCCACGCCCGGTCCTGGAGCGCCTCGGGCAGATCGACCAGGCGCACCCACAAGCTGTCGTACGTCGCCACGTCGGCAGTCGACCTCGGGCCGCCGACCCACAGCAGCAGCGGGTCGTCGACGCCAACGGTGCCGACCTTGACGGTCCCGATCAGGTCGAAGTCGACCAGCCGACGCAGGAGCGCGAGCTGCGCCGCCGGGTCGCCGACCAGCGCCCACACCGAGAGCTCTCCTGCGGGCCGGGCACGCTCCCACTTGTGCGTGCGGCGGAACATCGCGAACCCGACGTCCACGCCGTTGCGACGGGCGAAGAGCACCCGCCAGGACTCCTTGTCGCGCAGGTGCTCGGGCAGCTGATAGCAGACGCGGGCGTAGTAGCCGGCCTCGCCGACCACCGATCCGAGGCCGGCACAGCCGAGATGGCACTCCCGCATCCGCTTCGGCACATCGGGATCAGACACCGATCGCCAGATGAGTGGTGACCGCGGCGGCCGCGTCGTCCAGGTCGGGTGCCGTGAGCGTCGTACCCCTGCCCAGGCTCACCTCCAGCTCGAGCGACGCCAGCCCGTAGCCGTGGCGGCCGTAGATGGCCGGCTCGCTCGCGTGGAGCGCCGAGACATGGGTGCCTTCCTCCTCGTGCACCTGCTCGAGGTGGTGCCGCAGCATCGCGGTGAGCACTCCCTTGCGCCGGTGGTCGGGGTGCACACCCACCCAGGTGAGACCGGAGCACGATACCTGCCGGGCACCCGCGTCGGCCGGCCCCGGGATCGACAGCGTCAGCGGGAAGACGCCATAGATCCCGGGGTACGTCCCCGGATCGGAGCCGTCCACATCCGCTGCGAATCGCTGCTCCTCAGGGAGGCCGATCAGCTGCTCCTCCGTGGGCGCTGCAGGAGCCTCGGCGAACCAGACGGTGTGGTCGGTGGCCAGGTAACGCTCCGGGTCGGTGGCGCGGCCGACGCGGATCCGGTTCTCGGTCATGGTCTCCAGCCAACCCCTGGCGGGTCGATCCCTCAACCGGTTTACGCTCACCCCGGCTGCGGAAGAGACGCTCAGGCGAGGCCGAGCTTGTCGAGCACCCAGGCGTAGCTGAAGGCCCGGTCGCGCCAGGCGTTGTAGCGCCCGCTGACCCCGCCATGGCCGGCCGACATCTCGGTCTTGAGCAGGAAGTCCTGCGGCTCGGCGGCGGTGGCCCGCAGCTTGGCGATCCACTTGGCGGGCTCGACGTAGAGCACCCGGGTGTCGTGCAGCGAGGTCTCGGCGAGGATCGACGGATAGCGCTTGTGCTCGACGTTCTCGTAGGGGGAGTAGGACTTCATGTAGGCGTACACCTCGGGGTCCTCGAGCGGGTTGCCCCACTCCTCCCACTCCACGACCGTCAGCGGCAGCGAGGGGTCGAGGATCGTGGTGAGTGCGTCCACGAAGGCAACGTCGGCCACGATCGCGCGGAAGGCGTCGGGGGCGAGGTTGGCCACCGCGCCCATGAGCAGCCCACCGGCGCTGCCGCCCTCGGCGACGAGACGGTCCGGGCTGGTCCACCCTGTCGCGGCGAGGTGGCGCGCGCAGGCGACGAAGTCGGTGAAGGTGTTCTTCTTCGCGAGCAGCTTGCCCTGGTCGTACCACCGGCGACCCATCTCACCGCCGCCGCGGACATGCGCGATCGCGAAGCCGACCCCGCGGTCGAGGAGCGAGAGCCGGGAGATCGTGAAGTACGGGTCGGTCGAGGACTCGTAGGAGCCGTAGCCGTAGAGCAGGATCGGCATCGAGCCGTCGCGCGGGGCGTCCTTGGGGCAGACGATGGAGATCGGCACGCGGGTGCCGTCCTCCGCGGTGGCCCACTCCCGGTGCTGCTCGTAGCGCTCGGGGTCGAAGTCCCCGAGGACCGGCATCTCCTTCAGCAGGGTCAGCTTTCGAGTGGCGACGTCGAAGTCGTAGATCGCCGGCGGCGTGGCCAGCGTCGTGTACCCGAGCCGGACCCTGGGCTGGTCGAACTCCGGGTTGGACCCGGAGCCGACCGTGTAGACCGGGTGCCCGAACTCGACCGGGAAGTCGTCGCCGAGGCCGGACTCGTCGAGCGTGATCACCCGCAGCTGGGTGAGCCCCTCACGCCGCTCGTGCACGACGAGGTGCCCCTTGAACGCGTCGACGTCCTCGAGACGGACCTCCGGGTCGTACTCGAACACGGGGACCCAGTCCTCGTGGCTGGTGGCGTCGACGGGCGCCTTGGCCAGCGTGAAGTTCTCCGCGCCGTCGTTGTGCAGGACGAGGAAGCACTCCTCGCCCCCGATCACGGCGTGCTCGAGGTTGTACTCGACGCCCTGCCTCCGCGGAGCGACCACCCGGAACTCGCCGGTCGGGTCGGAGGCGTCGAGCACGCGGTACTCGGTGGTGGTCTTCGAGCCCACGCCGACGACCAGGAACCGGTCGCTGCGGGTGCGGCCGACCGAGGTCCAGAACCGCTCGTCGGGCTCGTGGAACACCACCACGTCTTCCGAGGGGTCGGTCCCGAGCTCGTGGCGCCAGATCTTGTCGGGCCGCCAGGCCTCGTCGACGGTGGAGTAGAAGAGGTGGCGCCTGTCGAGCGCCCACGTGGCGCCGTACGCCGTGTCGGGGATCTGGTCCGGAAGGAGCGCACCGGTGCGGAGGTCCTTGACCTGGAGCAGGAACCGCTCGTTGCCGACGGTGTCCACGCTGAACGCGAGGAGGTTGCCGTCGGGGCTGATCGACGAGGCGCCGAGTGAGAAGAAGTCGTGTCCCTCGGCGAGCTCGTTGAGGTCGAGCAGGACCTCCTCGCCGGGGATCTCGGTCTCGGTGTCGAGCGCCGGCGGCGTCCAGTCGTCGGGCGCGGCCACCGGGCATCGACAGCTGATGCCGTACTGCTTGCCCTCCAGCGAGCGGCTGAAGTACCAGTACGAACCGATCCGTGAGGGGACGGAGAGGTCGGTCTCCTTGGTGCGCGAGCGGATCTCCTCGAAGAGCGTCTCGCGCAGCTTCGCCAGGTGGGAGGTCGCCTGCTCGGTGTAGGCGTTCTCCGCCTCGAGGTAGGCGATCGTCTCCGGCGATTCCTTGTCGCGCAGCCATTCGTACTCGTCGACGACCGTGTCACCGTGGTACGTCCGGGTGAAGGGGACCTTCTTGGCGCGGGGCGGTGCGATCGGCTCTGACACGCGTGGAGCCTAACCCGCTCGGCGATGACCTACCTTTGAAGGGTGCAGACGATCGACCTGAACGCGGACCTCGGCGAGGGCGTCACCGACGACATCGGCCTGCTCGCCGTCGTCACCAGCGCGAACGTTGCGTGCGGCTACCACGCGGGCGATGAGGCGATCATGCGGGCGGTGTGCTCGGAGGCGGCCCGCCGTCAGGTGAGCGTGGGCGCACAGGTCTCCTACGCCGACCGCGAGGGCTTCGGACGGCGGCACCTCGACGTGCCGTTCGAGAGGCTCCGGGAACACGTCGCCCACCAGGTCGGGCTCCTCGACGAGATCGCCCGGTCCTGCGGCACCCGCGTGTCCTACCTGAAGCCGCACGGTGCGCTGTACAACCGGGTGGTCCATGACGACGAGCAGGCCCGCGCCGTGCTCGAGGGCTCGGGCGAGCTGCCGGTGCTCGGGCTCCCGGGGTCGGTGTTCCTGGAGCTTGCGGCCGCCCTGGGGCGGGAGGTGCACCGCGAGGGGTTCCCCGACCGGGCGTACACGCCCGAGGGGCGTCTCGTGCCGCGTGACCAGCCGGGGGCGGTCCACCACGAGCCTTCCGTCATCGCCGAGCGCGCCCTGGAGATGGCCCGGTCGGGCGAGGTGGTGTCCGTCTGCGTCCACGGCGACTCTCCCGCCGCTGTCCGGAGTGCCGCCGAGGTACGCCGCACCCTCGAGCTGGCCGGTATGACCCTGAGGAGCTTCGCGTGAGACTGCTCCGGGTCGGCGCGGACTCGCTGCTGGTGGAGGTCGCCGACACCACGGCAGCGATGAGGCTGTACGACGAGGCGCTGCGGCGCGAGGTCGAGGCGGCCGATGTCGTCCCCGCCGCGCGCACGGTGCTCTTCGCGGGCGTGGCGGATGTGAAGCGTCTCGAGGTCGAGCTGGCCGGGTGGGATCCCGAGTCAGGGGCAGAGGGTCCACGGGGGAGTGGGGAGCTGGTCGAGGTCCCGACGACCTACGACGGTCCCGACCTCGACTCGGTGGCCAGACTCTGGGGCGTCACGACCCACGAGGTGGTCGACCTCCACACCTCGAAGGAGATGGTCGTCGCGTTCTGTGGCTTCGCGCCCGGGTTCGCCTACTGCACCGGCGCGGCGCTGTCACGGCCGGTGCCAAGGCTCGACGTGCCGCGCACACGCGTCCCGGCAGGGTCCGTGGGCCTGGCCGACGTGTTCACCGGCGTCTACCCGACCGCCTCCCCGGGAGGATGGCGGATCGTCGGGCACACCGACCTGAAGCTCTGGGACGAGACCCGTCACCAGCCCGCCACGCTCGCACCCGGCACGCGCCTTCGCTTCGTGGAGGTGACGAAGTGAGCGCCTCACTGACCGTGCTCGACGCCGGGCCGCTCACCACGGTGCAGGACCTCGGACGTCGTGGGTTCGCGCACCTCGGTGTCCCGAGGTCGGGGGCGGTGGATGTCGCGTCCGCCCAGTACGCGAACCGGTTGGTCGGTAACCCCGGGGACGCGGCGGTGCTCGAGACGACTCTCGGTGGTGTGGTGCTGCGGGTGTCCGGCACGACCACTGTCGCGGTCACGGGGGCGCCGGCCGCGGTGTCCGTCGACGGGCGCCCGAGGCCCTTCGCGGAGCCCATGACCCTGCGGTCGGGCGAGACCCTCACGGTCGGGCCCGCGGCGTCCGGCCTGCGCAGCTACCTGGCCTTCTCCGGGGGAGTCGATGCCGCCCCGGTGCTCGGGTCGCGCTCGACCGACACGCTGTCGGGTCTGGGGCCACCCCGGTTGGTCGCGGGCGCCAAGGTGTCCCTGGGGGAGCCGGTGGGGACCCCGCACGGCGTGGACGTGCCCGTCGTACTCCGGTATCCCGACGCCGTGCGGGTCCGCGTCCTGCCCGGCCCGAGGCTCGACTGGTTCGCGGAGGAGGCCCTGGCCACGCTGACCCGGTCGACGTACACCGTCTCGGCGCACTCGAACCGCGTCGGACTGCGACTCGACGGGCCCTGCCTGCCCCGCGCCGTCAGCAGCGAGCTGCCGAGCGAGGGGCTGGTGCTCGGCGCCGTGCAGGTGCCGGCCTCGGGACATCCGCTGGTGTTCCTCAACGACCACCCCACCACCGGGGGCTACCCGGTCGTCGCGGTCGTCGCGCCCGACCAGCTCGGCACCTGCGCGCAGCTGCGACCCGGCGCGCACGTGCGGTTCGAGTCATAGCTGCTCGACGTCCTCCTCGCTGACCGGGTAGCGGCCACGGGGGCGTGGCACCAGGTCGGGGTCCTCGGTGCTGAACGTCTTCACCGGACCCGGCGCGGTCTCTGCGGTCTCGAAGCGCACGGTGACCCGTCCCCGCCCCGACCCCCACACCCAGCCTGGGCCGTGCTCCGCGTGCAGCACGTCCATGCCCGGCGCCCAGCGACGTCCCCTGGTGACCCGCTCGACCGCCTCGTCGGCGAGGGGGTCGACGGTCTGCTCCGGCTCGGGCTCGAGCTCGGCGAACAGGTCCTCCTGGATCCAGTCGGCCAACCCGGAGACGCCGACCCCGAGGAGCCGGACCCCTCCGGAGGTGTCGACCTCGCTCAGCAGCGAGCGTGCGAGACGCGCGACCACGCGTGGCTCGTCCGTGGGCGCGGGCAGCGTCGTGGAGCGCGTATGGGTCGAGAAGTCGTGCAGGCGCACCTTCACCGTGACTGTGCGACCCGAGAGGCGGGCCTTGCGCAGCCGGTCGGTGACCTGGCGCGCCTGCCTCTCCAGCAGGCCCTCGAGCAGGCGACGGTCCACGAGGTCGGTGTCGTAGGTCCCCTCGACGCTCACCGACTTCGCCTCGCGCTCGGCCACCACCGGCCGGTCGTCGTCAGCGCGGGCGAGGCGGTACAGGCCGCTGCCGTGGGCCTGGCCGAGCAGGCGCACCAGCTCGTCCTGCGAGAGCCCCTCGAGTTCCGCGACCGTGTGCACCCCGGCCCGGCGCAGCCGCTCGGTCGTGGCCGGACCGACACCGGGGATCACGGTCACCTTCATCGGCCGCAAGCAGGTCGCGCTCGGTGCCCGGCGGGACGACCACGAGACCGTCGGGCTTCTCGAGGTCGCTGGCGATCTTGGCGACGAGCTTCGAGCTCGCCACCCCCACGGAGCCGCGGAGGCCGCCGGTCACCTCGTGCACGCCGTCCTTGAGCTCCTGGGCGACCGCGGTGACGCCTGCGACGGACAGGTCGTCGAGGCCGGCCGCGGCAAGGTCGACGAAGGCCTCGTCGAGCGAGAGAGGCTCCACGAGCGGCGACAGCTCGCGCAGCAGCTTCATCACCGCGGCACTGGTCTCGCGGTAGGCATCGAAGCGTCCCGTGAGGAATGCCGCGTTCGGGCAGCGGGAGCGCGCCTCCGCGGTCGACATCGCCGACCGTACGCCGTACGCCCTGGCCTCGTACGAGGCCGTCGCGACGACCCCACGGCCGCCGACCCCGCCCACGACGACCGGCTTCCCGCGCAGGGACGGCTTGTCCCGCTGCTCGACCGCGGCGAAGAAGGCGTCGAGGTCGACGTGGAGGATCGTCGGGTCGGCGCGCACGCCCCCATCATGCCTGCCAGGACGGACAGCGCAGGTCGACCCGGCAGGCCAGGTTCTGTCCCCAGGTACGTCGCAGGAGCGGCTGCTGCACAGCGCCGACACCACGCGCTGCCCTGTCCCGGGACGCTCGGCCAACGTTTCGCCATGGACACAAACTCAGCGCACATCAAGACACCCACCGACCTGCTCGCCTTCGTGCCCTGCGCGCTCGGCTTCCACCCGGACGAGTCGCTCGTCCTCGCGGTTCTCGCAGGGGAGGGCGGGAACCTCCACGCCCGGGTCGACCTTCCCTTGGACGACGAGGCCGTCGACGAGACGGTCACCAGCCTGATGCTCGCCGTCTCCCGGGCACAGGCCCGCTGCGTCGCGCTCGTCGCCTACTCCGCCGACGAGTTCCTCGCCCAGGAGATCGTCGACGTCCTCGCAGAGGAGCTGTACGACAAGGAGGTCGACGTGGCCTGTGCCATCCGCGCCGACGGGCAGCGCTGGTACTGCCTCCAGTGTGCCGAGGACTGCTGCGGTTCCGACGGCGTGCCGTACGACCTCAAAGCCCACCCGATAACCGCCCAGGCGGTGCTCGACGGCCATGTGATCTTCCGCGACAGGCAGGAGCTCGCCGACTCCCTGGTCGGGACCGACACCGACGACATGGACGCCGTGGGCCAGGCGGCGGACGAGGCGATGCGGCGCTTCCATGGCGCGAGCCGGCACCCGATGGGCACGAGCTCTCCCGAAGGCGCGCGGCAGCATCTGATGGCCGAGGGGCTGTGGGTGCGCGACCGGGTTCGCAGGTTCCTTGCCTCCCGCGAGCCGCTCGACCCGGGAGAGGTCGGACGCATGGCGGTGGCGATGGTGAGCATCGAGGTGCGCGACGTGGCCTGGGCGGAGATGAACCGCTCCAACGCTGCCACACACGTCGAGCTGTGGCGCGACCTCGTGAGACGCACGCCGCTGGACCTCGTCGCCGCACCCGCGGCTCTCCTCGGGTTCGCGGCCTGGCTGGCCGGTGATGGTGCTCTGGCCTGGTGCGCCGTCGAGCGCTGCCAGCAGGCCGAGCCCGACTACAGCCTCGCCGGCCTGCTCAGCCAGGCGCTGGTCGCCGCGGTTCCTCCGTCGTCCTGGGAGCCCATCCCTCCCGGGGACCTCCCGCTGTTCGCCGGTTGAGAACGCGTTCCGCGCGCCGCACCGCCGCACTTCCCTCTACGCTTCGAGCATGGGTGAAGAGGTCGAACAGCAGGAGTTCTCCCGCGAGGACCGCACGCGTTACCGCGAGAAGGTCCGTCGCTGCCTGGACGTGTTCGCGCGGATGCTCCGAGAGTCGAGGTTCGACGCCGACGACCCGATGACCGGTCTCGAGATCGAGCTGAACCTCGTGGACGACGACGGCAACCCGGCGTTCAAGAACACCGAGGCGCTCGAGGCGATCGCGGACCCGAAGTTCGTCACGGAGCTCGGACAGTTCAACCTCGAGATCAACGTGGCGCCGAGGAAGCTCAGCGAGCACGGCTTCAGCGCGTTCGAGGAGGAGATCCGGTCGAGCCTCAACGCCGCAGAGAGCAAGGCGTCGAAGGCCGGGGCGCACCTTGTGACCATCGGCATCCTGCCCACGCTGTCCGAGGGTCACATGAGTCCGTCCTCGCTCAGCCCGAACCCGAGGTACCGCCTGCTCAGCGACCAGATCCTGGCGGCCCGCGGCGAGGACCTCGCCATCGACATCGCCGGCGAGGACCGGCTGCGCACCACCTCGGACTCGATCGTCCCGGAAGCGGCCTGCACCAGCACCCAGTTCCACGTCCAGGTCAGCCCGGACGACTTCCCGGCGTACTGGAACGCCTCCCAGGCGATCGCGGGCGTGCAGCTGGCGCTCGGCGCGAACTCCCCCTTCGTGTTCGGCAAGGAGCTCTGGGCCGAGACGCGGATCGCGCTGTTCGAGCAGGCGACCGACACCCGCAGCGAGGAGCTGAAGGCTCAGGGTGTCCGGCCGAGGGTCTGGTTCGGCGAACGGTGGATCACCTCGATCTTCGACCTCTTCGAGGAGAACGTCCGCTACTTCCCGGCGCTGCTCCCGATCATCGACAAGGAGGACCCGGTCGAGGTCCTCCAGCACGGCGGTACACCTGCCCTGTCGGAGCTGCGCCTGCACAACGGCACGATCTACCGGTGGAACCGCCCCGTCTACGACGTGGTGGACGGCACCCCTCACCTGCGCGTCGAGAACCGTGTCCTCCCCGCCGGGCCCACGGTTGCGGACACGATGGCCAACGCCGCGTTCTACTTCGGGCTGGTCCGGACGCTCGCGGAGCACGAGCGGCCGTTGTGGTCACAGATGTCGTTCAGCGCCGCCGAGGAGAACTTCCACGTCGCGGCACGTCAGGGGATCGAAGCCAACCTGTACTGGCCCGGGCTCGGCCAGGTGCCGGCCACGGAGCTGGTCCTCCGGCGGCTGCTGCCGATGGCGCGGGCGGGTCTCGACGCCTGGGGTGTCGACGAGGACGAGCGCGACCGGCTGCTCGGGATCATCGAGCAGCGCTGCCTGGCAGGGCGCAATGGCGCCTCGTGGTTCGTGGAGACCTTCCACCGCCGCTGCGAGGAGTGCGAGGACCGCATGGATGCGCTTCGCATGACGCTCAACGAGTACCGCAAGAACATGCACTCGAACGAACCTGTGCACACCTGGTCCTGATGCCCGGTCCCAAGACCCCGCGTCGGGGGCGGCAGGTTCGGGGGACGACGGGCGGCAGGTTCACAGGCGCAGCCGCTTCCACGTTCTTCCCTCGCCGGAGCGCACGTCCAGCCAGCCCTTTCTCGTCACAGTCCAGAACCCGTCCAGCCGTCGTCCGACCGAGCCGAACGCCTGGCGGGTCGCCGACAGCCAGGCGAGATCCTCGTCCTGCAGCTCGGGCTCGCCTGCCCGGGTGAGCCAGACACACGCGGCCTTCTCGGCCGTGGGGGCGGTCTCGAGAAGCGCCGACACCACGTCCGTCCGGGTGCCGACGTCCAGCACGGGGTCCGCGGACGGCACCGGACAGGTGCGCGGAGCGCCACCGAGCGACCCGACGTGGACGACTGTGTCGAAGCGTTGCCGCGACTCATGGGACCGAAGGCGGCCCACCTCGGCGCGAAGGAGTGCCGCCGTTTCCTGACTCGTCATCGGCCCAGGGTGCCTGCTTTCGGCGAGCGACGCGGTGCTGCATCCACAGCCCCAGAGGCAACACCTGCGGTAGCGTGCCGAATGACCCTCCGCGACGAGCCGAGGGTGAAGAGCAGTGAGAGAGAGGACGGTCGATGGGGACCATCGTGGTTGGGTACGTGCCGAAGCCCGAGGGCAAGGCTGCGCTGCGTCGCGCAGCCGAGGAGGCGAAGCTCCGAGACTCACGGCTGGTGGTCGTGAACTCCCACCGCGGCGGCCGTGAGTTCGACCGGGACGACGCCATCGAGTCGGAGGCGCAGCTGCAGGAGGTCAAGCGCGAGCTCGAGGCCTTCGGCCTCCCGCACGACGTCCGCCAGCTCGTGCGGGGCATGGACCCGGCCGAGGACCTCGTGAACGTGGCCGCCGAGGTCGGCGCGGACCTGATCGTGATCGGCCTGCGTCGTCGCTCGCCGGTCGGGAAGCTGATCCTCGGCAGCAACGCGCAGCGGGTCCTGCTCGACGCCCCCTGTCCCGTCCTTGCGGTCAAGGCCGCGGAGTAGCAGCCGCCTCGAACGGATGCCTCGAACCGAGGGCCCAGCATGACCAGCAGCAGCCCCTCGGGTGAGCGGGCGTTGTCGACCTGGGGGAGCGGCGCCAGTCCTTCCGGAGCGACGCTCGCCGACGGGGTGGTGCTGAAACCGGGCGGACCCTGGTCGGCCGCCGTCATCGCCCTCCTGCGGCACCTCGACGAGGTCGGGTTCTCGGGTGCCCCGAAGGTCGTCGGCGACGGCTGTGCGGCCGACGGGCGGATGACTCTCGGCTACGTCCCCGGAGACAGCCCACATCCTCACGCGTGGAGTGACGCGCAGGTGGGGAAGGTCGGCGAGCTGCTTCGGCGGCTGCACGACGCCACGGCGACCTTCTCGCCGCCGGGCGACGCGCACTGGCAGCAGACCTGGCTCCGAGAGCTGCCAGGTGACGAGTGGGTGGTCGGCCACTGTGACACCGCTCCGTGGAACATCGTCGGGCGCGGCGGGGCACCCGAGGCGTTCGTCGACTGGGAGTTCGCGGGCCCGGTCGACCGGATCACCGAGGTCGCGTACACCGCGTGGCTGAACTCCCAGCTCCACGACGACGACGTGGCAGAGCTCCAGGGCCTGCCCGACGCCCGGACCCGGGCGAGTCACTTTCGCTCGATTCTCGAGGGTTACGAGCTCGCCGCAAGCCGGCGTCGGGAGGTCGTCGACCGCATGATCGAGCTGGCCGTGCACAGCGCTCGGGCCGAGGCGGTCATGGCGCGGGTCACTCCCGAGAGCGAGGAGGCGGTCGCGGCGGACGGTTACCCCGTGCTCTGGGCGATCACCTGGAGAGCGCGGAGCGCCTCGTGGATGATGCGTCACCGGACCCTGCTGCTGACCGGGTGATCGTGGAGCACGATCCGGGCCCGTGGACGACGGGCGGGCCGAGAGTGGTCACGAACCGCATCGAAGGGGACGCTCGGCGTGTCGTTCGTGACCACCTGTCGGGGTCAGCCGGGTCACAGGCAGCGACCGGTCGGGCAGGATGAGCTCATGGCTCTTCAGATCGCACAGGACGCCCACGCCGACCAGGTCCTGACCGACAGCCCGTTCGCATTGCTCTCGGGGATGCTCCTCGACCAGCAGTTCCCGATGGAGCGGGCGTTCGCAGGACCGGCGAAGATCCTCGACCGGTTCGGCTCGCTCGACCCGGCCGACGTCGCGGCGGCCGACCCCGAGGCGTTCGCCGCCTTGTGCAGCACCCCGCCCGCCGTACACCGGTTCCCCGGTTCCATGGCGGCCCGTATCCAGGCACTGGCCGCCCAGATCGTGAGTGAGTACGACGGGCACACGGAGCGTCTTTGGGAAGACGCGACCAGCGGCAAGGAGCTGTTGCGGAGGCTGCAGAGTCTTCCCGGGTTCGGCAAGCAGAAGGCGCAGATCTTCGTGGCGCTGCTCGGCAAGCAGCTCGGCGTCACGCCTGAGGGCTGGGCCGATGCCGCGGGGGACTACGCCGAAGTCGGCTCGTACCGCTCGGTCGCGGACGTGGTCGATGCCACGTCGCTGGAGAAGGTGCGCGCCTTCAAGAAGGAGAAGAAGGCCGCGGCCCGTGGCTGACATCGCAGGGGTATCGGCTTGGGTTGTTGCCCTGACGTGACACAATGGCCATGCGGCTCTTGACGTGTACGGGCCTTGCCGCGCCCCTGAACTGTGACGAGAGGTAGTTCGTGTCGACGAGCACGTCCCGCAAGCTCCCCGCTGACATCCTCGCCCACCCTCAGGTCGTGGCCCTCGTTGAGGAGGGCAAGGCCGCCGGCCAGGTCAGCTCCGACGCGATCCGTGACACGAGCGAGGCCGCCGAGATCTCAGGCAAGCACCTCAAGGCTCTCCTCCGGTTCCTCAGCGAGGAGGGTGTGACGGTCGTCCTCTCCGCAGCCGAGTCGAGCTCCCGCAAGGTCGCCGCTGCTTCCAGCGCGCGCTCCACGGTCAAGGCGAGCACCGCGAAGAAGGCCCCCGCCAAGAAGGCGGCCGCGAAGAAGACCGCCACGGACGCAGAGGCTTCGGCCGAGCCGACCGAGAAGAAGCCTGCGGCCAAGAAGTCGGCTGCCAAGGCCACCGCGAAGAAGTCTGCTGCCAAGTCGGCCAAGAGCACCGCCGCCGACGAGACTGCTGAGGTCGCGGCCGAGCCTGCCGTCATCGGCCCGGACGGCAAGAAGGTCCTCCCTGACGTCCCGGACGAGCAGTTCGAGAAGGACCTCGCGGACGACCCCACGCTCAAGGAGGACGAGGACGAGAGCAAGGGCTTCGTCATCTCCGCCGCGGACGACACCGACGAGCCGATCCAGCAGGTCATGGTCGCCGGTGCGACCGCCGACCCGGTCAAGGACTACCTGAAGCAGATCGGCAAGGTCCCGCTGCTCAACGCCGAGATGGAGGTCGAGCTCGCCAAGCGGATCGAGGCCGGCCTGTTCTCGGAGGAGAAGCTCGCCTCCGGCGGGAAGCTCTCGGAGAAGGCTCGCGAGGAGCTCGAGTGGATCGCCGAGGACGGCCGCCGCGCCAAGAACCACCTCCTCGAGGCGAACCTCCGACTCGTGGTCTCCCTTGCCAAGCGCTACACCGGCCGCGGCATGCTCTTCCTCGACCTGATCCAGGAGGGGAACCTGGGTCTGATCCGTGCGGTCGAGAAGTTCGACTACACCAAGGGCTACAAGTTCTCGACCTACGCGACCTGGTGGATCCGTCAGGCGATCACGCGCGCGATGGCCGACCAGGCCCGCACCATCCGGATCCCCGTCCACATGGTCGAGGTCATCAACAAGCTGGCTCGTGTGCAGCGCCAGATGCTCCAGGACCTCGGCCGGGAGCCGACCCCGGAGGAGCTCGCCAAGGAGCTCGACATGACCCCCGAGAAGGTCATCGAGGTCCAGAAGTACGGTCGCGAGCCGATCTCGCTGCACACCCCGCTCGGTGAGGACGGCGACTCCGAGTTCGGCGACCTGATCGAGGACTCCGAGGCGATCGTCCCCGCGGACGCCGTGTCGTTCACGCTCCTCCAGGAGCAGCTGCACGCGGTGCTCGACACGCTCTCCGAGCGCGAGGCCGGCGTGGTCTCCATGCGGTTCGGCCTCACCGACGGCCAGCCGAAGACGCTCGACGAGATCGGCAAGGTCTACGGCGTGACCCGGGAGCGGATCCGGCAGATCGAGTCGAAGACGATGTCGAAGCTGCGGCACCCCTCGCGGTCGCAGGTTCTCCGCGACTACCTCGACTGACGAGCACGCCGCGTAGGGCGGTACCTTCGGCCCAGGAGGAACTCCCCCTGGGGCGACGGATGCAGCCGCGGAACGAGAAGTGACGTCGCGCAAACGCCCTCGGCGGCGCGACAAGCCCCGATCACTGTCCCTGGCAGTGTGGACCGAAGGTGTCAGTGTCAGGCCACTGCGGGGACGTGGTTGTCTGACTGCCGCCGGCGAGACCAGACGAAGATCACCAGGCACACGCCGGTGATTGCCGCTCCACCGAACCCGTGTGCCCGCAAGCCGTCGGCCATCGCATCACGCTGCACTTCCGCGATCTGCTCGACCCGCTGAACTGGTACGGAGTAGTTGGCCGCCACCTGTTCGGACGTGACGCCGCTGCGGATGCTCTCGGCGATAATGGCCGACTGCTCGGACTTCAGTCCTTCGCTCTCGAGTGCATTCGTCAATGAGGCGGAGAAGGTGCTGAACACGATGGCGGACATCACGATCACGCCAACAGCCCCGCCGATGTTGCCCGCGGCGCTGCGGAAGGCGGATGCACTGCCGTCCTCCCCCTCGGGAGCCAGGTTCATGACGGCGTTGGTGAGTGGGATTCCCGCTCCGACAGAGGCGACGGCGTAGATGCTCATCACCACGATCGGAACCCAGATCGGCGAATCGGCAGTGATCAGTGTGCTGAGCAGCAGGCTCACAGCGAGTGCCAGGAGCAGGATCGTGCCAGTGGTGGTGATGCCCCACTTATGAAGCAGGCTGCGTGTCACCAGGGCTCCTCCGATCGCCGCCAGCTGGGCGGGCAGCATCGCCACCGCGGTCTGAGTGGCATTGAGACCGTAGAGGTACTGGAGACCGACAGTCATGTAGAACCAGAGGTTTGCGAAGGACACAAGGATGACGATGACCAGGAGAAGGGACATTCCGCCCTGTCTCAGTGCCGCCAATGACAACGAGGGAGATGCTGCACGCCGGAAGGCCCAGGACAGGGCGACGAAGGCGACGACAGCCATGCTGAACCGCACCAGCGTGGCCACCGAGAGCAGCCCGTCCCGATCGGCGGCGCTCACGGTCTGGACCGACGCCATCAGCACCACGCCGGCCAGGGCGGGAGTGAGCAGCTCCCGTGAACCGCGCGGCTCCTCCGCTGCGGGCAGGAACTTGCGCGACGCCAGGAGGATGACCAGCCCGCTGAGTGCCCAGACCCAAGCAACGAGCCGCCAGCTGGTGTGATCCAGGATCACGCCTGCCAGCAGCGGCATCGCCAGGTAGATGATCGGACCGACTGTTGCGTAGGTGGCGAACGCAGACGCCCGCGCCTCCTCGTTCGACACCTGGGCACTGAGCAGTGCAAGCGTGACCACGAGGAAACCAGAAGCCCCGATGCTCTCGAGCACGAGCCCCGCCACGGCGACTCCCATGCCGGGAGCGAGCGCTACGGCGGCATTGCCAACGGTGAAGAGCGCTGCGCACCTGATGATGAAGCGACGCTCGCCCCAGCGGTAACCGAGGATGCCGGCGAGGAAGATGACGAGCAACCCGGCGATGCTGGGGAGCTGCCGCAACAACGAGCCCTGGGTCTCGCTCGCTCCTAGCCCCTCGAGCATGGGAACGACCACGTAGTTGTAGCTGGCCGGAACCGTCGTGGCGGCAGCCACCACGATGCAGACGCCGACGAGTATCTGCCGCTGCTCCTGGTCGAGCAGTTCGTGCCGCGTGGGCCCGGACGTGCCCAAAGAGTGCCTACGGATGCGTTGGCGCGTTCGCACCGTACTCGCCCGCATTCCTTCGTCACAGCTCCGGGAGTGTGGCGTCGCCGGAGCGCCTGCGGAACTCGGTACCTCTAGCGTGGGATCCACCAGCCGATGACACGAGCAAAGCAGGCGGCCCCCGCGGTGCGTCAGGGGCGGAAGTCCTCGAACAGCACTCAGGCCCTAGCCGCGTCCTGTGGGCGGACACACGCTGCCGCAGCCGGCTACTTGTGTGAGGCGTGGCGCAGCGAGGTGACCACCCGCCGGAACTTCGGCCAGCCGTTGTACCCGCCGTTGACCTTGAACCGTACCGACCGCCACCGACCCCGGCGGGCGTCGTGGGTGATCTCGCGCTCCTTGAAGTACTCAGCGAGTATCCGAGCGCCCACGTCGGGCCGCATCGCCAGACCTGGCCGGTCCTCGAGCGGCAGACCGAGCTTCCTGCCGTAGGCCCGGTAGTTGGCGCGCCCGGTGAGCTGGATGTATCCGCGGCCGTGGTAGCGCGCTCCGTCACCCGGGCGCGTATTGCCCAGGTCCGAGCGTCCTTCGTACATCCGCGTGAAGTACGGTCGCCCGCCGTACTCGCTGATGGGGCGAAGATCCTTACCGACTTCGGTCACGACCGTCGCGGCCGCAGCGATCTGACTCGGGGTATCGGTGATTCCCTCCGTCTGCAGCGCCTTCTCGATCATCGGCCAGCGAGTGTCGATGTCACTCTTCGGTGCCCCGATGGCCCTGGCGATCGCCGGTGGCGAGAGGCGTGGCGCCGAGAGGCCCGGGTCGGTCAAGGCCGGTCGGCTCCCCGACTGCCGTGAGATCCGTGGCACGCCTCGCGCGAGCAGACGCGTGTCACTGCTCATCGGCTTCGTCGGATCAGCCTCCGTTGAGGGGTGATCGCGCGTCGGCGCCAGCTGCTAGTGCAGATCGATGCGTTGGGTCGAACGGCACCTCGGGTGACCGGTCGGTCGTCTCGGGCCGCCCGGATGCGAGTAGGGCAGAGAACGTCGGCTCATGCGCGCTCTCAGCGTCGACCTGGGACGGCGCGGCGACGTTGGCGCCGGCTGCCCAGAAGGCGATCGAGATCGCGATCAGACCACCGACCGAAGGCAGTCCTCGGAAACCTGAGGACCGGCGATGGTGCGCCGACGTCCGGCCGCGACGAGAAGACAGGCCGGGTACCGATTGTCGAGAACGCCCCGAGGAACGGTGGCGCGCAGACAGGCCATGGCGTGCTGACAAACTCGGACTCCCTCACCCAGTGCTGGTTCACGAGGTCTTCCTCCGGCGAGTGCGTGCAGGGAGACCTGCAGCACCCCGAGGCCCCTTGGTGAACTGCTTGCAGTAGTTGCCTGAACGCTCGCTGTCGCTGGTTCCAGGCGTAGATTCCGCCGAACCGCATCAGGGCGGGACGCCTTGTCCCGGGCCCGATGTCCGTTAGCGCTCGACGCTCGAAGCACTTATGCCCCCCGGGTCGGCGCGTGGAAACAACGCGGCTGCCGTTCGGTCCAGACCGAACTAGCCAGCTTTCGGCGTTTCGAGAGGTTGTGGCTGGGACGCTTTCTCATCACTTATGCCGAGTCAGCCCGGTTCGGTACCTGCCGTGGCGTGTGAGCGGACTCACCGGAGGAAAGCGAGAACTCTTTACCCCCGGCGTGCAACCCCTGTGCGGCGGGTGGCGTCTTGGAGGCAGCGTCTCACCGCGAGACGTGCGAGGGCCCGGAGCATGGGCCCTCGTGACTTGCACAGGAGACACCTTGAACAGCCTTCCCTCCACCACTCTCCGGGGCCTGGCCACCGGAGTAGTTCTCTCCGCCGTGGGCGCAGCCGTCTTCGCAGGCCCAGCGGTGGCCAAGACAGCCGTCTTCACCGACGCCAAGGGCGACATCTCGCACGGCGCCGACATCGAGCGCGTGCGCGTCGTCAACGACGGTGAGGTCCGGGTGAAGGTGGTGCACCGCAACCTGGTCCGCTCCTTCAGGAGCGGCAGCAGCCTCGCGGTCTTCATCGACACGAACCGCCGCCGGCAGGGCCCCGAGTACGTCTTCCACGGCGGGACCTACGAAGGCTCGGACTACGCCCTGGTCAGGGCGCGGGGTTGGAAGGCTGCGGACCGCCAGGCCGAGCCGATGCGCTGCCCCTACAGCATGAAGCTGGACTACGCCAAGGACATCGCCCTGGTCAGGATCGACCGTGCCTGCCTCGGCAACCCGGGTGCGATCCGGGTCGAGGTCAAGACCGGTGGCGAGCACGCGGCCAAGGCGGGGGAGCCGGCGAGGACCGAGGTCGACTGGCTGGGCAAGCCGAGGCAGTTCACCCCGTGGGTGAAGCGCGGCTGACCTCAGCCTCCCGCGACGAGCCCGATCGCGAGTGCACAGAGCCCGAGGCCCACGCCCTGGGCTCTGTGCACCTTCTCGTGCAGAACGAGAGCGGCGAGCAGCACCGTGGTCGCCGGGTAGAGCGAGGCGAGGACGCCGGCAACCGTGAGGAACCCGGACTGTGTCGCGAGCAGGAAGGCAAGGGTTGCGGAGGCGCCCAGCGGGCCTGCGAGAAGCGCCCACCAGGTCTCGCGTCGTCGGGGGAGCCAGGCGGCGCCGAGCCCGGCGGCGAGGACGATGACCGCGGGAAGCGAGACTGCCTGCGCGAGGGCGAGCGGCCACAGCCCCGCCTCCTCGGGAACCTGACCGAGCGCTGCGAACAGCACACCGAACCCCAGTCCCGCGAGGATGCCGTCGAGTACGCCCTCGGCGAGGCTGGCCCGCTGCGAGGTCGCCCCGTCTGGCAGCTCCTCGGCGGTGCTCGAGACCAACCAGATCCCCGGCAGGGCGAGCACCACGCCCAGCCACACCACGAGCGAGAGCCGCTCGCCGGCAACCGCCCCGACGAGCACGGGTACGACGGCCGCTCCGACCGCCGAGACCGGGGCCACGACGCTCATCCGCCCCGACGCGAAACCGCGGTACAGGAACCCGGTGCCCACACCACTCGCGGCACCGGCGAGCAGGGCCCACAGGAAGTCCTGGGACCTCGGGGAACCCTGGGCGAGGAGCGCCGCGGCGGTGGTGCAGACAACCGCCGACAGCTGTCCCACGACGGCGACCGGCCATGCCGAGACGCGCCGGGACACGAGGCCGCCGACGAAGTCGGAGAGTCCGTAGGCCAGTGCCGAGAAGAGTGCGAGGACGATGGCCACGTGTCTAGACCGTGAGGGCGGCCACGAGCCAGACTCCCGCCGCGGCAAGTGCGGCGGCGAGCTCGACGAGGATCGACAGCCCGGCGGCCTTCACCGCGGCGACGGTCGAGGGCCAGGCCTGGTCATGGCCCACCCGCTGCAGCTCGGAGAGGTACACGCCGAGGACGAAACCGAGGACGAGACCCACGACGGGCACCACGAAGAAGCCGATGATGCCGAGTAGGCCGCCGAGCAGGATCGTCCGGTTCGGTACGCCCGCCGTACGCAGGCCGCGCCCGGGAACGACGTACTTCACGATCGCGCCGACCATCAGCAGGGTCGTGACCAGTGCGAACACGAGCCAGGCGGAGCGGGCTCCCTGGTCCGCCGACCAGACGAGCACCGCCCCGAGGATCAGGATCGACCCGGGCAGGATCGGCACCACGATGCCCACGAGGCCGACCAGGATCACCAGGCCGACGAGCAGCTCTACGACGTCCACCTAGGAAACCCTTCCATACGCGGACGAGGGCTCCGCACCAGCCGGTGCGGAGCCCTCGAAGCTAGAAGTCGGTGTGGCCGGGTCAGCGCTCGCTGTCCGCAGCCGTTCTCGGGGCATCGGTGAGACGGTCGGTCTCGTCGTGGACGTGGACTGCGATCTCGCGGAGCTTGTCGCCGTGCTCGCGGGCGTGGTGCGCGCAGAACAGGAGCTCGCCGCCACCGGAAAGCTCGACGCGCATGTAGGCCTGAGCACCGCAACGATCGCAGCGGTCCACAGCCGTCAGTGGGGTACTGGGGGCAACTGCAGTGGTCACTTGAGGCCTCTTTCCTTCCATGGTGTCCTGCTCAACGTAGCGACTGAGTCCAATGTTCCCCGCTTTACCTGGGGCCAATCTTGTGCAGCTCGCTTCGTCTTCACCTGACTCAACATCCAATCACGCCGGACGCTTCCCCTCCGGGGAGGTTCTCCGAGTGAGATCGGGTGATCCTCCACACAGGTTCTTCGGTTTTCAGTCTGACCCGGCTTGGTCGTACAGGTTGCCTTTTCCGCCGAACCCGAAACCTTACGTTGCCGCATCGTGACGTGACCCACATCGTGACCCCTGTGGACACCGAACCGTGGTAGGCGTGGCGGTTCAAGGCCTTGGGCGTGTCGCAGGTAGATTTGTCCGGACGAGATCCTCCTCGTCGTACTAGGACTTCCGTTGAGGAGTGACGTGGCAGCCCGCACCGCCGGAGGAAGCAAGATCGACAACGCCTACAACGCCCAGCACCTTCTCGTCCTCGAGGGACTCGAGGCGGTGCGCAAGCGACCGGGCATGTACATCGGGTCCACCGACACACGTGGGCTCATGCACTGTGTCTGGGAGATCATCGACAACGGTGTGGACGAGGCGCTCGCAGGAGCCGCGGGGCTGATCGAGGTGACCCTGCACGCGGACGGCTCGGTCGAGGTCTACGACGACGGTCGGGGAATCCCCGTCGACAAGGAGCCCAAGACCGGTCTTCCCGGCGTCGAGGTGATCTTCACCAAGCTCCACGCCGGCGGCAAGTTCGGCGGCGGCTCCTACGTCGCCACCGGAGGTCTGCACGGCGTCGGCGCCTCGGTGGTCAACGCTCTGTCCGCGCGTCTCGACGTCGACGTCGACCGCAGCCCGGCAACACAGGGCATGTCCTTCCGGCGCGGCGTGCCCGGTGTCTTCGCGGAAGAGGGGCCGAGCGCCGACTTCACTCCTCAGTCCGGGCTGACCCGCAAGGGCGGCCGCGTGAAGAAGGGCGTCAGCGGCACCCGGATCCGGTTCTGGCCGGACCGGCAGATCTTCACCAAGGACGCCACTTTCACCTACGACGAGCTGGTCACCCGGGCACGCCAGACCTCGTTCATCGTGCCGGGGCTCGAGCTGGTCATCCGCGACCTGCGCGGTGCCGAGCCGGTGGAGGAGAGGTTCCGCCACGACGGCGGGATCACCGAGTTCTGCGACTTCCTCGCCTCCGACGAGCCGGTCAGCGACATCCTGCGGCTCGAGGGGCACGACAAGTTCACCGAGACGGTTCCGCTGCTCGACGACAAGGGGCACATGACGCCCCAGGACGTCGAGCGCGACCTGATGGTCGACGTCGCCGTGCGCTGGGGCACCGGTTACGACACCGAGATGCGCTCGTTCGTCAACGTGATCTCCACGCCGAAGGGCGGCACCCACGTCTCCGGCTTCGAGCAGGCGCTCACCAAGACGTTCAACGAGACGCTCCGCGCGACCAAGCAGCTCAAGGTCAACGACCTCGACGTCATCAAGGACGACGTTCTCGAGGGGATGACCGCTGTCGTGACGGTCCGGCTCGCGGAGCCACAGTTCGAGGGGCAGACCAAGGAGGTGCTCGGCACCCCGGCGGCGCGCACCATCGTGCGCAAGGTCGTCGCCGCCGAGCTCAAGAAGTTCCTGACCTCCACCAAGCGGGCAGAGAAGGCCCAGGCCAAGCTGGTCATGGAGAAGGTCGTCAACGCCTCCCGCACCCGTATCGCCGCCCGGCAGCACAAGGAGACCCAGCGACGCAAGAGCGCCCTCGAGTCGAGCGCCCTGCCCGCCAAGCTCGCCGACTGCCGCTCCAACGACATGGAGAAGAGCGAGCTGTTCATCGTCGAGGGTGACTCCGCGCTGGGCACCGCGAAGCTCGCGCGCAACTCGGAGTTCCAGGCGCTGCTGCCGATCCGCGGCAAGATCCTGAACGTCCAGAAGGCCTCGATCGGGGACATGCTCAAGAACGCCGAGTGTGCCTCGATCATCCAGGTGGTCGGTGCCGGCTCCGGACGCACCTTCGACATCGACGCCCGCAGGTACGGCCGGATCATCTTCATGGCCGACGCCGACTCCGACGGGGCCCACATCCGCTGCCTGCTGGCCACGCTGTTCTTCAAGTACATGCCGGACCTCATCACCGAGGGGCGGGTGTACTCCGCGGTGCCGCCGCTGCACCGGATCGAGCTGTCCAACCCGAAGAAGGGCATGGACAAGTACGTCTACACCTACTCCGACCCGGAGCTGCAGCGGAAGCTGGCCGAGCTGACCAAGAAGGGCGTGCGCTGGAAGGAGCCGATCCAGCGCTACAAGGGTCTCGGCGAGATGGACGCCGACCAGCTCGCGGAGACGACGATGGACCCCCGTCGCCGGACGCTGCGACGGATCACCGTCGACGACGCCGACACGGCCGCGCAGGTCTTCGAGCTCCTGATGGGCTCGGAGGTCGCCCCGCGCAAGGAGTTCATCGTGCAGGGTGCCTACGAGGTGGACTCCGACGCCATCGACGCCTGAGGTCCGGCGGTCAGTCGACGGGGTTGAGCAGTCCGGTGTCGACGTCGTAGATGAAGCCGCCGACCTTGACGTGGTCGGGGATGAGCGGGTGCGCGTGCACCTTCGCCAGGTCCTCACGGAGCGCCTCGACCTGGTCGGCCACCACGCCGAAGCTCTGCCAGGAGGCGTCCTGGCCGCTCGACTGGCTGATCCGCTCCTGCAGCTCGTGCTCGGTGGCCGAAGCCATCGCGCAGCGAGTGTGCGGGACGACGAGGATCCGGTTCACGTTGAGCAGGTGCACCCCGAGGATCAGGGCCTCGAGCGCCTGCGGCGTGACCCGACCGCCGGGGTTCCGGAAGATCTTGGCGTCGCCCGGTCTCAGGCCGAGCATGCCGAGCGGGTCGATGCGGGAGTCCATGCACGTGACCAGTGCGACGCCGGCATGCGCAACGCCGTCGAAACCGCTGAGAGTTGAAGGTGTCGGCGAACGCCCGGTTCGCCTCGAGGAGATCATCGAAGTCGTGGCTCACGAGGGGAGGTTACCGGGACCTCCGGGCCTCCCCAATCTTGGGTATTCGAAATGCGTTGCCGTCGACGTTTTGTGGCTGTCGGCGGACGCTTGGACTGGCGATGCCTTCCCGACGGGCACCGTCAGAGGAGGCTGTCCGGGTGTGCACTCGAACGGACACGTTGTCGGTCGAGCTGCCGCGCTCGGTGGAGGCACCGGGTCTGGCGAGGAGACTGGTGACGGAGAGCCTGTGCATCGAGCACGCGCAGGCGGCGCTGGCGGCGACGCAGCTGCTCGCCACGGAGCTGACGACGTGCGCCGTGCTCTACGGGTCGCCGCCGATCCGCCTCGAGGTCGAGTGCGCGGAGGACCGCCTGCGGATCGCGGTCACCCACTCGACGACCGTCCAGGACGTGGCGGAGGTGCCGATCGACGAGGAGGGCGGCCTGCGGTCGGCCCTGCTCGACAAGCTGTCCCGCTCGTGGGGAGTCGAGCGCACTCCGGGCGGCCGTCGCCTGTGGTGCGTCCTGCCCACCGGGGCGCTTCCGGTCCGTTCCGTGCCGACGCAGCGGACTATGAAGCGCTCCGCTCCGTCACCGAGGTGAACCACGACATCGGCTTCAGCGCCTTGGTGCACGACTCCGCGCGCAGCAGCTCCGACTGACGCGCCTCCACGACCACCTGCCACGACCGGCCGTCGACGTGGCTCAGCACCGACACCCAGCGTCCCTCGGCCGTCTCCTCGTGACTCACGACGTCGAGCGCGTCGAGCCCGAGGATGCCGTGCTCCTCGCGGAGCGCGATCTCGGCAGCCTGGGCGGGCGCGGGCCAGGTAGAGCGTCCCCGGCTGCCCTCCAGGACGGTGGCGCCGCGTTCGCCGGCACGCAGCAGCTCGATCGCGCCCCCTGCGTCGAGGCGACCGTGCAGGGTGCCTGCCGGAAGGAGCACTACCGTCGGGGCGAACCGGTGCCCGGAGGTGTGAGTCACCTCCCACACCTGCCCGGGACGCGCCGCGCCGGCGCCGAGCGCCACGGGCCGGCCCTTCACGGCGCAGCACACGTCGCGCTTGGCGTTCGTGCACACGAGCAGGTGCGTCCGGTCCGACGGGAGCAGCGTGGGGAGCGACCGTCGTACTGCTTGCCGGTCCCCGGCGCGGAGCGCCGCCCAGTCGGCCTCCAGGAGCTCGGCCGGGTCCCGCACGGTCCCCTCGAGCAGCCAGGTCCGGCCAGGGCGGGTGTGCGCCACGAGCACCTGCCGCGACTCGTGGTCGGTGTGGGGGTCCGCGTGACGACCGGGACGCCGGATCAGGGAGGGACGTACGTCGTGGCGGCCGGCCGTGTCCTCCAGGAACCGTCCGACTTTCTGGTCGAGGTGGCTGCTGGTGAACGCTCGTGCTCCCCAGGGCCCGTTCTGCTCGAGGGCCAGCCAGGCCACGGCGTACGGCGAGGTGCCGGCAAGCGGCTCGTCGACCGCGAGTGACCCGTCGCTGCAGCTCTGAGTCGTCATCCGGCCGTCCTGAGGGAGCGGAAGGTCAGCGCTGCGAGGACGCCGGCGACGACGGCACAGACGGCGGCGCCGAGGAAGACCGTCTGGAGCTGCGCGAGTCCGGCCTCCTTGAGCAGGGTGGTGTACTCCGCGCAGCGGGTGGAAGCCCCGCACACCTCAGCCGGTGTCGGGAGGTCGACCTGCACGCTGTAGTAGCGGCGCAGGCCGATCGTCGTGAGGACCGAGATGCCGACGAGCATGCCCACCATCCTGGCAACCACGAGGAGCGCGCTCGACACCCCGTGCACGGCGTCGGCGGTGGCGGCGAGCAGGGCGGCGTTCACCGGCGCGACAGCCAGGCCGAAGCCGAGTCCGGCCATCACCAGCGGCCCGGTCGCGACCGGGTGGGAGAGGCTCTCGAGGTCCCAGGTGCTCATCCAGACGAACGCCGTCGTGGCCAGTGCCATCCCGACGGCTGTGACCGGCCCGGCGGAGAGACGCCGCAGGAGGTACCCGCCCAGGAGCGCGCCGATCGGCAGTGCGACGAGCAGCCGCACCAGGACGAGCGCGGCCATCAGCTGCGAGTCGGGGTAGGCGGTGACGCGGGCGAAGATCGGGATGTCGACCAGGGCGGCGATGAGTGCGGCTCCGACGAAGAAGCTCACCAGCAGGGCCCCACGTGCAGCGGTGGCGGCGAAGGCGCCGCGGGGCACGAGCGGCTCGTCGACCCGCGCGTTACGGATCCAGAACAGCACGGCCGTCGCAGCGGTCACGGCCAGGAACCAAGGACCGGCGGGGGAGAAGACCTGCACCTCCGGGTCGGCCGTGGCGAAGGCAAGGATCACGCCGCCGAGGGAGATCGCGAGCAGGGCAGCACCCAGCAGGTCCGCGCGTCGGGCCACCTCGACCCAGCTCCGCAGCGGGAGGAGCGGTCGACGTGCGGTCAGGCTGCGTAGGACGAGCAGCAGGAGCGCAAGGTACAGCGCGAGCGCGAGCGGGCTGAGCCAGCGCGAGTCTCCCGCCACCGGGAGGAAGGCCAGGCCGACCGTGACGCCGGTGGTCAGCCGCTCCGGCTCGAGCAGGACCAGGGTCAGTAGGGTCAGGGCGACGAGTACGAGGAGTGCGCTGACCACGTCCGTCGGCCGGGAGGCCAGGCGACGCGGCGGAGAGTCGGACCCCGTGGGACACGGCGGAGAGCGGGTCGGACACGCCGCCGCGCCGGGTGGCTGCCAGGGCCGCGGCAAGCACCAGGCCGACCGCGAGGTTCACCCAGAAGATCGTGCGCCAGTCGCCCAGGGCGAGCACCAGCGCGCCGTACAACGGGCCGAGCACGCTGCCGACCTCCTGCACCGCGCCGACCACACCCAAGGGCACGCCACGGCGCGAGGGAGGGTAGATGTCCGCGACCAGCGCGAGGGTGGCGGGCACAAGGCCGCCGCCGCCGACCCCTTGGAGGAACCGCCCGACCACCATGCTCGTCAGGTCGTACGAGGCAGCCGTCACCAGCGAGCCGAGCGCGAAGACGACCAGCGACCCGACCAGGACCGGCAGCCGTCCCCGGAGGTCGGCGATCCGCCCGATCAGGGGCAGCATCGCGACGTACCCGAGCAGGAAGCCCGAGACGATCGGCGCCGCCCGCTGGAGCTCGTCGACCGCGAGCCCGACACCGGACATCATGTCCGGGAGAGCGAGCACGACGACGTAGGTGTCGGCGGCCGCGAAGGCGACGGCAACGGCAGCGAGGCCGAGGAGCAGCCGCGGGCTCGGGCTCACGGAACGGTGATGTCCTCGGCGGTGCCGTACTTGTCGAAGGTGATCGTGTAGGTGACGTCGTCGGCCTTGGGGTAGAACGGCCCGGTCAGGACGGCCTCACGCAGCTGGTCCTTGTCGTCCACGGTGAACCTCGCGTCGAAGTCGGTTCCCTCGGACGCGCTCGGGATGATGCCGGCCACCACGTCACCAGGCACGGTCCCTGTGTAGCTCGAGAGCACGTCCTCGCCGCTGCGCACCTGCTTGCCTTCCTTGACGTCCTCGGCGGCAGTGAGCAGCGAGGACAGGCCCTCGTCGGGGTCCATCAACCGTGCCGGGTCGGGTGCGGAGTAGGCGGCCGGGTCGATGTCGACGAACTTCGTCGTGAACGGGAGCTTGGCGAAGACCTTCCCCTGCGCGGCCACGACGGGCACGTCGGCGGTGATGCCGCTGGCAGCCACCTTCAGGTCGCCCTTGAACGCCGGGTCGTGGGTGCCCACGCCGGTTGCCGTCAGGATGCCGTCCACGTTGGGCGGCAGCTCCTTCGTCGACAGGCTGAGGTGTACGCCGGAGGTCTCGTCGAGGTTGGTCTTGGCCGCGGTGAGGACTTCCTCCGGGCTCTTGTCAGTCGCGGAACCGTTCGAGCAGGCGCTCAGCGTCAGTGCGGCAGCGAGCGCGCACCCGGTCAGTGCTCGACGCATGAGGATCATGCGGGTCAGCCTTTCACGCCGCCGACGGCGGCAGTCGGGTGGAGGGCGGCAGCCGGGGACGAACATGCGGCGACCGGCTGGGACGCCGGGACCCCCGACCCGTCGCGGCGTCCGTTGGCGGCGGGGAGGTCGACCGGAGCACCGCTTGCGGCGGCCGCCTGGGCCGGCCCGGTGCCCGACCAGGCGAGCAGGAGCCTGTCCTCGCCCTTGAGGAACCGGTGACAGCGCACGCCGCCCGTCGCGCGGCCCTTGGCGGGGTACTCCGAGAACGGAGTCACCTTCACCGAGCCCGCTTCCGTGCCAGGCAGGGCCGTGCTGGAGCCGGAGACGGTCACCACGACCGCGCTGTCGTCAGGGCTGAACGCCGTGAACGACACGACCCGCTGCCCGGCTGCGAGCCGGACCCCGGCAATGCCGCCGCCCGCGCGTCCCTGTGGCCTGACGCCGGCGGCTGAGAAGTGCAGCAGCTGGGCGTCGGAGGTGATGAAGGACAGGGTCTCCTCGCCGGTCCGCAGCTCGACGGCGCCGACGACCTCGTCCTTGTCCGCGAGCCGGATGATCTCCCAGTCCTCCTTGTTGCTCAGGAACTCCGGGGTCACCCGCTTGACGACGCCCTGCAGGGTGCCGAGTGCGAGCCCGGGGGAGTCGGGGTCGAAGGAGGCGAGGGTGAGCACCCGCTCGTCGACCTCCAGCGAGAGGAACTCGCTCACCGGCGCACCGCCCTGGAGGTGTGGCGCGTTGGCGGTGGCGGGCAGCGTGGGCAGGTCGAGCACGTCGAGCTTGACGATGCGTCCCCGGTTGGTCACCGCACCGACCTGGCCCCGGGCGGTGGTGCGGACCGCGGAGACGATCACGTCGTGCTTGCTGCGACCGCCTTCGGAGCCGGGCTCGTCGAGGCCGGTCGTGCGGGCGAGCAGCCCGGTGGACGACAGGTAGACCACGCAGGGGTCGTCCGCGACCTCGAGCGGCACCGCGGACGTCACGGTCTGTCCGGCGGACTCGAGCAGGACCGTCCGCCGCGGCGTGCCGTAGGTCTTGGCGACCTCAGCGAGCTCGTCGGAGACGACCTGGCGCAGCAGCTTCTCGTCGGCGAGGATCGCGTCGAGCTCGGCGATGGCCTGCTCGAGCTCGGTCTTCCGCTTGTCGAGCTCGAGGCGGGAGTACTTCGTCAGACGGCGCAGAGCCATGTCCAGGATGTAGGTCGCCTGCACGTCGCTGAGGTCGAAGACCTGCATGAGGCGGTCCTTGGCCTCAGCGGCGTTCTCGCTGGTGCGGATCAGCTGGATCACCTCGTCGATGTCCAGGATCGCCGTGAGCAGGCCCTCGACGAGGTGCAGCTCGTCCGCGGCCTTGCCCCGGCGGTACGTCGACCGTCTCCGCACGACGTCGTACCGGTGGCCGAGGTAGACCTCGAGCATCTGCTTGAGGCCGAGGGTCCGCGGCTGCCCGTCGACGAGCGCCACGGCGTTGATGCCGAAGCTGTCCTCCATCGGCGTGAGCTTGTACAGCTGCTCGAGCAGGGCCTCGGGGTGGAAGCCGTTCTTGACCTCGATGACGAGGCGCAGGCCGTTGTTGTGGTCGGTGAGGTCCTTGACGTCGGAGATGCCCTGGAGCTTCTTGGCCTGGACCATCGTCTTGATCCGCTCGATGACCTTCTCCGGCCCGACGCCGTACGGCAGCTCGGTCACGACGAGGCCCTTGCGGCGCGGGGTGACGTTCTCCACGCGGGCGGTCGCACGCATCTTGAACGAGCCGCGGCCGGTCTCGTACGCATCGCGGATGCCGTCGAGCCCGACGATCTTGCCGCCCGTGGGCAGGTCCGGGCCGGGGATGAAGCGCATCAGCGCGTCGAGGTCCGCAGCGGGGTTCGAGATCAGGTGGCGCAGCGCCTGCACGACCTCGACGAGGTTGTGCGGGGCCATGTTGGTGGCCATGCCGACCGCGATGCCCGAGGCGCCGTTGACGACGAGGTTCGGGATCGCCGAGGGCAGCACCGTGGGCTCGAGCTCGCGGCTGTCGTAGTTCGGCTTGAAGTCGACGGTCTCCTCGTCGATGGAGACCGTCATCGGCATGGCCGGCGGTGCCATGCGGCACTCGGTGTAACGCATCGCGGCCGGACCGTTGTCGGGGGAGCCGAAGTTTCCGTGGCCGTCGACGAGCGGCACCCGCAGCGACCAGGGCTGGACCATGCGGACCAGCGCGTCGTAGATGGCGCCGTCACCGTGCGGGTGAAGCCGACCCATGACCTCACCCACGACACGGGCACTCTTCACGTGACCCCGGTCGGGCCGGAGGTTCATCTCGCCCATCGTGTAGAGGATCCGGCGCTGGACAGGCTTGAGACCGTCCCGGGCGTCGGGCAGGGCACGGCTGTAGATCACCGAGTAGGCGTACTCGAGGAAGCTGCCCCTCATCTCGTCGCCGACGTCGATGTCGACGATGTGCTCCTCGAAGTCGTCAGAGGGCAGTTCAGGCTTTGTCCGCTTTGCCATTGCGCCATTCTCTCCCGTGAGGGCAGCGACTCCGCGCAGGGGCACGCCCTCACTTGTTCCGGAGGCGCTAGTTTGTCTGCGTGAGCGCCTCAGAAACGGCTCCGGCGACAGCGCCCGCCTACCCACGTCACTGGGAGGCCGACGTCCTCCTGCGTGATGGGCACACGGCCCACCTCCGCCCGATCAGGGGCGATGACGAGGAGCGGCTGGTCGAGTTCTACGCACAGGTCTCCGCCGAGTCGAAGTACCTCCGGTTCTTCGCCCCGATGCCGACGCTCTCCGACCGGGACGTGAAGCGCTTCACACACGTCGACTACACCGACCGGGTCGCGTTCGTGCTCACCGTCGCGGAGAAGATCATCGCCGTGGGCCGGTTCGACCGGATCACCGGACCCGATGGTCGCGGCGACGAGGCAGAGGTCGCCTTCCTGGTCCAGGACGCCCACCAGGGCCGTGGCATCGCCCAGCTGCTGCTCGAGCACCTGGCCCAGGCCGGTCGCGAGCGCGGGGTGAAGAAGTTCGTCGCCGAGGTGCTTCCCGAGAACCAGCGGATGATCCAGATCTTCCGCGAGGCCGGCTACCAGGTCGCCGGGGGCTTCGAGGAGGGGGTGATGCGCTTCGAGTTCCCCATCGACTCCACGGACACCTCGATCGGCGTGATGCTCTCCCGGGAGCACCGTGCCGAGGCGGCCTCCATCCAACGCTTCTTCGACGCCCGCAGTGTCGCGATCATCGGCGCGTCCCGCCGGCATGACACCGTGGGACAGACGCTGGTCCACAACCTGGTCCTCGGCGACTACACGGGCCGGGTCTACGTCGTGAATCCTGCCGCCGAAGCCGTCTCGGGAATGCCGGCCTACAAGAGCGTCGCCGACATCCCGGACCAGGTCGACGTGGCGATCGTCGCGGTCCCCGCTGACGCCGTGCAGGACGTCGTCCTCGACTGTGCCGCCAAGGGCGTCCACGGGATGATCGTGATCTCCGCGGGGTTCGCCGAGACCGGTGAGGAGGGGCGGCAACGGCAGCGGCGCCTCGTCGGCCTTGCGCGGAGCTACGGACTGAGGCTGATCGGTCCCAACTGTCTCGGCATCATCAACACCTCCAGCGAGGTGTCGCTCAACGCCTCTCTCTCGACGGTGATGCCGCCGCGGGGCCGGGTCGGCTTCTTCTCGCAGTCAGGCGCGCTCGGCGTGGCGATCCTCGAGAAGGTCGCTCGCCGCGGGCTCGGCCTCTCCACGTTCGTCAGCGCCGGCAACCGCGCCGACGTCTCCGGCAACGACCTGCTGCAGTACTGGGAGGAGGACTCGGCCACCGAGGTGGTGCTGCTCTACCTCGAGTCGATCGGGAACCCGCGCAAGTTCAGCCGGGTCGCACGCCGGGTCTCCCGCCGCAAGCCGGTCATCGCCGTCCGGTCCGGCCGCACCACCCAGGGCGTGCCGATGGGCCACGCCGTCCGCTCGATCGTCGCGCCCCAGGCGGCCGTCGACGCGATGTTCCGGCAGGCCGGTGTGATCCAGGTCGGCAACCTCGACGAGATGTTCGACGTCGCGCAGCTCGTCGCGCACCAGCCGCTGCCGAAGGGACGGCGCGTGGCCATCGTGGGCAACTCCGACGCGCTCGGCCTTCTCGCCGCCGACGCGGCCGCGGCCGAGGGGCTCGAGGTCTGCAAGTCGGTGGCGCTCGGTCCCGAGGCGCTGGCGGAGGACTTCGAGGAGGCTCTCGACAGCGCGGTCGACGACCCGGAGGTGGACTCCGTGGTGGCGGTGTTCATCCCGCCCCTCAACACGTCCGGCGTCGAGGTGGCCAACGTGCTCGCGGCCGTGGGCGAGCAGTCCGAGAAGCCGCTGGTGTGCACGTTCCTCGCGAGCGAGGGGATCCCCGAGCTGCTGCGTGTCCCCGACGTGGCGGGCAGTACCGCGGGGCGCGGCTCGGTTCCGTCCTACTCCGCCGTCGAGGCGGCCGTGCGGGCTCTCGCCCGCGTCGTCGAGTACGCGACATGGCTCGCCAAGCCCGAGGGGGACGTCGTTCCCGTCGAGGCCGTCGACGTGGCCTCCGCCCGCCGCCTGGTCAACCAGGCTCTGATCGACTCGCACGAGGGACGCGACCTGACCTACGCGGAGCTGCGCGAGCTGCTCGACGCCTACGGCGTGGACCTGTGGGACCGCATCCCGGTCAGCACCGAGGACGCTGCGGTCGCAGCAGGAGAGAAGCTCGGCTGGGACGTGGTGCTCAAGGCGACCGCCGAGCATCTCCGGCAGCGTCCTGACATGGCCCACGTATGGCGCAACATCGACACCGAAGCCGAGATGCGCGACGCGTGGAAGACCATGCACGAGATCATCGATGAGCCCGACGTGGCCGGCTTCATCGTGCAGCGCGTGGGTGCACCCGGCGTGCCGGTGGGGATCGGCGGCGTGGAGGACCCGCTCTTCGGACCGGTGGTGTCGTTCGGCATCTCGGGCCCCGCGACGGAGCTGCTCGGGGACCGCGCGTACCGGATCCCGCCGATGCACAGCGGGGAGGCTGCGGAGATGGTCCGGGAGATCAAGGCAGCCCCGATGCTCTTCGGCTACCGCGGCGGTGAACTCGTCGACGTCGAGGCGATCGAGCACCTGCTGCTGCGGATCGCCCAGCTGAAGAACGACCTTCCGCAGGTGCGCACGCTCGAGCTCAACCTCGTGCTCGTCGGTGCGAAGGGAGCAACCGTGCTGGATGCGCGCGGCCGGGTGGAGCCCGTCTCGGACGCCCGCTCGGACTGGTTCGTACGGCGGTTGAGCGCCCAGGCTGGCGACACGATGCACGGCTAGGTTCCCCTGCCGGCCCCTCAGGTGCGGGGGATGTCCTCAGGTGCGGGGGATGCGGGTGAGTCGGCCTGTGTGGCCGTCCCAGGTGAACTGCCAGTGGCTGGAGTGGGCCAGGCCGTGGTGGTAGGGGCACAGGGGTGCGCTGTTCTTGCACGCTGGTCGGGCCGCCCTGGGCGAACTGGTGCGGGTGGTGGAAGTGGCACTGGGTGGCGGGCCGGTGGCAGCCGTCGATCACGCAGGTGGGGTGCACGGTGGCGGAGGCGAGGCGTTGGTACTTGGTGTGGAAGCGTTGTTCCTGGCCGACGTCGAGGGGTTGGGAGTCGCCGTCGAGGACGAGTCGGGATGAGGCCGGCGTCGCAGGCGAGCCGGCGGGCCTGGCCGGCGGAGATCTCGGTGCCGGTGTCCAGGGTGGCCACGCCGAGGCCGGTGCGGAGCTGGTCGAGGGTCATGGTGACCACGATGGTGGCGGCGATGCCGCTGGCGTAGGGCAGCTGGTCGGCGGGGAGGCGTTCGAGCAGGTCCATCAGCGCGTGCCCGAGCCGGACCGGGTACGGGCACGTCGGGTTCCTCCGGCGGCGGCTCGGGTGACCGTCGTCCGGTGTCGCCGGGTGACCCGTCCGCGGGGTCGCCGGTCGGGCTGCCGCGCCCGGGCGGCTGCCTGGTCCGGGCTGCCTGGTCCGGGCTGCGGGCATCCGTCCGGGCTCGCCGCGTCCGGGTCGCTGCCTCCGGTTCGGCTGCCTGCGCCGGGGTCGCGTCGGCGCTCGCCCGGCGCGTCTGCCGGCACTCCGCCGGTCGCGTCCCGGGGCGTCGCTGCTGTCCGGGTCGCCGCGCGGTGGGTCGTCCGGGTCCGGGTCCGGTCCGGGTCGGGGTGGCGGATGTCGTCGGGTTGGCCGGTGCGGATGTTCGGGTTCTTCCGGCGCCGGGGTGCGGCCAGGGCCTGGATCGCCTTGAGCAGGATGTCGGCGTGCAGGTCGGGGAGCTTGCCGCGGAACCCGGTGGTGCCGTCGCCGTTGCGCCAGGACCGGAAGTAGGCCTTCGCCTTGGCGAGCTCCTCCTCGTCCTCGAGCGCCTCGCCGTCGCGGCGGTCCGCGCCGTCGGGGTCGATCACCTGCCACAGCTTCCGGCCGAGCTGCCTGAGCGTCGGCGGGGTCCCACTGCTGCGGCGGCGTCGACCAGGAACCGCTGGCACTGTGTCGAGCTGCTCGGCGGTGACGGTCTTCGGCAGCTTCCGGAGTGCGGCGACCGCGACCTGGACGTGCTCGGGGGAGACCAGGCCGCGGGCCAGGGCGTCGGCGAGCAGCGGGAACCGGCGGTCCAGGTCCTCGGCGAGCCGGACCTGGGCGTTCGCGTCGGCGCGGCGGGTCTGGGTCAGGTGCGCGAAGAACGCTGCGGTGGAGGTGGCGCCGGTCAGGTCCGCGACCCGCTGCGCCTGGCCGGCGACCAGCAGCCTGAGCCGGAGCGCGAACACCGCGGCGGTGACCTGCAGGACCGCGAGCAGCATCAGCCGGATCTCGGTCGCGGTCAGCGTCCCCGCGGACACCGTGCGGACCGACTGCAGGGCCTCCAGGCAGGTCAGCATCGCGGTCACGATCGGATGCGCGGCACCACCACCACCGCACCGGCGCCGGCGTCGGCGAGCTCCGCCGCGAGGTCCTCGGGAGTCGCGGTCGGTGCGGTCGGACTCCGCCGCCGAGACCTCCGACGGCGCGGACGGCTGGGGCCGACGCCGGGCACCGCCCACCCCGTCACGCCGGCCGGGTCGGCCGCCGTGTCCGGGGTGCGCTGCTCCGTCGTACTCACAGCACCAACCTAGTGAACCGCAACCCCGATTCGAACACCTGTTCGAAACATGTGGAGGAGCGTGCGCGCCCAGCAACTGTGGACGAAAAGTGGCTCGCGTTGGTGCCCGGGGCCAGCGGCTCGGGACCGGGACAGCAGAGTGTCCGGCATCACCCGGTGAATGTAGTAATTCGTTGGCGCGGCAAGTGCCTCTTACCCCAGAATTTCCGGCTGTGACCACTGCCTCTGACTTCACCGCTGAACCCGACGTCGTGCCGACCGGTCTCGACCCGCTGGTGAAGCGGCTGTTCGTCGGCATCGCGTTCTCGGCGCTCGGTAGCGGTCTGACGATGCCGTTCCTCTACGTGTACCTCTCAGAGGTGCGTGGCATCCCGACTTCGACAGTCGGGTTGCTCTTCGCGTGGATGGGCCTGGTCGGCTTCCTCGGTTCGCCACTCGGTGGCACGCTGATCGATCGTTTCGGGCCGCGTCCCGTCATGCTCGTGGGGCTCACCGCCGAGGCCGTCGGGGTGGCCTCTCTCGCGTTCGTCCAGAACACGCTCCACGCGTTCGCGGTCGCATCGTTCATCACGCTCGGCACGGTCGGGCTCTATCCCGCGGCCACGGCGATGCTCACCCGGCTCGTGCCGGAGGGCTCGCGCGAGAAGGTCTACGGCTTCCAGTTCATGCTGCTCAACGCCGGCATGGGCATCGGTGGCGTCGTCAGCGCGATGCTGATCCACGTCGGTGACCCGGCGTCGTTCGAACAGCTCTACTACCTCGACGCGCTCTCGTACGTGGCGTACATCGTCGTGATCGCGAGCCTGCCCCGTGGCACCGGCGCGATGAGCCGGGAGACCGCCGAGAAGGTGGTCGGGCCGCAGCCGGGTTGGGGCGTGGTGCTACGCGACCGGACGCTGTTGCGTGTCACCGCGATCTCGGTGCTGGTCATCACCTTCGGCTACGCGCAGTTCGAGGCCGGCTTCGCCGCCTACGCCGTCGACGTCGCCGAGATCCCGGCACGCGCCCTCGGATGGGCGTTCGGAGCGAACACCGCGGCAATCGTGGTCGGCCAGCTGCTCACGCTCCGTCTGATCAAGGGCCGTCGTCGTACGTCGATGCTCGCGCTCTGCGCCCTGGTGTGGTCGGCGTCGTGGGCAGTCATCGCCTCCTCCGACGCGGTCGACGGCTGGGTGGCGGTCATGCTGGTCGTGGTCGGTCTCGGGATGTTCGGTCTTGGAGAGACGCTGTGGGCGCCGCTGGCGCCGGCGATCGTCAACGACCTGGCCCTCGAGGAGGTGCGCGGCCGGTACAACGCGCTGCAGGGCATGACCTGGACGGTGGCGATGATCATCGGTCCGGCGCTGAGCGGAATGCTGATCGGCAACGACCTCGCCCACGTGTGGGTCGGGTTCACCGTCGGCGGTACGGCGGTCGCGGCACTGCTGTTCCTCAACCTGAGGCGGCACCTGACCCGCGCACAGGACGGGCTCGAGCCAGAGGTCGTCCTTGCCGCCTGAGATGCGACAGTCGGGTGAAACGCGGCAGCCGCATGAAAGACTGAGTGACATGCCTGACCGCTACGTAGACCTGCGCGCCGCCATCGAGAACTCCGGGTACTACCCGGACGTCGTGGCCGACTCGGTGAACGCCGCCGTGGCGGGTGAGCGCGTGGTCTCCTATCTCGTCCACCACGAGCCGACGATCGACCGTGACGAGGTGCGCCGCCACGTCACCGTCGTGGTGCTCACACCGACCCGGCTGATCGTGGCCCACACCGACGAGCACGAGCCCGACGACCTGCTGCCGGCGCCGTACACCTCGACCTCCACCGAGGCGGTCATGCTCTCGACGGTCCGTTCGGTCGTCGTGAACCGGATGGTCGCCAACCCCGCGTCGTACGTCGGCAAACCGGTGCCACCGCCGGGCGCCAACGAGGTCGTGCTCACGATCGGGTGGGGCGGGATCGGCCGCCTGGACCTCGAGCCCGCCGGATGCAGCGACCCCAACTGCGACGCCGACCACGGGTACACCGGGGTGGTCGCCTCCGACGACTTCTCCATCCGGGTCAGCTCGGCCGCCGACGGCACGGAAGCCGTAGGCCACGTGCTCGCCTTCGCCGAGGCGCTCTCGGCGGCCACGGCCGGCACCTCGCGGGCCTGATGAGCACGGAGTTCGTCGCACCGGCCTACCACGACCGGTCGCTCGGTGATGTCCTTCCGGCTGTGGCCGCGGCGATGGGGGTCCACGCGGGGCTCGGTGAGACCTCGCTCGTGCTGCCGGAGGCGCAGCGCTACGTGGTCTTCCTCGTCGACGGCCTCGGGTACGAGCTGCTGCGCGACCACCCGGAAGAGGCACCGTTCATGCACTCGCTGCTCGACGTGCAGGCCCCGGCGACCGCCGGTGTGCCGTCGACGACGGCGACCAGCCTCACCTCGCTCGGGACGGCGCTGACTCCCGGCACGCACGGGGTCGTCGGGTACACCTCGCGGATCCCCGGAAGCGACCGGCTGCTCAACGCTCTGCTGTGGGACGCGGACGTCGACCCGCGCGACTGGCAGCCGCACACGACAGGTTTCGCGCGCCTGGCCTCGGCCGGCGTGCACACCACGGTCGTCAACAAGCGGAGCTTCGCCGACTCGGGCCTGACCGTCGCCGGCAGCCGCGGCGCGGAGTTCGTCGGCGCCGACAAGGTGGGAGAGCGGCTCGCCGCCGTGGTGGCTGCATCGGCCGGCTCTCCGTCCCTGACCTACATGTACGACGGTGACCTCGACTGGACGGGACACGCCTACGGGGTGCGCTCCCTGCAATGGGAGCAGGAGCTCTCGATGATCGACGCTGCCGCCGAGCACCTGCGCGACTCGCTGCCCTCCGACGTACGCATCGTCGTCGTGGCCGACCACGGCATGGTGGACTCACCCACAGACCGACGCATCGACGTCGACGACCACGACGAGCTTCGTGAGGGCGTCGCGCTGTTCGGAGGGGAGGCGCGGTTCCGGCAGCTGTACTGCCGTGGCGGTGCCGTGGAGGACGTCGCCGCGACCTGGCGCGAGGTGCTCGGCGAGCGGGCGGAGGTGCTCACACGCGAGCAAGCGCTCGCCTGCGGCTGGTTCGGCGAGCTGTCCTCCGACGTACGCCCCCGGATCGGCGACGTGCTGGTCGCCTGCCGTGATGACTACGCGGTGCTGAGCCGGTCGGCCTTCCCCATCGAGACGAAGCTGGTGGGTCTGCACGGCTCGCTGACATCGGCGGAGATGCTGATCCCGATTCTCGTTGCCTGACATGGCATGATGCTCGCCCGTGGCTGAACTCCAATTCTTCACGGGCACGATGGACTCCGGTAAGTCCACGCTCGCCCTCCAGACCAACCACAACCACGACGCCCGCGGTCGGTCAGGACGGATCTTCACCACACGCGACCGGGCCGGCGAGGCCACGCTGTCGAGCCGTCTGGGCCTGACCCACGAGGCGCTCGAGGTCGAGGCCGACTTCGACTTCTGGAACTACGTCGTGCACTCGCTGACCCACGGCGCCCGCATCGACTACCTGATCTGTGACGAGGCGCAGTTCTACACGCCGCTGCAGATCGAGCAGCTCGCCAGGATCGTCGACGAGCTGCAGATCGACGTTTTCGCCTTCGGCATCCTCACCGACTTCCGGTCGCAGCTCTTCCCCGGGTCGGCGCGGCTGGTGGAGCTGGCCGACCGGATGCACGTGCTCCAGGTCGAGGCGTTGTGCTGGTGCGGGAAGCGGGCGACCCACAACGCCCGCACGACCGACGGCGTCATGGTGACCGAGGGCGAGCAGATCGTCGTCGGCGACACCGAGGCCGGTGACGAACCGCAGCGGGAGGACGGTCCGGTCGTCGGCTACGAGGTGCTCTGCCGCCAGCACCACCGCCGCAAGCTCACCGCGGCCCGCGCCAAGGCGGTCTCCATGGTTCCCGACCCGCTCCCGTTCGACTGAGAGAGGCCCAGACCCCCGTGCCGCATTCCCCGTTGATCACGCCGCGCCGGCTCGCCGACCTGGAGCAGCCGGTGGTGCTGCTCGACGCACGCTTCCGGCTCGGCGGGCCTCCGGGATACGGCGAGTTCCTGCGTGGACACATCCCGGGAGCGTCGTACGTCGACCTGGACACCGACCTCGCCGACCCGGCCGGTGCGCGCGGGCGCCACCCGTTGCCCGAGGTGGGTCGCTTCGAGGCCGCGATGCGTCGCTGCGGCGTGAGCGCGGGCGTGCCCGTGGTCGTGTACGACGCCATGGCGGGGACCTCGGCTGCGGCGAGGTGCTGGTGGCTGCTGCGCTACCACGGCCACCGCAACGTCAAGGTGCTCGACGGCGGCTGGCAGGCCTGGCTCGCCGAGATCGGGAAGTCCGAGGAGGGGCGGACCGAGGTGGAGCCGGGCGACTTCGTTGCCCGCCCCGGCGCGATGCCCGTCCTGGACGCCGAGGGGGCCGCCAGGGTCGCGAAGGAGGGCGCGCTGGTCGACGCGCGCGCGCCCGAACGCTTCCGCGGGGAGACCGAGCCGATCGACCCGGTCGCGGGCCACATCCCCGGAGCCGTAAACGTGCCGACCGCGGAGAACCTCGAGACGCCCGGCGGCAGGTTCAGGAGTGCGCGGGCGCTGACTGCGATCTATGAGCACGCCGGAGTCCGGCCCGGCCGTGAGGTCGGGGTCTACTGCGGCTCGGGCGTGACGGCCGCACACGACGTGCTCGCCCTGGAGGCCCTCGGCCTCGAAGCAGCGATGTACCCCGGCTCCTGGAGCGAGTGGGTCCACGACGGAACGCGCCCGGTGGCCACCGGAGCGTGACGGGTACGGACCGGCGTGACCCGACCCGACTGGCCTCGTTGTAGATGACGAGGCCGTGGGTCGGTCGGATCAGGGGTACCGACCCACGGCCCCGATCCGCAGCCTGCAGGTCCTACCAGTGCACGCCCTTGAGCAGGCGGGCGAGGAACATCTGCTCCGAGGTCGGACCGGTGTCCTCGTCGTCTCCCCGCGCTGCTGCCGAGTCCGGGAACACCTGGTAGGCCATGTGGAGCACGCGGAACGTCGTCTTCGGCGCGAGGTTGTGCGCGACCGCGCCCAGGGTGCCCAGCGCGGTGTTGACCTCGTGCGGCCGCTCCACGAGCGCACGGAGGACCATGTCGGCCGCCTGGGCGGGCGTGATCGTCGGGAACTTGTCGTAGATCTTGGTCGGCGCGATCATCGGCGTCTTGACCAGCGGCATGTGGATCGTCGTGAAGCTGATCCCGTCGCCGAACACCTCGGAGCTGACCACGTTGCTCCACGAGTCGAGCGCCGCCTTGGACGCGACGTAGGCGCTGAAGCGCGGCGGGTTGGTCTGCACCCCGATCGAGCTGACGTTGACGATGTGGCCGCCACCCTGCTCGCGCATCTTGTCCACGACGCCCATCACCAGCCGGATCGCGCCGAAGTAGTTGAGCGTCATCGTCCGCTCGAAGTCGTGGAACCGGTCGTGGCTCAGCGCCAGGGACCGTCGGATCGAGCGCCCTGCGTTGTTCACGACGAAGTCGATGGTGTCGTGCTCGTCGCACAGCTGCTGGCACAGGGTGTCGATCGCCTCCATGTCGGAGAGGTCGCAGGGGTAGACGTGGGCGACGCCGCCCGCGCGCTCGATCTCGGCCCTTGTGTCCTCGAGCTTGTCCTTGCCGCGCGCCACGAGGATCGGGACCCCGCCTGCCTGGGCGACCTTGAGAGCGGTCGACCTGCCGATGCCCGAGGACGCGCCCGTGATCACCACGGTCTTGCCGCCCAGGGCCTTGCGGAGCGTGGTGTCCCGCGCGGTGTCCTCGTCGAGGTGGTCCTCCCAGTAGCTCCACAGGATCGGTGCGTAGCTGTCGAGGTCGGGGCAGTCGATGCCGGAGCCGCGAAGAGCCCTGAGGGTACGGCGGGAGCCGAAATGGCTCGGGAAGGACACGTGGCCGAGCACCTCCGGCGGGATCCCGAGCCGCCCGATGGTCTCGCGGAGCGCGAGCTGCACCGGGCCGAGCTGGAGCGCCCGGGGCAGCAGGCTCGTGGGGAGAAGGCCGGTCAGCCTCCGGTCAAGGGCCACCACGAACTGCGGAGCCTTCGCCGCCGCGGCCAGGGCGTTGACCACCTCCACGGTCGGCTGCGGCTCGGGGTTCACGAGGTGGAAGGCCTGCCCGTCGAGGCCAGGCTGATGTGCGATGTGGTCCATCGCCGATGCGACGTAGTCGACCGGGACGACGTTGGTGTCACCGAGGTCGACGCCGAGCACGGGCAGCCACTGGGGGAGGGTGTCCCGGAGCCGCTTGAGGAGCGGGAAGAAGTAGTAGGGCCCGTCGAGCTTGTCCATGACCCCGGTCTCGGAGTGGCCTACGACGATCGCCGGGCGGTACACCCGCCACGGGACCTCGCACTCCTCACGCACGAGCCGTTCGGACGCGAACTTCGTGCGGTGGTACGAGGAAGGGAGCCCCTGACCCTCGTCGAACATCTTCTCCTCGAAGACCCCCTGGTAGTCGCCCGCCACGGCGACGGAGGAGACGTGGTGGAAGATCCCGGCGTCGAGGGCACCGGCGAGCTCGAGCGCCGCGCGGGTGCCGCCGACGTTGAGTGCCTCGTTGAGCTCGTCCGACGCCGTCATGTCGTAGAGCGCGGCGACGTGGAAGAAGTGGTCGATCCCCCCTCGGTGCGACTCGATCCACTTGTCGTCCACGCCGAGCAGCGGGTTGCCGAGGTCGCCGGACACCACGGTGACCCGGTCGGCGGCCTCCCAGCTGCGGATCATCGCCTCCAGGCGAGGCCGCGAGCTCGGCCGGACCAGGACGAAGATCTCGCCCTCCCGGTTGTCGAGAAGCTCCCGGACAAGGTGGCGTCCGATGAAGCCGGTGGCGCCTGTGACGAAGTAGGTCATGCGTGCCGTCCGCTGCGTGTGTGGGGTCGAGGGATGCCCGGCAGCCTAGCGGTCCTGCCTACTCCGAGCGCCCCCCGCCGAACATGATCTCGTCCCAGCTCGGCACGGAGGCCCGACGGCCCTTGCGCCCGGCCTTCTTGGGAGCGGGCTCGTCAGGCTCCTTGGTCTCCTGGCTCTCCGCCGGTTGGGACGCCTCGGGGGCCGCCTCGCCGGTCTCCGCGTCCTCGCCCGGGTCGGCCGGTCCCGTCTCGGGAGCCTGCCGAGGGGCTGGTTCCTGAGCCCGCTCCTGGGCCTCCGGTCGTCCCTGGGCTCGTCCCCGGAGCCGGTCCGTGGCCTGGGTGGCCATCCAGTCGGCGTCACCGGCCGCGCCCAGCTCGCCCACCCTGCCCGTCGTACCCCCGCGGATCTCTCGCGCGGTCTGGGTGAGGTCCACGGTGCTCTCGTCGGCGCCGGGCAGCGCGTCCTGGTCCGGGCCGGTCACCATCTCGATGGCGTCGTCGCCCAGGGGCAGCTGCTCCTCGGCGCCGACGGCCGAGAGCCTGCGGGCGGGCGCCGCCTGCGGCTGCTGTGGCTTGCGCAGGGTGGGCTCGCCCACGAGAAGCCGGGACTCGTCGTTCTCCGCGACGACGTAGCGACCCTGCACGTCGAAGGTGAACTCCGCGTGCCGGACCCGGTCGGCCAGCTTGAAGTCCGCGACGACCGTCCAACGGCCGTCCTCGCGGCGCCAGGAGTCCCACTCCACCGTCTCGGGGTCGACGTTCTTGGCCCGCAGCAGCTCGGACACCGCCTCGTCGAGGGTGCGGCCCGGACCATCGCCGCTCCTGCGGCGGACCGAAGCCCGCTGCGCACGGTCGGCGATGTGCGCGCGCTCGGCGAGGACCGGGGTGGCGTACCCCATGATCCGGTCGACCGACGTCTGCGCTGCCTCGGCGACGTTCTCGGGGCTCTCCCCGGCACGGATCCTCGCCTGGATGTCGCGGGGCCGCAGTGCGCTGTCCATCTTCGTCTCCAACTGGCCGGGTCGGGCATGGTCACCGCGGAGGGCGGCCCGGAGCTTGGCGTCCGCAGGCAGGGTGTACTTCTCACCCGAGTCGCTGACGAGGACCAGCTTCGACTTGTCCTCGGTCAGCCCCACGAGTGTGAGGTCCTGCATCGTGGCCTGCTCCTGATCTGTCGTGGTGTCCGCCCGAGCCTACTTCAGCGCACCCGCGCCGAGGCGCAGTTGGCGCGCGGGTCGCTAACCTCGGCGCGTGCAATCCTCCGTCGAGACCTCCGGGCTGCTTGTCGCACTGGATCTGGTCGGCATCTTCGTCTTCGCGATCTCCGGCGGCCTCGTGGGAGTGCGCAAGGCCCTCGACGTGTTCGGCGTCCTGGTGCTCGCCGCCGCGACCGGCCTCGGCGGCGGGTTCACCCGCGACGTCCTGATCGGCGCCGTACCCCCGGCCGCGCTGGCGGACTGGCGCTACCTGGTCGTTCCGGTCGTGGCCGGTCTGGTGACGTTCTGGTTCCATCCTGCTCTCGGCCGGATGGAGCGGCTCGTCACGTTCTTCGACGCAGCAGGACTCGGCCTGTTCTGCGTCGCTGGGGCGCTCAAGTCTCTCGACTACGGGCTCGGACCGGTCCCCTCGGCCCTGATGGGCGTCCTCACCGCGGTGGGCGGCGGCGTGGTCCGTGATGTCCTCGCCGGCCGGGTCCCGGTGGTGCTCCGCAGTGAGCTCTACGCCACGCCTGCGCTCGTGGGGGCGTCGGTCGCCGTGGTCGGGGCCTCCACCGGGCTCGCCACGTGGACGTACGCCATCCCGGCCGCCTTCCTCTGCACGACCTGGCGGCTGGTCGCGGTGTGGCGCGGCTGGAACGCACCTCGCGCTGCGGGTTCGGCCAGCACCTGACCCACCAGCTCGGCTACCAGCGCCCGGCCATACTCGAAGACGTGACGACACCCGTGGTCCACGAGGTCCGCAGCCGGCTCGGCCAGCGGCTCTTCGCCCGTGTCGCGGGACCCGAGGGGCCTGCTCGGCGTGAGCGCATCCACGGCACCCCGGGTCCGCGCTGGTTCCCCGAGGGTGCGGCGATCCGGCAGGTGCACGGCGACGCCTCGATGTTCGTCGGCGGCGTGCGCGCCCTGCTGCTCCAGTCCCTGCACCCGCTCGCGATGGCCGGCGTCGCCGCGCACTCGGGCTACAAGGGCGACCCGTGGGGGAGGCTCCAGCGCACCAGCCACTTCCTGGCCGTCACGACGTTCGGGCCGGCCGACGACGCGGACGCCATGGTCCGCCGGATCCGTGCGGTGCACAGGACGGTGACGGGTACGGCGCCGGACGGCCGTCCCTACTCGGCCTCCGACCCCCACCTGCTGCGGTGGGTGCACATCGCGGAGATCGACAGCTTCCTCAGCGCACATCAGCGGTTCGGGCTCAGGCCGCTCGATGCAGCGGGTCGGGACCGGTACGTCGCCGAGACCGCCCGGGTCGCCGAGGCACTGGGTGCGGTGGACCCGCCGAGGAGCGAGGCCGAGCTCCGGGCCCAGCTGGAGGAGTACCGGCCCGAGCTGACGGCCACCCCCGAGGCGCTCGAGGCGGCGCGCTTCATCCTGCTGAGGCCACCTTTGCCTCCGCTGGCCAGGCCGCCTTACGCAGCGATCGCCGGGGCGGCCGTCTCCCTGCTGCCGAAGTGGGCCCGGGAACCCCTGTCCCTCCCGTGGCTGCCTCGTGTCGAGGGGCTCGTGGTCCACCGCGCCGGGACCGCGATCACCCGGACGATCCGGTGGGCGATGGCACCGCCGGCGTGAAGAGGGTGCCGAGCGCGACCAGCGCGCCCACCCACGCGGCCGCCACCACCACCCAGTAGCTCGCCGACGCACCCTGTCGGTCGATCACCGCGCCGACCGCGGCCGCACCGGGAGCGAGGCCGACGTACAAGCCGGTCGTCATCACCGAGATCCCTTCGGTGAGCCTGCGGGAGGGCACAGTCTCCTCGATCCACGCCACGATGGCGATCAGGGTCGGTGCCACGGCGAACCCGGCGACGAACAGCACGAGTCCCATCAGCACCCAGCCACGGACGAAGGGCAGCGGGACCAGGGCCAAGGCGAGCGCGAGCATGCCCCAGCGGAACCTCGCGGCGTTGGACGAGTGCCAGTGGACGGTGCCGGAGACGAACCCGGCGAGCAGGCTGCCCAGGGCGAGCACCGCGAGCAGCGGCCCAGAAGCCCCCTTGGAGCCCAGCTCCTCGGTGAAGGCGACGGTCGCCACCTCCACGCCGCCGAAGACCACGCCCATCGTGACGGCCGCGACGACCAGAGGTCCGAGCACGCCCCAACCCATGGGGACGCGCGGACCGTGACGCGCGGCGGCACGGTGGGCCGGCGGCTCGGTTCCCTTCTGGGCGGCGAGCGCGAGCGTGCCCGTCAGGCCGGCCAGGATGGCAGTCCCGAGACCTGCCTCCGGATGCACCGCCGTGGCCAGCAGAGTCACGAGGATCGGTCCCAGAATGAAGACCGCCTCGTCGGCGACGGCCTCGAAGGCGAACGCCGTCTGCAGCTGCCTCTTGTCCGGCACGTTGTGCGACCAGCGGGCCCGGATGCAGGAGCCGATCTGCGGAAGCGCCGCACCGCCGACGGCAGCGAAGACGTGTGGCACCGGCGTGGGCCAGCCCGCCTCGACCGACCACATCATGAGGCAGAGGGCGACCGTGAACACGAGGATGGTCCACGGGAGCACCCGGCTCTGCCCCAGCCGGTCCGCCATCCGTCCCTGCACGATCGCGAAGCCCGCGTTGCCGACCAGGTAGGCCGCCGCCACCGTCCCGGCGAGGCGGTAGGAGCCCGTGCTCGCGGAGACCAGGACGACGATGCCGAGGCTCACCATCGAGATGGGAAGCCGGGCGACGAGGCCGGTCAGCGAGAAAGCGAGAGCGCCCGGCACGGCAAGCACTCGGCGATACGGAGTGAGCATTGGAGCGCAATCCTAAGATGTCGGCATGCACCCTGACGTGGCGCCGTACGACGCCCTGCTGCTCGTGTCCTTCGGCGGCCCGGAGAAGCCCGAGGACGTGGTCCCGTTCCTGGAGAACGTGACGCGAGGCCGGGGGATCCCGCGCGAGCGCCTCGAAGAGGTGGGTGAGCACTACTTCCTGTTCGGTGGTCGCAGCCCGATCAACGACCAGAACCGGGAGTTCCTGACGGCTATGAGGGAGGACCTGACCTCCGCGGGCATCGACATCCCGGTCTACTGGGGCAACCGCAACTGGGACCCCTACCTGACCGACACCGTCCGTCAGATGGCCGATGACGGGGTTCGCCGGGCGGCCTGCCTCGTCACGAGCGCGTACTCGTCGTACTCCGGCTGCCGCCAGTACCGGGAGAACCTCGCCGATGCGGTCGCGGCGGTCGGCGCGGGCGCCCCGAGGCTGGACCGGCTCCGCCACTACTTCAACCACCCCGGCTTCGTGGAGCCGATGGTCGACGCCACGCTCGCCGCCCTGGCCGAGCTCGACGACGACGTCCGCCATGACGCCCACGTGCTCTACGTGACCCACTCGATCCCGCTGTCGATGAACGAGGCGAGCGGGCCCGCCGGAGGGGCCTACGTCGCCCAGCACCTCAGCGTCGGCGACGTGATCGGGGAGCGGCTCCGTCAGGAGACCGGCCACCGGTACCCCAGTGACCTCGTGTACTGCTCGCGTTCCGGGGCACCGCACATCCCGTGGCTCGAGCCGGACGTCAACGACCATCTCGAGGACCTTGCCCGCAAGGGCGTGCGCGGCGTCGTCGTGGTGCCGATCGGCTTCGTCTCCGACCACATGGAGGTGGTCTACGACCTCGACACCGAGGCCCGGGCGACCGCCGAGAAGCTCGGGTTGAAGTTCGTCCGCGCCGCAACGGCCGGGGTGGACCCACGCTTCGTCTCCATGGTGCGAGACCTCCTGCTCGAGCGTGCAGCCGTCGAACGCGGCGAGGACGTCGCACGTGCGACCGTGGGCAGCCTCGAGCCGTCGTGGGACCTCTGCCCGAGAGGATGCTGCGCCAACGCGCGCGGACCGCGTCCCGCCCTGTGCGGCGAGGACTGAGCGCGTGAGCGACGAGGAGCTGCTCGACCTCGCCCGCACCGTCGCCCTCGATGCCGCCACGCTGGTCAGGCAGCGGCGGTCCGGCGACGTCGAGGTGGCCGACACGAAGTCGAGCCCGGTCGACGTGGTGACCGAGGCCGACCGGGCCGCCGAGAAGCTCATCTACTCGCGGCTGACCGAGGCACGTCCCGGTGACGGCTTCCTCGGCGAGGAGGGCGGGTCGGCCGAGTCCACCAGCGGAGTGACGTGGGTGGTCGACCCCATCGACGGGACAGTCAACTTCCTCTACGGCATCCCGCAGTACGCCGTCTCGATCGCCGCCAGCCGTGACGGCGCGCCGGTCGCCGGTGTCGTGGTGAACGTCGCCAGCGGGGAGGTCTTCACCGCCACGCGCGGCGGTGGGGCCATGCTCGACGGTCACCCGCTGCGAGTGCGCGACGTCGTACCTCTCGAGCAGCGGCTGGTCGCGACCGGCTTCAACTACGTGCGGGACGTCCGTGTCCTCCAGGCGGCCGCGACCGGGCGGATGCTCGCGACGGTCCGCGACATCCGCAGGCAGGGCTCCGCAGCACTCGACCTGTGCGCGCTGGGCGCGGGAAGGCTGGACGGGTACGTCGAGGAGGGGCTCAACCCGTGGGACCTGGCCGCGGGCGGCCTGGTTGCGGAGGAAGCGGGCGCCCGGGTCGAAACCCTTGCAGGTGTGGGCGGAACGACCTGCGTCGTGGCCGCACCGGCCGCCGGTTTCGACGAGTTCCACGATCTCGCGGAGCGCTGCGGATTTTTCGCGACCGGGCGGGGAATAGACCGGTGACTGTCGCAGTTACGCCGCTGCACACCCGTGGGACGGTGTGAGACTCGCGACAACTTGTGGAATGAGCGTGCGCACGCCGATGGGTTTGGTGCACAATCCGCACCACTTGATCGCACACACGACCTCGAGCATGACTCCCCGGGAGCCGGGGGCAGGAGACGCACATGGCCACCGATTACGACGCACCACGCAAGACAGAAGAAGACCAGAGCGAGGAGAGCCTCGAGGAACTGAAGGCTCGCCGCCACGACAAGAACTCGGGCAAGGTCGACGAGGACGAGGCCGAGGCTGCCGAGTCGTTCGAGCTTCCCGGTGCCGACCTCTCGCACGAGGAGCTCGCCGTCGAGGTGAAGCCCCGTCAGGAGGACGAGTTCACCTGCATGAGCTGCTTCCTGGTCCACCACCGCAGCCAGCTCGCGGACCCCAAGCGCATGATCTGCCGCGACTGCGCCTGACGAGGCTGCGGCCGGCAGCTGCCCGGTAGCAGCGGCGCGGCAGGACCCAGTAGATCGGCTCAGCAGGTCGGCTCAGCAGAGGCCGGGCCGTAGACAGTGAAAGGCCGGCTCCCGCGAGGGGAGCCGGCCTCTTCGTGCTCTCGAGGGGCGCGCGTCGTCAGGCGCTGGCCTCTTCCAGGTTCGCCGGGAGGTGGCCGGTCGACCTCCGGTAGTAGTCGGCCGCCTTGCGCGAGGCCAGCATGCGGGCCAGACCCACGGCGACACCGCTGGCGACCGCCCAGGCGACCGCCTCACCGATCGAGACGTCGGGATGGGCCGGGTTGGCCGGCGGGTTCTTCCCGGTCGCGACCTTCCACGACGTGGTCAGCGCCTTGCGCGCGGCGATGCCAGCGACGACGGTCGCGCCCAGCGCGTACGCGCTCCAGACCTTCGAGCCCGAGGCCATAGGGGTTCCTCCTGTGTTGGGGTCGATCTCAGTGTGCCACTTGGTACGGCGGGGTTACCCACGGCCGGCTCAGCGCAATCCCGCGGTGGCCAGCGCGCCGGCGAGCTCCTCGGGGCGCCGTGTGGAGATCAGCCAGTACGGCGCCGGGTCGGCCGGGTCGGTGACCTCGACTCGCACCGACCTTTTCAGGTAGGGGCGCAGCAGCAGGTACGCCCTGGCGTTCGCGTCGCGGCCGGCGAGGAGACGGGTCGCCTCGCGGTCCAGCGGCGTGGGGTCGGCGAGCATGGCGACGGAGATGTGGGCTCGGCCGGCCTGCAGGACGCCCGCCTCGACGCGCACCCGCGCGGCCCCGTAGCCGATGAACAGGGCGGCCACCGCCGCCGTCAGCACCCCTGTGGCCGCCCAGGCGACGGGGGCGGGCAGGGCCACGATGAACGCCAGCCACACGCTCGCGAGGAACATGATGGCCTGCACCCACCAGCGCAGCGGGACGTGCAGACGCTCGTCGTACAGCACGCTGGTCTCGGAACTCACGCCGGTCACTCGCTCACTCGTTCACTGGCAGGGGAGGGGGTTGTCGGGGACAAGCCTGCCACCGTGCGTGTCCGTCCCTGCAGATAGGGTCGGCGACCATGCAGGGCAACGTGGAGATCTTGATCCGGCGGATGGACGCCGACGTCCCGCTTCCGGAGTACGCCCACCCGGGTGACGCCGGCGCCGACCTGACCACGACCGTCGACGTGCACCTCGAGCCCGGTGAGCGGGCGATGGTGCCGACCGGGATCAGCGTCGCCTTGCCTGACGGGTACGTCGCGCTCGTCCACCCCCGCTCCGGCCTCGCGGCACGCTGTGGGATCTCCATCGTGAACGCCCCGGGCACCGTGGACGCGGGCTACCGCGGCGAGGTCAAGGTGATGCTCATCAACCTCGACCCCGCGCAGCCGGTGAGCCTTCGCCGCGGCGACCGGATCGCTCAGCTCGTCGTGCAGCGCGTCGAGCGGGCGCGCTTCATCGAGGTCGAGCGGCTACCGGGATCCGACCGTGGCGACGGGGGTTACGGTTCTACCGGAGGCTTCGCAGCCGATACGTCCCGTGCGCCCGAGGAGAAGCAGTGAAGTTCCGTCGCAAGAACCCGGAGCAGTCCGGCCAGGCCGAGCCCCTGGCCGAGCAGAGCGCCCCGGCCGAGCCGGTCGACCCGCAGCCTGTTGCGGGCGCGCGTGCTGGTGGCCCCTGGGACTCGTCCGAGGTGGAGCTCGACGAGGAGGACCCGACCCGCGTCGACCTCGGCGGCCTGGTGGTCAAGGGCGGTCCCGGCCTCGAGCTCCGGCTGCAGGTGGACGAGGCAAGCGAGCAGGTGGCGGCCGTGCTCATCGTGGGGCCCGAGGGGGCCGCCGAGCTCCGGCCGTTCGCGGCGCCCCGCCACGGCGGCATCTGGGACGACGTACGCAAGCAGATCGCGGCCGAGACCGCCCGGCGCGGTGGCACCGCCACCGAGGCCGAAGGGGACTACGGCAAGGAGCTCCACGTCATGATGCCGGTGCAGACCCCGGAGGGGCAGTCGGGGACGCAGCCGTCCCGGGTGCTCGGCATCGAAGGGCCGCGCTGGCTGCTGCGAGCCACGTTCCTGGGGCGTCCGGCCGTCGAGCCCCGCCCCGACGGAGACATCGAGGCGGCGCTGCGCGACGTCGTGGTCGTCCGTGGCAGCAGCCCGATGGCGCCGGGGGAGCCGTTGCCGCTGACCATGCCAGGCAACGCCCGACCCGTTTCGCCTCCGAACCCCTGACAACGCTGGTTAGGCTGATTACATGTCGGAAGTGAAAGGCCGCCTCCGGCGTACGCTCTCCCGTTGGGCGAGCAGCGACGACCTCGAGGCGAAAGAGCTGCGCAGCGACACCGTGAAGGCGGGTTGCTCGGCGATCGCAGAGGCGCGGGACAGGGAGTACGTCGAGCTCCAGGGCAGCCTGCGCACGGTGACCCTGCGTCCCCGTGGTGGCGTGCCCGCCCTCGAGGCGGACCTCTACGACGGCTCGGGCTCCATCACCCTGATCTGGCTGGGACGGCGCCGCATCGCGGGCATCGAACCCGGACGCTCGGTCCGGGTCGGAGGCCGGATCGGCGTGCAGGACAAGTCGCGGGTCATGTTCAACCCGCGCTACGAGCTGAAGTCCCCGTGACGCCGCCGATATCGAACGACACGGTCGAGGCGGCGGTCCGGGCACAGCTCGCCCACGCGCTCGGCGGGCGTCGGGGCATGCTCGAGGCCGCGGTGCCCACGATCCTCTTCACGCTCACGTTCATCAGCACCAAGCAGCTCGAGATCGCGCTCGTCCTCAGCGTGGCGGCATCGCTGGTGCTGCTGACGGTCCGGCTCGTCCAGCGCTCGAGCGTGCAGTTCGTGCTCAACAGTCTCTTCGGGATCGGCATCGGGGCGTTCTTCGCCTGGCGCAGCGCCCAGGGCGGCGGCGACGAGAACGACCAGGCGTTGGCGTACTTCCTGCCGGGCGTGATCTACAACGCGGTGTACGCCCTTGCCCTGTCCACTGTCGGTGCTCGTGCGCTGGCCGCTGGTGGGCTTCATGGTCGGCAGTGTGGCGGGGGACCCCACCGCCTGGCGCCGCGACGACCAGGTCGTCCGGCTGACCAGCCACCTCACGTGGCTGCTGGTCCTGCCCTGCGTGGTGCGGGTCGCCTTCCAGCTGCCCTTCTACCTGGCCGGCCGGAGCGGGGCCATGGAGCCCCAGGCGGCCGTGGCAGTGCTCGGCTTCTCCAAGATCCTGATGGGCTGGCCCCTCCAGCTCTCCGCCCTGGCTGCCATGGTGTGGCTGCTCGCTCGCAACCGCACCCCGCTCGCGGACGCCCAGGAGGACCCGGTCGCGGAGACGCAGGAGCAACCCGTCGCGGAAGCGCAGGAGCACCCGGTCGAGGACCCGCGAACCTAGCCCGCACCTGGCCCCGGATGTAGCCGTCCTCAGCGGGCTGGTGCCCCGCCTCCCCGTCCCGCGGGTCGCTCGGTCTCTGCTACGCCCGGTGCTCGGCCGGGGCGAGCAGCGACTGAAGCTCGGTCTCGGAGTCGGCCGCGGCCACGAACAGGAGCTCGTCGCCGGACTCGATCGGCTGCTCCCCGGTCGGCGTGTAGACCTGCCCGTCCCGCAGGATCGTCACCAGCGAGCAGTTCTCCGGCCAGGGGATCAGCCCGATCGGCTTGCCGACGAAGGGGGAGTCCTCGGGGAGGGTCATCTCGACCAGGTTCGCGTTGCCCTTGCGGAAGGTGAAGAGGCGCACCAGGTCGCCGACCGTCACAGCCTCCTCGACCAGAGCGGACATGATCCGGGGGGTGGAGACGTTCACGTCGACCCCCCATGCCTCGGTGAACAGCCACTCGTTGTTCGGGTGGTTGACCCGGCCGACGGTGCGGGGGACGCCGAACTCGGTCTTCGCGAGCAGCGAGGTGACGAGGTTCGCCTTGTCGTCACCGGTCGCGGCGATCACGACGTCGCAGTGCTCGAGCCGTGCCTCCTCGAGGGAGGACAGCTCGCACGAGTCGGCGAGCAGCCACTCCGCCCGGGGCACCCGGTCGGGCTTGATCGACTCGGGGTTCTTGTCGATGAGGAGCACCTTGTGGCCGTTGGTGATCAGCTCACGCGCGATCGAGCGACCGACCGCACCTGCTCCGGCGATAGCGACCCGCATCACTCGGCCTCCGGTCCGTTCTCGAAGACCGAGTAGACCCGGTCCGCGTTCTCCTCGCGCATGACGAGGTGCAGCACGTCACCCTCCTGGATCACGGTCTCCCGGGTGGGCAGCGTGCCCTCGCCGAGGCGGTCGATCCAGGCGATCCGGCTGCCGGACTGCTGCTGGAACTCGACCGTGCGGTGGCCGATCCAGGCCTCGTTGACCCGGAACTGGTCGAGGCGGATGGTCCCCGAGGGGTCGCGGAAGTCGGGCTCGGCGCCCGCGGGGAGGATCCGCCGCAGCACCTGGTCGGCGGTCCACTTCACCGTCGCGACCGTCTCGATCCCGAGCCGTTGGTAGACCTCCGCGCGGCCGGGGTCGTAGATCCGGGCCACCACCTGCTGGATGCCGAACGTCTCCCGCGCCACGCGCGCGGCGATGATGTTCGAGTTGTCGCCGCTGGAGACCGCCGCGAAGGCGTCGGCCTTCTCGATGCCCGCACGGTCGAGGACGTCCTGGTCGAACCCGATCCCGGTCACCTTGGTGCCGTTGAAGGACGGTCCGAGCCGGCGGAAGGCGTCGGGGTTGCTGTCGATGACAGCGACGGTGTGGTCACGGTCCTCGAGACTTCGGGCAAGGGTGGAGCCGACACGGCCGCATCCCATGATCACGACATGCACGAGGATGACGCTACACCGCGGCAGGCGGCCGGCGCGTCAGGTGATGCCGCCGCGTGGTTTAGCCTTCCATGCGTGGGTGTTGGCGACGTATCCAAGCGGATCCTTCTCGGGCGCAAGCTGCGCAGTACGCAGCTGGGGGAGACCCTGCTGCCCAAACGGATCGCGCTGCCCGTGTTCGCCAGCGATGCGCTCTCCTCGGTTGCGTACGCCCCGGACGAGATCTTCATCATGCTCTCCGTGGCCGGGGTCACCTACTACAGCTACTCGTGGAAGATCGCGGTGCTCGTCGCCCTGGTCATGCTGGCCGTGGTCGCGTCGTACCGGCAGAACGTCCATGCCTACCCGAGCGGCGGCGGCGACTACGAGGTGGCCAGCGTCAACCTCGGCCAGAACGCCGGCGTGACCGTCGCGAGTGCCCTGCTCGTCGACTACGTGCTGACCGTGGCGGTGTCGATCTCGTCGGGCGTCCAGAACGCGGCCGCCGCGCTGCCTTTCGTCTCAGGCCACGAGGTGGTCTTCGCCGCGGGACTGGTCCTGGTGCTCGCGGGGCTGAACCTGCGCGGCGTCCGGGAGTCCGGAACGTTCTTCGCGATCCCGACCTACGGCTTCATGATCGGGATCCTGGGCATGGCGCTGTGGGGCTTCGTCCGGATGCTGAGCGGCACCCTTCCAGACGTCGAGAGTGCCGACCTGCGGATCGTTCCGGCAGCCGGCTACGAGGGGGCGATCACCACAGTCGCACTGGTGTTCCTGTTGGCACGGGCGTTCTCGTCCGGTAGCGCCGCGCTGACCGGTGTCGAGGCGATCTCCAACGGTGTCCCGGCCTTCCGCAAGCCCAAGAGCCGCAACGCGGCGACGACGCTGCTTCTGCTCGGCATGATCTCGATCGCGATGATGATGAGCGTCATCACCCTCGCCCGGGTGATGAACCTCAGGTACGTCGACCCGCGGGAGCTGGACCGCCTCATCCGGCCGGACGGGACACCGGTCCCACCGGGTTACGACCAGCACACCGTGATCGCACAGATCGCGCGAGGGGTCTTCGACAACTTCACGCCTGGCTTCTACTTCGTCATCGCGATGACCGGCATCATCCTGGTGCTCGCAGCCAACACCGCGTTCAACGGCTTCCCGGTCCTCGGCTCGATCCTCGCGAAGGACGGGTTCCTCCCGCGTCAGCTCAGCTCACGCGGTGACCGGCTGGCCTACAGCAACGGCATCCTGATCCTCGCCTTCATGGCCATCGCGCTGATCGTCGCCTTCGACGCCGAGGTGACCAAGCTGATCCAGCTCTACATCGTCGGCGTCTTCGTCTCGTTCAACCTGAGCCAGCTCGGCATGATCCGGCACTGGACACGGCACCTGAGGACCGAGTCCGACCCCGCCGCGCGCCGCCGGATGATCCGGTCCAGGGCGATCAACGCTGCCGGGCTCTGCATGACCGCCGTCGTGCTCGTCGTCGTCCTCATCACCAAGTTCCTCGCTGGGGCATGGATCGCGATCCTCGCGATGGGGACCTTCTTCATGATCATGAAGGCCATCCGCCGCCATTACGACCGTGTGGCCACGGAGCTGGTCGTGGAGGAGACGGACCAGTTCCTGCCGACACGGGTGCACGCGATCGTCACCGTGAGCAAGCTGCACAAGCCGACGATGCGCGCGCTCGCCTACGCCAAGGCGTCGCGGCCCAACGTCCTCGAGGCGGTCTTCGTCGACACGGACCCCGTGGTCACGGCCCAGCTGCTCGAGGAGTGGGACGCCCGCCACATCGACGTCCCCCTCAAGGTGCTCTACTCGCCGTACCGCGAGATCATCAAGCCGATCGTCGACTACACCCGCACCATCCGGAACGCGAACCCGCGCGGCGTGGTGGCGGTCTACATCCCGCAGTACGTCGTGGGCCGCTGGTGGGAGCAGGTCCTCCACAACCAGACCGCCCTGCGGCTGAAGACCCGGCTGCTGTTCACCCCCGGCGTGATGGTGATCTCGGTGCCCTACCAGCTCCGGTCCTCGGTGCTCGCCAAGGAGCGTGAGGAGCGGCAGCTGAACCAGGTGCGGGCCGGCGACGTCCGTCGCGGGAGAGTCCGCCGGTGAGGCGCTCCACGCGCGAACGGGTGGCGCGTGGCCGGTCACTGGTGGGGGAGCGATACACCGTCGACGTCGGACCGATCGCGCACGGCGGTCACTGTGTGGCCCGCCACGAGGGCCGAGTGGTCTTCGTGCGCCACACGTTGCCCGGCGAACGCGTCGTCGCGCAGGTGACCGAGGGCGACGAGGGATCGAAGTTCCTGCGCGCCGACGCGGTGGAGGTGCTGTCGGCGTCGGCCGACCGGGTGGAGCGGCCGTGCCCGTTCTCGGGTCCGGGGCGGTGCGGCGGCTGCGACTTCCAGCACGTCCGGCTCCCCGCGCAGCGTGAGCTCAAGGCGGCCGTGGTGCGTGAACAGCTCCTTCGTCTGGCGAAGGTCGACGTCGACGTCGAGGTGGAGGCAGTCCCCGGCGACCGGGAGGGGCTCGACTGGCGCACACGCGTGCAGTTCGCGGTCGGACCGGACGGGCGCGCCGGACTGCGCATGCACCGCTCCCGAGAGCTGGTGTACGTCGACCACTGCCCGATCAGCCACCCCGGGCTGCCAGACGTCACGGACCGGTCCTGGCGGGGGCTCGAGAGCGTCGAGGCGATCCGCTCCGCGACCGGGGAGCAGCTGCTCGTGGAGACCTCACGTCCCGGCACGATGCATCTCGACGGGCCTTCGGTGCTGCATGAGCAGGCCGCGGGGCGGGGGTTCGAGGTGACCGGGTCGGGCTTCTGGCAGGTGCACCCGGGAGCCGCCGACGTACTCACCTCCGCAGTGCTTTCGGCCCTGGACCCGCGCCCGGGGGAGCGGGCGCTCGACCTGTACGCAGGAGTGGGCCTGTTCTCCGCGTTCCTCGCCGAGCGGGTCGGCTCCGAGGGGTCGGTCGTCGCGGTGGAGTCCGACGCGACCGCCGTCGCGGACGCCGCGCGGAACCTCGCGGACCTGCCGCAGGTCGAGCCGGTCGTGAGCCGGGTCGAGGTCGCCCTGCGTCGCGGTGAGGTGGGGGACCGCTGTGACGTCGTGGTCCTGGACCCACCCCGGGTCGGGCGCGAAGAGACAGGTCGTCGAAGCGGTGGTCGGCCTTGGGCCTCGGGCGGTCGCCTATGTGGCCTGTGACCCCGGTGCGCTGGCTCGGGACGTCGCGATCTTCGCGGAGCACGGCTACCGGCTCGAGGCCGTGAGGGCCTTCGACATCTTCCCGATGACGCAGCACGTGGAGTGCGTTGCGCTGCTCACGCCGACCGGCTGACCAGATCCTGGTATTCCGGTGGCGACCGTTGCTTGATGTCGTGTATCTTGACGTCAAGAGAAATCCCGGACCCGCGAATTCGCTCCGTTGACGGCGTGGGCAAGATGGGTACCGGACCGACAGTCGAGCTGAGGAGACGGGCATATGGCGAGCCCCAAGAGTGTGGACAGCTTCGGTGCCAAGGGCACCTTGGACGTGGACGGGAAGTCCTACGAGATCTACCGACTGGCCTCGGTCGCAGGTGACGGCCTGGACGTCGACTCCCTGCCCTACAGCCTCAAGATCCTCCTGGAGAACCTGCTCCGCACCGAGGACGGCGCGAACATCACCGCGGACGACATCCGCGCGCTCGCCGGCTGGGATGCCGACGCCGAGCCGAGCAAGGAGATCCAGTTCACGCCCGCCCGCGTGATCATGCAGGACTTCACCGGTGTGCCCTGTGTCGTCGACCTGGCCACCATGCGGGAGGCCATGTCGGAGCTCGGCGGGGACGCGTCGAAGATCAACCCCCTCGCTCCGGCCGAGATGGTCATCGACCACTCCGTCATCGCCGACGTCTTCGGGTCGCCCGAGGCGTTCGAGCGCAACGTGGAGATCGAGTACGAGCGCAACAAGGAGCGCTACCAGTTCCTCCGCTGGGGCCAGGGCGCCTTCAACGACTTCAAGGTCGTCCCGCCGGGCACCGGCATCGTGCACCAGGTCAACATCGAGCACCTCGCCCGGGTGGTCTTCGCCCGCGAGGACGAGTCGGGCACCACGGTCGCCTACCCCGACACCTGTGTCGGCACCGACTCCCACACCACCATGGTCAACGGCATCGGCGTCGTCGGATGGGGCGTCGGCGGCATCGAGGCAGAGGCGGCCATGCTCGGCCAGCCCGTGTCGATGCTGATCCCGCGTGTCGTGGGCTTCAAGCTGTCGGGGGAGCTGCCCGAGGGCGCGACCGCTACCGACCTGGTCCTGACGATCACCGAGATGCTCCGCAAGCACGGCGTGGTCGGCAAGTTCGTGGAGTTCTACGGCTCCGGTGTCTCGGCGCTCCCGCTGGCGAACCGCGCCACTATCGGCAACATGTCGCCGGAGTTCGGCTCCACCATCGCGGTCTTCCCGCTCGACGAGGAGACCGTCAACTACCTCAAGCTCACCGGCCGCTCCGAGGAGCAGCTCGCGCTCGTGGAGGCCTACGCGAAGGAGCAGGGCCTCTGGCACGACCCCGACGCCGAGCCCCGCTACTCCGAGAAGCTCGAGCTCGACCTGGCGACCGTCGTACCGTCCCTGGCCGGGCCGAAGCGTCCGCAGGACCGCGTCTCGCTGAGCGAGGCCAAGACCGCCTTCCGTGGCGCCCTGGCCGACTACGTCGAGGAGGACGAGAAGGGGTACGACGAAGCGTCGGCCGAGTCCTTCCCGGCGTCCGATGCCCCGTCCTACAGCGGGGGCAACGGCTCGGCCGCCCCCAACGACCACGTGTCCGCGGCTCCGGCCGACGGGGGCCGCCCCAGCAACCCGGCGATGGTCGAGCTCGCCGACGGCACGAAGTTCGAGATCGACCACGGCGCCGTGACGATCGCGGCGATCACGTCGTGCACGAACACCTCGAACCCGTCGGTCATGATCGGCGCCGCCCTCCTGGCGAAGAAGGCCGTCGAGAAGGGCCTCCAGCGCAAGCCGTGGGTCAAGACCACCCTGGCTCCGGGCTCGAAGGTCGTCTCCGACTACTACGAGCGCGCCGGCCTCACGCCGTACCTCGACAAGCTCGGGTTCAACCTCGTCGGCTACGGCTGCACCACCTGCATCGGGAACTCCGGCCCGCTCATCCCCGAGGTGAGCAAGGCTGTCAACGACAACGACCTCGCTGTGGTCTCGGTGCTCTCGGGCAACCGCAACTTCGAGGGCCGGATCAACCCGGACATCAAGATGAACTACCTCGCCTCACCGCCGCTGGTGGTCGCGTACGCGCTCGCCGGGTCGATGGACGTGGACCTGTTCAACGACAGCCTCGGCAAGGACTCGGACGGCAACGACGTCTTCCTCAAGGACATCTGGCCCTCGCCGACCGAGGTCGAGGAGGTCATCGCCCAGGCGATCACCTCGGACATGTTCACCAACGACTACGCCGACGTGTTCGCCGGTGACGAGCGTTGGCAGAACCTCGACACCCCGTCCGGTGACACGTTCGCCTGGGCCGAGGACTCCACCTACGTCCGCAAGGCGCCGTACTTCGACGGGATGCCCGACGAGCCGGCTCCGGTGGAGGACATCGCGGGAGCCCGCGTGCTGCTGAAGCTCGGCGACTCGGTCACCACCGACCACATCTCCCCGGCCGGTGCGATCAAGAAGGACTCGCCCGCGGGCAAGTACCTCGCCGAGCACGGTGTCGAGCAGCGGGACTTCAACTCCTACGGCTCGCGTCGAGGCAACCACGAGGTGATGATCCGCGGCACGTTCGCGAACATCCGCCTGCGCAACCAGCTCGCACCGGGCACCGAGGGCGGCTTCACCCGGGACCTCACGAAGGACGGCGAGGTCACGACGGTCTTCGAGGCCTCGGAGCACTACGTCGCAGCGGGCATCCCCCTCGTGGTGCTCGCGGGCAAGGAGTACGGCTCCGGCTCGTCGCGTGACTGGGCAGCCAAGGGCACCGCGCTGCTCGGCGTCAAGGCCGTGATCGCGGAGTCCTACGAGCGGATCCACCGCTCGAACCTGATCGGCATGGGCGTGCTGCCCCTGCAGTTCCCCGAGGGAGAGTCGGCCGACTCGCTCGGCCTCACCGGCGAGGAGGAGTTCTCGATCACCGGTGTGACCGCCCTGAACGACGGCGGCATCCCGCAGACCGTCAAGGTCAAGGCCGGTGACGTGGAGTTCGACGCCAAGGTGCGCATCGACACACCCGGCGAGGCGAGCTACTACCGCAACGGCGGGATCATGCAGTACGTGCTCCGCAGCCTGCTGAAGGACTGAGAACCGGGCTCGGACGAAGTCGAAGGGGTGGTGGCCGTCGTGGCCGCCACCCCTTCGTCGTGTCCTGCCGGCCGCGCGGCTCCGGGTCCGGGTCCGATGCGCCTCAGGGTGTCCCAGGAGCCGTCGACTGGGTCGTCGTCTGGGTCGTCGCCGGGGGCACACACGTGGGGGTGGCCGTCGGGTCCGGGTTCGGCGGGGCCGTCGGGTCGCACGGCGGAAGCTCGGGCGTCTGGGTCTGCGTCGGCGTCTGGCTGGGCGTCGGGTCAGTCGTCTGGGTCTGCGTCGGCGTCTGGCTCGGCGTCGGGTCGGAGGACGCTGTGCCGCCGGTGCCGGACGTGCTGGGTGCCGGCTGCGACGTCGTGCCGCCCGTGGACCCGGACCCGGTCGACGGGCTGGAGGTCGTCGGAGTGCCCGAGCCGGTAGACGGATCCGAGGAGGACGGAGCCGTGCTGCCCGTGCCCGGCGTGGCGCTCGGGCTCGAGGGCGTGGTCCCGGCCGGGGTGGAGGGAACCGTCCCGGGGGCGCTCGGCGACGCTGGGCCCGAGGTGGCCGGGGTCGTGGTGCCCGACGCGGAAGGGGACGGACCACCCGGTGCGGCGGGGGTGGTGGCACCCGAGGCGGCGGCCGCGGTCTGTGCACCTCTCGCCTCGCTCGGCGTCGTGACCGCGGCTGGAGCGACGGCTGCTGGCGCGGTGGCCGAGGAGATGCCCGGTGTCCTGCCGCCGGTCTTGTCGACGGCCGCGACGGCATGCTTGGCATCGGCCTTGATTCGAGTCCGGGTGGCTGCCTCGGCGGGCGTCATGGCGTTCAACGGAGTGGCCGACCAGCGGCTGGCTGACCAGTGCCGCGGAGGTCACGACCAGTCCGCCGTCGGGGGAGGTGACGGTGAAGTCGCCGCCCTCGTACTTGCGCTCGTAGGCCATCACCAGCGCCACGTAGGAGTCGGAGTCGTTGTAGCGATGAAGTGCTGCCTCCACCGAGGCGTCCGCACTCAGGTTCTCCGAACCCGCGCAGAGGTAGATGCCGGCCGCGAGCGCCGCGTCGTCGATGTCGTCGATGGAGCGGGTGCCGTCGCCGTCACCGTCGACCCCGACGACGTCCCAGGTGGACGGGATGAACTGCATCGGACCGACCGCGTGGTCCCAGCGCGGGTCGCCGTCGAGCTGCCCGCCGTCGGTGTCGGCGATGGTCGCCACCGGGCCCTGGCCGTTGAGTGGTACGCCGACCACCTGTGGCGTCGAGACGCCGTCCGTGCCCAGGCTCGAGGCGCCGTACTCCGCCATGGTTGGACTCGACTCGTCCGATCGCCGCGAGCAGGGGCCACTCCAACCCGCAGCCGGGCTTGACCTCGGCCAGGATGTCGGCGGCTCGTTGGTAGGCGATCAGTGCCGTGGAGGGGATGTCGTAGCGGCCGAGCACAGCCGGCTGTACCGTCACGCGGCCCTTGGGTGTCGCCAAGGTGACCGGAGAGGGCCCCGGCGTCTGCTCGGGCGGCGCGGCGATGGTCAGCTCGCCGTCATACCTCTTCGCTGTGGGCGTCGTCTCCTGGCGTGCGTGGTTCCCCAGGACCAGCAGGCACACCGCCAACGTAATGGCATAAACAGCGAACATGCGTCGCAGTCGCATCGGACCCCCCGAGCTCGACAGACGTCGCGGCGCTTTTCGATCGCGACGTGGGTAAAGACCCCGTAGAAGACGCTAGGGAGGACACCCGGGTTCGCGAAGTCGTCATGACCCAAGATGACGAGATGGGACGAGACCCGATGACCCGTATGAGGCAGGGGCGAACCGGACGAAACCTCGCGAACCTCCGATACAGCGCCCCCGGCGAGGGGACATGCATGGACAGGTTCGGTTGGCCCGTTGGGCCAGGATGGGGCCATGCGCTCCGAGACGTACTCCTACATGACGGGTGGCCGCGACACGGTCCTCGACATCACAAGGGACTGCACCGAGTTCGCGGCACACGAGACCGACGGGCTGCTGCACGTCTTCGTGCCGCACGCCACGGCCGGCATCGCGATCCTCGAGACAGGGGCCGGTAGCGACGAGGACCTGCTCGCCGCGCTGGACGAGCTCCTCCCTGCCGACGACCGGTGGCGTCACAGGCACGGGTCCCGCGGGCACGGGCGCTCCCACGTGATGCCTGCGCTGGTTCCGCCCTACGCGACCGTCCCGGTCCTCGGCGGGCAGCTCCAGCTCGGGACGTGGCAGAGCATCTGTCTCGTCGACCTGAACGTCGACAACCACGACCGCGAGGTGCGGCTCTCCTTCCTCGCGGGCTGAGGGCGCCGAGCCGATTCCGAGAACCTCGAACACATGTTCGAACGACGAGGTATCGTGACGGCATGGGAGAACTCGTGGCACCGCCCGGGTGGCCGCGGCAGGTCCGGCCGCCGGACGCACCTGGCTGGGAGCAGACCGCCGTCAACTGGCTGCTCGACATCTGTCCGCCGGAGTACCGGTCCTACCCGGTGCTGCGCCGGCACTCGGTGATCCTCGCCCGGTTCGCGGCGCTCCACGTCGAGGCGTCCCAAGCCGCGGTACGACGCGGGCTCAGCGAGGCACGTTCCGTCCTTCGCGACGTCTCAGAGCCGCAGACGGTCGAGGCGGCGGTGGAGACCTGGCACGCCGAGGCGGCACGGCTCTCGGCCGAGCGGCGCGCCGTCGGCCTGGTGGAGGAGGCACTGCGAGGCAGGCGCTTCGTGGCGCGGCTGTAGCCTGCGGACCCATGACAGCTGCTGCCGTTCACCCCACGTCGCTGACCGTCCACCCCGTGCCCGGGCACGGAGCGGAGGACGTCCTGGTCGCCGATGACGGCGCCGTCTACACAGGCACCGAGGACGGCAGCGTCTGGCGGGTGCGCGACGACGGCGCACGCCTGGAGCGGGTCGGCTCGACCGGCGGGCGGCCGCTCGGTCTCGAGCACCTCCCCGATGGTCGGATCCTGGTCTGCGACGCCCGGCGCGGGCTGCTGGCCCTCGACCCCGAGTCCGGGAGGATCGAGGTGCTCACCGACCTGGTGCACGGGCAGCGGATGACCTTCTGCAACAACGCGGCAGTCGCGTCCGACGGCACCATCTGGTTCACCGACTCCTCACGGCACCACGGCATCGACCGCTGGAAGGCCGACATGGTCGAGAACACCGCCTCGGGCCGGCTGCTGCGCCGCGCCGTGGACGGCTCGGTCTCCGGGGTGCTGGAGGGGCTGCGCTTCGCCAACGGGGTCGCCCTCGCCGCGGACGAGTCCTACGTCGCGGTCGCCGAGACGGCCGGCCGAGCCGTCGTACGCCGGTGGCTCACAGGCCCGCGCGCCGGGGAGACCGACCACCTCGTCGCCGACCTGCCCGGCTACCCCGACAACATCGCGCGCGGCAGCGACGGACTGGTCTGGGTGACGATCGCCTCACCCAAGGACCCGGTCGTCGAGCGCCTCATGACGGGACCCATGGCGCTGCGCCGCGCCGCCTGGCGCCTGCCCGACGCGCTCCAGCCCAAGCCGAAGCGCACCGCAAGGGTGATGGCGTTCGACGACTCCGGTGCGGTCGTGCACGACCGGTCGTTCGACGCCTCGTCCTTCCACATGGTCACCGGCGTCCGGGAGCACCGCGGCCGGGTCTGGCTCGGCAGTCTCGTCGAGCCGGCCATCGCCGTCTTCGAGGTATGACGACCTGGCGACTAGACTCACAGGGTTGTTCGTCGATCTTGGGAAGAAGGGCTGATGGGTTACCTGGAGTCGATCAAAGGGCCGCGCGACCTCCGCGACCTCGACGACCACCAGCTCGACGAGCTAGCCACGGAGATCCGTGACTTCCTGGTCACGAAGGTCTCGCGCACCGGCGGTCACCTCGGCCCGAACCTCGGTGTGGTCGAGCTCACCATGGCCATCCACCGGGTCTTCGAGTCACCGAGCGACCGCATCATCTTCGACACCGGCCACCAGGCCTACGTGCACAAGGTGCTGACCGGACGGGCCGGCCAGTTCGACACCCTCCGTCAGGAGGGCGGCCTGTCCGGCTACCCCAGCCAGTCGGAGTCCGACCACGACGTGGTCGAGAACTCCCACGCCTCCACGGCGCTCTGCTACGCCGACGGCCTGGCCAAGGCGTACTCCATCCGCGGAGAGGACCGGTACGTCGTCGCGGTGATCGGTGACGGCGCGCTGACCGGAGGCATGGCCTGGGAGGCGCTGAACAACATCGCCGCCAACCAGGACCGCAAGCTCGTGATGGTCGTCAACGACAACGGCCGTTCCTACACCCCGACGGTCGGCGGCCTCGCCAACCACCTCACCACCCTGCGGACCAACCCGCGCTACGAGCAGCTGCTCGACATGGTCAAGAAGCGCCTCAACGGTGTCCGCGGCGTCGGTCCGGCCGTCTACGACGCGCTGCACGCGGTCAAGAAGGGCATGAAGGACGCCCTTGCGCCCCAGGGCCTCTTCGAGGACCTCGGCCTGAAGTACGTCGGACCCATCGACGGTCACGACCGCTCCACGGTGGAGCAGGCCCTGACCCAGGCCAAGCGTTTCGGCGGGCCGGTCATCGTGCACGTGATCACGAAGAAGGGCTTCGGCTACGACGCCGCGGAGCGCCACGAGGCCGACAACTTCCACTCGCCCGGGCCGTTCGACGTCGAGACCGGCGTGGAGAACCCGAAGGGCAAGATCTGGACCGACATCTTCGCCGAGGAGATGGTGACCCTCGGCGATGAGCGTCAGGACCTGGTCGCGATCACCGCGGCGATGCTGCACCCGGTGGGGCTCGACCAGTTCGCCGCGAGGTACCCCGAGCGCACGTTCGACGTGGGGATCGCCGAGCAGCACGCCGCCACGTCGGCGGCCGGCCTCGCGATGGGCGGGATGCACCCGGTCGTCGCGATCTACGCCACCTTCCTCAACCGGGCCTTCGACCAGGTGCTGATGGACGTCGCGCTGCACAAGTGCGGCGTGACCTTCGTGCTGGACCGGTCCGGGGTCACCGGAGACGACGGTGCCAGCCACAACGGCATGTGGGACATGTCGATCCTCCAGGTCGTCCCCGGCCTGCGGCTCGCCGCTCCCCGCGACGGCGCGCGCCTGCGCGAGCTGCTCCGGGAGGCCGTGCAGGTCGACGACGCCCCGACCGTCGTACGGTTTCCGAAGGGCCCGCCGATCAGCGACATCGAGCGGGTCGACCGCGCCGGGGCGATGGACGTCCTCGTCCGCAAGGGCGACAAGGACGTGCTGCTCGTCGGGATCGGCTCGATGGCGTCGACCTCGGTCGAGGTCGCCGAGCGGCTGGTCGCCCAGGGCATCGGCGTGACCGTCGTGGACCCGCGCTGGGTCAAGCCGTTCGACCCCGCGATCGTCGACCTCGCCCGCGAGCACCGTCTCGTGGTGAGTGTCGAGGACAACGGGATCACCGGTGGTTGCGGCTCCGTGCTGCTGCAGCTGCTCAACGAGGCCCGTGTGCCCACGCCGGTGAGGCTGCACGGGATCCCGCAGCACTTCCTCGACCACGCCAAGCGCGCGAAGATCCTCGACGAGATCGGTCTGACCGCCCAGAAGCTGGCCCGCAGCATCGTCGAGGACGTCACCGCCCTCGACAGTGGTGAGTCCCTGCTTCCGGTCGACTGACCCGTTCGACCAGGGGCCTCTCGCGCTGAGGTATCAGCGCAGGGCAACCTGGGTATGTCTGGCTACGCCGTCGTTGGCATGCGAGGAGCCGTCATGAACCTATTGCGCACGAAGTCCGTCGAACAGTCCTGAAGGACACCGACCACCCGGACCACAGCTTGAAGAAGAACCTCGGCGCGCTCGACCTGGTGGTCTTCGGCGTCGGCGTGATCATCGGAGCCGGCATCTTCGTGCTCACCGGGACGGCCGCCGCGACCAATTCCGGGCCGGCCGTGTCGATCTCGTTCGTGATCGCCGGTATCGCCTGTGGCCTCGCGGCGCTGTGCTACGCGGAGTTCGCCTCTACGGTGCCGGTGGCCGGCAGCGCGTACACGTTCAGCTACGCCACCTTCGGCGAGCTCATCGCGTGGATCATCGGCTGGGACCTCGTCCTGGAGTTCACGATCGGTTCGGCGGCGCTCGCCACCGGCTTCTCGGGCTACCTCCAGAACCTGCTCGCGGGGACCCCGTTCGAGGTGCCGGCGTCACTTGCCTCCGCCGAGGACGGGCTGTTCAACATGCCGGCAGTCGTCATCTCCCTCGCGGTGATGGCGGTGCTGATCCTCGGCATCAAGCTGTCCAGCGTCATCAACCAGGTGGTCGTCGCGATCAAGCTGGTCGTGGTCGCGATGGTGATCGTCGCGGGCATCGCCTACATCAACGTCGCGAACTACACCCCGTTCGTGCCGCCGTCGAAGCCGACGCCCCCGGCCGAGGGCGGGTTCATGCAGCTTCCGCTGGTCACCTCGTTGCTCGGCCTCGAGCCGGCCGTCTACGGGCTCGCAGGCGTGGTCGCCGGTGCAGCCCTCGTCTTCTTCGCCTTCATCGGCTTCGACGTCGTCGCGACGACGGCTGAGGAGGCCAAGAACCCGCAGCGCGACGTGCCGATCGGCATCCTCGGCTCTCTCGCGATCGTCACCCTGCTGTACGTCGCCGTCAGCCTCGTGATCACCGGCATGCAGAACTACACGAAGATCGACCCGCACGACGCGGCGCCACTCGCGACGGCCTTCGACGCCGTCGGAGTGCCGTGGATGGGCAACCTGATCGCGATCGGCGCCTGCATCGGCCTGACCGTGGTCGTCATGATCCTGATGCTCGGACAGACCCGCGTCGCGTTCGCGATGGCACGCGACGGCCTGCTTCCGGTCGGGCTGGCCAGGGTCCACCCCAAGTTCCGCACGCCGTACAAGATCACGCTCGTCACCGGTGTCGCCGTCGCGGTCCTCAGCGGGTTCGTCGGGCTGGAGACGCTGGCGCACCTGGTGAACATCGGCACGCTGTTCGCCTTCATCCTGGTCAGCGTCGGCGTGGTGATCCTGCGTCGCACGCGACCCGACCTGCCGCGGTCGTTCCGGGTGCCGGCGGCGCCGGTCGTCGCGACCCTGGCGGTGCTGCTGTGCCTCTACCTGATGCTCAACCTGACGGGGGAGACCTGGGTCCGCTTCGCCATCTGGATGGCGCTCGGCTTCGTCGTCTACTTCGCCTACGGCCAGCGGCACAGCCGAGTGGGCCAGCACTCGACCGAGCCCGGTGGGGCCTCGGTCGAGCGCTGACCCGGCGTTCCGGCGTTCAGTCGCCGATCGTCTGACCGATCGGGAGGGCCAGCGTCACGGGGCCGGACTCGTCGTAGGTCGAAACGGCTTCTGCGACGACCTCGCACGTCCCCTCGGCGATGCTGCACTCGAGGATGTCGATCGGCATGGTGCCTTCTAGGTGCTTGATGCCGATCATCGTCAGGGTGTCGTCGTCGAGCCAGCCGTAGGGAGCAGCGAACGCGTATCCGGTCTTCGGCGTGACCTCCTCACGCGTGACCGTGTCGTAGACCGCCATCTCGTCCGGGCTCCCGTCCTCGACCGCGATGTAGCCGCCGTCGGGGGAGAGAAGACCGGAGTCGTGCGTCGAGGGCAGTGGCGGGGCCGGATGGGCCAGGTCGGTGCTCACGCGGATCCCCGAGGATCCGCCGTCGGCCTCCGACACCTTGTGGGCGACGTGACCGTTGGCGACGTCGACGATGAAGTCGAGGGTGCGGCGCTCGAGTACCTTCGAGGTCCCTTCGGCCACGTCGAAGCGCACCAGGCCCTCGTGGGTGCGCCAGTAGGCCGCCCCGTCGTCGACGGCGAAGACCTCCGCGCCACGATCCTCCGGCTCGCGGGACGGTCCGGCCGCGCTGTCGTCGACCCGGGCTGCCTCCTTGCGCGTGCTCGTGTCGAACACGACGTACTGCGGGTGGCCGTCGTCGGCTGCATCCACCCACGCGACGAGCGAGCCGGTGTCGTCCGCGCGCAGGCGGCTGTTCCCCGAGTGCCCGACCCGCTCCGAGCCCTCGCCGTCAGCCAGCCAGACGTCACCGTTCTTCGAGGTGAAGACGAAGCCGTCGTCGGTCTGCACGAACGCCTCGATCGGCCGCCCCACGTCGATCTGCGTCTTCCCGTAGTGGATGACGCCGCCGACGGCGTACGTCGGCCGGCGCTCGACGAAGGCGGCCACGGTCTCGCGCCCCTGTCCTGCGACGGGGGCGTCGGCGCCCGTCGTACCTGCCGTGTCGAGAAGCCTGGGCACGGTGAACGCGGTCAGCGCCACCGCGGCCACGGCGACCGAGCCCACCGCCGCTCGCCGGTGTCGGGCCCGGCGGTTGCCGGCAGCAGCGATCGCGTCGACGTCGAACCTGGGCGTCGTCTGCCCCTCGGCCTGCTCGCGCAGTGTGTCCTTCAGCAGCCCCGTCATCACCGCACCACCAGTTCGTTCGTGGGAAGCAGCGCGACGTCGGCGCCCATCTGCTCCCTGAGTCGCTTGATCCCTTGAGCCACCTGGCTCTTGACGGTGCCCACCGCGCAGCCCATGGCCTCGGCGGTCTGGGCCTCGGTCAGGTCCTCGTAGTACCGGAGCACGATCGCGGTCCGTTGCCTCGGTGGCAGGGACTGCAGCTCCTGCCAGACCCAGGTGCGGTCCACCACGTCGCTTCCGTGCTCCCGCTGGGTCGTCGGCCCCGACTCGGGTACGTCGTCGCGGGGACGCTCGGCTCTCCACGCCTTGCGCCGCCACCACGAGATGTAGGTGGTGGTGATCGCCTTCCGCGTGTACGCCTCCGCCTTGCCGACCTCCCGCAGCCGTGGCCAGGCGACGTACGTCTTGGTCAACGCCTCCTGCACCAGGTCCTGCGCCAGGCCGTGGTCGCCCACGATCAGGTAGGCGGTGCGGAAGAGGGCGGGTGAGCGAGCGGCCACGAACTCCGTGAACGCGACGGTGTCGCGCTGTGCCATGTGTCCCCCTGGGGTCCTCGGGTCTCCGTCGACCCGTCTCAGCACCTTAGACGCGACGAGTGTCCGATTTGGTTCGGCGCGATCTCATTCGCAAGACCGATGTCAGGCGGTCGCGGGTCGCCTACCTTCGTGGCATGCGCCTCCCCGTTCCTCCTGTCGCCGACAGCCTCATCGCCGGCGCGTTCGTGCTGTTCACCGTCGCCGAGGCGCTGTTCAGCCCCGGGGTCCGGTCGCCCATCATCTTCGTCGTGGTGGCGGGGATCGCCATGGCGGCCCTCGCCTGGCGCCGGTCGTACCCGATCGGGGTCGCGGTGTGGGTCATCGCGACCAACATCGTGGTCAACCCCCAGGACCAGTTCTCCACGCTGCTCTCGCTCGTGCTCGTCGCCTACACCATCGGCGCCGAGACCGAGCGGCCGCGCAGCACCGTCGGCCTGGCGGTCGTCCTGGTGCCGTTCGTGGCCGCCATGGCGGTGCAGGCGCGCGGCCTGGTCCCGAGTGACCTGGCCGCGGCGTTCGTCTTCCTCGTCGGCCCGTGGTTCGTCGGCACGGCGATGCGACAGCGGGCCCAGCACACGGAGGAGGCGCTGGCCCGCGCCGACCGGCTGGAACGCGAGCGGGAGCTCCAGGCGGCGGTCGCCGCGGCGGAGGAGCGCACCCGCATCGCGCGCGAGCTGCACGACATCGTCTCCCACTCGATCAGCGTCGTGACGATCCAGACCCAGGCGGTACGGCGACGCCTCGGGCCCGAGCACGCGAAGGAGGCCGCCGACCTCGCGGCGGTCGAGGCCACGGCACGGGAGGCGCTCGCGGAGATGCGGCGGCTGTTCGGCGTGCTCCGCAGTGAGGGGGAGACGGCTTCGTTGACGCCCCAGCCTGGGCTGCACGAGCTCGATCGCCTCGTAGCGCAGGTGCGCGCCTCGGGGCTCGAGGTCGAGGTCGTCGTGCAGGGCGAGAGGTACGAGCTGCCGCCGGGTGTCGACCTCGCGGCGTACCGGATCGTGCAGGAGGCACTCACCAACGCGTTGCGGCATTCCGGCGCGGACCGGGCCCGGGTGGTGCTGAGATATTGCCCGGGCCGGCTCGACATCGCCGTCGAGGACGACGGGCGAGGGCTGGCGTCGGTGACGACGGGAGGGCACGGGCTCGTGGGAGTGCGCGAGAGGGTCGCGTTGTACGACGGCACGGTGGACATCGGCCCCGGACAGTCCGGCGGCGTCCGGCTCTCGGCGAGCCTGCCGGTGCACGAGGCGCCATGACGTCGCTGGTGATCGCCGACGACCAGGGCATGGTCCGGGCGGGCTTCCGGTCGCTCCTGGACGCCGAGCCGGACCTCGAGGTCGTCGGCGAGGCGGCCAATGGTGAGGAGGCCGTCGACGTCGTCCGTCGGCTGCGTCCGGACGTCACCCTGATGGACATCCGGATGCCGGTGCTCGACGGGATCGCGGCCACGCGTGCGTTGCTCGAGCAGGGCGTCCCGACGCGGGTCCTCGTGCTCACCACCTTCGACCTCGACGAGTACGTCTTCGAGGCCCTTCGCGCCGGCGCCTCCGGCTTCCTGTTGAAGGACGCCCCGGCCGAGGAGCTGGCAGCGGCGATCCGCGTGGTCGCGTCGGGCGACTCCCTGCTCGCCCCTGGAGTGACCCGGCGGGTGATCGACGCGTTCGTACGACGGCCGTCCGCGCCGACGAGGGGCCCCGACCCGGCGCTGGCCCGGCTCACCCCGCGGGAGCTCGAGGTGCTGGGACTCCTCGCGCGCGGCCTCTCGAACGTCGACATCGCCGAGCGTCTTTTCGTCTCGGAGGCGACGACCAAGACCCATGTCAGCAACGTGCTCAGCAAGCTCGGCCTCCGTGACCGGGTGCAGGCGGTGATCTTCGCCTACGAGAACGGCGTGGTCGTTGCGGGGGAGCGCGAGACCTCCGCAGGTCCGTCGTACGGCTGAGGCCGAAATCCGTCCCGAGACCGATCCGCGCTGAGAGCGCCGGCGGCGATCGTTGAGGCACCAAGTCGTCCAACGAAGAGGGATCGAGATGACCACCATCACCACCAACCACCTGCTGCCCGACACGGCCGCAGCAGCCACACGACCGTCACGTGCCGTCGCCGTCCGGCGCTGGTTCATCGTCGCCAGCCCGGTCCTCGCCGGACTGTTCGCCATCGTCGGTGCCTACGCCGACCCGGCCGCCGGCACGGACGGGGTGAAGATGTGGACGGTGTACGCCCAGAACCAGGAAGCCCTGCAGTTCAAGTCGCTGGGCTTCCACTGGTCCTACGCGTTCTGGATCGCCCCGGCGCTCCTGCTCGTCGGCTACGTCCGCGGCAAGGGAGCCTGGCTCGCGAACATCGCGGCCGTGCTCGGGTTCGTCGGGATGACCACGCTGCCAGGGCTGTTGTTCGTCGACTGGTACGACTCGGCCATCGGCCAGGTCGCCGGTGTGGACACGACGAAGGCGGTCTACGAGCACATGAGCGAGACGATGTGGGGGGTCGCGGCGTTCACGGTGCCGGGCATGCTCGGCTTCGTCCTTGCCCTCCCACTCGCCGCGTTCGCGCTGTGGCGCGCAGGTCGGGTCCGCTGGTGGGCGCCGGTGTCGGTGCTCGCGGGCTTCGCCGCCTTCATGCTGTCGAACGTGATGTGGTGGGGCTGCGCGATCACGGCGGTGTGCTTCACGGTGTTCGCCGTCGCCTTGGAGCGGGCCACCCGGCCGACGAGCTGAGCCCGTGACGGGTCGGCGGCCGCCGCACCTCCGATGGCGCACTTCCCAGCGGAAGACGACACTCCCCTCGACGTACTCGTCGAGGGGAGTGTCGTTCTCTCGAGGTCCCTTGGGAGACCGCCGGCCAGGGGAGGCCGCGAGGTCAGTGGAACTTCTTGCCGTTGACCTTCTCCGAGATGCCGGTGCGGTCGAGCAGCATGGTGAGGCCACCGTTCCAGAACGAGAAACCGGCACCGGTGATCATGCCGAGATCGATGTCCTCGGGGCCGACCACGACGCCCTCGTCGAGCATGAGGCGGGCCTCCTCGGCGAGGACCGAGAGCACGCGCTCCCGGACCTGCTCCGAGGTCAGCTGCACGTCACCGGTCTCGAACATCGCCGCGACCTCGGGGTCGACCGCGCCGTCGGGGCCGTAGACGGCGGGCTTGCCGGCGGCGACGAGCTTCTCGAGGTTCGGCGAGACGTAGAACCGGTCCGGGAAGGCGCGGTGCAGGGTCTCGTTGTTGTGCAGCGCGATCGCCGGTCCGACCAGCCCGAGCAGCATGAACGGCGGCATCGGGGCCAGCCCCGCGAACGAGCTGTCGGCCACCTCGATCGGGGTGCCCTCGTCGATGATCTTGCTGACCTCACCCATGAACCGGCCGAGCAGGCGGTTCACGATGAACGACGGGCTGTCCTTGACCAGGATCGTGGTCTTCTTCAGCGCCTTGCCGGTCGCGAAGGCCGTGGCCAGCGTCGCGTCGTCGGTCCGCTCGCCCTTGACGATCTCGAGCAGCGGCATGACCGCGACCGGGTTGAAGAAGTGGAAGCCGACGACCCGCTCGGGGTGCTGCAGGTCGGCAGCCATCTCGGTGATGGACAGCGACGACGTGTTCGTCGCGAGGACGCACTCGGGGGAGACGATCTTCTCCACGTCGGCGAAGACCTGCTTCTTGACGCCCATCTCCTCGAAGACCGCCTCGATCACGAAGTCCGCGTCACCGAAGACCTCCTGCCTTCTCCACCGAGCCGGTGACCAGCGCCTTGAGCCGGTTCGCCTTGTCCTGGCTCGTCCGGCCCTTGAGCAGCAGCTTGTCGATCTCCCCGTGGACGTACGCGACGCCCTTGTCGACGCGGGCCTGGTCGAGGTCGGTGAGTACGACGGGCACCTGCAGCCGCCGGGCGAACAGCAGCGCGAGCTGGCTCGCCATGAGGCCGGCGCCCACGATGCCCACCTTGGTCACCGGGCGGGCCAGCGACTTGTCCGGTGCACCCGCGGGTCGCTTGGCCCGCTTCTGGACGAGGTCGAAGGAGTACAGCCCCGCGAGCCAGCTCCGGGGTCATGATCAGGTCGGCGAGCGCTTCGTCCTCGGCGGCGAACCCCTCGTCGCGGGTGCTGTCCTTGGCTGCGGCGATCAGGTCGAGCGCACGGTAGGCCGAAGGAGCGGCGCCACCGGTCTTCGCGTCGGCGATCTTGCGCCCCTTCGCGACGGCCGCGTCCCAGGCCTCGCCGCGGTCGACCTCGGGGCGCGAGACGGTCACGTCGCCGTCGAGCACCCGGGCGGCCCAGAGCAGCGACTGCTCGAGGAAGTCCGCGCCACCGAACTCCGCGTCGGCGAGGCCCATCTCGAAGGCCGCATGTCCGGTGAGGGTCTTGCCCTGGTTGAGCGGGTTCTCGACGACCAGCTGCACGGCCTTCTCGGCGCCGACCAGGTTCGGCACCAGGTAGGCGCCGCCCCAGCCGGGGACCAGGCCGAGCATGACCTCGGGGAGGCCGATCGCAGGCGCGGAGTCCTGGACGGTCCGGTACGTGCAGTTGAGGGCCACCTCGAGACCGCCACCGAGCGCGAGGCCGTTGATGAACCCGAACGACGGCTTGCCACCGTCGACGAGCTTGCGGAACACACCGTGGCCGAGCTGCGCGATCAGCTTCGCGTCCTCACGGCCGGACAGCCCGGTCATGGCGGACAGGTCGGCACCCGCGGCGAGGATGAACGGCTTGCCGGTCACACCGATCGCGGCGACGTCGTCGCGGGCCAGCGCCTCGTCGATCGCCGAGTTGAGCTCTGCGAGGCCCTTGGGGCCGAACGTGTTCGGCCGGTTGTGGTCGAGGCCGTTGTCGAGCGTGATCAGCGCCATGGTGCCGGCGCCGTACGGGAGCGCCACGTCACGCGCGTGTGCATGCGTGACGACCTCGTTGCCGGACATCGCCACACCGCGGTCGAGCAGCGCCTGGAACTCAGGAGTCGTGGTCATCAGGCTGCACCTTCCTGGTTGTCGGCGGACCCGGTGGCGGAGCCGGTCCAGTGGGGGTTCTCCCAGATCACCGTGCCGCCCATGCCGATGCCGATGCACATCGTGGTCATCCCGTAGCGGACCTCCGGGCGCTCCTCGAACTGGCGGGCGAGCTGGGTCATCAGCCGGACACCGGAGGAGGCGAGGGGGTGTCCCATCGCGATCGCGCCGCCGTAGGGGTTGACCCGCGGGTCGTCGTCGGCGATGCCGAAGTGCTCGAGGAAGGCGAGGACCTGTACGGCGAACGCCTCGTTGACCTCGAAGGCGTCGATGTCGTCGATCGTGAGACCCGCCTGCTTCAGGGCCTTCTCGGTCGCGGGGATCGGGCCGGCGCCCATCACCTCGGGCTCCACGCCCACGAACGAGTACGCGACCAGCCGCATCTTGACGGGAAGACCGAGCTCGCGGGCGGTCTCCTCGTCGGCGATGATCGCTGCGGTGGCGCCGTCGTTGAGGCCGGCGGCGTTGCCCGGCGTGACCCGACCGTGAGCGCGGAAGGGGGTCTTGAGGCCTGCCAGGTCCTCCATCGTGGTGCCTGGGCGGGGCGGCTCGTCGACGGTGGCGAGGCCCCAGCCGTTCTCGACGGAGCGGGTCGCGACCGGCACCAGGTCGGGCTGGATCATGTTGTCGGCGTACGCCTTGGCCGTCTTCTCCTGGGAGCGCAACGCGAAGGCGTCCGAGCGCTCCTTCGTGATCGACGGGTACCGGTCGTGGAGGTTCTCCGCCGTCTTGCCCATCACCAGGGCGTCGGGGTCCACGATCTTCTCGGAGATGATCCGCGGGTTCGGGTCGACGCCCTCGCCCATCGGGTGGCGTCCCATGTGCTCGACGCCGCCGGCGATGGCGATGTCGTAGGCGCCGAAGGCGATCCCCCCGGCCGTGGTGGTGACCGCGGTCATCGCGCCCGCGCACATGCGGTCGACGGAGTAGCCCGGCGTGCTCTGCGGCAGCCCGGCGAGGAGCGCGGCGGTCCTGCCGATGGTCAGGCCCTGGTCACCGATCTGGGTGGTGGCGGCGATCGCGACCTCGTCGACCCGCTCGGGCGGGAGGTTCGGGTTGCGTCGCATGAGCTCGCGGATGCACTTGATCACCAGGTCGTCCGCACGCGTCTCGGCGTACTGGCCCTTTGCCTTGCCGAACGGCGTTCGCACACCGTCGACGAAGACGACCTCTCGCAACTGTCGGGCCACGAAGGGCTCCTTCATGCGTCGTAGGGGAATGTCTGGGAAGCAACACGGATGCTACCGGCTGGTAACAACGGCGGGAACCACTCTCCGTGTGCCGCCCGTCACCCGGCTAGACCGACGACGTCAGGTTCTTCAGCGCCTCGCGGCGGGACAGTCCGGACATCTGCTCCGAGTGGTGCTCCACGAAGGAGAGCACCCAGCCGGGGTCGGTCTTGGCGTACTCCCGCAGCGCCCACCCGATCGCCTTGCGGATGAAGAACTCGCTCGTCGAACACGGTGCCTTCCAGGTTCGCCTCGACCACCTCTGCCAGAAGGTCGGGGTCGGTCGCCTCCTTGCGCGCGAGCTGGCAGAGGATGGCGGTACGACGTACCCACAGGTCATCGTCGCCGGCCCACGACCGGACCACCGGCGTCATCGCCATCGGGAAGGCGGCGAGGAGCGGCCCGATCCGGTGGGCGGCGATGTCGTCCACGAAGTCCCACCAGGCGCCCGTCACGACCAGATGCCGGTAGAGGTCCAGCGTCGCAAGGTCCTGGTACTCGCGGTAGTAGCGATGCCCGGTCAGGGCGACCGCGGCATACCTCTCCTCCCGGAAGGACGCCTCGTCCCACAGCGTCCGCACGGCGGCCTCCCAAGAGGTTCGGCCCTCGAGCCGGTGGCGTGCAAGCACCTCGCGATAGATGCGCCGTAGGGGAACGGCGCTCACCCCGCGGAACGGCATCTCCGACTTCATGTACGCCTGCATGCGGGGTGCCCGTTCCGGGTCCGCGGCCTCGGCGATGCCGGCCCGGAGGGCCTCGACGAGAGCGTGCTCAGGGTCGTTCATGCGGTGGCCTGCGACAATGTGACGCGGCCCTCGGGTGATGGGCGCACGGCGGGGAACACTAGTTCAGCCAGGCCCGCATACGCTTGGTGTTCCCAGCGAGTCGACCCGAAAGGTTCAGTGATGTCTGAGGCGCACCGCTTCGTGCACATCGTCGACGACGTCCCCGAGCTCGAGGGACGCCGAGACGGCCCGGTCCTCATCCACTCCCTCGACGGGTTCCTCGACGCCGGCAACGCCGCGAGCCTCGCGGCACAGCACCTCATGTCGGTCTCGTCGGGCCGTGTGGTCGCGAGCTTCTCGATCGACGACTTCTACGACTACCGCGCACGGCGGCCACCGATGTCGTTCGTCGAGAACCACTACGAGGCCTACGAGGCGCCCCGGCTCGTGGTGCGCGTGATCGCGGACCGTCGTGGGGCGCCGTACCTCCTCCTCCACGGGCCCGAGCCGGACGTCCACTGGGAGGCGTTCGCGCAGGCGGTGCGCACGGTCATCGAGCACTTCGGGGTCCGGCTGACCGTCGGCCTCGGCGCTGTGCCGATGGCCGTTCCGCACACCAGGCCGGTCATGCTGACCAACCACGCGACGACCCCCGACCTGTTGACCCAGGAGAACCCCTGGCGTGGGCAGATCCGGGTGCCCGCCAGCGCCCAGGCGCTCCTGGAGTTCCGGCTGGGGGAGTGGGACCACCCGGCCGCCGGCTTCGTCGCGCACATCCCGCACTACGTCGCGCAGTTCGACTACCCCACCGCCTCCGCAACGCTGCTGGAGTCCGTCGCGGGCATCAGCGGGCTCGAGTGGGACCTCGAACCGCTGCGCGCGGCCGGAGAGGCCAAGATGCTGGAGATCACCGCGCAGATCGAGGACTCCGCCGAGGTCCGCGACGTGGTCAGAGGCCTCGAGCAGCAGTACGACGCCTTCCACCGCCCCGACCCCGCCGACGGGTCGACGCTCCCGCTCGCCGAGGAGCAGGAGCTCCCGACCGGCGAGGAGATCGGTGCGGAGTTCGAACGATTCCTTGCCGGTCTCGACCGGCGTGACCGACCTGACGAGTAGGACATCCCTTGCCAAGCTCCGCCGACGAGCTGATCGAGCTCCTCGATCTCGAGACCATCGACATCAACCTGTTCCGGGGCACCCAGCCCGACACACTCCTCCAGCGCGTCTTCGGGGGCCAGGTGGCCGCGCAGGCACTGGTGGCCGGGGCCCGGACGGTCGAGCCGGGTCGCGAGGTGCACTCGCTGCACAGCTACTTCCTGCGTCCCGGCGACACCGCCGTGCCGATCGTGTACGACGTCGAGCGGATCCGGGACGGGAAGTCGTTCTCGACGCGCCGCATCGTGGCCCGCCAGCACGGCCGGGGCATCTACTACATGACCGCGAGCTTCCAGGTCCCCGAGGAGGGCTTCGAGCACCAGGACGTCATGCCTGACGTGCCCTCCCCGGAGGAGTCCGTCGACATGGGGGAGCTGTTCCGCGAGCGCTCCCCGGACAACGCCGACGAGTGGATGCGCGAGTGGGCCGCTCTCGAGCTGCGCTACGTGGGCGACTCCCGACCCGGTGGGTCGATCCCCAACGACGAGCGGCCGTCGCAGTCACGCCTGTGGATCCGGGTCAACGGCAAGCTCGGCGACGACCCGCTGCTGCACCGCGCGGCCTTCACCTACGCCAGCGACATGACGCTTCTCGGCTCCACGCTGGTGCCGCACGGCATGCACGTCTCGCACCCGAAGATGCAGTCGGCCTCCCTGGACCACACGATCTGGTTCCACCGGCCGTTCCGTGCCGACGAGTGGCTGCTCTACGACCAGGTGTCGCCCTCGGCCTCCGGGGCGCGCGGGCTCGCCTTCGGCCGGCTGTTCACCGAGAGCGGCGTGCTCGTGGCCTCCGTCGCGCAGGAGGGCCTCATCCGCTACCGCGGGTGAGTTCGGCCCACCCCGCCGGTCCGGGCGCGCTAGGCTGCGGCGCGCCGGAGGTCGGTGCGGTCGGACGGGGGTGGCTGGGATGGTCAGAGTCGGGGAGTTCGTCGGCCCGGTGATCCTGGTGCTGTGGATCTTCTGCGTGATCGACGTGATCATGGCGCGCGAGGACGAGGTGCAGCACCTTCCCAAGTGGGGCTGGCTGATCCTGGTCCTGCTCTTCCCGCTCGTCGGCTCAGTCGCCTGGCTCGCCGCCGGGCGGCCACGACGCACGGCGGGCCGGCCGGGACCGTACGAGCGGCGGACCCCCGCGTTCCCGGAGTACGACCGGCCCGGGCGGGCGGCCGCCGTGGACGACGCCGCCGACGAGGAGTTCCTCCGCCGCTGCCGTGAGCGGGCGGAGGAGCAGCGCCGTCGGCACCGCGAGGGACTCGGCGGCGCGACCGACGAGAGCTGAGCGGCCTCGAGGGTCTCGGCCTGGTGGGTCTCGGTGGTCAGACCGCGGTCGTCCGCCCGAGCAGGTGCGGGGCACCGTCCTTCGGGCTCGTCAACGAGAACGCCCAGTCCTGGCTGCCTCGCACCCGAGACCTGCCGCGAGCCGAACGCGACCGTGCCCGGAAGCAGGATCGGCTTCTTGAACGCCACGTCGACCCGGACCGAGTGCGGAAGGCGCGGGTCGAGCATGGCGACGCAGCGTGCCTTGCTCCACATGCCGTGTGCGATCTGCCTCGGGAAGCCGAAAGCCTTGGCGGTCACGCCGTAGAGGTGGATCGGGTTGTGGTCGCCCGACACGGCGGCGTAGCGGCGTCCGAGGTCTCCGGCGAGCCGCCACTCGATGCCCGACGAGGGGACCTCCTCCAGCTGCATCCCCGTGTCGGAGCCGGCGCCGTCGGACTTGCCGCGACGCAGGAAGGTGGAGGTCTCCTCCCACACCAGCTCACCGGCGGAGTGCACCTCGGTGACGATGTCGAAGACCTTGCCCTTGGGGTGGCCACGAAGACCCTCGGGACGGGCGGTCACCTGCAGCGACTCGCTGGCCGCGACCGGACGGTGCTGGGTGATGGAGTTCTCCAGGTGCACCGTGCCGATGGCCGGGAAGGGGAAGTCGCCGTCGGTCATGATCGCCATGTGCAGCGGGAAGGCGAGCATGTGGGGGTAGGTCAGCGGCACCGTCTCCTTGAGGCCGAACCCGCAGACCGCGGAGTACGCCGCCACGTGCGCCCGGTCGATCGGCACGTCGTGCCGGGTCAGGGTGAGGTCCGGGAGCGTCGAGCCCGTCTTCCTCACTCCGGGGAGCATCGAGATGCCGGGGATGACCGGCAGGGCCGCCTTCAGCAGGAGCGGGAGGGTCGCCGGGTCGCCGGTGATCTCCCTCGTCGTCGCCTCGCTCATGCGCTTCTCACGCCCCCAGCATCATCTGGCCGCAGACGCGGACCACGTTGCCGTTGACGGCCGTGGAGGCCGGGTTGGCGTACCAGGCGATGGTCTCGGCGACGTCGACCGGCTCTCCGCCCTGCGACATCGCGTTGAGCATGCTGCCGACCTCGCGGGTCATGAACGGGACGGCCGCGGTCATCTTGGTGTGGATGAAACCTGGAGCAACGGCGTTGATCGTGATGCCGTCCTCGAGGGAGTCTGCGAGCGACTGGACGAGGCCGATGACGCCGGCCTTCGAGGCGGCGTAGTTGGTCTGGCCGACGTTGCCGGCGATCCCGGCGATCGAGGAGACGCCGACGATCCGGCCGTTGGGGCGGATCAGGCCCTGGTCGAGCAGCTCGGCGGTGATCCGCTCGGGAGCGGTGAGGTTCACCGCGATCGCCGACGACCACCCGTCGGTCTTCATGTTGGCCAGCTTCTTGTCCCGGGTGATGCCGGCGTTGTGCACGACGATGTCGACGCCACCGTGCTTGTCCTGGACGTGCCTGGCGATCCTCTGAGGAGCGTCCTTCGCGGTGATGTCGAGCATCAGGTGGTCGCCGTCGATGTCCTTCATCACGGCCTGCAGCTCGTTGGCCGCCTGTGGCACGTCGATTCCCAGGACAGTGGCGCCGTCGCGGTGGAGCACCCGGGCGATCTCCTCGCCGATGCCGCGGCTGGCGCCGGTCACGATCGCCACCTTGCCGGCCAGGGGCTTCAGCCAGTCCTCGACGGGCTCGGCGCTGGTCGCGCCGCTCGTCCCGATGCGGACCACCTGCCCCGAGACGTAGGCCGACTTGGGCGAGAGGAAGAAGGCGAGGGTGGACTCGATCGCGGCGTCGGCGGCGGGTGCGACGTAGACGAGCTGCACCGTGCCGCCGCGGCCGATCTCCTTGCCGAGCGAGCGGGTGAAGCCCTCGAGCGCACGCTGGGCCACCCGCTCCTCGTTGCTGTTCGTCTTCTCCGGCGGTGTGCCGAGCACCAGCACCCGCGGGTTGGTCTCGAGGCTGCGCATGAGCGGGGTGAAGAACTTCTGCAGCTCGACGAGGTCCGCGGAGGTCTGGATGCCGGTGGCGTCGAAGACCAGTGCCCTGTAGCGCTCCTCGGGCTGGGGAGTCGTGACGTTGGCGATGCCGAGGTCGTCGAGCATGCCCACGACGGTCGAGGCGAGACGCCCGGCGCCACCGACGACGACGGTGCCCTTGACCAGCGGGGCGCCCTCCTCGTAGCGCTCGAGCTTGACCGGGTTGGGCAGCCCGAGGTTCTTGGCGAGCATCTGGCCGACGGGCGTGCTGATCAAGGACTGGTAACGGGTGCTCATACGGGCGTCTCCTCCAGTTGGGTGCACCGGGTCGGGACGGCTGACCCGGGCGGGCGCGGTGGCTCTTCCGATATGTAACTATGGGTGTAACTCCGAGTCCACTTTTCGTGATGTGGCACTCACTACGTTCCCTACGGCGCCCGGGTAGCGCAAGGATGATCCCCTAGGACTTCCGGCACGATCAGGAGCTGAGACATGCAGGCCAACACCCGCAAGGTTGCCATCGTCGGCGGTAACCGGATCCCGTTCGCGCGGTCGAACACCGCATACGCCACCGCCTCCAACCAGGACATGCTCACCGCGGCCATCGACGGGCTCGTCTCCCGCTACGGGCTCGAGGGGCAGCGGCTCGGCGAGGTCGTCGCCGGCGCCGTCCTCAAGCACTCACGCGACTTCAACCTGACCCGCGAGTCGGTGCTGGGCTCGAAGCTGTCGCCGGAGACCCCGGCGTACGACATCCAGCAGGCCTGTGACACCGGCATCCAGGCGACGATCGCGGTGGCGAACAAGATCGCGCTCGGCCAGATCGAGGTCGGCATCGCCGGCGGCACCGACACCACCTCGGACGCGCCCATCGCCGTCAACGAGAAGCTGCGCAGGATCCTCCTCGAGGCCAACCGGGCCAAGACCATGCAGGGGCGGCTCGCCGCGCTCGCCAAGGTGCGCCCCGGTCACCTCGCCCCGGCCATCCCGCAGAACTCCGAGCCGCGCACCGGCCTCTCCATGGGCGAGTCCGCCGCGCTGACCGCGCTGGAGTGGGACATCAGCCGCGAGGACCAGGACGAGCTCGCGGTGGCCTCGCACCACAGGCTGGCGGCGGCGTACGACCGTGGCTTCTTCGACGACCTGATCACGCCCTTCCAGGGTCTCGAGCGCGACCAGAACCTGCGTGCCGACTCCTCGATCGAGAAGCTCGCCAAGCTCAAGCCGGTCTTCGGCAAGGGCGAGGCGGCGACCATGACCGCGGCCAACTCCACGCCGCTCACCGACGGTGCATCAGCCGTCCTGCTGGCCTCGGAGGACTACGCGAAGGAGAAGGGCCTGCCGGTGCTCGCCTACCTCACCTTCGCCGAGACCGCCGCGGTCGACTACGTCCACGGCGGCGAGGGGCTGCTCATGGCTCCCGCGTACGCCATGCCTCGGATGCTCGAGCGGGCCGGCCTGAGCCTGCAGGACTTCGACTTCTACGAGATCCACGAGGCCTTCGCCTCACAGGTGCTGGCCACGCTCAAGGCGTGGGAGGACCCGATCTTCTGCAAGGAGCGCCTGGGGCTCGACGCCCCGCTCGGCTCGATCGACCGCAGCAAGCTCAACGTCAACGGCTCCTCGCTGGCGGCGGGACACCCGTTCGCCGCGACCGGCGGCCGGATCGTCGCGACCCTGGCCAAGCTGCTGAACGAGAAGGGCTCCGGCCGCGGCGTCATCTCGATCTGCGCAGCGGGCGGCCAGGGCGTGACCGCGATCGTCGAGAAGTAGGCCGGCGGCCTCGCGCCTGGCGATCGCGCCGCCCGGCAGTCGCGCCAGCCTGGCAGTCGCGAGCCCGGCAGTCGCGAGCCCGGCAAGGATCGTGCAGCTGCGACGTTTTGACGTGGATCCCGGCCGTTTCGGCGTTCAGATCGTGCAGGTGCACGATTCTTGCCACCCGGGGGAGGCGCTCCCTCTGCCAGCGCCTCGCCGCCGGGCCGGTGGGTCAGGAGCGGGGGGTGCCGGCCGCCATCGCGAGGGTGGTCGCGACCATGTGCTCCTTGACCTGGTCGGGGGAGAGCGCGGCGACGGTGGGTACGCCGGGCGCCGCCTCCTTCACGATCATCCCGACGCGGGCGAGCTGCATGCCGCCGAGGCCGGTGGCGTACAGCGTGTTCGCCATGAGGTCGACGTCCTGGTCGCGGAAGCTGCCGTCGGCGATGCCGGCTTCGAGGACCTGGGCCACTCGGGCGAGGCAGGTCGCGATGCCCCGGCCCAGCCGGTAGACCGCGCCCTCGCTGACCTCTTCGAGCAGCTCGGGACCTGGCCGGCGCATGAGCGTCTGTGCGCAGTCGACGAAGGCCGGGAACTCGATACCGAAGTCCATGAACGCCTCGGTGATCCGCCGCAGCCGGGTCGACGGGTCGGCGTTCAGGTCATCGGCAGCCGAGAGACGCGCGTCGAGCTCGTCGAGGTAGCCGACGAGCGTGAGCGCGAACAGCTCCTCCTTGCCGGTGAAATGGCGGTAGATGATCGCGCGGTTGATCCCGACGGCGCGAGCGATGTCCTCGATCTGCGCGTCGCGTACCCCGCGCTCGTCGAACAACGCGCGGGTCGCGTCGAGGATCTCCTTCTCCCGGGCCCGCCGACGAACCGCGGCGGCCGAGCGGCGGCCGTCGGGCTTCTGCGCGGAGATGGGCTCGGTGCTCATGACGTCATGCTACGTCGCGCGCAACTCCGAGTGGCACGAACGGTTACAACATTTCGCCAGAGCCGTCGCCGGCGTCGTCCCCGGTGCCGGCGTCGGCGTCCTCGCGCACGTGCAGGGCTCTCACCATCTCGACGGTGTCGGCCTCGTCGGCGGTCTTGTCGTCGCGGTAGCGAAGCACCCGGGCGAACCGCAGCGCCATCCCACCGGGGTAGCGCGACGAGGTCTGGATCCCGTCGAACGCGACCTCGACGACCTGTTCGGGGCGAACGTGCACGACGTACGACGACCGCGACGTCTCGAGGTCGAGGAACCGCTTGGTCTGCCAGGCGAGCATCTCGTCGGTCATCCCCTTGAAGGTCTTGCCCAGCATGACGAAGCCACCCTCACCGTCACGGGCGCCGAGGTGGATGTTCGAGAGCAGGCCCGAGCGGCGACCGCTTCCCCACTCCACGGCCAGCACCACCAGATCCAACGTGTGGCGAGGCTTGACCTTGACCCAGGACGCGCCGCGCCGTCCCGCCTCGTAGGGAGCGTCGAGGCTCTTCGCCACCACGCCCTCGTGGCCGAGCCCGACCACCGAGTCGAAGAACGAGGCGGCCTCCGTGGGGTCGCCGGTCAGCAGGCGAGGGACCACGAGGGGCGCGGGCAGCGCAGTCCGCCAGGGCCGCGAACCGCTCGCGCGCCGGGAGGTCGAGCAGGTCCGCGCCGTCGAGGTGGAGCAGGTCGAAGAAGTACGACGTCAGCGGCACCTGCTCGCGCAGCGTCGCCACGTCGAGGCGGCTCGCCGTGCGGGCGGCAGTCTCCTGGAACGGCCGCGGCCGTCCCGAGGCGTCGAGGGCGATCGCCTCGCCGTCCAGGACGATCGACTGCGCCGGGAGCGCCGACACAGCCTCCACGACCTCGGGCAGGCGATCGGTGATGTCGTCGAGCGTGCGGGTGAAGACGCGCACCTGACCGTCGTACTTGTGCACCTGGACCCGGATCCCGTCGAGCTTGCAGTCGACCGCGATCCGCTCGCCCGGCCCGAGCTTCTCGAGCGCAGCGGGGAGGTCCGGGGCGCTGGAGGCCAGCATCGGGCGCAGCGGCCGGCCGACCTCGAGCCCGAACGCCCCGAGCGCCTCCTCGCCGCCGGTCAGCGCCGCCACTGCCACCGGAAGTGTGGCTCCGCACAGCATCGACGCCCGCCGCACCGCCGTGGCAGGGACCCCGGCGGCGGCTGCGATCGCCTCGAGCATGAGCCCGTCGAGAGCGCCCTGACGAAGGTCCCCGGTGACCAGGCGACGCAGGTACTCCTGCTCCTCGGCGGTCGCGCGACCGAACAGTCGGTCGACCAGGTCGGCTCGAGCCTGCTTCGACCCCGCACCGGTGACCGTGCTGATCTGCTCCAAGGTGTCGTGCACCTCGGCAACCGTGAGCGTGGACTGGTCCGCCGGCGGCGGGAGGTCGGTGAGACTGCGCCAGCCGAGGCCGGTCCGCCGCTGCCGAAGCACTCCCGAGAGGTAGGCCGTCGCCGTCTCCACCTCGTCGGGCGCCGCCTGTCGCAGCGCTGCGGCGAGCGCCGCCACCTTGGCCTTGCGCGACCGGGTCGCGGCGAGGGCGCGGGAGGTCTCCACGAGCGCTGCGAGCTGCATGACACCCATTGTGTCGGCCCGTCCGCCTGACCCGGGAGCCGATCAGACATATGGTGAAATGCCTGGACAGTCCCTGCGGAGGTCGGCGCCGTGCCGACCGACGTGGGTGCTACCCCCACCATCTCTGGATGTGCCGTGCCACTGCGTGAACCTCTCCGTGCCTCCGCTTTCGTCTGCGCTCTCGTGACCGGACTGCTGGCCGTGGCTCCCGCCGGCGCGTCGAGCACGTCCGGAGTCGCAAACGTCGCACACCGCGGTGCCAGCGGGTCGGCACCCGAGAACACCCTCGCGTCCGTGGCGCAGGCGATCGCGGACCACGCGGACTTCGTCGAGCTCGACGTCCGTCTCACCAAGGACGGTGTCCCGGTCGTGCTTCACGACGCCGATCTGAGGCGCACGACCGATGTGGAGACTGTCTTCCCCGGTCGCTCGCCGTGGGCGCTCAGGGACTTCACGCTCGACGAGGTGCGCAGGCTGGACGCCGGCAGCTGGCGGTCCCGCTCGTACGCGCGCGAGCGCGTCCCCACGCTCGCGGCGGTGCTGCGGCACCTGAAGCGGAGCCCGAGCGGCGCCTACCTCCACGTGAAGAACGCGAGCACGTACGGCGGGGTCGACGGCATCGGCGCGAAGGTGTACGAGACGGTCAAGGCGGAGTGGCCCGGGGCGTGGACGGCCGAGGGTCGCCGGCGGTTGTTCGTGCAGAGCGCGGAGCAGCAGTTCCTCGAGGAGTTCGCGGCGAGGTATCCCGAGGTGCCGGTAGCCGTCATCCTGCGGTCCTCGACCTTGGACGATGTGGCGGCCTTCGCGGACGACGTCCAGGTGCAGCGTGACAGTGCCACGCCGCAGATGGCCGCGGACGCACACGACGCCGGCCTGACGATCGGCGCGTGGACGGTCGACGACCGGGCAGGCATGTCCGGGTTCGCCGACGACGTCGACAGCATCACCACGAACCATCCCGCCCGGCTACGTGGCGTCCTCGCGCGTCGGGGGATGACCTACACCGGGACTCGCCTGGCCCGCCGAGGAGGCGGGTCGGCCGACCTGGACCTTGAGAACCTTCGGTCGCTACCTCCACAGCCCGGTGGCCGTCCGGGCCAGGCTGACGGCGACCGACGGGGGCCCTGCTCGGTGGCAGTGGGCCGTTGTCCAGCGCCGGGTGGATGGTGCATGGCGCACCGTGGCGCGGCGCGCGACCGATGCGTTCGGCAGGTTCACGGCGACCATCCCGGGCTCCCCGGACCTGCGGGTGCGGGTGGTCAACCGCGACAGCGGCGAGTACCCGGTCGCGGCCTCGGCGGCGAGAACGGTCGGACTGCGCAAGATGGGGAGCTCCGTCCGGCTCTCCGGCCCACGCGTCGTCAGGCCGCGCCGCACGGCGGTCCTGACGGTCCGCTGGCATGCGGCCGACGGTGACGCCTTGGGTGGCCGGGTGCGGCTCTACAGGAGCCGGGCCGACGGCTCGTGGCAACACCTCCGTGACCTCCGCGTCTCGGACGGCTACCGGCGCACGAGGGTCGTCCCTGGCAGTCGCACGACGAGGTACAAGATCAGAGCACTGCCCGCTTGGTGGCACGCTGGCGACGTCGACTACAAACGTGTCAAGGTCCTGCACTGATGATGAGCGACCCTTCCCCCACGGCCGAACGGCTGTGGCGTCCGGCGTGGCCCTGCCCCGTCGGCGTGGTGCTTCGCCCGGGGCGCCGGGGCGCCGGCGACCCCACCTTCCGCACCGACCCCGACGGCACGATCTGGCGCGGTCTGCGCACACCGGAGGGCGTGGTCACGCTGCGCATCGAGAGCCGGCCGTACGACGGTCAGGTTCACGCCGCGGCCTGGGGTCCTGGGGCCGACTGGGCCCTGGAGCAGCTGCCGGCGATGCTCGGGGCCGAGGACGACCCGGCCGGGTTCGAGCCACGGCACGCGGTCATCGCGGAGGCGCACCGCCGCCACCCGCACTGGCGGGTCGCGCGCAGCGCCCTGGTGATGGAGTCCCTGGTGCCGGCGATCATCGAGCAGAAGGTGACCGGGCAGGAGGCATATGCTGGGTTCCGCATGTTCGTATACCGCTTCGGTGAACGCGCCCCCGGTCCCGGGGTCGACCGTGGGCTCTGGGTGCAGCCCTCACCCGAGCAGATCCGCCTGGTCCCGTCCTGGGAGTGGCTCCGGCTCCACATCGACCCTGCCCGTTCGCGCACCCTCGTGCGTGCGGCCCAGGTCGCCTCGTCGCTGGAGCGGACCGTCGGGCTGGGTGCGGCGGAGGTCGAGCGCCGGCTCTGCTCGCTTCCCGGCGTCGGCGTGTGGACGGCGGCGGAGGTGCGCTTCCGCGCGCACGGCGACGCCGACGCGGTGAGCTTCGGCGACTACCACATCCCCAAGAACATCGGCTGGGCGCTGACCGGCGAGCCGGTCGACGACGACGGCCTGGCCGAGCTGCTCGAGCCCTACCGGCCCCACCGCCACAGGGTGCAGCGGCTCGTCGAGCTGTCCGGCCTCGCCCGCCCACGACGTGGTCCTCGCATGGCGCCGCGGCGACACCTTCCTGCCTCAGTAGAGCGACGCCCCCACACCCCGCGCGCCGGGAGGTCCCGATGAGCAGCCTGACGGAGATGCTGTCCGGCCTGGCAGCCGGACGAGCTGGACCACTTCTTCCACGAGACCGACGCGGAGAAGATCGTGGAGCTCGTCGCGACCGCGTCCGACCGCGAGCTCGAGCGCCTGCTCTGCGACGACCCGGTGCGTTCCGCGGCTGTCGGAAGCGTCCTTGCGCGGTTGCACGAGTACGCCGTCCTCGAACGGCTGGTCGAGGTGCGGGGGAGCGTGGCGTTCCGGCTCCGCACCCCTCGCAAGGGCGAGGAGACGTACCTGCTCCTGTTCGAGCGCAGTGAGCTGACCGTCGTACCCCCGCCCGGCTCTCACGAGGCCGGCGTTCCGGAGGTCACGATCACCTGCGGGATGCTCGAGTTCGTCAGGCTGGTGACCGGCGGGGCCAACGCCGCGCTCCTGCACCTGGCGAACCGGCTGGCCATCGACGGCGACGAGCTGCTGGCGCTCGAGGTCGGCGGAGTGTTCCGCGTCCCCGGCAAGGACGGGGTCGCGGTCGACCCGAAGTCCCTGGACCCCGTCGACGTCGCGGTGGCCATCGCCAAGGTCAAGGACTGCCCACCTCCACGCCGTCATGTCGGGGGCTCTTCGCGAGGTCGTGCTGACCGAGGTGTTCCGCAGGCTCCCCGACTACGTGGACCGCGAGAAGGCGCGGCCGCACGACCTCGCGGTCGGCTTCAAGATCGGCGGCCGTGCCGACGGCGGCGTGGACCGCTACGTGGTGAGGCTCTGCGGCGGTCAGGTCTCGGTCGAGCGAGTCGACGACGCCGCTGGACGGACCCGATCGCGACGCGACGATCGCCCTGAGTGGCGCCCAGTTCCTCAAGCTCGTGACCGGCCACCTCAACCCGGTCACCGGTGTGATGCGCGGACAGCTGAAGGTGCGGGGCGACGTGAGAGCCGCCCTCACGTTCAGCGGGCTGATGGAGATCCCCAGCGCCTGAGGCCGGATCAGGCGTACTGTCACAGGTGAGAAGCCACTGCGGTTTCACTCCAGGGAGCGACCATGGGCGACAAGTCACGGGTGCATCACGCGGCCAAGAAGACGGGCAAGTCTCTCAAGGAGAAACGGGCCGAGAAACACGCCAAGGCAGAAGCGGCGAAGGCTCACGTCGAGATCATCCCGCACGGCAAGAAGCGCTGACGCCCTGCACGTCTCCGTCCCGGACGCGGCTCCCTGGCGGCCTCGACGCCGGCGGTGTCAGCGGCCGGGTCAGAGGAAGGGGCGCAGGGGTGCCAGGACCAGCTCGGTGAACTTCTTGTGCACGCCCCGGGCGTCCCACTCCGCCTTGGTCAGCTCGGAGCAGTTGCTCAGGTCCGTGGCGAAGATGCGCTCCATCTGCGCGGCCATCTCGGGGTCGATGAACTCGACGTTGATCTCGTAGTTGCCGGTCATGCTGAGCCGGTCGATGTTCGCCGTGCCCACCGTGGACCAGCGGCCGTCGATCGTCGAGGTCTTCGCGTGCACCATCGCGCCCTCGTAGCGGAAGATCCTGACCCCGGCGTTGAGCAGCTCGCCGTAGTAGCCGCGCGAGAGCCAGTCCGCGACGACGTGGTTCGAGGTGGCCGGCAGCAGCAACCTGACGTCGACCCCTCGCTGGGCGGCGGCCTTCAGCGCCTCCACGAAGTCCGAGTCGGGGATGAAGTACGCGTGCGTCACGAAGATGTTCTGGTGGGCGCGGTTGATCGCCTCGAGGTACATCCCCCGGATCGGGAACATCCACAGCCGCGGCACGTTCCGGTGCACGCGGATGCGGGGCTCCCAGTCGGCAGCAGTCTCGAGGAGCAGCGGCCTGCCGCCGTTACGGGCACCGCGGTTGAGGTTCCAGAAGTCGGCGAACGCCCGTTTCAGGTCGAACACGCCCGGCCCGGTGATTCGCACGTGGGTGTCCCGCCACTCGGTGGCGTAGGCGGTCCCCACGTTGTAGCCGCCGACGAAGCCGACCCGGTCGTCCACCACGAGGATCTTGCGGTGGTCGCGGCCGTAGCGCCGGATGTCGAAGAACCGCCAGCCGGCGGTGTAGAACGGGTACTCGAGTACTCGGAGTCGTGGTCCGAAGCGCTTGAAGCGAGGGGAGACCACGAGGTTGGCGAAGCCGTCGTAGATCGCGTAGACCTCGACGCCACGCCCGGCGGCCTCGGTGAGAGCGCGCTTGAACTGCTCGCCGACCTCGTCGCCCTTCCAGATGTAGGACTCGAACAGGATCTGGTCCTTGGCCGACGCGATCGCGTCGAGCATGTCGTCGTACAGGTCCTGGCCGTAGGTGTAGGTCCGCACGCCGCCGTCGCCGATCTGCACGTCGCCCGGCGGGTCGGTCGGGAACGGCCTGGGCTTCTTACCCCGGCGCCGGTAGGAGTCGACGAGCGTCATGACCACGGCGACCAGGAACGGCACCCCGAAGAACGCGAGCAGAGCACGCTTGACGACGGTGCTCACCGTGCCGCTCAGTGACCAGAGGCTCAGACCCGAGGGCGCGGGACGTCGTTTGCTCACGGTGTCAATCTAGTCATATGTCCCGGACCAGGCCGGACAACGGCTCACCGGGGTGGGGAGAGACAGCCGACGTGCTCCTGGTCACCCAGGGTCACTCGCGCGGGAAAACTGTCGGAGGCAGGCCGTAGGCTCGACGTCATGAGGCCAGTCACCGATCTCGAGCGCCGCGTCGCGCCGTTCAAAGTCGTCTCCGACTACCAGCCCTCAGGTGACCAGCCGACCGCGATCACCGATATCGAGAAGCGCATCACGTCGGGCGAGAAGGACGTCGTCCTGCTCGGTGCGACCGGCACCGGCAAGACCGCGACGGTGGCCTGGGCGGTGGAGAGGCTCCAGCGTCCGACCCTGGTGCTCCAGCCGAACAAGACCCTCGCCGCCCAGTTCGCCAACGAGCTGCGCCAGCTCTTCCCGGACAACGCGGTCGAGTACTTCGTCTCCTACTACGACTACTACCAGCCAGAGGCGTACGTCCCTCAGACGGACACCTACATCGAGAAGGACTCCTCGATCAACGAGGAGGTCGAGCGGCTGCGCCACTCCGCGACGAACTCGCTGCTCACCCGGCGAGACGTGATCGTGGTGTCGACCGTCTCCTGCATCTACGGCCTCGGCACGCCCCAGGAGTACGTCGACCGGATGATCCGGCTGAAGGTCGGCGACGAGCACGACCGTGACTCGATCCTGCGACGGCTCGTCGAGATCCAGTACTCCCGCAACGACATGGCGTTCACCCGCGGCACCTTCCGGGTCCGCGGGGACACCCTCGAGATCTTCCCGGTCTACGAGGAGCTCGCCGTGCGCGTGGAGTTCTTCGGCGACGAGATCGAGCGGCTCATGACGCTGCACCCGGTGACCGGCGAGGTGGTCACCGACGACCAGGAGCTCTACATCTTCCCCGCGACCCACTACGTCGCGGGCCCCGAGCGCATGGAGCGGGCGATCAAGGGCATCGAGCTCGAGCTCGAGGACCAACTGGCCACGTTCGAGAAGCAGGGCAAGCTCCTCGAGGCCCAGCGCCTGAGGATGCGCACGACCTACGACGTCGAGATGATGCGCCAGGTCGGCTCCTGCTCGGGCATCGAGAACTACTCGATGCACATCGACGGCCGCCAGCCCGGCTCCGCCCCGAACTGTCTGCTCGACTACTTCCCCGAGGACTTCCTGCTCGTCGTCGACGAGTCACACGTCGCCGTTCCGCAGGTCGGCGGGATGTACGAAGGTGACATGTCGCGCAAGCGGAACCTCGTCGACCACGGGTTCCGGCTGCCGAGCGCGATGGACAACCGCCCGCTGAAGTGGGAGGAGTTCCTCGACAGGATCGGGCAGACCATCTACCTCTCGGCGACGCCGGGCAACTACGAGATGTCCAAGGTCGGCGGCCCGGGCAACGTCGTCGAGCAGATCATCCGGCCCACCGGCCTGGTGGACCCGGAGGTGATCGTCAAGGGCACCAAGGGGCAGATCGACGACCTGATCCACCAGATCAACGACCGCGTGGAGAAGAACGAGCGGGTCCTGGTCACCACGTTGACGAAGAAGATGTCCGAGGACCTCACCGACTACCTCCTCGAGGCCGGCATCCGCACCCGCTACCTCCACAGCGAGGTCGACACCCTGCGTCGCGTGGAGCTCCTTCGTGAGCTGCGGATGGGGGAGTACGACGTGCTGGTGGGCATCAACCTGCTGCGAGAGGGGCTCGACCTGCCCGAGGTGTCGCTCGTGGCGATCCTCGACGCGGACAAGGAGGGCTTCCTCCGCTCGGACAAGTCGCTGATCCAGACGATCGGCCGAGCCGCGCGGAACGTCTCCGGTCAGGTGATCATGTACGCCGACAAGGTCACCCCGTCGATGGAGAACGCCATCGAGGAGACCAACCGTCGGCGTGAGAAGCAGGTCGCCTACAACAAGGCCAACGGCGTCGACCCGCAGCCGCTGCGCAAGAAGATCGCCGACATCACCGAGATGCTCGCCCGTGAGGACGAGAGCACCGAGGAGCTGCTCAAGACCTGGCAGAAGGCCGGCAGCGGCGGCAAGGGCAAGAAGGCCCCGTGCCCGGCCTCTCCCGGGAGGCCGGCAAGCACGCCGCCGAGCTGGCGGGGCTCCCGTCCCAGGACCTCGCCGACCTGGTCCAGCAGCTCACCGACCAGATGCATGCCGCCGCGGCGGAGCTGCAGTTCGAGCTCGCCGCCCGCCTCCGGGACGAGATCTCGGAGCTGAAGAAGGAGCTGCGTCAGATGGTCGAGGCCGGAGCACGCTGAGACCATGACCCACGAGGAGCTCGCCGCCTACGCGCTGGCCAAGCCCGGTGCCTGGGAGGACGAGCCGTGGGAGGGCGACCTCGTCGCCAAGGTCCACGACAAGATCTTCGCCTTCCTCGGCTCGGCCGAAGGCGCGTCGGTCGGTGTGAAGTGCGGGCTGACCCGTGACGAGGCCGACGAGTGGCTTGCGCGGTACCCGGACGACGCGTCGGTCATGGCCTACATCGGCCGTTCCGGCTGGAACACCCTGAGGCTCGGCGGCGCGATCCCCGACGACGAGATCCGGGAAGCGCTCGACGTGTCCTACGACCTCGTCGTCTCCCGGCTTCCGAAGAAGCACCGGCCCCAGGGACCGGCCCGGGAGTCGGCCCAGAAACCGAGTCCGACGGCTGCCAAGGACTCGGCCCAGCAATCCGCCAGAGGAGAGTGACGATGACCGAGGTGCGGCAGGTCCAGGTGACCTTCGACTGCGCGGACCCCCGGAGCCTGGAGGAGTTCTGGTGCCACGTGCTCGGGTACGTCCGGGACCCTCCGCCCCCGGGACACGAGACGTGGGAAGAGGCGCTCGAGGCGTTCGGTGTGCCACGCGAGGAGTGGAACTCTCGCTCCGCGTGCCACGACCCTGGCGGCGTGGGGCCGCGGCTGTTCTTCCAGCGGGTCCCCGAGGGCAAGAGCGCCAAGAACCGCGTGCATCTCGATGTGCGGGCCGCGCCCGGGCTGCGAGGGGAGGAGCGGATGGCGGCGCTCGAGGCAGAGGCCGAACGGCTCGTCGCCCTCGGCGCCACCCGGAAGCAGCGTTTCGAGCCTGACTCGAGTCCCGGCGAGCTCGGTTTCATCGTGATGCAGGACCCCGAGGGCAACGAGTTCTGCCTGGACTGACCGGACCGCGACTTGATCTGCCTCGACTGGTCGGGGCCCGCCTGAAGGGCGCAGAAGCCCCCGCCGAATGGGGACCGACGGGGGCTCCGTCCACCAGTTCGAGCAACCCTTGGGAGGTAGCCGCCCGCCTGGGGACACCTGGCGCCCGTGCCGTCGGGTCGGCCCCTGTTCCGTCCCGGCGACACGCGCATCTACTTCGGGTGTCCCCATGCGATGCGTGACCAAACTCACGGGTCACGCCGTCGATCCCCGGTCGGGGGACGGCTCAACGAGTCGGGCAGCACACTTCCCCACTCGTGCCAGACGACCTTCCTGAGCTGCGCGTCGTCCGAGGTCCGCCCTGAGGCCGCGTCGACCAGCGCACCGGCAAGCTCGCGGAGGATCACGTTGTGAGTCCGGGCGACGTGCCGGAGCTCGACGAACGCCTGGTCCGGCGTGGCGGAACGCACCAGCGCAAGCATCCCCTTGGCCTGCTCGATGACGGGCCGGGTGACCAGGGCGGTTGCCAACTGGTCCTCGAAGTCGTTACAAGACGTGTCACAAGACATAACGGAACGGCTGATCTCTCTCTGCTCGTTCCCTCCCGGGACGCACACTTCCCGCTTGCGGCACCGAGAAACCCGACTGCCGACGTGGACTAGCCGACCTGCTCACCCGGCGGGACCGCGGAGGCGTCACCGGAGAACTGCGGTCGTGAGCGCAGGCCGGTTTTGGTGGGCGCGGGCACGTCTGGGAGACTTGGGTCCGCGTGGAGGGGAGTATTCCTTCGCAGAGGTGTCGTCATCACGGTCTCGTGCTCGCGTCTGAGCTGAGCCCCGGCACCCCTGGTCCGGCGCTCAGGCCCGGACGGAAGAGACCTCCGGAGCTGGTCCTTGTCCCGGTGCTCACGTGCGGCTTGCGTGCGGTGCCCGAGAAACAGTCCGGAGGAGTTCGTTCGTGAGCAGCCTTATCGGTGACTCCGTCGCCAGCCCGACCGTCTGGGTCATCACCGTCGTGGTGACCGTCGGTTTCCTGCTGGTCGACCTGCTGATCATCGGCCGGCGTCCCCACGAGCCCTCCATGAAAGAGGTGTCGCGGCACCTCGCATTCTTCGTCGGGATGGCGGTGCTCTTCGGTGCAGCGCTGTGGATCTTCGCGGAGCCTCACGCACTCAGCGAGGCGCCCGGCCCCGAGTTCTTCGCGGGCTGGCTGACGGAGTACTCCCTCTCCGTCGACAACTTGTTCATCTTCATCATCATCATGAGCAAGTTCTCGGTGCCGAGGCAGTACCAGCAGACCGCGCTGATGATCGGCATCGTGCTCGCGCTGGTCATGCGTGCCGCCTTCATCCTGGTCGGCGCGGCGGCGATCAACCAGTTCAGCTGGGTCTTCTACGTCTTCGGTGCCTTCTTGATCTGGACCGCGTTCAAGCTCGCCAAGGAGGCCGGCGAGGACGAGGACGAGTACGAGGAGAACAAGCTCGTGCTCTTCGTCGAGAAGCGCTTCCCGGCGACGAAGGAGTACCACGGCACCAAGCTGTTCCTCCGGGAGAACGGCAAGCGCCTGATCACGCCGATGTTCCTCGTGGTCCTCACGCTGGGCACGACCGACCTGCTCTTCGCGCTGGACTCGATCCCTGCGATCTACGGCCTCACCAAGGACCCCTACCTCGTGTTCACCGCGAACATCTTCGCGCTGATGGGTCTGCGGCAGCTCTACTTCCTCATCGGCGGCCTGCTGCAGCGCCTGATCTTCCTCTCCTACGGACTCGCGTTCCTGCTCGGCTTCATCGGGGTCAAGCTCGTGATGCACGCCCTGCACGAGAACGCGCTGCCGTTCGTCAACGGCGGCGAACCGTTCCACGCCGCGTGGCTGGAGATCCCGATCTGGCTGTCGCTGACGGTCATCGTCGGCACCCTCGCGGTGACCACCGTCGTGAGTCTCGCGGTGTCCCGCAGCCGCACCCGGAAGGCCTCCCAGGAGGAGCCGCAGGAGGTCGAGGTCGAGTCCGGTGCTCGCCTCGACCCGGACAACGGCTGACACACGTCACAACCGAGCGGTCGTCCTCCGAGCATGGCGGCGGGGCGAGGGGGTATATCGATGCCATGACCACGCCTATCGAACTCGGACGTCCCGTGTCCGGGGACGTCGTCGAGCTGATCCTCGAGGACCATCGCCGTTTCGAGCAGCTGCTGCGCCAGCTGCGTGACAGCAGCTCCGACCGTGCGGCCGTGCGGGCCGCGCTCGCCACGCTGCACGTCGCGCACGCCGAGGCCGAGGAGAAGTTCGTCTACCCGGAGCTTCGCCGCAAGGACGCCATCGACGACCACGAGGCGGAGCACGGGGAGGAGGAGCACGCCGAGGGGAACGAGAAGCTGCTCCAGGTTCTCGAGCTCGACGCGACCGACACGGAGGAGTTCGAGGACGCCGTCGAGGAGCTCGCCACCGCGATCAACCACCACCTCACCGAGGAGGAGCTGACCATCCTCAACCCGGCGCGCGAGGACGTCTCCGAGGAGCTCCGTGCCACGCTGGGCGAGAAGTTCGCCACCGAGCGCAACCGTCAGATCGACGACGACTGCGGTGACGTGGACAACGTCCGGCGCCTCGTGCGCAAGGCCGAGAAGGAGGGCCTCCTCGACGAGGAGGACTGAGCCCGCAGCGGAGTCAGCGCCCCTGGACCCTGCCGGCCGAGACGAGCGTCTCCACCCGGTGCGGAGCCAGGGGCGCGTCCTCGATCAGCTCGCCCCCTTCGGGAGCGTGCAGCATCCGGCGTACACCGTCGGCGCCGACCGGGTGGGACGCGAACCCCACGTGGTACACCTTCTCGCCCGGCCGGGCGAAGAAGTACAGGTCGGCGGGCTGCACCGCGCCGAGGTCGACCCGCGGCAGCAGGTCGGCCTGGTCGAAGGCGTCGCGAGGGACCACGACCCCGTGTGCACGGAGGGCGAGGTGCACGAGCCCGGAGCAGTCCAGACCCCAGGCGCTGGTGCCGCCCCAGAGGTAGCGCAGCCCCAGGAACTGTCCGGCCGACCCGAGCAGCACCTCGGGGGCCGGCGCCGGCCCTGAGCCACCCGGAAGCAGGCGTACGTCGCCCGCCCGGAGCTCCGCCGTGACCACCCCACCGGCCGGGGCCCGGCCACTGCCGGTGTCACCGCCGGTGTCATCGCTCGGGACGGCCCGGGAGGAGCACCCGGACCGCGGCGTGCGCGCCGGTCCTCCGCCCGGTCGGAGCCCCGGTCGTCGCCGAAGCCGGCGACAGCCAGGGAGGTGCCGAAGGAGAGCTCCAGCCGGCGCCCGTCGCCGAGCACCGCCTGGGCTCGCGGGACAGCCACGACCGCCCGGGTCGCCGCGGGTACGACGGGCGGGGCGAGGTGCGCGCGACGAACCCAACCCGGGTAGCCGCTCGGATGCGCCGACGACGGCTGCCACAGCGCGGCCACCCGTACCCACTCTCCGGCGTGCTCGAGGACGTGCACGGGCTCGCCGAGGAGCAGCTGCGTGAGGGTCCGGCCGACGAGTCCCTTGCGGACCACGGCGTCCATCGACGCGGTCCAGGCCGCGACGTCCGGGCTGTCCCGGACCGCCGGCTGGTCGATGTCGCGGGGTGCGTCGGGGGAGGTCCACATGGTCGCTACCGGGACCGAGGCCTCGAGCACCTCGGCCGCGCCGTACACCGGTGTTCCTGCGGCGTGGATGCTCACGCGAGCCCCTCGACGCCGAGCCCGGGGGAGTCGGGCAGCACGACGGTGGACCCGTCGTACTGGAGACCGCCGCGGACGGGTGACTCGGCCGCCCACCACGCCGCGTCGAGGTCGGCGACCGCGGTGGTGCCGAAGGCCGCGACCAGACTGGCCGCCGCACCCACTCCGACGTGGGTCTCCATCATCGAGCCGACGATCGTGCCCATCTCGTGTGCACGGGCGAGCTCGAGGAGCGTCCGTGCGGGCGTGATCCCGCCACACTTGGCGAGCTTGACGTTGACCATGTCGGCCGCGCGACGGCGCATCACCTCGACGAGGTCGCGCACGCCGTACACCGCCTCGTCCGCCATCACAGGCGTCGACACCCGGTCGGTGACCCACGCCAGGCCGTCGAGGTCCTCGGCGCGCACGGGCTGCTCCACGAGCTCGACGTCCACCTGGGCGTCCTCGAGCGCGGTGATCACCCGGACGGCCTCCCGGGCGGACCAGCCCTGGTTGGCGTCGAGACGCAGGGCGACGTCGGGCCCGACCGCTGCCCGGGCCGCCCGCACCCGCTCGACGTCGGCGGCGGCGTCCGTGCCGACCTTCATCTTCAGCACGCCGAACCCGTCCTTGACCCGGGTGGCCGCGACCTCGGCGAGCGCCTCAGCGGTGCCGGCGGACAGCGTGACGTCGGTCGGGACGCGCAATGTCGTGGAGCCGAGCAGCACGGGCAGGCTGACCCCCCGCCGGCGTGCGACCAGGTCGTGGAGCGCCACGTCCAGGGCCCCCTTGGCCGCGAAGTTCCGTGCCACCGCGGACATGGCCCGCCGGCTCAGCTCGACCAGGTCGTCCGGGTCGGCCCCGAGCACCACCGCGTCCAGCGGGCCGGTGACGCAGGCCTCCGCCCCGGCAACGGACTCGCCCGTGACCTGCCAGACCTGCGGGGCCTCGCCCCAGCCGGTCACCCCGTCGCTGTCGGTCACCTCGACCAGCAGGCTGTCCGTGGTGGTCGTGCGACGCAGTGCGGTGACGAACGGCGTGTGCAGAGGCACGCTGACCCGGTGGCACCTGACGTGCTCGATCCTGCTCATCCCAGCCGTCCCGTCCCGTCCAGCCCCGCCCTGTCCATCTCTGCCCAGATCTTCTCGCTCACCGCGGCGATGAGCCGGCTCGCCTCCACCTCGGCCAGCCCGGAGGTCGTGCACACGGCGAGCGTGTAGGGCGCCCCACCCTCGGGTCTGACCAGTGCCACGTCATGGGCCACACCGGTGACCCAGCCGGTCTTGTTCGCGACGTACGTCCCGGGCGGCAGGCCGGCAGGGATCTTGTCGCGGTGCTCCTGTGCCGCGAGCACGGCCTCGATGTCGCGACTCGTCCCGGCACCTGCCAGTGTCCCGGCGGCGACGCCTGCCATGACGAGGCCCAGGTCGGCCGCGGTGACCACGTTGTCCAGCCCCGACTCACGAGCGGCGGCGTCCTCGATGCCGCGCGGGAGCGTCGTCGCCGCCGAGCACCCCGAGTCGCGCAGGACCGCGGCGACTTCGTCGGCGCCGACCTGCTCGAGCACGAGGTTCGTCGCGAGGTTCCCGGAGTGGACGATGGCGTGCCGCACCAGCGTCCGAAGGGACACCTGGCCGCCCAGCCGGGCCCAGGTCGCGTCGTCCTGGTCGTCCGCCTGCGTCAACGAGAACCGGCTGCCGTCGAGCGCGGAACGGAACCGGTTGTGCACGGGCACCGGGGAGTCGAGGTCGAGCTCGCCGCGCTCATGGCGCCGGTAGGCGGCGACCAGGAGCGGGAGCTTCATCGTGCTCGCGGCGTAGTGGGGGACACCCGCGTCCCGCGCGAGCAGCGGTCGTCCCGCGAGGTCGCCGCACCAGACCGAGAAGGTCCCCGGACCACCTGCGGCAAGGACCTCGTCCACCATGGAGGGCAGATCCGGGCCGGTGCGGGACTGCTGGGGCGCGGGTGACGACATGCGACAAAGGTTACGGCTCAGGCATTCACGTTCCGCGGTGCTCCACCGACCCGGGGTGGTCAACCGCGGGGCCTTACCCCTAAACTAGAACACGTTCCACTATCCATGGGTCGTTCCGGCAGAGGGAGGCGTAGCCCGTGCCCAGCAAGGGCAGAGAGCTCGTGAAGATGTCGGACACCGAGGTCGAGGACTTCCTAGCCGCGTCCAAGAAGGTGCAGGTCGCGACGGTCAACGCCGATGGCAGCCCGCACCTGACGACCCTCTTCTACGTCGTGCAGGACGGCCGCATCGCGTTCTGGACCTACGGCCGGTCGCAGAAGGTCAAGAACCTCGAGCGCGACCCGCGGGTCACCTGCCTGGTCGAGACCGGTGACGACTACTTCGAGCTGCGAGGCGTGTCGGTCAGCGGGCGTGCCGAGCTCGTCACCGACGAGGAAGGCATCCGGCGGATCGGTACGGCGGTCGCCTCGCGCATGGTCGACGGCGCCGACCTCGGTGACCTCGGCCGCGACGAGGTGGAGCGGCAGGTGCGCAAGCGCGTCGGCGTGGTCGTCGTACCCGAGAAGACCGCTTCATGGGACCACCGGAAGATGCTCGCGGGCGCAGGCTCCTGAGCAGCGGCGCGAGCACGGCAAGGGCAGGAGCATCCAGGGATGAGGAGACAGCGATGAGCGCGGACGTCATCGGCCAGGTGGCCGTCGAGTACGACCTGTGCGAGGCGAACGGCATCTGTGTCGGCATCGCGCCCGAGGTCTTCGACCTCGACGACGACGACAACCTGCACCTTCTGAGGACCGAGGTGACCTCGGAGAACGAGTCCCGCATCGGGCAGACGGTCGACTCCTGCCCCCGCAACGCGCTGCGGATCGAGAGGGACCGAGATGCCTGAGGACCTGCTGTCGCTCGACGGTCGGGTCGCGATCGTGACCGGAGCCGGCGCCGGGCTCGGCCGTGCGGAGGCACTCGCCCTCGCGGGCGCCGGTGCGCGGGTCGTGCTCAACGACCTCCCCGGTGCCGCCGAGGCCGTCGCCGAGGAGATCCGGTCGGCGGGCGGTGAGGCCGTCGTCGTGGCGGGCGACATCGGCGAGCGGGCGACCGCGGACGCGCTCCTGAAGGCGGCCGTCGAGGACCTCGGCAGCCTGGAGGTCGTCGTGAACAACGCCGGTGTCATCCGCGACAAGATGCTGTTCAACATGTCCGACGAGGACTGGGACCTCGTGATCCGGGTCCACCTGCGCGGGCACTTCCTGCTCTCGCGCAACGCCGGAGCGCACTGGCGTGCGGTCTCGAAGGCGACCGAGAACCCGGTGTACGCGCGGGTGGTCAACACCGCGTCGGAGGCGTTCCTCGTGGGGTCGCCCGGCCAGGCGAACTACGCGGCCGCCAAGGGCGGCATCACCGCGCTCACCCTCTCGACCGCTCGCGGACTTGGCCGGATGGGGGTGCGGGCCAACGCGATCTGTCCTCGCGCGCGCACGGCGATGACCGAGAACGTCTTCGGTGAGGACTCCAGCGGTCAGGGCGTCGACCCGTTGTCACCCGAGCACGTGGCGCCACTCGTGGCGTACCTCGCCTCGCCGGCTGCCGAGCAGATCACCGGCCAGGTCTTCGTCGTGTACGGCGGGATGGTGGCTCTGCTGGCCGCCCCCGTCGTGGAGCAGAGGTTCGACGCGCTGGGCGAGACCTGGGACCTGCCCGACCTCGACAAGCAGGTCGGCGGCTACTTCGCCGACCGCGACCCCCGCACGAGCTTCGCCGCCGACAGCGTGATGACCATCGCCGGCCAGCCACTCGGCTGAGTCGCCGGCCCGTCGTACACACCGAAGTCGAACACACGGAAAAGGACCCGACAGATGAGTAGTACAGGACGACTCGCCGGCAAGGTGGCCCTGATCACCGGGGCGGCCCAGGGGCAGGGGGCCGCCGCCGCCCGCGCCTTCGTGGCCGAGGGCGCCAAGGTCGTGATCGCGGACATCGCCGACGACGCCGGGAAGACGCTGGCCGACGAGCTGGGCGAGTCGGCGTACTACCGGCACCTCGACGTGACCAGCGAGGACGACTGGGAGAGCGCGGTCACCGAGGCGGTCGAGACCTTCGGCCAGGTAGACGTGCTGATCAACAACGCAGGCGTCCTGCTCTTCAGCGAGCTGACCAAGACCTCGCTCGAGGAGTACGACCGGGTGATCCGGATCAACCAGGTCGGTACCTTCCTGGGCATGCGTTCGGTGGCCGACCACATGGCCGAGCGGGGCATCGGCTCCATCGTCAACTCGTCCTCGATAGAGGGTCTCGGCGGGATGCCGCTGCTGATCGCCTACTCCGCGAGCAAGTTCGCGATCCGCGGCATGACCAAGGTCGCCGCCATGGAGCTCGGTCCGAAGGGGATCCGGGTCAACTCCGTGCACCCGGGGATGATCGACACGGGCATGATCCGCGACTTCGCCGGCGAAGAGGGCCTGGAGTGGGGTGGCAGCAAGGTCGCCCTCAAGCGGGTGGGGCAGCCGGAGGACGTTGCCGGCGTCTACGTGTTCCTGGCCAGTGACGAGAGCGGCTACTGCACCGGGTCGGAGTTCGTCTGCGACGGCGGCGCGACGGCGACGCACGCCTACGGTGGCTGAGGCACCGCGGGCGCTGCCCTCAGCGGGTCAGGTGAAGCCCTCGGTGCGCCGCCCGGTGCGCCGGTCAGTCGCGGAGCAGCAGCCGGACGGCGACGTCCATGGACCGGCTCACGTCGACCGCGGAGGCTCGGCCGGTCACCCACTGCACGAGGCTGGCGAGCCAGACGTCGCCGATCACCTTGGCGATCGCGATGTCCTCCTCGGTCGGCTCGACCTGGGCGCTCGTGCCGGCGGGGTCCTTCATGGCGCGCATCAGCATGCGGGTCACCTGCATGCCGACCACGTGGATCTCGTTGGCCACCGAGGCGTCGGCGAACATGAACGCGCGGGTCAGCGCCTCGGTGAGGTTCGGGTCACGCTGAAGCGCGCGCGTCGTGCGGCTGAGCACGTACATGACCCGGTCCGGAGCGGTGTCGCCCGGGATCGGCTTGCGGTCGAAGTTGGTGTTCGCCTGCTCGAACTCGCGCGCGAGGGCCGAGACGAGGAGGTGGATCTTCGAGGGGAAGTACCGATAAAGCGTGCCCAGCGCCACGTCGGCCCGCTCCGCCACGGCCCGCATCTGGACGGCGTCGAAGCCACCCTTGGACGCGAGGGCGATCGTCGCGTCGAGGATCCGCTTGCGTCGGTCGCGCTGTGCCGCCGAGCCGAGCTCCTCGAACGTCAACGAGTTCATGCTGCTCACGGTGGTGCTCCCGTCGCTTATTCGCGGTTGGCTCGTTGTAGGGAGCACCGGCCCAGACCGGGCTCTCCTAACGCGTAGGCTAACACCGGCCAACGGCGTAATCGAAACACGTTTCAGTTGGAATTTCCCCGTTCTTGGAGGTCAAAACGTGCGCATTGCTCTGCTGTCCTACCGCAGCAAGCCGCACTGTGGTGGGCAGGGTGTGTACGTCAGGCACCTGAGCCGTGAGCTGGTCGCGCTCGGTCACGACGTCGAGGTCTTCTCCGGCCAGCCCTATCCCGAGCTGGATCCGGGCGTCGGTCTGACCAAGCTGCCGAGCCTCGACCTCTACCGGGAGCCGGACCCGTTCCGCACGCCGCGCCTGAGCGAGTACCGCGACGCCATCGACGTCCTCGAGGTGGCCACGATGTACACCGCAGGCTTTCCGGAGCCGCTCACGTTCAGCCTTCGTGCCGCCCGCATGCTGAAGCGGAGGCTCAACGACTTCGACGTGGTCCACGACAACCAGACGCTCGGCTACGGCCTGCTCGACATCGCGCGCACCGGCCTCCCGATGGTGACGACCATCCACCACCCGATCACGTTCGACCGACGCGTCGACATGAGGTCGGCTCGCGGCGCCAAGAAGCTCTCCACGTGGCGGTGGTACGGCTTCCTCACCATGCAGGGTCGGGTCGCCCGGCGGATGAAGCACATCGTGACCGTCTCGAAGTCCTCGGCCCGCGACATCGTGGCCGACTTCGGCGTCTCGCCGCAGCGGATCGACGTGATCCCGCTCGGGGTCGAGCCGGAGGTGTTCCAGCACTACCAGGACCCCCGGGTCCCGGGCCGGATCGTCGCCATGGCCAGCGCCGACACCCCGATGAAGGGCGTGGCGACGCTGCTCGAGGCGTTCGCCAAGCTGCGCACCGAACGTGACGCCGAGCTGCTGCTGATCACCAGGCCGAAGCCCGGAGGACGCACCGAGCAGCTCATCGACCGGCTGGCGATCAAGGACAGCGTCCGGTTCGTCAGCGGCCTGAGCGACACCGACCTGGCGGAGGTCGTCGGCTCGGCGGAGATCGCGTGCGTGCCGTCGCTGTACGAGGGCTTCTCGCTGCCCACGGTGGAGGCGATGGCGTGCGGTACGCCGCTCGTGGTGAGCCGGGCAGGAGCCATCCCGGAGGTCGTGGGGGAGGACGGGCTGTGTGCGGACCTGGTGACCCCGGGCGACGTGGGAGAGCTCGCCGCCGCGCTCGAGGCGCTGCTCGACGACCCCGAGCGACGGCACCGGATGGGGGCGGCAGGGCGAAAGCGGGCCCTGGAGAAGTTCAGCTGGCGTGCCGTGGCCGAGGCCACCGCAGCGGCCTACCAGCGGGCCATCGACGACGAGAACCAGGAGAGCTGACCAGATGCTGACCGTTGACTTCGACCGGCTGGGGGTCCAGGCCGGGGACCGCGTGCTCGACATGGGGTGCGGCGCCGGTCGCCACGCGTTCGAGCTCTACCGTCGTGGCACCGACGTGATCGCGTTCGACCAGGACGCCGACGAGCTCTCCGCGGTGTCGGACATGTTCGCGGCGATGCGGGCGGAGAACGAGGTGCCCGACGGCGCCGACGCAGACGTGAAGCAGGGCGACGCGCTCTCGCTGCCGTTCGCCGACGGCGAGTTCGACCGGGTCGTCGCCGCTGAGGTCCTCGAGCACATTCCGGACGACGGGGCCGCTATCGCCGAACTCGTGCGGGTGCTCCGCCCCGGTGGGACGATGGCAGTGACGGTGCCGCGCTGGCTCCCCGAGAAGATCTGCTGGGCGCTCTCGGACGAGTACCACGAGGTCGAGGGCGGGCACGTGCGCATCTACACCGGCGACGAGCTCGTCGGGAAGGTGGAGCGAGCGGGCATGACCTTCACGGGGAAGGAGCACGCACATGCACTCCACTCGCCGTACTGGTGGCTCAAGTGCGCCGTCGGGGTCGACAACTCCGATCACCTGCTGCCCAAGTCGTACCACCGGCTCCTCGTGTGGGACATCATGAAGCGCCCGTGGCTGACCCGCACCGCGGAGAGGATGCTGAACCCCGTGATCGGCAAGAGCATGGTCCTCTACTTCACGAAGCCCTGAGCGCTGATGACCTTGGACATCCCCTCGCTGCCCGGCCTGCTGAGCGTCGACGACGTCCGCAGGACGGCGGCCTGGATCGCGCAGGTCCAGGAGCCGAGCGGCGCGATCCCGTGGTTCCGCGGAGGTCACACCGACACCTGGGACCACGTCGAGTGCGCGATGGCGCTGCTCGTCGCCGGTGAGGTCGAGGCGGCGGAACGCGCCTACACGTGGCTCTTCGAGACTCAGCGCCCGGACGGGTCCTGGCCGATGAAGACCACCTGGCGCGGGGTCGAGGATCCGGGCACGGACACGAACATGACCGCGTACGTCGCCGCGGGTGTCTGGCACCACTGGCTGGTCCGGCGCGACGAGTCGTTCCTTCACCGGGCCTGGCCGGTGGTACGCCGGGCGCTGGACTGCGTCACGGGGCTCCAGCTGCCGTTCGGCGGCATCGCCTGGGCGCGCGACGAGCTCGGTGCGTGGTGGGACACCGCGCTTGTGGCGGGCAGCTCGAGCATCTACCACGCCCTGGCGTGCGGGCTCGCGCTGAGCGAGCTCGTCGACGAGCCCCAGCCGGGCTGGGAGCTGGCTGCCGGCCGGCTCGGCCACGCGCTGCGGGAGCACGAGGACCGGTTCGAGGCCAAGCCGCGGTACTCCATGGACTGGTACTACCCGATCCTCGGCGGGGCCCTGCGCGACGACGCTGCGGCCGTCCGGCTCGCGGCGAGGTGGGACGACTTCGTCGTGGACGGTCTCGGGATCCGCTGCGTGGACGACCGTCCCTGGGTCACCGGGGCGGAGACGTGCGAGCTGGCGTTGTCGCTCGACGCGATCGGGCAGCCCGAGCGGGCCCGCGAGCTCGTGAGGGACATGCAGCACCTGCGCGACGTGGACGGGTCCTACTGGACCGGCTACGTCTTCGCCGACGACGCACGGTGGCCGGTGGAGCGAAGCACGTGGACCGCGGCCGCGGTGATCCTCGCGGTGGACGCACTGTCCGGCACGAGCGCCGGTGCGGGCATCTTCCGGGGCGAGAACCTGCCCGGGCCCTTCACCGAGATCGCCCTCGGGTGCGGCTGCGACCCGGCGCGCGCCGGCAGCGGGTCAGCGCACCGGGTCGCCGGCTTCTCCCCGCACGCGCGTTAGGACCCGCATCGAGCCGAGCACCCCGGTCTCGGTGAAGTCGCCGCTCTGTATCGCGCGCAGGTAGACGCGGTAGGGCGCCTGCCCGCCGTCGGCCGGGTCGGGGAAGACGTCGTGGACCACCATCAGGCCACCCTTGGCGACCCATCGGCCCCAGCCCTCGTAGTCGTTGCTCGCGTGCTCGTCGGTGTGGCCGCCGTCGATGAAGAGCAGCGAGAGGGGCGTCCGCCAGAGCGCGGACACCGTCGTGGAACGGCCGACCACCGCGACGACCTGCTCCTCGAGTCCGGCTCGGGCGATGGTGTGCCGGAAGTGGCCCAGTGTGTCGATCTTGCCCACCTCCGGGTCCACCAGGGTCGGGTCGTGGTACTCCCAGCCCACCTGGTTCTCCTCGGACCCACGGTGATGGTCCACGGTGAGCACGGTCCCGCCCACCTCGCGGGCGGCCGCACCCAGATAGACCGTCGACTTCCCGCAGTACGTGCCGACCTCGAGCACCGGGCCGTGCGGCAGCCGCTCACGGGCCAGCCGGTGCAGCAGCTCGCCCTCGTCGGGCGGCATGAAGCCCTTGGCCGACAGGGCCTGCTCCAGCAGATCCGTGGGCATCCCGTCGGTGTGCGAGCCGGTGGGGCTGCCGGGGCTGCCGGTGCCGTCAGCCGACGGGTCGCTCGGCCGACCGGTGGGGCCGTTCGTGGGGGGCATCTCGGTCTCGTTCCGCTCGTGGACGTCGCGTGCGCGCGCCAGCGTATCCATGGCAGTATTGAAACACGTTCTACATGTTGGAGGATGCGCCTGTGACGATCGGACTCACCGAGGAGCAGGCCGCGCTCGCCTCGTCCCTGGCCGACTGGGCAGCCGGCCGCGGCTTCGCCGAGGTCGTGCGCTCGGCCGAGGAGAAGGGCCACGACGTCCTGCTCGACGCCTGGGACGAGCTCGCCGGGCTCGGAGTCCTGGGCATCGGCGCGCCCGAGTCGCTCGGCGGCGCAGGAGGCAGCCTCCTCGACCTCGCCTGCGCACTGGAAGCCGCGGCGACCGGCCTGGTGCCCGGGCCGCTGCTGTCCACCGCGACGGCGGCGGCCGTGCTGGCAGAGCAGGCGGAGTCGGTCGTGGCTCGACGCATCCTCCCGGCCATCTGCGACGGCTCAGCCCGGGTCGGTCTGGCAGTCCTGGTCGGAGGGACCCAGGCCGCGCCGCTGACCGTCGGCGACGGCGGAACCACGCTCTGCGGCACGGTCCCGGTCGTGCTCGACGCGGCGAGCGCGACGCACCTGCTCCTCGGCCCGGCCGCTGGAACGGGAACGGCTGAGACCTGGTTCGTGGTGCCGGTCGACGCCCCTGGCGTGACCGTCGAGGTCAGCGACGTCGGTCCGGACCTCTCGCGCACCGTCGGCACGGTTCGGCTCACCGACGTGCCGGTCACCTCCGAGGACCGCCTGGAGCTCCCGGCGGGCCGGGTGCGCGACCTGTTGCTCGTGCTGGCCGCCGCCGAGGCGTCCGGCACCGCGCGATGGGCGCTGCGCACGGCAGCGGAGTACGCCGGGGTGCGGGAGCAGTTCGGACGCAAGATCGGGGCCTTCCAGGCCATCAAGCACCTGTGCGCCGAGATGCTCGAGCGAGCCGAGTCGGCTACCGCCGTCGCCTGGGACGCCGCCTCGGCACACGAGGCCGACGACCGGCAGCTGCGATTCGCGGCGTCCGTGGCAGGTGCGGTCGCGCTCGACGCAGCGGTGGAGAACGCCAAGGACTGCATCCAGGTGCTCGGCGGGATCGGGTTCACCTGGGAGCACGACGCCCACCTCCACCTGCGACGAGCGCTGAGCACGAAGCAGCTCCTCGGCGGCACCGACCGGCTCCGTCTCGAGGTGGCTCAGCTCGCGCTCGACGGTGTGCGGCGCAGGCCCGACATCGAGCTCGGCGAAGGCGCTGACCTGCTCCGCGACTCGGTCCGCGCCGAGGTGCGCCGGGTCGAGGACGCACAGGACGATGCCCGTCGTACCGCTCTCGTGGAGGCGGGGCTGCTGACGCCGCACTGGCCGAGGCCCTACGGTCGCGGTGCCGACCCGCGTGAACAGCTCGTCATCGACGAGGAGCTGGCGGCAGCCGGGATCGCCCGTCCGAACCTCGGCATCGGTGCCTGGGCGGCGCCGACCATCCTGGGACACGGCACGGACGCACAGCGGGAACGCTTCCTCCCCGCCACTCTCCGTGGCGACATCGAGTGGTGCCAGCTGTTCAGCGAGCCCGGCGCCGGGTCGGACCTCGCGTCGCTGCGGACGAAGGCCGAACGCGTCGACGGCGGCTGGACGCTCACCGGCCAGAAGGTCTGGACGTCGCTGGCCACCCGCGCCGACTGGGCGATCTGCCTGGCCCGGACCAACCCGGGCGCGCCCGCACACCAGGGCATCACGTACTTCCTCGTGGACATGCGCAGCGAGGGCATCGAGATCCGCCCCCTGCGCGAGATCACCGGTGAGGCGGTCTTCAACGAGGTCTTCCTCGACGGCGTCGTCGTGCCGGACGACTGCGTCGTCGGTCAGGTCGACGACGGCTGGAAGCTGGCGCGCACCACGCTCGCCAACGAACGAGTCGCGATGAGCGGATCGTCGCTCGGCGTGAGTGTCGAGCGCGCGTTGCGCGTGATCGGACCCCGCCGGACCGAGCCGTCGGCCGCCGCGGAGCTGCTGCGCGTCGGGGGAGCCGTCGGCGATGCCGTCACCGTGACGATGCTGGGCGCCCGGGCCACCCTTCGTTCGCTCGCCGGCCAAGGCCCCGGGGCGGAGTCCAGTGTCCAGAAGCTCGTCGGTGTGCGGCACCGCCAGGAGGCGGCCGAGCTCGCCTACGACCTGCTCGGCCCGGAAGCGCTCGCCGGTGCGCCCGAGGCGCGCGAGGCGTTGCACGAGCTGCTGCTCACGCGGTGCCTCAGCATCGCGGGGGGCACCACCCAGGTCCTGCGCAACGTGGCGGGAGAGCGGATCCTCGGACTCCCGCGCGGCTGAGCCGCCGGCCGGGTGGGTGCGGACTCCTGGGCGGCTGCACCCGGTCACGCGACCGGTCAGGCGGAGCTGCTCTGGCGGGAGTCCAGCCAGTGTGCATGGTTCCAGCGCAGGAACCGGTCGACGCCACGCACCACGTGGGCGCTGCGGATCGAGGGGAACACGTCGAACGCGTGCTGGGTGCCGGGCAGCTCGGCGTAGGCGACGGGGTTGTGCGAGACCTCGCGCAGGCGGCGGACGAACTGCTGGGCCTGGCTGACCGGCACGAGGGAGTCGTGCGCGCCGTGGATCACGAAGAACGGGGGAGCGCTCGGGTTGACCCGCAGCACGGGCGAGGCGCGTTCGAAGTCCGCGAGGTCGGAGGCGGCCTTCTTCTTGAGCACCCGCGGCCCCAGGAAGCTGTCCCGCAGCTGCACTGCTCGTCGGTCGCCGCTCGCGCCGGCGAAGTCGTAGACGCCGTAGTGAGGCACCGCCGCCTGCAAGGTGGTGTCCGCCTGCTCGAAGCCGGGCTGGTACTCCGGGTCGTTCGGCGTGAGCGCGGCGAGCGCGGCGAGGTGCCCTCCGGCTGAGCCCCCGGTGATCGCGACGTACGACGGGTCCCCGCCGTACTCAGCGATGTTCTCGCGGATCCAGGCGATGGAGCGCTTGACGTCCACGATGTGCGTAGGGAACGCGTGCTTGGGGCTGAGCCGGTAGTTGATCGCCACGCACACCCAGCCGCGGGCAGCCATGTGCAGCATCAGGGGGATGCCCTGCTGGTCCTTGCTGCCGAGCGACCAGCCGCCGCCGTGGACCTGGAGCAGGACCGGCGCCCCGTCGACCGGGCCCTGCGCGCTGCGGTAGATGTCGAGGAAGCCGCGGCGACTGCCGCGCCCGGCGTAGGTGATGTCCTTGGTCACCTCGACCTCGGGGTGCTGCATGCGGAAGGGCATCGCCAGCTGTTGCCAGGGCAGGCCATGTCGATGTCGGTGTAGACCTTGGTGAGGTCGTCGCGGTAGTCCTCACCGAGCGCCTCGATGAGCGCCCGCTCGACGTCGTCCTTCGAGGCCTGCGCCTGGCGGATCAGGTAGGCGAGTCCTGCGATGCTCGCCACAGCGAGCCCCACGGCCTGCTTCTGGCCGTGACCATCACGGGGCCGACGCGTTAACTGGGTCAGCGTGTCGACGGCGGTGGCGGCGGCGAGGTGGGGCGCGAGCTCGGTGGTCATCCAGCCTGCGAACATCGACGGGATCCCGGCCCAGTAGCCCGGGACCGGGTGCAGCGCGTTGGCGGTCAGGGCAGCGGTGACGACCTGGCGTCGCAGGAAGCTGTTGGGCATGCGACCAGCATAGGCAAACGAGAACGTGTTACAGAAACGGCATACCATGGGCTCCATGAACCGACTCAGCGGGCTCGACGCGAGCTTCCTCTACCTCGAGTCATCCACGCAGCTCCTCCACGTGTGCGGGGTGGTGATGATCTCCCCCGGGACCATGCCGGAGGAGTACTCCTTCGAGTCGATGAAGGCGGCGATCGGTCGCCGGATCAGCGCCCTGCCGGAGTTCCTCCGCACGCTGCACACCGTCCCGTTGCACCTCGACCACCCGGTCTGGGTCGTCGACGAGGACTTCGACATCGACCGGCACGTGCACAGGCTCGCCGTGCCGTCACCCGGCGGGCAGGAGGAGCTCGCCGAGATCGTGGGCCACCTCGCCGGGATCCCGCTCGACCGTTCCCGACCGCTGTGGGAGATGTGGATCATCGAGGGGCTCGCCGACGGCCGGATCGCCGTGTTCACGAAGATGCACCACGCCACCGTCGACGGCGTCTCGGGTGCCAACCTGATCTCCAACCTCTGCAGCCTCGAGGCCGAGGCGCCGGCGGTGCCGGACCGGATGCCGGAGCACGACCGCGTGCCCAGCGACCTCGAGCTCGCAGCGCGTGGCGTCGTGGCCGCAGCCACGAGGCCGCTGGAGATGGCGAAGCTGGTGCTGCCGTCCGCCGGAATCGTCACGAGCTGGATCGGCCGGGCGCGCAAGGGCAAGGCGATGCCGGCGCCGTTCACGGCACCGAGGACCTCCTTCAACGGCACCATCACCGGACATCGCTGCGCTGCGTTCGCCGACTTCGCCCTCGAAGACGTCAAGGTGGTCAAGAAGGCCACCGGCGCCACGGTCAACGACGTCGTCCTCGGCCTGGTCGGCGGTGCCCTGCGGCACTACCTCGAGGAGCGCGACGAGCTGCCGTCGAGCTCGCTGGTCGCGATGGTTCCCGTGTCCGTGCACGGCAAGTCCAAGCGTCAAGGCAGCAACAAGGTGTCTGGGATGTTCACCAAGCTGTTCACCGACATCGAGGACCCGCTCGAGCGTATCCGGGCGATCGCGGAGACCACCGCGGACGTCAAGGAGCACCACCACGCGATCGACGCCGACACCCTGCAGGACTGGGCGCAGTTCGCCGCTCCGCGGACCTTCGGGATGGCCGTGCGGGTCTACTCCCGGCTGCGTCTGGCCGAGAGGCACCCGGTGGTGCACAACCTCGTGGTCTCCAACGTGCCCGGCCCGCCGGTGCCGGTGTACTTCATGGGCGCGAGGATCGAAGGGCTCTACCCGCTCGGTCCGGTGTTCCACGGCGCGGGGCTCAACGTCACGGTCATGTCGAACAACGGCCGGATGAACGTCGGCCTGCTGGCCTGCCGGGAGCTGGTCCCGTCGGTGGCGGACCTAGGCAGACGAATCCCGGCAGAGCTCGACGCGGTGCTCGAGGCTCTGTCCGTCCCGCACGCGAGCAGCCACTGAGGCGCAGGCCTCGAGCAGGACGGGAACGAACGCCTCGGCGGAGAGCACGCATCCGGCATGTCCGGTGTCCGCCTCGTGCGTCGTCGCGGCGGGGATGCGCGCAGCCAGAGCCCGTTGTCGCTCCGGCGGGATGACCCGGTCTCTCTTCATCACCACCACGGACGTGGGTACGTCGATCCGGCGCAGCCACGGCCTGGAGTGGTGGCGTCCCAGGGCCGCGACCGCCTGCGCCACCGCCCAGGGGCTGGTCTTGCGGAACTCCGCAAGGGCCCAGTCGTGAAGGTCCGCGGGGTTGTCGATGTCGAGCATCCTGGCAGCGCCGTGGGCGGCGGCGGTCGCGGTGCGTGAACGTGACAACCCGCGCAGAGCCCCCATCGACAGGCCCATCGCCTGGAAGAAGAGCACCTCGGTGGGGGAGCCGCGGAACCGGTCGGTCGTCGCGCCGAGCACGAGGCCGGAGACCACCTCGGGGTGCTGTCGCCACGTCCGCTGGGCGATGATCGAGCCCATGGAGTACCCCGCGACGATCACCTTCGTCAGGTCGAGCGTCTCGACCAGCGCGGCGACGTCGTCGGCGCAGTCGTGGAGCGAGAAGTCCTCGGACATGATGCCCTGGCCGTGCCAGCGCTGGTCGAGCGTGACGACCCGGTACTTCTTCTTGAGCTCGGGAATGGCGGGGAACCAGGTGAGCAACCCGGTGCAGCCGACCGCATGGAGGAGCAGCAGCGTCGGTGCTCCGGGTGGTCCAGGAGTGTCCGTCACATAGGTGGCACCTCGGCCGGGCAGCTCCACGACGCGGCCCTCGGGAATCTGCGTCGAGGGGAGGGGAACGGCCTTGCGTACGGCGGTTCGGCTCATCGCCCTGGCGGTGGTCAAGAAGGCCCTCCTCAGGGTTGCGGTCCACCCACACTAGAACACGTTCCAGTCAAGGTACAGAGCAGGCTCAGAACGGCGAGTCGCCCCCGGCGGCGCGTCGGCTCAGAAGTCGCAGAGCGGTTCCCAGGTAGATCAGGTCGACCAGCATCTGCACGGTGACCAGCACCTGAGCGAGGGTCTCGTTCGCGTGGATGTCGCCGAACCCCACCGTGCCGACCACCGTGACGGAGAAGTAGAGCGCCGCAGTGCGGTCATCCATCCCGACGAACTGGTCGGGTGCGAGCCGGGCCACGACGGAGTAGGTCATGGCGAAGGTCAGCACGAGCATGTACAGCGCGCTGAGCAGCCACTGGATCCGGAAGAGCTCAGTGCCCAAAGTCCGCCGGCTCCGGCGAGCATGGGCGCGGAAGATCAGAAAGGCCGCGCCCGCAAGCAGTGCGCTGGCCGCGACCCGGAGCAGGTCGGTGGCGTCCCCCCACGTGAGGGCAAGAGGAATCGCGTAGTAGCAGGCGGTCAGCAGGACGAGGACGACAGTGGTCTGCCTCAGCAGCTGGAGAATCGGACGCGGCAGCCCTGCCGGAGTTGTTCGCGCCGACTCGTCGCTCATGCCATCCAGACTCGCACCTCGGACGGCGGGTGCATCCGTTTCGGGCGAGATCCTGTGGCCTCGCAGCGGTCACCGACCAGGTTGTCTCCCTCGGCCTCACCCGTTCTGGGTGATGCCCCGGTGCGCGGGGCGAGGTGCACTGGACGATGGGTCAGCGCTCGGCCGGCCCGACGACTGGAGTGGAGAGCCCCTTGCGTCCGGCAACCTATCTGATCAGGGTCGACGAAACGCTGCAGGCCGACGAGGCGGAGGTCCTCCTCGGCATGGCCGTCGTCGAAGGATCCGAGACCGGCACCGTGCTGCGTGGCGACGTGGCTGACGCCTCTGCCTTGGCCGGCAGGCTACGACAGATCGAGAGCCTCGGATGCACCGTGCGTGACTTCAGCGTCGTCGACGCGGACTCGCGGGAGCCCGGAACCGAGCTGCCGCGGCTCCCGCAACAGCGGTCGGCGCCCACGAGGAGTGGGCGCCGACCGTGAGCTGGTGCTGGATCAGCGCAGGCCGACCTTGCGAGAGCAGACGGGCCAGGCGCCCCAGCCCTGTGAGCGGCGTACCTTCTCTGCGATGCGGATCTGCTCGGAGCGGGACGCACGGTGGGCGTTGCTGGCGTACCGGCTGCCGCCGTAGGCGCGCCAGGTCCCGCTGCTGAACTGGAGGCCGCCGTAGTAGCCGTTTCCGGTGTTGATGTGCCAGCGCCCGCCGGACTCGCACTGTGCCAGGCGCTTCCACGTGGACAACGAGGCGGCCTCGGCAGAGGAGGACACCATCAGGGTGGCGAGGGTGGAAATGAGGGCGACGAAAATCGCGACGAACATGCGTGTACGCATGACAACCTGACCTCTCGTACGCCTGCGAGGTCAGCTGTCGGGTTCGGGCGGAAAGGTCTTGCCCGGCCTCGTCCGCGCATGGCGGTCGAGGCTTCACCCCGAGGTACCTCCGGGGACGTCCCGGCTCGTTCGAGCCAGTGCGCACGCCGGGGACCGTTGAGAAGTGGGTCCCCCGCTCCTGTCCCTGGTGTGGTGCTCGATGGTGCCGGACCGGGTGCGGGACAGGATTCGGCGTTGCCCCGGTGCGACGCTCCGGCGTCTTGCGGAGCCCGTCCAGAGTAAGCAGGGGGCAGGGGCGTGCCAAACGAAACGCGAAACTTCGTGACGTGCGTCTCAGGTGCGTGTCACCCGCCCGAGAACCGGGTAGCGGCCGCCTACTTGGAGGGCTGAGGCACGTTGCAGTCCTTGACCTTGGGGTTGACGCCGACGTAGTTCAGCGGTCCGGCGACGACGGTCACGATGACCGTGCCTGCCTTCGCGCAGTTGGCGTTCTCGCCTGCGAAGTAGCCGCGCTGGGCTGCTGCGAGGGCGCCGATGACCAGCCAGACGACTACGACGATTGTCCCGATTCGCATGGTTCCTCCTGATTGGCGTGCCCCGTGGCGGTTGGATACCCCGGAGGGGTTGCGGAGAAACGCACTGGACCGGTACGGAGGGCTCTGGACCAGTCAGGCCTTCGTCACGACCGCGTCGGCCAGCACGGGAGAGCCGTCCCGCTGGGCGTTATCGCCCAGAATCGTGGCAGAGACGAGGATCTGCTCGCCCTCGTCCCAGGCGCGGACGCGGATCGTCTCGCCCGGGAACACCACCCCGGCGAAGCGTGCGGTGAAGCCGCGGACGGCTGAGGTGTCGGAGTCGAGAAGGGCGTCGACGACGGTGCGCAGCACGATGCCGTAGGAGCACAGGCCGTGCAGTATCGGCGCCGGGAAGCCCGCTGCCTCGGCGAAGGCGGGGTCGGCGTGCAGGGGGTTCCGGTCGCCGCAGAGGCGGTAGAGCAGCGCCTGCTGAGCTGTGGTCGCGTACGACGTGTCGGCATCCGGTGCACGGTCGGGGAGCTCGACCTTCGTCGAGGGGCCGCGGTCACCGCCCCAGCCGCCCTCCCCGCGGACGAAGATGCTCGACCGGGTGGTGAACAGCGGCGCGCCGGCCTCGTCCACGGCCCGGCCCTCCTGGACGATGACCGCTGCCTTGCCCTTGTCCCAGACGTCGCTGATCCGCGTGCGGACCTTCGCCCGAGCGGACGTGGGCAGCGGGCGGTGTACGACGATCTCCTGGCTGCCGTGGAGGACGTTCGCCAGGTTGATGTCGCAGCCGGGGAGGTCGAGGCTCGGGGCCGCGCGTCTCGTGGAAGGTCGGGGCCACGATGCCGAAGGAGGGGAGGACCTGCAGTCGCTCGTCGTCGAGCGTGTAACGCAAGGCCTTGGGGCTCGTCTGGTCGCCGGGGCTCGACCCGGCACCCACACCGAGGTGGTAGAGCAGCACGTCGGACTCGGTCCAGGCGAACTCTCGCTCGGGTAGCTCGGCGCCGATGGCCTTGTCGGGGTCGATGGGCATGTCAGCTCGCCTTGCCAGTCGTGTGGGAGGGGGTCGCCGCGGCCGTGGCCCGTTCCGCGATGTCGAGTGCGGCCAGGTAGCCGAAGACCAGGGCGGGGCCGATCGTCGAGCCCGCACCTGCGTAGGTGTGGCCCATCACGGCCGCTGACGCGTTGCCCGCGGCATAGAGGCCGTCGATCACCGAGCCGTCGGGACGAAGCGCGCGGGCCCGCTCGTCGGTGACGATGCCGCCCTTGGTGCCGAGGTCGCCGGGCACGATCTTGACCGCGTAGAAGGGCGCCTGGTCGATGGGCCCCAGGCATGGGTTCGGCTTGTTCGTCGGGTCGCCGTAGTACTTGTCGTAGGCGCTGTCGCCGCGGTGGAAGTCCGTGTCGACCCCGTTCCGGGCCATCTCGTTGAAGCGCGTGACGGTGGCGGCGAGGCCTGCTGGGTCGACCCCGATCTGCTCGGCGAGACCCTCGACGGTGTCGCTCTTGAACAGCGTCCCGTGCTTGTACCACCGGCCCGGGAACGGCTGGCGTGGCCCGAGGCCCGCGAACAGGTACCGGTTGCGGTATCGCTGGTCCAGGACCATCCACGACGGGACATGGGGGACGCCGGTCTCGGCTTCGCCGTCGTACATCGCATGCACCGCGTCGACGTACGGAGAAGCCTCGTTGGCGTAGCGCCGTCCGGCCTGGTTGACGATGATCGAGCCCGGCAGGTTGCGCTCGGACAGGCAGAAGTAGGGGCCGCCGGTGAGGGGGATCGTCGGACCCCACCAGGCGTCGTCGAGCAGGGCGACCTCGGCTCCGGCGGCGATGCCGGCGGTGATGCCGCCGCCCGTGTTGGACTCGGCGCCGGTGGTCCACTCCGTGGTGATGGGGGAGCGCTGGTACTTCTCGCGCAGCTCCAGGTTCTTCTCGAAGCCTCCGCTGGCCAGCACGACGCCGTGGCGGGCGCGCACGGTCACCGGCCTGCCGTCGCGGAGAAGGCGTACGCCGGTCACCCGACCGTCCTCGAGCAGGAGCTCGGTGAGCTCGGACTCGTACCAGATGGGGACACCTGCATCGAGGAGCCCCTTGCGCAGGCCGATCGTCAGTGCGGCGCCCATGGCGTACATGGGACGGCGCAGGAGCAGGTTCAGCATCCGGCCGAGCACGATCCGCAGGGTGGTGACCGGGCCCTTCCAGGTGCGCATCGCCAGGCTCATCCAGCGGTAGTTCGCCTGGGTGACCACCATGCCGGCGGGGGCCTTGGCGTACGGCGGGTGGAGCCGGTCGAGCTCGTCGCCGATGATCCTGCCGTTGACCGGACGAGGCTCGACGCTGCGTCCGATGGCGCGTCCGCCGGGCGCCTCGGGGTAGTAGTCGGAGTACTCCGGGACCCACATGAAGTCGGCCGCGGAGTGGTCGCGGAGGAACGCCAGGGCCTCCGGCCCGCGCTCGAGGAAGGTGCTCCGGCGGCCCTCGGGGACCACGTCGCCGACGATGGACGCGAGGTAGGTCCTGGCGTCCTCCAGGGTGTCCGGCACCCCGGCCGCCTCGAGGGCGTAGTTGTTGGGGACCCACACTCCGCCTCCGGAGCGGGCCGTCGAGCCGCCGAAGTAGGCGCTCTTCTCGACGACCAGCGTGTCCAGGCCCTGGTCGGCGGCGGCGAGCGCCGCGGCCATTCCGGCTCCGCCGGCACCGACGACGACGACGTCGACGGTGAGCTCCCCACCGTCCGGGCGGTTGCTGGAGTCGCGGTCTGCGGTGCGCCGAGTCTCGCCCTGCGGGACCGACCGATCCATGTGACCTCCAGCTCTCGACCTCGAACGCGCAAAACTGTAACAGGTTCCACATTGCCGCGACAGGCTGCCGATCTGTCGGCGGGGTATGGCGAGACGGCCTGGTGACACCGTAAAGTGAGAACGCGTTCTAGTTTTCCGATGCCCGGATCCCGGGCGCTTTCGCATGTGAGGAGTGCCGTGACCGAACCATCCTGGGATGCCGAGGCGGACGTGGTCGTCGTCGGCTTCGGGGCCGCAGGTGCGTGCGCCGCGATCGAGGCCGCCGACGGTGGTGCGGACGTTCTCGTGCTCGACCGGTTCACCGGCGGCGGTGCGACGGCGATCAGCGGCGGGATCGTCTATGCCGGTGGCGGCACCCGCCACCAGAGGAGCGCCGGTGTCGAGGACACCCCGGAGCAGATGCTCGCCTACCTGCGCCTCGAGACGGCGGGCGCGGTCTCGGAGGAGACGCTGCGTTCGTTCTGCGACGGCTCGGTCGACATGCTGACCTGGCTCGAAGGGCATGGGGTCCCCTTCGAGGGCAGCCTTGCGCCGTACAAGACGTCGTACCCGACCAACAAGCACTACCTCTACTACTCCGGCAACGAGCTCGCCGGTCCGTCTCGCGCGGTGGCGGCGCCGGCGCAGCGCGGACACCGGGCCAAGGGCAAGGGCACCTCCGGCAAGGCGGTCTTCGGGCCGTTGCGCCGTGCGGTCGAGCAGCGCGGGGTCCGGTTGCAGCGGCTGACGCGCGCCGAGGAGCTCGTCACCGACGAGACCGGGGCGGTGGTGGGGGTTGCCTGCTCCACGATCGAGGGCGCTCCGGCGCTGGTCCTGCGGCAGTACCGCTGGATGGCCGGCAAGGTCGGCAAGCTCAACCTCTGGTACCGCCCCGCCGGAAAGATGCTGAGCCGTCGTCTGGAGCGGATCGAGCGCAAGCACGGCAGACGCTGGACGGTGCGGGCCCGGCGCGGCGTGGTGCTGTCCGCGGGCGGCTTCGCGTTCAACCGCGAGATGGTGCGCGAGCACGCGACGCCGTACGCCCCGGGCCTCCCGCTCGGCACCATGGGTGACGACGGCAGCGGGATCCGTATCGGAAGGGCGGTCGGCGGCGCCACCAAGTACATGGACCGGGCGTCGGCGTGGCGGTTCTTCACACCGCCCTCCGCACTGGCGAAGGGCGTGCTCCTCGGCCCGAACGGGCAGCGGGTCTGCAACGAGGCGCTGTACGGCGCCGCCGTCGCGGAAGCCGTGATCCACGAGCACGGAGGCCGGGCGCACCTTCTGGTCGACCAGCGCATCCTCGACGAGGCGAGGAAGCAGGTCCCGAAGCAGACCTTGTGGTTCCAGCGGCTGCAGACGATCACGATGTTCGGCTCCGGCCGCACTGAGGGTGTGACGGTCGCTGACGCCGCGGCGAAGGTCGGCATCGAGGCCGGGGCGGCCGAGTCCACGGTGGCCATCTACAACGAGACGGTCCGCAGCGGCCTCGACGACCCCCTGGGCAAGCCCGCCGACCAGTGCCAGGAGCTGGTGCAGCCGCCGTACTCGCTCATCGACATCTCGGTGCGGTCCTCGGTGGGCTTCCCCTGCCCGACCATGACGCTGGGCGGCCTCGTGGTGGACGAGCGCACCGGGCAGGTCGTCGGCGAGGACGATCTCACCGTGAAAGGCCTGTACGCCGCCGGCCGCACCGCAGCGGGCATCTGCTCGAACTCCTACGTCAGCGGGCTCTCGCTCGCCGACTGCGTGTACTCCGGCCGGCGTGCCGGCCGTTCAGTGAGCCAGACCGACCAGGAGGAGTCCGCCCGTGCTGTCTGACGAGGAACGCGCCCACGCGGCCGCCGTGCTGGCCCAGGCGGAGGCCGAGCGCAAGCCGATCCGGCCGCTGGCCGAGACGTTCCCGGCGATGGACGTCGTGGACTCCTACGAGATCGCGCTCATCAACATCCGGGAGCGCCTCGAGAGCGGAGTCGCGGTGCTCGGCCACAAGGTCGGCCTCTCCTCCGAGGCGATGCAGCAGATGATGGGCGTCGACGAACCCGACTACGGACATCTGCTCTCCGACATGGCGCTCGACGAGGACCGTCCGGTCGACATCGGCAGGTACTGCTACCCGCGCGTGGAGGTCGAGGTCGGTTTCGTCCTCGGCAAGGCGCTGCCGGGTGAGGGCTGCACCGAGGACGACGTGCTCGCCGCCACCGAGTACGTCGCACCGGCGATCGAGCTGATCGACAGCCGGATCACAGACTGGCAGATCGGTCTGGTCGACACGATCGCCGACAACGCCTCGTCGGCCGGCTTCGTGCTCGGCGCCCAGCGCGTCAAGCCCGGTGACATCGACCTGCTCTCGATCGACGCGACCTTGACCCGCAACGGCGAGGTGGTGGCCGAAGGGCGCTCGGACGCGGTCCTCGGCAACCCCGTGACAGCCGTGGCCTGGCTGGCCCGGAAGGTGGCCGGCTTCGGGGTGCGCCTCGAGGCGGGCCACGTGATCCTGCCCGGCTCGTGCACGCGCGCGATCGACGTACGCCCCGGCGACGACTTCCACGCGGAGTTCAAGGGGCTCGGCAGCGTCTCGCTGTCGTTCACCGGCGAGCCGGCTACCGAGACAGTGACCGACACGGTGTCCGACACAGGGAGTGACGCATGAACAGCCAAGCCAGGCACGTCAGTCAGAAGGCGACCGCCGCGATCGTGGGCTCGGGCAACATCGGCACCGACCTGCTCTACAAGCTCCTCCGCTCCGACAGCATCGAGCCCCGGTGGATGATCGGTGTCGACCCCGAGAGCGAGGGGCTGCGTCGGGCGGCTGACCTCGGGCTCGAGGCCAGCCACGAAGGCGTCGACTGGCTGCTCAAGCAGGACGAGCTCCCCGACCTGGTGTTCGAGGCGACGTCGGCCTACGTGCACCGGGAGTACGCCCCGCGGTACGAGGAGGCGGGGATCCGTGCTGTGGACCTCACGCCGGCGGCCGTGGGGCCCGCGGTCATCCCGCCGGTGAACCTCGACGAGCACATCGGCGCGACGAACGTCAACATGATCACCTGCGGCGGCCAGGCAACGATCCCCATGGTTGCGGCGGTCTCGCGGGTCACGCCGGTCGACTACGCCGAGATCGTCGCCTCGGTGTCGTCGCTGTCGGCCGGCCCCGGGACGCGCCAGAACATCGACGAGTTCACCCGCACCACCTCCCGGGGTGTGGAGACGATCGGTGGCGCGGAGCAGGGCAAGGCGATCATCATCCTCAACCCCGCCGAGCCGCCGATGATCATGCGCGACACGATCTTCTGCGCCGTCTCGCCCGACCTCGACAGTGCGGCAGAGACCGCGATCGTCGAGTCGGTCCGGGCGATGGCCGCCGAGGTGGCGACGTACGTGCCGGGCTACCGGCTGCTCCAGGAGCCGCAGATCGACCCACCGGCTCCCGAGACCAGGGGCCGGAAGAAGATCAGCATCTTCGTCGAGGTGGAAGGCGCAGGTGACTTCCTGCCGCCGTACGCCGGGAACCTCGACATCATGACCGCCGCCGCGACCAAGGTCGGCGACCGCATCGCCGCGACGCTGCTGTCCGACACGACGAGGGGAGCCTGACATGGCCGAGCTGAACGAGCTGCAGCGGACCTGGTCCGACGAGCTGGACCTCCGGCTGACCGACACCTGTCTTCGCGACGGCTCGCACCACAAGCGACACCAGTTCACGGCCGAGGAGGTCCGCTCCATCGTCGAGGCCCTCGACACCTCCGGCATCCCGGTGATCGAGGTGACCCACGGCGACGGTCTCGGCGGCTCGTCGTTCAACTACGGCTTCTCGCGCACTCCCGAGCAGGAGCTCATCAAGATCGCCGCCGACACGGCCAAGAACGCCAAGATCGCGTTCCTCATGCTCCCCGGGGTCGGCGTGAAGGACGACATCCTCGCGGCTCAGGACAACGGCGGCTCGATCTGCCGGATCGCCACCCACTGCACCGAGGCCGACGTGTCCGAGCAGCACTTCCGGCTCGCGCGAGAGCGTGGCCTGGAGACGGTCGGCTTCCTGATGATGGCGCACACGCAGCCGCCGGAGGTGCTCGCGAAGCAGGCGCGGATCATGGTCGACTCCGGCTGCCAGTGCGTCTACGTCGTCGACTCCGCCGGAGCGCTGGTGATGGAGCAGACGGCCGACCGGGTGTCCGCGGTCGTTGCCGAGATCGGCGACCAGGCCACGGTCGGCTTCCACGGCCACGAGAACCTCGGCCTCGGCGTGGCCAACACCGTGATCGCGGCTCGTGCAGGGGCCACCCAGATCGACGGCAGCGTCCGGCGGTTCGGCGCCGGTGCCGGCAACACGCCGCTCGAGGCGTTCATCGCGGTGTGCGACAAGCTCGGCTGGAGGACCGGTGTCGACTTCCTCAGCATCGTCGACGCGGCCGAGGACGTGATCCGCCCGGCCATGCCCGAGGAGTGCAGGCTCGACCGGATGACGCTGATGATGGGGTACGCCGGCGTCTACTCCAGCTTCCTCAAGCACGCCGGGCGGGCCGCGGAGCGCTACGGCGTCTCCGGCGCGAAGATCCTGCTCCGTGCCGGGGAGCGCAAGCTGATCGGGGGCCAGGAGGACCAGCTCATCGACATCGCTCTGGAGCTCAAGCGCGAGCAGGAAGCCGGATAACCCGTCCTTCGGGATCTCGCGCAAAACGAGAACGTGTTCTAGTATTGGCGTCATCCGGAACGCACCCCGCGTTCCCCGGCAGTTTTGGGAGTTGCAGATGTCGAAGGCAGTCCTCGACGCGGTACGGGACCTGTTGCCGCAGTTCCGTGAGCGCGCCGACGAGGCGGAGCGCCTTCGGGTCGTCCCGGAGTCGTCCATCAAGGACCTCGAGGCGAGCGGCTTCTTCCGGCTGCTCCAGCCCAGGCGGTTCGACGGGCTGGAGTCCGACCCGGTGGACTTCTACACCGCGGTGCGGATGATCGCGAGCGCCTGCGGCTCCACCGGTTGGGTCTCCTCGGTACTCGGCGTCCACCCGTGGCAGGTGGCCCTCTTCCACGACAAGGCGCAGCAGGCGGTGTGGGGTGAGGACACCACGACCCGCCTCTCCTCGTCGTACGCCCCGACAGGCAAGGCTCGACTGGTGGACGGCGGCTACCAGCTCAGCGGCCGCTGGAGCTTCTCGTCCGGCTGCGACCACGCGAGCTGGGTGCTCCTCGGCGGCCTGGTCTCCAACGACGAGGGCCAGATCGTCGACTTCAAGACCTTCATGGTGCCGCGGTCCGACTACGCCATCGAGGACGTCTGGAACGTCGTCGGCCTGCGCGGCACCGGCTCCAACGACATCGTCGTCGACGACGTGTTCGTGCCCGACGAGTTCACGCTCAGCATGGGCGACACCGGCCGGTGCTTCGGGCCGGGCCAGGAGCAGAACACCTCCGACCTCTACAAGCTGCCGTTCCACTCGGTGTTCACCTCCACGATCACCGCCCCGATCGTCGGCATGGCGACAGGCGCCTACGACGAGCACGTCGAGATGCAGCGCAAGCGGGTCCGTGCGGCCTACATCGCGGAGAAGGCCGTCAACGACCCCTTCGCGAGTGTGCGGATCGCCCGGGCTTCGAGCGAGATCGACGCGGCCTGGGCGCTCCTGATGAGCAACCTCCGCGAGATGCAGGACCTCGTCGCCAAGGGAGAGAAGATTCCGCTCAACCTGAGGCTGAAGGTCCGCCGCGACCAGGTGATCGGCACCGAGCGCGCGGTCGCCGCCATCGACACGCTGTTCGAGGCATCCGGCGGTCGCGCCCTGGCCGAGGGCACGTACCTCCAGCGCGCCTGGCGCGACGCGCACGCCGGCCGGGTGCACGCCGCCAACGACCCCGAGCGGGCACTGGTGATGTACGGCGCCGTCGAGTTCGGCCAGAAGATCGACCCGGGGATGTACTGACCGATGACCGAGTCGACCCAGAGCCTGACCCGAGAGAACACGAGCCGGTTCGCCAAGGCCGGTGACATCACCCTGCACTACCACGAGGCGGGCGCACCGACCGAGGTCGGCGCCGGCCTGCCGCTGGTGATGCTGCACGGCGGTGGACCCGGCGCCTCCGCGTGGAGCAACTTCGGTCCGGTGCTCGACCGGTTCGCGAGCCAGTTCCGCACCCTGCTCGTCGACCAGCCCGGCTTCGGGGAGTCCGACAAGCCCGAGGTCGAGGGCCACTTCTTCACCTTCGCCGCCGACAAGCTCGCCGCGCTGCTCGACGAGCTCGGCATCGAGAGGGTCCACCTGCTCGGCAACTCCCTCGGCGGCGGTACGGCGGTCCGGTTCGCGTTGAAGTACCCGAAGCGGGTCGGGCGGATGATCCTCATGGGGCCCGGTGGCCTGAGCCTCAACATCTTCGCTCCCGACCCCACCGAGGGCATCAAGCGCCTCTACGAGTTCGGTGCGCCTCCCGGTCCTTCGAAGGAGAAGCTCGAGGCGTTCATCCGCACCATGGTCGTGGACCAGTCACTGGTGACCGACGAGCTCGTCGAGGACCGGTACGCCTCCGCCACCGCACCAGGCGCGGCCGAGGCGATGGCCTCGATGGGCGCCTCCTTCGCCAAGCCCGACACGTTCGAGGAGGGCTTCTTGTGGCGCGAGGCCTACAAGCTCCGCCAGCCGGTCCTCCTCACCTGGGGACGTGAGGACCGGGTCAACCCGCTCGACGGTGCGCTGGCCGCGCTCAAGCTGATCCCCAAGGCGTCCCTGCACGTGTTCCCGAACTGTGGTCACTGGGCGCAGATCGAGGCCGCCGACGAGTTCTTCACCGTCTCGTCCGGGTACCTCGCCCTGCACCGCGAGAAGCCGAAGACCTGAGACGTGAGCCCCGCACCCCGCACCCGCGACCAAGAGGGAGGCAAGTCGTGATCGACATCCGCGCACTCGGCTACGTCCGAGTGGAGAGCACCGACCTCGAGCAGTGGCGGCACTTCGCCGGCAAGGTGCTCGGCCTGGTCGAGGGCCGCGGCCCGAACCCCGACCACCTGTACTTCCGGATGGACGAGATGTCGGCGCGCGTCGTCGTCGTGCCGTCCGAGCACGACCGGATGGGCAGCATGGGCTGGGAGGTGGCCGACCACCGGGCGCTCGCGACTGCTGTCGACCACCTCAAGCACCACGGGGTCGAGGTCGAGGAGGCCACGGCCGGGGAGCTCTCCGAGCGCAGGGTCGAGGGCATGGTCCGGTTCCAGGACCCCTTCGAGAACGTCTTCGAGCTGTTCCACGGTGCGACCTACGAGGCGCGGCCGGTCGTCACGCCGTACGCCAACACCTTCGTCACCGGCGAGCAGGGCCTCGGGCACATCGTGCTGCCGGTCACCGACGACGAGGAGGCGCTGCGGTTCTACACCGACGTGCTCGGTTTCCGGCTGCGCGACTCGATGCGGATGCCGGGGGAGTTCGTGGGCAAGGAGCCCGGCTCGACGGCGTGGCTGCGGTTCCTCGGCTGCAACCCCCGCCACCACAGCCTCGCGTTCCTGCCGATGCCGAACCCCGCCAAGTGCGTGCACATCATGGTCGAGGTCGAGAAGCTCGACGACGTGGGGCGTGCGCTGGAACGTGTCCGCAAGCACAAGATCCCGCTGAGCGCGACGCTGGGCCGTCACATGAACGACCAGATGGTCTCGTTCTACGTGAAGTCACCGGGCGGCTTCGACGTCGAGTACGGCACCGAGGGCCTGACCGTCGACGACCAACGCTGGGTCGCACGCGAGAGCACCGCAGTCAGCTACTGGGGGCATGACTTCAGTGTCGGCCACCAGTGAGCTTCCCGAGGGGATGAGCCACGACGCGCGAGAGACGTGGCCGAGCCAGGAGCTGATCGACTCCTGGCTGGGCCAGTTCGACCTCGACCTCGCAGCACCGGTCGTCGCGGTGGCCGACGAGGACCCGGCCTTCGAGCAGAACTCCCGGAAGTTCCGCGACGTGCTCGGACGGTTCTGCACCGGTGTCACCGTGGTGACCAGCATGAGCAACGGCCAGCCGGTCGGGATGACCTGCCAGTCGTTCAGCTCGGTGTCGCTCGACCCGCCCCTCGTGCTGTTCTGCCCGGCGAAGAGCTCGCGTGCCTGGCCACGGATGCAGCGGGCCGGCTTCTTCTGCGTCAACCTGCTGTCCCACGACCAGCTCGAGCTGTCGAACGGCTTCGCCGCCAAGGGCACCGACAAGTTCGCGGGCGTCTCCTGGCGCCCCTCGGCCACCGGCGCGCCGCTCCTCGACGGCGTTCTCGGGTGGGTCGACTGCCAGATCTACGCGGTCCACGAGGCAGGGGACCACTACGTGGTGATCGGCCGGGTGATGGACCTCGGTGTCGAGGAGGCCCCGCACCCGCTGCTGTTCTACCGGGGTCGGTACGCCCGCACCGAGGCCGGGCTGACCGTCGATCTTTGCGGGTACGCAGGGGTTTAGCCCTGGTGTCGGGTGGGGTACTTGCGGGTTGAAACCGATCCGCTCGCCGTGATGGCGACTTGAAAATCCCCGAAAGGCACTGTGATGGCCACCGACACCCGCGTTGCGCCTTCCGAGCAACAACAACACCTGAGCTCCGGCGGCATGTCGGCGTGATCGGCCTGCTGTTCGCCAGCGTCGGGTCGATCATCGGCTCGGGATGGCTCTTCGGCGCCCTCGACGCCGCCGCCCAGGCCGGTCCTGCGGCGGTGATCTCGTGGATCCTCGGCGGCCTGATGATCCTGATGATCGCCCTCGTCTACGCCGAGCTCGGCACGATGTTCCCGCTGTCGGGCGGGGTGGTGCGCTACCCGCACCTGTCGTTCGGCTCGTTCGCCAGCTACACCAACGGCTGGATCACGTGGGTCGCCGTGGCGACGACCGCGCCGATCGAGGTGGAGGCGGCGCTGCAGTACGCCACCAAGTACGCCCCGTTCACCAGCGAGCACACCGTCGGGGGCGAGTCGGTGCACACGCTGACCGGTCTCGGCTACGCCTCCGCCGTGGTGCTCATGGCGGTCTTCGTCGTCGTCAACTACTACGGGATCAAGTGGTTCGCCCGGATCAACAACGCGATGGTCTGGTGGAAGCTCTTCATCATCCTGCTCGTCATCGCGGCCTTCGCGCTCACGGCCTTCCACGGCGAGAACTTCACGAGCCACGGCTTCAAGCCCGCGGGCTGGCACGGTGTCTTCACCGCCATCGCGACGTCCGGCATCGTCTTCTCGTTCCTCGGGTTCCGGCAGGGCATCGAGCTCGCCGGAGAGACCGACAACCCCAAGCGCAACGTCCCGCTCGCGGTCGTCGGCTCGGTGCTGATCACCGGGGCCATCTACGTCGCCTTGCAGATCGCGTTCATCGGCGCGCTCGACCCGCGGATCCTCGCCGACTCGGGCAGCTGGGCAGACCTGAGCTTCAAGAACGACTTCGGACCGCTGGCAGCCCTCGCCTCGATCCTCGGTCATGGCCTGGCTGGCGGTGCTGCTCTACGCCGACGCGATCATCTCTCCAGGTGACACCGGACTGATCTACACCACGACGACGTCGCGTATCTCCTACGCGATGGCGCGCAACGGCAACGCGCCCGTCGAAGCTCGCGAAGACCACCGACCGAGGCGTACCGCTGTTCAGCCTGCTTCGTCACGTTCGTGGTCGGCCTGATCGTCTTCCTGCCGTTCCCGAGCTGGCAGCAGCTGGTCGGCTTCATCACCTCTGCGACGGTGCTGTCCTTCGCCTCCGGTCCGCTCGTGCTGGCCTCGCTGCGCAAGCAGCTCCCCGACCAGGAGCGGCCCTTCCGGCTTCCCGGCGGCCACCTGATCCCGGTCGTCGCCTTCTGGTGCGCGAACCTGATCATCTACTGGTCGACCTGGCCCATCAACTGGAAGCTCTTCGTCGCAGTCGGGCATCGGCCTCGCGCTGCTGCCGGTCTACCACTGGCTGGGCAACGACGTGCCGAGGCTCGACATGAAGGCCGGTGCCTCCTGGCTGCTGCCCTGGCTCGGCGGCCTCGCGCTGATCTCCTACCTCGGCGACTACGGCGGCAAGGGTGTCATCGGCTTCGGAGAGGCGATCCCGATCCTGTTCGTCTTCTCCGTCGCGATCTACGTGATCGCGCTGAAGGTCCGGTCTCCACCCGGACGAGGTGGCGGCCCACGTCGAGGAGGCGCGCCTCGAGTCCGAGCTCGAGGAGGAGGAGCTCGCCGGGGCCGGCCACTGAGCCGAAGCCCCGTCAGAGGCCTTGGATGAGCACCGGGTCCGCCAGTTCGTAGAGAGCGAACAGGCGGGCCCGGTGCTCGTGCGGCTGGCCGAACAGCTGGGACGTCGCGTGCGCGCGCTTGAAGTACAGCTGCGCGTCGTGCTCCCAGGTGATCGCGATACCGCCGTGCAGCTGCACGGTCTCCGCGGCGACCTTGCTCAGGGCCTCGGAGCACCAGGCCTTCGCCGTGGCCGCCCGCGCCGGCAGCTCGTCGTCCCTGTGTGCGGCCGACCAGGCCGCGGCCCAGGAGGCTGACCGTGCGGTCTCCACCTCGACGAGCATGTCGGCCATCCGATGCTTGAGCGCCTGGAAGGAGCCGATCGGCCGGCCGAACTGCACGCGCTGCTTGGCGTAGGACACCGTCAGGTCGAGGCAGCGCTGGGCCGCCCCGACCTGCATGGCGCTCACGGCGCTGCAGGCGATGTCGCGCAGCGTCGGCAGGAACCTGCCCGCGTCGTCGCGCGACCAGCGTGGCCTCGGCGCCCTCGAAGTCCACGGTTGCCAGCCGCAGCGTCGGGTCCATCGTCGCCGAGGCGGTACGTCGGACGCCGGGCTGGTCCGGGTGGACGCGCAGCAACACCGGCCCCGACGCGCTTTGCGCCAGCACCAGCAGGACGTCGGCGTGGTCCCCGTCGAGGACGTAGGCGGCTGTGCCGTCGAGGACCCAGCCGCCGTCGACCTCCCGCGCCGAGACGGCGAGGTCGTCGGGCGACCACCGGCCGTTGCTCCCGGCCCAGACGAGTGCGGCGACGAGGCCGCCGGAAGCGATGCCGGGGAGGAGCTCCGCGCAGGTGGCCTCGTTGCCGGCGAGCAGGAGCGCCTGTGCTGCGAGGACACCGGAGCCGAGCAGGGGGGAGGGCGTGAGTGCGGCGCCGAGCTCCTCGAGGACCACATGGGTCTCGAACAGCGTGAACCCGGCTCCGCCGTACTCCTCGGGGATCGCGAGCGCCGACGCGCCCACCTGTTCGCAGAGCACGGACCACAGCGACTCGTCGTACCCCTTCGGCTCGGTCACGGCCTTGCGGACCGCCTGGCCGTCCGACCGCTTGCGAAGGAGGTCGCGGACCATCGCGGCGAGCTCGGCCTGCTCCTCGCTCAGGGCGAACAACATCTCAGACCCCCACCGGTTCGGCGGTGATCGCCTCGAGGACCGTGGCGCGGTGCAGTGCAGGGGTGCCCCAGGCGGTCACGAGAGCGCGGACCTTCGTGATCCACAGGCCGAGGTCGTGCTCGGCGGTGTAGCCGATCGCGCCGTGGACCTGGAGGGCTGTGCGAGCGGCAGCGTAGGCGGCGTCGCCGGCTGCCACCTTCGCGGCGGCGACGTCCCGGGTCGCGTCGTGCGAGCCGTCGCGGAGGGAGAGCGCCGCCACGTGGACCAGCGGACGCGCGAAGGCCAGCCCGACCTTCACGTCGGCCAGGGCGTGCTTGAGCCCCTGGTACTCGCCGATGGCGCGGCCGAACTGCTTGCGTGCCCTGGCGTACGCCACAGCCTCGTCCAGCAGCCGCTCGCCGGCGCCGAGGAGCTGGGCGGTGCACGCCAGGACCGCGGTGTTGCGGGCCTTCGTCACCGTCGGCTCGTCGACGGTCGACGACCTCGCTTCCGGCAGTGAGCGGGAACAGGCGACGTGCGGGGTCGATCGACCGCAGGAGAGCGCCGGGCACACCGCGACTCACCACGGCCCGGTCCAGCACGAAGCTCGCCGTGGCCACGTCGGCATCGAGCGCGTAGGGAACCAGCCCGGGAACACCGACCGTGGCCAGCGTCTCGCCGGTGACGAGTCCGGCGAGAAGCACGTCCTCCTGGGTGTTGGGCAGCAGGACGGGCAGGAACGCGACGCTCTCGATCCACGGACCCGGAACCGCATGCCGTCCGAGTGCCTCGAACGCCACCACGAGGTCGACCTCGTCGGCGCCGAGACCACCCTGGTCCTCGGGCACGAGGAGACCGGTCACCCCCAGCTCGGCGAGACGGTGCCACAGCTTCAGGCCCGCCTCAGGCTCGCCCTTGCCCCACTCACGGGCCACGCGGGGGGTGCCGGAGGCCGCGAGCAGGTCGTCGAGGACCTCCGCGAAGCCCCGCTGCTCGTCGGTCAGTGCGAACCTCATCGGCCACCCCTGCTGCTGTCCCTGGGGAGCCCGAGCACCCGCTCCGCGACGATGTTGCGCTGGATCTCGTTCGTGCCGGCGTAGATCGGTCCGGCGAGGGAGAAGAGATAGCCGTCGGTCCACCGGCCACTGTCGGGGGCTTCCTCCCCGCGAAGCTCCGACTCGGGGCCGAGGAGGTCGAGGGCCGTCTCGTGGAGCGCGATGTCGAGCTCGGACCAGAACAGCTTGTTCTCGCTGCCCGCAGCGCCCATCTCGCCGCCGGCCGCGAGCCGGGTGACGGTGCCCCAGGTATAGGCGCGGTAGGCCTGAGCCCCGATCCAGGAGTCCACCACCCGGTCCGCCGATCGCTCGGCGGCGTGACGCCCCTGCTCCGAGCCGGACCGGCGCTTCCAGAGATCGACGAGCCGGGCGGCCGCCGCACAGAACCGGCCGGGGGAGCGCAGCGACAACCCACGCTCGTTGCCGGCGGTGCTCATGGCCACCCGCCACCCGTCACCGGGTGCGCCGAGCACGTCGCAGTCGGGGACGAAGACGTCGTCGAAGAAGATCTCGGCGAACCCCGGCTCGCCGTCGAGCTGCGCGATCGGCCTGACGGTGACACCTTCGGCGTCGAGCGGGAACAGGAAGTAGGTCAGGCCGCGGTGGCGCTCCGCAGAGGGGTCGGACCGGAACAGCCCGAACCCCCAGTCGGCGAACGACGCACGGGACGACCACGTCTTCTGGCCGGTGAGCCGCCAACCGCCTGCCTCGTCGTCGCGAGCCGCGGTGCTCCGGATGGAGGCGAGGTCGCTGCCTGCCTCGGGCTCCGACCACGCCTGGGCCCACACCTGTTCACCCGTGGCCATCGAGGGCAGGAACCGGTCCTGCTGCTCCTTCGTCCCGTGCTCGAACAGGATCGGCGCGAGCAGGAAGATCCCGTTCTGGCTGACCCGGCCGGGAGCGCCGCTGCGGTAGTACTCCTCCTCGAAGATCACCCACTCCAGCAGCGACGCGTCACGGCCGTGGTACTCCTCCGGCCACGACACCACCGACCAGCGGTGCTCGGCGAGGAGCGCCTCCCACTCCCGGTGGGCGGCGAACCCGGCAGCCGTGTCCATGGAGGGCAGGGGATCCGGGGGGACGTTCTCCGCGAGCCAGTCCCGGGCCTCGGCCTGGAAGGCTGTCGCGGCCTCGTCGAAGTCGAGGTTCACCGCCCGCCGCCCGCCGCTCGAGAGCTGTCGCGCATGCTGCGTGCGTCCATCCCTGCCAGGGAGTCCTTGCCGACCTCGGCGTTGTGGGCGTGGCCGAAGTGGTGGAGGCCGAACACCGAGTCCATGCCCGCGCGCATGCCCTGGAGGTCCTCTGCCTGGTTCACCGCCTTCTTCGTCAGCGCGAGCCCGAACCTCGGCATCGCGCTGACCCGCTCGGCGATCGCGAGGGCGGTGGACTCCAGCTCCTCGCGCGGAACCACGTGGTTGACCATGCCGAGGTCGTGCGCACGCTGCGCGCTGAACCGGTCCCCGGTGAAGAGGAACTCCTTGGCGGCCCGGGGGTTCATCACCCACGGGTGTGCGAAGTACTCGACGCCGGGGATTCCCATCTTCACCACCGGGTCGGAGAAGAAGGCATCGTCCGAGGCGACGATGAAGTCGCAGGACCAGGCGAGCATGAGGCCGCCGGCGATGCAGGCGCCGTGCACCATCGCGATCATCGGCTTGGGGATCTCGCGCCAGCGCCGGCACATGCCGAGGTAGACCTCCGACTCACGGGCGAAGCGAAGGTCGCCGCCCTCCTTGTCGGTGTGGTCCCACCACATGACTGCCTTGCGTTCGAAGGTCTGGTCGACGTCTCGACCGGGCGTGCCGATGTCGTGGCCGGCGCAGAAGTGCTTGCCGTTGCCCGACAGCACGATCACCTTGACCTCGTCGTCGTCGACCGCCCGGGTGAACGCGGCGTCGAGCGCGTAGGTCATCTTGGAGTTCTGCGCGTTGCTGTACTGCGGACGGTTCAGGGTCACCATCGCGACCGACCCGCGACGGTCGTACGTCACGACCTCCCCTGCGTCGTCCACGGGCGGCGTGCTCTCGGTCATCTGCTGCTCCTCAGCTCGCGTTTGAGGACCTTGCCGGAGGGGTTGCGTGGCAGGTCGTCGATGAAGGTGACGCCGCGCGGCACCTTGAAGTTCGCCAGTCGCTCCTTGGCGTAGGACAGCACGGCGTCCTCGTCGAGGCCCGACCCCGACCGTCGTACGACGAAGGCATGGCCCACCTCGCCGAGCCGATCGTCCGGGACGCCGACGACGGCCGACTCGACCACGCCGTCGAGGCGTGCGAGAACCTGCTCGACCTCGGCGGGGTACACGTTGAAGCCGCCGACGATGTAGACGTCCTTGAGCCGGTCGGTGATCTTGAGGTACCCGTCCTCGTCGAGGCGCCCGACGTCGCCGGTGTGCAACCAGCCGTCGGGATCGATCGCGTCCGCAGTGGCCTCCGGGTCGTCGAGGTAGCCGAGCATCACGTTGTCGCCGCGCAGCAGGACCTCTCCCTCCACGCCCGCGGGCAGGGGAGCGTTGCTGCCGGGCCTGCCGATGCGCACCTCGAGACCCGCGGCGGCACGGCCGCACGTGTTCGCCACGCGGGTGTCCGCGTCTCCCGGCCGGCACATCGTCGCGACGACCGCCTCTGTCAGGCCGTAGGCGGTGAGCACCGTGTCGAAGCCCATCTCGGTCTGCATCCGCTCGACGAGCGCGACCGGCACGGTGGCGGCCCCCGTGACCGCGAGACGAAGCGAGGAGAGGTCGTGCTTGCCGCGCTCGGAGGACTCGAGCATCGCCTGGTAGATCGCCGGCGCTCCAGGGAGCACGGTGATCCGCTCCTGCTCGATGATCCGGAAGGTCTCGGTGAGGTCGAAGACGGCCTGGGGTACGACGGTCGCACCGGTCAGCAGGGCCACGACGATGCCCGCCTTGTAGCCGAAGCTGTGGAAGAACGGGTTCACGACGAGGTAGCGGTCGTCGAAGGTGACCTCCCCGCAGTCGGCCCACGCCTCCGCCACCGACACGACCTGCCGATGCGCCGAACATGCGCCCTTGCTGCGTCCCGTCGTGCCCGAGGTGAAGAGGATGTCCGCCACGTCGTCGGGGCTCACCTGTCCGGCGCGCTGCTCGACCTCGGTCGCGGAGACGCCCGCCGCGAGACGGTCGAGGTCCGCCCACGTGACGACGCCGGAACCCTCGTCGTCCGGCACGGGTGCGGTCTCGGTGTCGCCGTAGGGCAGGCGGATCACGGTAGGAAGGGTGTGACCTCCGGCGTTCGCGGCGCGGACCAGCTCGTCGTACTGCCTGCGGCCGAGGAAGCCGTCGGCGAGCGCGACGATCCTGGCGCCGGTGCGGGTGGTGACGTCCACCGCCTCGTGGCCGGTGTAGCGGGTGTTGACCGGCGTGAGGGTGCCGCCGGCGTAGGTCACCGCGAGCGCGAGCACCTCCCAGCGCCAGGAGTTCGGTGCCCAGACACAGACCGGGTCGCCCCTGTCGACACCGAGGGCGATGAGCGCGGCAGCGGTGCGGCTCACCTGCTCCTGCAGCTGTGCGTAGGTCAGTCGGGTGTCGCCGTCCACGACGGCCTCCCGGTCGGCGTACCTGCTCGCCGCGGCGCGTAGCACTCCCGGCAGCGTCCGCTGCGCTGACTGCATGCTCACCTATCCGCTCGCCTTCACGTCTGCCCAAACAAGTGCTTGGTAGGCTACTGTACGGACGTCACGAACACCAGACACGAGCGCCCAGACACCGTGCGCTCGACCAGCCAGGAACCGGAGCCCATGGACCTGACGTACTCCACCGAGGACGAGGTGTTCCGCAGCGAGGTGCGCACCTGGCTCGAGGAGAACCTCACCGGGGACTTCGCCCACCTGCGTGGACGCGGTGGACCCGGACGTGAGCACGAGGCGTTCGACGAGCGGGTCGCCTGGGACCGCCACCTCGCCTCGGCCGGCTGGACCTGCCTCGGGTGGCCCGAGGAGCACGGCGGTCGCGGGCTCAGCCTCTTGCAGCAGGTGATCTTCCACGAGGAGTACGCGAAGGCGGACGCCCCTGCACGGGTCAGCCACATCGGTGAGGAGCTGCTCGGTCCCACCCTCATCGCGTTCGGCACAGAAGAGCAGCAGCGCAGGTTCCTTCCGGGCATCCGCAACGTCACCGAGCTGTGGTGCCAGGGGTACTCCGAGCCCGGCGCCGGCTCCGACCTCGCGTCGGTCTCCACGCGCGCCCGCCTGGCTCCTTCGACGGGCTCCGGGGCCGGGGAGGAGTGGGTCGTGGACGGGCAGAAGGTGTGGACGTCCCTGGCCCATGTCGCCGACTGGTGCTTCGTCGTCGCCCGCACCGAGCCGGGCTCGAAGCGACACGCGGGCCTGTCCTACCTGCTGGTCCCGATGGACCAGGACGGCGTCGAGATCCGCCCGATCGAGCAGCTGACCGGCACGTCGGAGTTCAACGAGGTCTTCTTCGACGGCGCGCGGACGGAGGCTTCTCTGGTCGTGGGGGAGCCGGGTCAGGGCTGGAAGGTGGCGATGGGCACGCTCGGCTTCGAGCGCGGTGTGTCGACGATCGGCCAGCAGGTGGGCTTCCGACGCGAGCTCGACGGCGTGGTGGCGATGGCACACGCCAACGGCGCGATCGACGACCCGGTGATCCGGGACGAGCTGGTCCGTGCCCGCATGGGGCTGGAGGTCATGCGGCTCAACGCGCTCCGCACCCTCGCCGGCTTCTCGACCCTTCGACAGGCTCAGGGCGGCGCCGGCTCGGAAGGTCCTGAGGCATCGATCTCCAAGCTGGTGTGGGCGACCTGGCACCGCGGCCTGGGCGAGCTGGCCATGCGGGTCGCCGGTGCGTCGTCCCTGGTGGCCGCGGCGCCGCCGTACGACCTGGACCACTGGCAGCGACTCTTCCTCTTCACCCGGGCCGACACGATCTACGGCGGCTCGAACGAGATCCAGCGCAACATCATCTCCGAGCGTGTGCTCGGCCTACCCCGGGAGCCCAAGCCGTGACCACCACCCGCCCCGAGCAGCACACCCCCGACTACGTCGCCGGCCACGGCCTGCTGCGCGACAAGACCGTCGTGGTCACCGCCGCTGCGGGTGCGGGCATCGGAGCGTCGATGGTCCGCCGCTGCCTCGAGGAGGACGCTCGCGCGGTCGTGCTCAGCGACACCCACGAGCGCCGTCTCGCCGAGGCGCAGGAGCTGCTCGCCGAGGAGTTCGGCGAGGAGCGCGTCGCGTCGGTCACCTGTGACGTCACCGACGAGCAGCAGGTCGGCGCACTCCTCGACCTCGCCGACCGGTTCGGCGGTGTCGACGTCATGGTCAACAACGCCGGGCTCGGCGGCACGGCCTCGGTCCTGGAGATGACCGACGAGCAGTGGTCCCGGGTCCTCGACATCACGCTCACCGGCACCTTCCGGTGCGTACGCGCCGCCGGCAACCGGATGGTCGCCGCGGGCAGGAGGGGCGTGATCGTCAACAACGCCTCGGTGATCGGCTGGCGCGCCCAAGGGGGGCAGGCCCACTACGCGGCCGCCAAGGCGGGCGTCATGGCGCTCACCCGGTGCGCCGCCACCGACCTCGCCCCGCACGGGATCCGCGTCAACGCGGTGTCACCGAGCCTCGCGATGCACCCGTTCCTGGCCAAGGTCACCTCCGACGAGCTCCTCGCCGAGCTGAAGCAGCGGGAGGCCTTCGGGCGCGCCGCGGAGCCGTGGGAGGTGGCGAACGTGATGGTCTTCCTGGCGAGCGACTACTCGTCGTACATGACCGGCGAGGTGGTCTCCGTCAGCAGCCAGCACGCCTGAGCGCCGAACGGAACAGAGCGAGGGAACAGCAGAGGGAGCGGAGCATGACCCAGCAGACGACCAAGGCAGCCTCCAGACGTGAGGAGCTGCTGGCGATCGCGGCGGACCTCTTCGCGCAGCGAGGATTCAAGAACACCACCGTGCGCGACATCGCGGACGCCTCGGGCATCCTCTCGGGAAGCCTCTACCACCACTTCGACTCCAAGGAGTCCATGGTCGACGAGATCCTCTCGAGCTTCCAGACCGAGCTGTTCCGGCGGTACGACGAGGTGGCGGACTCGGAGCTCGACCCGCGGGCGAAGTTCGAGGCGGTCATCCGGATCTCTTTCGAGGCGATCCACGACCACCACTCGGAGGTGGCCATCTACCAGAACGACGCGGCGTACCTCGCGGAGTTCGAGCGGTTCGGCTACCTCAACGAGCGCAACGCCCAGCTCCGGAAGCTCTGGGTGAGCCTGCTCGAGGAGGGAGTGCGCGCGGGGGCTTTCCGCCCCGACCTGGACACCGAGGTGGTCTACCGCTTCATCCGCGACACCGTCTGGGTCGCTGTCCGGTGGTACCGACCCGGGGGCAACCTGTCGGCCCACGACGTGGCCGACCAGTACCTCTCGATCCTCCTCGACGGCATCGCCGCACGGCGCCGCCCCGTCAAGAAGACCAGCTGACCAGAAGGAGCCACCGTGCCCGAGGCCTACATCGTCGACGCCGTCCGCACCCCCGTGGGGCGCCGGGGCGGAGCGCTGGCGGGGGTCCACTCCGCCGACCTGGGAGGGCATGCCCTCAAGGCGCTGATCAGCCGCTCCGGGGTGGACCCGGCGGCGGTGGACGACGTGATCATGGGCTGCTGCGACACGATCGGCTCGCAGGCGGGCAACGTGGCGCGGACCGCGTGGCTGGTGGCGGGTCTTCCTGAGCACGTCCCCGGCGTGACGATCGACCGCCAGTGCGGATCGAGCCAGCAGGCGGTGCACTTCGCGGCCCAGGGCGTCATGTCCGGCACCCAGGACCTCGTGGTGGCGGGAGGTGTGCAGAACATGTCCGCCATCCCGATCTCGTCGGCAATGCTCGTGGGGCAGCAGTACGGCTTCTCCACGCCGTTCGCCGAGTCGCCCGGGTGGATCGAGCGGTACGGCGACCAGGAGGTCTCGCAGTTCCGGTCCGCGGAGATGATCGCCGAGAAGTGGGACATCTCCCGTGAGGAGATGGAGCGGTTCGCCTACACCAGCCACCGGCGCGCGATCGCGGCGATCGACGAGGGGCGGTTCAAGACGGAGATCGAGCCGGTCGGGGAGCTCGACACCGACGAGGGACCCCGCCGTGACACCTCGCTGGAGAAGATGGCCGGGCTCAAGCCGCTCGCCGAGGGAGGCCGGATCACCGCAGCGGTGGCCTCCCAGATCAGCGACGCCGCGTCGGCGATGCTGATCGCCTCGGAGCGGGCGGTCGAGGAGCACGGCCTGAGGCCACGAGCACGGATCCACCACCTCTCCGTGCGCGGCGACGACCCGGTCTGGATGCTGACCGGCCCGATCCCGGCGACCCGTCATGCCCTGGAGCGCACGGGCATGACGATCGAGGACATCGACCTGTTCGAGGTGAACGAGGCGTTCGCGTCCGTCGTGCTCGCCTGGGCCAAGGAGACCGGAGCGGACCTGGACAAGGTCAACGTCAACGGCGGCGGCATCGCGCTCGGCCACCCGATCGGCGCGACCGGCACGCGTCTGATGACCACGATGCTGCACGAGCTCGAGCGCCGCGGCGCCCGCTACGGCCTGCAGACGATGTGCGAGGGCGGCGGCCAGGCCAACGTGACGATCATCGAGCGACTCTAGGCGGCAGCCCGAAAAACCGCTCGCGCTCCGGGCCCGGGCGCGAGCATCCTCGCAGGTATGGACATCCGGAGGTTCACGCCTGACGACCGCGACACCATCGTGGCCGCGGTCGACCTGAACAACGCTGCGCAGAAGATCGATGCCCCCTTCGACTACCCGATGACGGTCGAGGAGTACACCCTCATGCGCCGGCACGGCTGGGACGGCGAGGTGCCCGAGACCTACGCGGCCTGGGAGGACGACCGGCTGGTGGGAGTCACCGCGGTGCACACCAGCGAGTGGGACAACAAGCACCTCGCGTGGGGCGAGCTCCTGGTCCACCCCGACCTGCGTGGAGCCGGCAGGGGGAGCGAGCTGCTGGCGTTTGCCGAGAACCGTGCGAGGGAGCTCGGCCGCACCAGCATCGGCCTCGACGGATGGGACGGCAAGGAGACGAACCGGTTCGCCGCCAAGCACGGCCTGCCCCGGAAGGGCTCGGCGATCAAGCGCCGTCAGACGCTGGCCCGGCTCGACCGTTCGGCTGTGGAGGAGATGTACGACGAGGCGCGGACCGCCGCGTCGGCGTACGAGCTGCTGCGCATCTCCGGCCGCACCCCCGCTGAGCTTCTCGACGCGGTGGCGGAGATGACCGCCGCCATCAACGACGCCCCTACCGACGACCTCGACATCGAGGACGAGGTGTTCCCGGCCGAGCGGATCATGGCCTACGAGGCAGCGCAGGAGGCACGCAACCGGCGCATCTACCGGGTGGTGGCCGCTCACCGTGACACCGGCGCCCTTGCGGGTCACACGGTCGTCGTCGTGGAGGCGGAGCGGCCGGAGATCGGGGACCAGCACGACACGAGCGTGGTGGCGGCGCATCGGGGCCACCGGCTCGGACTGCTGCTGAAGGCCGACATGCTGCGGTGGCTGGCCGAGGAGGAGCCCGCCCTGGCGACCATCGACACCTGGAACATGGAGTCCAACGCGCGGATGATCGAGGTCAACGAGCGGCTCGGCTACGAGATCCTCGGCCGCGAGCTGCAGTTCCAGCGGGGCATCTGAAAGCTTCGGCTCTGAGTCAGCGGGCGGGCTGGTCCGGACGCCATGGCGGAGACCGTCTTCGACGCCATTCGAGTCCTCGACTGACAGAGACGTGGCTGCACCTGGAGTGTCGTCTCATGCAGCGACTCTCGCTCAGTCGACGTCCCCGTCGACGTACACCCAACGACCGGCTCGCCGCTCGAACCTGCTCGTCTCGTGCATGACTTGCTCCCCGTCAACCGTGCGGAACCGCGCGCGGAACTCCACCGTGCCGGTGTCGTCGGAGACACCGCCGTCAGTCGTTCCGAGGACCTCCAGCCCGAGCCAGGTCACACCGGGTGACGTCGAGACGTCGTCCGGCCTGGTCCGCGGGTGCCAGGTCCGGAAGACGTAGTCAGCGCGGCCGGTCGCGAACGCGGAGTAGCGCGACCGCATCAACGCCTCTGCGGTGGTCGCGGTATCTCCGTCGTGCAGAGGCTCGCAGCACTCGCCGTAGGCCGCACCGCTGCCGCAAGGGCACTTCTGGAACGTCGCACGCCGGTCCGTCATGAATCCGAGTGTGTCAGCCCGTCGACCCGGTCGGATGACAGGGCGGGAGCTGCGCTGCGGCATCCGAGGAGGACCTTCGGCGGAAGCCCGACAACTGCGGCTGACTGTCGGCTGCGTCGCGAGGGCGCCGCTGGGTCGTGGCCCACGAACATCATTCGTTCCGCACGACCCCGAGTAGGACGACCGCCGACGGCGCCTGACTAGGGCTGGCTCGCGAGCCGCTCCTGGAGGTGGACGGTGACGGTGTCGCCGACCTCCTTGCCGATCGCCTTCCGGACGTCAGCCTTCACGGGGAGCTTGTGGGTGCCGTCACCCATCGCCATGAAGGAGCTTCGGAACGGGTGCCCGTCGATGGTGCCTCGCACCTTCACGAGTCCTCGTGTGCCGAAGACGGCAACCGACTCCGGCCAGACCAGGTACGTCCAGCCGCCCTTGTTCGGACTCTTCTGCAGGGTCGCGGTGAACTGCTCGTCCATCTCGGCCTCCTCACCTCGTACCTGTCATCTTGGACCTCCCCGACGGGGTGAAGTCATCGGTGCCTCGTCACGGCCGCCCGTCGCGTCTCAGCGGTGAGCGCAGCCCCCGCGGCTATGCTCCGGCGGTGATCGAACTACGGCTGGCGCGCCAAGGCGTGATGGCACAGGTTGCAGCGTCCCTGTCCGACGGAGCCGAGGACTGGTTCACCGCTGTCGGCACCTCCATGACGCCAGCCATCAGAGTGGTGCAGCGGGTCAGGCTCCGTCCCGCGCGCGACGGTGAGGCGTTGAGCGGGCTGGTGGTCCTGGCGAAGGTCGGAGGGCGGTTCTGGCTGCACCGCGCGACGGACGAGACGCCGGACCGGGTTCACATCGAGGCCGACAACGGCATGGTGAACGGGTGGACTCCCCGCACCCAGGTCTACGGGGTGCTGGTCACGGATCGTTGAGAGTCCGCGCGCCGAAACCTGCGAGGCGGGGTCAGGTGTCGCCGCCGATGTCGAACTCGTAGGCGTCATAGACCAGGTCGGATCCGCGCTGCCGATGGCGTACGAGCCTGAGGAGAAGCGCCGTGCCCAGGTCACGGACACGTTCGAGGTCCCGATCCGGCTCGTGTGCGGTGTCCGAGGCCAGGGCCTCGTCGATGAGCTTGTCGATCTCCGCGTGCTCGCCGGTCAGGCGCGCCACTGCGTCGGAGAGCCGGGGCGCGGTCTCGAGGAGCTCTTGGTACAGCCCGTTGTCGCCCTCGGTGATCCCGATGTGCTCGCGGAAGTCGGCCGAGAGCTCCATGAGGGCGGCTTCGACGCGCCCGGCCCATCGGTCATGGTCCCCGGCAGCCGGCGCCGCCAAGGCGTCCTCGAGCGCGTTCATCGAGTCGCGCAGCTCGGCGCGGCGACGGCGCAGCGACTCCAGGGAGAACTCTCGCGAACTGGTCGAAGTCTGCTCCATCGAACCCCCATACGCCGGTGAACACGTTGCCAGGTCGGCACGCTGGTTCGATTGTTCGACCGAGGTCGTCGCCGTGTCGAGGGTCGAAAGTCCGGCCTTCGTGACGGTGAGTCCTCAGGCCGGGTGGCCGGGTTCCATGTCAGCTGCGTCCTTCAGCGTGTAGGCGACGGCGCCCGAGCCGACCGAGGTCTCCACCGGCTCGAGCAACAGGCCAAGGTGGTCCGCGAACGGGACTCGCTTCAGCACCCGGCCGACCAGGTGCCGAGGACAGTCGTCGAGCACCGGCAGGTCACCGGGACCGGAGTGCCACGAGCACTGCGCGAACTTGTCCGTCTCGTCACCGGTCTCCTCGCCGAACAGCTCGGCCAGTGCCTGCTGGTCGGGGGAGAGCACGTGTACGGCGACCAGGTCGGCGTCGCGGGCCAGCCGGTGGGTGTGGTTCTTCTCGGAGATGCAGACGAGCATCTGCGGCGGGTCGATGCTGACCTGGGTGGTGAACCCGACCAGGCAGCCGGAGCGCTCGCCGCCGTGGGCGGTCGTCACCACGAACAACGGGTAGTCGAGTCCCTCGACGAACCGGCTGAACTCGTCCACCCCGACGTTGCTGGTCTCCTGCTCTGCCATTCGCAAGATCCTGCCACAGGGCGCCGCCGGCCTCAGACCAGCAGGGATCCCAGTCGGCCCAGGCGCTCGGCGGCGTCGGTCACCACGCGGTCGATGAGCTCCTCACACGTCGGGAGGTCCTCGATCACCCCGACCACCTGTCCCGAGGCCAGCACCCCCGCGTCCGTGCGGCCCTCGACGAGCCCCGCCTTGAGCATCATCGGCGTGTTGGCCGCGAGCACCGTCTGCGACCAGGTGCGGTCGCTCCCGTGCTTCATCGACCGGCCGTCCGCGACGAGCTCACGCCAGGTCATGCCGCTCATCTTCTTGAAGCCGAGCGTCCGTCGTACCGTCGGGCCCAGCCGTTTGAGGGCGCTGGTCTCCTCGAGCTCCTCGACGAGGTCGGTGCGCAGCATCCGGTGCGGCATGCCGTCGACCTTGGTGGTGACCACGGTGCCGTTGAGGTCTCGCTCGAGGTACTTCTGCTTCACCGCGTCCGGGACCGTGCTGTCCGCGGTGAGCAGGAACCGCGTGCCCATGCCGATCCCGGCTGCGCCGTAGGACAAGGCTGCAGCCAGACCGCGGCCGTCGAAGAAGCCCCCAGCAGCCACGACCGGGATGTCGACGGCGTCGAGCACGGTGGGGAGCAGCAACGTCGTCGGCACAGGCCCGGTGTGGCCGCCGCCCTCTCCGCCCTGGATCACCACGGCGTCGGCGCCCCACGAGGCCACCTTCTCGGCGTGCCGTGCGGCGCCGACCGAGGGGATCACCACGACGCCCGCGTCCTTGAGCTCGGCGATCATCTCCCGCCTCGGGGCGAGCGCGAACGACGCGACCTTGACCCCCTCGTTGACGAGCAGCTTCACGCGCTCGTGGGCGTCGCCGGCGTCTGCGCGGAGGTTCACGCCGAAGGGAGCGGCGGTGCGCTCCTTCACCTCACGGATCGCGGCAGCGAGCTCGTCGTACGTCATGGTGGCGGACGCGAGGATGCCCAGGCCGCCCGCGTTGGCGGTGCCAGAGACCAGACGGGGGCCGGCGACCCAGCCCATCCCGGTCTGTACGACGGGGTGCCTGACGCCGACGAGCTCGGTCAGCGGAGTCCTGATGCGCTGCTCGATCACGGCGTCGGCACCTCCCGGTCGCGCAGGCCCCTGGGGTCGAGCACCTCGCGGATGATGATCAGCTCCTCCATCGAGGGCAGGCGGGTCTCGGGGACCTCGCCCTCGACGTGGATCTCGCAGCCGCTGGCCTGGCGCACCTCGTCGACCGTGACTCCTGGATGGAGCGAGAGGAGCCGGATGGTGTGCTCGGGGCCCTGGAAGTCGTAGACGCCCAGGTTGGTCACCACGCGGTGCACGTTGTGGAAGCGGGTGGCCGCGGGTCCTGCCTCCTCGGCGCGCTTCCTGCCCACGCCGGAGACCATGTCCACCTGCTCGACGAAGACCCGGCCGCTCTGCTTGGGCACCCAGTAGCTGGTCTTGTTGTTGACGGTGTTCCCGGGGGCGCCGCGGACACCGAGCAGCTGCCGCTTCGGCTTGGCGAACTCACCGATGCAGGAGATGTTCTGGTTGCCGTGGCGGTCCACCTGGGTTGCTCCCATGACCACGTGGCGCTTGCCGTAGGCGACGACGTCGAACACCTTGCGGAAGGGGATCCATCCCTCGACCACGTCGGCACTCGCCCCGAGCGGCGGGACACCACTGAGGATCAGCGACTCGCCGTCGGTCAGCAGGAGGTCGGGGGAGTGGGTCAGCTTGGCCAGCCGCGCGCCCAGCGTGGGCAGCAGTCCCATGGGGCTGGCCATGATCTCGCCGTCGCCCTCGAACAGGTCGGCGCAGGCGGCGGCGCACACCTCGGCCCTCGAGACATCAGACACTGGATCCATCTCCCTTGCGCTCCTGCTCGGCGTGGAGAGCGGCGACCGCGCGCTGGTAGGCCTGCTCGTCGCCGGCGAGGAAGCGCTGCTCGAACTCCGCCCAGGTGGCGGGGTCGCCGGCGGCGGTGGCGTAGGCCTTCTGGAACTTCTCGTCGCGGCCGTAGTCGGGGACGCAGGTCGTGAAGTGCGCCCCGTTGGGCGTCTCCACGACCCCGTCGACCATCAGCCGGTTGAGCAGGAGGGTCTGTACGGGCGCGTCGACGGTGAGACCGGCGGTGTCGACGATCTTCTCCGTGGAGACGTATCGCTGTTGGGCCGCGAGGCAGAACAGGTCGTCGAAGTAGGGGTCCGGTCCGAGGTACTGCGCGTTGCCGTGCGCGTCGGCCCGGTTCATGTGGACCAGCGCGACGTCGAGGTCGAGTGCGGGCACGGCGACGAGCTCTTCGCCGTCGTCGTACGGCGAGGTCACCGTGCGAAGGTGCGGGTTGTAGGTCATCACGTCGGACCCGAGGCCGGCGCGCATCGGCAGGAACGGAAGCCTCTGGGCGGCGGCGCGAAGGCCGGTCTGGAACATCCCTTCGTCCCACTCCTCGACCTCGACGGCCGCGTTCTCGCGGGCGGCACGGAACAGCGGCTCCAGAGGGATCGAGTCCAACGAGACGAAGGCGTAGACGAGCTTCCTCACCTTGCCCGCGGCGCACAGCATGCCGACGTCGGGCCCGCCGTAGGAGACGAGGGTGAGCTCCTTGACGTCGGAGCGGCAGAGTGCCCGGACCAGGGCCATCGGCTTGCGGCGCGACCCCCAGCCGCCGATGCCGACCGTCATCCCGTCCTTGACCTGCCCGACGACGTCGTCGATGGTCATGACCTTCTGCTTCATGCGGCTCTCGATCATCAGCGGGACACCGCCTTGCCCGTGGCGACGAACTCGTCGCGGTGCTGGTCCGACACACCGGCCAGGTTGAGCTCCATGGTGAAGCCCTGCTCGAAGCGGTAGCTGCGGTTGACGTCCACCGGGTCGATCCCGTTGATCGCCTCCTTCGCGGCGCGGATGACACGGGTGTCCTTGGCCGCGATCTCGCCGGCCACCTTGATGGCGGCCTCGTCGAGCCCGGCGCGGGGAACGACCTCGAGCACGGAGCCATGGTGGTGCAGCTGCTCGGCGGTGATGTTGCGGCCTGTGTAGTAGAGCGTCCGCATCAGGTGCGGAGGCACCATGCGGGCGAGGTGGGTGGCCGCGCCGAGGGCGCCGCGGTCCACCTCGGGAACGCCGAAGAACGCGTCGTCGCTCGCCACGATCGTGTCCGCGTTGCCCACCAGGCCGACCCCGCCGCCGAGGCAGAAGCCGTTGACGGCCGCCACGACCGGGACCGCGCACTCGTAGACCGCCTTGAAGGCCGCGTAGCAGCCGCGGTTGGCGCCGATCAGGGCGTCGAAGCCGCTGGTGGTCTGCATCTCCTTGATGTCCACCCCGGCGTTGAAGCCGCGGCCCTCGGCGCGCAGGACCACGACGTGTGTCGCCATGTCCCTCGAGGCCTCGTCGAACGCCTCCGCGACTTCGTGCCAACCCGCGACCGGGAGGGCGTTCACGGGTGGGAAGTCCATCGTCACGACGCGGATGCCGTCGTCGCGCAGGGTCGAGCTGATGCCCATGTCGCCTTCCTAACCTAGCATTTGCTTGGTAGCCTAACAGTTGCTTGGTTCGACGTGAAGACGATGGAGGCTGCGTGGCGACCGAACTCGACCTGACGGGCCGCGTGGTCCTCGTGACCGGCGGCGTCCGCGGCGTCGGGCTCGGGATCAGCCGGGCCTTCCTCGACGCCGGCGCGCAGGTCGTGACCTGCTCCCGCACCCAGCCCGGCTCCCCGGTGGAGGCAGGTGGGCGTACGGCGCAGCACGTGACCGCCGACGTACGCGACGAGGAGTCGGTGAGCGCCCTGGTCGAGGGAGTCGTCGCGAGACACCGCCGCCTCGACGTACTCGTCAACAACGCGGGCGGGGCGCCGTACGCCCTGGCTGCCGGAGCCTCGCCGCGGTTCCACGCGAAGGTCGTCGACCTCAACCTGCTCTCGCCGCTGCTGGTGTCGCAGGCGGCCAACGAGGTCATGCAAGAGCAGGAGTCGGGCGGCGCGATCGTGATGGTGTCGAGCATCAGCGCCACGCGCCCCTCGCCCGGGACCGCCGCGTACGGCGCCGCCAAGGCCGGCATCGACAGCCTCGTGAGGAGCCTCGCGGTCGAGTGGGCTCCCAAGGTCCGGCTCAACGCGATCGACGTCGGCCTGGTGCGGACCGAGCAGACCGACCTGCACTACGGCGGTGAGGTGGGCGTGGCCGCGATCGAGGCGACGATCCCGTTGGGACGGCTCGCGCGACCTGAGGAGATCGGGCAGGTCGCGGCGTTCCTGGCCTCGCCGCTCGCGTCGTACGTCAGTGGCGCGACGATCGCCGTCCATGGCGGGGGAGAGCCACCGCCGTTCCTCGCGGCCGCCACGTCGGAGTCCCGGGAGCCCCAGACCGCCAACACCGGCAAGCAGGAGTAGATGTGAGCAGGATCTGTGAAGGACGCGTCGCGATCGTGACCGGCGCCGGTCGGGGCCTCGGGCGTGAGCATGCGCTCGAGCTCGCTCGCCAGGGCGCGAAGGTCGTCGTGAACGACCTCGGCGCCGCGGCCGACGGGGTGGGTGCCTCGGCCGACCCGGCCAACGAGGTCGTCGCGCTGATCCGCGAGATGGGTGGGGAGGCGGTGCCGAACGGCGACGACGTCGCAGACTTCGAGGGCGCTCGTCGGATGGTCCAGCAGGCGATCGACACCTTCGGCGGGCTCGACATCCTCGTCAACAACGCAGGCTTCCTGCGCGACCGGATGCTGGTGAACACCGCCGAGGACGAGTGGGACGCGGTGATCCGCGTGCACCTCAAGGGCCACTTCGCGCCGCTGCGGCACGCCAGCGCCTACTGGCGCGCCGAGGCCAAGGAGGGTCGCACGCGGCCGGCTCGCGTCATCAACACCAGCTCGGGTGCCGGGTTGCAGGGGAGTGTGGGGCAGGCGACGTACTCCGCCGCGAAGGCAGGCATCGCCGGGCTCACGCTCGTCGCGGCCCACGAGCTGGCGAGGTACGGCGTGACCGTCAACGCGCTGGCCCCCGCGGCGCGGACCCGCATGACCGAAGCGGCCTTCGCGGAGACGATGGCCGCCCCCGAGTCGGGGTTCGACGCGATGGACCCGTCCAACGTCTCACCCGTCGTGGCATGGCTCGCGAGCGAGGACTCCGCCGACGTGACCGGTCGGGTGATCGAGGTCGAAGGCGGCAAGATCTGCGTCGAGGAGGGCTGGCGCCACGGGCCCGACCCTCGACATCGGCCGGCGCTGGGAGTCCTCCGAGGTGGGCGCCGCCGTGCGCGACCTGCTCGCCAAGGCTGAGCGGCCGGAGCCCGTCTACGGCTCCTGACCCCGGCGGGTCTCGCGCGACGGATTACCAGGGTATGCAGGCAAACTGTCTCTCCCCACGGTGAACCTGCCGAGGGAAGAGACAGTTCGCCGTGGGGAGCGCGCTCAGCGGGCAAGCACGCTCAGCACGGGCTCGGCGTCGAGGCCGCTGCGCGTGAGCACCAGCCAGCAGGCGCCGATCAGCAGTCCGGGCGCGATGAGCCACCGTTCCCAGCCGGATCCGGTCCGGAACAGCCGCAACGACACCCGAGTCCTCGACACCGGCCACAGCGGTGGGATCCCGCCCACGGTGAGCATGTCCCCGATCACGTGGGTGGCGCTGCCGACGAGCACTGCCGCGGGCAGCCAATGCGGGAACCGGTCGTCGACCGTGCCCGGCACACCCAGCAGCCACCAGGCGGCCCCGAACGAGACCAGCAGGTTGACCGGCCAGAGCTCCTCCAGCTTCCCCGGGATCGCGAACGCGAGAGCCTCCAGGGCGAGTCCGATCGCCAGCGCCAGCAGGAACAGGCGGCCTGGGTACGCCGTGGCCAGCACACCGACGACCATCGCCGTGCCGGCTATGCCGAGGATCGAGTGCGAGCCGTTGCGGTGCCCGCCGAACAGCCGGCCGAGCAGCTCCGCGAGCAGGGAGGTGAGCGGACCCCACATCAGCGCGACCGTGGATCCGTGCAGGCGTGGGAAGCCGCGCCGCGTGGTGACCCCGCCTGTGTCGAGATCGGGCAGCATCGCGAACCCGCCGACCGCCACCACCCAGGTGAGCTCGGCGGTCAACGACTCCAGGGGCACGACCGGCAGCGTGGCCGCCCCCATCGCGAGTCCGGACATGGCGTGGGAGTGTCCCAACATGGGCGCGCGGCACCGCTTTCTGGTTCACGGGAGGGGGAAGGGCGCATCATGCTACCGGCGCTGACCGACTGCCCCGCCGGGCGCCGTGAGCCCGAAGACGCCGGCCTGACCCCCGAGTCAGATCCGTTCGATGATCGTGCCGCTGGCCATCGCCCCGCCGGCGCACATCGAGACCAGCGCGCTCGATGCGTCCCGGCGCTCCAGCTCGTGCAGCGCCGTGGTGATGAGCCGGGTGCCGGTGCTGCCGACCGGGTGGCCGATCGCGATGGCGCCACCGTTGACGTTGACCTTCTCCATGTCCGGGCGGTGGACCGACGCCCAGGACATCACGACGGAGGCGAACGCCTCGTTGACCTCGAACAGGTCGAGGTCCGAGATCGAGCGGCCGCTGCGTTCGAGCAGCCGCTCGGTCGCCTGGACCGGTCCGTCGAGGTGGTAGTACGGCTCCGAGCCCACCAGGCACTGGCTGACGACCCGGGCTCGCGGGGTGAGGCCGAGCGCCCGCGCCTTGTCCTCGTCCATGAGCAGTACGGCGGAGGCGCCGTCGCTGATCTGGGAGGACGTGCCGGCCGTGTGGAGGCCGCCCTCGAGCACGGGCTCGAGCTTCGCGAGCCCCTCCGTCGTCGTGTCGCGGAGGCCCTGGTCGGTGTCCACGGTTCGGGTCTCTCCGGTGGGGCTGCCCTCCCCGTCGAGCACCGGAGCCTCGACAGCCGCGATCTCGCGCTTGAACCGGCCCTCGTCGACCGCGACGCGGGCCTTCTGCTGCGACGCGAGACCGAAAGCGTCGAGGTCCTCGCGCGACAGACCGCGGTTGCGGGCGATGCGGTCGGCTCCCTCGAACTGGTTGGGAAGGTCGATCGTCCAGCTGTCCGGCCGTGGGCTGCCGGTGCCAGGGGTGATGTTCGCGCCGAGGCCGATGCGGCTCATGGACTCGACGCCGCAGGCGATACCGGCATCGATGACGCCTGCGTGGATCAGCGCGGCGATCAGGTGGATGGACTGCTGAGCCGAGCTGCACTGGGCGTCGATCGTGGTGGCGCCTGTGGACCGGGGGAGACCCGCGTGGAGCCATGCCCGCCTGGCGATGTCGCCGGACTGCTCACCGGCCTGGGTGACGCACCCGCCGATGACCTGCTCGACGATCGCGGGGTCGATCCCGGCCCGGTCGACGAGCGCCTTCTGAGCCGCACCGAGCAGCTCGGCCGCGTGCAGCCCCGCCAGCCAGCCGTGGCGCTTGCCCAGCGGCGTCCGGACCGCCTCGACGATGACGGGGGTACCCATGGAAGCTCCTCGTGTTCGATGTGACGCCGTGCCACACGGTCAAAGTAGAACACGTTCTCGCGACGAGGCAAGGGTGCGTGGTGGCGCACCTCTGCTTGCAGAGGGGTTCCCAGGCCCACAGGTCTGTGCCAGACTCCACTAGAACGTGTTCCATATTTCCGGAGGTCGTCGCGTTGAGCACGGTAGCTGTTCCCCAGGGATTCGATCCCACTGACCCAGCACTCATCGAGACCAGGGTCCCGCACGAGGAGTTCGCCGCTCTACGCAAGACCGCTCCGGTCTTCTGGGTCGAGCAGGAGGAGGAAGCTCGCTCCGGCATGAACGGCGGGAGTGGCTTCTGGGCCGTGAGCAAGCACGAGCACGTCAAGGAGGTCTCCCGGAACAGCCAGGACTTCTCGACGTTCGAGAACACCGCGATCATCCGGTTCATGCCGGGCATGAGCCGCGAGCAGGTCGAGGCGCAGCGAGTCATCCTGATCAACCAGGACCCGCCGGACCACACATCGTTGCGCGGCATCATCTCCCGGGGGTTCACCCCGCGTGCGATCGGCGGCCTGCACGAGAGTCTCAAGCAGCGCGCCGAGAAGATCGTGCGCGACGCCCACGAGAAGGGGTCGGGCAACTTCGTGGACGACGTGGCCGCGGAGCTTCCGCTCCAGGCGATCGCCGACCTCCTCGGTGTCCCGCAGGAGGACCGCCGCAAGCTCTTCGAGTGGTCGAACCAGATGCTGGCGTACGACGACCCCGAGTACGACGTGGACCCCGAGACCGCCTCGGTCGAGATCCTCACCTACGCGATGCAGCTCGCCGAGGACCGCAAGGCCAACCCGCGCGACGACATCGTGACCAAGCTGGTCCAGGCCGACGCAGAAGGCCAGCTCAGCGCGGACGAGTTCGGCTTCTTCGTGATCCTGCTCGCGGTGGCGGGCAACGAGACCACGCGCAACGCCATCACGCACGGCATGAACGCGTTCTTCGAGAACCCCGAGCAGTGGGACCTCTTCAAGAGCGAGCGGCCCAAGACCATGGCCGACGAGGTGATCCGCTGGGCCACGCCCGTGACGACCTTCCAGCGCACGGCACTCAAGGACATCGAGGTCGGCGGGGTGCCGGTGACCAAGGGGCAGCGGGTCGGCCTCTTCTACGCCTCGGCCAACTTCGACACCGACGTGTTCGACGACCCGCACACCTTCGACATCCTGCGCGACCCGAACCCGCACGTCGCCTTCGGCGGCCACGGGGCGCACTTCTGCATCGGTGCCAACCTCGCGCGTCTCGAGGTGGACCTGATCTTCAACGCCCTGGCCGACTTCGCCCCCGACATCTCCAAGGCAGGGGAGCCGCGCCGTCTTCGGTCCGCGTGGATCAGCGGCATCAAGGAGCTGCAGGTCAACTACAAGTAGGCGGCCTCAGACATGCAAGGACGCCCCGGGAGCTGGTCTCCCGGGGCGTCCTCGCGCATTCGTAGGGGGTCCTCAGCGTCCGGCTGGCACCGACTCGGGCTCCGGCGCCGCCTTCCGCAGACGGGCCCGCCGTGCGCCGTACGTCAGGTAGAGCATCAGCCCGATGGCCAGCCATGAGCCGAACCGGATCCAGGTCTCGATCGACAGGTTGCCCATCAGCGCCACACACAGCAGCGCCGACAGGATGGGCAGCACGGGTGAGAGCGGGGTGCGGAACGGTCGCGGCAGGTCGGGGCGCGTACGACGGAGGACGGGAACGGCCACGGACACGATCGTGAACGCGAAGAGCGTGCCGATGCTCACCATCTCCGCCAGGGCCTCGATCGGCACGAACGTGGCGAGGGCCGCGATGAACGCGACGGTGACCGCGGTGATCGCGCTCGGCGTCCCGAACTTCGGGTGGACACGGCCGAAGCGCTCGGGAAGCAGACCGTCCCGTGCCATGGCGAATCCGATGCGGCCCATCGCGACGATGTCGACGAGGATCACCGAGGTGAGGCCGGCGATCGCGGCGACGCCGATCAGGGCAGCGGCCCAGCCGAGACCCACGGACTCGAACGCCGAGGAGATCGGGGCGCCTTCGTTGATCTTGCTGTAGTGGACCATCCCGGTCAGCACGGCCGAGACGCCGACGTAGAGAAGGGCGCACACGAGCAGCGTGCCGAGCAGGCCGAGTGGCAGGTCGCGGCGCGGGTTGCGGGTCTCCTCGCCGAGGTTGGCGACCGCCTCGAAGCCGGTGTAGGAGAAGAACACGATCGCCGCCGCTGAGAGCACGCCGGCCATCCCGTAGACCGACGGCTCGACGCCTACAAGGGCCTGCCACAGCGGCTGGGTGAGCCCGCTGGCCGACTCGGTCGGGGCGTGGGCATCGGGGATGAAAGGGGTCCAGTTCCGGGCGGTCACGAAGAACGCGCCGGCGACGATCACGAAGAGGCAGACCAGGACCTTCACCACCACCAGGGTGTTGGTGACCCACTTCGACTCACGGATCCCGATGTAGGCGACCACGCCGAGCACCAGCGTGATACCGAGCGCGCCGAGGTTCACCGTGGCCGTCTCGCCGAACAACGTCGTGGGAAGGGTGCCGACCAGCTCGGCCAGGTAACCCGACCAGCCGCGCGCGACCACGGCCGCGCCGAGTGCGAACTCCAGGAGCAGGTCCCAGCCGATGATCCAGGCGAAGACCTCACCGATGGTCGCGTAGGCATAGGTGTACGCCGACCCGGCGGTCGGCACCGCCGAGGAGAGCTCGGCGTAGCACAGGGCAGCCAGCAGGCTGACCAGCCCGGCCAGGGCGAACGAGATGACGACGCCAGGTCCCGCGGAGTCCTTCGCCGCGATGCCGGTCAACGTGAAGATGCCCGTGCCGATCACGATCCCGATGCCGAAACCCATCAGGTCCAGGGCGCCGAGCCGTTTGCGCAAGCGGTTCGAGCCGCCGGCGTGCGGTTCGGCCTCCTCGGAGGTGTGGGCCAGGATGTCGTCGACAGGCTTGGTGCGCGTCAGATTCACGCGCGGCGTGTACCCACCGGCCGGCCGACCTACTCCGCGTCCTCACGCGAGGTGGCTCACACGGGCCTGTCGGCGCCCACGACCCACATCGCGAAGAACTGCGAGCCACCGCCGTAAGCGTGGCCGAGCGCCTTGCGGGCGCCGTCCACCTGGTGTTCGCCGGCCTCGCCCATCACCTGCAGCGAGGCCTCCGCGAAGCGCAGCATGCCCGACGCGCCGATGGGATTCGAGGAGAGCACGCCGCCCGACATGTTGATCGGGAGCCGCCCGTCGATCTCGGTCTCCCCGGCCTCGGTGAGCTTCCAGCCCTCACCCTCGCCGCTGAACCCGAGGTTCTCGATCCACATCGGCTCGAACCACGAGAACGGCACATAGATCTCCGCGCAGTCGATCTCGTCGACCGGGCTGGTGATGCCCGCTTGCTTCCACAGTGTGGCCGCGGCCTCTCGACCGGCAAGCGGGTTCACCTGGTCGCGGCCGGCCGCGGTGGTCGGCTCGGTGCGCATCGCGGTGGCGTGGATCCACGCCGGGTTGTCGACCGAGGCGGCGGTGTCCTCGTCGGTGATCACGAGGGCGCAAGCGCCGTCGGAGGAGGGGCAGGTCTCGTCGTAGCGGATCGGGTCCCACAGCATCTGTGAGGCCATCACCGACTCCATGGTCGTGTCTGGTTGGTGCAGGTGGGCGTAGGGGTTCTTGCAGGCGTTGCGGCGGTCCTTGGCCGCGACCATCGCTCCGACGTGTTCTGGTGCCCCGGCGCGCCGGATGTAGGAGCGCACGTGCGGCGCGAAGTAGCCGCCCGCCCCCGCGTGCACGGGCATCACGAACGGAACGGGCACCGACAGCGCCCACATCGCGTTGGACTCCGACTGCTTCTCGAAGGTCACGGCGAGCACCCGCTTGTGCACGCCGGCCTGGACGAGGCTGCTCGCGACGATCGCGGTCGAGCCGCCGACCGACCCGGCGGTGTGCACGCGCAGCAGCGGCTTCCCGACTGCACCGAGTGCCTCGGCGAGGAACAGCTCCGGCATCATCACGCCCTCGAACAGGTCGGGGGCCTTGCCGACGACCACGGCATCGATGTCGTCGAACCCGAGGCCCGCGTCGGCGAGCGCCCGATCGACGGCCTCTCGGCACAGTCCGGCGATGGACACGTCCTCGCGCTTGGCCCGGTGGTGGGTCTGGCCGACCCCGACCACGGCGGCGAGCTGCTTGCCCATCAGTTCCGTCCTTCCATCACGCACACGAGGTTCTGCTGCAGGGCGGGGCCGGAGGTGGCGTGGCCGAGCGCCTTGTCCGACGTACCGGCCATCACGCGCCTGGCGGCCTCGCCGATCCGCACCAGGCCACTGGAGAACATCGGGTTGCCGCACAGCGGACCACCCGAGGCGTTGACCGTGACCGACTCGTCGAGCCCCAGCTCGCGGCGGAGGATGAGCTCCTGGTGGCTGAACGGGGCGTACAGCTCCGCGGTGTCCACCCCGTCGACGCCGGCTGCCGCGCCGGAAGCGGCGGCTGAGGGGGACCGGGTCAGGTCCCGGACGCCGAGCGCCTGGGCGTCCGTGCGGTGCTGGAAGCCGGTGATCCAGGCGGGCCGGTCGACCACGGACCGGGCCCGTTCGTCCGCGGCCAGCACGATCGCTGCGGCGCCGTCGGTCACCGGGGCGCAGTCGTGCTTGCGGAGCGGGTCGGAGAACAGCGGCTCGGCGAGCAGGTCGGCGACCGAGACGTCGCCGGAGAGCACGGCAGCGGGGTTGTCCGCGCCGGCGGCACGGTTGCGGGCCACGACCTCGGCGAGCGCCTTCTCGTCCCACAAGCCCTGCTCGAGCCCGAGCACGTGCCTGCATCGCGGCGATCGAGACGGTGTCGGGCCACAGCGGGGTCAGCACGTACGGGTCGAGCTGCAGCGCCAGGATCCGGCGCAGCTGGCCGGCCGAGGACTTCCCGAAGCCGTAGACGAGGGCGGTGTCCACCTCTCCGGTCTGGATCTTGACCCACGCCTCGTACAACGCCCAGGCGGCGTCCATCTCGACGTGCGACTCGTTGACGGGCGGCAGCGTGCCGATCGCGTCGACCGCGGAGACGAACGAGAACGACCGGCCGGCCAGGTAGTCGGAGGATCCCGAGCACCAGAACCCGATGTCGCCCTTCGTCCACCCGGTCTGGTCGTAGAGCTCGCCGATGATCGGCACGAGCAGCTCGACCATCGTCGGCGAGCCCCCGAACTCCCGCATCTGTCGCTGGGCGAACCCGACGACCGCAACGTCTCTCAACGAATGATCCCTTCTCAGAGGTGGGCGGCGAACGACTCGTACGCCGCGTCGGGCTCACCTGTCGGGCGGAAGTGGTCGATGTTCTCCATCGAGGTGGTCCACGCCTCGCGGGGCTTCCAGACCGCCTCGACGCGCATGCCCATGCGCACCTCGCCGACGTCGCAGCCGAGGACGAGGTGCAGGAACGGGATGTCGGCGCCCTCGAGCAGGATGTACGCCGAGACGTACGGAGGGGTGATCCGCTGGCCGAGGAACGGGACGTTCACGATGCAGAAGGTCGTGACGATCCCGCGGTCGGGCAGCTCGACCTCGTCGCGGGTGGGCACCCCGTCGACAGGGCACGCGCCGCGCGGCGGCACGTAGACCTTCTCGCACCTGGGGCAACGCTGGCCGCGGATCTTCCCCTCCGCCAGCCCGCGCAGGAACCGCGACTCCTCGGCCGAGGCGGCGTAGGTGTAGTCCAGCCGGACTGGCGTGACGATCCCGGTCACGGGCGCCCGGTCGGTGGTCGTCATGCGGACTCCTCGGGCTCGAAGCAAGCGATGTCGCGGATGTGGCCGACCGTCTCTGCTGCCCACCGGATCTGGACCCGCATCCCGGTGCGCATCTGCGCGGGCTCCTCGACGTCGACCGCGTGGAGCATGGGGGTGTCGGCGCCGTCGAGCAGCACGAGCGCGAACGCGAAGGGCCGGTCGAAGGGCTGGTCCGGCACGGGCTCGGAGACCCACGACCAGGTTTGCACCGTCCCGGTCGTTCCCACGGGGACCAGGTCGGTGAGAGGCTCGTGGGTGATGGGGTCGTACTCCGAGGGCGGGACGATCACGCGCCCGTCGCCGGCACGCCCGCCGAGCACGGTCTTGTCACGGAGTCCGGTCATGAAGCGGGAGAGCACGGGCCCGAGCGACCGGGTGTAGCCGAACTCGACGCGCAAGGGTGCCTTGAGGGTGCCGGTCATGGGCTAAAGTGAAACAGGTTCTCGTTTTGTTCCGCAAGCCCCGGCGGGTCTGCGATGGAAGTCAGGTGAGGGATCGTGAAGCTCGGACTACAGCTCGGTTACTGGGGCGCGCAGCCGCCGGAGGGTGTCGGGGAGCTGGTCGAGGAGGCCGAGCGGTCCGGCTTCGAAGCGGTGTTCGCCGCCGAGGCCTGGGGGTCGGACGCGTTCACCCCGCTCGCCTGGTGGGGTCACCGGACCTCGACGATCAAGCTGGGTACGTCGATCGTCCAGCTCTCCGGGCGCACCCCGACGTCGTGCGCGATGCACGCGCTGACCCTGGACCACCTCTCGGGTGGTCGGGTCATCCTCGGGCTCGGCGTCTCCGGCCCGCAGGTCGTCGAGGGTTGGTACGGCCGGCCGTTCTCCAAGCCGCTCGCCCGCACCCGTGAGTACATCGACATCATCCGGCAGGTCATGGAGCGGAAGGCGCCCGTGACCAACGACGGTCCGCACTACCCCCTGCCCTACACCGGTGAGGGTGCCGTGGGTCTCGGCAAGCCGCTGAAGCCGATCGTGCACCCGCTGCGCGCGGACCTGCCCGTGTGGATGGGCGCGGAGGGGCCCAAGAACGTGGCGCTCGCCGCCGAGATCGCCGACGGCTGGCTGCCGATCTACTTCTCGCCGCGGATGGCGGACATGTACGGGTCCTGGCTCGACGAGGGGTTCGCCCGGCCGGGCGCCCGTCGTACGCGAGAGACGTTCGAGATCGCAGCGACCTGCCAGCTGGTCGTGACCGATGACAAGCAGGCTGCCTACGACGCGATGCGACCCTGGATGGCGCTGTACATCGGCGGTATGGGCGCCAAGGAGCAGAACTTCCACAAGACGGTGTTCGAGCGGATGGGGTACCAGGAGGTCGCGGACAAGATCCAGGAGCTCTACCTCGAGGGCCGCAAGGACGAGGCGGCGGCGCTGGTCCCGGACGAGCTGGTCTCCGAGGTCACGATCATCGGCGACCGCGACGAGATCCGTGAGGACGTCCAGCGGTGGGCGGATGCCGGCGTGACGATGCTGGTGCTCACGCTGCGCAGTCCCGAGGAGGTTCGCCAGGTGGCCGAGGTCGTGCTCGGCTGACTCGCCACCATTGCGTGAATCTGTAACACGTTCTACCGTGTCGCGCATGAGTGACGACCTCTCGCGTGACCTCTATCGAGGCCCCCATCTCGGCCACCTCCTCGCCTCGGCGCTCGAGCGCCATGCGGACGCCCCCGTGCTGCACGTCGGCGAGCAGACGCTGACCGGAGCAGGACCTCGCTGACCGGATCAGCACCTACGTCGCCGCGCTGGGAGAGGTCGGCTGTACGACGGGCAGCCCGGTCGCCCTGCTCGCGCTCAACCGCCCGGAGGTCCTCGTCATGATCGGCGCCGGCCAGATGGTCGGCCTGCGACGTACTGCCCTTCACCCGCTCGGATCGCTCGACGACCACGCCCACGTGCTCGCCGACGCGGGCATCGAGACGCTGGTCGTGGAGCCCGTCCCGGCGTTCGTGGAGCGAGCGCGTGCGCTGCAGGAGCGCGTGCCATGCCTGCGGCAGGTGCTCACGCTCGGGGAGGCCGAGATCGGCCAGGACCTGATCGCTCTGGCGGGCAAGCACACCCCGGGGTCGGCTCGAGGTGACCGACCTCAGCCACGACGCGGTCGTCAGCGTCACCTACACCGGCGGCACGACCGGCAAGCCCAAGGGCGTGGTGGGCACTGCGAGCTCCATCGCCGCCATGACCCAGGTGCAGCTCGCCGAGTGGGAGTGGCCGGAGAAGCCTCGGTTCCTCATGTGCACCCCCCTGAGCCACGCCGGCGCGGCGTTCTTCGTGCCGACTCTCATGGCCGGCGGCTCGATGGTCGTGCTGCCGCGCTTCGAGCCCGGCGAGGTCCTCCGTGCGATCGAGAAGCACCGCATCACCGCGACCATGCTGGTCCCGAGCATGATCTACGCGATGCTCGACCACCCGGACGCCGAGTCGGCCGACCTGAGCTCCCTGGAGACCGTCTACTACGGCGCCTCGGCGATCAACCCCGTGCGCCTCGCGGAGGCGATCCGCCGCTGGGGACCGATCTTCGCGCAGTACTACGGGCAGTCCGAGTGCCCGATGGTGATCTCCTACCTCGCCAAGGGAGACCACGACCTCGACCACCCCGAGCGGCTGGCCAGCTGCGGCAGGCCCAGCTGCCTTCCTGCGCACCGCCCTCCTCGACGAGAACGACGAGCCCGTCGCGCCGGGGGAGCCGGGGGAGATCTGCGTGGCGGGTCCGGTGCTCGCGAGCGGCTACTGGAACCTCCCCGACGCCACGGCGGAGACCTTCCGCGACGGATGGCTTCGCACCGGCGACGTCGCCCGGGCCGACGAGGACGGCTACTGGTACATCGTCGACCGGACCAAGGACATGATCGTCACCGGTGGCTTCAACGTCTTCCCGCGCGAGGTCGAGGACGTGGTCGCCGAGCACCCGGCGGTCGCGCAGGTCGGCGTGATCGGCGTACCCGACGAGAAGTGGGGAGAGGCCGTCACCGCGGTCGTCGTGCTCCGGGCCGGAACGCCCGACGACGAAGAGTCGGTAGCCGCTCTGACCGCCGAGATCCAGCGGATGGTCAAGGAGCGCAAGGGCAGCGTGCAGGCGCCGAAGCAGGTCGTCGTGACCGACGCGCTCCCGTTGACCGGTCTGGGCAAGCCCGACAAGAAAGCCCTGCGAGCACAGTTCTGGGCGGGCCAGGACCGGGCGGTCTGATGCCGCGGGGCCCGGCGGACCTGACCCGGGCGGAGCTGGCGAGGCTCGTCCCCGAGCTGCTGCTCTGCGGGCACATGATCGACCGGGCCGGGATGCCACACCTCCTGGGCGCGTTCGGCCTCGAGGGGATGCGCGACATCGCGATCGAGGAGTGGAAGGGCGCCAGCCCGCACTACACGATGCGGATGCAGCGGGCGCTCGGGTACACCGGCCAGGGGGTCGTGACGATCTTCAAGGGTCTCCAGCTCGACGTCGGGCCCCGCCGCAGTTCCTGGACTTCCGGTTCACCGTCCAGGACCGGTGGTCCGGAACGTCGGGGCCAGGACCGCGCGAGAGCAGACGCGTGACATCACCCGTCGTCAGTTCACCGGGATAGCCGGTCTGACCTCCGAGCGCCTCCGTCGTGCGCTGGGGCTCGGAGAGGACCTCGAGTCGGTCGCCACGGTCCTGGCGCTGCGTCCTGCCTTCCGGCCGCAGGGGTACGTCGACCTCCGACTCACCCACGACTCCGACGAGCTCGTCGTACACCTGTCTCGGCGGAGCCTCGCGCACCGTGATGGCGCCTGGGTCGTCGCTCTCTCGACGCCGACCACCTCGAGCCGCTGGAGGCGATCCTGCACGTCGTGCACCCGACCTGGCACGCCGAAGTGGTCTCCGACGACGCTGACGCCTTGGCGGTGCGTGTTGTCCGGGGCGCGCCGACCGGGGAGTCCTCCGACGTCGGACTGGTGCGTTTCAGCCGCGGCGCCGACTTCCGGTTCGAACCACGGAAGAGCCTTCCGCTGACCGTCGTGTGAACATCAGTTCAGGCAGAATGTCCTCGTGTCGACGGTCCTTGGATGCATGCGATATCCCGTGAAGTCTGCCGCCCGCGAGGCCGTGAACCGGCTGAGAGTCACGATGGACGGTGTCCTCGGGGACCGTTGCTGGGCGGTGCTGGACGCCGGCGGCATGCTGGTCAGCGCCAAGCACCCCGCGCGAGGTGAAAGGCTCTTGCAGGTTGTGGCGAGGTACGAGGACGCGACCGGTGAAGTGACCATCCACGTCCCGGGACGAGGCGGCATCTCCGCGAACGACCCCGGGGCCGACGGTGCCGTGTCCGACTGGCTCGGTCACGCGGTGACGTTGACCGACCAGGTCCAGCACCGGCTACGGCTGCAGCGTCTGTGGCCACGGGAGGCCGGGATGCTTCCCGAGTGGGAAGCCGAGGCTCGGCCGGGCCAGCCCGCCGTCACGGACGTCGCCGGCGCCCGGACGCGGAAGTTCGTGGACTACGGCGCGGTGCACGTGGTCACCACCGGCGCGCTTCAACGGTTGGAGCACCAGCGCGCGGCAGTGGTGTCGCCGCTGCGGTTCCGACCCAACCTGGTCCTGGACCTGCCTGAGGATCCGGAGCCGGGACAAATCCTCTACGTCGGCGAGGTGACGCTGCGCGTGGATCTGCCCACCCCTCGCTGCATCGTGCCCTCGCTGGGTCAGCCGGGTGCGGACGATCCCGACGTGGGGTTGCTCGGGGTGCTGGCCCGCCACCACCGGCGCCGCATCCTGGGCCTCGGGCGGGCAGCGGTCTTCGGCTGCTATGCGAGCGTGCAGGTGCCGGGTCACGTCGGTGTCGGTGACGAGGTGCGGGCCGGTCGAGAGGCGGTGGGGCTCTGCACCTCCCGCGACGGGCGACCCGGCGGCGGTCAGCTGCCCGTGAACGCCGGGGTGCGCTTCTCCGCGAACGCCCGCGGGCCCTCCTTCGCGTCGTTGCTCGAGAACACGGGCGCGCCGACCTTGGCGTCGAGCTTGAAGGCGTCCTCCTCGTGCATGCCCTCGGTGTCACGGATCGTGCGCAGGATCGCCTGCACGGCGAGCGGGCCGTTCGCCGCGATCAGGCCGGCGATCTCGCGTGCCTTGTCCAGGGCGGTGCCGTCGGGCACCACGTGGCCGATCAGGCCGATCTCCTTGGCCTCCGGGGCCTTGATGTGGCGGCCGGTCAGCAGCAGGTCCGCCGCGACGGTGTACGGGATCTGGCGGGGGAGCCGGACCGCCGAGCCGCCGAGGGGGTAGAGCCCCCACTTCGGTTCCGAGACACCGAAGCGAGCGCTCTCGCCGGCCACGCGGATGTCGGTCGCCTGGAGGATCTCCGTGCCGCCGGCGATGGCGGGCCCCTCGACCGCCGCGATCAGGGGCTTGGTCAGCCGGAATCCCTTCAGGAGCGGCTTGATCACCGACAGGTCCCAGCCGCCACCCTCGAACGAGTCACCCGGGTGCGAGCTGCTCATGGCCTTGAGGTCGGCACCTGCGCAGAACGCGCCGTTGGCGCCGGTGAGGATCGCGACCCGGATGGACTCGTCGGTGTTCACGCGGTCCCACGCCTCGCGCATGATGTCCATCATCTCGCCGGACAGGGCATTCTTGGCCTCTGGGCGGTTCATCGTGACGACGAGGGTGTGGCCCTCCTGCTCGACGAGGCAGTGCGGCTGGGTCATGGCGGGGCCTTCCATCAGTGAGGGCTGGGGGTCGAGATCTGCTGAGATCACCCTAGTCAGAAACGAGAACGTGTTCTAGTCTCTCCCCCGTGGCCATCAACATCGCAGACCTCTTCGAGCATGCCGTCGACGCCGTTCCGGATCGAACCGCCCTCGTGTGCGGTGACCAGCGCCTGACCTACGCCGAGCTGGAGCGACGGTCCAACCGGTTCGCGCATCACCTCGCCGAGCACGGAGTCGGCAAGGGGTCGCACGTCGGTCTCTACGCCCGCAACGGCGCCGAGCACGTGATCGCCATGCTGGCGGTCTTCAAGCTCCGCGCGATCGCCATCAACGTGAACTACCGGTACGTCGAGGGCGAGCTCGACTACCTCTTCGACAACGCGGACGTCGTGGCGCTCGTCCACGAGCGGCAGTACACCCCGCTCGTGGAGAAGGTCTTCGGCAACCACGAGAGTCTCACCCACGCCGTGGTGATCGAGGACGGCACCGACCACGACGCGTCGTCGTACGGCGGAGTGGCCTGGGACGACGCCCTGGCCGGCCGGAGCGACGAGCGAGACTTCGACGAGCGCAGCGCTGACGACCTCTACATCGTCTACACCGGCGGCACCACCGGCTACCCCAAGGGCGTGATGTGGCGCCACGAGGACGTCTGGCGAACGCTCGGCGGCGGCATCGACTTCATGACCGGTGAGCGGCTGGGGGAGTACGACCAGTCCAAGAAGGCGGTCGAGAGCGAGCCGATGATCTCCTTCCCGCTGAGCCCGATCATGCACGGCGGCGCACAGTGGGGCATGCTCATGCACCTGTTCGCCGGCCACGTGGTGATCCTCGTGCCCAAGTTCGACCCCGAGGAGATCTGGCGGATCGTCGACCGCGAGAAGGTCCAGGTCATGTTCATGACCGGTGACGCGATGGCGCGACCGCTGATCGAGGAGTACGAACGCGGCGACTACGACGGCTCCAGCCTCGTCGCGATCGCCAGCAGCGCCGCGATCTTCGCCGCGTCGGTCAAGGAGCGCTACCTCGACGCCTTCCCGAACGCCTTCATCACCGACTCGGTGGGAGCGTCCGAGACCGGGTTCTCCGGCACCGGCATCGTCGACCGGCAGAACAAGGACGCCAAGGGTGCGCAGGTCGAGCATCGGCCCCGAGACGGTGATCCTCGACGAGACGAACAACATCCTCGACCCGGCCACGAACGTAGGCGCCATCGGCCGCGTCGCGCGAGCCAGGTCCGTGCCTCTCGGCTACTACAAGGACCCCGAGAAGTCCGCCAGGACGTTCGTCGAGATCGACGGCGTGCGGTACTCCATCCCCGGTGACTTCGCCCAGATCGAGGAGGGCAACCGTCTGACGCTGCTCGGCCGCGGCTCCAACTGCATCAACACCGGTGGCGAGAAGGTCTACCCCGAGGAGGTCGAGACGGCGCTCAAGGGGCACCCCGACGTGTTCGACGTCCTCGTGGTCGGTACGCCGGACGACCGGCTCGGCCAGCAGGTGACCGCGGTGATCCAGGCGCGCGACGGGCGCGAGCCGACCCTCGACGAGCTCAACGCCCACCTGCGCTCGAGGCTGTCCGGCTACAAGCTGCCCCGCTCGATGACCCTGGTGCCCGAGATCCCGCGCCACGCGACCGGCAAGGCCAACTACCCCGCCGCCCGGCAGATCGCCACCGACGCGAGGTCCGCCGCTGCGCCCACAAGTGCCACCGCCGGCGTCTGAACGACCCGCCCTGTCCCGAAAGGCCCCCCATGCGTACCGACCTCTGCGACCAGTTCGGGATCGACTACCCGATCTTCGCCTTCACGCCCTCCGAGGATGTCGCGGCGGCGGTGAGCAGGGCCGGCGGTCTCGGCGTCCTGGGCTGCGTCCGCTTCAACGACGCTGAGGAGCTCGAGAAGACCCTCACCTGGATGGACGAGAACACCGACGGCAAGCCGTACGGCGTGGACGTCGTCATGCCGATGAAGGTGCCCACCGAGGGCAGCGCGGTCGACCTGAAGACGATGATCCCCGAGGGGCACCGCCAGTTCGTCGACGACACCCTCCGCAAGCTCGGTGTCCCTCCGCTGCCGGAGGGCGAGGGGCGCGAGGGCGTCCTGGGATGGCTGCACTCGGTCGCCCGCTCCCACGTCGAGGTCGCCCTGAGCCACCGCCCGGTGCTGATCGCCAACGCCCTCGGCTCCCCGCCGGTGGACGTGATCGAGCAGGCGCACGCTGCCGGGGTCAAGGTCGCGGCGCTGGCCGGTGCCGCGAAGCACGCCCTGTCGCACGTCCGCAACGGCGTGGACATCATCGTCGCCCAGGGTTACGAGGCCGGCGGCCACACCGGCGAGATCGCCAGCATGGTCCTGACGCCGGAGATCGTCGACGCGGTGGGCCCGGACGTTCCTGTGCTCGGCGCCGGCGGCATCGGCTCCGGGCGACAGATGGCCGCATCGCTTGCCCTCGGCGCCCAGGGTGTGTGGACCGGATCCATCTGGCTGACCGTGGAGGAGTACTCCAAGCTCTCGTCGAACCCCGGCATGACCGAGGCGTTCCTGCGCGCGGACTCCACCGACACCGTGCGCACGCGGATCTACACCGGGAAGCCGGCCCGGCTCCTCAAGACCAGGTGGACCGAGGCCTGGGCGGAAGACGGTGCTCCCGAGCCACTGCCGATGCCGTTGCAGAACCTCCTCGTCAGCGAGGCGCACAACCGGATCAACGCGAGTGGCAACCCCGATGTCATCTCGATGCCGGTGGGTCAGATCGTCGGACGTATGAACGAGGTCCGGCCGGTCGCCGACGTGATGGCAGACCTGGTCTCCGAGTTCGAGGAGGCCGTGGCGCGACTCGACAAGGTTCGAGACGCCTGAGCGGGCCGCTGTGTCAGGATCGTCGGATGCCGTCCGTCCGCGTCATGACCTACAACATCTGGATGGGCGGGCGTCGCGGTTCGTTGCTCGACCAGGCGGTGCGCGAGGCCGCTCCCGACATCCTGCTGGTCAACGAGACGCCCAAGACCCCGTTGCGATGGAGGCATCGGTGCCTGCAGCTCGCCGAGGAGTGGGGGATGCGGTACGTCGCCGGGGGGCGCAACGCCGGCTCCAACATGATCCTCGTCCGGACCGGAATCGGCGTGAAGTCGACGTACGTCACCAAGGTGCCGCAACCGCTGTTCCAGCCTCGTAGGGGCATCGCGGCAGCACAGCTGCGGGTCAACGGGCTGTTGTTCGGCGTGGTGTCGTGTCATCTCAGCCTCGACCCGGAGCGGCGGCAGGTCGAGGTCGAACAAGTCATCGACGTCGCTCGGCGGCTGCGCGGGACGGTGGTCGTCGCCGGGGACCTCAACGAGGGGCCGGGTGGTCCGAGCTGGCGCAGGCTCCGCGAAGCCGGGTACGTCGACCACGGCTCCAGGAGATGGCGCACCTTCCCGGCCGAGGCCCCGGCCAAACGGATCGACGCCCTTCTCGTGCGCGGGGGAGCCCGTGTCGTCCACCACGGTGACCCGGGAGTCGACGAGGCGCTCCAGGCGCAGGCGAGCGACCACCGGGCAGTCATGGCGGCCATCGACCTCGGAACTGGGTAGTCGTACCCAGAAGGTCTCGGCGAAGCTGAGTAGTCGCACGGATTCGTGGAGCCGAGGAAACCGACAGAGTTCTCGCCATGACGAACCCGACCACTTCCAAGACCACGTCCGCCTTCTACGCCCAGGCCGGCATCTCGTTCGCCGTGGCGCTCGGTGCCGTCGTCCTCGGCATCTGCTACCTGCCCGTGGACGCCTGGGTGAGGGCCTTCCTCGCTGTTGCCAGCCTGTTCCTGGTGACGTCGACCTTCACCCTCGCCAAGTGCGTGCGCGACGCCCAGGAGACCAGCCTGCTGGCGCACCGGCTCGACCAGGCCCGGGTGGACAAGATCCTCGCCGAGCACGACCCGTTCCAGATGACCTGACCAAGTGGTCTGGCCCACCGGGACGCAACCTTGCGCGATGGGTATGCGTCATGTTGTCAGCGCGCACTGACCAACAGGACGGCGGTTGGATCCGCCACTCATCGAGGAGGCCCGACATGTGTCGCAAGACATCACCGAACGGCAACCTCACGTGCTCGCGACGAGACTGTGACGGCGTCGGGCATGTGTGGGAGCACCCCAGCGCTGCCCGGGACAAGAAGGCCGAGGCCGACGCCCGCTGCCAGGACTGACCGTCCGACGTCACTGTCACAGGTGAGCCGGCTGGCGCGAGACGTACGAGGTCCCGCGCGGCTCGCGCTCCCAGACCGGATCGCCGGCGGCGTCAACCCCCTGACGGATCAGCTCCCCGAGCGGAGCGCCAGAGCAGCCATCAGCCGTCCCCGACGAGCTCGTCGGGGACGGCGTAGACCGTGTCGGCCACGCTGCTCTCCCGCCGACCAGCGACGATCAGGCCGGTTCGGCAGCCAGCGCCCGACCGACCCGGAGCGCCTGACGGGTGGATCCCCCGAGGATGAGCTCGTTTCGCTTGGCCGCGGTGAAGTAGCGGTGCGCCGTCCCGTCGAGGTCGATGCCCACACCGCCATGGACATGGACGGTCGTGTGCGCAACCTTGTGACCGGTGTCGGCGGCCCACAGCTTGGCGGTCGCCACCTCGATCTCCGCCGGCAGGTCCTCGCTGAGCCGCCAGGCCGCCTGCCACATGGTGAGCCGGACCCCGTGGACGTCGATGTAGCCGTCGGCCAGGCGCTGTGACACCGCCTGGAACGTGCCGATGGGGCGACCGAACTGCTCACGCGTGCGGGCGTACTCTGCGGTCAGCGCGAGTGCACCTTCCACGACACCGAGCTGCTCGGCGCAGGCCACAGCGGTCAGCCTCGCGGCGGTCCAGCGGGTCACCTCCGATCCCGAGCCCACGGCTCCGAGAGTCCGGTCCGCCGCGACGGTGACGCTGTCGAGCTCGAGCCGTCCGACGGTGTCGCCGTCGTTGAGCCGCTGGGTCGCTACGTGAACGCCGGGGTCGTCCTTGCGCACGAGCAGGACCACTCCGCCCGCCGCGGTGTCGGCGGGGACCACGAAGAGGTCCGCCACCGTCGCCGCGGGCACGACGGTCTTGGCACCCGACACCACCCACCCGTCGTGGGAGCGCTCGGCCACGGTGGTGGGCCGCTCCGGTACGTCGGCGTGGTCCTCGCTGAGTGCCACGGTGAGGACGTTCTTGCCCGAGGCCGCCGCGGGGACCCACGCCTGCACCTGCTCGGGGCTGCCGAACCGGGCCACGGCGGCCGCGGCGACCGTGTGTGGGGACAGGGGGACCGGCGCGACGGCGCGGCCGGCCTCGATGACCACGCTGCACAGCTCGAGCAGGCTCAGACCAGCGCCTCCGGCCGACTCGGGCAGGTGGAGGCCGAGAAGGCCGGCGGACCCGAGCTCCCGCCACAGGTCGGGGTCGAAACGCGTCCCGGTCGCCTCGACCTCACGGAGACGTGCCTGCGTGCAACGGTCGGTGAGCAGCCGCCTCGCGAGCGTCGCGGCGTCGTTCTGCTCCGGGGTCAGGGTGAAGTCCATGGCAGTCGCCACCTATCGCTTCGCGGCGGGGAGCCCGAGGCCCACCATGCCGATGATGTCTCGCTGGATCTCGTTCGTGCCGCCGCCGAAGGTCATCACCAGCGCGCTGCGGTGGAAGCGCTCGAGGCGCCCCATCAGGACCGCCGCGGCCGAGCCGCCTCGGACCAGGGCGTTGGGCCCGACGATCTCCATGAGCGAGCGGTAGACCTCCGTGGCGAGCTCGCTCCCGTAGACCTTCGTGGCCGAGGCGTCGGCCGGGCTGAGGTCCTCTCCGGTGGAGGAGGCGATCTTCCAGTTCATCAGGCTGAGCAGCTCGACCCTGGCATGTGCACGGCCGAGCAGGACCTGCACCCACTCGGCATCGATCACCCGGCTGCCGTCGGGCGCCTTGGTCTCCTGGGCCCAGCGGCGGACCTCGGCGACCGCGTGCACCAGGGGAGCGGCGGAGGTCAGCGCAACCCGCTCGTGGTTGAGCTGGTTGGTCATCAGCGGCCACCCGCCGTTGAGCTCACCCACGAGGTTCGAGACGGGAACGCGGACGTCCTCGTAGTACGTCGCAGAGGTGGAAACCCCCGCGACCGTGTGCACCGGGGTGTAGGAGAAGCCCTCGGCGTCGGTCGGCACGAGGATGATCGAGAGGCCCTTGTGGCGGGGGAGGTCGGGATCGGTGCGGCAGGCGAGCCAGACGTAGTCGGCGTACTGGATGAGGCTGGTCCACATCTTCTGGCCGTTGATGACGAACTCATCCTCGGTCCCGGAGCCTGTCGAAGGGTCGCGGCGGGCCCTCGTCCTGAGGTTGGCGAGGTCGGTCCCGGCGCCCGGCTCGCTGTAGCCGATCGAGAAGTGCATCTCGCCCTTGAGGATGGCCGGGAGGAACTTCTGCTTCTGCTCCTCGGTGCCGAAGCGCATGATCGTCGGACCGACGGTGTTGAGGGTGAGGTGCGGGACGGGTACGCCGGCGACGGCGGCCTCGTCGGAGAAGATCAGCTGTTCGACCATCGAGCGGTTCTGGCCGCCGTACTCCTCCGGCCAGCCGATGCCGAGCCAGCCGTCCTGACCCATCTGTCGCACGACGTCGCGGTAGACCCCACCCTCCCCGAACTCCCCGGTGGCCGCGGAGAGCGCGGCTCTACGCTCTGGGGTGACGAGCTCGGCGAAGTAGGAACGGAGCTCCGCGCGCAGGCGCTCGTGCTCGTCAGTCAGGGCCACCCGCATGGGGCCTCCTCGAAAACTAGAACGCGTTTCAGTCAGAGGTTAGCCAGGGCCGGTGTTCCTGTCGAGATGCTGGCGTATCAAGTGCCAAAACTATAACCTGTTCCAGTACGCATCACGGCTGGTCGAAGTCCCACCTGGAGGAAGCGGATGAACGCGGTCAACGCCCCCGAGCACGTGCGTGAGATCGACGCCGGCGCCCTGCCGACCCGTTTCGCGCGCGGCTGGCACTGCCTCGGGCTCGCAGAGACCTTCCGCGACGGCAAGCCTCACGCGATCGAGGCGTTCGGGACCAAGCTCGTCGTCTGGGCCGACTCCAACGGCAAGCTCAACGTGCTCGACGGCTACTGCCGGCACATGGGCGGCGACCTCACCCAGGGCACCGTGAAGGGCGACCAGGTGGCCTGCCCGTTCCACGACTGGCGCTGGGGCGGCGACGGCAAGTGCAAGGCCATCCCCTATGCCAAGCGGATCCCGCTGCGTGCACGCACGCGCACCTGGCGGGCGATGGAGGAGAACAAGCAGCTCTTCGTCTACCACGACCCCGAGGGGAAACCTCCGCCCGAGGACGTCGTGATCCCGAGGGTCGACGCCGCCTTCGACGACCAGTGGACCGACTGGACCTGGAACACGCTGTTCATCGAGAACGCCAACTGCCGCGAGATCATCGACAACGTCGTCGACATGGCGCACTTCTTCTACATCCACTACGCCTTCCCGACGTACTTCAAGAACGTCTTCGAGGGCCACATCGCGACCCAGTACATGAACTCCCGGGGCCGGCCCGACATGTCCGGCGGAGGGTATGCCGGCGAGGACATGCTGCTGACCTCCGAGGCGTCCTACTTCGGCCCGTCGTACATGATCAACCCGCTGACCACGAGCTACAAGGGCATCGAGGTCGAGGTCATCCTGATCAACTGCCACTACCCGGTGACTGCGAGCTCGTTCGTGCTGCAGTACGGCCTGGTCGTCAAGAAGCTCGAGGGCCTCGACGACGAGACCGCGGACAAGATCGCCAAGAAGTACTCCGACATGTTCGGCGAGGGCTTCATGCAGGACGTCGAGATCTGGCGCAACAAGACCGCCATCCAGAACCCCCTGCTCTGCGAGGAGGACGGCCCGGTCTACCAGCTGCGCCGGTGGTACGAGCAGTTCTACGTCGACGCGGCCGACGTGACCGATGAGATGACGCAGCGGTTCGAGTTCGAGGTGGACACCACGCACGCCAACGAGAACTGGGAGCGGGAGGTTCGTGAGAACCTCGCGCGACGTAAGGCCGAGGACGACCGGATCGCCGCCGAGCAGGGCACAGGGCGGGCCAGGGCAGGCCACAGGGCAGGACCCGCAGATGGCGACCGGTGTCTGACCGATGGTCTCGTTCACCCCGCTGGACCCCGAGACGGTGGCCGACCAGCGGCTCTACCTCGACGCCAGCCTGCAGGAGGTGAGCTGCCTCGACTGCCTCGCCAGGGTGCAGGTCAAGAAGAACAGCGAGTTCCACACGAGCATCCAGTGGACCTCCCAGGCGCAGGTCAGCTGTGCAGAGTTCAACCGCAAGAACGCCGAGGCGGGCCACCGCGTCGTGCACGAGTCCTGCTCGCGGCTCAAGGCCAGCATCGACGCCGCGCTGCGCGAGGGACGGCTGCGGGTCAGCGACGGCACCGGCGGCACCGACAGTGTCGCAGCCGTCTCGAGCGACGTCCCGGGCCGCGACAGGAAGGCCGCTCATGGCTGAGTCCTACACCGCTCGGGTGGTGGAGGTGATCCCGGAGACCGAGGATGCGCACTCCATCGTGCTGGAGGTCACCGACGGCGAGGCGTTCGGCTACAAGCCCGGCCAGTTCCTCACCGTTGCCGTGCCCAGTGACCGCACCGGCACGGTAGCCCGCTGCTACTCCCTGTCGAGCGCCCCGCACGAGACCGACCTGCTCAAGATCACGGTCAAGCGCACCGTGGAGGGCTACGGCTCGAACTGGATATGCGACAACGTCTCGCCTGGCCAGCACCTGCGCGTGCTGCCACCCAGCGGGATCTTCACGCCGGCCGACCTCGACGCCGACTTCCTGCTGTTCGCGGGCGGCAGCGGGATCACCCCGGTGATGTCGATCGCGAAGTCGGCGCTGGCGCAGGGGAGTGGCAAGGTCGTGCTGGTCTACGCCAACCGCGACGAGCGGTCGGTGATCTTCGCGAGGGAGCTGACCGAGCTAGCCGAGAAGCACCCGGACCGGTTCGTCGTCGTGCACTGGCTCGAGAGCGTGCAGGGCCTGCCGACACCGGAGCACATGAAGGCGTTCGCCCAGCACTTCCCCACCTACGACGCGTTCGTCTGTGGTCCCGGCCCGTTCATGAGCGGCGTCGTCCAGGCGCTGAAGGACCTCGGTTTCCCTCGCGAGCGACGCCACCAGGAGAAGTTCGTGTCGCTGGGCGGCAACCCGTTCGGTGACGAGGTGGAGGACACCAGCCAGGAGCCCGACGACGCCGCGGCGGCCGGGGACGTCGCGGACGCTGCCACCGCGGGCCGTACGACGCCCGCCACCCTCGTGGGGGAGCTCGACGGGAGGGTGTTCGAGTTCGACGACTGGCCCGCCGGCAAGCCGATCCTCGACCACCTGCTCGACAAGGGGCTCCAGGCTCCGTTCTCCTGCCGCGAGGGGCAGTGCAGCGCCTGTGCCTGCCGGGTTCTCGAGGGCGAGGTGACGATGATGCACAACGAGGTGCTCGACGACGAGGACCTCGCCGACGGTATCCGCCTCGCCTGCCAGTCCCTCCCGGTAACCGACTCGGTCAAGATCAGCTACGAGTGACCCGCGTTGCTGTCGCCCGCCCGGCCGGTCGGGTAATCGACGTGCGTACTGCGGGCTGAACCGTCACGATCGTCCCCGTGGAAGACGCCGAAGCTGAGCACGAACGTCACGACCTGGTCCAGCGATGGCTTCCTGGCGGAGGTCACCGAGTGGGTCGGGGAGGCAGCACGGGACGCCGGGCTGGTCCTCACCGGTGACGTCGAGCAGCCCCACGTGCGGCCCTGGTCGAGCGCGGTCCGGTTCGGCGCACAGGGCGGCGATCTCTGGTTCAAGGTGAACGGAGCGGGCACGCGTCACGAGGGGTCGCTGGTCGCCGTGCTCGCCGAGCTCGAGCCTGCGCTGGTCCCTCCGGTCCTGGCCGTCGACCCCGGCCGGGGCTGGTCCCTCAGCAGGGACGCAGGACCGGTCATGCGCAGCATCGCGCCGCCCGAGGAGCTGTGGGGATGGTGGGAAGCGGTGCTGGTCCGCTACGCCGAGGCCCAGATCCGGCTCTCGCCGCATCGCGGTGCCGTCCTTGCGACAGGGATGCCCGAGGTAGCGCCGACCACGATGCCCGGTCAGCTCCGGGCTCTGGTCGACGAGCTCGGCTCACTGCCTGCGGAGGAGGGCGGGCTGACCGCCGCTGAGGTGGAGAAGCTGGTGGCGGCGTTCGACGAGTACGACGCCTGCTGCGACGAGCTCGCGTCCTCGGGCGTCCCGACCACGCTCCAGCACGACGACCTGCACTCGAGCAACATCTGCTGGGGCGGCTCCGCCGAGAGCGCCCGGATCATCGACTGGGGCGACGCCTCATGGGGCTTTCCCCTCGCGACGATGCTCTGCACCCTCAACTCCCTCGCCTGGCACGCGAAGTGCGAGCTCGACGACCCCCGCGTGGTCCGGGCCCGCGATGCCTACCTCGAGCCGTTCACCGAGTACGCCGGGCGCGCCGGACCTGGTGAGGTACGTCGACCTCGCTCGTCGTACCGGATGTGTTGCCCGGGCACTGTCGTACCGCGCGGCGCTGCTGGGCGAGCCGCTCGCCACCCACAAGGGCCAGGACTTCCCGGTCCGGGGGTGGCTGCTCGAGCTGTTCGAGCTCTGACGACCGGCCGACGGATCCGGCCGACGGTCACTGCGTGACGCAGACCTGCTCGCGGTCCACCTGGACGCGCTGCTTCACCACTCGCACGTCTGTCACCACCCCGAAGGCCTGACCCGCGCAGTCGCCGCTGCCGAGGTCGTAAGTCTTGGGCTCCGGCGCCTTGGCCGCCTTGCCCGCCTTCCCCGGCTTTCCGGCCGGGCCAGGAGGGCCGGTCTCGCCATCCCTGCCGTCCACCCCGGGCTGCCCCGGAGCGCCTGGGATGCCCGTCGCCCCCTGGGGCCCCCGAAGATCTTCCGCAAACACGTTCACCGCTGCAAAGGCGCCGACAAACCCGAACACGAGTGCGATGGCTGCGGCCAGAGCCAGCGTCGAGAACTTCCCCATGTCTGAACGGTAAGGCCGGAAAGTCTCGTAAGTGGCGAATTCCCAAGGATGCTCGCAGGCCACTCACGCACCAGTGGCCGCGCAACGTTCATCCAGCCACGCGCCGTGGCGACCGGCGGCTGGGGAGCTGGCGCGCGAGGCGTTCGCCGAACTCGTACGCGTGAGTCAGGTCCGCGACGTCAGGGTGCTTCTTGTTGATTCCTCCCACCAGCCCGAGAGGCAGCCACGTGTCGTACCCGGGGCACGCGAACGAACCGATCACATCGAATCCCTTGTCGCGCAGCACTGAGTCCAGCGGGCGCTGCCAGGGCAGGGACTGCGCCCGTCCCCGGCCGGCGGTGGTGAACACGAATGCCCGGGTGCCGGACACCTCGGGGAGCTGCTCGACGTAGCGCCGCAACCGGCTGTGGTGCGACCCGTAGAAGATGCCCGACCCGAATCCGACGATGTCGTAGCCGGCCAACTGTTGCGGGTCCACCTCCTCGGGTGCCCGGATGTCGGCGTTCAGAGCCGCAGCGATGGCGCGCGCTACGGCCCTTGTGTTCCCGTGATGCACGGACACGCAGATGATCAACGCTCGACCAGTCATGCCAACAAGCCTTGTCCTGCAATCGAGCGCGGAGACAGAGGCGAAGGTCAGGTGTCTGGCTACCGACATCCTGTTTCGTAGATCGGCCGTGGACCGAGCCCTACGGGAGTCTCGGATCCGAGTTCCCTGGGTCGGCGAGGAGTCGGCCACGAGAGCGAAGATCAGTTCGTTCGGGGCTGCGGCGTTGATCTCGCCGAGCAGGACGTCGAGAGACTTGGCGGTTGTCAGCTCCGCTTCGCCGCTATGTCCAGGTTCGTGCCACCTGATGTGGGGATCGAGGGAAGTGGTTGCTGTCACCAACCGCGCTCGCGCCACTCGGCGAGGTGAGGGCGCTCGGCGCCGAGGGTGGAGTCGTCGCCGTGGCCGGGGTAGAACCACGTCTCGTCAGGTAGCCGGTCGAAGACCTTCGTCGTCACGTCGTGGATCAGAGAGGTGAAGTCCTCCGGCGACCAGGTCTTGCCGACGCCACCGGGAAACTGCAGGGGAGAGGACAGGTCGGCGCGTGGACCGGTCATCCGCGCACATCGTCGGCAGTCACGCGCAGGTCCCGCCAGTCGGTGACTGCGAGCCGCGCAGCCGACACGAGCCGGTGGACGTTCCCATCCGCCAGAGCCAGGAGGTCCTCGAGAACCCCTTCGGAGAAGGTCGTCTCGCCGTAGCAGTCATGCCAGGCCAACCCTGTGACGTCGATGAGGTCGAGGGCCACGTCGGCGTCAGAGCCGAACTCACGCTCGAACCGCTCTCGACGCGCCTGACGCCGCTGCGCTCGCCCGACTACCACCCGCCGCGCCAGCCACTCGGGGCTCGAGCTGCGCTCAGCGCCCAGAGTGTAGTCGTCGCCGTGGCCCGGGTAGAACGAGGTCCCGTCGGGCAGACGGTTGAACACCTTGGCCTGCAGGTACGTCATCAGGGAGTCGAAGTCCTCGGGAGATGTTGTCCGGCCAGGCCCTCCTGGGAACACGAGGTGCCCGTTGATGGACAACAGCGGTGGACGGCTCCGGTTGTCATTGGTTCACCGGCTTGTAGATGTCCGCTGATGCATAGCCCTCGGGATAGGGCTCCGCTCGTGTTGTGAGCCAATCCTCGACGTCTTCAAGGAGCGCTGCGACGTCCCCGCCCTGCTTGGACAGGGAAACGAGTGCGTCGCGGAGCAGTTCGGTTGTCCAACGGTCCAGGTGCAGCGAGTAGAAGGCAGCTGGGTCAACGGGAGAAGCGTGGACGTCGTCGAACTCCGTCTCGATCCAGGCTGCGGCCCGGGTCGCCTGTTCCTCGGTCATGTCGGTGGTGCTGACGGTCCACTCGTCGTATGGCGGACCCGGGATCGTCACCATCTGCGCTCCAGCCACTCGGGGATCGAACTACGCTCCGCGCCTAGCGTGCTGTCGTCCCCGTGGCCGGGGTAGAACCACGTCTCGTCCGGCAGGCGGTCGAACACCTTGGCCTGCAAGTCCGCCATGAGGTTGTCGAAGTCCTCCGGAGATGTTGTCCGCCCAGGACCGCCCGGGAACAACGAGTCCCCGGTGAACAGGTGCGGCGTGCCCGCCGGGTCGTCGTACAGCAGGGCGATGGAGCCGGGGGTGTGGCCGACGAGGTGGATCACCTCGAGCTCGCACTCCCCGACCCGCACCTTGTCCCCGTCGGAGACCGCCCGGTCGACCTTGACCGGGAGCTCGGCGGCGTCCTCCTGGCCCGCGACCGTCTCGGCGCCCGTGGCCTCGACTACTTCCGCAAGTGCGCGGTGGTGGTCCCAGTGCCGGTGCGTCGTCACGACGCGCGCCAACCCGTCGGGGCCGACGAGCTGCAGGATCGCGGGTGCATCGGCCGCGGCGTCGATGACCAGCTGCTCGTCCGTTGCGCGGCAGCGCAGCAGGTAGACGTTGTTCGCCATCTGCTCGTCCACCGCCAGCTTGGTGATGATCAGCTTCGCGAGCTCGCGGGTCTCCGCGGGGCCGCCTGGCGTCACCTTGCCGTGGTAGGTCATCCGGTGGTCATCTCCATCTCGACAGCTGGGGCAGGACGTCGGAGTCCGACGTTAGCCCAGCCCCGTCGCCACGGCCGATGACCCACCAGGCGAGGTCGCAGGTGCGGCCCTCGATCGTGGGTCCCTGCCCCTGGACGCCGTACTTCCACACCTTGCCCGTGTCGGTGGCGCGCAGCACCATGGCGGGCCCGTCGGCGCGGTCGTCGACCACCCGGGAGAGGAGCAGCTCGCAGAACTCCGTGTCCCAGTCCTCGTGGCTGAAGCCGGCGTTCAGGTCGGCATGGTGCACCTGGATCTCGACCAGTCGAATGCTCGCGATCTCGCGCGCGGGAAACGTGGGAGCACCCGGTTGGCGTGCGACCAGGTTGTCCTCGTGGCGCACGTCGAGCTCGTTGATCGCCTGCATGAACCGTCCGGCAGACGCCGAGGCGTCGACGCGCAGGTCGTGGGCCGAGCGCCCGGCACCCGCCTCGATGTCGGCGTCCCGCTGCTCCGGGGACTCGTACATGTAGTGCTCCTGTCCCGTCTCGGCCCAGTGCAGGAGGTTGCCGAGCGCGTCTGCGTTGCGGGCAACGTGGGTCACCACGTGCGCGCGGGTCCAGCCGGGCAGGAGCGACGGGGCGCGCATGTCGTCGTCGGTAAGGTCGCTCAAGGCACCGAGGAAGCGGGTGCTGGCGACAACCATCTCGACGAGGTTGGGGATTGCGATGGTCCGGGTGCTCGTTTCCATTGCCCCATCATCGGCCCCGCAGTCACTCCGTGCCAGCGAATGGCTTGCGTAACCGGATAGGATATGCGAACACTTGTTCGAAATGTGGTCTCGGGGCATCCGGGGCCTGCCCATGACGACTCACGAGGGATTCAGTGGCCGACCAGCTGACCATCCGCGGTGCCCGGGAGCACAACCTGAAGGACGTCTCCCTCGACCTGCCGCGGGACGCACTCATCGTGTTCACCGGCCTGTCCGGCTCGGGGAAGTCCAGCCTTGCGTTCGACACGATCTTCGCCGAGGGACAGCGCCGCTACGTCGAGTCGCTGTCGGCGTACGCCCGCCAGTTCCTCGGCCAGATGGACAAGCCCGACGTCGACTTCATCGAAGGTCTCTCGCCGGCGGTCTCGATCGACCAGAAGTCGACCTCGAAGAACCCCCGGTCGACCGTCGGCACGATCACCGAGGTCTACGACTACCTCCGACTCCTCTACGCCCGCGCCGGGCGTCCGCACTGCCCCAAGTGCGGCCGGCCCATCGCACGGCAGACGCCTCAGCAGATCGTGGACCGGGTCCTCGAGCTGGAGGAGGGCAGCCGGTTCCAGGTGCTCGCCCCCGTCATCCGCGGCCGCAAGGGTGAGTACGTCGACCTCTTCCGCCAGCTTCAGACCCAGGGATTCTCGCGGGTCCGGGTCGACGGTGAGACGCACATGCTGACCGAGCCGCCGAAGCTCGACAAGCAGAAGAAGCACTCGATCGAGGTGGTCGTGGACCGCCTCGCCGTGAAGGAGTCGGCGAAGCGACGCCTGACCGACTCGGTGGAGACGGCGCTAGGACTGTCCTCGGGGCTCGTCACGCTCGACTTCGTAGACCTGCCCGAGGACCACGAGCACCGCGAGCGCACCTTCTCCGAGCACCTGGCGTGCCTCTACGACGACCTGTCCTTCGAGGAGCTCGAGCCGCGGTCGTTCTCGTTCAACTCGCCGTTCGGTGCCTGCCCCGACTGTCACGGGCTCGGCACCCGGATGGAGGTCGACCCCGAGCTGGTCGTGGCCGACCCGTCGGCGACGCTGGGAGAGGGCGCGATCGCGCCCTGGTCCGGCGCCCACGTGTTCGACTACTTCACGCGGCTGCTCGGTGCCCTGGGAGACGAGCTCGGGTTCGACCTCAACACCCCCTGGGAGAAGCTGCCCAGCAAGGCCCGCAGGTCGATCCTCGACGGCCACTCGACGAAGGTTCACGTGCGGCATCGCAACCGCTACGGCCGTGAGCGGTCGTACTACACGTCCTTCGAGGGTGTCCGCCCCTACATCGAGCGCCGGCACCGGGAGGCGGAGTCCGACACGAGCCGGGAGCGCTTCGAGGGGTTCATGCGGGAGGTGCCCTGCCCGACCTGCCAGGGGAGCCGGCTCAAGCCGGTCTCGGTCGCGGTCACGCTCGGCGGCAAGAACATCGCCGAGGTCACCGCCCTGCCGATCAACGAGGCCGCCGACTTCCTGCGCTCGCTCGAGCTCAGTGCCCGCGAGCGCCAGATCGCCGAGCGGGTGCTCAAGGAGATCCAGGAGCGACTGAACTTCCTGCTCGACGTGGGCCTTGACTACCTGTCGCTGGACAGGCCCTCCGGCTCGCTCTCGGGAGGTGAGGCACAGCGGATCCGGCTCGCGACCCAGATCGGCGCCGGTCTCGTCGGCGTGCTGTACGTCCTGGACGAGCCGTCCATCGGCCTGCACCAGCGGGACAACCACCGGCTGATCGAGACTCTGGTCAGGCTGCGCGACCTGGGCAACACGCTGATCGTGGTCGAGCACGACGAGGACACCATCCGCACCGCCGACTGGGTCGTCGACATCGGTCCCGGCGCCGGTGAGCACGGCGGCCAGGTCGTCGTCTCGGGCACCGTGGAGGAGCTGCTCAACCACCGGGACTCCGCGACCGGTCTCTACCTGTCCGGCCGCAAGGAGATCCCGGTCCCCGACGTCCGCCGGCCGCGCACCCCGGGCCGTGCCCTGAAGGTCGTGGGCGCCAAGGAGCACAACCTCCGCAACGTCGACGTGAGCTTCCCGCTCGGCATGTTCGTCGCGGTGACCGGTGTCTCCGGCTCCGGCAAGTCCACGCTGGTCAACGACATCCTGTACACCTCGCTGGCCAAGCAGATCTACAACGCAAGGACAGTTCCGGGGCGGCACAAGCGGATCGAGGGCGTCGAGCACGTCGACAAGGTGATCCACGTCGACCAGTCGCCGATCGGCCGCACCCCGCGGTCCAACCCGGCGACGTACACCGGTGTCTTCGACCACGTCCGCAAGCTCTTCGCCTCCACGCCGGAGGCGAAGATGCGCGGGTACCTCCAAGGCCGTTTCTCGTTCAACGTGAAGGGCGGCCGCTGCGAGGCCTGCTCCGGCGACGGCACGATCAAGATCGAGATGAACTTCCTTCCGGACGTCTACGTTCCGTGCGAGGTCTGCCACGGCGCGCGGTACAACCGCGAGACGCTCGAGGTGCACTACAAGGGCAAGACGATCGCAGAGGTCCTCGACATGCCGATCGAGGAGGCCGTCGACTTCTTCGAGGCGATCCCGGCGATCTCGCGGCACCTGCGGACCCTGGTCGACGTCGGCCTCGGCTACGTCCGGCTCGGCCAGCCGGCGCCGACGCTGTCCGGTGGTGAGGCGCAGCGGGTCAAGCTCGCGGCCGAGCTGCAGAAGCGTTCGACCGGCCGGACTGTCTACGTGCTCGACGAGCCGACGACGGGCCTGCACTTCGAGGACATCCGCAAGCTCCTGCTCGTGCTCGGGCGGCTCGTCGACCAGGGCAACACCGTGCTGGTCATCGAGCACAACCTCGACGTCATCAAGACCGCGGACTGGCTCGTCGACATGGGACCCGAGGGCGGCAGCCGCGGCGGCATGGTCGTGGCAGAGGGCACGCCCGGAGGAGGTGGCGGCGAACCCGGACTCCTACACCGGTGAGTTCCTCAAGCCGATGCTCGACGGGCGGGCGGCGAAGGTGACCGGCCAGACGCAGCAAGCGGACGGCGAAGAAGTCCGGCACCGCGAAGAAGGCCGACGCGGCGAAGACGGCCGGCGCGAAGAAGGCGGCCGCCAAGAAGACGGCGGCGAAGGTCGAGGCGTAGCCTCCGCCCGCGAAACCCTGCGGGCGACGGGGGACAGGCTTCAGACTGCCATCGTGACGATCACGCCGTTTCTCACCGAATCCTGGCGGGCGGCCGCGGTGGAGGCCGGCCGGTACGTCGACGCCTCAGTCGTGCACGCAGCGGGCGGACGCGAGCTCCTGCTGCCTGCGCTGAGGCGCAGGCGGGCCGTCGCGGCTCTCGGGCCGGCCACCAGCTCCATGCCCCTGGGGTGGGGGTTCGGCGGCATCGTGGCCTCCGACGGTCAGGTGACGGGCGCCGATGTCCGGGCGACCGTGTCCGCGCTGGGAGAGGCAGGCACGGCCGCGGTGCATCTCCGGCCCGCACCGCAGCAGGATGCGGCCTTCGCCGAGTCGGGGCTGCCCTGGACCCACGTCAAGCAGAACCACTCCTACGAGGTGGATCTTGGTGAGGGGTGGGCGACCGTCTTCGGGGCGTTCGCGTCTTCCGTCCGGCGCGCCACCCGCAAGGCCGCGAAGGCCGGTGTGGTCATCGAGCGGCGTACCGACGCAGCTGCGGTCGCAGAGTTCTACCGTCTCTACCGGCTGTCGGTCAGCCGATGGGCGAACCAGAGCAGGTTGCCCAACTGGATGTGGCAGGCACGCGCCCGGTACGCCGAGCCGCTCCGCAAGTACCACGCCGTCCTGTCGCAGCTCGGCGACGACTGCGGGATCTGGCTTGCGCACCACGACGGGAGGGTCGTGGCATCGATCATCGTCTTGTCCCACAACGGCGAGCACGCCTACTGGCGGGGCGCCATGGACGCCGACGTCGCAGGTCCCGTGCGGGCCAACGACCTGCTCCAGGCGAGGGCTATGGAGCACGCCTGCGCCGCCGGCGCCGGCCGGTATGCCATGGGGCTCACCGAGCCCGGGTCAGGCCTGGCCCGGTTCAAGAGCGGTTTCGGGGCTCAGCTGAGAGTCAGTCACGAGTACGTGCTGGGTACGCCGATGCGGTCCCGCCTGAAAGACGCGGTGCGCTCGGTGCGGTCGTGAGCGGAAGGCTCGGGCTCGCGTCCCGGCGGCTCGCCAAGAGGGCGGCTCCGAGGACGACGACCTCGGTGACCAGCCAGCAGGCCGCGACCGCCTCGGACTCTCCGCCGAGTGCCAGCACGAGTCCCGACAGACTGAGCATCATCACGCACGACAGGGCCTGAAGTCGGACCACGGTGGCCACCCTGCGCTGCACTCGGAAGTGCGCCATGCGCAGCAGCAGGAACAGCCTTGGAACGGCCGCCGCGCAGAGCAGCACCACAGCCCATCTGGCCTGGCGGTACTCCGTGCCGAAGATGCCGAGCAGCGGGTCGGCGAACAGGGACACCCCGATCACCACCGGGAGCAGCATGAGCGTGGCCCGCCTCGCCGCGGCCTTGCGGTAGGTGTCGACGGCATCCTGCTGGGCAGCACCCTCCACCAGGAACGACGAGGCGGTGCCGGTGGCGATGAAGTCGAGGGCGTAGCTGAGCGTCCACGCGACGAAGAAGACCGCGTTCACCTCGGCACCGGCCAAGGCGATGACCAGCAGCGGTAGCGCTGTGGTCGAGGCGTGTGAGAGGAGTGTGCCGACGTAGTCACCACCCACGAACTTCGCCATCGTCCGAGCGGCGGGCTTCTCGTCCATCGGCTGGGCGAGTCCCGTCTTCGGCAGCAGCCGGCGGAAGATCAGCCAGTTGACCGGAACAAGCATCACGATCATGGCCAGCACCCAGGACCCCAGGATCCCCGCCGTGGCGGCCGAGGCGAAGGCCACGAGCAGCATCAGCTTGAAGAGTCCGAAGACGACGTTCTCGAACGGGACCCACATCGTCGCCCGGATGCCGGTCAGCACCGCATCCTGAAGAGCGAAGACGACCCAGACGACGACGCCGACGACGAAGAGCAGGGACAGGAAGCCGGAGTCGGTGAGGAAGCGGAGCTCCTTCGAGATCTGTGGCCCGACGAGCAGGAAGACCCCTGCGATGAGAAACGCCGCGCAGGCTGCCACCCCGTAGCTGGCGGCCACCAGGCGCCGTTCGTAGCCGCGCGAGACAGGCAGGAACCGCATCAGGCCGACGGAGAGGTTGAGCTGGGAAGCGTTGCAGGCGAGCAGCATCGCTGAGACCGCAGCCGATGCACGACCAACGGTTTCGGTGTCGTACATCCTCGCTGCGGTGGCCCAGTAGGCCATTCCAAGTGCGGATGTGAGGACCGTTGCCGCCATCAATGCATAGGCGTTTCTAAACAGAATCCGGTTCCCAGTCATGTATGTATCGTGCACGTTGAGAAGAATTCCTGCCAGCGTTTTGCCTTATATAAGAGAAGTCCCGAAATCGATATCTCCGTTCCGCCCTCGATGTCGCTTTTTGGCTGATTCGTCTAACTCGCAATAGCCCGGCCGATCAACCGGGACGACCGGCCTGACGCGGCTACGCAGCGGGGATAGCCCAAGCGTGCAAGGGGTTTACTCAATCTTGGGCAACTGCGTTCACCCCGGTCGAGGCCTCGGTGCACAGTGTCACAATCGTTCTGTCCGGGTTATTGCAGGCGCACCGGTTTGGGGGAAACGAACCGACACCTGCGATTTCGTGGACAGCCAGCTAGTTAGCATTGGGGGATTCACCGTGGAATCAATTAACGCTGCCGCAAATCGCCATTCCGGCGTGCAAAGTATCGGCGACGTGATGGCCTACCGGCGCGCTCGACGCAACCTGGTGGCGCCCAAGGTGAGTGTCGTGGTGCCGACCCGTAACGAGGCCAGCAACCTGCCGCTCGTCTTCAGCCGGATGCCCATGGACATCTACGAGGTACTGATCGTGGATGGCCGCTCGACCGACGGCACCGCGGAGGTGGCGCGCACGCTCCGCCCCGACGTCCGGGTCATCGAGCAGCGCGGCAAGGGGAAGGGCGATGCCCTGGCCCTCGGCTTCATGCATGCGAAGGGCGACATCGTCGTGACGCTCGACGCGGACGGGTCGGCGGACGCCGCCGAGATCCCCCGCTTCGTCGCAGCGCTCGTCGCCGGAGCCGACTTCGCGAAGGGGTCCCGCTTCCTGCACGGCGGCGGGAGTGCTGACATCACCGGCATCAGGAGCTTGGGCAACAAGGCCCTCTGCGCCGTCGCGAACCATGCCTACGGGGCGCACTTCACCGACCTGTGCTACGGGTTCAACGCCTTCTGGCTGGACTGCCTCGACCACCTGAGCGCCCCGTGGCCCTGGTACGGCGACGGCGAGTCGGGGCCCGAGTTCGGCACCGGTTTCGAGGTCGAGACCGTCATCAACGTGCGCTCGGTCAAGGGTGGCCTCGTGGTCTGGGAAGTGCCCAGCTACGAGTGCCGGCGCCTGCACGGTGCAAGCAACCTCCATGCCGTCCGTGACGGGCTGCGGATCGTGCGCACCCTCTGGCGCGAGAGCCCGGGAAGGGCGGCGAGGCACGCCAGGCTCAGTGGCTCGCCCAGGGGCATGCGCGACGGATTGCTCCCGACCCAGCGGGACGGTTCGGTGGCTGCTACGTCGAGCGCCCCGTGGTCTCCCATCCCGGAGCAGGCACGTCAGGAGTTCGCTCCGTTCGTGACTGTTCGCGCCGAAGGTCCGAAGAGTGCGCCGGTGAAGTACGAGCCGGCACGAGCTGCGGTCGCCGCAGACGCACTCGAGGCCGCCGTAGGCGCCGACAATGTCCACTGAGTCGCGTTCCGAGGTCACGTCTGTCGTCATCTGCTGCTACACCATGGACCGCTGGCCGGACCTGACCGCCGCGGTGGCGGAGGTTCAGCGACAGTCCGATGGTGCGGCGGAGATCGTCGTCTGCGTCGACCACAACCCGGAGATGTTCCGGCGGGCCAGGGAGCAGCTGTCCGGCGTCACGGTGATCGAGAACGACCAGCAGCGGGGACTGTCGGGGGCACGCAACTGTGCCGTCGAGCACGCGTCGGGCGAGATCATCGCCTTTCTCGACGACGACGCCGTCCCGGACCCTGGTTGGCTGGACGCGCTCACCGAGCCGTTCGCCGACGGCCAGATCGCTGCCGTGGGGGGTAGCGCGACGCCGTCGTGGCCGGAGCGCCGACCGACCTGGTTCCCGTCGGAGTTCGACTGGGTGGTCGGGTGCAGCTACCTCGGTCTCCCGGTGCTCCGTGCCCCGGTCCGGAACGTGATGGGCTGCAACATGGCGTTCCGTCGTGACGTGTTCGAGTCGGGACTCAGGTTCTCGCCGATGGTGGGCAGGACGGGAAGCAACACGGCCGGCTGCGAGGAGACCGAGCTCTGCATCCAGGTGCGCAAGCGCTGGCCCGAGGCGCAGGTCGTGCTCGAGCCCCGGGCGGCGGTGCACCACCGCGTGCCCTCGGCTCGCTGCTCGTGGTCCTACTTCGCGCGTCGTTGCTACGCGGAGGGAAGGTCGAAGGCCCGCGTGTCGAGCCTGGTCGGCCGGCAGGACGCTCTCAGCAGCGAGTGGGAGTACACCCGAAGGACCCTGCCGAGGGGAGTCGGCCGGGGGCTGCGGGAGGCCGTCTCCGGCGAGATCGGTGGGCTGGGACGGTCGGCCGCCATCATGGCCGGTCTGGCACTGACCTCGTTCGGTTACATCCGGGGCAGGTACGAGCGATGACGGCGCTTCCGATCCTCCTCTACCACTCCGTGGACGACGAGCCACGGGCGGACTTCGCCCGCTGGGCTGTGTCCGTCAAGCAGTTCGAGGAGCACATGGCGGTCATCCGCGACGGCGGGTGGACCACGGTCACGATGTCGACACTGGTGCGGTTGCTGGGCGCCGGCGTCGAGCTGCCCGAGCGGCTGATCGCGGTCACGTTCGACGACGGGTTCGAGGACGTCCTGACGAGGGCCCTTCCTGCCATGGACGACATGGTCGGCACGGCGTACGTCACCTCGGGGTACCTGAGGGACGTGGTCGAGCCGCAGCTCGAGCCTCCCGGCCGCATGCTTGCCAGCCGCCAGCTGGCCACGGTCGCGGCCGCGGGGTGGGAGGTCGGCGTGCACGGACACCGTCACGTCGCACTGGATGCGGTAGGTCGCCTCACGGCGGCTCGGGACATCACCGAGAGCAAGCACCGGGTCGAGGACGCGTTGGGGGCGGCCACGACCAGCTTCGCCTACCCGTACGGCTACCACGACAAGTACGTGCAGGCGCTGGTGCGTGACGCCGGCTTCGCACACGCCGTGGCGGTCAAGAACCTGTACTCCCACTCACACGACGACCCCTGGGGAATCGCCAGGATCACCGTCGAGCGGGGGATGACCGCGGACTGGCTGGACCGCAGGTTGCACGAGGAATCACCACGCACAGCGCCGCAGAGGGAGCGGCTCATCACGACTGGCTGGAGGGCAGCCCGTCGGGTGCGAACAGCGTTGCAGGGCGTCGGCTGAGGCGACGGCTTGACCAAAGGGGGGCGTAACAAATGGGGAGCACGAACATGCAATCGGAGACGTTGGGCGCACGCCTCGTTGTGCAGATCGACCTGGACAAACCACTGCCGAGCCTGCCGGAGGTCACTCCGGCGGGAGAGCGGTACCGGACCGCACTGGTGACCGCCAAGCTCCACGGCATGCCGGTCGCCGTTACGGACGTGGAGGTGACACCCGGGGTGGGCACGGCCCCGATGCTCCTTGCCGCCCTGCTGTGGCCCAAGGTCCGTCACGGTGTCAATGACCATCTCCGGGAGGACCACCTCCCCGAGGCCTTCGCGCTGGACCCGTGGCGAGGAGTGGGCCACGGCAGCAACGGAACCGGACCGGCGTGCAAGCGCTTCTCGACCTCGGGGCTGAGCGGCTCGGACGTCACCGTGGTGATCCCCACGGTCGGGACCTCTCCCGTGCTCGGTCCGCTGCTGCGCAGTGTTCTGGACGGAGCTGAGCAGCCGCGCAACATCGTGGTCGCCCTGAACGACCCCGGCAACCACTCTGTCGAGGCGTTGCTGCGCCGCGACTTCGCGGACGCGCCGGTACAGCTTGTCCTCGCGCCGAGGCGCGGGGCCGCCCACGCACGGAACACAGGAGCCGCCCGATCGGAGAGCGCGGTGATCGCCTTCCTCGACGACGACGTAGAGGTCGACCCGGGTTGGCTTCAGGGCCTGCTGCGCGGCTTCGGCAGGGACTCAGGCGTCAGGTGCGTCACCGGCCTCATCATGCCGGCGTCGCTCGACGCACCGGCCCAGATCCGGATGCAGCAGTTCGGTGGCTTCGACAAGGGTGCGGTTCCCCGTCTCTACGACCTCGGCGAGCACTCGGTCCCGCACCCGCTGTACCCCTACCTGCCCGGTCTGTTCGGATCCGGTGCCAACTTCGCGATGCGTCGGGAGACCTTCGCCGAGCTCGGCGGGTTCGACGAGCGGCTGGGGCCGGGCACGGCCACGCGGGGCGGCGAGGACATCGACCTCCTCATGCGCACGGTCCTTGCCGGACGCATGGTTGCCTACGAGCCGCAGGCGCTCGTGCAGCACCACCACCGGGTCGCGAACGAGGACCTGCGACGCACCGTCTTCGGCTACGGGCTCGGGCTGGGCGCCGTCATGTTGAAGCAGACGGCGGACCGTGACTCGCGTCGCGAGATCGTGCGTCGTCTGCCCCAGGGGCTGAGATACCTGCTCTCGTCGTCCTCTCCGAAGAACGCCCGGATCCGCGGCGCGGGGTATCCCCGGTCGCTGCGCGTCGCGGAGCTCGCGGGGATCGTGTCGGCACCGGTTGGCCTGGCCCGTTCGCGCAACTACTCCTCGATCGTGGCGTGAAGCGTATGTCGACAGATCTGCTGGGTCAGGGTGCGGCCGAGCGCGCGGGCTCTCGGCCACGCTCTGAGCCCGAGCGCCCTGGGGCACCGGGACGGGACGGCTCGGCCGCCGGGCCGCGGCACGCGCTCGCCTCCGGTCGGCCGTCACACTCCGTGCACTGGCTGGTCATCGTCCTCTTCGTCGCAGTGCCGTTCGCCGCGGTGGCGCTCGGCTACCTCAGCCTGCGCACCAGCTCGCAGGCCGACATCGGCGACTACGGACTCATCGAGGCACTGCACCCCGGCTACTTCGTCGCCCTGGGAGTGCTCACCGTCTCCTTCGTGGCCTACCTGACGCGCGCCGGTGCCGCACCGTGGCTGGGAGGGCTCTACATCGTGGCGTTCACCGCGCTCATCGACGGGGCGCCGGTCGTCATCGAGGCGGGGCCGCGGTTCCCGGTGACGTATGTCCACGCCGGTTTCACCGAGGCGATCATGCGCACCGGCGAGACCCTGCCACTCCTCGACGCGCGGTTCTCGTGGCCGGGCTTCTTCTCGATGTTCGGCTATCTCAGCTCGGCCGCGGGTCTCTCCGACACGATGACGCTGGCGCTCTGGTTCCCGTTCGTCGTCAAGCTCCTGTGGCTCGCGGCCACCTGGGTCGTCCTGCGCTGGATCGTCCGCGACGTCACGGCGTGCTTGTTGGCGCTCTGGCTGTTCGAGCTCATCGAGTGGAGCGGACAGTACTACTTCTCCCCGCAGGCACTCGGAATGCTCCTGTACCTCGTGCTCGTGGCGGTGCTCGTGGTCGCCCTGGACCCCGTTCTCGAGCCTACGACGGGGGGCCGGGTGGCTCTCGCGGTGGCTCTGGTCACCTTCGCAGCCCTGGTGGTCAGCCACCAGCTCACGCCGTTCATGGTGATCGTGGTCGCCGCACTGCTGGCCGCCCTGAAGATGACGCGAGCCAGGTCCCTGTGGCTGGTGTTCGCGGTGTTGTTCGTGGTCTGGTTCAGCTTCGGTACCACCGACTACTGGATCGGTCACATGGACGACCTGTTCGGTGACGCGGGTCAGGTGTCCAACACGCTCAACGACAACGTTGCGGAGCGGCTGCAGGGCAACGTCGCCCACGAGACGGATCGTCTACGCGCGTATGGCGATCAGCGCCCTGGTCTGGGGGCTGGCCGGCCTCGGTGTGCTGACCGCCTGGCGACGCCGCACCCTCGACGCCCGCATCGTCGTTCTTGCCGCGGCGCCCCTCCTCTCCCTGGGCCTGCAGAGCTACGGCGGGGAGGGCCTCATCCGGGTGTTCCTGTTCGTGCTGCCGGTAGCCGCCGGAGCCGCTGCTCTCCTCCTCGTGTCCATCCAGCGGTCGCGCCGGCGGCAGCTCGTTCACGTGGCGCTCGCTGCGCTCCTGGTGGCTCTGCTGCCGGTCTCGCTGATCGCCAAGTACGGCAACGAGTCCTTCGAGTCGGTGTCGGCGAGCGAGCTCCGCACGGCCACCTGGATCCACGAGCACGTCCGCGCGGGTGACCTGGTCGCCAGCATCGCGCCGGCCGGCCTGCTCCGGTCCGGCCGTGTCGACGAGGTCGACTATGTCCCGGCGCTCGACGACTTCGAGACCGGGGACCTCCCGAGCGTTCGAAAGCTGATGCTGGAGTACGGCGGCAACCGCTACCTCGTCCTGAGCCGTAGCCAGTACGCCTACGGCAACCACGTGAGCGGACTGCCGCACGGCTGGCAGCGCGCCCTGCTGGCTGACCTCGAGGCCTCCACGGACTTCCGGCTCGTCCATCGCGACGGCTCCTCCGTCGTCTACCGGCTCGAAGGGACCGACGATGCGCCTGCGAACTGAACCCATCCACCCCGCTGTAGCGGCCGTCCTTCTGGTCGCCAGCGCGCTGATGTGCTGGGCCGGGCAGATGCCTTCGGAACCCCGGACGGCACTCGTCGTCGGCTACCTCCTGCTCGCCCCTGGCTATGCGGTGCTGCCGTTCTTCGGCTCCCGGTTCCTCGTGTTCCACGGCCTGCTGTCGCTGTGCGTCGGCATCGCGCTCGCGATCGGCTTGTCGACCGCCATGAGCGTGACCGGGTGGTGGCACGTCGACATCGCCGTCGCGGCAACGTGGGTCTTCGTCGTGGTCTGTGTCTCGTGGCGGGTCTGGCGTAACCGCGGTGCCGTCATCCGACTGACGGGTCGAGTCTCATGAGCACACTCATCGCCCTCGCCCAGACCTGGCCGGAGAGGATCGCACCTGAGGCTGCGGGCGCCGCCGGTCTGGGTCTGGCTCTGCTGACCATCGTGGTGCTCACCGTCCACGAGCTGCGCGCGTCGTGGCAGGAGAACACGACGCCCGGGCCGGTCCCGAAGCGAGCTCCGGTCGCGGAGCGCGAGGCACGGCGTCTGTACTGGGCGGTCGCCGCGGTACTCGTCACGGTCCTGGGTCTGATCGTCGTCGAGCGAATCGTGGTGCTGACATGAGCACCACATCGATGGCGCGGTCCTTGGGCTCACAGGCAACGATCGGCGCAGCCGGAGGCCTCGGCGCCGCCCTCGCCACGGCGGCGGCACTGGCCCTTGCCGGGCTGCCGGTGCTGAGCCTGGTCCCGCTGGGCGCACTGCTGCTGTGGGGGCTGCACGAGGCGGGCGCAGCGGTCGGCCGGCGCCGGTTGCTCGGCCACGCCTCGGCGCTGATCGCCCTCGGCTCCGTGCTCCAGGTCTCCGTCCCTCGATTCCTGTCGCCCGCGTCGGACTACCTCGTCCTCGTCGTCCTCACCGCGATCCCGCTGCTGCTGGTCTCCGTGAGTGCACCGAGTGCTCGTCGGGCACTTGCCCTGCGGCGTCCGCGACCGACCGACTTCGCCTGGCTGGCTGTCGGCTTCCTGGTCGCTCGTGGCGTGGCGCTCGGTGCCGTGGACAGTGGCAAGGCCGCGCCGACCTCCGAGCTCCTCGGGCTGACCGTCCTGGTCCTGCTGCTGCCAGTGGTCAACGAGGCGATCTACCGCGGACTCCTGATGGGCGTGACCGGCGACTCGACCGGTGCGGTCCTCGGCGTTGCGGTGATCCAGGGGCTGGCGGTCGTGCCGGCCCTCGGCCCCGCTGGACTCGTCACCGTCACCGTCCTCGGCGCGTTGCTCGGGTTCGTCCGGCGGACCACGGGTTCTTGGCAGACGTCGCTGTCTGCCCATTGGGGCATCGCGCTGGGACTCGCTGCTCCGATTCTCACGGCAACGGGGGTGGGGTCATGACCGACATCGCTACGCCTCTCGAGACGGCCGCGGACGGCTGGCCGGTGCTCCGGCTTCTCGAGAGCGAGGAGATCCGGTGGGCTCTGCTGCGTCCTCCTCGCGACAGCGACGACGACCTCGACATCCTGGTGGCGCCGGAGCACGAGGACCGGCTGGTCGACGTACTGCGGGGGAACGGCTTCGTGGAGGAGCCGAGCTACGGGCGCGGGTCGCACCGGTTCCTGGTCGGGTACGACGGGCAGCGGTTCGCCAGGGTCGACGTGGTGACCACACTCGACTTCGGTCCGCTGCACGCCTGGCGGTCCGGAATGGCGGGTGCCTGCCTGGCCGCCTCCGACAGGAGCGACGGCACTGCGATCCTCAGCCCGGTCGACGAGCTCTGGGTGACGCTGATCCACCTGCTCGCCGACGACGGAGCGGATCCGACCGAGACCCACCGGCTCGCACGGCTCTCCAAGCTCGCAGCCGCCGCCGGCGGAACGGGTCAGAGCCACGGCTGGGACCCCGCGCTGGCCACCGTCCTGCCGCCCACGATCACGGGTGAGCAGCTCTTCCAGACCCTGCTCAACGGCGACCACGCCGAGCTCGTCGGACTCTTGGCGACCGGCCGACCGCAGGTACGCCGAAAGTGCGTGAAGGCCGCCCTGGCGCAGGGCGGCTCCCACCCGTTCGTCCGCACCGCCTGGCTTCGTGGCACGGAGCAGGCCCGTCAGTGGCGTGGACGTCGCGGCCTCCTGGTGGCGGTGCTCGGGCCCGACGGAGCCGGGAAGTCCACCCTGCTCGAAGGGCTCGGCCGAACCTGGCCCTGGCCCCACGAGCAGGTCTACTTCGGCCTCTGGCCGGACGTGAGGAGCGGCGGCGCGCTGTCGGCGGCGCTGTGGCCGATGAGGCGGCCGTTCCGGGCGATCTTCCGGTACGGCGTCGGCGCACTCGCCAGCGCTCGCGGCCGGCTGGTGCTCTTCGACCGGTACACCTACGACGCCGCAGCACCGCCGCGCGGAAGGCTCCAGACGCTCAAGCGGGTCTACTTCTCGATCCTCCTGCGTTGCGCTCCCGCGCCGGACCTCGTCGTGCTCCTCGATGCCCCGGGCGAGGTGCTGTACGCCCGCAAGGGAGAGATGGACCCCGCGACGCTCGACGCCTACCGGACGGCCGTGTTCGAGCACGTGCATCGCGTGCAGGGCAGGGGCGGACGCCCGCAGGTCGTGACGGTCGACGCCATGCAGGACCCGTCGAAGGTCTCCGCCGACGTCACCGAGGCGATCTGGGGGATGGCGGCCGACCGGCTCGAGCACAAGGGGAAGGGGGGCTCGAGATGATCACCGCGACACGCGCGCTGGACACGGGAGCGTTCGTCATCGACCGCATGCGGGAGCAGCCGCGGCGCAGACGCGAGCGCGAGCAGCTGGCGCAGACCGCGCGGCGGGCATACCTGGCCGCAGGTGGCTCCTCACCGACCGGGGGAGAGTGGGTCTGGAACTCGCACCGCGCGACCTGGATCCGCAAGGACACCGTCGTGAAGGTCGCCCGCGGCGCCTACGGCGAGACCTCCCTCCGACGAGACCTCGCCGTACGCACGCACATCCACACCGACCCCGCCACTGCCTCCTGGAAGCACCAGGTCGCCCGCACCTACTGGGCAGGTGACTGCCTCGGCCGGTTCACCGTGGTCGAGCAGCGGCTCCCGGGAGCCCCGCTGGTGGACCTGATGCACGACACGGGCGTACTCGCGAACGTCGTGGACGAGCTGTCCGAGCTCAGGCGCAGCACCAGTCATCAGGTGGTCGCGGACGACCGCCTGTTCAGCTGGTTCCAGGGCCCGGCGTGGACCGTGTCCGGCATCCTGCGCCGCTGGGGCGACCGCCGCGCCGCTGACACCGTCACAGCCTGGGCCGCCGACGCGGCCGCGGCGATGCAGGGGTGCACGTGCCGCGTCGCGCTCGTCCACGGCGACCTGTGGCCCGGGAACATCCTGCTGCGCCACGGCTCCGTGGCCGGCCTCATCGACTGGGACCAGGCGGCCTTCCACGACGCCGCCCTGCACGACGTACTGCATCTCACCGTCTATCCAGCCGTGCGGGGACGCGGGCTGGATCTGGGTCTCGTGATCCGCGAGGCGCTGACCGACCGAACAACGAAGGGAGAACTCGGCGAACTGTTGCGGGGGAGTGGGGTCACTCAGGACTGCCGGGACGTCGGCATGTCACTCCGCAACGCCTTGATCTGGTACTGGCTGCGACACGTCGCTCGCATGGCTCGGGAACCTGGGCATGCGAACAACCCTCGATGGGTCGCAAACAACGTTGTGGCCGTGGCTACAGCACTTGAAGAGGGGGAAAGAAAGTGAAACGCAAGCACACATCCCGTGCGCTCACCAAGTTCGTGGCCCTCGCCACGGCCATGGTCGGCGTCGGTCTCGCACCGCTGATGGCGCCGACCGCATCGGCGATCAGCGAGTTCTCGACGGCGGGGGAGCGGACGAACGTCTCGTTCACGCCGTGGGCGGCTGACGCCGGCCTGCAGCCCGACGAGTCTCCGACAGCCTCGAAGCCGCAGAGCAAGCTGTGGTGGGCCCAGGGCAGCTGGTGGGCGGTCATGCTGAGCAAGACGACCGGCAACCAGTTCCACATCTGGAAGTTCGACTCCGCGAGCCACACGTGGTCCGACACCGGGACCCTTGTCGACAGCCGTCAGCGCTCTCGCATCGACACGCTCTCGGACGGCTCGAGTCTCTACACCGTCGGGGCGGTCGAGAACAACGCCACCACCAGCGCGGACGCGATCAAGTTCACCCGCTACACCTACAGCGGGGGCAAGTACGTCGTGGACGCCGGCTTCCCGAAGACGCTCAACAACGGCGGCGTCGAGGCCGCGGTCCTCGCGAAGGACGGCAGCGGCACGCTGTGGGTTGCCTACACGGCTGCAGGGACCACGGGCGGGACCCCGGCGACGGCGGTGAGGAACGTCCGCTACGTGAAGAGCGGCGACTCCGGCGCCACCTGGACGAGCACCGCGCAGGGCATTCTGCCCTTCCCGGAGAGCGAGGGGCTCGGCACCGACGACATCGCAACCGTCGTCGGGTCCGCAGACGGCGCCTCGATCGCCTGGAGCCGCCAGGAAGCCAACAACATCGAGGCGTTCTACGTCGCGAGGTACAGCTCGGCCAGCGGCAGCTGGTCGCTCGAGACGGTGGACGACAACCAGTTCGCCGCGGACGACCACATCAACATGAGCGTCGACGGTGACGCGGCAGGTCGGCTCTTCCTCGCGGTCAAGACCGGCGCGAACGACAGGGTGCCCGTGAACGGCTCGGACGCGCTGCTCGAGCTCTGGGTCCGCGGGACCGGCGGCGGCTGGACGCCGTACACCGTCAACACCGTGAGCCAGGGAGGAACCCGCCCGATCGTCGTGGTCGACAAGGACGCGAACAAGCTCCGCGTCTTCTACACGACCCCTGAGTCCGGGGGCGTGATCTTCGAGAAGACGACCGCACTCGACAGCCCGGGCACCTTCTCCGCAGCCAAGCGTGTGATCGACGTGGGTACCGACCCGAACACGAACAACGTCACGACCACCAAGCAGAACATGACAGCGGGTACCCAGCTGCTGCTCCTGGCCTCCGACGGCAAGACCGGCTTCTACGTGGAGAACTACTCCGGCGGCGGTGCATCCGGCGGCGGCGGCGGAGGCGGTGGCGGTACCACCACGACCGCTCCCAGGGTCGACATGCGGCACGCCGGCTCGGTCGTCGCACCGTCGCGCATGGTCACCGCAAGGTGGGTCGGGACCGCTGCGAAGTACGTCTGGAAGAAGAGCTCCATCGGATCCGGCTCGGGCGCGCGGTGGCGGACCACGGTGCGGACCACGCAGCAGGCTGGTGTCTCGTTCGAGGGGACACCGGGCAGCACCTACTGCATCCAGGCCCGCGGAGTCTCTTCGACCGGTCTGATGGGCAGGTACTCGGCCGCCCGCTGCGTGACTGTCCCGCTGGACGACAGGCAGCTCGACAAGAGGGGGGCCTGGAAGAAGGTCACCGCCAAGGGTGCCTTCCTCCGCACCGCGCTCCGGACGACCAGTCGCGGTGCCACGCTGACCAAGACGGTCACCGGCAACAAGGTCGCTCTCGTGGTCACCAAGCTGCCCCGCGGCGGCAAGGTGTCGGTCTTCCAGGGCAAGCGGCTCGTCAAGCGCTTCTCGCTCAGTGCAAGGAGGGCTCAGTCGAGGCAGTTCCTCACCATCGCTGACCGCTCGCGGGTCACCACCGCCCGGTACCGGGTCGTGGTCGTCTCCAGGGGGCGGACCGTGATGATCGACGGCCTCGCCGTCTCCCGTAGGTAGCAGTCACAACCGGGTGGCGGGGGCACGCCACAAGAGGACGTGCCCCCGTCACCCTCCACCCGGCGGTCCATCCGCCCAGCGGTCCACTGGCAGGAGATACCCGTGAAGTTCCAGCGTTCTCAGTCGTTCCGAAGTCAGGTGTCCAGAGCAGTCGCGTCCGTGCTCATGGTCGGGGCAGCGATGCTGCCCGCTGGTGCCTCGCACGCGGCCGCGGGCGATGTCGGCTATCGCGACTTCGCCTACGGACCCGGGGCGGGATCCGGCTGGTACGACCCCAACCTCTCGCCCACCGCCTCCAAGCCTCAGAGCAAGCTGTGGTACGCCCAGGGCAAGTGGTGGGGCGTGCTCAACGACCCGGCCTCCAACGACTTCCACATCCACTGGCTCGACACGAGCACGCAGACCTGGAAGGACACGGGCGTCCTCGTCGACAGCCGCAACGGCAGCCACTCCGACGCGCTCTGGGACGGTCAGCATCTCTTCACCGCCTCGCACCTGAGCTCCGGGAGCACGACGAGCAGCGGCATCCAGGTGACCCGGTACACGTACAACGGCAGCACCTACGTCCGCGACAGCGGCTTCCCGGTGACCATCAACACCGGTGGGGTCGAGGCGGCGGTGATCGACGAGGACAGCACCGGCCGCATCTGGGCCACCTTCACGCAGAGCAGCACGGTGCGCGTCGTGGTGAGCCAGCCGGGCGGGCAGACCTGGGGCGCACCCTTCACGCCGGCCGTCTCCGGCACGAGCGTCTCGTCGGACGACATCTCGACGATCGTGGCGAACCAGGGCGAGGTGACCGTCGTCTGGAGCAACCAGAACGACGACTCCATCTACGCCGCGACCCACGCCGACACGGCGGCCCTGACCACCTGGCAGGTGTCGAAGAAGGTCCTCACAGGCCCCAACGAGGCCGACGACCACATCAACATCAAGAGCGTCGCGGGCGACTCCGCCGGGAGGCTGTTCGTCGCGGCGAAGACGGCGCAGAACGACATTCCGAACAACGCGAACGCGCCACTGATCAAGATCCTCGTGCTCGGCACCGACAACGTCTGGCGCCAGTACGTGCACAGCCGCGTGAGCGATGGCCTGACCAGGCCGATCGTGCTGGTCGACACCGCCAACCGGAGGCTCCGCGTGTTCGCGTCCGGACCCGAGACCGGCGGTTCGGTGTACGAGAAGTCCACGCCGCTGAGCAACATCTCCTTCACCTCCGGAAAGGGCAACCCTTTCATCCAGCTGGCGAGCGACAAGAACATCAACAACGCCACCTCGACCAAGCAGACCGTGAACGCGACCAGCGGCCTGGTCGTCCTCGCCTCCGACCAGGTCACGGGGCGGTACGTCCACAACACCATGTCTTTGGGGACACCCCAGGCACAGGCACCCACGGCGGCGTTCACCGCGACCAACACCTCGGGTCCGGCGCCGTTGAACGTGAGCTTCACCGACACGTCCACCGGTTCGCCGACGTCCTGGAGCTGGAACTTCGGTGACGGATCGACCTCGACCGCGCAGAACCCGAGCCATACCTACCAGCAGTCGGGCAGCTACACCGTCTCGCTGACTGCCACGAACAGCTCCGGCAGCAACACCGCGACCAAGACCGGGTTCGTCACCGTGGGGAGCACGCCGCCACCTTCCGGCAGCTACCAGTCGACGGTCACCGCGGACAATCCGGTCGGGTACTGGCGCATGGGCGGCACCGGCTCGAGCGTCCCGGCCACGGCCGGGCCCTCGGGGACGACTGTCGGGGGCGTGACCTCGACCAGCGGCGCGATCGCCGGCGACTCGGACGGGGCGAGGGCCTTCGACGGCTCGACGGGATACGTCTCGGTGCCGAGCCAGGCAGCACTGAACATGACCGGTGACCTGACAGTGGAGACCTGGGTGAAGCCCACCGCCGTCCAGGGCGGTGTCGCGGTCCAGAAGGGCGGTTCCAGCGGTTACTCCGTGTGGCAGTACCGGCTCGCCATGACGTCCGGGGGACAGTGGCGGGGCACCGTCTTCGTCGGAAGCAGCGCATACGCCGTGACCGCGCCCGGTTCCGCGACCCTGAACGCGTGGACCCATCTAGTCCTGACCAGGAGCGGGGGTACCCTGGCGATATACGTCAACGGAACCCGCGTCGCGACTGCCTCGGGAGCCGGCACCTTGAACACGACAACCTCCATCCTCGGCATCGGCCGAAGCGGAGCCAGCGCGACCAACTACTTCCGCGGAAGTATCGACGAGGTCGCCGTCTACGCCCATGCCCTCTCCGCCCAGGCGGTGGCAGCCCACTACGCAGCACGCGGAGGTGGCTGACAGGAAACACTTCATCTCTTGAAGGAGGGATGAGAAGGACCCGGTCTGCCGTCCGGAAGGCAGACACCCGCGAGGTGCCCCAGTACCCACCTCGCGGGGGGTGGCTAGCAGCGCTCACTGCTCCGCGTCTCCCCCAGCGCGGGCGCCCAGGGAGCGCTGCCAAGCCATGTTTGGGGGCGTTTCGGGGCGGCTGCCGTCGTGTCGGCCGCTAGCGTGGTCGCAACATTTCCGCCGTCGAGGAGAGCCATGCAGGAGCACAGCGAGTCCCGAGTTGATCCTGTGGCGGGTCGTGACGTCGACCGACGCGGGCTCATCCGCGGCGCTGCTGTCGCGGGTATCGCCCTTCCGCTGGCGGCCGCTTGTGGCTCGGACGGCGGCGAGTCAGGCTCGGGCTCGCAGTCGCCGACGCAGTCCGGCGCCGGGAGCCCGGACGGGTCTGACGGCTCGGGCGGCGCCGGGCGGCGCGGGCGGAGGGGACGCAGGCGGTACGACGGTCGCGGCGTCCGACGTACCCGTCGGCGGCGGCACCGTCCTTGCTGCCGAGAAGATCGTGGTGACCCAGCCCAGCAAGGGGCAGTTCAAGGCTTTCAGCGGTGTCTGCACGCATCAGGGCTGCATCGTCCAGACAGTCACCGACGGGAAGATCACCTGCCCGTGTCACGGCAGCGCCTTCTCCGTGAAGGACGGTTCCGTCGTCAACGGTCCCGCTACGCAGCCGCTCGAGCCACTCTCGGCAAACGTCGAGGGTGATCAGGTCACCGTGAGCTGACTTTCTGCGGCACTCTGCGTGCCGGTCGTTCTGTAAACGTCCCTGTCCTCCAGCCGGGGGACGGTATTTCGGGCATTCTCGGCGGTCAATTCAAGTCCTGCTGTCGCGTCGTCAGCGTCCCACTCTAATTACGAATGCGAATCGATTCGGCTCCGCCCGCGTGAGCCGAACAAAGCACTTTCGAGGCGCCTCTCGCAGGAGGGAAACGAAACGTTTACTTGTTTGGCGATCTTCGACAGAACCGGACCCGTTCGAGGGCCCGCGTTTATTCGTGCAGCGTGCCTTGCGACAGGCCACGTCTGCCTTGAACACCCGTAAAGCTTGTCTGCGGCGGCCTTGGACTACGGCGCGCCGAGGCTGAGTACATGGCTCTGGGGGTCCAGCTGTGGACAACGAGATCCGAAGCACATCACACGCTCGTCTTGAACCGCCCGGCGTCGATGGCTCCATCGCCGCTACACCGGCTCCCGACCGACCAGAAATTCCGTTGCAGCGGTCAGTGCCGTCCTCGTCTGACCGGTTGAGCTGCGAGCTGGCGGTCATCGTCCCGACGCGTAACGAGCGCGGCAACATCCCGCGGCTGCTCGAGCGTCTGGCTCCCGCATTGCATGGCCGGTCCGCCGCCGTGCTCTTCGTCGACGACAGCGACGACGACACCCCGCAGGTGATCCAGCAGGCGCGCCGCGCCGGTTCTCTGGAAGTGAAGCTCCTGCACCGGCCGCCGGGTCGCCGCGCCGGCGGCCTGGGCGGGGCAGTTCTGGAGGGTTTTCGCCGGGTTGATGCTCCTTGGGCAGTCGTCATGGACGGAGATCTCCAGCACCCGCCCGAGCTCGTGCCAGAGCTTGTCGACACCGGTCGAGCGGCCGGCGCTGACGTGGTCGTGGCAAGCCGTCACGTCGCCGGCGGCTCGACCGCCGGGCTTTCCAACTGGCTGCGCGTCCTGGTGTCCGACGCGTCCATCGTGCTGAGCAAGCTCTTCTTTCCCCGGCGGCTCAAAGGCATCACCGACCCGATGAGTGGTTTCTTCGCGGTACGCCCGGACGCACTCGACCTCGACGGTTTGCGACCGGCCGGGTTCAAGATCCTGCTCGAGGTGCTCGCGCGCACTCCGGGACTGAGAAAGGCCGAGGTGGCGTTCGTATTCGCAGAGCGCCATTCCGGGGAGAGCAAGACTTCACTCAAAGAGGGGGTGCGCTTCGCCCGGCAACTTGGGAGACTTTCCTTTTCTAGACTGTCGCTCCGAAGAAACCACTGGTTCGGCCGCACGGTGGGTTTCGCAGGGGTCGGACTAACGGGCCTCGTGGTCAATCTGCTGGCTATGTGGGCGCTTGCCGACCCGACCATGCTAGGCGCCCATTACTTGGTCGCGGCCGCTATTGCGACACAGATTTCCTCGACGTGGAACTTCTTCCTCACCGACCGGCTCGTGTACGTCGGTCCGAAGCGCTTCACGGCCGGTCACCGGTGGGCGGGTTTTGTGGCCATGAGCAATCTGGTGCTCCTGCTCCGGTTGCCGACGTTGGCGCTCCTCGTCGGCGTGCTCGGCGTGAACTACCTGCTCGCCACAGCCGCGACCCTGGTCGCCGGCTTCCTGGTCCGCTTCCAGTCTCAAGAACGACTCACCATCACCCAGGAGATGACATGACCAAGGCCCCCCAGTCCAACGGCTTTCTCCGAGCCGATCTCGACGCGGACGACTTGCGACAGATGGCGCCTTACCAGGGTGATCAGCCGGCCACGACCGAGCGGCAGCGACACGGACAAGATGACCACCGCGATCGTCGACGACGCACCCGTGCTGGCCAGACCGACGAGTCCCCAGCGGGCTCCGGTCAGGGTCCTGCACGAGGACGAGGTCGAGTGGACGGCCACGAACCGCATCCTGAGGGCCCGTCCGCGGGGCACGGGATACCTGCCTTTCCGTTACTCGATAGCGGGCATCGTGACGGTCGGCAGCGAGGTGCGCCTGCCCGAGCTCGAGTTCTTCCGGATGCCCTGGCTCGGACGCGAGTTCGACATCGAGGTTCGGGTCGGAAAGGTGGGGCAGTCACTCCCGCGCGGACGTGCTCGGCTGTTCCGTTTCTACGGTCCCTCGGGGGTGCGGTACGAGGAGCATCTCGGCCGTCTGGGGGCGAACTTCGCCATCGACATGAAGGAGCGGATCCACGTCACGCTCAGTCCCCTGCTCGCCCGATCCCCGCACGTGGCGTACACGAACATCCTCGAAGCCCTGCTCCGTTACATGGTCGCCTCGCAGGGCGCCATGCTGCTTCACTCGGCGTGCGTCGAGATCAACGGTGTGGGCGTCATGCTCTCGGCCAAGACGGACACCGGCAAGACCGGCACGGTCCTCCGGCTGCTCCGGGAGCACGGGGCGAAGTTCCTGTCGGACGACATGACGATCCTGTGGCCGGACGGCCGCGCCGAGGCCTTCCCCAAGCCGATGACCATCAGTGCGCACACTCTCAGGGCGGTCGACCCCGGCGACCTCAGCAAGACGGCATGGTGGCTGCTGGGGCTGCAGGGTCGCCTGCACTCCAAGAGCGGTCGCAGCGTCGGCATGGCGATGGGCGACCAGAACCTGCCCATCATGACGGCGAACGCGCTCACGCAGCTGTTCGTCCCGCCGCCGAAGTACTACGCCGACCGTCTCGTCGCGTGCGACGTCATCCCGCGGACGAACGTGTCAGAGATGTTCATCATCGAGCGGGGCGCCCCAGCACTTCAGGACGTACCGGACGGTCAGGCCGTCGAGGAGCTCGTGGAGAACACGGATGACGCCTACGGCTTCCCGCCGTACCGCTACCTTGCCCCGGTCCTCGAGGTGCGCGGTGAGTCCTACGAGTCCCTGCAGCGTCGCGAGCGCGCTGTGCTGAAGGCTGCGATGTCCAGCGTCCGGGTCAGGCGACTCGCGTCCGACTGCTTCGGCTGGGCCGACGAGCTGCCGAGGCTCATCGCCGGGAGCGGGAACGGAGCCTGAGCGCATGCGTCGGGAAGAAGCAGTCCGGGAAAGCGCGGCCGCCCAGGAATGGGCGGCCCGTGCCGGATCGCTGGCGCCCGAGCATGCGCTGGAATGGCAGGGCATCAGCAGGGAGAAGGAAGCGACGCGTTGGTTCCGCCCGCAGATCAGGCACCGGCGCCGACGTGAGAGTGCTCCGAGCCAGCTGACGCTGGTTGCGCTGATCACCGTACTCGGAGCCGCAGCCCTCGTGCGTTTGGCCAACCTCAACGCGGTCGGTTTCAACAGTGACGAGGCTGTGTACGCCGGGCAAGGGGCCTCGCTCGCGGGGAACCCGCTGTACACCGACTACTTCCCCGTTTTCCGTGCGCACCCGATGCTCGTCCAGATGCTCCTGTCGCTGATCTTCAGGGAGGGTGAGCACGATGTCGCCGGCCGCGTGCTGATCGCAGCGTTCGGCGTCGCGACAGTGGGTGTGGTGTTCCTCCTGGGGCGTGAGCTCTACTCGTCGTCGGTGGGGCTCGTCGGCGCCGCACTGCTCGCGGTCATGCCCTACCACGTCATCGTGACCCGACAGGTACTCCTCGACGGCCCGATGGTCTTCTTCTCCACCTTGGTGCTGTGGTGGATCGCGAAGTACGTGAAGGAGGGGCGCCTCGTCTGGGTCGTCGCCGCCGGTGCTGCGCTCGGGCTCACCATGCTGACCAAGGAGTCGAGCATCGTGCTCGTGGGTTCGATCTATGCCTTCTTCGCGCTCACCCCGAGCGTTCGACGGCCGGTGATCGCCAGCATTGTCGGCTTCGCAGTTGCGATGGGTCTCTTTCTGCTTCACCCGCTCTCTGTCTCTCTCTCGGGGCACCACAGCAGCACCGAGGCCTACCTGGTATGGCAGCTGGTCCGCCGCCCCAACCACTCCTTCTCGTTCTACCTCGAGACCGTTCCCACCGCTCTGGGCCTCGGAGTACTCGCACTCGCGGTGTGGGCGGTCTGGCGAGCACGGCGTGGTCCGGCATGGCGGGAGATCCTTCTGGCGAGCTGGATGCTCGTGCCTTTCGTCGCGTTCACACTCTGGCCGGTCAAGGGCTTCCAGTACCTCCTGGCGGGTGCGCCGGCCGTGGCGCTTCTCGCAGCTCGCGGACTCGTCGATGCCCCGTGGGCCGAGCTGTCGAGGAAGCTCCGACTTCGTGGCCAACATGCGGGAGGAGCCGCTCGGGCAGTGGTGCTCGTTGCCGTCCTCGCCGGCCTGCTCCTTCAGCTCTGGCCCAACATCGGCAAGCAGCAGGGGGCGTCAGCGCTGGCCGGCAGCGGTGGCATCGCGGGCGGCCGGGAAGCCGGCCAATGGGTGCGTCGGCACACGCCGGAAGGCGCGGTGTTCCTGACGGTGGGGCCGTCGATGGCCAACCTCGTGCAGTTCTACGGCCAGCGCCGCGCATTCGGCCTCTCGGTGAGCCCGAACCCGCTGAAGCGGAACCCGTCGTACGAGCCGATCAAGAACCCGGATGCCAGACTCAGGCAGGGCGATCTGCAGTACGTCGTGTGGGACGTGTACTCGGCGCAACGATCGCAGCACTTCTCCGAGAAGCTGTTGACCTACGCACGCAGGTACCACGGCAGCGTCGTCCACCGGGAGTTCGCAGTGCATGACGGCCGCCGGAAAGCCGTCGTGGTCGTGTGGGCGGTGCGGCCATGACCAGGCGTGTCGGAGGCGGAGCCCCGGTGCTTCGGACCCTTCGCACCCTCGCGGCAGTCCTTCTCGCCTCCGGCCTGCTCGCGCTCCACCTGACGCCGGCGTACGCAGCTCCGACACCGAAGCCCCAGACGCCGATCGAGCACTTCGTCTTCCTGTTCCAGGCGAACCACTCGTTCGACAACTACTTCGGCACGCGTCCCGGCGTCGACGGTCTGCCGGCGGACACCTGCATCCCCCGGGTGCCAGGCAGCGCGAGACCGTGTGTCGAGCCCTTCCACATCGGGGGTCGCGCGGTCACCGCCCTGGCACCGACAGAGGTGGCGTTCAGGCGGCAGTTCAACAACGGCGCGATGGACGGTTTCGTGCAGTCGAACTCGCACAACGGCATCGACGGCTCCATCGCCATGGGTTACTACGACGAGCGCGACCTGCCGTACTACTGGAACATCGCCGACGAGTACGTGCTCTTCGACCGGTTCTTCGCATCTTCGTTCGCGGGCAGTGTCGCCGCCCACATGTACGCGGTCTCGGCTCGTCCCGGCACTTCGGGCGAGCGGGACGGCATCCCCGACCAGGGGTGGGGAGACCTGCCGACGATCTTCGACCGACTCGACGCGGCCGGTGTCGACTGGAAGTTCTACGTCCAGAACTACGATCCGGCCATCACCTTCCGAACCGCCGACCACGTGGACGAGCCCGATCGCGCGGCACAGGTCATTCGCGCACCACTGCTGGCCTATGACCGGTACCTCCAGGACCCGAGGTTCTCGTCACGGATCGTGGACATGGACCAGTACTTCGAGGACGCGGCCCGCGGGAGCCTGCCCGCGGTCTCCTACCTCGTCCCGTCGGGGGCCAGCGAGCACCCACCCGCGAGCCTCCGGTCGGGGGAGAGGTTCGTGAAGTCCCTGGTGAACGCGCTGATGATCTCCGACCTGTGGGACTCCTCGGCGTTCCTCTGGACCTACGACGACTGGGGCGGCTGGTACGACCACGTGCGTCCGCCGCGCGTCGACAAGTTCGGCCTCGGATTCCGGGTACCGGCGCTGTTGGTCAGTCCCTACGCCAGGCGGGGGTACGTCGACAGCACCACGAGCGAGTTCAGCTCCATCCCGGCCTTCATCGAGGCGAACTGGGGCCTCAGGCCGCTCTCGCGCCGGGATCGGCAGGCCAACAACCTGATGGGTGCCTTCGACTTCGACAGCCCGCCGAGGGACGCGCGGCTGCTCACGCGGACGCGGCACGCGGTCGCTCTCGAACGTCCCGACCCGGCCCCCGTCTATGCGGCGTACACAGGAGCGGGCCTGCTCACAGCTGTTCTGCTCGGTCTTGCCTATGCACGCTCATGGACGGTGCGGCGTCGTACGGCCGCAGACGGCAGGTGACCGTGCGGAAGGCGGCCGAGCTGGTGACGAGGGTGGCTGCCGCCCTCGTCGTCGCCGGCCTGTTGACGACCGCGCAGCAACCCGCTCGCGCTGCTGAGGGTGACCGAGCCGGGGACGTTGACCGTGGACACGGTGCCGGCAACGCCGGGAGCGCGGGTGGCTGTGGGCGGCAGTGGTCGCCGTCGCGGACCGGCACGGACGGGCACAGCTTCCGGTCTCGCACTTCACCGGTCTCGACCGACGGCTGCAGGTCCCACCGACCCGCGTCGCCCCCGATCGCCGGGTGAGCTACGACCGCATCCATGGGCGACCCGGGGAGGGGTTTCGACGGAAGACCTGTCGTCATCGGGCTGAGTACCGAACGGCTCGTCCGTTGGACGTTCGTGACCCGTGGCGGGAGTGAGGTCGACACCGGGCGCGTCACCGCGCTGACCCTCGTGAGCAACACCGGGGAGAGGAAGGTCCTCAAGGGCCGGGACCTCACGCGGCCGGTCTGGGTCAGCTCGAGCCGCACCCAGCAGACCCGGCAAGGACTGACCGTCAAGGAGATCTCCTGGCGCGTCGATGACGTGGTCGTGGACGGCGCCGATGTCGTCAACCGCGGGCAACAGGTCTACTTCCCCGAGCGGAACAGGGACTGGCGGATCACTCTGCTCTTCTACCGCGTGCAGTTCCTGGGACGTGATCTGCTGTTCGGCACGCTCGCGGGGAAGGGGATCGAGCTGGTCCTGCCCGGGGGACGCGTGATCCGGCGGACTTTCGACGAGGACGGCGTCGCGGCGGTGGACGGGCTGCCCAGAGGCGAGTACGACGCTCGCGTCTACGGCGGCGGCCTGTCCTTCGTCCGGCCGCTGAGCGTCTCGAAGGACGAGCACTACGAGCTCGAGGTCATCTCGCGCCTGGCCATCGGTCTCGTCGTGTCCACGATCGCGGTCGTGGCGGTCCTGCTCGTGGCGGTGGGAAGACGCCAGCGCCTCCGCGGGCTGTTCCGGAGCTTCCGGTCCCGCCTGTCGAGGGTCCTCGGCGTCGGGGTCGCCGTCACGGCCCTCGGTAGCGGAGTGGTCCTCCTCGACGACGGTTCACCTGCTGAGGCCGCTCAGGTGGCGCCGGGGCTCGGGGCCGAAGCGGTGGGGCGGGAGCTCCCACCGGTGTTCGCCTACTACTACATCTGGTACCAGCCCACGTCCTGGCAGCGAGCCAAGAAGGACTACCCCCTCCTCGGCCGGTACTCCAGTGACGACCCTGTGGTGCTCGAACGACACGTCGCCATGGCTCAGGCAGCCGGGCTCGACGGCTTCCTGGTCTCGTGGAAGGGCGACGGTCACCTGTCGAACCGCTTGTCGCAGCTCGTGCGCATCGCGGACCGAACCGGCTTCAAGCTCGGGATCGTCTACCAGGGCCTGGACTTCGAACGGAACCCGCTACCCGTGTCGAGAGTGGCGGCGGACCTGCAGACCTTCGCGGACACGTATGCCGACGACAACGCCTTCGACGCCTTCGGTCAGCCCGTCGTGGTCATCACGGGCACGGAGAGGTACACGTTGGCCGAGCTCCGACGCGCGACCGCCGGGGTTCGCGACCGGCTCCGCATCCTCGCGTCCGCCAAGAGCGTCGAGGAGTACCGGCGTACCGCCTCCGTGATGGAAGGCGACGCCTACTACTGGTCCTCGGCCGACCCCAGGAGTGCATGGCACCGGGATCGACTCAAGGCCATCGGCGGCGCCGTCCACGACGACGGGGGTTTCTGGCTGGCTCCGGCCGCGGCCGGGTTCGACGCACGGATGATCGGTGGCAGACAGGTGATTCCCAGGGAGGGCGGCGAGACCCTCCGAGCGGCCATGTCCTCAGCCGCTTCGTCGGATCCGGACGCGATCGGGGTGATCAGCTGGAACGAGTTCAGCGAGAACTCCCATGTCGAGCCGAGCGAGGAGTACGGCGCCCAGGAGCTTCGGGCACTCGCCGACCTCCTGGGCGGAGAGGCGGTGCTCCCGCCAGGAGTCACGCCTGACGAGCGAGGCGCCGCGCGACGCCGGGCTCCCGGCGTGGGCAGTGCCGCTCGTCATGGGACTGATCCTCGCGGTCCTGACCATGGGCCGCGTCGCCCACAGGCGGCGCGGTCGCGCATCGCCGGGTGAGGTGCCGTAGCCGCCGCCTGACCGGAGCGCCGTCAGGACCGTCAGGTCGCCCTGGGATGGCTGTCTGCGGCACCACGTAGGGTTTGAGGCGTGGCAGACCCGTCGACCTACCGCCCCGCACCGGGTTCCATCCCGACATCACCAGGGGTCTACCGCTTCCGCGACTCACACCGTCGAGTGGTCTACGTCGGGAAGGCGAAGAACCTCCGCGCCCGCCTCTCCTCGTACTTCCAGGACCTCGCGAACCTCCACCCCCGCACGGCCACCATGGTCACGAGCGCCGCATCCGTGGAGTGGACGGTCGTCAACACCGAGGTGGAGGCGCTGCAGCTGGAGTACTCCTGGATCAAGGAGTTCGACCCGCGCTTCAACGTCAAGTACCGCGACGACAAGTCCTACCCCTGGCTCGCGGTGACCGTGAACGAGGAGTTCCCGCGGGTCATGGTCGGCCGCGGTGCGAAGAAGAAGGGCGTTCGCTACTTCGGCCCGTACTCCCACGCCTGGGCCATCCGGGAGACCGTGGACCTGCTGCTCCGCGTCTTCCCCATGCGGTCGTGCTCCAACGGTGTCTTCAAGCGGTCCCAGCAGATCGGGCGGCCCTGTCTGCTCGGCTACATCGACAAGTGTGCGGCCCCGTGTGTCGGTGACGTGACCGCCGAGCAGCACCGGGCGATCGTCGAGGACTTCTGTGACTTCATGTCCGGGCAGACCACCGGCTTCGTGAAGCGGCTCGAGAACGCGATGTACACCGCGTCGGCCGAGATGGACTTCGAGCGTGCCGCGCGGCTGCGCGACGACATCGGCGCCCTCAAGCGGGCGATGGAGAAGCAGCAGGTGGTGCTCGGCGACGGCACCGACGCGGACGTGATCGCCTTCGCCGACGACCCGCTCGAGGTGGCGGTGCAGATCTTCTACGTCCGCGGCGGGCGGATCCGCGGACAGCGCGGCTGGGTGGCCGACAAGACCGAGGACGTCGACACCGGGGACCTCGTCGAGCGCTTCCTGCTCCAGCTGTACGACGGCGAGGCCGGTGACGCGATCCCGCGCGAGGTCCTCGTCCCCGCACTGCCCGACGACGCGCCGGCCCTCGAGGAGTGGCTCACGAGCCTCCGGGGTTCCCGGGTCGCCGTCAGGGTGCCGCAGCGCGGAGACAAGAAGGCGCTCCAGGAGACCGTCGGACGCAACGCGCTCCAGGCGCTGGCGCTGCACAAGACCAAGCGCGCCAGCGACCTGACCACCCGCAGCCGCGCGCTCGAGGAGATCCAGCTGGCTCTCGAGCTGCCCACGGCGCCGCTGCGCATCGAGTGCTACGACATCTCGAACCTCCAGGGCACGGAGGTCGTGGGCTCCATGGTGGTGTTCGAGGACGGACTCGCCCGCAAGAGCGAGTACCGCCGGTTCGTCATCCGAGGCGTCGAGGGCCAGAACGACGTCGCCTCCATGCACGAGGTGATCACCCGGCGGTTCCGCCGTCTCCTCGACGACAGGGCGCAGGAGCCGGAGCTCGGCGACGGGGCGGGGGAGGACGGCCCCATGCTGGTCGACCCGGAGACCGGCCGGCCGCGCAAGTTCGCCTACGTCCCGGGGCTGGTCGTCGTCGACGGCGGACCGCCCCAGGTCGCGGCGGCCCAGCGGGCCCTCGACGAGCTCGGCATCGACGACGTGCCGGTGTGCGGGCTCGCGAAGCGCCTCGAGGAGGTGTGGCTGCCCGGCCAGGAGGACCCGGTGATCCTGCCGCGCACGAGCGAGGGGCTGTACCTCCTGCAGCGGATCCGCGACGAGGCGCACCGCTTCGCCATCACGCACCACCGGTCGCGGCGCTCGAAGAGCATGGTGGAGAGCGCGCTCGACGGCGTCCCGGGCCTGGGTGAGGTTCGTCGCAAGACGCTGCTGCGGCACTTCGGTTCGTTGAAACGGCTCCGCGCTGCCACAGTGGAGGAGGTCGCGACGCTGCCGGGGTTCGGCACTCGGACCGCAGAGGCGGTCGTCGCCGCGCTCTCGGAGGAGCAGCACCGCCCGACGGTCGCGGTGAACACCGCGACAGGTGAGATCGAGGAGACGTGATGGGAGAAAGACCCGCCCAGCGGGGCGAGCTGGTCGTCGTCACCGGCATGACCGGTGCGGGCCGCAGCACTGCGGCGAAGGAGCTGGAGGACCTCGGCTTCTTCGTGGTGGACAACCTGCCGCCACAGCTGGTGCCCGACGTGGTCCGCCTGGTCGACGAGTCCCAGGGCGAGCTGCAGCCGATCGCGGTCGTCGTCGACGTCCGCTCCGGCTCGTTCTTCGGCTCGCTCCAGGAGGTGCTGGCCCAGGGCAAGACCGGCCGTCGCACGACCTTGCTCTTCCTCGAGGCCAACGACGACGTCCTGGTCCGCCGACAGGAGGCAGCGCGACGACCGCACCCGCTGCAGGAGGGTGGCCGACTGCTCGACGGTCTGCGCCGCGAGCGGCAGTCGATCGCCTCGCTGCGTGGCGACGCGGACGTCGTGATCGACACCTCGAACCTGAACGTCCACCAGCTCACCGAGAAGGTCGCCGAGGCCTTCGGCACCGAGCACACGACCTCGCTGAAGGTGACCGTCGTCAGCTTCGGCTTCAAGTACGGCATCCCGGTCGACGCGGACCTCGTCGCCGACATGCGGTTCCTGCCCAACCCGCACTGGGTCCCCGAGCTGCGACACCTCTCCGGCCGCGACAGCGAGGTGGCGGCCTACGTCAAGGAGCGCCCGGAGGCCAAGGAGTTCCTCGAGAAGTACATCGGGCTCGTGGAGACCGTGGGGCAGGGCTACCTGCGCGAGGGCAAGCGGTTCATGACCATCGCCGTCGGCTGCACCGGCGGGAAGCACCGCAGCGTCGCGATGACCGAGGAGATCGCCGCCCGGCTCCGCGAGCGCGGGATGGACGCAAGGCCGATGCACCGTGACCTCGGACGGGAGTGAGCCGAGCGTGCCGGCACATGCGCCGCTCAACGTCGTTGCGCTGGGGGGCGGGCACGGGCTCTCCGCGTCGCTGTCGGCGTTGCGGCGGGTGGTCGAGCACGTGACCGCGGTCGTCACGGTGGCCGACAACGGAGGCTCGTCGGGACGGCTCCGCGAGGAGTTCGGCTGCCTGCCGCCCGGAGACCTGCGGCAGGCCCTCGCCGCGCTGTGCGGCGACGACGACTGGGGCAACACCTGGGCCCGGGTGCTGCAGCACCGCTTCGCCAGCACCGGGCCGATGCACGAGCACGCCGTCGGGAACCTGCTGATCGTCGCGCTGTGGGAGCTCCTCGGAGACCACGTCAACGGTCTGGCCTGGGTCGCCCGCCTGCTCGGGGCCCAGGGCACGGTGCTGCCCATGTCGGTCGCGCCGATCGACATCGAGGCACAGGTGAGGGGGGCCTCCCCGTCCGAGCCCGACGCGCTGAGCACCGTGTGCGGCCAGGTCGAGGTCGCCTCCACGGCGGGACAGGTGGTGTCCATCGACCTCTCACCCGCGAACCCGCCGGCCTGCCCGGAGGCCCTGGAGGCGGTCGGGAAGGCCGACTGGATCGTGCTGGGTCCCGGTTCCTGGTTCACCAGCGTGATCCCGCACCTGCTGGTGCCCGACCTGCGTCGAGCGCTGGTCTCCGCACCGGCACGGCGTGCGGTCACCTTGAACCTCGCGCCCCAGACCGGGGAGACCGACGGCTACTCCGCCGAGGCCCACCTCGAGGTGCTCGGCCGCTACGCGTCCGACCTGAAGCTCGACGTGGTGCTGGCCGACGAACGGGTCGTGACCGACGCCGCGAGCCTGCGGTCGACGGCAGCGTCCTTCGGGGCCGACCTCGTGGTCGCCGACGTCGCCGCGGACGACGGAAGCCCGCGTCACGACCCTGTGAAGTTGGCCAATGCCTATGCGTCCTTCCTGCACGGGGCATAGGGTGTCGCCGTCCGGCTGAGCAGGGATAACGGGGGCCGCACCGGGCCCCGTCGACCTGTCCTCCGATGGCAGTGACATTCGTAGAAGGGGCCCAAAAGTGGCAGGATCGGACGTATGGCGATGACGGCACAGGTCAAGGCAGAGCTGGCCAACACCACGGTCACCAAGTCCTGCTGCCGGAAGTCCGAGGTGTCGTCGATGCTCCGGTTCGCCGGGGGGCTCCACATCGTGAGCGGACGCATCGTCGTCGAGGCCGAGCTCGACACCGGCGCAGCGGCGAGGCGGCTTCGCAAGGACATCGCCGAGATCTACGGCCACTCCTCCGACGTGGTGATGGTCTCCGGCAACGGCATCCGCAAGGGCAGCCGGTATGTCGTCCGCGTGGTCCGTGACGGCGAGGCGCTCGCCCGCCAGACCGGGCTCCTCGACGGCCGTGGCCGTCCCGTGCGAGGCCTGCCTCCGCAGGTCGTCTCAGGTGCCGGCTGCGACGCGGTCGCCGCCTGGCGTGGGGCGTTCCTGGCGCACGGCTCGCTGACCGAGCCGGGTCGCTCGTCGGCGCTCGAGGTCACCTGCCCGGGTCCGGAGGCCGCACTGGCCCTGGTCGGTGCCGCGCGACGGCTCGGGATCTCCGCGAAGGCCCGCGAGGTCCGGGGCGTGGACCGCGTGGTGATCCGCGACGGCGACGCCATCGGGGCCCTGCTCACGCGTCTCGGCGCCCACGAGTCGCTGATGGCGTGGGAAGAGCGCCGGATGCGGCGCGAGGTCAGGGCCACCGCGAACCGCCTCGCGAACTTCGACGACGCCAACCTGCGCCGGTCGGCGAGGGCCGCCGTCGCTGCCGGTGCTCGTGTCGAGCGGGCGCTCGAGATCCTCGCCGAGGAGGTCCCCGACCACCTCAAGATGGCCGGCGACCTGCGCCTGGAGCACAAGCAGGCCTCGCTCGAGGAGCTCGGCCAGCTGCACCAGCCGCCGTTGACCAAGGACGCCATCGCCGGCCGGATCCGGCGGCTGCTCGCGATGGCCGACAAGCGCGCCCAGGAGCTCGGGATCCCCGACACCGAGTCCAGCCTGACGCCCGAGATGCTCGCCGAGCAGCAGTAGGTCGAAGCCGCGAACGCGGGACCTTCGGTTACTCGCACGTAGGCCGGATGACCTGTTCAGACGCCTCCTGGCAGGCGGTAGGGTCGAGGACGTGGCGCCCCGACGGGGTGGCCCTGAACTGAATGCTGACCTAAGGGGAGTCTCCTCCGTGACTGTTCGCGTAGGCATCAACGGCTTCGGCCGCATCGGCCGCAACTTCTTCCGAGCCGTACACGCGTCGGGCGCCGACATCGAGATCGTCGGCGTCAACGACCTGACGACAACACCTCGCTCGCGCACCTGCTGAAGTACGACTCGATCCTCGGGCGTCTCGACGCCGACGTGCAGGCCTCCGGCGACGACGATGCATCCGTCGGCGACAAGGTCGCTCGCAGATCCTCGAGGAGCGTGATCCCGGCCAACCTGCCGTGGAAGGACCTCGGCGTCGACATCGTCCTCGAGTCCACCGGCTTCTTCACAGACGCGACCAAGGCCAAGGCCCACATCGACGCCGGCGCCAAGAAGGTCATCATCTCCGCCCCGGCGAAGAACGAGGACATCACCGTCGTCATGGGTGTCAACCACACCGACTACGATCCCGAGCCGCGCACAACGTCATCTCCAACGCGTCCTGCACCACCAACTGCCTCGCGCCGATGGCCAAGGCCCTCAACGACGAGTTCGGCATCGTCAAGGGCCTGATGACGACGATCCACGCCTACACCGCCGACCAGAACCTCCAGGACGCCCGCACAAGGACCTGCGTCGCGCCCGCGCCGCCGCGCTGAACATGGTGCCGACCTCGACCGGTGCCGCGAAGGCGATCGGCCTGGTGCTGCCCGAGCTCAAGGGCAAGCTCGACGGCTACGCGATGCGCGTCCCGCTGCCGACCGGCTCGGCGACCGACCTCACCTTCGAGGTCGGCCGTGAGACGACGGTCGACGAGGTCAACGCCGCGGTCAAGACGGCCGCGGAGGAGGGCCCGCTCAAGGGCTTCCTGACCTACACCGAGGACCCGATCGTCTCCTCCGACATCGTCACCGACCCGGCCTCGTGCATCTTCGACGCGGGCTGACCAAGGTCTTCGGCAACCAGGTCAAGGTCCTCGGCTGGTACGACAACGAGTGGGGCTACTCCAACCGCCTCGTGGACCTGGTGAACTTCGTCGGTTCGAGCCTCTGACTCGATGAAGCACATCGACGACCTCGGTGACCTCCGAGGCAAGCGGGTCCTGGTCCGCTCCGATCTGAACGTGCCGCTCGACGGCGACGTGATCACGGATGACGGGCGGATCAGGGCCAGCGTGCCGACGATCTCGAAGCTGGTCGACAAGGGTGCGCGAGTCGTCGTGACCGCGCACCTCGGTCGGCCGAAGGGATCTCCCGACCCGAAGTACTCCCTGGCGCCCGTGGCCTACCGGCTCGGTGAGCTGCTCGGCCAGGACGTCGCGTTCGCCACCGACACGGTCGGCGACAGCGCCAGGGCGACCGTCGACGCGCTCGAGGACGGCCAGGTGGCGGTCCTCGAGAACGTCCGCTTCAACGAGGGGGAGACCAGCAAGGACGACGCCGTCCGTGGCGCGTTCGCGGACCGGCTCGCGGACCTCGCCGACGTCTTCGTCAGCGACGGGTTCGGTGTGGTCCACCGCAAGCAGGCGTCGGTGTACGACGTGGCGCAGCGGCTGCCGCACGCCATGGGCGGCCTGGTGGCCGCCGAGATCGACGTGCTGCGTCGCCTCACCGAGGACCCCGAGCGGCCCTACGTGGTCGTGCTCGGCGGCTCGAAGGTCTCCGACAAGCTCGGCGTGATCGACAACCTGCTCGGCAAGGCCGACCGGCTGCTCATCGGCGGCGGCATGGTGTTCACCTTCCTCAAGGCCCAGGGCCACGAGGTCGGCAAGAGCCTGCTCGAGGAGGACCAGGTCGAGACCTGTCGTGAGTACCTCCGTCGTGCCGAGGAGTCCGGGGTGCAGATCATGCTCCCCACCGACATCCGGGTGGCTGACGAGTTCCCGAGCGACGCGACGGCCACCGCGACCGTCGTACCCGCGGACCAGATCCCGGCCGACAAGATCGGGCTCGACATCGGGCCGGAGTCCGGCAAGGCCTTCGCGGCTGCACTGTCCGACGCCCGCACCGTGTTCTGGAACGGCCCGATGGGCGTGTTCGAGTTCGCGGCGTTCGCCGACGGCACCCGCGACGTCGCCGAGGCGCTGACCAAGATCGACGGCCTCTCCGTCGTCGGCGGAGGCGACTCCGCCGCCGCGGTGCGCACGCTCGGGTTCGACGAGTCCGCCTTCGGGCACATCTCGACCGGCGGCGGCGCGAGCCTGGAGTACCTCGAGGGCAAGAGCCTGCCCGGCGTCGACGTACTCTCCTGACCCTCCCCATCACACAGAAGGACCCTCGTGGCTGACTCGAAGGCAGGGCGCGCCCGCGTGCCCCTCATGGCCGGCAACTGGAAGATGAACCTCAACCACCAGGAAGCGGTGGTGCTGGTGCAGAAGCTGGCCTGGACGCTGTCGGACAAGAAGCACGACTTCGCCAAGGTCGAGGTGGCGGTGCTCCCGCCGTTCACCGACCTGCGGTCCGTGCAGACGCTCGTCGACGGCGACCGGCTCAAGATCAAGTACGGCGCCCAGGACGTGTCGCAGTACGACAGCGGCGCCTACACGGGGGAGATCTCCGCCGGGATGCTCGCGAAGCTCGGGTGCTCCTACGTCGTCGTGGGGCACTCCGAGCGCCGCGAGTACCACGCCGAGAGCGACGAGCTCGTGAACGCCAAGGCGAAGAAGACCATCGCCGCAGGCATCACGCCGATCGTCTGCGTCGGCGAGGGCCTCGACGTGCGCAAGGAGGGGCGCCAGGTCGAGTACACCCTCGCCCAGGTGGACGGCTCCCTCGCCGGTCTCACCGCCGAGCAGGTCGGCGACCTCGTGATCGCGTACGAGCCCGTATGGGCGATCGGCACGGGCGAGGTGGCCACGCCGGACGACGCGCAGGAGGTCTGCGCGGCGATCCGGGGCCGGGTGGCCGAGGCGTTCTCCGAGGAGGCGGCCGCCAAGGTACGGGTCCTGTACGGCGGCTCGGTCAAGGCCGCGAACGTCGGCGGCATCATGGAGAAGGCCGACGTCGACGGCTGCCTCGTCGGCGGAGCCAGCCTGCAGGCCGACGAGTTCGGCGGCATCTGCCGGTTTTACGACATGCCAGTCATCTGACCGGCCAAGCGTGAGTTAGGCTTTCCCACCGTGACTACCGTCTTCACCATTCTGCTCATCCTGTCGAGCCTGCTGCTGATCCTGCTGGTCCTGTTGCACAAGGGCCGGGGCGGTGGGATGTCGGACATGTTCGGTGGCGGTGTCTCGAGCGGCCTGGGAGGCTCCTCCGTGGCGGAGCGGAACCTGGACCGGATCACCATCGGCGCGGGCATCATCTGGTTCGCCTGCGTCGTGGCTCTCGGGCTACTGCTCAAGAGCGGCGCCTGACCGGCGCCCGCTTCGACTCGACCGAGGAGTACTCAGCGTGGCAGGTGGAGGAAGTGCCATTCGTGGCAGCCGTGTCGGCGCAGGACCCATGGGGGAGGCGGAGCGCGGTGAGGCCGCTCCCCGTCAGCGCGTCGTCTACTTTTGCGCCCGTGAGCACCAGTCGGTGATCACGTTCGCCGTCGAGGCGCAGATCCCGGACTCCTGGGACTGCCCCCGGTGCGGCCTGCCGGCGAGCCTGGACTCGGACAACCCACCGCCGCCGCCGAAGATCGAGCCCTACAAGACGCACCTCGCCTACGTGAAGGAGCGCCGCTCCGACAAGGAGGCCGCCGACATCCTCGACGAGGCGATCCAGAGCCTGCGTGACCGTCGCAAGCGCGGCGAGATCGTCTTCTGAGCCTGCAGGTCGGGACCGGCTGTCGGACCGTCCGCTAGGACGGCGGAAGCAGCGACGCCGCGTCGCTGTCGAGCAGCCAGAGCGTGTGGCGCTGCCCTCGCGGTCCGGCAGCCGGCACGGAGTGGACGTCCGCTCCGCCCAGTGCGTCGCGCACGGCCTGTGCCTTTCCCTCGCCGGCGGCGATGAACCAGACCTCCTTCGCCCGTCGGAGGACGTCCATGGTCAGCGAGATCCGTGTCGATGGCGGCTTGGGGGAGTTCCGCACCCCGACGGCGAACCCGCCGGCGTCGACCTCGTCGTGGCCGGGGAAGAGCGACGCGCAGTGGCCGTCGGGCCCCACTCCGAGCAGGAGTACGTCGAACCGGCCGTCGTCACCCAGCGCGCGGTCGACCTCCTCGGCATAGGCCGCCGCGGCAGCATCCACGTCGTCGCCGTACTCACCGTCCGACGGGGGCATCTCGTGCACCCGCTTCGGGTCGACCGGCAACGCGGACAGGAACGCCTCGTGTGACTGCAGGGCGTTGCGGTCGGCGTCGTCGGCCGGCACGAACCGCTCGTCCCCGAACCAGAAGTCCACGCGCGACCAGTCGACCGAGCCCGTGGTCCGGCACCTCGAGCACCGTCCGGTAGATCGCGGACGCGATCGTCCCTCCGGTCAGCACCACCGACGGCACCCCGCCGGCGCGCTGGAGGTCGACCAGCTGCCGCACCAGGAGCTCCGCGACCGAGCGGGCCAGCTCGCCGTCGCTCTCGTGGACGACGACCTCGGGGTCGGCCGGCGGGGTCACGACGCCGACTTCGCGCCGCGGGCCCTGCTACGCGTCGACTCTCCGGCCTTCTCCAGACGGAGCATCCGCTTCACGGTCTCGGCATACACGTCGTCGGGGTCGAGGTGGCGCAGCTCCTCGGCGAGCAGCTCCGCGATCTCCCGGCGCTTCAGCGCCATCGGCCGGTCGGGCTGGCCGGGGACCGAGAGGGTCGCCAGCCGCCCGTCGTGGCGGACGATCTTCACAGGCCCGCTCTTCGCCTCGAGCACCACGGCCGTGATGCCTGGGCCCTCGGACGTGTGTCCGCTCGACCTTCACCTTGAGACGGTCGGAGAGCCAGGCGGAGAGCAGATCGGCGCTGGGGCTGATCCGCTCGCCGGTGACGCTCGCGGCCGTGACCTTGCCGGGGTCCTGGTCGAGCGCGGCCGCGAGGAGGGCACGCCAGCCGGTGATCCGGGTCCAAGCAAGGTCCGTGTTCCCCGGTGCGTACGAGTGGGCCTGGGTGAGCATCGCCCGGGCCTTGTTGCGCGGCACGGCCGCCGCGTCGGTGATCCGCCGACGGGCGAGCCGTCCGAGCGGGTCCTGGGCCGGGTCGTCGGGGGCCTTGGTGGGCCACCAGACGGCGACGGGGGAGTCGGGAAGCAGGAGCGGCAGCACCACCGACTCGGGGTGCTTGGTCACCTCGCCACGGAGCCGGATCATCGCCGACTCGCCGGTCCAGCCGGAGCCGATGCCGACCTGTGCGTCGACCCGGGCGGCTCCGCGGCCGTCGCCCAGGATGATGCCGAGGACGCGGGCCGGGTGCTCGCGGGAAGCGGTCCGCGCGGCCTGCATCGCGTCCTGCGAGTCCTCCTCCTCGACCACGAAGACCAGGGTCATCACCATGCCCATGGCCGGGCTTCCGGCGCGGCGCCGGGCTTTGACGAACTCGGCGGCGATCGCGCTCGCGGTGGTCTCGGTCAGCTCGATCACGGTCGCCTCCAGGCACGTCCGTCACGGGCCAGCATCTGGTCCGCGGAGGGTGGGCCCCAGGTGCCCGACGGGTACGTGTCGGGCTTTCCGTGCTCGGCCCAGTAGTCGACGATCGGGTCGAGGATCTTCCAGGAGAGCTCGACCTCCTCGTGCCGCGGGAAGAGCGGCGGCTCGCCGAGCAGGACGTCGAGGATCAGCCGTTCGTAGGCCTCCGGGGACGACTCGGTGAACGAGCCGCCGTAGGCGAAGTCCATCGTCACGTCGCGGATCTCCATGGCGGTCCCGGGCACCTTCGAACCGAAGCGCATGGTGACTCCCTCGTCGGGCTGCACGCGGATCACGAGCGCGTTCTGCGTCAGCATCTCCGTGGCGGTCTCGGCGAACGGCAGGTGCGGCGCCCGCTTGAACACGACCGCGACCTCGGTCACCCGGCGCCCGAGCCGCTTGCCGGCCCGCAGGTAGAACGGCACGCCGGCCCAGCGGCGGGACTCGATGTTCAGCTTGATCGCCGCGAACGTCTCGGTGCGCGAGTCGCTCGGTATGTCCTGCTCCTGCGTGTAGCCGGGCACCTTGACCCCGCCGGCCCACCCCTCGGTGTACTGGCCGCGGGCCGTGGTGAGGTCGAGACGCCGGGAGTGCTCGACGGACTCGAGCACCTTCTGCTTCTCCAGCCGCAGGCTCCGCGCGTCGAACGAGGTCGGCTCCTCCATCGCGATCAGCGCCATCAGCTGGAGCAGGTGGTTCTGGATCACGTCGCGCGCGGCGCCGATGCCGTCGTAGTAGCCGGCGCGCCCGCCGATGCCGATGTCCTCGGCCATCGTGATCTGGACGTGGTCGACGTAGTTGGCGTTCCAGATCGGCTCGAACAAGGTGTTGGAGAAGCGCATCGCCAGGATGTTCTGGACCGTCTCCTTGCCGAGGTAGTGGTCGATGCGGAACACCGACTCGGGCGGGAAGACCTCGGAGATGATGGCGTTCAGCTCGCGGGCGGTCTGCAGGTCGGACCCGAACGGCTTCTCCACGACCACGCGCCGCCACGAGTCGTCCTCCTGGTTGGCGAGCCCGTGCTCCTTGAGCTGGCCGATGACGTCGGCGAAGAACCGCGGGGGGATCGAGAGGTAGAACGCGTGGTTTCCTCCGGTGCCACGGGCCTTGTCGAGCTCCTCCACCGTTCGTCGCAGTGCGTCGAAGGCCTCGTCGTCGCTGAAGTCACCAGGGACGAAGCGGAACCCCTCGGCGAGCTGCTGCCAGACCTCCTCGCGGAACTCGGTCCGTGAGTACGCGCGCACCGAGTCGTGCACGATCTGGGCGAAGTCCTGGTCGGCCCAGTCGCGACGGGCGAACCCGACGAGGGAGAAGCCGGGCGGCAGCAGGCCCCGGTTGGCGAGGTCGTACACCGCCGGCATCAGCTTCTTGCGGGCCAGGTCGCCGGTGACACCGAAGATCACCAGGCTGCACGGGCCGGCGATCTTCGGCAGCCGGCGGTCCTGCGGCTGCCGAAGGGGGTTGGCGGGGGCCTCCTCCGTCCCGTCGTGGCCACGGGTCACGCGAGAGCCTCCATGACCTGACGCAGTCCCTCCTCGTGGTCCGTCACGTGCAGTCGCAGCACCGGGCGACCGTGGTCGGCCAGCACGCGGGCGTCACCGGCTGCCTGCGCGGCCACGAGGGTGCTGAAGGTGAAGTCGCGTCCTGGCACGGCAAGGTCCTCGTGCGGCTCGTCGGTGATCTGGATGAACACGCCGACCGGAGGGCCGCCCTTGTGGAACTGCCCGGTCGAGTGCAGAAAGCGCGGCCCCCAGCCGAAGGTGACCGGACGCCGGGTGCGGACCGCGAGCGTACGGCGGACGTCCTCGAGCTCGGGAAGGGCCGGACGGTCCAGGTAGGCCATGACCGCGACGTAGCCGCGCTCCTCGTCGAGCTGCGACAGCAGAGCCTCGACAGCGGCACGGAGGTCGCCGGCCCCTTGCAGCCAGGAGCTGTCGCCGGGAGCCCGGACCTCGACCGAGCCGTCGGTGAGGAGTGCGGGCTCCTGGTCGGGTGTCCCCTCGAGCAGGGACCGGGCCGCCTTCTTCGCGCTCTCCACGTCGGGCTGGTTGAACGGGTCGATGCCGAGGATCCGCCCGGCGACGGCGGTGGCCGCCTCCCAGAGCAGCATCTGCGCCCCGAGGCCTCCGCTCACCCAGACATCCGCCCCGACGGTCGCCCGGTCGGTCGCGCCTGCCTCGGCGTCGCTCGCCGGCTCGTCGGCGCGGTCGGTGTCGCCGGTCAGGCGGACGACCGTCACGTCCGGCGGCGGGAGCGTGACCTCCGGGGCCGTGGTGTCGGCGACGACGACCGGCAGGAGCCCGGTGCCGTCCTTGCCGGTGCTCTCGGCGACGAGCTGCTCGGCCCAGTCGGGGAAGCCGACCAGGCCGGAGCCCTCGTCGACGAGGACGAGCTTGTCACGAAGCGGCTCGCCGCCGGCGAGGGCTGCGCCGAGGCGCAACGCGGGGTTCGCGTCGTCGTCGGCTGCCAGCAGGTCGGCGACCGTGTCGGCGTCGTCGAGCAGCGCCTCGATGTCCGCGCCGGCCAGACCGCTCGGCACCAGGCCGAACGCGGTGAGCGCGGAGTAGCGCCCGCCGACGTTCGGGTCAGCGTTGATCACGCGGTAGCCGGCGTCACGGGACTGCTGGTCGAGCGGGCTGCCCGGGTCGGTGACGACGACGATGTGGCGGGTCGGGTCGAGGCCGGCGGAGCGGAACGCCTCCTCGAACGCCCGGCGCTGCGAGTCGGTCTCGACGGTCGACCCCGACTTGCTCGAGACGACCGCAACGGTGCTCGGGAGCCGGTCGCCGATCGCGGCGCGGACCTGGTCGGGGTGGGAGGAGTCCACGACGGTCAGCTCGACCCCGTGGGTCGCGCAGATCACCTCCGGCGCCAGGGAGGAGCCGCCCATGCCGCACAGGGCGACGTGGTCGATGCCCTCGTCCGCCAGCTCGCTGCGCAGTGCGGCGATCGCGCCCAGGAGCGGGCGGGACGTCCGGTGCAGTCCGACCCAGCCGAGACGGACCGCCGCCTCGGCCTGGGCAGCGTCGCCCCACAACGTGGAGTCGCCGTCGAAGAGGCGGCTCGCGAACTGCTCGCTGACCAGCTTCGGGACCCAGGACGAGACCGCGTCCGCTGCGGCACCAGTGGCCGCGACCTCCAGCGCCTCGCTCACTTGCCAGCACCCTCGAGGCTGGTGCGGACCGTGTCGACGAGCTCGTCCCACGATGCGACGAACTTCTCGACGCCCTCGCGCTCGAGAGTCGCGATCACGTCGTCGTAGTGGATCCCCGCGGCCTCGAGCCGGTCCATGACCTGCCGCGCGTCGTCGTACATCGTGGTGATCCGGTCGCCGTGGACCTCGCCGTGGTCGGCGAAGGCATCCATGGTCTTCTCCGGCATCGTGTTCACGGTGTTGCGGACGACCAGTTCGGTGACGTACATCGTGTCGGAGTAGTCGGGGTTCTTCACGCCCGTCGAGGCCCACAGCGGCCGCTGCTCCCGGGCGCCACGCTGCTTGAGGGCGACGAAGCGGTCGCTGCTGAAGAACTCCTCGAACTCCTGGTAGGCCAGGCGGGCGTTCGCGATCCCGGACCTGCCCTTGAGGTCGTCGACGCCCTCGGCCCCGGCGTCGATCCGCTTGTCCACCTCGGTGTCGACGCGGCTGACGAAGAACGACGCGACCGAGTGGATGGTCGAGAGGTCGATGCCGTTGGCCTGAGCGCGCTCGAGCCCCTCGGCGTACGCGTTCATCACGGCCTTGTAGCGCTCGAGACCGAAGATCAGCGTCACGTTCACGTTGATGCCCTCGGCGAGGACGGTCGAGATCGCCGGCGCGCCCTCGGTGGTCGCCGGGATCTTGACCAGCAGGTTGGGCCGGTCGACGGCCGACCAGAGCTTCCTGGCCGCGGCGATCGTGCCCTCGGTGTCCGCAGCGAGCCCCGGCGGCACCTCGATCGAGACCCGGCCGTCGACGCCGTCGGTCTGCTTCCAGGTGTCGAGCAGGAGGTCGCAGGCCTGGCGGACGTCGTGGGTGGTCAGCTCGAACACCGCGTCGTCGGCGCCGGCACCGGCCTCGGCGAGCTGCCGGACCTGGTCGTCGTACCGCTCACCGTTGCTGAGCGCCGCGGCGAAGATGGTCGGGTTGGTCGTGACACCCACCACCGAGCGGTTCTGCACCATCTCGGCCAGGTTGCCGGTCTCGATCCGCTCCCGGGAGAGGTCGTCGAGCCAGATGGAGACCCCCGCCTCCGCTAGTGCCTTGAGTCGTTCGGACATCGGTTCCTCCCGGTTGGCATTCTTCAGGTTTTCGTCTGTGCTGCTGTGCTCTGGTCCCCGTCGGGCGTTACCCGTTGGCTGCCCGGATACTCTCCTCGGCGGCCAGGACGACGGCCTCCGCGGTGATGCCGAACTGCCGGAAGATCGTGGCGTAGTCGGCCGAGGCGCCGAAATGCTCGAGAGAGACGATCCGGCCGTGGTCGCCCACGACCTCGCGCCAGCCCTGGGCCACGCCGGCCTCGACGCTGACCCGGGCCTTGACGATCGGCGGGATCACGCTGTCGCGGTAGGACTGCTCCTGGGCGTCGAACCACTCACGGCACGGCATCGACACCACGCGGGCGGAGACACCCTTCTCGGCGAGCGCGGTGCGGGCCGCGACGGCCAGCTGCACCTCGGAGCCGGTGGCCACGAGCACCACGTCCGGCGTACCCCCCTCGGCGTCGAGGAGGACGTAGCCGCCCTTGCTCACGTCCTCCGTGCTTCCCCACCGCTCGCCGTCGGCGTCCGTGCCGCGGGGGAACGTGGGGACGTTCTGACGGGTCAGCGCGAGGCCCGCCGGGCGGTCGCCGTGCTCGAGGATCGTCCGCCAGGCGGCAACGGTCTCGTTGGCGTCAGCGGGACGGACCACGTCGAGTCCGGGGATCGCACGCAGGGCGGCGAGGTGCTCCACCGGCTGGTGCGTGGGGCCGTCCTCGCCGAGGCCGATGGAGTCATGGGTCCACACGTAGGTCACGGGCAGCTGCATGAGCGCCGCCAGACGCACGGCCGGGCGCATGTAGTCGGAGAAGACCAGGAACGTGCCGCCGTACACGCGGGTGCCGCCGTGCAGGGTGATGCCGTTCATGATCGCGCCCATGGCGTGCTCGCGGATGCCGAAGTGGAGCACCCGGCCGTACTTGTTGCCCGCGAAGTCCTCGGTCGAGCGCTTCTCAGGGATGAACGAGTCCGCGCCCTTCGGGGTGGTGTTGTTGGACTCGGCCAGGTCGGCGGAGCCGCCCCACAGCTCGGGGAGCACCGGGGCGATCGCGGAGAGCACGCCTCCGGAGGCCTTGCGGGTGGCGACGCCCTTGGGGTCCGCGTCGAACGTCGGCAGCGTGTCGGCCCAGCCCTCGGGCAGGGTGCGGGTCTGCATGCGGTCGAGCAGCGCCTTTCGCTCCGGGTTGGCCTTCGCCCAGGCCTCGAACGTCTCCTGCCAGGCCGCTTCGGCAGCCTTGCCGCGTGCAACCGCGCCACGGGTGTGCTCGAGCACCTCGTCGGAGACCTCGAACGTCTGCGCCGGGTCGAAGTCGAGGATCTTCTTGGTCGCCGCGACCTCCTCCTCGCCGAGGGCGGACCCGTGCGAGGCGCCGGTGTTCTGGGCGTTGGGGGCGGGCCAGGCGATGACCGTCTTGAGGACGATCATGCTCGGCTGCTCCGTGGCCTCCTCGGCGGCGTCGAGGGCTGCCCAGAGGGCGTCGACGTCCTCGACGTACTCCTTGCCGCCGTTGGTCCAGTCCACGGTCTGCACGTGCCAGCCGTAGGCCTCGTAGCGCTTCGCGACGTCCTCGCTGAACGCGATGTCGGTATCGCCCTCGATCGAGATGTCGTTGTCGTCGTAGATCAGGGTCAGGTTGCCGAGCTGCTGGTGGCCGGCGAGCGACGAGGCCTCGGCGCTGACGCCCTCCTCGAGGTCGCCGTCGCTGCAGATCGCGTAGATGTGGTGGTCGAACGGGCTCTGTCCCTCAGCGGCGTCGGGGTCGAGCAGGCCCCGCTCGCGCCGGGCGGCCATGGCCATGCCGACCGCGTTGGCCACGCCCTGACCGAGCGGTCCGGTGGTCGTCTCGACACCGGCGGTGTGGCCGTACTCCGGGTGCCCGGGCGTCTTGCTGCCCCAGGTGCGAAGCGACTCGAGGTCCTCGAGCTCGACGCCGAAGCCGGCGAGGAACAGCTGGGTGTAGAGCGTGATGCTGCTGTGTCCCGCTGAGAGCACGAACCGGTCGCGCGCGCTCCAGCTCGGGTTGGCGGGGCTGTGACGCATCCGCTTCTGGAACAGCGTGTACGCGACCGGAGCCAGCGCCATCGCCGTGCCGGGGTGGCCGTTGCCGACCTTCTGCACGGCGTCCATGGCGAGGACCCGAGCCGTGTCCACCGCCCGCCGGTCCAGGTCGGTCCATTCCAGGGGGCTGCGGCCAGTGCTCACGTGCGGGTGTTCCTCTCGAGGGCAGTACGGGATCCGCCACGAGCCTACTCAGGACGGGTGAGCAGATGCACATCCTGCCCGGGCCGCCCGATGAGTCGTATCGGGTGGTTGCCCACTAGACTCGGGCGGAGCCTGAGGGCTTCCCTGTAATCGTCGAACTCGAGGTTTTCGTGACGGCCGTCCATCCCCACGTCTCCACGCAGACGCCGGAGACGGGCCGCGCGAGGCCCCGTGACGTGATCGCGGCGTACGTCGGCCTCATGAAGCCGCGGGTCATCGAGCTGCTCCTCCTCACCACCGTGCCGGTCATGTTCTTCGCCGACCGGGGCGTGCCCGGGCTCGGTCTCGTGGTCGCGACGGTCATCGGAGGGACGCTCTCGGCCGGGAGCGCGAGCGCGCTGAACTGCGTGTACGACCGCGACATCGACGAGCAGATGCGACGCACGCGACGCCGCGCGCTTCCCCGGCACATCGTGAGCGCGGGGGCCGCCACGGTCTTCGGCCTCGCACTCGCGGTCGCCTCGACGCTCGTGCTCGGCTTCTTCGTCAACTGGCTCTCGGCGGTCCTGGCGCTCGTCGCGAACGCCTTCTACGTCCTCGTCTACACGATGGTGCTCAAGCGCCGCACCACGCAGAACATCGTCTGGGGCGGCCTGGCCGGCTGCTTCCCGGCGCTGATCGGCTGGACCGCGGTCACCAACGAGCTCGCCTGGGCGCCGGTGATCCTGTTCCTCGTGGTGTTCTTCTGGACACCCCCGCACACCTGGGCGCTGGCGCTGCGCTACCGCGAGGACTACGCCAAGGTCGACGTGCCGATGCTCCCCGTCGTGGCGCCGGCCCGGTCGGTCGCCCGGCAGATCGTGCTCTACTCCTACGTGATGGTCGCCACGTCGCTGCTGCTCTGGCCGGTGGCCGGCACCGGCTGGTTCTACCCGGCCGCGGCGGCGGTGCTCGGCGGGTTCTTCCTCGTGGAGGCGCACCTGATGCTGGTTCGCGCCTCGCGCAGCGACAACCTCAGCGACGTGAAGCCGATGCGGCTCTTCCACTGGTCGAACATGTACCTCTCCCTGCTCTTCGTCGCGGTGGCCCTCGACCCACTCCTGACCCGCTGAGCATGAGGCCAGGCCGCGAGGCCGCCACCCCCTTGTAACGCGGGGTTATGGACTGTCTACAAGCGGCATACCGCGTGGGATGCGTCCACAGCCCTTGGGAAGTCGATGCTCAGACGGCGGGACGGTCGCGGACCCCGACGAGCAGCCACGCGAGGGCCGCGGACACGAGTGCGGACCCCAGCAGGTGGAAGCCGACGAGCACGACAGGCAGTCCTGAGAAGTACTGCACGAAGCCGACCAGCCCCTGGGCGAGCTCGACGACCAGCAGCGCCCCGGCGGCGCGCACCGCCCTCTCGGGCGCACCTGAGGCACGCAGGGCGTAGAGCGAGCCGATCGTGAGGCCCACGAGCAGGAAGACCGCGTCGGTGTGGAGCTGGCTCAGCGCGGCCGGGTCCAGGCCGTTGCGAGGGGCGTCGATGTCGCCTGCGTGCGGACCGCTTCCCGTGACCACGGTCCCGAGGTAGAGCACGGCCCAGCCGGCCGCGAACGTGGTGCGCACCAGCCAGACCAGCGCCCCCGGAACGGTCGGTACAGGGGGCCCGTCGCCTTCGCGCAGACGGCGGAGGAGCAGCACGGAGACGCCGATCATGGCCATCGAGACGAGCAGGTGGAAGGCGACGATCCACGGGTTGAGGTCGGTGAGAACGGTCACTCCGCCGACGAGGGCCTGGGCCGGGACGCCGAGCGCGAGCACGACCGACAGGCGTACGACGGACCTTCGGCCGTACCTCAGCGCCGCCACGAACGTCGCGATCGCCACGGCAGCCAGCAGGAAGGTGACCATGCGGTTGCCGAACTCGATCGCGCCGTGGAGCCCGAGCTCCTGGTGCGGGACGAAGGACTTGTCGGTGCATCTCGGCCAGGTCGGGCAGCCGAGCCCTGATGCGGTGAGCCGCACCACGCCGCCGGTGACCACGATCACGATGTTGACCACGAGGCTGCTCACCGCGAGCGGGTGCATCCAGCGCTGCGCCCAGGCCGCGGGTGGCCTGGTGGTCGGCGGGTTCTGCAGGGTCACTCCCACTTGAACGTCCTCGAGGTCAGCACGGTTCCGACTGCGGCCCACACGGCCAGCACGAGAAGGGGTACGACGGGCACCGCACCGTCCATCAGGGCGGCGCGCATGCCGTTGCCCAGCGCGCCCGAGGGCAGCAGCTCGACGAAGGACCCGAACGCGCCGTAGTCCGAGGACGGGATCACCACCGCGCCGCCGGCCATCAGCAGCAGGTAGACCAGATTGGCCGCCGCGAGGGTGGCTTCCGCGCGGAGTGCCCCCGCGAGCAGCAGGCCGAGGGACGCGAACGCCGCGGTGCCGAGCAGCACCACCGCCACGGCGGCCGTCACGCCGAGGACGCCGGGCGAGGGGGACCAGCCGAGGAGCGTCGCGACAGCTCCGATCACGACGACCTGCAGCGCCTCCACGGCGAGCAGCGACCCGACCTTGCCCATCAGCAGCCCCGAACGCGGCAGCGGCGACGCACCGAGCCGCTTGAGCACGCCGTACCTCCGTTCGAACCCGGTCGCGATCGCGAGCGAGGTGAAGCTCGTGGACATCACGCCGAGCGCCAGCACGCCGGGCGTCAGGGTGTCCACGGCGCCGGCGGGGAAGTGGAGCCCGACGTGCTCGGCAGCGAGGACGCCGCCCACGAGGACGATGACCGGGATCACCACCGCGAGGAGGAGCTGCTCGCCGTTGCGCAGCAGCAGCTTGGTCTCCATCCGGGTCTGCGCGATGACCTGGGTGGCCAGTGGCGCGGCGCCGGGGCGCGGCGTGAAGGTGCCGGACTCCTGCGCCTGCGGCGAGGTCGTCATGTCGTGAGCTCCCGTCCGGTCAGCTGCAGAAAGACGTCCTCGAGAGTGCGCTGTCCCAGCGACAGCGACTCCGGGAGCACGCCGTGCCGCTCGCACCAGGCCGACACGGTCGCCAGCGTGGAGGCGTCCGCGGGTCCGGAGATCAGCAGGCTCTGCTCGTTGATCGCGTGCACCTTCGTCCTCGGTCCGAGCGCCTCCTGGAGGGAGAGCGGTGCGCCGGGCGGGAACGGTTCGGTCACGACGAGCCGGATCGTGCTGTCCCCAGCGCCCCGGGTGAGCTCGGACGGGGTGCCGGACGCGATCAGCCGGCCGTGGTCGATGACGTGGATGGTGTCCGCCAGCCGCTCGGCCTCGTCCATGTAGTGAGTGGTCAGCACGATCGTGACCCCGTCGCGGCGCATCTCCTCGAGCAGCTCCCAGGTGGCCCGCCGCGCCTGTGGGTCCATGCCTGCCGTCGGCTCGTCGACGAACACCAGCTCCGGCCGGCCGACCACGGCCATCGCGAGCGCGAGCCGCTGCTGCTGCCCGCCGGAGAGTCGTCGGTACGGCGTCCGCCCGCACGAGCCGAGCCCGAGCCGTTCGACGAGCATGTCGACGTCGAGCGGGTGCGCGTGCAGCGTGGCGATGTGCCGGAGCATCTCGACGGCGCGGACCCCGGACCACGCTCCGCCGTTCTGGAGCATCACGCCGATGCGCGGAAGCAGTGCCCGACGGTCGGCCTGGGGGTCCATGCCGAGAACCCGCACCGAGCCCTGCTGCGGCCGGCGGTACCCCTCACAGGTCTCCAGCGTCGTGGTCTTGCCGGCCCCGTTGGGTCCGAGGACGGCGGTGATGCTGCGCCGGGCGACCTCGAGCGAGAGGCCGTTGACGGCGAGGGTGTCGCCGTACCTCATGCTCAGGTTCTCGACGACGACCGCCGGCCCGTCGTGGGCATCCACGGGCGAGGACGGTCCGGGGGAGGGGAAGGGCACTCCTGGATTCTAGGTTTCGGCGCCTCACTTCCCTCGTCCGGGTGATCGATCCGACACCGACCGGCCGGGTAAGGGCAGCCTTAGTTGAACCCTGGCCCGTAATAACGGCACACTGGTGTTGTGGAAATCGAAGCCACGACCATCGAGTCCCCGCACAGCGGGGACGCACCGACCCGTGAGCGGGTGGCTCGCTCGATCCTCGAGAACGGACCGAGCACTGCCGCCGCGCTCGCCGAGCGGCTCGACCTCACCCCCGCGGCAGTTCGCCGCCACCTCGACCACCTCATGGCCGAAGGGGCCGTGGAGGCTCGCGAGCCGCGCACCAACGGAGTCCGCGGGCGGGGCCGTCCGGCGAAGGCGTTCGCGCTGACGGAGGCCGGTCGCGACCGGTTCGACCAGCAGTACGACGACCTCGCGGCCCAGGCGCTGCGCTTCCTCGCCGAGACCGGAGGCGAGGCCGCGGTCAAGGAGTTCGCCCGCCGCAGGGTGGCCGGCCTCGAAGCCGACTATCAGCAGGTGCTCGCCCGCAAGCCCGGTCTCAGCGCTGCCGAGGCGGTCGCGGAGGCCCTGACCGAGGGCGGCTACGCTGCATCGGTCCGCGAGGGCCCCGTGGGGGAGCAGCTGTGCCAGCAGCACTGCCCGGTGGCCCACGTCGCCCACGAGTTCCCGCAGCTCTGCGAGGCCGAGACCGAGGTGATCAGTCGGCTCCTCGGCCGCCACGTCCAGCGGCTGGCGACCATCGCCCACGGCGACGGGGTGTGCACGACCTGCATCCCGGCCGGACCGGTCGAACAGCCGACCGGCGCCAACCCGAAGTTCTCCAGCACGCCTGTCCGTACGTCTGTCTCGTCACACGAGAGGTTGAGTAGATGACCACGATCGACCAGCGCAATCCCGAGCTCGAGGGCATCGGCCGTTACGAGTTCGGCTGGGCCGACCGCGACGACGCCGGCGCTGTCGCGAAGCGAGGCCTCAACGAGGAGGTCGTACGTGACATCTCGGAGAAGAAGAGCGAGCCGAAGTGGATGCTCGACCTGCGGCTGAAGGGGCTCAAGCTCTTCGACCGCAAGCCCATGCCCACGTGGGGCGGCGAGCTCGACACGATCGACTTCGACAACATCAAGTACTTCGTCCGGTCCACCGAGAAGCAGGCGGCGACCTGGGACGACCTGCCCGAGGACATCAAGAACACCTACGACAAGCTCGGCATCCCCGAGGCGGAGAAGCAGCGCCTCGTCTCCGGTGTGGCCGCGCAGTACGAGTCCGAGGTCGTCTACCACAAGATCCGCGAGGACCTCGAGGAGCAGGGCGTCATCTTCGTCGACACCGACACCGCGCTGAAGGAGCACGAGGAGCTCTTCAAGGAGTACTTCGGCACCGTCATCCCGGTCGGCGACAACAAGTTCGCCGCGCTGAACACCTCGGTGTGGTCCGGCGGCTCGTTCATCTACGTGCCCAAGGGCGTCCACGTGGACATCCCGCTGCAGGCCTACTTCCGGATCAACACCGAGAACATGGGCCAGTTCGAGCGGACGCTGATCATCGTCGACGAGGACGCCTACGTGCACTACGTCGAGGGCTGCACCGCGCCGATCTACAGCTCGGACTCGCTGCACTCCGCGGTCGTCGAGATCATCGTGAAGAAGGGCGGCCGCTGCCGCTACACGACCATCCAGAACTGGTCGAACAACGTGTACAACCTGGTCACCAAGCGTGCGACCTGCGAGGCCGGCGCCACCATGGAGTGGGTCGACGGCAACATCGGGTCGAAGCTGACCATGAAGTACCCCGCCGTCTACCTGATGGGCGAGCACGCCAAGGGCGAGACCCTCTCCATCGCGTTCGCGGGCGAGGGCCAGCACCAGGACGCCGGCGCCAAGATGGTGCACGCCGCGCCGAACACGTCGAGCTCGATCATCTCCAAGTCGGTGGCCCGAGGCGGTGGGCGTACGTCGTACCGCGGTCTCGTGCAGGTCAACGAGGGCGCCGAGCACTCCGCCAGCATCGTGAAGTGCGACGCGCTCCTGGTCGACCAGATCAGCCGCTCCGACACCTACCCCTACGTCGACGTCCGCGAGGACGACGTGTCGATGGCCCACGAGGCGACCGTCTCGAAGGTCAGCGACGACCAGCTCTTCTACCTCATGAGCCGGGGCATGGAGGAGGACGAGGCGATGGCGATGATCGTCCGCGGGTTCGTGGAGCCGATCGCGAAGGAGCTGCCGATGGAGTACGCGCTGGAGCTGAACCGGCTGATCGAGCTGCAGATGGAAGGTGCGGTGGGCTGACGGATCTGCTGTTGGGCGCCGCAGGCCCGGCGGCCTGCGCGCGGAAGCCCGCGGTCGCTGGGCGGCGCGTCGGCGCCACGCTTCTGCAGGGGTCGGGCTGGGTACGGCGCCGCCGCGGCCAAGCCCTTTGACGCTCCCGCAGGCTCCCTCGCTCCGGCCGCCCGCAGGGCCGCCGCCCGCCGAACGAACCAATGACCCGAAGACCGAATGTGACTGAGGACGAGACGAACTGTGACTGTTACTGACACGCCCAACGTGGCGGGTGCCGTGGAGACGAGCGACAAGGTCGCGAGCCACCTGCACCCGGAGGGGTCGTTCGACGTGGACTTCTTCGAGGTCCCGACCGGACGCGAGGAGGTCTGGCGCTTCACGCCGTTGAAGCGGCTGCGTGGGCTGCACACCGACGCCGACCTGTCCGGGCTCACCGTGGAGGCGGAGGCCGACGCGCCCGAGGGTGTGCGGGTCGAGCGGCTCGACGCCGGGAGCCCGGTCCTGGGCTCGAGCGGCTTCGTGCCCAACGACCGGGTCAGCGCCCGCGCCTGGAACGCGGCGGGCGTGCGGTGGGCGGTCACCGTCCCCCGCGACACCGAGTTCGACGCCCCCGTGGTGGTCACCCTCACGGGCAAGGGGCTCGAGGGCGCGACCGCCGGCCACACGGTGGTCACCGCCGAGCCGCACAGCAAGTCAACGGTCGTGCTGCGCTACGAAGGCTCCGCGACGCTCGCGGAGAACGTCGAGATCGTCGTCGGCGACGGTGCGCACCTCACGGTCGTCGCCATTGCGGACTGGGCCGACGACGCGGTGCACCACACCCACCACCACGCCAAGGTGGGCCGCGACGCAACGTTCCGTCACGTGGCCGTCTCGTTCGGTGGCGACCTGGTCCGGATGAACACCTCCGTGGCGTACGACGGACCGGGCGGCGAGGCCGAGCTGCTCGGTCTGTACTTCGCCGACGCCGGCCAGCACCTCGAGCACCGGCTGTTCGTGGACCACAACGCTCCGAAGACCCGCAGCAACGTCGACTACAAGGGCGCCTTGCAGGGCGAGGGCGCGCACGCGGTCTGGATCGGCGACGTGCTGATCCGCAAGGTCGCCGAGGGCATCGAGACCTACGAGTCCAACCGGAACCTCGTGCTCACCGACGGCTGCCGCGCCGACTCGGTCCCGAACCTCGAGATCGAGACCGGCGAGATCGAGGGCGCCGGCCACGCCTCGACGACCGGCCGCTTCGACGACCAGCAGCTGTTCTACCTGCAGTCCCGCGGGATCGCCGAGGACGAGGCCCGTCGCCTGGTGGTGCACGGCTTCTTCGCCGACATCATCAAGAAGATCGGTGTCCCCGCGATCGAGGAGCGGCTCCTGGCCACGGTCGAGGCGGAGCTCGAGAAGAACGTCGGCGCCAACCCGACCTCGGCGGTGTCTGCATGAGCTTCGTCCGAGCCTGCGCGACCAGCGACGTCGAGCCCGGCACGGCGATCGCCGTCTCGATCGACGACGTCGCCGTGGCCGTGGTGCGCGACGGTGACGACTGGTACGCCGTCTACGACGAGTGCTCGCACGCCGCGATCCCGCTGTCCGAGGGCGAGGTCGAGGGCAGCCAGATCGAGTGCTGGCTGCACGGGTCGATGTTCGACCTGCGCACCGGCAAGCCCACCAACCTGCCCGCGACCGAGCCGGTCGCCATCTACCCGGTACGGGTCGAGGGCGACGACGTCCTGGTCGACGTACACAGCCCCTACTGAGCCCGAAGACGATAGGAAACGAAGAGACAATGCCGAACCTTGAAATCCGCGACCTGCACGTCAGCGTCGACACCGAGAACGGCCCCAAGGAGATCCTCAAGGGCGTCGACCTCGTGATCCGCGACGGCGAGACCCACGCGATCATGGGGCCGAACGGCTCGGGCAAGTCCACGCTGGCCTACTCCATCGCGGGCCACCCGAAGTACACCGTCACGAGCGGTTCGGTGACCCTCGACGGGGTCGACGTGCTGTCGATGAGCGTGGACGAGCGTGCGCGTGCGGGTCTCTTCCTCGCGATGCAGTACCCCGTCGAGGTCCCGGGCGTCTCGGTCGCGAACTTCCTGCGCACCGCCAAGACCGCGATCGACGGCGAGGCGCCGAAGCTTCGCACCTGGATCAAGGACGTCAACGCCGCCATGGAGCGGGTCTCGATGGACACCGGGATGGCGCAGCGCAACGTCAACGAGGGCTTCTCCGGCGGTGAGAAGAAGCGCCACGAGATCGTCCAGCTCGAGCTGCTCAACCCGAAGGTCGCCGTCCTCGACGAGACCGACTCCGGCCTCGACATCGACGCCCTCAGGATCGTCTCCGAGGGGGTGAACCGGTTCCGTGCGCAGGGCGACCGAGGGGTCCTCCTGATCACGCACTACACGCGCATCCTGCGCTACATCAAGCCCGACTTCGTGCACGTGTTCGTCAACGGCCGGATCGCCGAGGAGGGCGGCCCGGAGCTCGCCGAGCAGCTCGAGGCCGAGGGCTACGACAAGTACGTCAAGGCAGGTGCAACGGCCTGATGACCTCTTCCGCCTCCGTCTCGGCGAACCGGGCATTGCCCGGTCTGCTGGACGGGCTCGACCTGATCCGGGCGGACTTCCCGATCCTGTCGCGCACGCTGGCCGACGGGATGCCGTTGGTCTACCTCGACAGCGCCAACACCTCGCAGAAGCCGCAGGTGGTCATCGACGCGATGGTCGACCACCTCGAGAGGCACAACTCGAACGTCGCCCGCGCCATGCACCAGCTCGGCGCGGAGTCGTCGGCGGCCTTCGAGGAGTCCCGGGACAAGGTCGCGGCGTTCATCAACGCGCCGTCGCGCGACGAGGTGATCTTCACCAAGAACGCCTCCGAGGCGCTCAACCTCGTCGCCAACACGATGGCGTGGGCCCGCGGCCCGCTCGAGATCGGTGAGGGCGACGAGGTGCTCATCACCGAGATGGAGCACCACTCGAACATCGTGCCGTGGCAGCTGCTGACCGAGCGGAAGGGCGCCACGCTTCGCTGGTTCGGCATCACCGACGACGGCCGGCTCGACCTGTCGAACATCGACGAGCTGATCAACGAGCGCACCAAGGTCGTCTCGCTGACCTGGGTCTCGAACATGCTCGGCACGGTCAACCCCGTGCGCCAGATCGCCGACCGGGCACACGAGGTCGGCGCGGTCGTCGTGGTCGACGCGTCCCAGGCGGTGCCGCAGATGCCCGTCGACGTAGTAGAGGCCGGCGCCGACTTCCTGGCCTTCACCGGCCACAAGGTGGTCGGCCCCACGGGGATCGGCGTGCTCTGGGGCAGGCGGGAGCTGCTGGAGCAGCTGCCTCCGTTCCTCGGCGGTGGCGAGATGATCGCGACCGTGTCGATGGAGCGGTCGACGTACGCCGGCATCCCGCACAAGTTCGAGGCGGGGACGCCACCGATCGTGGAGGCGGTCGGGCTCGGCGCGGCCGTCGACTACCTGTCGGCGATCGGGATGGACAAGGTCCGGGCGCACGAGGAGGCGATCACCGCCTACGCGCTCGAGGGGCTGTCGACGGTCGGCGGGCTCAGCGTGCTCGGGCCGTTGCACGCCCAGCACCGCGGCGGGGCGATCTCCTTCGAGATCGAGGGGATCCACCCCCACGACGTGAGCCAGGTGCTCGACTCACGCGGGATCGCGGTGCGAGCCGGACACCACTGCGCCAAGCCTGCGCACAAGCGCTTCGGCGTGCAGAGCTCGACCCGGGCGTCGTCGTACCTCTACACGACGCCCGCGGAGATCGACACGCTGATCGAGGGGTTGGAGTACACCAAGAAGTACTTCCGGGTGGACTGAGACATGACGCAGGACCTTGACTCGCTGTACCAGGAGATCATCCTGGACCACTACAAGAACCCGCTGAACTCAGGCCTCCGTGAGCCCTACGAAGCCGAGGTCCACCACGTCAACCCCACGTGCGGTGACGAGATCACCCTGCGCGTGCACCTGTCCGGCAGCGGGGAGAACGCCGTGGTCGAGGACATCTCGTACGACGCGGAGGGCTGCTCGATCAGCCAGGCCGCGACGTCGGTGATGACCGACCTGCTCATCGGCAAGTCCGTCACCGAGGCGATGTCGGTGCAGGAGGTGTTCCAGACCCTCATGCAGGGCCGGGGGACCGTCGAACCGGACGAGGACGTGCTCGAGGACGGCATCGCCTTCGCCGGCGTGGCCAAGTTCCCGGCGAGAGTGAAGTGCGCACTACTGTCATGGATGGCGTGGAAGGACGCGACATCTCGGGTCCTCGCGACCGAACCGAAGGAGCAAGCATGACCGACCACACCGACACCAGCGACCTCCCCGAGGTCGACCTCGCCGGTGCCGCGGGCACCTCGACGGTGACCGTGGACGACGTCACCGAGGCGATGAAGGACGTCGTCGACCCCGAGCTCGGCATCAACGTCGTCGACCTCGGACTCGTCTACGGCGTGCACCTCGACGAGGGCAGCAACGCTGTCATCGACATGACGCTCACCTCGGCGGCGTGTCCGCTGACCGACGTGATCACCGACCAGACCGAGCAGGCCCTCGAGGGACTCGTCAACGACGTGGCCATCAACTGGGTCTGGATGCCGCCGTGGGGCCCGGACAAGATCACCGACGACGGCCGCGAGATGCTGCGCGCCCTCGGCTTCAACGTCTGAGGTGAGCGACACCCGCACGGTGCTCGTGCCTGTCGAGCGCCTCGTGCGGTGGTTCGAGAACTTCGGGACCCGCCACGGCGGACCCGAGCTGGCAGTGCGTGAGGGCCGCCTCGTGGCGATCGCTCCCGACGGAGCAGTCGCCGAGGCGGCCCTTCCGTTCGCCCGGGGGTACGACGGTCCGGCCGACGTCGTGGCGCTCCGCGAGGCGGCGGAGCACGAGGTGGAGTGGGGCCTGCTCCTGGTCCGCAAGGGTGGCTTCGCCGTCGCAGCGGGCACGTCTCCCCGTCCGGCGCTGACGAAGGTGGGGCAGCGGCACGTGCAGGGCCGCACCAAGGCCGGGGGCCAGAGCCAGCAGCGCTTCGCCCGGCGCCGGGACAACCAGGCGCGGCAGGCCTACGAGGCCGCTGCCGACCACGCCCACCGCATCCTCGTCACCGAGTCCGGTGGCGTCGACGCGCTGGTGTGCGGGGGCGACCGGAGCGCCGTGGAGGCGGTGCTGTCCGACCCCCGGATGGCTCAGGTCGCGGCCCGACGGGTAGGACCGTGGCTCGCCGTTCCGGACCCCCGCAGAGCGGTCCTGGACCAGGCGGTCGCCGACGCCTGGTCGGTGGCGGTGACGGTGACCGACGCCGGCTGAGACCGGTCAGTCGTCGACGCCGCGCGCGACCAGCGCGTCGCCGAGGGCGTCGGCGTGGCGCAGCGACCGCACGATCAACGGGACCGCGAAGGCACGAGGGCTCGCCGTGAGCCCACGGGCACGCTGGGCGTCGCGGACCTCCTCGGCCAACCCCACGACGACGGGCACGGAGCGGATCCCGAGGGCGAGGAGCAGGCCCACCCGCTCCGGCTGCACGCCGACGCGGCGCAGCGGCTTGGCCCCGCGGACGATGGCGTCCACCATCTCCGTGGTGCGCGTGGTGAGCGTGACGAGGGCCGCGAGGAGCACCAGCGTCACGATCACGCCTGCGAAGACCACCGCGCGCTCCCAGCCGTTGACGACGAGGTGGAACACCGCGACCAGGCCGACGACCCAGAACAGCGGCCGCACCTGCTGGAGTGCCATCCGCAGAGGCAGGTGGGCGACGAGGTACCCGGCCAGGGCGACCAGGACGGCGACCCCCACCTGCCACGCGTGGTCCAGCAACACCGAGCCGGCGCCGGCGGCGAGCATCAGCAGCAGCTTGGCGCCGGCCGGCGTGCGATGCACGGGGGAGGTGCCGGGGACGTAGAGGCCGAGAGTGCTCAACTCATCAGCTCCCGGTAGCACTGCACGGCCGCGTCCGGCTTGCCGTCGTACACCAGCCGGGCCTCGTCGAAGACCAGCACGCGCTCGAAGTCCTCGAGCAGGTCGAGGTGGTGGGTGACCAGCACGACCTGGTGGGGAAGGTCGCGGACCACCCGGTCCACGACGGCGGCGTTGCGAAGGTCGAGCAGCGTCGTCGGCTCGTCGAGCACGAGAACCGCCGGGTCGGTGACGAGCACCGAGGAGAGTGCGAGCAGCTGCTTCTGGCCGCCCGAGAGCAGGTGTGCCGGGTGGTCGGCGTGCCCGCCCAGGCCGTAGGTCTCCAGGGCCGAACGGACCTTCGCAGCGATCTCGGCCTTGCTCAGACCGCGCCGCCGCAGGCCGAAGGCCACGTCCTCGGCGACCGTCGGCATGACGATCTGGGCGTCCGGGTCCGTGAAGCAGAAGCCCACGCGGCGACGGACCTCCCGGCCGTCCTTGCGGGTGTCGAGCCCGTCGACCCGCACGGCACCTTCGGTGGGTTGGACCAGGCCGTTGAGCAGGCGGACGAAGGTCGACTTCCCCGAGCCGTTCGCGCCGATGATGCCGACGCGCTGCTCGGACAGGGTGACCGAGACGTCACGCAGGACGACGCGGCGGGTCGGTCCGTCGCCGTAGGCGTGGGTGACCCCCGAGACCTCGATCAGCGGCATCGTTCGACCACCAGAGCGACTCCCTGGCCGCCGCCGACCGCGATCGCTGCAAGCCCGTAGCGGCCGCGGCCCTGGCGGACCAGCTGGCTGAACAGGCGTACGACGAGCACCGCCCCTGACGCGCCCCAGGGATGACCCAGCGCGAGCGCGCCGCCCTGGGGACACACCCGCGCCGGGTCGAGGCCGAGCTCGTCGCAGCAGGCGAGCACCTGGCCGGCGAACGCCTCGTTGAGCTCGACCACGTCGACCTCCTCGAGCCAGACCCCGGCACGGTCGAGGGCGGTTCGCGACGGCCGGCACGATGCCGATGCCCGGGCGGTTCGGGTCGACGCCGGCCGTCGCCGTGGCGAGGATGCGCAGGCCCGGGAGAGCCGAGCCGCTCGTGCGTGTCGCCGTCGACGACCGCCACCGCCGCGGCGCCGTCGTTGACCCCGCAGGAGTTGCCGGCGGTGACGGTGCCGTCGGGCCGGAAGGTCGGCCGGAGCCGGGCCAGCCGCTCGACGGTCATACCGGGGCGGGGGCGGTCGTCGCGGTCGACGCCACCGACCGGGACGACCTCCTCGTCGAAGCCGCCGGCCTGCTGGGTCGCATATGCACGAGTGTGGGACTGCGCGGCATAGCTGTCCTGGCGCTCCCGCGAGACGCCGCGCTCGGCCGCGAGCAGGTCCGCGGCGAGGCCCATGTCGGGGTCACCGAGCTCGGCGGGGGCGAAGGGCGCGCGTTCGTAGCGCTGCGGCTCCTGTCCCGGCGACGGTGGCCAGAACCGCCAGGGCGCGGTGGAGACGGACTCGGTGCCGCCGGCGAGGACCAGTCCCGGTGTCTCGCGGACCAGCGCGGCCGCCGTCGTGATCGCCGCGAGACCGCTGCCGCACTGCCGGTCCACGGTCAGCCCCGGAACCGCCACAGGCAGTCCGGCGGCCAGGGCCGCGACGCGAGCGACGTCGCCGCCAGGGCCCATGCAGTTGCCGAGCACCACCTCCTCGACAGGTAGGTCGGGGAGGTCGTCGGCCAGGCGTCGGAGGACAGGGGCGGCGAGGGAGGCGGCGTCGACCCCGGCGAGCGACTGCCCGGCCGTGCCGATCGGGGTCCGCAGGGCGCCGACCACGACGGGGCCGGTCATCGAACGACGCCCGAGAGCAACGAGGTGGTGAGGCGGTCCCGGTCGACCTTGCCTGCCGGGGTCAGCGGCAGGTCCGCCAACTCGAACCAGCGGCGAGGCCGCTGCGCCGGGTCGAGCAGCTCCCTGGCGCTCCGGCGAAGCGCGTCCAGGCTGCCCACCTCGGGCGTGACAGCACACAGCACCTGCCCGAGGTCCGGGTGGGGGAGGCCTACGACGACGACCCTGCGGCCGGTGGCACGCTCGAGCGCCGCCTCGACGTCGGCGACCAGGACGGTGGCCCCGGCGGTCACCACGGTGTCGCTGCCGCGCCCGTCGACGCGGAGGCAGCCGTCCTCGAGACTGCCGCGGTCGCCGACGGTGGCCCAGCCGTCCGGGTCCCAGGTCAGGGGGCCGTCGGGACCGTCGTACCCGCGGCAGACGTAGGGGGAGCGGACCCAGACCACGGCGCCCCGGCACTCCACCTCGACGCCGGGGAACGGCCGCAGGTCCTCGGCGTGCGACCCCCAGGCCACGAAGGAGAGCTCCGCGGCCCCGTAGTAGTGGCTGACCCGGCCAGAGCCATGGGCCAGAGCGTGGCGTCGTGCAGGCGAGGGGTGAGCCGGTCGCCGGCCACGAGCACGTGAACGCCGGCCAGGTCGGTGTCCTGCGCGATGGCGCGTGAGAGGGCGGCCGGGGAGAGCACGGCGTGGGTCGCCCCGGACGCAGAGGGCTGCACCGTCGCACCGAGATGCCTCGCGTGGACGGCTGCGAAGAGGTTCATCGTGGCCGAGAGCGGTCCCGGCACCCAGACCCGGGAGGCCGGCTCCAGGTCGAGCAGCCTTGTGACGTGCTCGAACGAGTCGAACCAGGAGTCCGTCGTACGCACCACCGACCGCGCAGCACCGGAGGTCCCCGACGTGCGAAGCGCGACCAGGTCGCCGCGGTGGTGCGCGGTGATCACGGCCTGCACCGGGTCCGGTGCAGCCGCGACGTCCACGGCTCGGTCAGACAGCCGAGGTCTCCTTCGAGCGTGAGCGACGGGCGGCGATCAGCCCGGGGTAGGCGGCGTGGACGCCCCGTGCGATGACCGCGGCCAGGACCGCCTTGACGAGGTCGCCCGGGATGAAGATCCAGGTGGAGATCGCCGCGGCGCCTACGGAGATGTGCGCCACCGCGGCGATCCCCGCGATGCCGGCGGCGTAGAGGACGACGATGCCGCCGACCACGTTGGCCATGACACCCCAGGGCAGGCGGTACGGCGAACCACCCCGCTCGGTGAGCCAGCCGATCACGAAGGCGGCCACGGGCCACGCCAGGAGGAAGCCGACCGAGGGGGTGAAGAAGACGCCGAGCCCGCCGCGTCCGCCCGCGAGAAGCGGAAGGCCCACGGCCACCAGGACCAGGAACAGCGCAAGGGACGCGAAGCCCCGGCGAGCGCCGAGGATCGCACCCGCCAGCATGACCCCGAGGGACTGGGCGGTGATGGGCACGCTGAAGCCAGGGGGCTGGAAGGCGGGCACGGCGCCGAGTGCCGCGACGAAGCCGGCGAAGACCGCCACCAGGGCGGCGTTGCGTGCGGGGCTGGATGACAGGTTTGCGGCCACGGCGGACCCTCTCTTCGGGACAGGCGACGACTCGAGTCTAGGAGAACCGGACTCCACGCCCGGTAACGGTCCGCGGCGCGGACCGGGTCAGAGCCGGCGGGCGGAGAAGGTGTCGCAGGCTCGCAGGCTGCCCTGCTCGCGGCCGGTGGTGAACCAGCGCATCCGCTCCTCCGCCGACCCGTGGGTCCACGCGTCAGGGTTCACCCGGCCCGAGGTGCGCTGCTGGATCCGGTCGTCGCCGACCGCGCGTGCGGAGTCGAGCGCCTCCTCGATGTCCTGCTGGGTGAGGTTCTCGATGAATACCTGGCCGTTCGCGTCCTGCGCCTCGGTGGCGTGCTTGGCCCACATGCCGGCGTAGCAGTCGGCCTGGAGCTCGAGCCGGACCGCGTCGCTTGCCGCGCCCTGCTGGGTCCGGACCCGGCCCATCGTGCCGAGCAGGTCCTGGACGTGATGGCCGTACTCGTGCGCGAGGACGTAGGCCTCCGCGAAGTCGCCACCCTGGCCGCCGAGCTGGCCCTCGAGCATGTCCTTGAAGAAGGTGGTGTCGAGGTACACGTGTTTGTCGGCGGGGCAGTAGAACGGCCCGACGTCGGAGGTGGCGTTGCCGCAGCCGGTGCTGACCTGGGTGGAGAAGATCACGGTGTCGGCCTCGGCGTACTCACGGTTGCTCTGCTGGGGGAGAGCCTGTGCCCAGTACGACTGGATGCTGTTGACCATGCCCACCCTGGCGCAGTCGGGGTCCTTGTTCGCGTCGGCGCCGGTCTTGCAGTGCGAGAGCTCCTGGCTGTCCGTGGAGACCGGACCGCTGTCGCTGGCCGGGCCGGCCGGAAGTCCTCCTCCTCCGCCGCCGAGGTACTGCGACAGCACGACGATCAGCACCAGGATGAGGATCCCGCCGATCCCGCCGCCGACCTTCATGCCGCCACCGCCGCCTCCGACGGGGAACCCGAAGCCGCCGCCACCGCCCCCGCCGCTGCCGCGACGGTTCTGGACCTGGCTGGTGTCCAGGCGGGCCTTGGGGTTGAAGCGCATGGTTGTTCCTTCCGTACGTCGGTCCGCGGCCCCAGCATGGCCCGGGACCGACGCGGGACTGCCTGGTGCTGTCTCGTAGACTAGTCACGTGAGGTGCGCGACGGATTGAGCCGGACACCACCCCTGTCCTGGCCCAGATGTTCCCAGATCCCGTCGAGGTAAGCGCTTCCATGATCACTGCCCACCAGCTCGAGGTCCGCGCGGGCGCGCGCCTGCTCATGGAGAACGTGAGCTTCCGTGTCGCCTCCGGTGACAAGGTCGGTCTCGTCGGCCGCAACGGCGCCGGCAAGACCACGCTGACCAGGATCCTCGCCGGAGAGGCCCTTCCCGCTTCCGGGAGGGTGACCGCGTCGGGCAGCGTCGGCTACCTCCCGCAGGACCCGCGCACCGGCGACCCCGAGGTGATCGCGAAGGACCGGATCCTCAGCGCCCGTGGCCTCGACGACGTGGTCCGGCGGCTGCGGGAGGCGGAGGCCGACATGGCGTCGGGCGACCCGGCCACCCGCGACCGGGGCATGAAGCGGTACGAGCGGGCCGACGCCGAGCTCCACGCCGGCGGTGGCTACGGCGCTGAGGCCGAGGCCGCACAGATCGCGTCCAGCCTCGGCATCGAGGACCGGATCCTGAAGCAGCCGCTGCGCACTCTCTCGGGCGGCCAGCGACGGCGCGTGGAGCTCGCGCGCATCCTGTTCTCCGGGGCCGAGACGCTGCTCCTCGACGAGCCGACCAACCACCTCGACGCCGACTCGATCGTCTGGCTGCGCGAGTTCCTGCGGTCGCACAAGGGTGGGCTGATCGTGATCAGCCACGACGTGGGGCTGCTCGAGGCGTGCGTGAACAAGGTGCTGCACCTCGACGCCAACCGGGGCGAGATCGACGTCTACAACATGGGCTGGAAGGCGTACCTGACCCAGCGGGAGACCGACGAGCGGCGACGCAAGCGTGAGCGGATGAACGCCGAGCGCAAGGCCAGCACGCTGATGGACCAGGCCAACAAGATGCGCGCGAAGGCCACCAAGGCACAGGCCGCACAGTCGATGATGAAGCGCGCCGAGCGGCTGATGGAGGGCATCGAGGCCGAGCGCAAGTCCGACCGCGTTGCCCGGATCAAGTTCCCCTCGCCGGCTCCCTGTGGCAAGACCCCGCTCACCGCGGCGGAGCTCTCGAAGTCCTATGGCTCGCTCGAGGTCTTCACCGACGTCGACCTGGCCATCGACAAGGGCAGCCGCGTCGTCATCCTCGGGCTCAACGGTGCCGGCAAGACGACACTGCTGCGGATCCTCGCCGGCGTCGACGCGGCCGACACCGGCAAGGTGCACCCCGGCCACGGCCTGAAGCTGGGGTACTACGCGCAGGAGCACGAGACCCTCGACACCAGCCGCACCGTGCTGGAGAACCTTCGTACGGCGGCGCCGCAGCTCACCGACACCGAGGCGCGCAGCGTCCTCGGTTCGTTCCTGTTCAGCGGCGACGACGCCACGAAGCCTGCCGGCGTCCTCTCGGGCGGCGAGAAGACCCGGCTGGCGCTGGCGATCCTGGTCGTCTCGAGCGCCAACGTGCTCCTGCTCGACGAGCCGACGAACAACCTCGACCCGGCGTCCCGCGAGGAGGTGCTCGCCGCGATCCGCACGTACGAAGGGGCGATCATCCTCGTCACGCACGACGAGGGCGCCGTGCGGGCGCTCGAGCCGGACCGGGTGCTGATCCTCCCGGACGGCGTCGAGGACCTCTGGAACGAGGAGTACGCCGACCTCGTGGCGCTGGCCTAGGCTTCGGCCATGACTGCCACAGACATCGACCCCGAGGTCCTCGAGCGCGCCGGACTACGGCTCGAGGTCAACGGGATCGTCACGACGATCACCCTCGACCGGCCTGCCACGAAGAACTCCCAGACGCCCGCGACCTGGATCGCTCTCCGGGCGATCGGCGCGGCGTCTCGCGCCCGGGACCCGCGTGGTGGTCGTCCGCGGCGCGGGGGACAGCTTCTCGTCAGGTCTCGACCGGCGGATGCTCACGCCGCAGGGGATCGAGGGCGAGTCCTCGCTGCTGTCGCTGCTCGACATGCCCGACGGCGAGCTCGCGGACACCATCGGCGCCTACCAGGAGGGCTTCACCTGGCTGCGTCGCAGCGACATCGTCTCGATCGCCGCCGTCCAGGGGCACGCCATCGGCGCAGGCTTCCAGCTCGCGCTGTCCTGCGACCTCCGGGTGGTCGCGGACGATGCTTCCTTCTCGATGCGGGAGCCGATGCTCGGCCTCGTCCCGGACCTCACGGGAACAAAGCCGCTGGTCGAGCTGGTTGGGTACTCACGGGCCCTGGAGCTCTGTGCGACCGCGCGGTCGGTGGGCGCTGATGAGGCGTACGAGATCGGGCTGGCCACGGTCGTCGTACCTCGCGCGGAGCTCCAGCAGAGCGTCGACGACCTCGTTGCCGCACTGACGGCTCCGCTGTACGGCGCGGTGTCGGAGACCAAGGCTCTGCTCCAGAGCGCCCGTGTGCTCGACCTCGAGGACCAACGGCGGCTGGAACGGCAGGCTCAGGTACGCCGGTTCCGCGAGCTCGCTTCGTTGATGGGGGAGTAGGACCAGCGCCCGGGAAGCCGGGCGGGATCGGAGAGACGTCCGTTGTCGATGCACACGGGCATGGGCCCGGCCTGGCGCAACCTGCGCACGGACCGCAGCGTCGCGCGCCAGAAGCTCGCGCGCGAGACGCTGCGGCGCGTGGTCGGGTTCGCGAAGCCCCACCGCCGACTCATCGCGATCTTCCTCGGCCTCGTGGTCGTCGACGCCTCGATGGTCGTGGTGACGCCGCTGCTGGTGAGACGCATCGTCGACGACGGCATTCTCAAGGGGAACAGCGGGCTGGTCACCGTCCTCGCCTTGGTGATGGCCGCGGTCGCGATCTTCAGCGCGCTTCTGACGCTCGGGCAGGGCTACCTCTCGTCCAGGGTGGGGGAGGGCCTGATCTACGACCTGCGCACGCAGGTGTTCGCCCATGTGCAGCGCATGTCGCTGGCGTTCTTCACGAGGACCCAGACCGGCGCGCTGGTGTCCCGCCTCAACAACGACGTGATCGGAGCACAGAGGGCGTTCACCTCGACGCTCTCGAGCACGGTCTCCAACTCGATCAGCGTGGTGGTCGTCGGGATCACGATGCTGGCGCTGAGCTGGCAGGTCACCGTGCTGTGCCTGTTGCTGTTCCCGGTGCTGCTGCTGGCGTCCCGGTGGGTCGGTACGAAGCTCGCCGGGCTGACCCGCGACCAGATGCAGGGCAACGCCGACCTCGGCAACAACATGACCGAGCGGTTCAACGTCGGCGGTGCGCTCTTGCTCAAGCTGTTCGGCCGGCGGGACGAGGAGGACCAGACGTTCTCCGAGAAGGCAGCCTACGTCCGTGACCTCGGTGTCCGGATCGCCTTCGTCACACGGGTGTTCGGCGCGAGCCTGATGCTCATCCCGGCCCTGGCCACCGCGCTGGTGTACGGCGTCGGCGGCAACCTCGCGATCAGCGGGGCGCTCAGCGTCGGCACGCTCCTTGCCCTCGCCACGCTGCTCATGCGTCTCCTCGGGCCGCTGCAGGGCCTCTCGAACGTGCGGGTGGACGTGATGACCGCGCTGGTCAGCTTCGAGCGGGTCTTCGAGGTCCTCGACCTGCCGTCGATGATCCAGGAGCGGCCGGACGCGGTCGCGCTGACCCGTGACGCGGCCAGCATCGAGTTCGAGCACGTCGCCTTCACCTACCCCCGTGCGGACGAGGTCTCCTTGGCGAGCCTCGAGACCGTCGCACGTCAGGAGACCCGCGACCACGGGCCCGTGCTCAAGGACGTCTCGTTCACCGCGCTGCCCGGACAGATGGTCGCTCTGGTCGGTCCGTCCGGTGCCGGCAAGACGACGATCACCCATCTCGTCGCGCGCTTGTACGACGTGTCGGCGGGCGCCGTACGCGTTGCCGGGCAGGACGTCCGCGACGTGACCCTGCAGTCGCTCGAGGACGCCGTCGGGTACGTGACCCAGGACGCCCACATGTTCCACGACACGATCCGCGCCAACCTGCAGTACGCCAAGCCGGGGGCCACGGACGAGGAGATCTGGGAGGCGCTCGGTGCTGCCCAGGTGCGGAACCTCGTGGCGTCCCTCCCGGACGGTCTCGACACCGTCGTCGGCGACCGGGGCTACCGGCTCTCGGGTGGCGAGCGCCAGCGCCTCGCCATCGCCCGCCTGCTGCTCAAGGCGCCTGGCATCGTCGTCCTCGACGAGGCGACCGCACACCTCGACTCGGAGTCCGAGACCGCGGTGCAGCGAGCCCTCGACCTTGCGCTCGAGGGCAGGACCTCCCTGGTGATCGCTCACCGGCTCTCCACCGTCCGGAACGCGGACCTCATCCTCGTGGTCGACGACGGCCGCATCGTCGCCTCGGGAACCCACGACGAGCTCATCTCCGAGGGCGGCCTCTACGCCGACCTCTACCGGACCCAGTTCGCCACCGGCGGGCGCAGCGAGCCGCTCATCTCCTGAGGCGCCGCCACGGTGGTGACGTGTGGAAATCATCCGCCTCGGATGAGCCGAACCACCCGGAGACGTGTTGATCTAGCAGTGTCTGCGTTGGCCAGGGGCCGTTGTCCGTGCGTAGCAGCCCCGACTTGGTCCCCCTGCCGGTGAGGCCTGACATGGAACTACTGTTCGCTGACCGACTTGTCCTGGTGGTCACCGACCCGCGCACCCTGCTGATGCTGCTGCTGGTGCTGTGGCTCCCGGTGCTCATCGTCGTGCTCGGCGTGCTGGCGGCGTTCGTCTACCTAGGTCGTCTGGTGACCACCGAGTCGAGGGAAGGCTGAGGCCCTCGCCACCTGTTCGCTGCCGCGGAGAGCCTTCAGACGCATGGGCTGGGTGAGCGGCGTTGGGCCGCCTCCTGGCGTCGCACTTGCTCCCGGAGTTCATCTCGGCTGTGTCCGGGGCGCTGATGCTCGGGTCCTTTGGACTGGTCTGGCCCACTCTCCCGAAATGTCGGTGCTCGCACGTATGTTCGACTCATGTTGGACACCGCGGCGATCGCCGACCTGGACGGGGACGCGGCCTGTGTCGCCCTGGACCGGGCCCGGGCGGCGCTGGTCGCGGCGGAGGTGGCGGAGTTCTTCCTGGCCGCGCACTGGGCGGACCTGCACCCGGGCGAGGCGGTCGAGGACGAGCGCCGGGCCCGGCGTCGCCGCGGGCGGCGGAACCCGCGCGGCAGCGAGCGGGGCCGGCAGCTCGGCGCGGACGGCACCCCGCTGGTCGCGGAGTTCGCGCCGATGGAGCTCGGCGTGCACCTGGGCATGGGCTACGTCGCCGCGGCCACGCTGGTCCGGGACGCGTTGAACGTCCGGCACCGGCACCCGCTGCTGTGGGCCGCCCTGGGCCGGGCCCTCCCCGCCAGCACCGGCGACGCCGGCGCACCGGGCGCCTCAGGCGCCCCGGGTGCCCCGGGCGGCAACGGCTCCGCCGGCACGGACACCACCGAGCCCACCGCCGAGGCCTCCGCCGAGCCCACCGCCGATGCCTCCGCCGCTGACGCGCGCCGCCGCGTCGGCTGCTGGGCACGCCGCCGCTGACGGCGGTGACGGCTGGCGGCTCCGGGCCGGTCGGGACGGCCGGGCGGCTGCCCCGGGTGTGGCAGGCGCGGCTGGTGGCCCGGATGTGCGCCGAGGCCGGCCTGGACGCCGACCGGGCCCGGTTCGTGGACGCGGCGACCACCCCGTACCTGGGCGCGCTGCCCTGGGGCCGGTTCAAGGAGCTGGTCGCGGCCAAGATCATCGAGGCCGACCCGGACCAGGCCGAGGCCCGCCGCAAGGCCGCCGCCGCGGCCCGGTTCGTGCGCACCGGCCAGTCCACCGAGCACGGCCTGAAGACCCTGGTCGCCCGGGCCAACGCCGGCGACGTGATCTTGTTCGTGGCGATGGCCGACCGGATCGCGCAGATCCTCTACCTGCGCGGGGACCGCGACGGCGTCGACGCCCGCCGGTCGAAGGCGATCGGGATCCTGGCCACCCCGGCCCGGGCGCTGCGGATGCTCGAGGAGACCGAGGCGTTCCTCGCCGCCGCCGCCCGGACCCACCCCTGGCCGGGCACCGACGCCCCCGACGACCCCACCGACGGCGCCCACGCCGACCCCACCCCCGACGCCAGCCGGGGAGTCGGGCTCGACCGGACGCCGGCGCTCGACCGGACAGTCGGGCTCGACCGGGCAGTCGACCGGGCAGTCGACCGGGCAGTCGACCGGGGACGGCGAGCACGGCGGTGCCGCGGACGACCCGGACGACCCGCCTGATGCGGACGATGACCCGGATGACCCGGAGGTGGTCGGCGAGGCGGACGTGCACCCCTCGCAGAACGACGCCGACGACCCACCACCCGAGCCGGGGCCGGAGCGGGGGCCGTGCCCGTCCTGCGGCGGACCACCGGGCGGACCACCCGGCGGGCCACCGGGTGCTCCGGGGCCGTTCACCCGGCCGCGCCCGATCCCGGCGCGGCGGCTGCTGCCGGACGCGACCCTGTACTTCCACCTGTCCGAGGAGTCGCTGCGCCGCCCGGACACCGGGGTGGCCCGGTTCGAGGGCGTCGGCCCGGTCACCATCGGCCAGCTGATCGAGTTCCTCGGCCACACCAACGTCCGGGTCGTCCCGGTCGCCGACCTCGCCGGCCAGCGCCCCGTCGACGGCTACGAGACCCCGGCCCCGATGCGGGACGCGGTCCTCCTGCGCAACCCGGCCTGCATCGCCCCCTGGGGCACCAACACCTCCCGGACCAAGGACATGGAACACGTGATCCCCTACGTCCCGCCCGCCGACGGCGGCCCGCCCGGGCAGACCTCGCCGGACAACCTCGCGCCGCTGTCCCGGTTCCCGCACCGGGTCAAGACCCACGGCGCCTGGACCCTGCGGCAGACCGGCCCCGGCGCCTACGAATGGCGCTCCCCGCACGGCTACCGGTTCGCCGTCGACCAGCACGGCACCCACCCCCTCGGCAAGACCGGCGCGGAACAGCACAGGCCGCCCCGGTCGGCACCGGACCGGCGCCGGTGCCGGTGCCGGCGCCGGCCCCAGAGTCAGCGCTGCAGACACGCCTCCGACGGCTGACCCCGCGGACCGAGCCACAGCCGACCGCTGTCGACCCCGACGCACTCCGCGGCCGGGTGATCGAGGCCGGCGAGAACTACGAGATCTACGAGGTCGACCACCCCCTCGACCTCAGCGCCTGGCACAGCGACTGGCACCAGAGCCAGGGCGCCTGAGCGCTACTCCCGGACTGTGACCTTCTCCGCTGCCTCGGAGCGGGTCGGCCTCCGGCGGAGCTTCCTCCGCTCGTCCCAGGCCAGGTAACCGAACCCGAAGATGGCCAGTGCCGAGAAGAACCACCACTGCAGCCCGTAGAAGAAGTGCGGGCCCTCGCCGAGGTCGGGGGACTCGACCTTCTCCAGCGGCTTTGCGGCCGGGGGAGTCTCGGTGTCGAGCTCGACGAACCCGCGGTAGACGGGTGAGGTGAGCGTCTTGCCGATCTCGACGCTGGATACGGCCCGAGTGGACCCGTCGGCGACCTGTGCCGAGTCGCCAGTGGCGTCGGCTCGTACCCAGCCCCGGATGGTGACCTCGCCGGCAGGCGCTGCGGGCAGGTCCGGCCGCGTCGTACCCACGTTTCCGGTGGCCAGCCAGCCCCGGTTAACGAGCAGCGCCGGGCCCTCTTCGGTCACCAGCGGGGTCACCACGTCGACGCCTGACTGGCCCTCGCGCGTCTGGTAGCGGACCACGACCGTCTCGTCCTCGGCGTAACGGCCACGTGCTGTGACGTGTCGCCACTCCTCCTGGGCCGAGACCGGGTCGCCGACGGAGAGCACCTTCTGCACGGGGACCGGGTCGGCGGCGAGGTTTCGCTCGGTGATCGCGTTGCGCTCGCGGCGCTCGTCAAGCCGATGGAACTGCCACTCGCCGAGCCGGAACGCGAGGTACGCGAGCAGGACCACCGCCACGAAGAACAGGATCCAGCGCCGGCTGAGCAGGAATCTCACGCCGTCGACATTAACCTTCGCTTCGGCGCATAGACTGGGCCGGGTGAGCAATGGAGCACTCGTCGACACGTTCGGCCGCATCGCGACTGACCTGCGTGTCTCCCTGACCGATCGCTGCAACTTGCGGTGCTCCTACTGCATGCCTGCAGAGGGCCTCGAGTGGTTGCCCGACGAGCAGACCCTGACCGACGACGAGGTCGTCCGACTTGTCACGATCGCCGTGGAGCAGCTTGGCGTCCGTGAGGTGCGGTTCACCGGGGGAGAGCCGTTGGTACGCCGTGGCCTCGCCGACATCGTCCGACGCACTGCCGCCCTCGACCCGCGTCCGGAGACGTCCCTCACGACCAACGCGCTGGGACTCGCGCGAACTGCCAAGACGCTCGCCGAAGCGGGCCTCGACCGGGTCAATGTCAGTCTCGACACGGTCCGCCGCGAAGACTTCCTGACGATCACCCGGCGCGACCGTCTCCACGATGTCATCGCCGGCCTCGAAGCAGCCCAGAGCGCGGGCCTGGGCCCGGTCAAGGTGAACGCGGTCCTGCTTCGTGGTATCAACGACGGTCATGCCCCCGAACTTCTGCGCTGGTGCATCGAGCGGGGGTACGAGCTTCGCTTCATAGAGCAGATGCCCCTCGACGCCCAGCACGGCTGGCGCCGCGACACGATGGTCACCGCTGACGAGATCCTGAGCGCCCTCGAGTCGGAGTTCGTCCTCAAGCCTGTCGACGAGCCACGCGGCAGCGCGCCTGCCGAGCTCTTCCTGGTCGACGGCGGCCCGGCCACCGTCGGCGTCATCGCGTCCGTGACCCGCCCGTTCTGCGGCGACTGCGACCGGGTCCGGCTTACCGCCGACGGACAGGTCCGCAACTGCCTGTTCGCGCGCGAGGAGTCCGACCTGCGCTCCGCCCTGCGCGGCGGTGCCACCGACGAGGAGATCGCGGACCGCTGGCGCGCGGCGATGATGACCAAGCGGCCGGGGCACGGCATCGACGACGTCAGCTTCCTGCAGCCGACCCGGCCGATGTCGGCTATCGGCGGCTGACCGGTTCGACGTCGCGGAGGAACGACCGCGCGCGGAGGAAGTCTCCGAGGCTCTGCTTGTGCTCGTCACAGGCCAACCACGTCTTACGCCGGTCCGGCGTGTGCAGCTTGGGGTTGTTCCACAGCAGCGACCACTGCGCCGGGGCCGAACATCCCTTGGCCGAGCAGATCAGGTCCATGCGGCCGACTGTAGTAGGTGGCGCCGGACGGCCACGGGGGAAGCCGTCCGGCACCAAGGGCGCGGCCCGGACGGGGGAGACCGAGCCGCGCGACCGCGATTCTTGCATGCGTTTTGTCCGGCTTTCCATAGGCGCGAGCGACCGCCCAGTAACTTGCTCGAGAGGTCTGGACCACCAGCCGATCACTGCGCCGGAGGCGGCCCTAGTTCGGGATGGATGGGGTCGTAAAGGCTCTCCGGATCGGGATCCGGATCGGTGTTCGCCTGAGCGTTGGCCATGACCACGGCCACGTAGGGGAGCACGAACGAGGCGAGCGCGAAGACCCACATCAGGAAGCTCTCGCGGAAGACGACCGCGAGCACGAAGCAGACCGTGCGCACCGCCATGGAGATGATGTAGCGACGCTGGCGACCGGCGATCTCGGCGCTGTGACCTTGTGTCGCCGAGGTGATCCGAATCGGCTCGGGATCCTTCCGGGGCATGTTTCCAACCGTACGCCGGAGCCGGTGACATTAGCCTGGGCAGGTAACCCGTCCGTCGCTACCCGCAGGAGACACCATGTCCGACCGCACATACCGCGTCACCGAGATCGTCGGCACCTCGCCTGACGGCATCGACCAGGCGATCCGGAACGGCATCGCACGCGCCTCCCGCACGTTGCGGCACCTCGACTGGTTCGAGGTCACCCAGGTCCGCGGCCAGGTGCAGGACGACGGCGTGCAGCACTTCCAGGTCGGCCTCAAGCTCGGCTTCCGCCTCGAGGACGACTGATCGCTCGAGGGGAGCCCGCTTCGCCTGCGCGCCTCGGCCTTGCGGCCACACGCCCGGGCACCGCGCGATTACAGGTACCCGCCGGTAGCCGCTAGCGTCGCCAGAGTCCGCCCCGCGAGGGGGTTCGCGAGCGCAGTGAGGACGGCACAGTGGGTAGATCGGTCCTGGTCACCGGAGGCAACCGCGGCATCGGGCGTGCCATCGCGGAGGCGTTCCGCGAAGCAGGCGACGACGTCGCGGTCACCTACCGCAGCGGCGAGCCGCCCGAGGGCTTCCTCGCCGTCCGGTGTGACATCACCGACCCCGAGGCCGTCGAGGCCGCCTTCAGCGAGATCGAGGAGAAGCAGGGACCGGTCGAGGTGCTCGTCGCCAACGCCGGGATCACCCGCGACACGCTGCTGCTGCGCATGAGCGACGAGGACTGGTCCGCCGTCCTCGACACCAACCTCACCGGCACCTTCCGGGTCACCAAGCGGGCGGCCAAGGGGATGCTCCGCCTCCGTCGGGGCCGGATCATCCTGATCTCGTCGGTGGTGGGGCTGCTCGGCTCCGCCGGTCAGGTCAACTACGCCGCGAGCAAGGCCGGCCTCGTCGGCATCGCCCGCTCGCTGGCACGCGAGCTCGGCAGCCGCTCGATCACCACCAACGTCGTCGCGCCCGGCTTCGTCGAGACCGACATGACCGAGGCGCTGCCGGAGGAGAAGAAGGCGGAGTACAAGGCGCAGATCCCGCTCCAGCGCTACGCGACCCCCGCCGAGGTCGCGTCGACCGTCCACTGGCTCGCCTCCGACGGCGCTGCCTACATCACGGGGGCCGTCATCCCCGTGGACGGCGGCCTCGGCATGGGCCACTGACTCACGCACGCACAAACACAGACAGGGGTACGACGGGCATGGGCATTCTCGAGGGCAAGAAGATCCTCGTCGCAGGCGTCACGATGGACAGCTCCATCGGCTTCGCGGTGGCACGGGTCGCGCAGGAGCAAGGGGCCACTGTGGTGGTGTCGAACTTCGGCCGGGCGCTCGGGATCACCCGGCGCATCGTGAACCGGCTGCCGAAGGAGGCGCCGGTGATCGAGCTGGACGTCACCGACCAGGAGCACCTGGACCGTCTGCCGGACCTCGTGCGTGAGCACGTCGACGGCCTCGACGGCGTGGTCCACTCCATCGCCTACGGCAACCCCGAGACGTTGCTCGGTGGCAAGTTCCTCGAGGGCCCCTGGCCCGACGTCGCACAGGCGGTCCAGGTGTCGGCGTACTCCCTGAAGTCGCTCGCGACCGCCTGCCTCCCGCTCATGGGCCAGGGCGGCTCCGTCGTCGGGATGACCTTCGACGCGACGGTCGCCTGGCCGGCGTACGACTGGATGGGCGTGGCCAAGGCCGGCCTCGAGTCCTGCTCCCGGTACCTCGCGCGCGACCTCGGCCCACAGGGGATCCGGTGCAACCTGGTCTCCGCAGGGCCTCTCAAGACGCTGGCCGCGAAGGCGATCCCCGGCTTCGAGGACCTCGAGTCGATGTGGAGTGACCGCTCCCCGCTCGGCTGGGACGAGAAGGACCAGGAGCCCACAGCGAGGGCGGTCGTGGCGCTGCTCTCGGACTTCTTCCCCGCTACCACAGGTGAGATCGTCCACGTCGACGGCGGCTACCACGCGATGGGTGCCTGACCTCCTGTAGCGTGCCGCCGGTGTCCTCGGTGCCCACGAACCCTGCGTCCCTTGTCGAGCTCCGGGTCCTCGAGGGCCCGAACCTGTACTTCCCGAGGGCGGCGATCAAGCTGACCCTCGACCTCACTGCGCTGATCGACGCCGAGGAGAGCCACGCGACGCGCTTCGCCGAGCGCATCGGCCTGCGTAGGGCTCGCCCGGGCGCTGCGGGAAGCGGGTTCCGTCAGCGGTTCGCGATGCGCGCGGTCGCGAGGCTGGTCCGGCAGGTGGCGGCTGAGGCGCACGTGAGCCGGATCGCGGTCCGGGTGCGTCCCACCAACGACGTGCACCGGATCGTCGTCGCCTACCCCTGGCGCAACCGGCGGCGGGCGGAGGTCCTCGGCCGCGAGGTCGCCGCGCTGCTGGACGCCCTTCCCGACCCCCAGCTCGGCCAGCTCGTGGACCTGGCCGCCCAGCGTCTGCGCGAGTGCGAGCCGGGGCCCGGCACGAAGACCCTGCGTCCCCGGGTGCCGGTCGTGGCGATCACCGGCACCAACGGCAAGACCACGACCTCGCGGATGGTCGCGCACATCGCCCGCACCCAGGGCCTGCACGTCGGCTGGTCGAGCACGGACGGCATCTACGTCGACGGCGTGCTGGTCGAGCAGGGCGACTACTCCGGCCCCAGCGGCGCCGGGCGGGTGCTCGCACACGACGAGGTCGAGCTCGCAGTGACCGAGACCGCCCGTGGCGGGATCCTGCTCAAGGGCATCGGGCTCGTGCACAACCACGTCTCGGTCGTCACGAACGTCTCGGCCGACCACCTCGGGCTGCAGGGGATCGACACGCTGGACCAGCTCGCCGAGGTCAAGAGCGTGGTCCCACGGATCACCAAGGCCGACGGCTGGGCGGTGCTCAACGCCGACGACCCGCGCGTGCTCGCCATGCGGAGCGTGATCCGCGCACGCCCCTGGGTGTTCTCGCGCGACCCGGACTCGCCTGCCGTGCGGGAGGTCCTCGCCGACCATGGTCGTGCGACCACCGTCATGGACGGCTGGCTCACCCTGCTGGTGCCCGACGCCGACCCGGACCCGGTCGTCGAGGTGGTCGACATCCCGATGACCCTCGCAGGGCTGTCCCGGTTCAACGTCGAGAACGCTCTCGCGGCAGCGTCCGCGGCGCTGGCCGTCGGGCTGTCCCGCGAGGCCGTGATCGAGGGGCTCACCTCCTTCCGGCCGGACCCGACCCACAACCCGGGCCGGATGAACTTCTTCTCCATCGGCGAGGTGAGCGTGGTCATCGACCTCGCTCACAACGAGGCAGGGCTCGAGGCGCTGCTCGAGATCATGCAGGGCGTACGACGGCCGGGCGGGCGTCTTCTGCTCGGGCTCGGTGCCGTGGGGGACCGGACCGACGACCTCGTGGAGCAGCTCGGTGAGATGGGGGCACGCGGCGCCGACGTCGCTGTCGTGGCTCACAAGGCCGGCTATCTCCGCGGCCGCATGCCCGACGAGCTCGACGCGCTCTTCCGGGCCGGGGCAGCACGGGTCGGCGTCCCCGACCTGGCGTCCTATCCCACCGAGGTCGCCGGGCTCGCCGCACTCGTGGAGCAGGCGCGCCCCGGCGACGTCGTGGCCCTGATGTGCCACGAGGACCGCCAGGGCGTCTACGACTGGATCTCCGAGGCCGGGGGCACCGTCGACGACCCCGACACGCTTCGGAAGAAGGTCAGGGCCGCCCGGTCGGAGCCGTCGGAGGGCTGAGGTCCGGGTCCCCGACGGCGGCGTCGTCGGTCGACCCGGAGCCGGGCTGGGCCTGCTTCGACCAGTTCTCGAGCTCCGCCACCACCGACGGGTGCTTGTCGACGCAGAGCACGACGAGGTCGCCGGGGTTCGCACGCGACATCGCATGACGCACCGCGTCGATCTCCTCGAGGATGACCTCGGTCTGACGGCAACGTGCCCCGTTCGCGACAGCGGAACGCACGCCTTCAGCCACGAGGGCGGCGGTCTGACCACGCTCGCGGCCCCGCAGCGCAACGTCCTCGCGGACCACCAGGACGTCGAAGTGCTGGGCGGCGATCTCGCCGAGCTCGCGCATGTCCTCGTCCCGGCGGTCGCCCGCGGTGGCGATCACCCCGATCCGCGAGGGCTTCCCGAGCTCGCTGGTGACGGCGAGGCCCTCGCCCACACGGTCGACGAAGTCGCCGAGCATGCGCATCCCCGGCGCGTTGTGGCAGTAGTCGACGATCACGTGCACGCCGTTGACCTCGACCTCGTTGAGCCGGCCGGGGGAGAGGTAGTAGTTCGTCGAGAACGTGCGCAGACCCTGGCGGATGTCGTGCAGCGGCGCCCCCGCGGCGAAGGCGGCGGCCGCGGCCGCCAGGGTGTTCTGGACGTTCATCCGGGCCCGGCCGCCGAAGGTCGCCGGCAGCAGGTGGGTCCAGGCCAGCTGCATCTCGCGCCGGCCGTGCTTCACGACGATCATCTCGCCGCGCTCACTGGGCTCGAGCACGAGTGCCTTGCCACCGCGTCGGCAGTGCGCGTCGATCATGTCGCGGGCCTCGGAGCCCGGTTCGGACATGGTGAACCACACCACCTGCCCGGAGCAGCGACCCCGCATGGCGCGCACCAGCGGGTCGTCGGCGTTGAGCACGGCATGCCCGTCACGAGGTACCGCCTCGACGAGCACCGCCTTCACGTCCGCGAGCTGTTCGACGGTGTCGATGCCTCGCAGGCCGAGGTGGTCGGGCTGCACGTTGAGCACGACCGCCACGTCGTTGCGCTCGTAGCCGAGCCCCTCGCGCAGGATTCCGCCTCGGGCGACCTCGAACACCGCGAAGTCGACGCGCGGGTTCTGCAGCACCATCCGGGCCGACCTCGGACCCGAGGCGTCGGCGCGGATCACCAGCCGCTCGTCGATCACGACGCCATCGGTCGAGGTCATCCCGACGCGGCGGCCCATGCCCTTGAAGATGTGGGAGATCATCCGCGACGTCGTCGTCTTGCCGTTGGTGCCGGTGACCGCGACGATCGGGATCCGGCTCGGCGCGCCGGGCGGGAAGAGCATGTCGACGACGGGCTTGGAGATGAACTGCGGGTCGCCGATCGTCGGGTGGGTGTGCATCCGGAAGCCCGGGGCGGCGTTGACCTCGCAGATCGCGCCACCTGTCTCGCGGACCGGCTCGGTGATGTCGGGGCAGATGAAGTCGATGCCGGCGATGTCGAGGCCGATGACCCGCGCAGCCTCCTCGGCGATCTCGACGTTCTCGGGGTGCGCCTCGAAGGTGCGGTCGATCGAGATGCCACCGGTGGACATGTTGCCGGTGAGGGTCAGCTTCACCATCTCGCCGGCCGGAGGCACGTCGCCGAGCTTGAAGCCCTGGTCGGCGAGGAGCTCGACCGCGGCGTCGTCGACCTTGATCCGGGTGAGCACCTTCTCGTGCCCCACACCGCGCCGCGGGTCGGCGTTGGTCAGCTCGACGAGCTGCTCGACGGTGCTGTGCCCGTCACCCACGACGTGGGCCGGGACCCGCTCGGCGACGGCGGCGAGCTTGCCGTCGATGATCAGGCAGCGGTAGTCGCGCCCGGTGATGAACGACTCCACGATCACCCACCCACGGCGGGACTGGTCCTGCGCGATCGGGAACGCCTCGCGGACGTCGTCGGCGTTCTTCAGGTCCAGGCACACGCCCCTGCCGTGGTTGCCGTCGAGCGGCTTGCACACCACGGGGTAGCCGATGCGCTCGGCCACGGCGACCGCCTGCTCCGCCGTACGCACGGACTCCTGCTTGGGCACCGGCAGGCCGGCCGCACCGAGCAGTCGGGTGGTGAGGTCCTTGTCGGAGGCGACGTCCACCGCGATCGCGCTGGTGGCCGAGGTCATCGTGGCGCGGATGCGCTTCTGGTGGACTCCCTGGCCGAGCTGGACCAGCGAGTACTTGTTGAGCCTGATCCACGGGATGTCGCGGGAGACCGCCTCGTCGAGGATCGCCTGCGTGGACGGGCCGAACGCGGTCCGCTCGGCGCGCAGGATGAACTGCTCGAGCTCGGCCTCGAAATCGAAGTCCGGGTCCGCCTCGACGAGGTGGTTGACCAGGCGTACGGCGAGGCGCGCGGCCGCGAGCCCGACCTGCTCGTCGACGTAGCCGTAGATGATGTTGTAGCGGCCGGGCACGCCCTTGACCTGCCGGGTCTTGCCACGCCGGATGTCGTGGCCGACCACCTGCTGCAGGGCCAGTGCCGCGTGCTCGGCCACGTGACCGAGCCAGGTGCCCTCGTTGAGCCGCTCGACGAAACCGCCTCGGCGTCCGCGCGAGCAGGAGTGCTCACGCAGCCCGGGCAGCATCTGCAGGATGTTCTCCGTGAACCCGGGCAGCGTGTTGGTGGGGAACTCCTCGAGCGAGCCGAGGTCCACGACGAGGTGGATCGCCTTGTCGTAGGACCAGATGTTCGCACCGCGGTAGACCCTCGTCTCGAGGATTGCCAGGTCAGGGGACGGCCGGGTGGTCATGGTGTGGGGTCTCCTTCGTGGTGACGGCGCGTACGCCTCCGCCGCAGCTGTGTGGGTGAGACGTCGCCGGCAGCGATGTCGCGTGCCAACCGTCTCAGGTCTCGTCCGGCAACCGCGAGCTCGGCTGCCTCATCCTCGTCCACGGCCGGACGCTGCTCGACCAGGGTCCGCGTGGTGATGTCGAAGATCGCCCCCGACGGCAGGACATGGAGCACAACGCCCGAGGCCAGCAGCGGGGCCGTGTGCCGGGCCTCGTGCGCGTTGGAGACGACGTTGCGTCCGTCCAGCACGGTCACCGCGCCGCGACCGGCCACGCGCATCAGCTGACGGCCGCCCTCCCGCGTCACGATCGCGGCCGTGTCCTCGTCGACCCCGATGCCGAGCAGGCTGGGGCTCTGGGTGACGCACATGAGCAACCGGCCGTAGCGGTTGCGCTGCTCGAAGTGCTGGTCGACCACGCATCCGTCGAGGAGGCCGAGGCCCGCGGCGAGCTGGGTCATCCGCTGCTTCGGCGTCGCGCCGCCGGAGCCGAAGGCGACCATGTGCGAGGACTGGATGCTGGCGCCGGCGGAGGTACCCGCGACGGTGACGCCGCGATGGTGCGCCGACCGGATGGCGTCCCCGAACGCAGTGCCGTTGACCACGGCCGAGAGCTTCAGCTGGTTCCCGCCTGTCATGAAGATCCCGGTAGCGCCCTCGAGAAGGCCGACGGTCGCGGGGTCGTCGGCCTGCTCGCGCGACTCGGGCCGGGCCGCGACGACCTCGCGTGCTCCGAGACGTCGGAACACCGCGTCGTACACCTCGACGATCTCCGGCCCGAGGGAGGAGGCGGTAGGGACTACGGCGATTCGTGCGTCCTCGCCACCCGAGAGCCGGATGAACTCACGGAGGACGGTGCGTTTGCCCAGCTTGTCCTCGGCTCCTCCGATCGCGAGCAACGGTCCGGGTCTCGCCGCGTCGTGGTCTGCAGGTCCATTCGGCATGCAGGGCAGCCTACGGGGTGCGAGAATCCGACCCGTGACACCAGGGAGGCGACTTGTTCTCGTCCGGCATGCGAAGGCCGAGCCGTTCGCGGCTACGGACCAGGCGCGGGACCTGACCGAGCGCGGTCGCCGCGAGGCCGAGGAGGTCGGCAGGTACCTTCTCGAGCGCTCGTTCGTCCCCGACCACGCCGTCGTCTCCTCCGCCGTCCGGACCCGGGCCACCTGGGAGGCGATGGAGCAGGCCATGACCTCGGGCGCCGAGGTCGTCTACGATGCCGCGGTCTACTCCGGCAGTCCCGACGTCGTGCTCGAGGCGCTCCGGGTGGTCCCCGAGAACGCCCGGACCGTGGTGTTCGTCGGGCACCAGCCGACCATCGGCTACCTCGCGCACATGTTCGACGACGGTGACGGCTCTCCCGACGCGCTGCACTCGATGCTGCACGGTTTCCCGACGGCATCCCTCGCGGTCTTCGAGGTGGAGGCGCCCTGGCCCGAGCTCGGCCCCGAGGGCGGACGCCTGGTCGACTTCCGGCCGGCCGGCCACGGCCCCGGCTAGGGAAGCGGCGGCGCCGGCGTCACGATGCCGGCCTCGGCGTCGGCGGCCTCGACCTCCTCGCGCGTGATGCCCAGCAGGTAGATGATCGCGTCGAGGTACGGCACGTTCACCGACGTGTCGGCGGCCTTCTGCACCACCGGCTTGGCGTTGAACGCGATGCCGAGCCCTGCCGCGGAGAGCATGTCGAGGTCGTTCGCCCCGTCGCCGACCGCGATCGTCGCCGCGGTGGACACTCCGGCCTCGGCCGCGAAACGCCGCAGGGCGGCGGCCTTCCCGGCCCGGTCCACGACAGGTCCGAGGATCTTGCCCGTCAGCCTGCCGTCGACGACCTCGAGCTCGTTGGCCGCGGCGAAGTCGATCCCGAGGTCCGCCGCGATCCGGTCGGTGATCTGCGTGAAGCCGCCCGACACGACCGCGAAGCGGTAGCCCAGGCGTTTGAGGGTCCGCACCATGGTCCGCGCGCCGGGGGCGAGCACGACGGACTTGTAGACCTCGTCGAGCGCCGTTGCGTCGAGACCTTCGAGCAGGGCGACGCGTTCGCGCAGGGAATGCTCGAAGTCGAGGTCGCCCCGCATGGCCGCCTCTGTGACCGCGGCGACCTTCTGCAGGCAGCCGGCATGCTCGGCCAGCATCTCGATGACCTCACCCTGGATCAGCGTCGAGTCGACGTCCATGACGATCAGCCGCATGCCGTGGCGGAGCAGGTTCGCAGGCTGGACCGCGACGTCGACGGACTGGCGCGCCGCCTCCTCGGACAGGGTGACTCGGAGCCGGTCGGGGTCTGCCCCGGAGACGTGGAGGTCGATCGCGGTGACCGGATAGCGGGCCATCCGCTCGATGCGGTCGATGTTGGCGCCCATGTCGGCGATCCGGCCGGCGATCGCGGCGACCGCGGCGGGACGCAGGGGCATGCCGAGCACGGTGACATGGCTGCGCCCGACGGGGCGGCTCTGGTTGTCCCCGCTGCCGCGGTCGACCTCGACCTGCATGTCGAGATCCTCGGCGACCCGCTCCATCGCGGCCCGCAAGGCCTTCCAGTCGCGGGGTGAGGAGACGAGCACGCCGAGCACCAGACGGCGCCGGAGCACGATCTGCTCGATGTCGAGCACCTCGACACCGAAGGCTGCGAGCGTGGAGAACACCGTCGAGGTGACGCCCGGCCGGTCCTTCCCCGTCAGGGTGATCAGGAGCGTCTTCGGGGTCGGGTCGGTGTTCGGGATCTCGGTTCGCATCGCGGACGCAGGCTACCGCTCGGGCGTGTGTGAGCAGGCTGCGACCAGAGCCCGTCTCGCAGCGTGGTCGAGGGGCGCGAGGGCTGCCCGGCGGGCGTCCGCCTCGGCGACGGAGACAGCGCCTCCGTCGTCGTCGAGCGCGAGGTCGACGATCGTCCGGCACCGCACGGCGAACGAGGCGAGGCGCACCTGCCGGGACTCCCAGTGCCGGGGCAGCGAGAGGTCGACGCTGCTCCGCAGCGCCATCAGCTCGTCGGCGACCTCGGGACGCCATCGGGCCACGTCGAGGTCGGCCAGCGTGTCGGCGGCGGTGAGCAGCACCTGACGCAGCGTCGTGTCCGCCTCGGCGATGTCCGGCACCTGACGACGCGACGTCGCCTCGTGGAAGCGCCACGAGACGCCGGCCCCTGCCACGTGCGGCACGAGGCCCGCGTCTGCGCCGCCGAAGACGACCGCCTCACCGGCCTCGAGCGCGTCGGCGTTGAAGTCCGGCGGACCGGCCAGCCCGAGCGGGTCGCCGGGGACCGGCAGGGCGAGGCCGGCCACGACGGCGCCCGAGCCACGGAGCTTGCCCAGCGCGAGGATCAGTGGCACGGGGTCGCTCTCACCGGGCAGGCCGACGACGTCGTGGGCGGTGTCGTCCCCGACGATCGCGTCGCGGGCGTCGTCGAGGCTGACCTCGCCGGCTGCCCAGGCGGTGAACCAGGCGGCGAGGTCGGCGGAGCGCGGCAGCGCGGTCGTCGTACGCACGCATCGAGCGTAGTGACTCCGCCAACCGCCCGCGCACCCTCCGCACGACGGACTGGTGCGTACCCGTAGGTTTGGGCGTCATGGATGCCGTTCTCGAGTTCGCCGATGTCACCGTCAAGCGCGGCCAGGCGACGCTTCTCGAGGGGATCGACTGGACGGTCGAGGAGGACGAGCGCTGGGTGGTGCTCGGTCCCAACGGTGCAGGCAAGACCACGCTGCTGCAGGTCGCCTCCGCCCAGATCCACCCGACCTCCGGTGTCGCCGGGATCCTCGGCGAGGTGCTCGGCACGGTCGACGTGTTCGAGCTCCGCCCCCGCATCGGGCTCACCAGCGTCGCCGTCGCCGACCGGATCCCGCGCCAGGAGCTGGTGCGCGACGTGGTGGTGTCGGCGTCGTACAGCGTGATCGGCCGCTGGCGTGAGCGGTACGACGAGCTCGACCACGAGCGGGCGCGGGACCTCCTCGTCGAGGTCGGAGCCGGCCAGCTGCTCGACCGGACCTTCGGCACCCTCAGCGAGGGAGAGCGCAAGCGGGTTCAGATCGCCCGCGCGCTGATGACCGACCCGGAGCTGCTCCTGCTCGACGAGCCGGCGGCCGGTCTCGACCTCGGGGGCCGCGAGGACCTGGTGTCCACGCTCTCGGTGCTCGCGATGGACGAGCTCTCACCTGCCACGGTCCTGGTGTCCCACCACGTCGAGGAGATCCCGCCCGGGTTCACCCACGCGCTCCTGCTGCGTCAGGGCCGCATGGTCGCGGCCGGCCCGCTCGAGCACGTCCTGACCGAGGACGTCATCTCAGCGACGTACGGGATGCCCTTGACGCTCAACCACGAGGACGGTCGCTGGGCCGCGCGGCGACGCGTGCGTCACCGCACAAACTGATTACGCTGGCGGTATGAACCTCCCGGAGTGGTTCCAGGACTGGCAGGCCTGGCTGGGCGTCGCGATCGCGCTCGGCGTCGCCGAGCTGTTCAGCCTGGACCTCGTGCTCCTCATGATGGCGACCGGCGCGCTCGTCGGCATGCTCGTGGCGCTCGTCGGCCTCGGCTGGCCGATCCAGGTGATCGCCGCCGTCGTCGCGTCCATCGGCGCGCTCGCGCTGGTGCGCCCCAACATCGTGAAGCGACTGCACACGGGCCCCGAGCTGACCCTCGGACACGCCGCGCTGGTCGGCAGGCAGGCCATCGTCGTCGACGAGGTGTCGCTGCAGAGCGGACAGATCCGTGTCGGCGGCGAGATCTGGACGGCCAGGCCGTACGACGAGTCCGAGGTGATCGAGCCGGGGGCAGCCGTGGACATCTTCGAGATCCGCGGCGCCACCGCCTACGTCCACAAGATCCCGACCCTGGGTCCCTGAGCGAGAAGCAGGCGACCTAGCGCACCACCAACGCACCAAACAAGCCGAAAGAGGGTTTTCACAGTGGAGGGTTACGGGGTACTCATCGTCCTCGGCCTGCTGGTCCTGTTCGCGATAGCCGTGCTGGCCAAGACGGTCCGGATCGTTCCGCAGGCCCGGGCCGGGATCGTCGAGCGGTTCGGCAAGTACAAGGGCACGCTTCCGGCGGGCCTGAACGTGGTCGTGCCGTTCGTGGACAAGGTTCGCTACATGATCGACCTGCGGGAGCAGGTGGTGTCCTTCCCGCCGCAGCCGGTGATCACGGAGGACAACCTGGTCGTCTCGATCGACACCGTCATCTACTTCCAGGTCACCGACCCGGTCGCCGCGACGTACGAGATCGCCAACTACATCCAGGCGGTCGAGCAGCTCACCATGACCACCCTGCGCAACATCGTCGGTGGCATGGACCTCGAGGAGACCCTCACGAGCCGCGACGCGATCAACAGCCGCCTGCGTGGTGTCCTGGACGACGCGACCGGCAAGTGGGGCATCAGGGTGAACCGGGTCGAGCTGAAGGGCATCGACCCGCCGCCGTCGATCAAGGACTCGATGGAGAAGCAGATGCGCGCCGACCGCGAGAAGCGGGCGGTGATCCTGACTGCCGAGGGCCAGCGTCAGGCCGCGATCCTCACGGCGGAAGGCTCCAAACAGTCCGCGATCCTGACCGCCGAGGGTGCGCGCGAGGCTCAGATCCTGCGCGCCCAGGCGGAGCGGGAGTCCCAGATCCTGCGGGCTCAGGGTGAGGGACAGGCGATCCAGACCGTCTTCCAGGCGATCCACGACGGTCGCCCGGACCAGTCGTTGCTCGCCTACCAGTACCTGCAGATGATGCCGAAGATCGCTGAGGGCGACGCCAACAAGGTCTGGATCGTGCCCAGCGAGATCGGCAGGGCTCTCGAGGGTCTCGGGTCGACGATGAACAGCCTCAAGGGCATTCCGGACGAGGTGGAGGGACCTTTGAAGCGCGTCGACATGGGGCCCGCCGAGCCGGCGGTTCCGGACGCTCACGGCGACCGGAGCCTCTCGGCCGCTCATGACGCCGTGGCCGAGGCCATCGCGGCTGCTGAGGACTCCGCAGAGCGGCCCTCGCCGGTAATGCCCGAGGACGGGCAGCCGCCCGCCCAGTGACCCCGGTCGAGATCGCCGCGATCCTGCTCGCCGGGGTCGCGGCCGGCACCATCAACACCGTGGTGGGGTCGGGAACGCTGATCACGTTCCCGACCCTGCTCGCGTTCGGCGTTCCACCGGTCACCGCGAACGTCTCGAACACGATCGGCCTGGTGCCGGGGTCCGTGTCAGGTGCGGTGGGGTACCGCCGCGAGCTGCGCGGGCAGCGCGGCCGCCTGCTGCGGCTCGGATCCGCCTCGCTCCTCGGCGGCGTGGTCGGCGCGGTGCTGCTGCTCGCACTCCCGGCCGCGGCGTTCAACGCGATCGTGCCTGTGCTGATCCTCGCCGGCTGCGTGCTCGTGCTCCTCCAGCCGATGATCGCGCGACGCGTCGCCATCAGCGCAGCGGTCCGTGGGCGGGTGCACGAGCACGGCGCGCTGTGGGTCTGGGTCATGGTCATGCTCACCGGCGTCTACGGCGGCTACTTCGGAGCGGCCCAGGGTGTCCTGCTCATGGCGATCCTCGGGATCGGCATCCAGGACGGTCTCCAGCGGCTCAACGGCACCAAGAACGTCCTCGCCGGGCTCGTGAACGCGGTGGCCGCGGTGATCTTCATTGCAGTCGCGGACGTCGACTGGCTCGTCGCGGGGCTGATCGCGGTCGGCTCCGTCATCGGCGGCCAGGTCGGAGCCACGGTCGGGCGGCGACTGCCGCCGCTCGCGCTGCGTCTGGTCATCGTCGCGGTCGGCGTCGTCGCGGTTGTCTCCTTTGTGGCTTCCTGAATTTCTTTACTTGTTCCCGCTGATTCGGCGTTTCCGGGTAATCCGGATAACGGGCAGGCAGATACCGTGCACCTGCGGTGCCGTTAAGGGCGAAAGTCCCTGGCTTTAACCGGGCCGTACCCGAGATCAGGTACCGGCTCGATTTCGGGATCGCCAACATATGGCGATTCAGACCGATTAACCCGGTGGCAGATAACGCTGACGTCGCGCGGAAGGGTTACCCAGGAGTCGGGACGCCGCGCCGTTCGAATTCCTTCCCGGAGTGCCCTCACTAGTCTCCTAAAAGGCGGGGGCCTACTTGGGATTTCGAGTGGTGAGCGGGGGGCACGGTGGCGGTCGTACAGGGCTCGTGGACGCGTCAGTCCGCCTGGACCGAGCTGGTAAGGACGCGGCAGCAGATCGGCCGGCTCCTGATCCTGGTCGCGGTGGCCGACGTCCTGACCATCTGCCTCGCCATCGTCGCGGCCCGGAGCTTCCGCCAGGGCCTCGACGACTGGTTCGCCGGCGTGAGTCTCCTGCAACCGGTCTCAGCATGGGTCGTCGTGACCATCGGTGTGCTCTGGGTGACGCTGCTCGCGGTGCTGGGCTCGTACTCTTCCCGGTCCTTCGGGGCGGGACCGGAGGAGTTCCGGCAGATCTTCCTCGCCACCGTCCTGACCGCCGGCGTGACCGGGTTGCTCTCCTTCATGTTCCAGCTCGACCTGTCCCGCGCATTCGTGCTGATCACCTTCACCGTGGGCCTCCCGTTGCTGTTCGCGGAGCGGTACGCCGTGCGCAAGTGCTTGCACTACGCGCGTCGTCAGGGACGGATGCTGCACCTGGTCGTGGCCGTCGGCGGGCCTGGTGCGATCGCCGAGGTGGCCGAGGTGCTCAACCGCGAGAGCTACGTGGGATACCTGATCACGGGCGCGTGCGTCCCGAGCGGCATGCACGTGGACTACAACGAGCTTCCCGTGCCCTGTCTCGGAACCGTCGAGGACACCCGGGCGGTGTGCGAGGAGATCGGCGCGGACACCGTCCTCGTGACCCGCGGTGGGTACTCGTCGTCGGCCGACCTGCGCCGCATCGCCTGGGACCTCGAGGGCTCCGACATCGACCTTGTCGTCGTGCCCTCTCTCACCGACGTCGCCGGGCCGCGCATCCACATGCGCCCCGTCGCCGGGCTTCCGCTGCTGCACGTCGAGGCGCCGCAGGTCGGTGAGGCGGGCGGCCTCGCCAAGCGGATCATGGACTTCTTCGGCGCCCTCGTCGGTGTGATCCTGCTCAGCCCGGTGTTCCTGGTCGTCGCCGCGTTGATCAAGCTCGAAGGCGAGGGTCCGGTGTTCTTCCGGCAGTGCCGCGTCGGTCGGGACGGCCAGGAGTTCGGGATGGTGAAGTTCCGCTCGATGGTGCCCGGCGCGGAGAAGAGGCTCGAGGCTGTGCGTGACCTCAACGAGTCCGACGGGGTCCTGTTCAAGGTCAAGGCCGACCCCCGTGTCACACGGGTGGGGCGCTTCCTCCGCCGCTACTCGGTGGACGAGCTGCCCCAGCTCTGGAACGTGCTGCGCGGTGAGATGAGCCTGGTCGGGCCGCGACCGCCCTTGCCCTCGGAGGTCGACGCCTACGAGGAGGACGTACGTCGGAGGCTGCTGGTGCGCCCGGGCATGACCGGGCTGTGGCAGGTCTCCGGTCGTTCGACGCTTCCATGGCGCGAGTCGGTCCGGCTTGACCTGTACTACGTGGACAACTGGTCGATGATCGGCGACCTGGTGATCATCGCCAAGACGGTCAAAGCCGTCCTGCTGTCCCGCGGTGCCTACTGAACCTCGGCGCCCGTGTCGTGCACGTAGGCGTCGAGCCACCGGGTGATCTGGTGGAAGACGCGCGCGCGCACCGGCTCCGCCGAGAGCGTGACGTCGTGGAGCGCCCCCTCGACCCGGGTCACCGTGACGTGGTCGCCGAGCTTGTGGGCCCACTTCCGGATCTGCTCCACGTCGAGCACGATGTCGTGGCGGTCGACGTTGTCGTCCCACTCCCGCGGGAACGAGCTCGCCCCTGAGGTGAGCACGAGCACCGGCGCGCCGACGTCGACACCCCGGTGCACCCTGGCGTGGCCCCGCCGCACGGCGCGCAGCCACCCGGCGTAGACCGGCCAGCTGTCGATCGGCTTCCAGTCGAGGTTGAACTCCCACTCGCCGCGGTGGTCCTTGTGCAGGCTCTGGGCGTAGAGCCCGGAGACGTTGCGGGGGATCGCCAAGTAGGGACGGCGCGCCCCGACCTGGTCGATCGCGGCGGTGCCGGCCGTTCGCAGCAGGAAGCTGCCGTGCAGGTCGAGCCAGGGGGAGTTGAGCACCATCCCCGCCAGGCCCGGGGTGCGGGAGTCGGCCCACAGCGGTGCGATCAGCCCACCCGTGGAGTGGGCGGTGAGGATGACGTGGGTGTGGCCGTCGCGCTCGCGGATCCGCTCCATCGCCGCGTCGATCTCCTCGAAGTAGTGCCGGAGGTCGGTGACGAAGTTCGGGGTCTGGTGCGGCCTGAGGGAGCGGCCGTACTTGCGCAGGTCGAGTGCGTAGAAGTCGTAGCCCCGGGAGGTCCAGTAGTCGGCCGCGGGAGTCTGGAAGAAGTAGTCGGAGAAGCCGTGGATGTGGAGCACGGCCCGATCCGCTGCTGCCGGCGTCGATGTCGGTACGACGGTGCACGAGCGTCGCGACGACCGGCCCCTCCTCGTCGTCGGGCAGCTCGATCGTCTCGGCGAGGTACGGATGGCCGAGGATGTCGATCTCGTGCTGTGGCGCGGCTCCCTGGGTCATGGGGGTGATTCTCGCCCATGACACCAACCACGTCCGTCGTACCCCGCCGGGAACGCCAGTGGCGCGGAACCCGGTCGGGTTCCGCGCCACTGTGTGCTCGTGTGTGAGCCGCGAGCGTCAGCCCTGGTTGATCGACGGGTTCCCGGCGACCTCGGACGGGTCGGCCTCGGTCTGGTGCGGAGCCACGTCCTTGCTCCTCCCGGCGTGGACCGCCTCCTCGATGCGCTTGCCGATCTCGGCGTCCACGTTCCTCCAGTACTCGAAGACGCGGGGGAGCGTCTGCTCCTGCACTCCTCCGAGGATGTGACCGGCGACGTTCTGCACGAAGCGCTCACGCATGGCGTCGTCGAAGACGTCGCGGACCATCGTCCCGGCCTGGCCGAAGTCGTCGTCCTCCGGGTGCAGGGAGTACGCCGTGCGGACCATCTCGCCGTCGACCTCCCAGCCCTCCTCGACCGGGCCGACCTCGTCGCTGTAGCCGTCCCCGTAGGAGTTGGGGGCGTACTTCGAACGGTCACCGGTGTGCTCGTAGGCCATCGGCCCGTCGAACTGGTAGGTGTACGCGCCCTCCACGCGGTGCTTGTTCACCGGGAGCTGCAGGTAGTTCGGCCCGATCCGGTAGCGGTGGGTGTCGGAGTAGGCGAACGTGCGGCCGAGCAGCATCTTGTCCGGCGAGAAACCGATGCCGGGCACGATGGCGCTCGGCTCGAAGGCGGCCTGCTCGATCTGCGCGAAGAAGTTGTCGGGGTTCTTGTTCAGGGTCATCTTGCCGACCTTGATCAGCGGGTAGTCGCTGTGCGGCCACACCTTGGTCAGGTCGAACGGGTTGAACCGGTAGGTCTTCGCGTCCTCGTAGGGCATCACCTGGATGTGCAGCGTCCAGGAGGGGAGCTCGCCACGCTCGATCGCCTCGTTCAGGTCGCGGCGGTGGAAGTCCGAGTCCTCACCGGCGATGCGGTTGGCCTCTTCCTGGGTGAGCGTCTCGACGCCCTGGTCGGACTTGAAGTGGTACTTGATCCAGAACTTCTCGCCGGCGGCGTTGATCCACATGTAGGTGTGGGAGCCGTACCCGTTCATGTGACGCCAGCTCTTCGGGATGCCGCGGTCACCCATCAGCCAGGTGACCTGGTGGGCCGACTCGGGGTTGTTGACCCAGAAGTCCCACTGCATGTCGTTGTCGCGCAGACCGGAGCCGCCGCGGCGCTTCTGGGAGCGGATGAAGTGGGGGAACTTCATCGTGTCGCGGATGAAGAAGACCGGGGTGTTGTTGCCGACGAGGTCGTAGTTCCCGTCGGAGGTGTAGAACTTCAGCGCGAAGCCGCGCGGGTCACGCCACGTGTCGGGGCTGCCCTGCTCACCGGCCACCGTCGAGAAGCGGGCCAGCATGTCGGTCCTGGCGCCCTTCTGGAACAGCGCCGCCTTGGTGTACTGCGAGACGTCCTCGGTGGTCTCGAAGACACCGAACGCGCCCGAGCCCTTGGCGTGAACGTTGCGCTCGGGAACCCGCTCGCGGTTGAAGTGGGCCATCTGCTCGATGAAGTGGTGGTCATGGAGGAGGATCGGGCCGTTGGGGCCGACCGTGAGGCTGTTGCGGTCGCTCGGAGCCGGAGCGCCGGTGCCGGTGGTGGAGCCACCGTAGGGTCGTGCGTCGTCAGGCATGCGTTCCTCCAGATCGTTGTGGGCTTTCAAGGGCTGGTCGGGAGGGACTTGGCGCAGGCTGCGCACAGACCCCAGTAGGTCACCTCGGCCTCGTCGACCACGAAGCCGGGGGAGTGCTCGTCGAGCTCGCTCGGCTCGAGACAGGGGGCATCGCCCGTGGCGCAGTCGATGTCCGTGACGACCCCGCAGCGTCGGCAGACCGCGTGATGGTGGTTGTCGCCGACGCGTAGCTCGTAACGGGCTGCGGAGCCGGCCGGCTGGATCCGGCGGACCAGGCCGCGGTCGGCGAGGGTGTTGAGCACGTCGTAGACGGCCTGGGTGGAGACCTGGCCGACCGCCCGGCGCACCAGCTGCAGGACGACGTCAGCCCCCGCATGCGGCTCAGCCGCGAGCGCGGCGATGACGGCAAGGCGCTGCCTGGTCACGCGCAGCCCGGAGTCTCGAAGGGCGGTAGCGGGATCGTCGTTCATCCCGGCCCACCCAAACACCCTTTCTGGAACCAGTCAAGAAAGTGACAGTGAACGAAAGGTGTCGGGTGGCCTTGGGCTAGTCTGCGCGGGATGGCCAACCACCCGGAACCGGAGGACCCGTGACCCGCAGCAACGCCGCACCACTGACCGAGAGCGACATCCCCTGCGCGGAGCAGAACTGCCGCATCGCCAGTGCGCTGCTCGTCGACGGCCGCGGATGGATCCTCCTCCAGGAGCGTGACGAACGCGCCCTGGTCTCACCGAACGAGTGGGGCCTCGTCGGTGGTCATCTCGAGGAGGGCGAGAGCTGGGAGGACGCACTCCACCGCGAGCTCGAGGAGGAGACCGGCCTGCGCGAGCGGGGCTTCGAGCTCTGGTTCGACGAGATCGTCCAGCACTCCCCGAAGATCTCCTCGCACCTGGCCGACCACTGGCAGATCTGGGTCAAGCGCACCGAGGCCACCGACGCGGACATCCGCCTGGGTGAGGGACGCCAGATCGTCTTCGTCGACCCGGACCGCATCAGGTCCGGCGAGCTCGACCTGGCGATGTCCGCCCGCCACGTGCTGCCGCTCTTCATCGACTCGCCGACCTACCGCGACATGGTCTGACGTCGCGGTCCTCAGTGCTGGTAGGTCCCGTGGATGATCGCGCGCCCGAGCGTCTTGAACGCCAGGTTGAACGACACCACGGCCGGTGAGGCGTCGGAGTCGACCCCGAGGCTCTCCTCCCCGACTGCGTGCACCACGTAGAAGTACCGGTGCACCTGGTCGCCCTGCGGGGGAGCGGCGCCCATGAACCCCTTGTCACCACCGTCGTTGCGGCAGTGGAACGCCTTCCCCGGCAGGTCACGCGAGGCCGCGCCGGTGTCGAGGGAGGTCACGTCGGCGGGGAGGTCGACCAGGACCCAGTGCCAGAAGCCCGAAGGCGTCGGCGCGTCGGGGTCGAAGCAGGTCACCACGTAGCTCTTCGTGCCCTCGGGGGCACCTGACCAGCTCAGCTGCGGCGAGGTGTTCCCCTTGGCTGCCACCTGGTCGTCCTTCAGCGGCCGGCCGTCCTGCACGTCCTCGCTCGTCAGCGTGAACGACGGCACCGCGGGGAGCAGGTCGTAGGGGTTCGGGCTGACCGGTCGGTCCAGGCTCATCCATACCTCCTCGAGTGGGTGTCCTGCGACCCTAGTCCGCGAGTTGGTCGTCTGCCAGGGCCGTCGCTGCGACGAGGAGAATGAGCCGTATGTCGCCGACACCTGAGCAGCGCTTGCACGACGTGATGGCGTCCGTCGTACCCGTGGACGCCGGAGCAGTGTCCGACGCCCGCCTCCGCCAGGCCCAGCTGACCAAGCCGGCCGGTGCGCTCGGCGTGCTGGAGGATGCCTCCGTCCAGCTCTGCGGCATCCAGGGGGAGTGCCCGCCACGCCGGCTGGAGCGGCCGGTGGTCGCGGTGTTCGCGGGAGACCACGGTGTCCACGCGCAGGGCGTGAGCCCCTGGCCGCAGGAGGTCACGGCGTCGATGGTCGCGAACTTCCGGGCCGGTGGCGCCGCGGTCAACGTGCTCGCGCGCCAGGCGGGCGCGGACGTCGTCGTCGTCGACATGGGGGTCGCGGCCGACCTCGAGCCGGGGCCGGACCTGTTCGACCACAAGATCAGACGAGGTACGTCGGACCTGGCCGTCGGGCCCGCGATGACCCGCGAGGAGGCGGTCGCCGGCCTGCTCGCGGGCGTCGACGTCGCGGACCGCCTGGTCGACCGGGGCCACGACGTGCTGCTCACCGGTGACATGGGCATCGCCAACACGACGCCGTCCGCAGCCCTGGTCTCCGCCCTGACCGGGACCGACCCGGCACGGGTGACCGGCCGTGGAACCGGTGTCGACGACACCGTCCTGGCTCGCAAGGTCGACGTCGTCACCCGCGCACTGGAGTCGCGCCCGGTCACCGACGACCCCGTTGCCACGCTCGCCTCGCTCGGCGGCTTCGAGCACGCTGGGCTCGCCGGTCTCGTGCTCGGGGCGGCACGACGTCGGGTGCCGGTGATCCTCGACGGCGTGATCGCAGGCGCCGCCGCCCTCGTGGCACAGGCGCTGGCCGCGGACGTCGTCGGCTACTGCTTCGCGGGGCACCGCAGCGTCGAGCCGGGGCACGCGGTCGCGCTGGCCCGGCTCGGGCTCCGCCCGCTGGTCGACCTCGATCTCAGGCTGGGGGAGGGCACCGGCGCGGTTCTCGCGCTGCCGCTCGTCGAGGCGGCCGGTGCGACGCTCCGCGAGATGGCCACCTTCGACTCCGCCGGAGTCACGCAGAAGGGGGAGACGCGATGGCTGACGCCTTCCCGCCCTATCCCGCCGGCCTGCGACTGGCGGGACGCCGCGTCGTCGTGGTGGGCGGTGGCCATGTCGCGCAACGGCGCGTCCCTGCCCTGCTCGCCGTCGGCGCGGCCGTCGAGGTCGTGTCACCTGTGGTGACCCCCGCCATCGAGGGGCTCGTCGGCTCCGGTGAGGTGGTGCTGGCACGAGCGGCCGTTCGAGCCGTCCGACCTCGACGGCGCGTGGTACGTCATCGCGGCCACCGACGTGACCGACGTGAACGAGCAGGTCAGCCGGGCGGCAGAGGAGCGCCGCATCTTCTGCGTGCGCAGCGACGACGCCACCCGTGCCACGGCCTGGACCCCCGCCGTGGGCCGGCACGCCGGGGTCACGGTCGCCGTGCTCGGCAACCGCCAGCCGCAACGCTCTGCCGCGGTGCGGGACGAGATCGTCTCCGCTCTGCGCGACGGCGTGATCGACGTGGACGCCCACCGCGACCGCACCCCCGGTGTGATCCTCGTGGGCGGGGGGCCGGGTCACCCCGAGCTGGTCACGATCGCCGCCCGCCGCGCGCTCAGCGAGGCCGACGTGGTCGTCGCCGACCGGCTGGCGCCGCGTGAGCTGCTGAGCGAGCTCTCCCCGGACGTCGAGCTGGTGGACGTGGCGAAGCTGCCGCGTGGCCGGTCGGCCTCGCAGGACGAGATCAACCGGGTGATCATCGAGCGGGCCCGCGAGGGCAAGCGGGTGGTCCGCTTCAAGGGCGGGGACCCGTTCGTCTTCGGCCGCGGGTTCGAGGAGGCGATCGCCTGCGCCGAGGCAGGCGTTCCCTGCACGGTCCTGCCCGGGATCACCAGCGCCATCTCGGTGCCCGCGGCGGCCGGCATCCCCGTCACGCATCGGGGAGTGGCGCACGAGTTCACGGTGGTGTCCGGGCACGTGCCCCCGGACCACGACAGCTCCCTCGTGGACTGGGACGCCCTGGCGCGCATGCGGGGGACCGTCGTACTGCTGATGGCGGTGCAGAACCTTCCCGCGATCGCCGAGCGGCTGATGGCGGGCGGTCGTGCCGGGTCGACGCCGGTGGCCGTGGTCGTCGAGGGGACGATGCCGGGGGAGCGGACGGTCTTCTCCACGCTGGGCAGGATCGCCGAGGACCTCGTCCGCGAGGAGGTGCGGCCACCGGCGATCGTGGTCGTCGGTGACGTCGTCGCGGTGGGGCATCCGGACAGGTACTCATGGCCCACCTGATCGAGGTCTCCGACCCCGACGACCCGCGCTTGAGCGACTACCGCGACCTGCGCGACGTCGAGCTGCGCAAGCACCTCGAGGCCGAGCACGGCCTCTTCCTCGCCGAGGGGGAGAAGGTGGTCCGCCGCGCCGTCGAGGGAGGCTTCACGGCACGGTCGTTCCTGATGGCGCCGCGCTGGCTCGACGGGCTCTCCGACGTTCTCGAGCGGAGCGAGGCCCCTTGCTACGTGGTGGACGAGGACCTCGCCGAGCAGGTGACCGGGTTCCATGTGCACCGCGGCGCGCTCGCCTCGCTGGAGCGGTCTCCGTTGCGGTCGGTCGCCGACGTGCTGAGCGGCGCACGGACCGTTGTGGTGCTCGAGGACGTGGTCGACCACACGAACGTCGGTGCGATCTTCAGGTCCGCCGCCGCCCTCGGGGTCGATGCGATCCTGCTCTCCCCGCGGTGCGCGGACCCGCTGTACCGGCGATCGATCAAGGTGGCGATGGGCGCGGTGTTCTCCGTGCCCTACGCCCGGATGGACACCTGGTACGACGGCCTCGGCGAGCTCTCGAAGGCCGGCTTCACCACGGTCGCGCTCACGCCGGCCGCGGACGCGGTCGACATCGAGGACGCGGTGCGGGGACTCGACAGGGTCGCGCTGCTGATGGGCTCCGAGGGACCCGGGCTCTCCCGCCGCTGGATGGAGACCGCCGACCGTCGGGCGGTGATTCCGATGGCCGCAGGCATCGACTCGCTCAACGTCGCGGCCGCGACCGCGGTCGCGTGCTACGTCGCCGCCGGGCGCTCCTCCTCCACCGGCCAGTCCGCGGGGTAGCGGTCGGCGTACTCGTCCGCCTGCTTGAAGAGCTTCTTCCTGGCGCGCTTGTTGAGGCGGTCGCCGAACACCGTGCCCTTGCAGTGGTCCGTCTCGTGCTGGAGGCAGCGAGCGAACAAACCCGTGCCGCTGTAGCTGACCGGGTTGCCGTCGAGGTCCTGCCCTTCGACGCGTGCGAAGTCGGGACGCGCGCAGCCGACGAACGCCCCGGGCAGCGACAGGCAGCCCTCGTCGTCGTCGTCGAGCCTGCGGTCCCGGCCCTCGGGCAGGAACACCTCGGGGTTGCACACCACGCCCTGATGGCGGACGCCCTCGTCGTCGGGGCAGTCGAAGACGAAGATCGACCGGTCCACGCCGATCTGGCAGGCGGCGAGGCCCACACCGTCGGCGGCGTACATCGTGGCGACCATGTCGGCGGCCAGTGCGCGCAGGTCCGCGTCGAACTCGGTGACCGGCTCCTGCACACGGTGCATGACCTGCTCGCCCCAGCGGGTGATCGGGCGGACCGCTCCACCGGTCGGCAGGACTGAGGACTCAGGCTCGACGTCGGACATGGCGGACATCCTAGAGAGGGTCGGATCCAGATGGTCCCGGACGCCGTCCGACTAGACGTGACGTGCGCCACTGAGACGGTCTGTGGCGCGCTGTGTAACTCAGAGTTACAGTTGGCCGCATGTCGATGACACGAACCCCACGAGACGGGGGCACGCCGACCAGGCACGGCGTCCCGTCCACCGACAAGCAGGACCCGATCGGCTTCGCGGTATCCGTGCTCAACCGCCTCGCCCAGGCCAGCGTGCTCGACCGGCTGGGGCTGCGGAAGCAGACCGAGCGGGTGGTGTTCGAGACGACACGGGCCGGCTTCCGCACCGCCGGCACGGTCAGCCGGAGCTTCAGCCGCAAGGGCAGGCCCGGTGCGAAGCCGGTCCGTGTGCCCAGCGCCGCCGCGAAGGGACTCTTCGACCTCACGCCGACCGAGGACGAGCAGATGCTCGTGGACCTCGTGGGCGAGTTCGCCACCGAGATGGTGCGCCCCGCGGCGGCCGAGGCCAACGACGCCTGCGCCGCCCCGGACGAGCTGCTGAAGGCCAGTCTCGAGATCGGCCTGCCCATCCTCGGCGTTCCCGAGGAGCTCGGCGGCATCTCGACGGAGCGGTCGGCGATGGCCGGCACACTCGTCGCCGAGGCGCTGGCCAAGGGCGACATGGGGCTCGCCGTCGCGTGCCTCGCACCGGGTGCGGTCGCGACGGCGCTCTCCCTGTGGGGGAGCGACGAGCAGCAGTCGACGTACCTGCCGGCGTTCACCGGCGACGGTGTCCCGGCGGCAGCGATCGCGCTGACCGAGCCCCGGCCGCTGTTCGACGCGATGAGCCCCGAGGCCACGGCTACCCGCGACGGTGACGGGTTCGTGCTCAACGGCGTGAAGTCGCTGGTGCCCCGTGCCGCCGACGCCGAGCTGTTCGTCGTCGGCGCCGCGCTGGACGGCAAGCCAGCACTGTTCCTGGTCGAGTCGTCCACAGACGGGCTCGTCATCGAGTCCGAGCCCTCGATGGGCGTCCGGGCAGCCGGGCTCGGGCGGGTCATCCTGAACGACGCGCGCGTCTCGGAGATCGCCCTCCTCGGCGACGAGGACGGCGAGGCCTACGCCGAGTGCGTGCGCCTGTCGCGGCTCGCGTGGTGCGCTCTGGCCATCGGCACCGGGCAGGCGGTGCTCGACTACGTGATCCCCTACGTGAACGAGCGGAAGGCCTTCGGCGAGCCGATCAGCAACCGCCAGTCGGTGGCGTTCATGGTCGCAAACATCGGCATCGAGCTGCAGGCCATGCGGCTGGTGACCTACCGGGCCGCGTCCCGGGCAGCCCAGGGCAAGTCGTTCGCCCGCGAGGTCGCCCTCGCCCGCAAGCTCTGCGCCGAGCGGGGCATGCAGATCGGCAACGACGGCGTGCAGCTGCTCGGTGGCCACGGCTTCGTCAAGGAACACCCCGTGGAGCGGTGGTATCGCGACCTGCGCGCCATCGGTGTGATGGAAGGAGGGGTCCTCGTCTGACCGACGGCGGTCGAGCCTGTCGAGACCACGTCCGTTCACGAGGAAGCCATCATGATCAATCTCGAAACCCCCAAGAAGTTCCGGCCGCTGATCGGCCAGGCCCACCAGGTCGCGATGAACCTGCTGCGCCCCAACTCCCGCAAGTACGACCAGCTCGAGCACGAGTACCCCAAGGAGCTCGACATGCTCGCGGCGATGATCGACGGGCTCAGCGAGTCCGGCGCCGCCAGCGGTGCCGGGGCCTCCGGCGTCCGCCGCGAGGAGGGCACGTCCGAGGAGGCCGCCGCCGGCACGAAGAACGGCTCGAACCTCGCCTCGGTGCTCTCGATCATGGAGATGTGCTGGGGTGACGTCGGGCTGCTGCTCTCCATGCCGCGTCAGGGTCTCGGCAACTCCGCCATCGCGTCCGTCGCGAACGAGGAGCAGCACAAGCGCTTCGACGGTGTCTGGGCCTCCATGGCGATCACCGAGCCAGGGTGCGGCTCCGACTCGGCCAACATCGCGACCACGGCCGTCCTCGACGGGGACGACTACGTCCTCAACGGCGAGAAGATCTTCGTCACCGCCGGTGACCGCTGCGACGCGGTGGTCGTCTGGGCCACGCTCGACAAGAGCCTTGGCAGGGCCGCGATCAAGTCGTTCGTGGTGCCCAAGGGCACCCCGGGCATGAACGTCGAGCGGCTCGAGCACAAGCTCGGCATCCGCTCCTCCGACACGGCCACCATCCGCTTCGAGGACTGCCGCGTCCCGAAGGAGAACCTCCTCGGCAGCCCCGAGATCGACGTGAAGCAGGGCTTCGCGGGCGCGATGGCCACCTTCGACAACACGCGCCCGCTCGTCGCCGCGATGGCGATCGGCTGCGCGAGGGCGTCGCTCGAGCTCACCAAGGACCTCCTCGAGCAGGCCGGGGTGGTGGTGGACTACGACCGTCCGGCCCACACGCAGTCGGCGGCCGCCGCCGCGATCCTGCAGATGGAGGCGGACTGGGAGGCGGCGTACCTGCTCACGCTGCAGGCCGCGTGGATGGCCGACAACCGCAAGCCGAACTCGCTCGAGGCGTCGATGGCGAAGGCGAAGGCGGGCCGCGTGGGCAGCGACATCACGCTGAGGTGTGTGGAGCTGGCGGGGAGTGTCGGCTTCAGCGAGCACGAGCTCCTCGAGAAGTGGGCGAGGGACTCCAAGATCCTCGACATCTTCGAGGGCACCCAGCAGATCCAGCAGCTGATCGTCGCGCGGCGCCTGCTCGGCAAGACCTCCGCCGAGCTCAAGTAGCCAGGACGTCGAGCGACCACACCGTGCGCGGTCGCTCCAGAAGGGTGCCGTCGACGACCAGGTCCACGCGCTCGTTGAAGAAGGAGATCCGCCCTCGGACGGCCTCTGCCTCCGGCAGGGGCCGTCGGTACGTCCAGGCCAGGTCGTGCCCGAGCCGTCCGGCGGGTTCGTAGGAGAAGTACGACGCGTGACCCTTGTAGGCACACGTCGTGGTGCTGTCGGACCTGCTCATCAGCTCCAGGTGTACGTCGGAGGGCGGCAGGTACCAGCGCAGCGGGAGGCCGGTCTCGGCCAGGATCCGGGGACTGTGGCTCTCGGCCAGCTCGACCCCGTCGAGGGACACGACCACGTGCCGGGTCGAGCTGCGGACGTCGATCCGCTTGAACGGGTCGTGCGGGTGCCCGATCACCACCTCATCCTCCTCACGCCACGAGAACGGGGAGAAGTCGACGACCACGTGGGTGGCGAGGTCCGGGTCGGAGGGGCGGAAGGCCGCGCGCTCGAACGAGACGCCGGCGAGGCGCAACGTGTAGGCGACGCCTGCTGTGGTGTGCCATCGGAAGTGCTGGGAACCGAGCATCGGAGGTAGGTGCTCGGGCACGTCGTCGATCGTCGACGGTGGCAGCAGATGGGCGTCGAGGTCGACCTCCGGGACGGCGTACATCGGGACCACGCGCCTGGGCTCCCAGACGAGCAACGCATCGTCGGTGTCGACGAACTGGTGGGAGCCCGCGTACCCGCGAACCCGGAAAGGTGCCGGCTCGAAGACCAGCTCCGATGCGACGGATCTGGTGTGAGCACTCATGCGGACTGCCACACCTCGCATGCTCCGCCCGGCCGGGGCGCAGGTCAACAGGTGAACTCGCCAGATTCGGGAACCATCCGGGCATGAAGATCTATGCCGACTCCGAGGTCCGTCGCTCCCTCCAGATGGTCGGGGACCTGCTGCTCGTGGTCTGGGTCTACCTGTGGGTCCAGCTGGCGCTCGTCGTACGCGACGCGACGTTGACGCTCGCCGAGCCGGGGCAGCAGATCTCCGACGCGGGCAATGGTCTGGCCGGGCAGCTGCGGGACGCCGGACGTACCGTCGGGGACCTGCCGCTTGTAGGCGGCGACGTGCGCGCCCCCTTCGACGGGGCCGGGGGAGCGGCGGAACGGATCGCCGCGGCGGGCGACGCCCAGGTGCAGGCGGTCCACGACCTGGCGTTCTGGCTCGGGCTCGCGATCGGAGCGATCCCCATCCTGATCGCGCTGGCGGTCTACCTCCCGCTGCGCTGGCGCTTCATCCGGCAGGCCACGGCCGGGCGCAGGTTCGTCGACGCCACCGAGGACCTCGACCTGTTCGCGCTCCGGGCGATGGCGCGCCAACCCCTGCACCGGCTGGCCCGGATCAGCGACGACCCGGCCGGCGCCTGGCGTCGGGGCGACGCGGCGGTCGTGCGCCGACTGGCAGCGCTGGAGCTCCGCGACAGCGGACTATCTCTACCGGAACCCGCCGATTCGGGCACGGCATCGGCCTAGTCTGGAAGCAGATACCACCGACCGAGGAGGTCGCGATGCGTGAGGTGGAGATCCAGCCGGTCCCGCTCGAGCGCCTTGCCCAGCTGCTGTCGCCCCAGCGCGTGGAGCGGCTGGGGTCCAACGCCGACATAGCTCGAGGGCTCTTCGCCCACCGCACGTTGTGGAACATCAATGCCACGAGCAAGGGCGGCGGCGTAGCGGAGATGCTGCAGGCCCTTCTCGCCTACAGCCGTGGTGCGGGCATCGACACGAGGTGGCTGGTCCTCGACGGCGACCACGAGTTCTTCATGATCACGAAGCGGCTGCACAACTTCCTGCACGGCTCGCCCGGGGACGGCGGGATGCTCGGCCGCCCCGAGCATGCCCACTTCTCACGCGTTCTGTCGTACAACCTGCCCATGGCCGAGCAGGTGGTCGAGCCTGGCCACATCGTGCTCCTCCACGACCCCCAGACCGCAGGGCTGGTGGACGGCCTCCGCCGGAGCGGCGCCCATGTGGTCTGGCGGTGCCACATCGGACGTGACACCCCAGACCCGCTCGCCGACATCGGATGGGCCTTCCTGCGCGGCTTCATCGAACGTGCCGACCGCTTCATCTTCTCCCGGCAGGCGTACGTCCCGGACTGGGTCCCGGCCGACAAGGTGCTGATCATCCCGCCGTCGATCGACCCGTTCAGCGCCAAGAACATCGAGCTGGAACCCGCACGCGTGCGGGCGTCGCTGGCACGTGCGGGACTGGTGGAGAACGACCCCATGGAGGGCGACCTCCGCTTCACCCGCCGCGGCGGCGCCGTGGGCGAGGTGCGGCCCCATCAGGGCCTCATCCACGGCCACGGGCCGATACCGCAAGACGCGCGGCTCGTGGTGCAGGTCAGCCGATGGGACCGGCTCAAGGACATGCCCGGCGTGCTGCGGGGCTTCATCGACCGTCTCGACGCGCTGCCGGACGACGCGCACCTCGCTCTGGTCGGCCCCGAAACCGCGGGCGTCTCCGATGACCCGGAGGGTGCGGCCGTGTTGGAGGAGTGCGTCTCGATCTGGGACGACCTTCCCCGCCACGTACAGGACCGGGTCCACCTGGTGAGCCTGCCGATGGACGACGTCGACGAGAACGCCCACCTCGTCAACGCGATCCAGCGGCATGCCTCGGTGGTCGTGCAGAAGAGCCTCGTCGAGGGATTCGGCCTCACCGTCACCGAGGCGATGTGGAAGTCCCGTCCGGTCATCGCCTCCGCCGTCGGCGGCATCAACGACCAGATAGAGGACGGGGTCCAGGGGCTGTTGCTCGAGGACCCCCACGACCTCGAGGCCTTCGGTGCTGCGCTCGAACGGCTCCTCGGTGACGAGGCGCTCGCGGCCAAGCTCGGTGAGGCGGCCCGCGAGCGGGTCGAGGACCAGTTCCTGGGGGACCGGCACCTCATCCAGTACGTCGAGCTGTTCTCGTCGCTCATCAGCGGCCGCGGCTAGCATCGCCGGATGGCCGCCTCACGCACCAGCAGCCGCAAACAGCGGATCATCGACATTCTCGAGGACGCCTTCGCCGACCTCATGGCTGCCGACCCGCAGGCCTTCCGGGTCAAGTACCGGAAGATGGCGGCGGACCCGTTCGCCTTCTTCCGCGGCACCGCCTGCCTGTTCTACGCCGACGTCACGGGCATGCGGGACCGGTTCGCCGACGACCGGACGAGCCGCATCTGGATCCACGGCGACCTGCACGCGGAGAACTTCGGCACCTACCTCAACAGCGACGGCCGGCTGGTCTTCGACGTGAACGACTTCGACGAGGCCTACCTCGGGCACTTCTCCTGGGACCTGCGCCGCTTCGCGGCCAGCCTGGCGCTGATGGGCTGGCAGAAGGCGCTGCCCGAGGAGACCGTGCGCGAGCTCATCAGTCGGTACGTCGCCGCCTACCTCGACCAGGTCGACCACTACGTGAGCTCCGAGGACGACGACGACTTCGCGCTCTACCTCCACAACACCGAGGGCCCGGTCCTCGACATCCTCACGCAGGCCCGCTGTCTGAGCCGACGCGACCTTCTCGACGGCGTCACCGTCATGGACGGGGGCGTCCGGGTCTTCGACGAGGGGAAGGGCGTCCGGAAGCTCGGGAAGGCCGAGCGACGCAAGGTGCTGCGCGCCTTCGACGAGTACCTCGCCACGATCCCCGAGTCCAAGCGCTTCGACCGCCAGCTGTTCTACGAGGTGCGTGACGTCGTCGGGCGTTCCGGGTTCGGCATCGGCAGCGCCGGGCTGCCGGCGTACAACGTGCTCGTCGAGGGCTACAGCCAGGCGCTCGACAACGACGTGGTGCTCTCGCTCAAGCAGGCGAACGTGCCCGCGGTGAGCCGCTTCGTCGACACCGCAGACGTCGACCGGTACTTCGAGCACGAGGGGCATCGCACCGTGGTCAGCCAGCGGGCGCTCCAGGTGCACACCGACCCGCTGCTCGGCTACACGAGCATCGACGGCCGGGGGTACGTCGTCGCCGAGGTCTCGCCGTACGAGGTCGACCTCGACTGGTCCGAGCTCAACGAGCCGGACGACATGGCGGTCCTGGTCGACAGCCTGGGGCGGGCCAGCGCGAAGGTGCACTGCGCCTCCGACGAGGACAGCGACCAGGACCTCGTGGAGTTCCAGGTCGAGCAGGCCATAGCCGAGGTGCTGGAGGGCAGGCGTGAGGAGTTCACCGCCGAGATGGTGGAGTTCGGCCTGTCCTACGGGGCTCGGGCCAGGCGCGACCACGCGCTCTTCGTGAGCGCCTTCCGTGAGGGTGAGATCGGCGGGGTCAGCGCCACCTGAGTGCGCTGAGTGCGCCGTCCCGGGGCGTCAGCGGCCGTAGACCGAGACGTGCCGCCGGCTCTGCGCGGTGAAGGGCTCACGCTGCCACCCGCCCCAGCGCGCGTGGAGCCGAAGCCCGGCGAGCCGCGCCATCAGGTCCATCTCGCTCGGCCACGCGAACCGGGTGACGATCGGGGACAGGCGTATCCCGTCGGGTGCGAGGCTGACGTGGCACTCGTCGAGCAGCTGTGTCACCGGGTCGTACCGACCCACGTCGAGGACGACCTTGTCGACCTCCACAGCCTCGGCATCGACGTACTGGTGCTCGAGGCGGTAGCTCGGTCCCGGCATCGCCGCCTCGACCAGGAAGACACCGTCCTCTTCAAGATGTCTGGCGGCGTTCTCGAAGCAGCGCACCTGGTCATCCTGGGTGAGCAGGTTGTAGAAGGTGTTGAAGACCAGGTACACCAGCCCGTATCGCCGATCGAGAGCCACCTCGGCCAGGTCGCCCTGGGTGACCGTGATGGCGTCGCCGCCTGGCTTGGCGCGCAATCGAGCGATCATCGCGGCGGACTGCTCGACCCCATCGACGCTCAGACCTGTCGCCGCCAGCGGCAAGGCGATCCGACCGGTGCCGATCGCGAACTCGAGCACCGCCCGACCCGAGGCGAGGCTCTGCAGGCAGGCAACGGTCTCAGCCTCGTCACCCCGAGGCGTGTCGTCGTAGGAGGCCGCGACAGCCTCACCGAAGCTGGACATCGGGTCGAATCCACGCATGACGACCGATGCAACACCAGCCGGCATGCTGGTGGCAACGCGTTTTGCAGCGACGCGGCAATCCAACGCTGATCCGCGAAGGCGGCCACTAGAACAGGGCAACGATACCGATCACGACGGCGGCTACAGCGCACGCCCAGGTCTTCCTGGCATCGCCTCGCGCCGCGAACCGCCAGGTCAGGACGAGCAGTCCTGCGCCAAGAAGGATGGGGAGAACGTGTCGCGCGACTCCCACGGCAATATCCAGTCCCGAGGGCTGGATCACCGTCACTTCCGGCGCCTGGTGAGCCTGAGCCTGGGGAGACACGACCAGTGCCATCACCCAGCCGAGCAAGGACAGGCCCAACAGCGGGAGGCTGACGAAGGTCGCGGTAATGGCTGGTCCCCATTGGACCCGGGCGCCTCGTTCCTCGACGCCGCTGAAGCGAGGCTGGGTGCGGGACTCGTCACTCATGGCGCGGATTATGCCTGCGAGTGGCTGAGTGCAGCCACGCTCAGGGCCGAACGATCTGCTGCAGCGCCCAGCGGTTGCCGTCCGGGTCGTCGAACCGCACGAACCGGCCCCAGGGCTGCTCGTCGACGTCGCTGCAGTCCACTCCGCGCCGGCGCAGGGAGGCGCAGGCTTCGTCCGCGTCAGCGACGACGACCTGGATGAACTGCGAGGAGCCCTCGGGCATCATGCCCAGGCCGGTCCCGAAGCAGATCGAGCACGCCGATCCGGGCGGGGTCACCTGCACGAACCGCAGCTCGGGACTGACGGTCTGGTCGTGGTCGACGTTCCAGCCAAGCTTCTTCCCGTAGAACTCGACCGAACGGTCGACGTCCTGTACCGCCAGCGGGATCAGCTCGATCTTGTAGTCCATGCTGTTGCTCCTCCTCGTGAGTCCCGACGTCCGGGAACGGGTCTGCCACCAGCCTAGGAAGTAATCCGGTCATCTTCTGTCCGTAATGAGGTCGGAGTGCCGGCCGAGCGAGACATGTTCGTGTTCGCGGGCGGCGATCCTCAGCCGGGCAGCTCATACCGCAGACTTGGTGCCCATGAGGTTCACCGAGCGCGAGATGACGGCCGCGGTCGACGCCGTCGCACAAAGGCTGTTCAGCGCCACCCGGCCACCCTGGCGTCGTGGTGGGGTCGACGCAGCCTGGGAGGCCCTGGCGCCGATAGAGAAGTACAACCGCAGGTCGGCCGTCGGAGAGATGGTCCTACCGGTGCTTCAGGCATTGCCGGAGCGCCCGACGGTCGGAGCCAGACCGGTGTTCGATGACGACGAGTACGCGGAGGCAGCCGAGGCTACGAGCCGTGCACAGCTGGAGCACCGGAGTCCCGGTGCCTGGGAGGAGATGCCGGAGCGTCGGCGTCGTCGACTCGTCAGAACCACCGCGGCGATGACCCGCACGGCCGTGGAGGCCATGCCCGTGCGCCAGGATCCCGACGACTTGAACGTGCCGGACCACCTCTGAAGCGCGGACGGGCTGGTGCCCGGGTCAGTCAGGGAGACCGGGGCGTGCCTGACCCCGGCGACATCCTGTGGTACGACGTACGCCGGGGGACGAGCTGGGAACCTACAGTTTCGTCAGCTTGTGGAAGGGACTGACGATACGGACCTGATGGGAACCGAAGTCGACGGTAACGGCAGCCTCCTCCGCCATGACGACTCGACCGAGACCGTACTTGTCGTGCGTGACGCGATCTTGAACGGCGAACCGCTCGATCGCCTGCACGGGTTGGAGGTTGAAGGGACTGCCGGCAAGGGGTCGGCGCTGGGTGGTGGCGGATCGTGGCTTCATCACCTCCAGTATGCCCCCACCAGACGACGCGAACCTCCGGGCCGGACGGGTTCGGCGCGAAGGCCGCACCAGGTAGACGACCGACGGTCCCGTCCTGACTGTCTGCCGAGGCCTCAGGGTCGCCTGACGAGGACTCGTAGTCGGGCATCCAAGGCGTCCTCCCCGCGGGGCGGGACGTCAGCGACGAGCGCCGCCGGACCTGCCTCCACATCGGCGGGGACCCGAACACGCCAGCTGATGTGGCCGAGTCGGCTGTCTGCCGCGGATCCGGCGTCCTCGGCTCCGAGAACCCAGCGTTCGTCGCCCTGCTGGAGGAGCAGTCGCACGTTCCGCATCGGAGTCGTACGTTCCCGCTGTTCCGAGGACTCGCACCCGAACGCGTTGACGGTCACAGCCCCGGTGTCGTCACAGCCGTGAACGAACGCTCGCCCGTCGACCGTGAGATCCATCGCCTGGTCGATGACCGGGCGACCCCGTGTGCCCTCGACGACCAGGGACGGAGCCGCGCAGCTGGCGACCGCCGATCCCAGGCGCACCGGCGTGAGCGCGAGCGCCAGCAGCGCCAGGTACAGCAGCCACGCTCGGCGCCGACGAACCTGCATCATCATCGAAACCCCCAATACCCGGGAAAGCATGCCGCTTGCTGTGCCACGTGGACGCCCACAGTGTTGAGACGCCGCCGCCCGCGGATCGGTTCCACGCCGCTGTGCCACTTTGTCTCCGCACAGCGCTCACCTGAGCCGGCGGGCTCCCGGGCTTGCCGGCGCGAGCAGGAACGCCGGCTCCGTCCAGCCTCGTGATGCGAACGCCTCGGTCACGGCGACCGCCGCCTCCTCGACCCGGTCCGAGGGCAGCAGCGCGAGCGCGGAGCCGCCGAACCCGCCACCGGTCATCCGCGCGCCGTGCGCGCCGTGGTCCCGGCAGGTCTCGACGACGACGTCGAGCTCGGGGCACGACACCTCGAAGTCGTCGCGCAAGGAGTTGTGAGAGGCGTCGAGGAGCGGCTCCAGTGCGGGGAGGTCTCCGTGACGAAGTGCGGCTACGGCGGCGTCGACCCGGTCCATCTCGCTCAACACGTGATGCGCCCGCCGTCGTACTCGCGGGTCCTTCAGGCCCTCGAGAGCCTCCGGGCGACCCTGGAGCTCCCTGAGGGTCTTCACCCCGAGCGACGCAGCGGCGGCCTCGCAGTCGGCCCGGCGCGAGGCGTAGCCGCCGTCGGTCAGGCTGTGCGACACGCGCGTGTCCACCACCAGGAGCCGGAGGTCGTCAGGGTCCCAGGGGACCTGCTCTGTCGATCCGTCGGCGAAGTCGAGGAGCAGCCCGTGGCCGGCCTGGGCGAGCAGGGCCACCGACTGGTCCATCCCTCCCGTCGGGGCGCCCGCCATCTCGGTCTCGGCCCGTATACACGAGTCCACCAGCCGTCGACGTACCTCATCGGAGTCGGGGACGCCGGCGAGGGGGAGCAGCGCGACGGCGATCGAGCACTCGAGGGCGGCAGAGCTCGACAGGCCCGAGCCGATCGGCACGCGGGAGTCCACGACAACGTCGAGTCCCGGGAGTTCCCATCCCTCCTCCTGGAGCGCCCACACCACACCGGCGACGTACGCCGGCCATCCGCTCACCGCTCCGGGACGGAGGTCGTCGAGCCCGACCTCCCGGGTCTCCTCCACCTGCAGCGACGTCACGGAGAGAGCCCGGTCCGCTCGGGGTGCCAGCGCGGCGTAGGTCGCGTGGGGGAGCGCGAGGGGGAGACACCGGCCGCGTTGTAGTCGAGGTGCTCACCGATCAGGTTCACCCGGCCCGGCGCGACGGCGACGACGGACGGGGTCGAGCCGGTGCGCTTCGTGAACGCCTCGGCGAGCCGGTCGGCGATCCCGGTGGGGTCCCCGGGCGAGACGAAGGACGGCGGCGCAGACGCGGGCATGCGGGTCACTGTACGGCGCCGCGCCCCCTGCGAGAATCGGGGTATGGCCGAGGAAGCAGACGCCCCGGACGAGCGGCTCGTCGAGCTGGCTCACCAGATGTTCGACCTCGCGAGGGAAGGGGAGACTGAGCGGCTCGAGGCTTACGTCGAGGCTGGCGTGCCCGTCGACCTGACGGACGCGTCCGGCAACACGCTCCTCATGCTCGCGGCCTACCACGGCCACCCGGAGACAGTCACGATGCTTGCCGGGCGTGGAGCGGACGTGAACCGCCTGAACGACCGCGGCCAGAGCCCCCTGGCCGGGGCGGTGTTCAAGCGGGAGGGCGACGTCGTCTCGGCTCTCCTCCGGGGCGGCGCAGACCCTGACGCAGGAACCCCGAGCGCCCGGGAGACCGCGCAGATGTTCGGGCAGAGCGAGCTGTTCGGCTGACGACCCATCCGGGCGCTGTCCGGTTCCGAACCCCCTGCGACCGCCAACCGGAACGGATGAGGGTGAGATGACACAGGCCGCACAGCGCACACTCAGCAACGCGACCCAGACCCATGCCTCCTCCGTGGCGGCCGACCTCGAGGCCGCGGTCGCCCCGATGTTCGGCGGTCGGATGCCGGTGCGGATCCGCGCCTGGGACGGCACCGTCACAGGCCCCGACGACGCTCCGACGGTGGAGATCCGGCACCCGGACGCCCTCAAACGGCTGGTGTACGCCCCTGGCGAGCTCGGCCTCGCCCAGGCCTACGTCACCGGCGAGCTCGACGTCGACGGTGACCTGCTGGACGGCTTCCGCCGCGTGTGGTGCTCGGTCCGGGAGCAGGGTGCGTCACCGCGGCTGAGTCCACGGGTCCTCGCAGCCGGGCTGCGTACGGCGGCGCGGGTCGGTGCGCTGGGCAGGCCGCCCGCTCCGCCACGGTCGCAGGCACGCCTGCGCGGCCGCCTGCACAGCCTGGGACGCGACCGCGACGCGATCGCGCACCACTACGACCTCTCCAACGACTTCTACGCGCTGATCCTCGACCCGCACATGGCGTACTCCTGCGCCTACTTCACCAGCGACGCGCCCGAGTACACGCTCGAGGACGCACAGCGGGACAAGCTCGACCTCGTGTGCCGCAAGCTCGGGGTCAACGCAGGCACGCGCCACCTCGACATCGGCTGCGGCTGGGGCTCCCTGTCGATCCACGCCGCCGAGCAGTACGGCGCCGCAGTGGTTGCTGTGACGATCTCCCAGGAGCAGAAGGACTTCGTGGAGGCGCGGGTCGCCGAGCGCGGTCTGGCGCACCGCGTGGAGGTGCGCCTCCAGGACTACCGCGACGTGGCCGACGGCCCGTTCGACACCATCTCCTCGATCGAGATGGGGGAGCACGTCGGCGAGCGCAACTACCCGATCTTCGCCGGACAGGTCAGCAGGCTGCTCCGGCCCGGCGGCCGGATGCTCGTCCAGCAGATGTCGCGCACGACACGTCCCGGCGGCGGGCCGTTCATCGAGGCGTTCATCGCGCCCGACATGCACATGCGTCCGGTCGGGGAGACCATCGCCCTCATCGGGGCGGCCGGGCTCGAGGTCCGCGACGTGCACGCGTTGCGCGAACATTACGTTCGCACCGTGGCCGCTTGGTACGCCACGTTCGAGGAGAACTGGCAGCGGGTCGTCGCCCTCGTCGGCGAGGAGGTCGCCCGCGTGTGGCGGCTCTACCTCGTCGGGGGCGCCCTCGCGTTCGAGGAGGGCCGCATGGGTGTCGACCAGATCCTCGCGGTGAAGCCGTCGGCGGACGGTGCGAGTGACCTCGCTCCGGTGCGGGCGTGGTGAGCGCAGCCTGATGTCGGCGTTCGACGTGTCGGCGTTTGTCGCCGCCCTTCCTCTCACCGTCCTCACCGTGGTGGCCGTGCTGGGCCTGACGTTCCTCGTCGCATTGCGTGTGGGGAGGCACGCAGTGGTCGACGTGGCCTGGGGCCTGGGGTTCGTGGCGATCGCCGTGACGGCGTACCTCTCGTCCGTAGGCGTAGGAGGCGACGCGCGCCGGACGCTCGTGCTGGTCCTGACGGCGGTGTGGGGTCTTCGCCTCGCCGCCCATATCGCCTGGCGCTCCCGCGGCCACGGGGAGGACCCCCGGTACGCGGAGCTGCTCAGCCGGGCGGAGGGCAACCGCGCCTGGTTCGCCCTGCGCCGGATCTACCTCAGCCAGGCCGCCGTCATGTGGTTCGTCTCGCTGCCGGTGCAGGTCGCGATGTTCCAGGCGCCCGGCCTGGGCCCGCTCGCCTGGGCCGGCGTGGCGGTGTGGGCGCTCGGCGTCTCCTTCGAGACCATCGGCGACTACCAGCTGCACCGGTTCCGGAACGACCCCGGCTCGCGGGGGAAGGTGCTCGACACGGGCCTGTGGCGCTACACCCGCCACCCGAACTACTTCGGCGACGCGTGCGCCTGGTGGGGGATCTCCCTCGTCGCGTTCAGTGCCTGGCCAGGCGTGCTGACCGTGCTCTCGCCGCTGCTCATGACCTGGCTGCTGGCGCGGGGGACCGGAAAGCCGCTGCTGGAGAAGGACATCGCCGAACGACGGCCCGGCTACGCCGACTACGTCCGCCGCACCAGTGGGTTCGTCCCGCTGCCACCGAGGAAGAACTGCCGTCTCGTGAGGACCCCCTCGAGGCCTCGCGCCTCTTCAGCGCGTCGGCGGGGGTAGACTCCTGTCCTCGTGCGCTTCCTCAACGACTCGACCCCGCCGTACGAGCTGACCTACAACGACGTCTTCATGGTGCCGCGGCGCTCAGACGTGTTCTCCCGGTACGACGTCGACCTGTCCAGCCACGACGGCACCGGTACGACGCTGCCGCTGGTCGTCGCGAACATGACCGCCATCTCGGGCCGCCGGATGGCCGAGACCGTGGCACGTCGCGGAGGCATCGCGGTCGTGCCGCAGGACATCCCGATCTCCGTCGTCGAGGACGTGGTCGGGTGGGTGAAGGAGCGGCACCCGGTCTTCGAGACCCCGATCGTTCTCGACCCGCACGCAACCGTCGGCGACGCGCTCGCGCTGCTGCCCAAGCGGGCGCATCGCGCGGCCGTCGTCGTCGAGGACGGCCGACCGGTCGGTGTCGTGACCGAGGACGACTGCCTCGGCGTGGACCGGTTCACCCAGGTGCACCAGGTGATGACGCCCTCACCGGTCACGCTTCCCGACTCCGTCGACCCCCGAGGTGCCTTCGACCGGCTCGACGAGACACGCCACCGGCTCGCCCCGGTGGTCGACGCCGAGGGGCGGCTGAGGGGAGTGCTCACCAAGACCGGAGCGCTCCGCTCCAACCTCTACACCCCGGCACTGGACAGTGAGGGGCGGCTCCGCGTGGCCGCGGCGATCGGCGTCAACGGCGACGTCGCCGCGAAGGCCGAGGCTCTGCTCGGCACCGGCATCGACTGCCTCGTCGTCGACACCGCGCACGGCCATCAGGGCCGGATGATCGAGGCGCTGGCCGCAGTACGCACCCTGGACCCCGGGGTCCCGGTGGTCGCGGGGAACGTCGTGTCGGCCGAGGGAGTCCGCGACCTCGTCGAGGCCGGAGCCGACATCGTCAAGGTCGGTGTCGGACCGGGCGCGATGTGCACCACGCGGATGATGACCGGCGTCGGCCGGCCGCAGTTCTCTGCTGTCCTGGAGTGCGCCGCAGCCGCCCGGGAGCTCGGCAAGCACGTGTGGGCCGACGGGGGAGTGCGTCATCCCCGCGACGTGGCGCTCGCCCTGGCGGCCGGGGCCACGCAGGTGATGGTGGGCTCCTGGTTCGCCGGCACCTACGAGTCGCCGGGCGACCTGCATCTGGACGCCGACGGCCGCGCGTACAAGGAGAGCTTCGGGATGGCCTCGGCACGTGCGGTGGCCAGCCGCACCAGCACCGAGACCGCGTTCGACCGTGCTCGCAAGGGTCTCTACGAGGAGGGGATCTCCTCCTCGCGCATGTACCTCGACCCGGCACGTCCCGGCGTCGAGGACCTCATCGACCACGTGTTCGCGGGCGTCCGCTCGGCCTGCACCTACGCGGGCGCGGGGACCCTCGAGGAGTTCCACGAGCGGGCGACGATCGGTGTGCAGTCCGCCGCCGGGTTCCACGAGGGACGGCCCCTGCCGGCCGGCTGGTGAGGCCGGCCGGCGAGGAGCCTGTCGTCACCTACCGAGCGATGTCGGCGCTCCGGCTGGGCGTCGTCTCGCCGCCGGAGAGTACCGGGTCCTCGGTCGGCTCCACGGCGAGGGCGAAGTCGTCTCCGTGCAGGGTCACACCCGTGACCACGGCCTGCTCGATCGCCTCACGCGCGTAGCGCCTCCGCACCATCAGCGGGTCGTTGCGCAGGTCCTTCACGAGGGCGACGGCGAGTCCGACCATCACGAGCGCGAACGGCAGTGCCGCGACGATCGTGATGTTCTGAAGGCCGGTCAGCGCTGAGTCGCCACCGACCAGCAGCATCACCGCACCCACGCCGCCGGTCGCCACGCCCCAGAAGATGACGGTCTTCCGGCTGGGCTCCAGCGCGCCGCCCTCGGACAGCGACCCCATGACGATGGACGCGGCGTCGGCGCCCGAGACGAAGAAGATCGCCACCAGCACCATGACCAGGATGCTGGTGATCGTGGCGATCGGCAGCTCGCCGAGCATCCCGAACAGCTGGCTCTCCGCCGAGGACGCTCCCGCGAGGTCGGCGCCGTGCTGCTGGAGCCTGATCGCCGCGCCACCGAAGATGGCGAACCACACGAGGCTGACCAGGCTGGGGACCAGGAGGACACCGGTGACGAACTGGCGGATGGTCCGGCCGCGGGAGATCCGGGCGATGAACATGCCGACGAACGGCGTCCAGCTCAGCCACCAGGCCCAGTAGAAGACCGTCCAGCCGGAGAGCCAGGTGGCCATGGCGTTCCCGCCGGAGGCGTCGGTGCGGGCCGACATGGCGGCGAGCTCCTGGAAGTAGCTGCCCACCGCGGTCGGCAGCAGGTCGAGCATGAAGACGGTCGGGCCGGCGACGAACACGAACGCGGCGAGTGCCAGGGCGAGGACCATGTTGATGTTGGACAGCCACTGGATGCCCTTGGCGACACCGGAGACGGCCGAGGCGATGAAGGCGATCGTGAGCAGGACGATGATGCCGACCAGCACGCCGTTGCCGATCTTGCCGATGCCCGTGACGATCTCCAGGCCGCTACCGATCTGCAGGGCGCCGAGGCCGAGGGAGGCGGCGGAGCCGAAGAGGGTGGCGAAGATGGCCAGGATGTCGATCACGCGGCCCAGGCCACCGGACGCACGTCGTTCGCCGATCAGGGGGATGAACGTCGAGCTGATCAGCTGACGCCGACCCTTGCGGAAGACGTTGTAGGCCACGGCAAGCCCGACCACGGCGTAGATCGCCCAGGGGTGGAGGGTCCAGTGGAAGAGCGTGGTCGCCATCGCCGTCTGCACGGCCTGGGGGCTGCTGCCCTCGACCGTGCCCGGCGGGGGCGTGACGAAGTGGGTCAGCGGCTCGCTCACGCCGTAGAACATGAGGCCGATGCCCATGCCGGCGCTGAACATCATCGCGATCCACGAGACGGTGCGGAACTCCGGTTCCTCGTCGTCGTTGCCGAGCGGGATGTTGCCGAAGCGTCCGGCTGCCAGCCAGATCACGAAGGCCACGAAGCCCGAGGCCAGCGTCACGAAGAGCCAGCCCATGTTCTCGACGGTCCAGGAGAGGGCCGAGGACGACGCGGTGCCGAGGCTCTCGGTGTGCACGAACCCCCAGACCAGGAAGCCCACAGCGAGGGCTGCCGTGACGCCGAAGACCACCTTGTCGACCTGGCCCGTGGTGGGGCTGGCCTCCTCGGTGACCGGATCTTCGAGCGCCGGGTGTGGTGCCGAAGACTCGTTTTGGGCAGGGGGAGAGGAGGTGTCCAAAGCCATGCGCGACTCCTACCCAACCCCGCGAAGGCCAAAACGTCATGTGACGGACATCGCGGCTGAGAACGGTGGCCAGCGGCTGTCGGGCCGACCTTCCAAGGACCGGAGTCCCCCTTCAGGGCGTGTCAGCCCACTGCGTCGCACCGGATCGCGACGATCGCGATGTCGTCGCGCTGTGCGGACTCGACCGCGGCGCGGAGCCGGTCCACCACGGCGTCTGGGCGAGAGTCCGCCGCAGCCCCGCAGGATCTCGACGAGGCCCTCCCGCTCCAGTCGCTGGGCACCGGAGTCGGTCAGTCCGTCGGTGTAGAAGAGCACCACGTCACCCGGGCCGAGCTGCAGGCTGGTCTCGGTGACGTCGATCTCCTCGAACACACCGAGGAGCGTGCCGGGGGTGCCGACACTCTCCACCTCGCCGGACGCGCGCAGCACCAGCGGGTCGGGGTGTCCGGCAGCGGAGAAGACGATGTCGGTGCCGTCCTCGCGTGGGGCGATGCGTGCGAAGAGCGCCGTCACGAACGGTGCGTCGGACGCCGGGTCGGTGTCGCGCAGCAGCGCCTGGTTGACCACCTGCAGCGCCTCGGCGGGCGCGGGCTGCTGGATCGCGGCCGCTCGCAGCGAGTAACGGGCGCCGCTCGTCTGGCTCGCGGCCTTGGGGCCCTTGCCGCACACGTCGCCGATGACGAGCCCCCACGAGGACGCGTCCACGGGGAAGACGTCGTAGAAGTCCCCGCCCACCTCGTACTTGCTCGCGGGGTTGTACGTCGCGGCGATGTTCAGGTACGGCACCACGGGGATGCTCGGCGGGAGCAGGCTGCGTTGTAGAGCGTCGGCGAGGTGTTGTACGTCGTGCAGCCGGATCTCATAGGCCTGCACGAGCTGCCTCGCCTCGAGCCGCAGCTCGAGCTGTGCGACGACCAGTTCGGCGAGGTCGCGCAGGACCTGGGTCTGGGCCTCCGTGACCTGGCGTGGCTCCTTGTCGATGACACAGATCGTGCCGAGGTTGTGGCCGTCATGCGTGGTCAGAGGGTGGCCGACGTAGAACCGCAGTCCGAAATCGCCGGCGACCAGCGGGTTGGCGAGCGTCCGTGGGTCGACTGCGGCGTCCGTGACCACCCAGGTGTCGTCGTGCATGATCGCTGAGGCACAGAGCCCGGGCTCCCGCTCGATCTCCTCGACGTCGAGACCGTGGTGGGCCTTGAACCAGATCCGGTCGGTGTCGACGATGCTCACGATCGCGATCGGGACCTCGAACAGCTTCGCCGCCAGTGCGGCCAGGTTGTCGAACGCCCCGTCCGGAGGGGTGTCGAGGATCTGGTACCGGCGCACCGCTGCAAGTCGCCGCTTCTCGTCGAACGAGGTCTTGCGATGGTCGGCGGAGGGGACTGAGCCCGAGGGCTCGAAAGAGTGACGCACCGGGCGACTGTATGTCAGATCCGTCGAAATCGGCACTCACCGGACGGCGGAGAATCGAACACGTTCTAGGCTCGTGGGCGTGCAACATGACCGAACTCTCATCGTCGCCGCGACCCGCGCGGAAGCCACCGGCGTGCCGGCCCACCTCCCGGTGATCGTCACCGGTCTAGGCAAGACGGCTGCCGCGGTGGCCACCACGAAAGCGCTCGCAGGCGTCGACCCGGAGCGCACCCTGGTCGTCAACATCGGGACGGCGGGCGCTCTCCGCGACGGTCTCGAGGGGCTCCATGTGCCGGGTGCGACGCTCAACCACGACATCTCCGCCGACGCGATCCGGGCTCTCGGCTACGACCCGCAGGAGCGTCTGGTCATCGAGGGCGGTGACGAGACTGTCCTCGCGTCGGGGGACGTCTTCGTGACCGACCCGGCGGTCCGCGCGATCCTCGCCGAGCGCGCTCACCTCGTCGACATGGAGGGCTACGCAGTGGCCTACGCCTGCCGTCAGATGGGTGTTCCGGTCCGCCTGGTGAAGCACGTCTCGGACAACGCCGACGAGTCCGCCTTGGACTGGCCCGATGCCGTGGCCGCCAGCGCAGCGGCCCTGGGCGAGTGGCTCGCGCTGAACTTCCCCGCGTCGGTGCCGACGAGCCCTGGCGCCTGAGCCCGTGGCGCGTCGCACCGTCGACGGCCGGCCCGCGGTCGTGCCGTGGGGCTCCCCGGCAACCCCGGCCACGGCAGGAACCCGCCGGGTAGCGTGGAGAAGCAGGCCGCGCGAACGCTCGACCTGCTCGCCTGAGCCGGCACGGAGGGAGTCCTGATGCGCCGACCCGAGCCGGAGCAGCCGCGACTCGGACAGGAGTCGGTGTGGGACTACCCACGGCCGCCCCGGGTCGAAGCCGTCTCCTCGCGGGTCGAGGTGGTCCTCGGCGGTGAGGTCGTCGCTCGGACCACTCGTGCCCTGCGGGTGCTCGAGACGAGCCACCCTCCGACCTACTACATCCCGATGGACGACTTCGCCGAAGGGAGCCTCGTCCCGGCGGCGGGGACTTCCTTTTGCGAATGGAAGGGCGATGCGTCGTACTTCGACGTGCAGGGCGGCGGTGTGGTCGCGAAGAGCGCGGCGTGGCACTACCCCGAGCCGACCAGTGCCTTCGCCGAGCTGAAGGGCCATGTCGCGGTGTACCCGGCGGCGATGGACCGGTGCCTGGTCGACGGCGAGGTCGTCCGCCCCCAGCCGGGCGGTTTCTACGGCGGCTGGGTCACCTCCCGGGTGGTGGGCCCCTTCAAGGGCGGCCCGGGCACGCAGCACTGGTGAGCCGTTCGACGAGGTGACGGTGCGGCTCGGGCAGACTGAGGCGCCTCGCATCGTCGAGCGGTTCGCCGACCTGACCCGGGAGGTCCCGGGACTCGTCTCGGCCACGATCGACCTGCCGCTGGGAGTCAGTGTCCCCGGCGGCCGCGCGCGGCACGGCGTGGTTTGGGGGTGACCGGCTTCGCGGTCCGCTTCTTGCCGTCCTTGGCGCCGGCCTTCGCCGACGTCGCGCCTCGGGTGCTGTTGCGGCTGCGGCCCCGGACCACGCCGATGAACGTGTCGACGCGTTCGTCGTCGAGGTCTCGTCGCCAGACCAGGCCGATGCGGCTCTCGGCGAGGTCGCTGACCGGCCGGTACACGACATCCTTGCGGTGGTGCAGGCGGGCGACCGACATCGGCACGATGACGATGCCGACGCCCGCGGCGATGGTCTCGACGGCCTGCCTCATCGTGATCGGTGGCACCTCGACGCGCGTGCCGTCCCGGACCTCCGTGGCGACATCGCGCCACTCGGGGACGAGGCCGGGGTCCTGGAGGAGATGCTCGTCGGCGAGGTCCGCGACGGTCACCTCCTCGGCCGCCTCCACGAAGTGCTCCTTCGGTACGACGACGACGGGGACCTCGCTGTAGAGCGGGATGACATGGAGCGCGTCGTCCTCGACCGGGAGGCGTGCGAAGCACATGTCCGCACGCCCGTCGTACAGCACCGCAGTCTGGTGCTCCTCCTCGACCGGCAACAGCTCGAGTCCGGCGCGGGGCATGCGCTCGCGCCAGATCCGGGCCCACTTGTCGGGGGTCACGCCGGGGACGAAGGCGACGCGAAGCGGACCGCTGATGCCCTCAGGAAGGTCACTGCTCACGGTCGTCACTTGCCTCTCGTCGCGTCCGGACAGGCTAGACGAGCGACCGACGCACCGGGGTCACGAGGGCTCGCGCTGGACCGGGATGAACGGCCGCGCGAGGTCTTCGAGGGTCAGCGTCAGCGTGATCCCGAGCTCGCGCTCCAGGCGGGCCCGGTAGCCGTGGTACTCCCGCAACGCTGCCGAGCGGTTCCCGGCGAGCAGGTGTGCCCGGATGGCGATGGCGTGGGCACTCTCGCGCAGCGGCTCGATGGCGATCGCCTCCAACGCCGCCGTGAGTGCAAGGTCGTGATGGCCGCATTCGAGCTCGGACTCCGCCAAGGACTCGAGCGCACGCAGGCGCAGATGCTGGAGTCGCTCTCGCTCGAACAGGACCCAGTCGTCGTACCAACCCGGCAGCAGTTCCGCAGCGGCGAGCATCGCCATGACCGCGGGGGGATCGCTCGCCAAGGTGTGCCGGGACTCGACGACGCGGACCATCTCGTGCACATCGACGTCGACGTCCGGCGCGAGTGCCACGGTGGTGCGTCCGGCGTCGAGGATCCCCGGCACTGCCTGGCGACTGCGCAGGACAGCGGCACGAAGGCTGTTCTGCGCCCGAGTCTCCGTGCTGGTCGGCCAGAGGGTTCCCGCGACGTAGGAGCGGGGCCGCCGACCGCGCAGCGCCAACAACGCGAGGAGCCTCTGCTCACGACTGCCGAGCTTGATGACGCGTCCGCCCGCGCGCAGGTCCCAGCATCCGAATAGCCGAAGGTGGAGCCGGCCGGTCCCGTTGGTCACGCCCTCTCGCGGCATCGCAGCCCCCGCCTTCAACTGGAGGATGCGGACGACTTCCCTGGCCAGCCCTCCCATGGGCCCCCTCAGTGGTCCGCAGCCACTTTTACTGTTGGGGCGCCTATGGCGGGTGTCAAGTGATGTGACGGATATGGGGACCTGCGGGTCCCGAACGGGTCATTTCTGGAGTGCCGCCAACCACTCGTCGATGGCGTCATGGAGCTCATTCGGGCTAGTCACCACCCGAACCACCGGACTCGAGGAGTCCTTTCCGCTCATCGTGATGCGCGCGAGCATCTGCCCCGCGGCGCCCTGCATCCACGCGCTGACGACCAGAACCCCGTCGGCGTCGTTCTGCGGTCCCCCCGCTGTGTCCACGACTCGTCCCCAATGTCTTGAACGTCTGATTTCTCCCCACGATTTTTGTAGCACAGATCACCGGTCGCCGGACGCGTTCGGGAAAGCCCGCCGCCTCACCGGTCACGCTCCGGTCACGCTGCCCCCCGTCGAATGTTCGTCACGTCATCCGCAAGCGCAGCCGGGGGGAGGTGAGCAGACATGCGCAAGGAACTGACATTCGAAGAGCTCGACAGCCAGCAGGCAGAGCTTCTCCCGGCCAGGGAGACCCTCTCGAGCTGGGGCAACGTCAATGCCACCAACTCGTCACTGGCCTTCAACGCGGGCAGCTACCACTCGTTGGCCAACAGCGCGGCGCTACAGAGCATCAGGTTCTCGATCGACTGATGACCGGGGGCGTGGCCTCCGCGACGGGGGCCACGTCGCTGAGGGTGACTGCCAGCGGAAGGGGGTGAAACCTCATGCACGACCTTCCTGCCCTGCGGCTCGACGAGCTGGACTCACAGACGGCGCAGCTACTTCCCCAGCGCGCGACGCTCTGCCAGTTCGCCTGCACGAACGTGGTGAACGTCGTCGGCGTCAACATCTCGATCGCGGTGAACGCCGCGACGATCAACTCCAGTGCGAACGCAGCGGCCCAGCAGTACCTCACCGCAGTGCAGCCCTAGCGGCCCGTAAGCGTGGCGGCGGGTGCGCAACCCTGAACACTCCAGCGCACTCGCCGTCATCGAGGAAGAACGAGAAGGGGGCGGCGCCACGTTGACTGCAGACCACGGTGAGGACGTCCACGACCACCAGGTCTGGCGGGTCGCCGACGGGCTACAGCTTCTCGGAGAGGTCCGCGGCTCCGGGCTGCGTGAGCGCAGCTACCTCATGCGACGCGCCGACGGCCAGGTGGTGCAGGTCTCCGAGCTGCTCCAGCTCGTGGTCGCTGCGCTGGACCCGCGGAGGACGACGCAGGAGGTCCTGGACGCGGTCAGCTCAGCGTATGGGCGGAGGTTGACCAGCGAAGGACTCGCCCACCTCCTGGCGCACCGGCTGCAGCCTCTGGGCCTCGTCGAGACAACCGGTGGGACGGTCGCCTCTCCGCCGAAGGCGAACCCGCTGCTGTCGTTGACCATGCGCGGGACACTGCTGCCGGCCCGCAACGTGCAAGTCGTGGCAAGGACCCTGGCTCCGCTGTTCTGGGCGCCGCTGGTCGCCTCCACGGTGGCGGCCCTGGTCGCCCTCGACGTGGTCGTCGTGGCGCGGGGCGACCTGCTGGGTGCCGTCGAGCAGGTGCTGGCGACCCCCGCCCTGGTGCTCACCCTGTACGTCCTGATGGCAGCCGCAGCGCTGTTCCACGAGACCGGGCATGCTGCGGCCTGCCACTACGGCGGAGCCGCGCCGGGCAACATCGGCTTCGGGGTCTACCTGGTCTTCCCGGCCTTCTACACCGACGTCACGGACTCGTACCGCCTCGACCGTGCCGGCCGGATACGCACGGACCTCGGCGGCGTCTACTTCAACGCCTTGTTCGTCCTCGTCTGCGGCACGGCCTATCTCGTCACCGGCAGCGGTCTCTTCCTGCTGCTGGTGCTCCTGCTGCACATCGAGATGCTGCAGCAGCTGGTGCCGACCATCCGTTTCGACGGCTACTACGTGCTCGCCGACCTGGCTGGGGTGCCGGACCTCTTCGCGCGGGTGCGGCCGGTGCTCCGCAGCCTGCTTCCAGGGCGTGAGCCGGACCCGCGGGTGACAGAGCTGCGCCCCGCGGCACGGCGCCTCGTCGTCGGCTGGGTCCTCGTCGTCGTACCGACCCTGACCCTTGGCTTCGGCTGGCTGCTCTGGCAGCTGCCGGTCGTCGTACGGCAGACCGTGACCGCGCTGGGAGTCCAGGCCGACCAGCTGGCGTCCGCCTGGAACGCGGGGGAGGTCGCCGTGGTCGGCCTTTCCGTCATCTCCGTCGCACTTCTCGTCCTGCCGCTCCTGGGCATCGCAGTTCTGTTCTGGCGGCTCGGCGTCACGCTGGCGGCCGCGGGAGCCCGACTGCGCAAGCCACGACCCGGAATCGAGGAGGCAGCCATGACGGCTCCACTTCCCACAGGCGGCCTGACGGCCGCCGCTTTCAACGACGCAGACATGCTGCCGCGGGACGCCCCGGTGCCCGCCGTGGGCTGGCGGCGCACCGTGCATCGACTGTCCGGCGGCACGCTCAACCCCGGGCTGAGCCCTGCTGAACGACGTCGTGAGGAGCTCGAACGCCGGCTGCGCACGCCGATCGAGGGCTCGCGCAGGGTGGTGGTGATGAGCAGGAAAGGTGGCGTGGGCAAGACCACGATGACGCTGGCCCTGGGCAGCGTGTTCGCCTCGTTGCGTGGTGACCGTGTCGTCGCGGTCGACGCCAACCCCGATGCCGGCAACCTCGCCCACAGGGTGGCGCCCCCGAACAAGCGCACGATCACCGACGTCCTCGAGGACCTGGACGGGATCACCAGCTACGCCCAGCTCAGGTCGTACCTGTCGCAGGCGCCCCAGTCCAGGCTCGAGGTGCTCGCGTCCGACGACGACCCGCGGATCGGGATGGCGCTCGACCGGGACGACTACCACCGGCTCATCGGTCTGCTCGACCACTACTACAACCTGATCCTGCTCGACACCGGCACCGGCATCCTGGACAGTGCCAACCAGGGTCTGCTGGCAGAGACCGACGAGCTGGTCCTCGTGCTCCGGGCCGGCGTGGACGGCGGGCGCGCTGCCGCCTTGACGCTGGACTGGCTCGAGGAGCACGACTACGGCGACCTCGTCGGCCGTGCGGTCGTGGTGATCAACGCCGTGCGCCGGGGAGTAGGGGCTCCGCTGGACCCGATGACCGAGCACTTCGAACAGCGATGTTCGCGTGTGGTGACCGTGCCCTGGGACCCTGCACTGGAGACAGGTGGCCAGACCGTACTGTCCGCGCTGCGCAGGGAGACCCAGGACGGACTGGTCGAGGTGGCTGCCGCCGTGGCCGACAGCTTCCCGATGTCCGGGGTGAGGAGATGAGCCCCGCACGCGCGAGAACGGGCGCCCGGCTGCTCGTTGCCGCGGCCGTGGCGCTCGGGGTGTTGGCCGCGCTGACGGTGTTCGGGTGGAGTGCCCAGTCCGAGCCCGCATGGCAGACCAGGCGCAACGCGGACCTGACCGCGTCGGCGATCGCCGGGCCGAGAGCGGCCCACGCCACCGACGCGGCCTACCAGGCGTTGCGCGTGCCCGTCCGGCGGGTCAAGGCCGACGCCACGGCGTACGCGTCGGTGACATGTGACCGCTGCAGTGCCGACGCGCGTGCGCTGCAGATCCTGTACCTGGACGGCGAGAGCGGCAGCACCGTGGACAACGTCGCCACGGCCTGGTCCCGCTGTGTGGGGTGTCGGGCCACCGCGCTGTCCGTCCAGGTGGTCGTGGTGCGCGGACACCCCAGGATCAAGGCGAACAACCGCGCACTGGCTCTGAACACGGGATGCCGCCGCTGCCACACCGCGTCGGCTGCCTTCCAGGTCGTCGTGGCCAGCGAACGGGGTCCGCGGTTCTCCTCCTCCGATCGAAGGGAGCTGAGGTCCTGGGTGGCCGAGCAGGGCGAAGTGCTCCGCACAGAGGCTTCCTCGCGCAAGGACGGGTCCTCGCAGCGGCTGGCGCCAGGAGCCGTGGCACGAGCGCGTGCGGCCCAGCTCCGGGAGCTCACGCAGCTGGTGAACGATGCGCTGGGGACCACGACGCTGCAGCGGCGTGCACAGCTCAAGGCGCCGTGAGCCACTACTTGCCGAGGTCGGCGTTCTCCTTGCCCGCGCCGGGCGGCGTCCTTCCGTCGGTGGCTGCACCCACGGGCGCGGGACCGGCGGGTTCCTCCGGCATCGGCGCCCCGGATTCCTCCTCCGCGACGAGCTCGTAACGGTGGCCGTAGGTCTCGACGACCGCCTGGATCCAGGCGACGACCGGGATCGAGACCAGCGCGCCCAGCGGTCCGAACAACGCGGCACCGACGATCACCGAACCGAACGCGACGGCCGGGTGGATGGCGACCGTGCGCGCGGTGATGCGCGGAGCGAAGAAGTAGTTCTCCACCTGCTGGTAGACGACGCCGAAGACCACGACCCACAAGGCGTCGATCGGCTGTTCGGCCAGGGCGATGAGTGCCGGGACGGCGATGGCGAGGTAGGTGCCCAGGGTCGGGATGAACTGGGAGACGATGCCGGTCCAGATGGCGAGCGGCAGCCAGAACGGGACGCCCAGCAGCCACAGGAAGACACCGGTGAGGAAGGCACTGAGCGCGGCAAGCGCCAGCCGCGAGACGACGTAGCCACCGGTCTTGTCGACGGCGATCTCCCAGACCGTGGAGATCACGTGCTGGTGCCTCGGCGGGAACCACCTGGTCACCGTGGTGCGCAGCGCCGGCCCCTGGGCTGACATGTAGAAAGCGAAGAGCAGCAGGGTGAAGCCTTTGAAGATCAGACCCACGAGCGAGGAGAGGACACCGAACACTCCCGGGGTCAGGTCCTGGGCCAGCTTCTGGATCCGTGAGGGCGTGAGCTGGAGGGAGTCGTTGATGTCACCGGGCTTGAAGTCCGTGCCGAAGGTCCGGTTCCCCCAAGCGACCGCGTCGGTGACGGTGCTGGGGAGGGCCGAGACCAGCTGGGCGAGCTGGTCCACCAGGAGAGCACCGAAGATGCCGACGAAGGCGACGATGAAGAGGGCAAGGCCGAACATGACGAGACCGGTCGCTGCGCCGCGTCGCAGCCCACGTCGTGCCAACCAGTCGACCACCGGCTCGACGCTGATGGCGAAGAGCCAGGCCAGGAACAGCAGGCCCAAGAAGCTGCGAAGGTTGAAGAAGAGCCACTCGAACACCTGCAGCCCCGCGACGGCGACGAGCACGAAGATCACACCGCGTCGAAGCCAGGGCGTAGCCTGACGTGTCCAGCTCGGCTCGTCCCCGGTCGGCTCGTGCGCCCTCGGCGCGGTGTCTGCGCTCACAGTCGTCACCCCGCTCCCACGTCGTCAGATGATCTGGAGCTCGCGGCCCCTCCGTACCGCCTCGTCGGCCCGTCGTACCGAGAGCTTCCGGTACACGTTGCGCTGATGGGTCTTGACCCTGTTCACCGAGATGCTGAGGTCGGCGGCGATGTCGGAGACCGACATCGCGACCGCCATGCGCGACAACACGTCTCGCTCGCGCTCGGTGAGCGGCTCCACGAGGACCGGGGCAACGTCTGATGCATCGGAAGTGCCGCGTACGTCGACGAGGCCCACGCCCACCCACCCGGCGGCCGACCCGAGCTCCGGGCTGGTCGCGATGAGCGGGGCAAGCCAGGACCTGCTCTCGACGAACGGCCTCCGCCGGCCTTCCGGGCGTGCCGCCTGCAGCGCCTCGAGCACAGCCCGACGGGCGCGGGGCGCGTCGCCGCTGTCGTCGTACATCCGCGCCGACAGCAGGAGCGCGTCCACCAGGCTGCCGTGGATGGCCGGCTCCTGGCCGGCGAGGATCGGGTCGAGAAGCTCTCTCGCCGTGGTGAGATCGCCCATGGCGTAGGCGACTCCTGCCCTGCTCTGGTGCCAGTCGTCGGTACGGGACGGTGTGCGCTCCAACGCAGCGAGAGCTCCGTCGGGGTCGCCGCACCGCAGCCGCACCGCCGCTTCTGTCAGGGCCATGCGCGACGTCATCCACGCCGGCAGGACGGAGCTCTCGGCGCTCGCCCGGGCCCCTGCCAACGTGGCCAACGCTTCGGCGGGCTTGCCGTCGAGCGAGAGGTGGAAAGCGCGCAGCATGCTCACGACTGCACCGAGCGCAGGGTCGGTCGCGGCCTCGGCTGAGAGGTCGGCGTCCTCGAGATGCCTCGATGCGCCGGCGCGGTCGTTCCAGTCGAGCGCCACCATGGACAGGGCGAGATGGCCTACTCCGGTCTGGTGCCGCGCAGGGAGACCCGACTCGACGGCGAGCTGGAGGGCCTGTTGCCCGAGCTTCGCGGCCTCGCGAAGACAACCGTTTCGGTACTCCCACATGGCCATCTGCCCGAGGACCGTCATCCGTGAGTACTCACAACCCGGACCGCCACTGGCCGAGTGGGCAGCCTGGAGGGCCGGCTCCGCTCCTTCGAAGTCGCCGCTCCACAGGCGGGTGCCGGCAAGGCTCGACAGGCCGAGTGCTCTGGCCGCGTCTCGGGCTCCGCCCAGAGCCGTCAGCCGGGCGAGACTCTGCTCGAGGACCGTGCAGGCGGCACGAGCCGACTGCTCGTCGAGGACCCGACGCGCGATCACCACCCTGACCAGGGCGATGCTGGCGCACACCGCGCTCCGGTCCGCGGCGGCCACGTGGTCCATCCTGGACTCGGCGTCGTAGAGATGTGCGACGGCCGTCTCGAAGTCGAGTGCTACCACCGCCCGTGCGGCCCTCACGACGTCGACCATCGCGTCTGTGACGTCGCCAGGAAGAGTGGACAACACATCGAGCAGGTCCGCCGACGCGCGTTCTTCGAGGATGGGGACGATTCCAAGCCGTCGTACGACGGCAGCACAGGCGGCATTCCAGTCGCCGGCAGCCCCCGCGTGAACGGCAGCCGAGACGTAGTCGCCCTGGCTGCTGAACCAGCGCGCCGCTCGACGGTGCTGCTCGACCACCGCCTCAGGCCGGCGCCGCTGCAGCTCGTTGCGCAGGACGTGCGCCAGCAGCGGGTGGTAGCGGTACCAGAGAGGGGCTTCGTCGACGGGTTCGACGAGCAAGTTGTCCCGTGTGAGGGCGGGCAGCACGAACTCGGCGTCCAAGTGCCCGGTGAGTTCGTCGGCGAGCTCGGGACAGACCCGGTCGACCACGCTGGTCAGGAGCAGGAAGTCACGGACGCGCTCAGGCTGGGCCTCGAGCACCTCCTCGACGAGGTAGTCCGCCAGCCCGGCATGGCCGAACGGCAGGCGGGCGATGAATCCGGCGGGATCGCTTCGTCCACCCATGGCGAGTGCACAGAGCCGCAGGCCGGCGGCCCATCCTTCGGTGTGCCGCTGGAGCTCCGAAAGCGTGCCGGGGGAGAGGTGGATACCGTGCTGAGCGAGGAGAGCCGCGGCCTCGTGGGGCTCGAATGCCAGCTCCCCGGTCCGGATCTGGGTCAGCTCGCCGCGCAACAGGTAGCGACTCGAGAGACCACCTGGCTCGCGACGGGTCGCGACGACCAGGCGTAGCTCCGGGGCGGCGTTCCTGAGGACGAAGTCGAGGTCGCGTTGCAGGCGCACGTTCGTGATGGACTCGAACTGGTCCAGCACCAGGATCACCGGCTGATGGCTGCCGGCCAGGTCCGCCGCGAGCGTCTCCAGGAAGGACGGGTCGACCGTGGCCGGAGACAGCGGATGGCCGATGTCGCCAGGAAGGTCGACGCCGTGGAGGCGGAGCGACTCGACGACGGAGCTCCAGAACACTCCGGGCTCGTCGTCGTGCGGGTCCAGTGTCAGCCAGGCCACCTGCCCAGGCGGCAGCTCGTGCGCGATCCACGACGCCACGAGGGTCGTCTTCCCCGAGCCGGCGGGACCGCTGACGATCGTCAACGGCCCGCATGCTCCGTCGGTGAGCTGTTCGAAGAGCCGTTGACGCGGGACCACGAGGTCGCGCGGCTTCGGGACCGCCAGCTTGGCGATCAGCAAGGACTGCGATACGTCGAGAGCTGGTTCCTCGATGCGGGCTGTGCTCATCCTCATCCCTACCGAGACCCCGGTCAGGGTCCGCTGGTTCGAGCATAGGAACGGTCTCGGGGGTCGACATTGCGATTGCTCTTCTGAGGGTTATGTCCATGAGGAGCAACCGCTCGATCCCTTGCATAACGGCCGAGTCGCGGTGCTGCTACTTCATGCGCTGGGGGTGAGGAGCGGCGCAGCGATCCGACCTACGGTCGGAGAATGACCGACTCGATGGTGGACCGACCGTGCCCAGGCGGGACCTGAGCCTGCCCCGCATCCGAAGCTCGAGGAGCGTGTGGCCCGTGGCAAGGCGGCGCGGTCACAGGTGCCTCTTGAGCAGCACGCCGAGGCAGGTGGCGACCCCGTCGACGTACTCACGCTGCTCAGGGAGCAGGAGCGCGGCCGGGTGGAGGATCTGCTGCCGATCAGGCATGGGCGGATGCTGGCCTCTCCGTTCGCGTTCTTCCGAGGGTCTGCCGGGGTCATGGCCGGCGACCTCGCGGCCATCCCGAACACGGGCCTGAGTGCGCAGCTGTGCGGCGACGCGCACCTGTCCAACTTCGGCGTGTACGCAACGCCGGAGCGACGGCTCGTGCTCGACGTGAACGACTTCGACGAGACGCTCCCGGGGCCGTTCGAGTGGGACGTCAAGCGGCTTGCGGCAAGTCTCGCGGTGGCAGGGAGGGGCAACGGCCACGAGGCTCCTGACCGGGCCAAGACCGTGGTCGCCGTCGTCAGCACCTACCGAACCGCGATGCGCACGTTCGCGAAGATGGGCAACCTGGCGGTCTGGTACGCCAGCCTGGATGCCGAGCAGGCCGTGGCCGACCTAGCCCCGCGCTTCAAGTCCTCGGAGCGCCGGCGGACCCGCGCAGCACTGGAACGTGCCCGCACCAAGGACAACGCGGATGCACTCCGGAAGCTGACCCGGAGCGACGGCAGTGGCCGCCCGAGGTTCGTCAACGACCCTCCGCTGATCGTCCCGTTGGACCAGCTGCTGCAAGACGTCGACGCGGCGGCATTGCGTCAGGCCCTGCTCGATGTGATCCGGTCGTACCGGGGCACGCTCGTGGAGGACCGGCGCTACCTGCTGGACCAGTTCGACCTCGTCGACATCGCGCGGAAGGTGGTCGGCGTCGGCAGCGTCGGCACCCGCGCCTACGTCCTCCTGTTCACGGGGCGTGAGGACACCGACCCGTTGGTCCTGCAGGCGAAGGAAGCCGGCCCGAGTGTTCTCGAGCCCTACTGCGGCCGAAGCGAGTACCCGACCGCCGGTCAACGCGTGGTGGTGGGCCAGCGGCTCGTCCAGGCGGCGAGCGACATCTTCCTCGGCTGGGACCGGCTCGTCGGCGCTGACGGTGTCGAACGGGACTTCTACGTCCGCCAGCTCCGCGACGGCAAGGCGTCGGCCGATGTCGAGGACCTGAGCCCTCGGCGGCTCACGATCTACGGACAGCTCTGCGCCTGGACACTGGCTCGCGCCCATGCCCGCTCCGGCGACCGCGTCGCGATCGCCGCCTATCTCGGCAAGCACGACACGTTCGAGCACGCCCTGGCCGAGTACGCCGAGTCCTACGCGGACCGTACGGAGGCGCAGTACGCCCAGCTGCGGGAGGCCGCCGACCGCGGGGAGATCGAGGCGACCACGGGGATCTGAAGGTGACGGCCATGCCGGCAGCGGGGGGTGTCGACGCGGCTGCCCTACTGCGCCGCTATGAGCCGGTCGTGCGTCTGACGCAGGGCGAGCTGTTCCTTCCCAGCTCGGTCGAGGGCTATCTGGAGCACGCCGCCCTGGTGAGCGGGTCCGGCGAGTCGGCGGAGGTTGTCGCTGAGCCCGGGACCCTCGACCCCGCAAGGCTCGCCGGCGCTCGGCCGGCGCCACCGAGGTGAGGAGCTGTCGCTGCGGTACGTCCAGCAGCCGATGGGGCTGCGGGAGTACCTGGTCATGGCGCCACACGGCTCCGTCGGCGAGCTTCACCCGGTCCAGTGGTGCGGCAGCCGCAGGACTCCTGGCCCGGATCATGGCCGCCTTGATGCGGTTGTCGTTGCTGCTGCGCGGAAAGGTGCCGGGTGGGTCCACGGCCGTGGCGTTCGAGCAGAGCCGGGCCAATGCGACAGCGGGCACCTGTCACTACTACGGGCACGTCGTCCGCGATGCCGGCTACCTCGTGCTGCAGTACTGGTTCTTCTACCCGATGAACGACTGGCGCTCCTCGTTCGGCGGAGTCAACGACCACGAGGCCGACTGGGAGCACGTCAGCGTGCTCGTGCCCGACCATGCGACGGGTACGACGCCGGCGTGGGTCGTCTTCGCGAGCCACGACGAGACCGGCGCCGACCTTCGGAGGCGATGGGACGACCCGGACCTCGAGCACGTGGGTGAGCATCCGGTGGTGTACGTCGGCGCCGGCTCACACTCGGCAGCCTGCCTTCCCGGGGACTACCTCGTCACCGTGGCCCCGGAGCTACCCGCCTGGCTGCAGCGGCTTCGTCGCAAGGTCGGGAGGGTCATCCCCTGGTGGGACCCGGACTCCGCCGGGATCGGCATCCCCTTCATCGACTACCGGCGTGGTGACGGCGTGTCCATCGGCCCGGGGCAGGACCGGGAGTGGCAGCAGCCGCATGTCGTGGACGACGCCACCGACTGGGTCCGGGACTACCGCGGGCTCTGGGGCCTGGACACCCGAGACCCCCTGGGCGGCGAACGGGCACCGGCCGGTCCTCGCTACGAACGCAGCGGGACGGTGCGCCAGTCCTGGCGCGAACCGATCGCCTGGGCACAGCTCGACGGCGAGCCGGCGACCCGACAGGAGACCGACGAGCTCTGGCAGGCCCGGCCGGACCGGCTGAAGGCCAGGCTGGCCGCCCTGCAGGAGGAGATGGAAGTTGTGCGCGAGGAGCTGCGCGAGGCTTCGCTCTCCGACCGGGTCGCGGGTCGCTCTCCTCTGAACCCGGGCAAGGAGCGGACCTTGCTCCAGGACCACATGGCAACCCTTCGCAGGCGGCAAGCCGTGCTGGAGGCCGAGCTCGACGCGTACCAGTCACACCGCGGTGCCCGGCTTCCCGAGCCGGGACCACACGACCACCTGCGGCACCGGTCGCTGCCGCTCACCCAGGACAAGGTGGCCCGGTCCCGGGCGTTACGGGTGTGGGCGTCCGCGTCGAGCGCGATCCTGTTCGGCGCCCTGGGCCTGCTGCTCCTCGCCGGAGGGTCGCAGCTGCTGCTGCCGGTGCTCGGCATCGTCGGCGCGATGCTTCTGGTGGAGGCAGCACTTCGCCGCCACCTGGTAGGTCTGGTGGCCAACGTGGCCCTCGCGGCGCTGGTCGTGGCCGCCGCCTGGACGGTTGCCCGCCTCCTGCTGGAGAACGTCCGGCTCGGCGCCGGCGTACTGCTCCTGCTCGCCGCGGTCTACATGGGCGTCCAGACGGTCGCAGACGCCATCGTCCATCGGCGACCGAGGCAGGGCCGGGGGAGCGGCGAGTGACCTGCCGAAGCACGAGTGCCCGGACCGATGCGGTCCGGGCACTGGTGCTGCTGGCTGTCGCAGAGGCTCAGCGGCGCGTCAGCCGCTGCCTGTAGGTCAGCGCCGTCGAGACGTTACCGACCTTGTCGGTGCCCCAGACCTTCACGATCAGGGTGCCCTTGCGAAGGCCGCGGACGCGGTAGCCCCACTTGCCGCTCTTGGACAGGACGGTGGCGGGACGGCTCTTCTTGAACGCCCTCGCCTTCGTGGCCGCCTTGACCCAGGTCTTGGTGCCGGCGCGGTAGGCGAACCAGGTGCCCCGGCGGTTCTCGATGACCCGCACCTTGACGTTGCGGACACCGGTGCCGTTCACGTCAGACGCCTTGCCGTGCAGCGTGATCCAGGAGCGCACGGCGTTGCGGCGCAGACGCGGCTTGACGAGGGTCGCCGTCGGCTTGACGGTGTCGGCCCTGACGGCGACTGCGGGGAGATCCTTGGTCGTCGTGCGTCCGAACTCGTCGGTCAACGTCACCCTCGGGCTGAAGGTGCCCGCGGTGGTGTAGACGTGCTTCGCCACCATGCCGGTCCTCCAGGCAACGGGGGCGATCGTGTCCTTCGGGTTCCAGTCGATCCTGCGCTTGATGTCCTTGGCTGCGCTGACGTCGTCAGAGAGGACGCCGACCTGCGTCACGGTGACCGGCGTGAACTTGGCGAAGGCACGGCCGGGGGCGACACCGAACTTGCCCTCGGGTGCGTCCGTGTCGTCGATCGCCACCGCCAGGTTGACGAGGGCGGTGTTGCCGGCCTCGTCGGCGATCTTCACGACCGGGTGGTAGGCGTGCTTGCCGGGATCGTAGGTGTGCTCGACCGACGTGCCGGTGTCCCAGACCACGAAGCCGTTACCCGTGTCCCAGTCGATCCACCGCTTGATGTTCGCCGTCGTGGTGAGGTCGTCCTGAAGCCCCGTCTGGCTGACGGTAGCCGTGCGCGTGTCAGGCGTTTGGGTCACCGTGAAGGACCCCGTCGGTGCGGTCACGTCCGGCACCGTCATGCTCTTCGAGATCGCCGTTCCGGGGCGCTTGCCGGCCAGCGCTGTGACCTTGACCGTGACCGTGGTGCCGGGGGTCAGCGCGCGCGAGGTGCTCCATGCGCTTTCGGTGACCTGCTGGCTCGCCAGCACGGTGCCTGCCGAGCTCAGGCTGACCCTGTAGCTGGTGGCGCCGGTCAGGTCGTCCCAGTCTGCCTTCACGAGGTAGGCCGACGACGGCTTGGTCAGGGACATGGCCAGGTTCTTGACGGCCGGGAGCTTCTGGGTCGGCCTCGCAAGTCGTGCGGAGGTGGAGTCCGTGGGCGTGAGCGTCGCGGCCCCGGCGGGAGCGCCGGTGAATGTCAACGCCGCGCATGCCGAGGCGACCACAGCCCCACGCATAAACGTTGTGCTCAATACCTTCTGCATGTGGTGGGACCCCCTCTTGATAGTCGCGAAAGGCCCTAGAACCACGCCCCCCGGCGTGCCCACCCCAGAACAGACCTTCGCTTGCCCCACGAAAAGAGTGACCTATCTTGGGCGGTTTTGGGTCCAACACGCCCGAAACGGTCATTAGTGATGGATTAGCTTGATTCCGCCTCCATCGGTCGTCAAATCGTCTATCCTCCGCACGCCGCGACTCGCCACGTACTGCCGGACGATTTCGCTCGAAGACCACGCACCTCAGCCCTATCTTGGAGACATGAGCGAGGGTCTCGCCGGCACCGGCACCCTGCTACGGCTTGCGCTCCGCCGTGACCGGGTGATGCTGCCGCTGTGGGTGGCGGTCTTCGTGGTGATGGCGGCGTTCTCCGCTGACGCAACGGTCGGCCTCTATCCCGACGCCGCGTCCCGGATCCAGGCCGCGGAGACCATCAACGGCACGCCCTCACTGGTCGCGTTGTACGGGAGGATCTACGACGTCACCTCGCTGGGCGCGATCGCGATGATCAAGCTGGGTGGCCTCGGGTCGGCCCTGCTCGCTGTGCTCGCGTTCATGCTCGTGGTCAGGCACACCCGTGCGGAGGAGGAGGTCGGGCGGCTCGAGCTGCTGGCCGGAGGAGTCGTGGGAGCGTACGCGTCGCTGACGGCCGCCCTCGCCTGCGCGATGGGAGCGGCGGTCGCGACAGGCCTCCTGACCGCCGTAGCCCTGACTGCAGTAGGACTTCCCGTCACCGGGTCCTTCGCCTTCGGCCTTGCCTGGACCGCCACGGGCGTCGTGTTCGCCGGTGTCGGAGCTGTCGCAGCCCAGCTCACCAGCAGCGCGCGGGTTGCCCGAGGGCTGGCCACCGCGGCGCTCGGCGTCGCCTACGTCCTGCGCGCGGTCGGCGACTCCACCGGGAAACAGGAACCGTCGTGGCTCACCTGGTCCTCGCCCATCGGTTGGGGCCAACAGGTGCGCCCGTTCGCCGGCGACCGCTGGCCGGTGTTCCTGGTCCTGATCGCGTTCGCGACTGTGTGCGCGGCCATCGCTTTCGCGTTGAACCGGCGCCGCGACCTCGCGGCCGGAATGTTCGCGGACCGAGCAGGCCGGGCCACCGCAGCAGCGACCCTCCGATCGCCGCTCGCGCTCGCCTGGCGCCTGCAGGCGGGGGTTCTCCTGGCGTGGGCGGTCGGCTGCCTGATCTTCGGGCTGATCCTCGGCAACGTGGCCGGCAACGTCGAAGGCTTCGTCGACAGCCCCCAGGCCCGTGAGATGTTCACCAAGCTCGGTGGGGTCAAGGGGCTCACCGACGCCTTCATCGCGACCGAGCTGGGCTTCATGGGCATCATCGTCACGGTGTTCGGCATCCAGGCTGCTCTTCGGATGCACGCCGAGGAGACCTCGCTCCGGCTAGAGGCACTACTCGCCACGGGAGCCAGTCGTACCCGGTGGGCGGTCAGCCACACGAGCGTGGCCGTCATCGGCCCACTCCTCCTGGCGCTCGTGTTCGGGTCGGCGGTCGGCCTGGCGCACGCCGCCCAGACGAGCGCCCGGGTGACGTCGGCGGCGCGGTACTCGGTGCTTTGCTTCAGCTGCCGGCCGTGTGGGTCGTCGTCGGTTTCGTCGTGGCGGCGTACGGGCTGGTGCCCCGGCTCGTGCCGGCCGGATGGGCGCTGCTGGTCGCCTTCCTGCTGATCGGTGAGCTGGGCGCGCTGCTGGGGCTGCCCTCGTGGGTCCTGGACGTCTCGCCGTTCGCCCACGTGCCTCGCCTGCCGGGCGGCGAGCTCCGGCTGGCTCCGGTGCTGTGGCTGACCGGTATCGCGGCAGCACTCTTCGGGGTGGGCCTCGTCGGCTTCGGACGCCGCGACGTCACCGAACGCTGACTCCGGCGCTTACCCCCTTCCTCACCGTTGCACTCGCCTGACAGCACGCTGTCCGTTGCCTTCCCCGCGGGGAAGGTTCGCGTCAGGTTGATGACAGGCCCAGGTCAGGTCGTGGGTGAACAGTCACCTCATCAGGTCAGTCCGATCAGGAGGTGCGATGATGACTTACATCATCGAAGAGGAGAGCGGCCGCTACGAGGGCTTCGTGCATGAGCACAACGGCTACTACGCAGGCGACTTCGTCGACACGACGGAAGCGACGACGCGTTGGTCCTGACGAAGGGCGGCGGCGGTCATCGCCCGGCTGTTTCCGACCGGCTTCGTCCGCGATGTCCGGATTCCAGGCCCGGGGCTCACACTGGAGGAGTGAAGCTCCGTACGCCGTTCGTCCGCCGCATGAACCGCAGCGGCAGGTTGACCTCGACCGCGACCGACCCGGCGACCCTGCGAAGCACGGTCGCGGTGGCCACCTCGCTTGCCGTGCTGAACGTCGTCAAGCACAAGGTGCCTGGGAGCGGTGTGTCGCTCAGCGTCGTCGCGGCGGCGACACTCCTCCTCTTCGCCAGGCGCCGCGGGCTGACCTGGGACGAGCTCGGGCTGGGAGCAGACCAGCTGCGAGCAGGCGGGACCTGGGCGCTGGCCGCCGCGCTGCTGGTTGCGTCGGCGTACTCGGCCGGTGTGATCCTGCCGGCGACCCGCGGGGCCTTCCTCGACACCAGGTACGAGATGTCCCCGTCCGAGGCGCTGCTGGCGTCTCTCGTGTTCATCCCGCTCGGCACCGTGCTCCTGGAAGAGGTGGCATTCCGGTCGGTGCTCTGGCGCATGCTGGCGGACCACACGACCGCCACGGGCGTGACCGCGGTCTCCTCGGCGCTCTTCGGGCTCTGGCACGTCCTGCCGTCCTTGGACTTCGCGAGCGGGAACCAGGCGCTGAGCGACGTGGCACCGGAGGGCAGCGTGCGGACCACCGTGCTCGTGGCCCTGGGGACCGTCGGGTTCACGGCCCTCGGAGGCGTGGTCGCGGGGGAGATGCGCCGGCGCAGCGGCAGCGTGCTGGCCAGCGCCGGCATGCACTGGGCCACGAACGGGCTCGGTGTCCTTTTCGGCCTGGCCGCCTGGAGGCTCGAGCGACGCCGGGGATGCTCCCTCGCAACGTCACGCCTCTCAGCGGCGAGCTGAGGTCCCTGCGAGTGCCTCGAGAACCTGTTCGGTGGTGACCACGGTGGCGAACTCGCCGTGCAGGTTGGTGGCAGTGGCCCGTGCGAGCTCGTCCGCGGTCAGCGTCGTGCCGTCCGGACCGCGTCGGTCGAAGGTGTGCGTGGCGTCGATCGCGAACAGCACGTCGTAGCCGAGGTTGCCCCCGACCCGGGCGGTCGTCTCGCAGCAGTGGTTGGTCGTTATCCCCGCGATCACAAGGCCGCGGATCCCCCTCGAAGTGAGCCACGCGTGCAGGTCCGGGCTCCCGTGGAAGCTCGAGTTGACCTTCTTCGTGACCAGCAGGTCCGGAGTCCGCCGCAGGTAGGGCTTGAGCCGATTGCCCGCTTGTCCCGGATGGAGCGGGCTGTCGGGTTCCTCCGAGTCGTGACGGACGAAGACCAGCGGGAGTCCGGACGCGCCGAAGCCCTCGACCAGCGCCGCGATGTTCTCGTCGGCCCGCGGGTTGTTGCGCACGCCCCAGGACGGGTCGTCGAAGCCGACCTGCGCGTCCACGACGACAAGGGCCACGTCATTGTCCAGGCTTAGTTCGGGCATCGGTCACTGCTCCGTGAATCGGCGAGTACGGCGACCCCAGTCTGCGCCAGCACCCGGGCCAACATGCAGGAACCTGGCGATCTCACTGGTGAGCTTGGTGCTCATGCCTGCGAAGAACGTGGCCACGGCCTACAGCACGACACTCAGGACGTAGTTGCTCGCGCGCTGGATGTCCGTGCGCACCTCTGCCGCCGCTGCCTCGGACTCGTTGTCGAGCCGCTCGGCCTCCTTCAGGGAGGCCACCCGGTACTCCGGCATCGCGAAGGGAGTGCTGGGCGCGTTCGTGTTCTCGAACGGGTTCGTGGCGATCCAAGCGTCGAACGCCGTCTTGAACTCACGCCGGAAGCGGCTCTGGTAGAAGGAGGCGCAGCTCGTGCCACTCCCGCGCACGCGCCTCGTGATCAGCGGGCGTTGCCACGGCTGTCACACGGAGGATCCAGGTGGACTCCAGCCACTTGGAGCTCGCTGTCGACCAGTCGGAGGGATCGCTCCATCGCCGCCGGCTGAAGGCGGCCGACCCCGCCACCGTACGGGCTGTCGAAGAAGGCGAGCAGGAGCAGGGAGAAGGTGATGACGACGGTCACGCTGCCCATCAGCAGGGCCTGGGTGGCCCACCCCTCACCCCGGTCGGCGAAGAACAGCATGAAGACGAGGATCACCGCCGCGACGGTGTACAGGACGAGCCACAGGGGGAGCGGGATGATCCCCTGCGCGCCGTGAATGCGTTGGATCCGTGCCTGCTCGCGGGCCTGGGTCTGGTCCATCCATCGGTCGTACGCCGACTGCTGGGTCGAGGTCGCCGGATCGACCGACCTGACGGTGCGGTACATCGCCGCGCCCCAGGGGTTGACCGCATCTTGATACTTCCCGCTGTCGAGGGCGTCCCACTCCGCGCCGGCCACTGACCGCCCGTAGCAGACGAGCTCGCCGGTCAGCTCGCCCCTGACGTCCGGTGGCATGAACTGTGCGGTCTCGACCTGTTGCACAAGCGTGGCAGCCTCGGCTTCTGCGCCTGAGCGCGACCCGTCGTACGTGTCGAACGCCAGGAAGATGATGAAGGCGAGCAGCACCGAGAACGCCGTGGACAAGGCACCGAAGACGCCCGAGGCGCGGTCGCCGTCGCTGAAGTAGCTGCCCTCGGGTGCACGTCGGCGCACCAGGAGCATGGCAGTCACGGTGACCGCTGTGGCGACGACCACGATGAGCGCACCCAGCATCACGTTCACGTCTCGCGCCTCATGGTCGAGGTCGGGCGCGACCCCTCATCCCCCGTGGACATCACCACTGTTCAGCTGCCGATCCCGTGTGCGACGGCGTGGACACTCGCGTGCTCGTGCAGTGCGCGCTCCTCCTCGGGAACAGCGGCAGGCTTGAGGTCGAAGACGACCTGATTGAGGGTGCCCGTGAAGGCGTAGGGGGCGCGGTCCTCATAGTCGCGGTCGACCACGAGGCCGTTGTCGCGGCCGATGTCCATGCCGGCGTAGGACGAGAACGTGACCGGAACGGTCCGCGGCATCCGGCCCTCGCCGACCCGCTTGTCGCCGGCCCAGAGCGTCACGGTGCCGCCCGTGCCGGGCTTGTTCTCGTCGGCATCGAACACCATCTTGATGGTGACCTCACCGGTCGGGATGGGCTCCGTCGACACCTGCTTGTAGGTCTCGACACCGAGGAACGAGTAGGTGTGGTGCAGCAGGCCCTCGCCATCGACCCAGAGTGCGAACCCGCCGATGAAGTCGGCGTTCGCCACGACCACACCCTCCGCGCCCCCGTCGGGCACCACGAGGTCTGCCTCGAGCGCGTAGGACCTCCCTGCGGTGGGTGGGACCATCCCGCGTTGCACGTTCTGCACATCGCCGGCGAACGCGAACCTCGTGACCGTCGGCAGCGGCGGGAGCATCCCAAAGAAGACGCACATGCCTCCGAGCAGCGGCAGCACGCGGTTGCGTTCGGCTTCGTCCCACCACAGCTCCTTCAGCTCCTGGAGCTTCTCCGGCTGCTCATCGGCCAGATCGTGTGCCTGTGAGTAGTCGTCGGGCAGGTAGTACAGCTCCCACGTGTCGTCGCTTTCGGGGTCGTACACGCCGGGGGCGAACCTCTTGAGCGTCTCCGGTGAGAAGTCCCAGGGGACCCGGTCGAGCCTGCTGCAGGCCCACCAGCCGTCCTTGTAGATCGCCCGGCTCCCGAACGACTCCGAGTACTGCACGGTGTGCCGCTCCGCTGCGTCGGGGTCCTCGAACGTGTACATGAAGCTCGTGCCGTCCATCGGCTCCTGTCCGATGCCGTCGACCGTCCTGGGCTCGGGGATGCCGGCAGCCTCGAGGACGGTCGGTGCGATGTCGATGCAGTGGGTGAACTGCGTGCGCAGCCCGGTGCCGTGGATGCGCTGCGGCCACGCCACGACCATCGGGTCGCGTGTCCCGCCAAGGTGGCTGCCCGTCTGCTTCCCCCACTGGAAGGGCGTGTTGTTCGCGTGTGCCCAGGCCGCCGCGAAGTGGGGGGCGGTGTGGTCGCCCCCGAGCTCCTCGATCCCGCCGTACTCCTCGATCATCTCGAGCTGGTGCTCTGGGTCGAGCACCACGCCGTTGAGGAACGTCATCTCGTTGAAGGAACCGGTGGTCGTCCCTTCCATGCTGGCCCCGTTGTCCCCCCAGACGTAGAAGACGAGCGTGTTCTGGAGGTCACCTTGCGACTCGACCGCGTCCAGGAGCCGGCCCACGTTCCAGTCGGCGTTCTCGGAGTAGCCCGCGAAGACCTCCATCTGACGGGTGTACAGCTTCTTCTGGGCTTCGTTGAGCGAGTCCCAGGCCGGGAACAGGTCCGGTCGCTCGGTGAGCTCCGCGTCCTGCGGGACGATTCCCAGATTCTTCTGACGCTCGAGCGTCCGCGTCCGGTAGTCGTCCCAGCCGCGGTCGAACGTGCCCTTGTAGTTGTCTGCCCACTTCTTGGCGACGTGGTGAGGTGCGTGGCTGCAGCCGGTGGAGTAGTACATGAACCACGGTTTCTCCGCATCCTGCGCGCGGACGGCATGCAGCCACTCGATGGCCTTGTCCGACAGGTCGTCGGGGAAGTAGTACTGCTCGCCGTCCTTGCCGTCCGGTACGCCGAGCACCGAGTTGTCCTGGGTGATGATCGGGTCGTACTGTCCCGCCGCACCGCTCAGGAAACCCCAGAAGTGGTCGAAGCCCCACGACAGGGGCCAACGGCTGAACGGTCCCGCAGCACCCTGGACGTTGTCCGGCGTGAGGTGCCATTTGCCGAAGCCGCCGGTCACGTACCCGTTCTCGCGCAGGATGCGGGGGAGCGCGGCGCAGCTTCGGGGCACCGAGGCGGTGTAGCCGGGGAAGGGACCCGGGTACTCCGTGATCGAACCGAAGCCGACCCGGTGGTTGTTGCGTCCGGTCAGGAGCGCAGCCCTGGTCGGAGAGCAGACCGCCGTGACGTGGAACCGGTTGTAGGTCAGTCCCATCTGCTGCACCCGCGTGAGGTTCGGTGTCTCGATCGCGCCCCCGAAGGTCGTGGGCCCGCCGAAGCCCGCGTCGTCGATCAGGACGATCAGGACGTTCGGTGCGCCCCTGGGGGGCTGCGGCGTCGCGACGACCGTCCAGTCGGCGACCGACGCGTCCAGCGTCCGCCCGATCGTCCCCCCGAAGTTGGGATCGGGGATGGGCAGCACCGTGCGATCCGGGTTGAACTTGCCCATCGCCTCGGCAAGGGAGTCCTTGAGGGCGCCGATGCCCTCCTTGTCGCCCTGTACGACCGACCGGAGCAGTGCTGCGCCGAGTGCCTGCTCGACGCCGAGTCGCTCCTCGTCGTCGAAGACCACGATGATGCCGGCAGAGCCGGCGGGCAGGTTCTCCCCGATGGTGCTCTGGATCTGCTGTTGCAGGCGGTTCGCGGTGAACTTCCCGGCCAACCAGCCCACGACCGCTCCGGTGGTCACCGTCGAGGCGAGCAGCAGTGGCGCGAACAAGCCGACGGCCAGCCCGACCCCGCCGCCCCAGCGCGCACCCGTCCCGCCGAGGTGGTCACCTGTGAGCTCGACCGAGACACTCCCGTCCTCGGCGTGCGAGACCAGGATCACGCCCTCGATCGAGACCTGCTTCTCCTTGACACGCCGGACGAGAGACTCGAAATCCTCGGTCGCTGCCTCTATGTCCGGGTATCCCGCTACGAGGACGTCGGTGGGTGTGCCTGTCATCGTGTTGTCTCCCTCTGGTGCGCGGTGCTCGTGGTGGTCTGGTAGCCGGCGCAGAGGTAGTGAAGGCCGGGCTCGCAATCCGGCGTGGTCAGGAACCGGTCGTCCTCCTCGACGTAGTCATCGCAGGAGTAGAGGCCGCCGTTGTGCTCGAGGGCGAGTGCCGACCCGCACGTGGTGGCGTGAGCGCGTTCCATTCGACCCCGTGGCTCTGCAGTACGTCGAGCCCGCACAGTCCAAGTTGCAGATGGCCCCGGTCGGCTTCGCCATCACGTGGAAGGCGGCCGGGGCCATGGACTTCACCGTCGCCGGTCCCTGCGGTCGTCGCGCCGGTCGTCTCGACGATCGGTACGCCGAGAGACCCCGTGCGCCACCACCGCGGCCGTGGCCACGGTCGTGGCCGTCCTTGCAACAGGTGCGGGGCCGATCACGCCCCCGCGGCGTGCCCTTCTGGCTGCCAACGGCATGTCACTCTCCCTCTTCCTGTTCCTCGTTGGCCTCGTTGGCCTCGTCGGCCTCGATGGCGGCGAGGAGCGCCTGCACCGGGATCCGGCCACTCGCCACGAGCTGCCCGCCGGCGTGGCGGACCGCTGATGCGAACGGAGCGGCCCACGAGTTCTCCCACACCAGCAGAGCGGCCGTGCTTCCCGGCTCGACGGCAGCGGCGACCGCCTCGACGTCCTCCTCGCTGAGCAGCGTGGCCAACGCGGTCTCGTAGGCCCGCAGGCCGCCGATCTCGCTCTCGTCGAGGTCGCTGAGCTCGAAGAAGCCGAGCGAGCCGTCGTCGGCCTTCCTGATCAGGAGCAGGTCGAGCACACGCACGATGCCGCGGTCCACCAGCTCCTGGAGGGCCGGACCGATCTCGCCCTTGAACCGGCTACCGGGGAACTCCACCACGATCCAGTCGACCGGACCCAGCTCATCCAACGGTTCGGCGACCTGTGCGGTCATCTGGTCGGTCATGCCACCACCTCCTGTGCCAACGGCCTGTCGGGACGGCCCGGGGCCCGGAATCGTTGGGCCGTCCCGCCCATCGTGCGGGCGGTCCCGTCGGGAGGCATCACCCGTTCCGGATGAGGCCGACAGGAGTCTCAGTGGTGGAAGCCGCTGGGCTGCTCCTCGTGCGGCATGGGGCCGCTGAGGTCGTCGAGCCACTCGACCGCCACGCCGAGGTCGCGCAGGAACAGGTCGGCCATGTCGTGGCTGAAGCCGTTGCGCACGACGACGCGGAGGACGGCGAGGTCCTCGCGGTTGGCCGGCATGGTGTAGGCAGGGACCAGCCAGCCGCGTTCCCGGAGCTTGCGGGAGACGTCGTAGACGTCGAACTTCGTCACGCCCTTGCTGACCGAGAAGGTCACGACCGGCAGGTCGCGGCCGTCGGCGATCACGTCGAACTCGGGCATCTTCTCCAGCGTCCTGGCGACATGGAGGGCGACGTCCTGACAGGCCTGTTGCACCAGGCGGTAGCCGTCCTTGCCGAGCCGGAGGAACTGGAAGTACTGCAGGACGACCTGCGCGCCAGGGCGGGAGAAGTTCAGGGCGAAGGTGGGCATGTCGCCGCCGAGGTAGTTGACGTGGAAGACCAGGTCCTCGGGGAGATGTGCGACGTCGCGCCACAGCACCCACCCGACGCCCGGGTAGACGAGCCCGAACTTGTGCCCCGACGTCTGGATCGACACGACGCGGGGGAGGCGGAAGTCCCAGACGAGGTCAGGCTGGATGAACGGCGCGATGAACCCGCCGGAGGCCGCGTCGACATGCACCGGTACCGAGACACCGCTGCTCGACTCGTACTCGTCGAGCTTGGCGCAGATCTCCTGCACCGGCTCGTAGGTGCCGTCCATGGTGGAGCCGAGGACGGCGACCACACCGATGGTGTTCTCGTCGACGTACTCCATCATCCGGTCCTCGGTCATGTGGAACACGTCGCCTTCCAGCGGCACGTAGCGCGGTTCGACGTCCCAGTAGTTCGCGAACTTCTCCCAGACCACCTGGACGTTGCCACCCATGACGATGTTGGGACGGTCCGCGGGCTTGCCGGCCTCGCGCCGCGCGTGCTGCCAGCGCCGCTTGAGCGCAAGGCCGGCGAGCATGCAGCCCTCGGAGCTCCCGGTGGTCGACGTACCCACGCTCTCGGCTGCGTCGGGGGCGTGCCAGAGGTCGGCGAGCATCTTCACGCAGCGCGACTCGATCTCGGCGGTCTGCGGGTACTCGTCCTTGTCGATCATGTTCTTGTCGAACGTCGCTGCGTAGAGCCGGTCGGCCTCGTCGTCCATCCAGGTCGTCACGAAGGTGGCCAGGTTGAACCGCGCGTTGCCGTCGAGCATCACCTCGTCCATCACGATCTGGTACGCCGTCTGCGGCAGCATCTCGCGCTCGGGCAGACGGGCCTTGGGAACCTCGAGCATTCCCGCGCGTGTGAACCGCGGTACGACTGAGTCAGGTCCTCCTCTGCGCCGCCGCTCTTCTTCCAGACAGCCATGACCAACCTCCGCACTCGGGAACCTATGGAGCTCCGCACCAGCCTCGCCCGAAGTCGTGGGGCGCTCCTCATCCCGCACGGACGATTCGCCGGCCAGGTCCACCGGTGTGCAATGGGGCATCGGACAAGGAGGTCTCTCATGTGCCGTTGGCTCGCGTACTCCGGCTCGCCGGTGCTCCTGGAGGACCTGCTCTACAAGCCGGAGAACTCACTTGTCGTACAGAGCCTGCACTCCCGGCTCGGGGCCGAGGAGACGAACGGGGACGGGTTCGGCGTCGGGTGGTACGGCGACCGGGGGACACCGGGTGTGTTCCACAGCATCGAGCCCGCGTGGAACGACCGCAACCTGCGGGACCTCTCGGGTCACATCACCTCAGGTCGGGTCTTCTCGCACATCCGCGCCTCCACCGGATCGCCGGTCCAGCAGACGAACTGCCACCCGTTCCGCCACGGCCGGTGGCTGTGGATGCACAACGGGTACGTCGACGGCTTCGCGGCCATGAAGCGTGACCTCGCCATGGCGGTGGATGCCGCGCTGTTCGGGGAGATCGAGGGGTCGACCGACTCCGAGATGTTCTTCTTCCTCGCCCTCACCCTCGGCCTGGAGGAGGACCCGCCGGCGGCGGTGGCACGCGCCGTCGGTCTCATCGAGGAGGCCGGGCATCGGCACGGAACGGAGTTCCCGATGCAGATGACCGTGGCGACCACCGACGGCGACACCACCTGGGCCTTCCGGTACTCCAGCGAGGGCCGGTCACGCTCGCTGTTCCACAGCACCGACGTCTCCACCCTGCGCCACCAGTACCCCGACAACCCGATGCTGCACCAGCTCTCCGACGACGCACGGCTCGTCGTGTCCGAGCCGCTGGGCGACCTGCGCGGGGCCTGGCACGAGGTGCCCGAGTCCACCTGCGTGACCATCCACGGTGGCAAGGAGGAGCTGACGCCGTTCTCCCCGTCGCCCCCGTCGGCAGCCGCGTGACCGAGTGGTCGTCGCGCGCACACCGCAAGCACGCGTCGCGCCTGTCCCGTGTGGATGCCGAGCGTGCGGGCGCCATGCTGTGGGCGCCACACCGCGCATCGTGGTGGATCGCGGTCCTCTTCGCCGGAGGGTCCTCGTGTTTCCTGGTCGGGCCACTGCCGGCCTTCCTCGACCTGGTGGGTCCCCAGACGGACGCCATCGTCTTCTTCGTGGGATCCGTGCTGTTCACGACGGCGGCAGCCCTGCAGTGGCTCGAGAGCGTCAACACGGACCCCGGCACCGGGTCCGGGTCCGAGGGGCGGGTGCGTGTCCTCGCGTGGGAGCCGCACCGGATCGACTGGTGGAGCTGTGGCGTGCAGCTGGCAGGAACGGTGTTCTTCAACATCTCGACGTTCCGGGCACTCACCACGGCGCTCGACTCGGCGTCGTACGACAAGCTCGTCTGGCAGCCGGACGCGTTCGGCTCGACCTGCTTCCTCGTGTCCGGGTACCTCGCCTACGTCGAGGTCGTCCACGGTCCGCTGCGCAGGCCGCCACGGTCCCTGGAGGGGACGATCGTCACGGTCAACCTGTTCGGCTGCGTGGCGTTCGGCCTCTCAGCCCTGGCCGCCTTCGTCATCCCCTCCACGGGGAGCATCGTCAATGCGACGGTGGCGAACGCGGCCACGTCGGTCGGTGCTCTGGCGTTCCTCGTCGGAGCGCTCCTCCTGCTGCCGGAGGGTGCAGGCGCGAACACGTCGCCTCGCTGAAGACGGCTGAGTGTCAGCCTGGTTCCTCAGCCGTCGGTGTGGCGGGTGGTGACAGCCATGCGCGTCCGACGTACGCCACAACCACCGCCACGATGACCAGGGGCATCACGTCGATCCCGTCAGGCAGCAGCAGGAGCGTCGCCAGCAGCACGGAGACCAGCGGAAAGCCCAGCATGACCACGCACATGGCGCCGATGCCCATTGCCGCCCCTGGGATGGTCTCCAAGCCGGGAAGGTGGGACAACGCGATTCCGCCGGCGGCTCCGAGGAACATCGCCGGGAAGGTGGGGCCGCCTCGGAATGCGCTCATCGAGACCGCGTAGGCCAGCCCCTTGCAGGCCAGGAGGAGCAGCAGTGTTCCGGCCGAGTACTCCGCGCTGTTGCTGATCAACGGTCCCAGCTGCTGCTGCCCCGAGAACAGGACGTCGGTCGAGCCCTTGCCGGTAGCCGCGTCGTACACGACCGCAAGTACCGCCACGGCGAGCCCGGCTGCCGTGGTGGCGATGAGGAGCCTCCGCTCGACCCAACGGTGGAGGGTCGCTCCCCAGTCGGCGGATCGCAGTGCCGAGGAATGCGGCGGCGACACCGATAGCGACGGCCCAGCCGAACTCGGCGAGCGTCGGGGCACCCACCTGGGGAAGATCGGGGATCGTGAGAGAGGGCGTCACCAGTCCGGTCAGCGAGTCCAGCCCGATGAAGACCAGCGCCCCGATGCCGGACGCCAGCAGGCCGGGCACCAGGACGATCGAGATCGTCGCTCCGCCGAGCCCCGCCATCTCCATGAGCAGGAAGGCGCCGAGCAGGGGCGAGCCGAGCAGCGTGCTGATGGCGGCGAAGCTGCCGGCCGCGCCGATCAGGGCGATGCCCTTCGCAGGAGCATCGTGCTTGACCAGGTGCACCCCCCAGGCCGCGATGCCGCTGCCGAGGGCGATCAGCGGCGCCTCCGGGCCCAGGACCGCTCCGAACGCCAGGGTCACCAGCGCAGCGGTCGCGATGCCGGGCAGGTCCCGGGCCGCCGGCGGCCCGGACGACCTGAAGCCGTCGACGGGAGACTCGCCGCCGTGCCCCGGGAACCACCTGATGACGAGTCCCACGAGGAGTCCACCGGCCGTCACCACGGGCAGCGGCCACCAGGTCGGCACCTCACCGAAACCCAATGCGCGTGGAAGGTCCGCGAAGAGCCAGCCCTGCGCGTAGAGGCTCAGCTCGAGGAACCCGTAGGACAGCAGCGCGATGGGCGCGCCGAGGACGGCCGCGAAGACGAGAACCACCACGTATCCCCGCGACCTCAGCAGCGCCGAGGGGTCCGGTGGCGATGCCTCGCCGGCCGGTGCGGGCGCGGGTCCGGCGCCGCCGACCTGGGGTTCAGGCTTCGCGGATGTCACGACCGTGCGCTGTCACGGCCCAGATCACGAACACGTCGAAGACGATGACGACCAGGCTCCAGAGCGGGTAGTACGGCATCCACAGGAAGCTGGCGATGATGCTCACGCACGCGAGGATCACAGCCACGGTCCGGGCCCACACCGATCCCTGGAACAGCGCCAACCCGGCCAGGGCGACGATGATCCCCGCGATCAGGTGGATCCAGCCCCAGGTGGTGGTGTCGAACTTGAAGACGTAGTCCTGGCTCACGACGAAGAAGTTGTCGTTCACCAGTGCCACGAGTCCCTGGACGACGTGGAAGGCTCCGCTGAGGACCATCAGGATGCCCGCGAAGGCGATCAGACCGACCGCGCCGCCGCTGTACTGTCTTCTGCGGCGTGCCTCGGGTAGTCGATGTGTTACTCATAGTTCCCTCCTCACGTGCCCAGGATCTTTGCCTTCTGAGCGGCGAACTCCTCCTCGGTGAGGATGCCCTGTTCCTTGAGCTCGCCGAGCTGCTTGAGCTGCTCGTACATGTCAGGGGTCGGCCCCGCAGGTGCGGGGGGAGCCTCGGGCGGCGGGGGAGCGTACTGCTGCTCGTAGGCCTGGTCACGATCTGCTGCGATCTGGGCGTCCCGGTCGGCGTACTTCTCGGCCTGACGGCGTTGCACCCGGCCACTGACGGCGGTCGCTGTCCCCGCGACCACGGCGGTCCGTGCTACTCCGCGAAGTAGTCCAGGCATTGGTTCATCTCCTCAGGTAGTCGGTTCGAGGGCTTCGAGGGCGTCCATGACGTCCTGGGCCGGAATCCGGGCGCTGGCGATGACCTCGCCCCCGCTGTTGCGCGCTGCGCGCACGAAGGGGATGGCCCAGCTGTTCTCGTAGACGATCAGCGCAGCTACGGTGCCGGGCTCCATCGCCTCGGCGGCCTCACGGAGGTCGTCGTCTCCGAGCAGGCCGGAACTGGCCCCCGCGAAGTAGGAGAACCCACCGGCGCCCGTGGGGTCCTGGAGCTCCAGGGCCTCGACGGAACCGTCGTCGTGCTTGCTGATCACCATCAGGTCGTAGAGGCGGATGACTCCGCGCTCGACCAGATCCATCAGGGCAGGTGCGGCCTCCCCGGTGAGCTTGTCGCCGGGGAACTCGATGAGCACGAAGTCGATGGGGCCGTGCACCTCGGTAGCTGTCGTGGACACTGCGCCTCCTGGGTTGCTCGATTGCACCGTCCGGACAGACCTAACTCTTCGGCACATGCCGGCTCGCGGCATCACCCGCGCCGGACGATCTCTCATGGCGCAGGAGGAGCGGGCCATATCGGGACGAGCATCGTTCATTCGCCTGGGAGGAGGCGAATGCCATCGGCGGGGTCCAGCCTGGAGGCATGACGATGACGAGACGCGTGACGGCAACCGTGTTCTGCCTGATGGTGGTCGGCTCCGGGCTCACCGCCTGTGGCGGCCAGCCTGCCGTCTGTGACGACGTGGACGCGCTCCAGACGTCGGTCGACAAGCTCAAGGACGTACAGGTGGGCGAGAACGGGCTCGCTCAGCTGCAGACCGACCTCGCCGCCATCCAGGGCGACATCAAGCAGCTGAGGACTGACGCCTCCGACCAGTACTCGTCGCAGGTCGCCGATGTGAGGTCCCAGGCAGCAGCCCTGAAGTCGAGCATCCAGGCCGCCTCAGCCGCGCCCACGGCCACGACGATCACCCAGGTCCGGGACGACGTCAAGGCCCTCGGCACCGCGGTCAAGAACCTCGGCAACGCCGTCTCCGACACCTGCTGAGCTCCTCACCGGGGGACAAAGGAGTCATCCGCTGGAGATGAGGCGGCCGGGCGCCCCGGGTTACAGACTTAGGAGTGAAGGACCTTCTCATATCTACGAAAGGAGCCTGCAATGTCGTTCTGGGACGTTGTGTGGTTCATTTTCATCAGTTTTGCCTTTGTGGCTTACCTCATGGTGCTGTTCTCGATCCTGAGCGACCTGTTCCGGGACCGCGACACATCTGGATGGGTCGAAGGCCGTGTGGGTGGTCTGCTTGATCTTCTTCCCGTTCATCACTGCTCTGGTGTACCTGATCGCCCGCGGCAAGGGCATGACGGAGCGCTCGACGCGCAGTGCGGAGCAGATGAAGGCACAGCAGGACGCCTACATCCGGGATGTCGCAGCCAAGTCCACCCCGGCCGACCAGATCGCCCAGGCACGGGCGATGCTCGACGCCGGCACCATCACGCAGACGGAGTACGAGCGCCTGAAGGAGAAGGCGCTGGTCTGATCGACACGTCCTGCAGGCTCACTGTCGTGCGCCGGCGGTTTCCGCCGGCGCACCGGCATGTCGACTCATTCCGGGAGCAAGGGGATTTGATGACGAAGTCACCCCCGGTGGGCGATGTGACGGGCGTCCGAAAGGGACGAGAATCGTGGATGTGAGCACCTCAGGGCAGCCGCCTGGAGCACCAGGCACGACCCGCACGGGTCCGACCTCAGTCACGCCCCTCGACGTCGCCGTCGGCGGGGCCGCGATCCTCCTGCGGACAGCCACCGGCGTCGGGCGGAAGGCTGGTGCGCTCCTCGAGCCGGTGGCCCGCCTGGCCCTGCGACCGCCTGGGATCCCACGACGGCTCCATCCCGCCCATCTGGTGGAGTCCGTCGGCCGACAGGGTGCCGACCAGCGCACGTCCCTGCGCGACCAGCTCTCCAGGCAGCTCGACGGACTCGTTCCGTTGGTCCTCGCCGAGGTGCTTCGCCGGGCCCGGCTGACCGAGATGCTCGTGCGGTACGTCGACCTCGACGGCGTCGTTGCTGCAGTGGACCTCGACGCGGCCGCGGCCCGGCTCGACGTGGACGGCGTCGTACGACGGGCGGACCTCGACGCCGCGGTGAAACGGGTGGACCTCGACGCCGTGGCCGCACGGATCAACGTCGACGCCGTGGTGAGCCGAGTGGACGTCGACTCCGTCGTGGGCCAGGTGGACGTCGACGCCGTGGTGAGCCGTGTGGACATCGACGCGATCGCACGACGGCTGGATCTCGACGCAGTGCTCGACCGGCTCGACCTCACCGATGTCGTTCTCCAACGCGTCGATCTCGACGTGCTGGTCCAGGCGATCCTCGCGCGGATCGACCTCGTCGGGATCGCTGAGGAGATCATCGACGCGGTCGACCTGCCGGAGATCATCCGGGAGTCGACCGGTTCGATGGCGTCGGACACGGTGCGCGGTGCGCGGATGCAGGGGATCGCTGCCGACGAGGCGGTAGGCCGTGCGGTGGACCGGTTCCTGCTCCGGCGCGGACGTAGGTCCACGCAGGCGCCCAGCGGCGCGTCGCCGACCGACGAGACCGGCACCGGCGCCGATCCCGCCGCAGCCCGATCACAGGCCTTGACCGGCCATGGGGGAGCACGGGGTTTCTCCGCTACCGCGTGAGGCGCGGCCCTACCAGGGACAGCGGGCCGGACTCGTGACCCGTTTCGTCGCCGCGGTCATCGACGGGGTCGTGGTGGGGCTGGTGCTCCTTGTCGGGTACGCCGGCCTCGTTGCCTTCCTGTTCATGCTCGACCCCCGGAACTTCACCTTCCCGGACCTCAAGCTGGTCGTCAGCCTCGCCTCGGCGTTCGTCGTGCTGGTCGTCTACTACACGGTCTCGTGGTGGCTCAGCGGGCGCAGCTACGGATGCCTCGTGATGGGGCTGCGTGTCGTCGGCTTCCGCGGCGAGAACATGCGTCTCGTCGGTGCCCTGGTGCGCGCGGTGATGTGCACCGTGTTCCCGATCGGCCTGCTGTGGGTGGCCGTGAGCAAGGAGAACCGGTCTGTGCAGGACGTGCTGCTCCGCACGTCCGTCATCTACGACTGGCAGCCGCAGGCGGCGCCGAACCACGGGCCGCACCACGCGGCCCCGGGGAGCTGACACGACCCACCGTTCAGGTGCCGGCCTTGATCTCCGAGCCGTGAACGGTCAACGCCATGATCACCACGACGTCGAGCACGATGACCATCACGGACCAGACCGGGTAGGCGGCGATGAACGCCATGCTGCCGATCGCACTCATCAGGGCGGCCACCGTGCCCACCGCCCGGGCCCAGACCTGACCGGCGAAGACCATGAACCCTGCGACCAGGATGACCGCCCCGATCGTGAGGTGCGCCCAGCCCCAGGCCGTGTAGTCGAGGTTGAGCAGAACGCGGTTGCTGCTCACGACGAAGTAGTCGTCCTTCAGGAGAGCGACGAGTCCTTGGACGACGTGGAAGACGCCGAGGATGATCATGGCCACGCCGGCGAAAGCGACCCAGCCGACCCAGCCCGAGGTGCCTCGTGCACCGTGGCGAGGCGGGACGGTGGAGGGAGGTGCAGCGGCGTGCGTCATCGTGGTGCTCCCTTTCGTCAGGCCCGGGCGTCGTCTCGTCCGTGAGCGAGCACCGCCCAGATGACGAACACGTCGAAGGCGATCACGGTCAGGCTCCAGACCGGGTAGTGCGGCATCCAGACGAAGTTGGCGAGGATGCTGAGCCCGGCGATCACCACCGCCAGCGTCCGCGCCCACACGGCTCCCCCCAGCAGTGCGGCACCTGCCAGGGCGAGCACGAGACCGGCGACCACGTGGATCCACCCCCACGTGGTGAGGTCGAACCGGAAGATGTACTCCTCGCCCCTGACGTAGAAGTTGTCGTTGACGAGGGCGACCAGTCCCTGGAGGAACTGCATGGTCCCCGCCAGGATCATCAGCATCGAGGCGAAGACGATGCCGCCGTACACGCTCGTGCTGCTCGCCGGTCTGGTGGTGGTGTCAGACATGGGGCTCGGTCTCCTTCCGCGTAATCTCGGAGGTCTCCTCGGCAGCTTGCGGCGCCGGAGGAGCGTCAGCCGGTGTGCGCGGCATCTGCCGCGGGAAGGCCGGGGGCTGTGTCGCGCCAGCTGTGCCCTCGGCGGCGACGGGCACCGGCTGCATCGGTGGACGGCCCAGGAACTCGATGACGGCGAGCGCGAGTACGACGGCCAGCGCAGTCCACACGACCACCCACCCCGTGGGCTGGGTCCAGAACATCAGGACGAGCCCACCGGCGACCACGGCGCTGATCTGCAGGGCCCGCTTGTGAGCGTAGGTCCAGGTGCCGAAGCGACCGGTCTGCCATCCGGCGGCCTCCGCGCTTCCCCGCAGGGACCCGATCCCGCCCCCGAGGGTGGAGCGTGTGCGGACGGCGGCCGTGGAGGGGCCGGTGAGGAAGGCGGCGAGCGCGGCGACGAGCCCGAGGATCGCAAGCGCGCGGAGCCCGGTGCGGAGGAATCGCACCAGGGTGTCGAAGACGCTGCCCGCTGCCTGCTCGGTCAGGATGTTCGCCGGGGTGGAGCCGACGTACCACGTTCGGGCAATGGCAAGGCCGACGCCGAGGACGATCATCGCGCCGGTGACGCCGAGCGCCCCCTTCAGCAGGGCACGACGGCGGTCCCTGGCGAGGACCACGCCGCCGGCGAAGAGCGCGAGCGCGATGAACGGCAGCCAGGCGCCGAGCGTGTTGAGCAGGCGGTAGAAGCTCTGCGCGCTCGTGATGGCGTCGGACTGGACGAGCACGAACGACTGGTTGACGACGGGGATGTTGTTGGCCAGGCCGAAGCCCTGCGCGACAAGGCGTTCTTTGACCTGGGCGATGATCGGTCCGAGGTTGAGCGTGATCGTGTTGTCCTGCGCGCTCACCGCGCCGCCCTGGTTGCCCTCGAGCAGCTTGGTGACCTGCTCGTGAGCGACCCGGTTCACCTGGTCCCAGATCTTCGGGAACGCGGGGCTGGCGAAGAACTTGTTCACCTCGGTGCGGGTGAAGCTCTCGACGCCGTTCGTGATGGGCACGGCCAGGGTCGGCAGGGCGTCAGCCACCCTCGGCGGCACGTTGGGCTGCTGCGCCAGAGCGGCCAGAGCGTCGTCGGTGAAGCCCTTGACGTCGAGGTTCTCGAAGATCACGGTCGTCACCTTGTTGGCGATCGCGGTCTGAACAGCCGGGTCGTCGGCGAGGGGCGCGACCGTCTCGACGTACGCGTCGGTGTCGGAGACCTGCGTGCTCGCCCACACCGACGTGACCGACAACGGGGCGAGGACGCAGGCGAGCGTGATCAGGATCGCGGAGGACACCGCCCACCACGCCGAGCGTCTGGCGGGCTTGCCCGGGGGCGGCGGCGCCCCCTCCGCCGCCGTCACCTGGGCCTCCAGCTCGGCCACCCGGGCGCGTAGGCGTTCGACCTCGTTCTGCTGTTCGCTCATGCCGGTTCACTCCTTCGCGGGTGGTCGGTCCTGTGACACACCTTGCGGCGGCGAGGTCATCCGCGGACCACCCGACCGGGGATGACCTCACCGGGGTGGCCTCACCGGTTGTGCTCAGGCGGTCCTGTCCTTCATCTCCTTGCCGTGCATCGCGATGGCGTAGATGACCAGCACGTCGAGCGTGATCACGGCGATCGACCACAGCGGGTAGGCCGCCATGAACGCCAGGTTCACCACGGAGCTGACCAGCGCCATGGCGATTCCGACGATCCGGGCCCACATCTGTCCGGCCAGCAGGCCGAAGCCAGCGGCCACGGCGACCGCACCGAGCACGAGGTGCGTCCAGCCCCACGCCGTGTAGTCGACGTTGACGAGGAGTCCGCTCTGGGTAGCGATGTAGTAGCCGTCGTCGAAGATCGCGGTCAGGCCCATGATCGCTTGGAAAGCCCCCACCATGATCATCATCATCGAGGCGAAGAAGACCCATCCGACCCAGCCAGTCGGCTCCGGAGCCTGGGCTTCAGCCCGGTGCGGTGCGGGCGCCTGCTGTGGGGTGATGCGCTCCTGACCACGAGTCTGCTGCGGCATCTCCTGCGAAGCACTCTTCTGTGTCTGTGGCGTCTCACTCATAGCAGTCCTCCTAACGGCGACCACAGAAATGGCACCCTCCACGCTCCGCCACATGCCGGCCGCACGCATCATGCACAGAGGATGAGCTCGACTCTTCCGCTCGCTCACGCCGGGTGATGTGCGACGACGTTCGACGTGCGAGCCTCGACCGTGGTGAGGCACCCGGCTCGTGGTCCTGCGCCGTGTGGGGGGTGGTGCCCGCATGCCCCATTCGCCCTTTTAGGGATCGGTGCTCCTGACTACAGTCTTTGGTCCCTCACCTGAGTCTTTGGTCCCTCACCTGACGGCCCGCAGTCGTCATGTTCTCGGCCGCTTTGCTGACTTACCGTGGTCGTGATGGACGGTACGCCCCAGCGGGCCCAGCGTCTCCATCACAGTCTCCGGGGGAGAACGGGGCGGGATCGGGTGAAAGCAAAGCAGGGCCACCCAACCGTCGTCCCCTCGGCGGCGCAGGAGTGTCTGGTGGCGGCCAGGTTCGCGGTTCCGGAACCCGAGGCGGCCTACGTCTCTCGTCCCAGGCTGCTGGACGCCCTGGCCAGGACCGATTCGTCACGCCTGGTGCTGGTGAGCGGCCCGGCCGGATCGGGCAAGACATCACTGGTGGCCGAATGGGTGCGTGGGCGCGCGACCGGGCTCGGACTCGTCGGCTGGATCAGCTTCGAGGAGGGGGAGAGCGCCTTCTGGGAGTACCTGCTCGGTTGTCTCGGCCGACTGGGGATCGACGTTCGTGCTCACACGGTCGGCTCGACAAGCGGTCCGGCCCTCGGCAGAGCGCCACTGATGGCCCTGGCCGAGGAGATCGCAGAGTCATCCCAGCCGCTCACCGTTGTCGTGGACAGCTACGAGATGCTCTCCCTCGCGCTCGCCCGGGACGTCGACTTCCTGCTCCGCCATACGTTCGGGCGGTTACGGCTCGTGTTCGTCGCCCGCACAGACCCGGTGCTGCCGCTGTACCGCTACCGGCTCAGTGACGCCTTGGTGGAGGTCAGGGCAGCGGACCTGGCGTTCACCGACGACGAGGCAGGCCGGGTGCTGGAGTCCCGGGGGCTGCGACTGGGCAGTGAGTCCGTCCAGCAGCTGAACCAGCGGGTCAAGGGCTGGGTCGCCGGGCTGCGGTTCGCGGCGCAGGCTCTGGCCGCCCGCGACGATCCCGAGCGGTCCGTTGCCACCGTGCTCGCGCAGACCGAGAACATCAACGAGTACCTGGTCGGCGAGGTGCTCGAGGCCCAGAATCCTGAGGTACGGCGGTTCATGCTGGACACCTGTGTCCCGGACGTGCTGTGCCCGGGGTTGGTGGAGGAGCTCGCAGGCGCGGGCGCTCGCCACAGCCTTGTCGCACTTTCGAGGTCGAACACGTTCATAGAGACGGTGCCCGACGAACCAGAGTGCTACTCCTACTACCCGTTCTTCAGGGACCTGCTCCGCGCGCAGCTGGCATATGAGTCCCCGCAGAGGCTCGCCGAGCTCCACCGCACGACCGCACGGTGGTTCAAGCGTCACGGGCTCCCTCAGAAAGCGATCACCCATCTCGCCGCGATCCCGGACTGGGACGAGGTTGCCGTGCAGATAGTCGACGGACTCATGGTCGGACAGCTGATGTTCGAAGGCGGCAACGGTGCTCTGAGCGAGGTTGCTCGTCTGCTGCCGGATGACCTCGAGCAGCGCTCCGCGTGCGTGGTCAGAGCCGCGGTCGCCCTCACCCTCGGCGACCGAGCCGGGTGCGCCGAGGAGCTGTCGCGAGCCCGCCGTACCACTGCCTTCGACGGCGCACGAGCAGACACGGTGAGCCTTTGCATGGCAGTGCTCGACGCCCTTCGGGGGAGCCTTGCCGATGATGCCGCGACGGCGAACGCTCTCGCCGAGGAAGCGCAGTGCGCGCTGGACGATGCCCATCTGCATTCCGGCGTCGAGCCCGGATCGGAGCTGTGCGCGCTGGTGCAGCTCAGTCGCGGCATGGCTCTCTTCCGCCGAGGCGACCTGGGACACGCCGGGAAGGCCCTCGCACTGGCCGCGGGATCAGCCGCGGGCCGTTCCTTCCCGTTGTTCCACGCGAACTGTCTGGGCTATCTCGCTCTGATCGACGCTCTGGCCGGCCAGCTGTCGCGGGCAAGCCGTACGGCCGCCGAGTCCTTGGCCCTGTTGGACGACGCCGGTCTGCCGCTCGGGGACCGGTCGCCGGCGCCCTACGTCGCACTGGCCCGTGTGGCCCTCGACCAGTACCAGCTCAGGGAAGCCCGGGAGCACGTCGTCTCGGCGGGGGCCTGCCGGGCTCTCCAGGGCAACCGCGTCGCCCGCGGGGTCACCGAAAGCGTCATGGCCGGTCTCGAGCGAGCGAGTGGCCACCTGCAGCCGGCCTTGGCGAGGCTCGAGGCGGCGGCCGCTGCCGCGCAAGGCGATCCCTGGCTGGCCGGCTACCTGCGGGTCGAGGCAGCGAGGCTCAACCTCGCGAACGGTCGGGCGGCGGGGGCACTCAAGGCACTGGAGGGGGTCGGCGAGCACGACGGTCCCGAGATCGCTGTCGTGGCGGCGTCGGCGTACGTGGAGCAGGGGCGGTCCGCCGCTGTCGAGGAGTCACTGGCAGGTGCCGGAGACGGGGAGGCACCGTTACAGACCCAGGTGTCGCGGCTGCTCGTGGAGGTCGTCCAGGAGTCGCGACGGCGGTCTCCCGGTCGGACTCGCGTCGTCCTGGACAGGTCGCTGCGGCTGGCAGCACCCGAGCAGCTTCGCCGCCCATTCCGCGAAGCGGGCCCCTCGGTCCAGCGGCTGTTGGCAGCAGACCCGCGCCTCCTGCTCGAGCACCAGTGGCTGAGTGCTTCCACGACTTCCCCGGCGCATCCCATTCCTGCTCAACGCGGTCCGATCGCCCACCTCGAGGGGGCTGCGGAGGTCAGGCGGGCGAGCCAGGAGGTCGTCGAGACGCTCACCGCGAAGGAGTTCGAGGTCCTCGGCCACCTCGAGGAGCTGCTGACCACGGAGGAGATCGCCGAGAAGATGTTCGTCTCGGTCAACACCGTGAGGACACATATCCGCAGCATTCTGCGGAAGCTCGGAGTGAACCGGCGAAACGCCGCGGTCAGGAAGGCCCGTGAGCTCGGGCTCGTGAACGGCTGAGGCCTCTGATCGTCCGCCTTGGATGAGGCGGACGCAGCGAAGATGCGTTGTGCTTGAAGGGTCCTGGCCCACCGGCCTGCTGAGGATACGACGATGTCAGACCGCACCTATGAAATCCGCGTCACCGGACTCGTGCCGACACAGGAGCTGCTCGACGAGCTCGGTGACGTCGAAACGGCCGAGCACGAGTTCCGAACCGTGCTCAGCGGCCGGTTCGCGGACCAGGCGGCTCTGTACGGGTTCATCCACCGGCTCCGTGCCTACGGACTCGAGGTGGTCGAGGTCAGGCGCGTGCCAAGTGGCGACCAGCCGGAGTCCGATGAGCCGGCCGTCAAAGAGGGGACGGAGAGATGACGCGTCGCAGCCGACCTGCCCCCGAGGTCTACGAGCTGACCATCGTGGGAAACCTCGGCCCGGTTCTCCAGCGGGCGCTCGAGCCGTATGCCGCCGCGTCTCGCGAGCTGCAGACGATCCTGCGAGCGTCCCTGCCTGAGAGCGGAGACCTCGTCGACCTCGTGCTCAAGCTCGAAGCGAAAGGGCTCGAGATCGCGAACATCACCGCCTTGCCCTGAGCCTCCTGCGGCGCACTCGCAGCACACGGCCGAACCAGATCGAATCGGGCGACCGCCGACCGCACCTCTTCCCGCTGGCTTTCGGACTTCTCGACTCCCACTTCAACGACATCGACTATCTCGACACGATCGGTGGAGACGAGCTCCGGCGGCTGTACCGGCAGCGTCAGGCGACGCGTCATGGTGCCGACAAGGGACAACGTGTTTCTTCGGCGGCCTAGTCCGCCGGCCCTGTTCCCTCGCTGAGCAGCAGACCCACGACCGCCGGCCGAGCTGGCGCCTTGGTCAGCGTGTGCGCAGGTAGTCCGACCCGATCTCGCGGAGCCGGCCGTGCAGCCCGTCGTAGGCATGCGCGTTGCCGAGCAGCGACTTCGGCAGCTTGCCGACCATCGTGTAGTTGGTGTCGCACACGTTGCCCGCCGGTGCGAGGCCGGCCTGGCTGACCAGCTGGTAGGCGTCGAGCTCCTCGAGGCCGAGCAGCAGCCCGGTCCAGCCGATCAGGTCGTGCTGGCTCATCCGGTAGGCGTCCTCGAGCGGCCGCGCCGACCCCGTGGTCATGAGGAACTCGTCGCTCTCGAGCCGCGGAGACGGTGGCGCCTGTCCCTTGACGAGGTCGATGACGACGACGGTGTTCATCGCCGACTCGACCGCCGTACCGCACACCTCGCCCTCGCCCTGGCGAGCATGGCCGTCGCCGATCGCGAGCATGCCGCCCTCGACGTTGACACCGAAGTACGCCGTGGTCCCGGCGCGCATCTCGGGCGTGTCCATGTTGCCGCCGTGGGTGGCGGGGGTGATGCTCATGATCACCTCACTGGCGGCCGGGGCCACACCGACGGTGCCGTGCATAGGGTCCAGCGGCAGCTCCACGGAGAAGTCGGACCGCCGAGCCTGGAACCGGCAGACACCAGCGGCGACGTCGATGTCGTAGATCCACACCCGCTCCTCGAGCGGAGGGTGAAGCAGCGCAGTCGTGTGCGTGGCGGTCAGCGCCCCGAACAACGGAAACGTCGTGGAGACGCCCCACTCGCGGGCCGGTGCGATGTCGATGAAATGCACCGCGAGCGTGTCGCCGGGTTCGGCTCCTTCGACGGCGATCGGACCTGTCACCGGGTTGAGGAAGGGAAAGGTGCACACCTCACTCGGCAGGTCGTCGACCCCCTTGACGTTCCCGGCGAAGCAGTCCTCGGTGGACAGCTCGACGATCGTGCCCGGCTTGACGGTGAGCAACGGCTCCTGCCCGCCGAACGCGTAGGCGTACTGGTCGGGCGTCGGTCGCAGCTGTACGACGTCGGGTGAGGGTGAGCTCACGGCTGCTCCTGTTCTGCGTGCTCGATGACGGAAAGGTCCGGCCGGCGCCCGGTCGCGATCAGCACGACCAGCAGGACCACGCCGATGGCCAGCCACACGAAGCCGAGGGTCTGCGCGGCGACCTGGGCGTTGATCACGACGTAGAGGAGGATCACGAAGCCGATCAACGGGGCGACCAAGTGGCTCCAGTAGTTCCTGCTCCTGTTCCGGATCAGGTAGTGGGAGACGACGGAGACGTGCAGGACCAGGAAGGCCGTCAACGCTCCGAAGTTCACCAACGTGCTGAGCAGCGTGATCCCGTCGTCGCGGGAGGCCATGTAGATCCCGAGTGCCAGAGAGACGACGGCGGTCAGCAGCGTGGCGTTGACCGGCACGCCGTGCCTGGGATGCACCTTTGCGAGGAACGAGGGGAGCTGCCGGTCGCGGGCCATGGCGTACAGAAGCCGGGAGGTGGCCGCCTGGGCGACCAACGAGTTGGCGAACCCCCAGGCGATGGCGGTGGCAAGCGCGGCGAGGTTCGACAGCCAGCTGCCGCCGGCCACTGCGGCGGCGTCGTAGAACGCGGTGCCTCCTGGGTCTCCCTTGTCGATCAGCTGGCCGGGGTTGGGTACGAGCAGTGACGCGACCCAGGTCTGGACGATGAACAGGGTCCCGGCGAGGAGCAGCGCGGCGACCATGGCCTTGCCGATGGCGCGGGCGGACTCCTTGTTCTCCTCGGCCAGCATCGAGATGCCGTCGAAGCCCAGGAAGCTCAGCACCGCGATCGAGACCGCACCGAAGACCAGGCCCCACGAGAACGTGTCGGCGTTGTAGATCGGGCTCCACTCGAAGCCCCGGCCCTTGCCCTGGGCGAGGGCGACGATGCCGACGACGATGAAGATCGCCAGGACGACCAGCTCGCCGATGAGCATGATCTTGTTGACCCGGGCGGTCATCTCGATGCCCATGTAGTTGACCACGGTGTTGAGCGCGACGAAGCCCACCAGCCAGATCCACACGGGAACTCCCGGGACCAGAGAGTTCATCGCGATGCTGGCGATCAGGTACAGCAGACCCGGGACGAGCACGTAGTCGAGAAGGATCATCCAGCCCGACAGGAAGCCCACCGGGGGAGCGATACCGCGGCCGGCGTAGGAGTAGACCGACCCCGCCATGGGGAACGCCCTGGACATCTGTGCGTAGGAGAGCGCGGTGAACATCATCGCCACCATGCCGATCGCGTAGGCCAGCGCAACCATGCCGCCCGAGCCCTGGAACACGCTGCCGAAGATGCCGAACGGTGCGATCGGCACCATGAAGACCAGGCCGTACACCAGAAGGTCACCAAAGCTCAGCGACCGGTGCAGCTCCTGCTTGTAGCCGTACTGCTCGATGTTCTCCGATGCAGGGAACTCGGTCATGGCAGCCTCCCCTCGTGGGCCCAGGGCCCGACCGGGCCAACGTAAGACCAAAAGTTTGTAAATGGAAGAGTTCGCGAGGACGGCGAACCGACCACGGTCAGCCGGTCAGCAGCGGATCGCAGGCCTCCGGGAGTCCCTTCTGGTAGCCCGTCGTGAACGCCGCCACCCGTTGGCGCGGCGTCCCGTGATGCCTCGGGTCCGAGTCGAGGTAGTCGCCGATCAAGGTCGCTGTCTGGATGGCCTCTTCGAGGTCGCCCGGCTCGAGCTGACCTTGCTTGTCGGCGGAGCTCGCCCATACCCCGGCCCAGCAGTCAGCGTGCAGCTCGGTCTGCAACACCGAGTGGAGGGTGCTGCCATCGGGCCGGATCAGCCCGAGCTCGGCCTGCAGCGAGTGCGCGTACTCATGTGCGACGGCGTAGGCGACCGAGAAGTCACCTGAAGCCTTCCCGGTCGCCGGGTCGTTGTTGGCCTTGACAGCCCCCTGCTCGATGCGCCGGGCGAAGTCCTGCGAGATCACGATCTGGTCGTCGAAGACGCAGTAGAAGGCGCTGTTGTCGTCGGTGTACCCGTTGGTGCCGCACTGGCTGGGCAACCGGTCTCCCGGCTGTGGCCATTGGTAGCTGACAGTTGGCTCTGGGCGTCCGGCCTGGGCGAAGACGCCCACCCAGTACTGGTCGACGTCCCTGACCACGAAGTCGAGGAACTCGGGCATCGTCTGACCGGGAGGGTGGGGGACCATGCCCGGCGAGCTCGGTTGCGAGCTCGGTCGTTGCGGCCTCCGCGGCGGTCAGTGTGCCGCCGTACCCCACGGTGGACAGCGCGCAGACGGCAGCGAGCCCGGCGGCCCGGACACAGAGTCTGTTCATCGGAGCTTCCCCTCCCGGCTTCATCGAGTACAGGACTGCACGTCTCCTAGTCCAGCTCGCCGTCGGCGAGCCGTCGCCCCACGGCGCTGGTCGGGCCGCGCACCCGACGATCCTCACAAGCACCTGCGGGGGAGCGCCATGGCCCTTGCGGGCTCGCCCACACGGATCGGAGCGCTGACCGTCGGCGTGGACGAGGGAAGGTGCGAGAAGGACCCCATCATCCGCGCCGGCTACAACGTGTACCCCGCTGACCTCGTCGGTGCGGATCGGGACATGTCCTCTGAATGACTCAGTTGGGCTATTTGTTCGCCAGGTCCTTCACCTCCTGACTGCTGCGGTGGTCTGATGCACGTGGACATGCCCGGCATACGACTCGTATTCGTGTGCGCGGCCATACGGAGGGAGCCCACATGACACGTCCATGCGCCCGAGCCCGACTTCTCGCCCGGCAGGGAAAGCGGAAGACGCTGGTGCGAGCGGCCCACGCCACGCTCGCCGCGCTCCTCCTGAGCCTCGTCGCACCAGGGACCGCTGGGGCTGTGGACTTCACGCCCGGCTCTCCGGGGCTAGGCGACCCGTTCTTCCCGAATGCGGGGAACGGCGGGTACGACGTCTCCCACTACTCATTGGCACTCGACTACGCGCCGACCACGAACAACCTCAGAGGCAGTGCCGTCATCACGGCCACAGCCACGCAGAACCTGTCGCGGTTCGATCTCGACCTGCGTGGGTTCGCGGTCTCCCGGGTGCTCGTCGACGGCGCACCGGCTGATTACACGCGGTCGGGCGAGCAAGAGCTCGTGGTCACGCCCAGCAAGGGGCTTCGAGCCGGCCGCTCCTTCGCGGTGACCGTCGACTACGCCGGCACACCACAGGTCGTGACCGACCCTGACGGGTCGATCGAAGGCTGGGTGCCGACTGACGACGGCGCCTTCGTCGTGGGCGAGCCCCAGGGGTCGCCCGCCTGGTACCCGGTCAACGACAACCCCCGCGACAAAGCGACCTTCGACTTCGACGTCGCCGTCCCCGAGGGGCTCACGGTGATGGCGAACGGCGTGCTGGTGTCGAACGACTCCAGCGGAGGCAAGACGCGCTGGGTCTGGAGCGAGACCGACCCCATGGCGCCGTACCTCGCGACCGCGACACTCGGCCGCTTCGACCTGACGATCTCAGAAGGTCGGGGACATCCCGTCGTACGTCGCGGTCGACCCGACCCTGCCCGCGGGGAACGTCTTCAGGAAGCTGCCCGACATCGTGCAGTTCTACGAGTCGATCTACGGGCCGTACCCGTTCAACGCTGTCGGCTCCGTCGCGGACGACGCGAAGAACGTCGGCTACTCGCTGGAGACCCAGACGAAGCCGGTGTACGCCTACATGCCCGACGAGACGACGGTCGCCCATGAGCTCTCGCACATGTGGTTCGGTGACTCGGTCACCCTCACGCAATGGCCGGAGCTGTGGCTGCACGAGGGCTTCGCGACCTGGTCGGAGTGGATCTGGAGCGAGCACAACGGTCGCAAGAGCGCGCAGAAGTACTTCGACAACCTCTACAACACTCCCGCGCAGGACACGTCCTTCTGGACCCCGCCGCCAGGAGACATCGGGGACGCGGCCCACCTGTTCGACGGCACCGTGTACAACCGCGGTGCGATGACGCTCCAGGCCCTGCGGCAGAAGATCGGTGACGACGCCTTCTTCCAGATCCTGCGCCGATGGGCGAGCGAGAACCGCTACGGCAACGTCACCATCCCGCAGTTCATCGCGTTGTCGGAGCAGGTGTCGGGCATGGATCTCGACCACTTCTTCGACGTGTGGCTGTTCCAGCCGGAGAAGCCGACGTCTTGGTGATCGACGAGGGGGTTGCCCCGGCACGGAGCGGCTGGGCTGTCACCGCGGAGCTCGGCCTACGCCGCCTGGCGGCGGTGACCTGGGCCGCGGGACTCCTCGGCCTCGTGGTGGGAGGGGTCGGCGGCCGCCTGGCGATGATGCTGCTCGCCAGGCTGAACCCGGAGTTCACCGGAGTGATCAGCGACGACGGTTTCGACATAGGGCAGCTGACGCCGCTGACGCTGAACCTGCTCATCACGACGACGTTCATCGGCGTGTTCGGCGGCGGCGTCTACTTCGTCGTCAGGGGACTGATGATCGGTCCTCGCTGGTTCCAGGTGCTCTCCATCGCGCTCGGCCCCGCCGTGGTGGTGGGGAGCATCATCGTCCACGTCGACGGAGTGGACTTCACGTTGCAGCCGGCCTGGCTGGCGATCATGCTGTTCGTCGCCATCCCCGGAGCCTACGCAGCACTCCTGACGGTCATCGCCGAGCGATGGCTCGCTCCCGACGGCCGGTTCATGACGGCCAACATCTGGCTGGCTCTGTCACCCCTCCTGCTGTGGGCGCCGATCGCACCCGCCCTGCTCGTGCTGGTCCTCGGCATGGTCGCCTGGGAGGCGGTGCGAAGGACGGAGTGGGGTGAGGACCTTCTCGGCCATCCCGGGTTGGCCTGGCTCGCCCGTGGGGCGCTTGCGCTCCTCTTCGTCGTGTCGCTTGTCGGACTTGCCCGGGACACCGTCGCGCTGGTCTGACGGCGTCCGCGCCGAGCCGTCAGGAGGCGATCTTGTGCTTGGTGTCCAGCAGGGCCTGCCGGATGTCCTTGTAGGCGGTCTGGAGACTGTTGCGGACCTGGTCCAGGCCCTCGCCCGCCGCCGAGGTGGTGCTCTCGAGCTGCGCCTTCGACTCCGCCCACGTGTGGCGAAGCTGGTCGAGCAGCTCCCGCAGCCTCTCGTTGGTCTCCATGGCTCCCAGGTGCAGCTGGACCTCGATGTCGTCGATGCGGCCCTGCCACCGGTCGATCTCGGCTTGGACGAGCTGTTTGTTCAGCTCTGCCTGCTTGGCCTGGAGCACGTCGATCTGCGCCTGCAGCTTCGTGATGTGGTCGTCGTCTGTCATGGGGAGAGCGTCGCGCCTCACGTAGCCCGGAACCAGGGGCCAAGGTCCCGGGGGAGGGGAGGGGCCGAAGTCAGGCGGGTGGGGAGGTGCACTGCGTCCTGGTGGTGCAGGCGGGTTGCCGACGCACTCCGTCCGGTCGCACTCGGCATGCCGACAGGTCACGTGCGGCCGGCATGTCATGTCGGCAGCTGCAGGTTCTCTCACCGCGAGAGATAACAGGCCCTCACGCCTCCATTCAGGCACGGCGGCGACGGCGTCTTCGGGGGAGAGGTCCTGTCGCTGCCACTCGACCTCCTGCACCTACCTGGTCGGGCTCTAGCGGCCGTGGCCACGGCATCGTGCTCGGGTACGTGCACGATGCCGCGCTGGTGCGTGCCCTGGAGGTCGCCGCGGGCGCTCCCCAGCTCGCCGGCCTGCTCGACTCGGTTCCCGACCTTCGGCCTCGACGCCCGACGTCTGACGGGCGGTGCCGGCGGTGCCGGTGGTGTGTGCCGGGGTGGGCGGCTGGTTGGACGAACAAGACTCGGCAGTGGGCTCGCGTGGAATGGCCTCCAGCGCCCCCTTTCGTCATCTTGCTGGACAGGTACCGCGGTGGAAGCGTGTTACCTGGCCGGCCGGACGGCGACCGGCACCTGAACCGTTGGAGGTAGTCCGATGGCTGACATCAAGATCAGCAACCTGGACCAGGAAGGCGAGCGGCGCCCCTTCGCGGCGCACGGACACGCAGTGCTCGCCAATGCGGGGGCTGTCTCTGTTCTGTACGGGACGTTCGAGCCAGGCTGGCGCTGGTCGAACGACGTGGCACCACTCGTCGGGACGACGAGCTGCCAGGTGCACCACCTCGGGTACGTCACGTCGGGGTCGATGCGGATCAGACTCGACGACGGAACGGAACGCGAGCTCACTCCCGGCGATCTGTTCGACCTTCCGCCCGGGCACGACGCATGGGTGACCAGTGACGTCCCCTGCGAGACGGTGGACGTCTCAGCCGATGCCACGAAGTACGCCGTGGGCCGCCCCAAGGACATCGCCGAAGCCAACGATCCTGCGATGAAGCTCGTACGTCGGGGCTACGAGGCGTTCGACGCGGGCGACCTCGAGACGCTGCGCTCGTTGTTCGCCCGCGACGTGGTGCAGCACGTACCCGGAGCCGGTCCCCTCGCCGGGACGTACAAGGGCCCGGACGCTCTGCTCGGGTACTACCGCCGACTCGGAGAGCTGACCGACGGCACGTTCCGCGCCGACCTCATCGATGTCCACGGTGACGGACATGGCCACGTCATTGCCGTGCACCAGCACTCCATGGTTCGCAACGGTGTCAAGCGCGTCTCGCGTGGGTCGATCCTGTTCAGCTTCGTCGGTGACAAGACGTCGGACCTGCTCGAGCTTCACGCCGACCTTCCGGGAGACGACGCCTTCTTCATGAGCTGAGCCGCCCGCGGCGCGGCGGCGGGCCCGCAGGACATGCACACGAGCTCCGTCCGCGCTGGTGCTAGGCAGGGAGGCCCGGCGCGAACGCCACGAGTGCATGTCCAGCGCGCACGGTCCATGGCGTCGCCGCAGCGGTCACTCAGACCGCTGCTGCGACGCGGAGGATCGCCTCGACGGATCGATCCACGTCGGCTTCCGTCGTGGACCAGTTGGACACGGAGATGCGCATGAGACGGCGTCCCTGCCAGGTGGTGCCCCCCATCCAGCAGGTCCCCTCTCGCTGGACCGCCGTGATGACCCGCTCGGTGCGGGCGTCGTCTCCGAACCCGACCAGGACCTGGTTGAGCACCACGTCGTTGACCACCTCTACACCGGCCGCCGCCAACGACTCCGCGAAGCGACGGGCCAGCCGACACGGTCGCTCGACCAGCGCGGCAACACCTTCCCGGCCCAGCTCCCGCAGACCCGCCCAGGCCGCGAACCCGCGGGCTCTTCGCGAGGACTCCAGCACGAGGTCGGACGGTCCCACCGTCACATCGCCGGACCCCACGAGGTAGGCAGCCGTGTAGGACACGGCCGCGGCGTGCACCTGCGGATGCGCGCAGAAGGCGAACCCGCTGTCGTAGGGAAGGTTCAGCCACTTGTGCCCGTCGCAGCCCCACGAGTCAGCGCGCTCCAGGCCCTGGACGAGGTGTCGCGTGGTGGGGCTGGCGGCTGCCCACAAGCCGAAGGCGCCGTCCACGTGGACCCACGCGCCATGCCGCTGAGCGACGTCGCAGGCTGCCGACAGGTCGTCACAGGCGCCGGTGTTGACGTTTCCGGCCTGCAGGCACACGATCGTCGGCCCGGCGGGACCGCCGGACAGCACGCGCTCGAGATCTGCGACGTCGAGCTCACCGTTCACACCGGCCTGTACGGATTCCACGCAAGAGGTGCCGAAGCCGAGCAGGCGCAACGAGCGATCGATGGTGCCGTGCCGCTCGACGCCGGCCACGACACGGACAGCTGGTGCGCCGTGCAAGCCCAGACGTTCGACGTCCCAGCGTGCCTCCGCGAGAACGTGATGGCGCGCGGCCGCGAGCCCTACCGTGTTCGCCTCCTGCGCGCCGGTGACGAAGCCGACTGAGGAACCTTCGGGGATGCCGAGAAGGTCCTTGAGCCAGCCGCCCGCGACCTCCTCCGCCGCGGCCGCGGCAGGGGAGAGCACCGCGTTGAATGCGCACTGGTCCCAGCCTGCCGCGACCATGTCCGCCGCTGTCGCGGCCGGAAGGCTGCCGCCGATCACGAACCCGAAGAAGCGTGGGCCGGCGCTGGACATCAGGCCCGGCTCGGCGGCTGTCACCAGCTGCTCGAGGACATCTTCGGGGGCGGACCCCTTCTGCGGCAGGGGACCGCCAAGAGCTGCGCAGAGTGCGTCCAGGTCGGCGACGGGGGAGACCGACCGCTCCGCGAGGCTCGCGCGATAGTCGGCCGCGTGCTGCGCGGCCCGGTGAAGTAGGGGGTTCAGGTCGTCCACGATCGGCACGCTACGCCTGTCGCGGATGACTCACCCTTGATCCGGTCGTAGCTGACCGACGGAGCGGGGGAGGGGCTCGAAGTCCGGGGTGGCGGCGAGGTGCACGTTCAGCGCCGCCACCGCGCGGGCGTGCGCCCGACGAAGTCCGGTGGGCTGCAAAGGCATCCCGGCCGGCCGTCGTACGCCCGCGCCGTCGTGGTTCGCAGCCAGCGAGACCCACAGCGTGCGCGTACGAGGGGTCTTCTCCGTGAGGACGGCCCGGACCTCCAGCCAGTGCCGCAGGGCGGTCACCGCAGAGCCGGTGAGGGGGACCGTCCGGGGTGGCGGAAGGCTGCGGGTCGAGGGCGGTCGGGGCTGGTAGGTCACCGTGCCGGCCGCCAGGTCGAGGTCGTCGGGCGTGAGTGCCGCGAGCTCGCCGCTGCGCATCCCTGCCTCGTGCACGAGGACGGCCATTGCGGCCGTGCGCACATCTGCAGGTTTCGCGTCGACGGGTAACGCCCGCCATCTCCAGTGGCGTACGGCCAGTGCCGCCGCCCGCTCGTCCACCCGGGGCCTGAGGCCGGGCAGAGCCAACTTCGTCCTGGACCGGGTCGGCGAGGCCGGCTGCCTCGGCGAGCAGGCGCAGGCAGGCTCGTCGTATCCGCCGGGTGGCGTCGGGCGAGGGCCGATCGCTGCCGCCCCGTTGGCGCAGGGCACCTCGGTCCGCCTCGGTGAGGTACTGCTCTACGAAGCCAGCGCCGAACCAGGCAGCGGTGGCCGTCGGCCGCGCAGGGGAGGGGAGGGTGGTCGCGAACGACGCCATCTCGGACACGACCCAGGCCAGCTGGCGTGACCGGCTGCGGCTCCGACCCGTCTGTGCCGAGGCGAGGCAGTGGCGGAGTGAAGGCGGGGGTTCTGTCCTTTCCACCCTCTATAGATAACAGGCCCATACGTCTCATGAAGCTAAGACACGCCCCGCGCAGTCCGAAAAGACGTCCCGACCCCACCACTCAACCTCGAGCAGCTACAGACGGGGCCTGACCCGCGGCCGGACGCACCACGGGACACGTGACGGTCACCAGGAGAGACGGCCCCAGATGGTCTTGCCTTCCAACTCCTCGCGCACGCCCCACTCGTCGCAGAGCGTGTCGATCACACGGAGCCCACGGCCATCGGGGGAGTCGAGCGCGGCCGCGCTGAGCGCCGGCATCCGGTGGCCGCTGTCGAAGACCTCGATGGACAGCGAGTCGTCCGCGAGGTCGAGCCGGACCCGCACCGGGCGGTCGCTCTGCCGAACCGCGTTCGTGACGAGCTCGGAGACCACCAGAAGGGCCGCACGCGTCTGGTCAGGCGGCATCTGCGAGCCCGCGAGCCAGCCCTCGGCCCACGAGCGGGCCAGCGGCACCGACATGGGTTGCGCGGGTAACGAGCGCTCGATCCGGTGCGACGGCGTACTGACGCTCGCTGGGATGAGGGCGGCGAGCACGGCGACGTCGTCTCCGCGGTTCCCGGCCGGGAGAAGCTCGAGTGCGGTGTCGAGGACGCGGCCTGGACCGACGCCGGCGGGCAGCGCCTCCAGCAGTGCACCGAGCCGTCGGACTCCCTCGTCGATGTCCCAGGTCCGCGTCTCCACCAGTCCATCCGTGTAGAGCAGCAGAACTGTGTCCGGCGGCAGGTGGGTGCTGCGCTCCTCCCAGCGCTGCCCGATTCCCAGCGGCGGTCCGGTCTCGATCTCGCACCTGGCTCAGGGCAGTTCCCGTGTCGGTTCGCTCGAGCACGACCGGGGGCAGGTGGCCGGCACATGCGACGGTCGCCAGGCGTGAATGGACGTCCAGATGGACCACGAGAACCGTGGCGAGCAGGTCACTGTCGAGCCGGTCGAGATAGTCCGCGGTCCGGGCGAGTATTCCGGCGGGCGGGTGCCCCTCGCAGGCGGTGGCTCGTACGACGGTCCGCAGCTGGCCCATCAGGGCAGCGGCCTGCACGTCGTGCCCCTGCACGTCGCCGACGACGAGAACCAGCCCGTCGTCGACAGCGATCGCGTCGAACCAGTCGCCACCGACGTGCACGCCGGGGTCGCCGGTGCGGTAGCGCGCGGCCAGCTCCACCGGACCGATGGATCCGGGGATGTCCGGCAGGAGGCTGCGCTGGAAGGTCAGGCCGAGCGCGCGCTCCTCGGCGAGCTCGCGTTCGCGCTGCTCGTCGAGCCTGCTCCGCTCGATTGCCGTGGCGACCGTTCGGACCAGCACGTCGATGAGGGCAAGGTCGCTTGGGCGAGGCAGGGAGGGGTTCGGGTAGTACATGGCAAAGGTGCCCAGAACCCGTCCGCCGACCCCGACGATCGGCGTCGACCAACAGGCTCGGAGCCCGGCGCTCAGCGCGAGCTCCTTGAAGTCGACCCAGAGCGGATCGGTATCGATGTCCTCCACGACGACCTGGCTCCGGCGGTACGCCGCGGTGCCGCACGAGCCAACGGATGGCCCGATCTCGACGCCATGGATCGCGGCGTTGTAGTCCGCCGGCAGGCTCGGCGCGGCTCCGTGCAGCAGATGCTTGCCTTCCTCGTCCAGGAGGAGGACTGACGCGAGCAGCCCACCGGTCGAGACCCGCTCCACCACGCGCAGCAGCGACTCGAGCGCCTGCTGGAGGGTGTGACCCGCGACCACGCCGGCCAGCAGCTCCAACTGGGCGGCGAGGAGCTGCGCGTCACGTCCCTCTTCTTCTCGGGGAAGGGGTGTGGTGAGAGTCATCGCCGCTCGACTCTACGCCCCGGCAGCGGATCAGCTGTCCTCCGTCGCAGCCTGGGCCCTGCGCTCGAGCGCGAGCTCCCGGATCCGGGCGAGGTCCTCAGCGGTGAAGACGCCGTTGACGCCGGAGATCGCGGCCAGCTTCATCCCGTGTTTGAGACCCAGCTTGTAGATCTCCTTGACCTTCGCCCACTCGATGTCGCGGCCGACGGTGAACGTCTCGTAGCGCCCTTCGAGGGCCAGTACGACGGTCTCGGCCATGCAGGCGTAGGCCACGCCGGGCGGCAAGCCGATGCTCCTCATCTTCACGTCGCCGGGCAGCTCGATCTCGCCGGACTCGATCACGAGCACGTCGGGGCGCTTGGCCACATCCTCTGCCGAGAGGTCCAGCGGGCGCGCGACGTCGGTGATGACGCAACCGGGCTTGACCGCCATGATGTCCAGGACCCGCTTGCCGGCCCCCGAGGTCGCGGTGACGATGACATCCATGTCCCCGAGGTGCGCGCCGGGACTGGCAGCGACGTGGACCTCGGCCCGGGGGTGGTCACGTTCGATTGCGTGCTTGAGCGCCAGCAGCTTCGCAGTCTCAGGCGAGACCAGCCAGAGCGAATCGCTGGAGAGCGCCAGCAGTCTCGCGCAGACCGAGCCGATCGACCCGGTGGCGCCCACGACCATGGCGTTGCCCTTGATCCGGCCCCGGTCCTCGACCTCGGCCAGCCCCAGCTGGTTCACCGCCTCGTGGGCGGCCCACAGCGCCCCCGAGGCGCTGTAGCTGTTGCCGGTCGTGATCGGGAGCGGGGCCTTCTTGGCGACCGTCACCCCCGCATCCCCGACAACCTTGGTGAAGGCGCCGAGCCCCATGACCTGTGCGCCGAGCTTGCGGGCCATCTCGGCCGCGTCGAGCAGCCGCGCGTAGGTGAACTCGGGACTGTGGGCCATCAGCTCCTTGGGTGTGCCGCCCACCGTGATGAGCCAGCCCTCGGCCTCCGCGCCGGTCGGGGACTTGATGCCGGTGACGTGGCTGTAGGTGAACGGCGGCGCGTACGCCAACGCCTTCTCCACCACGTCCATCACCACCGAGGGGGAGACCCGGGCGATGGTCCCGAGCGGCTCGACGTTTCCGAAGAACTTCTGCGACAGGGGATGGATGACGAAGGCGAACCTGCTCTTCCGCTTCGGCCCGTTCGGGTAGAGCAGGCGAGGCTCGAGACCGGCCGAGACGATCATGTCGAGCAGGTCGTCGTTGGTCAGACGCCCGGAGCCGGACACGATGGCCACCATCATCGCCTCGAGCACAGCAGCCGAGACGGTGACGTGGAACGGCTGAGGGGTGGCGTCGAGCACCATGTCGACGCCGCGGCTGCCCAGCTCGGCGAGCCGGTCGTCGGAGATGGCGGTGCTGACGAGGGTCTTACCGGCCAGGTCCTCCAGCCCGAAGCCGATGAGCTCGTCGTAGGTGGCGACGACGACGTCACAGTCGCGAGCAGCCTTGCGTGCCATCGCGTGGCTGATCAGGTGGCCCGGCGCCTTGATCTGCGACTTCACCTGCCGCGGCAGCCTCTGGATCGGCCACAGTCCCACGTGCGCTGCCAGCCCGAGAACCGGGTTGGCGTTGAGCCTCGCCGGCAGGTCCAGTCGCAGCAGCGGGTCGGCGAACTCCAGGTTCTGAGTGAACTCCCGAAGGATCCGGGTGGTCCGGTCGTGGTTCAAGCCCCCGAGAACCACGGTCCGGGCGTTGTTGAAGAACCCCGGCATCTCGGCCTGGACGTGTCGGATCGCCCACTCCTGGAGTACGTCGCGCAGGGCATGTCCGTCCGTCACCGGCACCGCGGTGGTGGCACGCTTGACCCGCTCGACTGCCTCGAGCTCCCCGTCGTACAGCCCGGCAGCCCGTGCCTCCCGGATACCGGTGACCGCGATTGCGGAGGCATCCTCCGCCCACTTCCGGACCAGATCCTCCGCTGCGGCGACGTCACCGTTGGTGCCCACCCGCACGATCCGGAAGTCATGGTGGAGAAAGGTCACGTGCTCGTCGTAGTCCCGTTCCGAGCCGGTCAGGCTGACGTTGACGATGAGTAGGGGACTTGTCCCTGGCATGTTGGCTCCTTCGAGTTCTGGCAAAAGCACTGCTGAGGCTTTGTGCTCAGACCATCGCCTTCGATCCGATCTCCGGGTGGTCGACCATGAAGTCCAGCAGTCTGTCGGCGTAGCTCTCGAACGACGGGCACTCCACCCCGGTCCCCGCGAGGTCGGCGACCGTGTTCGCGGTGGAGTAGGTGGTCGGGGACGCGAAGTAGTCCAGGGCCTCGGCCGGCAGGCCGATGAGGCGCTCCACTCCCGGCACCGAGCCGACCGCGAGCCGGGTGAGGCTCAGCGGCAGCGGCAACCAGACCACCCGCTTGCCCAGGTGGCTCGCGAAGGTGTCGACGAGCTGTCGGACAGTCGGCGGGTTCGGGTCCGTGAGGGCGTAGGTCCGTCCGAGCGACCGGTCGAGCACGGACAGCTGGTCCATCGCCTCGACGACGAAGTCCCGCGGGACCAGGCACACCTTGACGTCGTCAGCGGCGCCGACGGCCGGGACCAGGGCGACGGAGAGCTGCCTGCGCAGGAACGTCGCAAGGAAGTAGGGGCCGTCGTACTTCTGGGTCTCGCCGGTGCGGGAGTCGCCGACGACGATCCCGGGCCGGTAGACAGTCGCCGGAAGGCCGTCCGCCATCGCCTTGCGGACCAGCATCTCGGCTTCGTACTTCGTGGTCTCGTAATGGTTGCGGAAGGGTTGTCCCTCGTCGAGGGCATCCTCGGTGAACTCTCCCTCGTACCGCCCGCTGACGTAGCAGGTGCTGACGTACTGCAGTCTGCTGAACCGTGGGCGCGACTGGCAGAGCTCCACGATGCGTGCCGTCCCGTCGACGTTGACCCGGCGGGCTGTCTCCGGGGCGACGGCGAGGTCGTAGACCGCCGCCAGATGCCAGACCTCGTTCACCTCTTCGAGGGCGTCCCGGCTGTTGGGCGGGATCCCCAGGTCCGGGGCGGTGATGTCGCCCGCTATCAGCTCGATCCGCTTGCGCGTGTGCGGATGCGCGGAGGTGATCTCGGTGACGCGGTTTCTCGCCTCCGCCATGTGCTGGGGCTGGACCAGGCAGAGAGCCCGGACTCCCTCACGGCGTGCCAGCAGGCGGGGGAGCAGGGCGGAGCCGAGGAACCCAGGGAACCCGGTCATCAGCAGTACAGTCACCCAGATCGCCCTCTCGACGTACTTCGGCGGAAGCCCGCCACGCGAGCATTCCCGGGGTGGTGCAGCCGAGGTCCCGGTCCACCCTCGGTTGCACCATGCGCCTCACCACGACGTCAGGGGCAGGGGCAAACGGCCCTCTTTCCGCGACAACAGTCCGCGTCGGCCGCCTCGGTCAGATCGGCGATGCACTCGGGTGCCGCCCGATGCGATGTTCAGCGATCCACGAGCGTCAGCTCGAAGGAGTACCGGTCCGGTCGGTAGAGGTGCGTGCCGTACTCCACAGCCCGTCCCTTGTCGTCGTACGCCGTCCGCCGCATGCTGAGCAGCGGTGCGCCTTCCTTCTCGTGAAGGAGCCCAGCCTCACGTGCGTCGGCGCCGCGGGCGCCGATCTCCTGCGTAGCCACTCGGATGTGTACACCGGCGCGGCGTAGCGACTCGTACAGCCCGCCGGTGCGCAGATCGGCCGCGCCGAGGTCGGCAACGGACTCCGGCACGACGTTGTGCATGAGCGCGAGTGGTTCTCCGTCGCTGAACCGGAGCCGTTCCAGGTCCCAGACCTTCTCGCTCTTGGACAGGCCGAGGTGTTCTCGGGCCTTCTCGTCCGGCTCGACCAACCGGAGCTCGAGCACGTCGGTGCGTGACTGCTTGCCGGCGCGACGAAGGTCGTCGTGGAGGCTGGTCAACTCGACGGACCGCCGGATCCGGTTCTGGACGACCTGAGTCCCGACGCCACGTTTGCGTACGAGAAGCCCCTTGTCCACGAGCACCTGGATGGCTTGCCGGACCGTCGGGCGCGACAGCCCGAGCTGGTTCGCGAGCGCGATCTCGTTGCCCAGCCGCTCGCCCGCGGCAAGTCGCCCTTCACGGATCGCGTGCTCGAGCTGCTCCGCGATCTGGAAGTAGAGCGGTACTGGGCTCGAGCGTTCCAGGACGAACTTCGGCTCCGGTGTCACGGGCAGCAGCGTATCCCAGTTCAGAAGTTGGTCCTAATGTCATTACAAAGTCTTGACAGGGTGGCGTGCGTCACACGAGACTCAAAGGCCTGTCAGCTAGTCACCTCGATGGGCGGACTCGAATGCGGATCGGACTGGTCGGATGCGGGCGCATCGGCGCGATGCATGCCGAGGTGCTCTCCTCGCTTCACGAGGTCAAGGAGCTCGTCGTCGTCGACGCCGAGCCGGCTCGAGCCGCACGGTTGGCCGAGCAGCTCGATGTGACGCCTTCCGAGCTCCTTCGCGGAGCTCCTCGAGATGGGGCCCGACGGCGTCGTGATCGCCGCGGCCACCGAGGCGCACGGTGCACTTCTACGCGAGTCGGTCGCGGCGGGCATCCCGGCCTTCTGTGAGAAGCCCGTCGCCGCGGGCATCCGGCAGACAGTCGAGGTCGTCGAGACCATCTCCGGTTACCGCGTTCCTGTGCAGGTCGGCTTCCAGCGTCGGTTCGACCCCGCCTACCGGGCGGCGCGCGAGGTGTTCAGGTCCGGACGGCTGGGCTGGCTGCACTCCATAAGGTCCGTCACGTCGGACGCGACGCCCCCGCCCGAGAGCTTCATAGCGCACGCCGGCGGGTTGTTCCGCGACTGTCTCGTCCACGACTTCGACAGCATCCGCTGGCTGACCGGGCGTGAGATCACGACGGTGTTTGCGCGAGGCAGCAACGCGGGTGCGCCTTTCTTCACGAAGTACGGCGACGTCGACACCGCCGCGGTTCTGCTCACGCTCGACGACGGCACCCTGTGCACTGTCACAGGCACCCGCTACAACGGCGCGGGGTACGACGTCCGGCTGGAGCTACTGGGCGAGAAGGACTCGGTGTCAGTCGGGTTCGACGACCGAATGCCCCTCGTGTCGCTCGAGGAGGGTGTCAGCTTCCCCCGGGGGCCGCGGCACGGCACCTTCGCCGACCGCTTCGCTGCCGCCTACCGCGCCGAGCTCGAGGCGTTCCTGGCTCTCGTCCGGGAGGGCGGCACGAGTCAGTGCGCACCCGCGGACGCTCTCGAGGCCTCCTACGTCGCCGAGGCCGCCGAGCTCTCGCGACGCGAGAACCGTCCCGTCGATGTGACCGAGGTCCGCCGATGACCACCGCCCTTGTGTCCCCCGTTGCCGCCGCTCCGATCTCCTCGGGCGTCTGTGAGGTCCCCGGTTGGGGCTACCAGCCCGACCCGACGCGCCTGTTGGAGGAGAAGCAGGACCTTGGCACAGGCGCGACCGAGTTCGGTCCCGTGGGTTTCCTGCCCGAGGCAGCGATCCCGCAGTGCCTCTGCTCCCCACTGGGACAGGGCGACGTCGACGTGCAGGCGTCGGTCACCAACCTGGAGGAAAACGGCTACGAGGGCTGGTACGTGATCGAGCAGGGCATCATGCTCGACGGGGAGCCCCAGGTCGAAGGGCCGATCGCCGAGGTTCGCAGCAGTCTGGAGCACCTCCGGGGGGTCGCGCCATGACGGATGTCCAGAGCGGCGCCGAACGCGGCTTCGAGGTGCTCACCATGGGGCGCGTTGGTGTCGACATCTACCCCGAGCAGATCGGTGTCGGGCTCGAGGACGTGACCTCGTTCAGCAAGTACCTCGGAGGGTCCGCCACCAACGTCGCAGTCGCGGCCCGGCGGCACGGACGGCGATCTGCTGTCATCACCCGCACGGGCGAGGACCCCTTCGGAGGGTTCGTCCACAAGGCGCTCAAGGGGTACGGCGTCGACGACCGCTTCGTGACACCGGTGCCCGGCCTGCCGACGCCGGTGACCTTCTGCGAGATCTTCCCGCCCGACCACTTCCCGCTGTACTTCTACCGGTTCCCGAAGGCGCCGGACATGGAGATCCGGGAGGAGGAGCTCGACCTCGACGCAATCCGTGACGCAGGCATCTTCTGGGTGACGGTCACAGGGCTCAGCGACGAGCCGAGCCGCAGCGCCACCCTGGCCGCACTCGAGGCCAGGGGCCGGCGTGGCATCACAGTCCTCGACCTGGACTACAGGCCGATGTTCTGGCCCCGGCCCGAGGAGGCCCGCCGCTGGGTGCAGGAGGCACTCCAGCACGTCACCGTCGCGGTCGGCAACCGCGAGGAGTGCGAGGTCGCGGTCGCGGAGACGGACCCGCACCGTGCCGCCCAGGCTCTCCTGGACCGCGGCGTGGAGCTCGCTGTCGTCAAGCAAGGCCCGGCCGGCGTGCGGGCCGAGCGCCGCCAAGGCAGTGACCGGAGCGACGAGGTGGTCGTCTCCCCGCCGGTGCCCGTCGAGGTCGTGAACGGTCTCGGCGCCGGCGACTCCTTCGGCGGCGCCCTGTGTCATGGCCTGCTCGCCGGGTGGGGTCTCGAACGGATCCTGCACTTCGCCAACGCTGCCGGCGCCATCGTCGCGTCCCGGCTCGCCTGCTCCGACGCGATGCCGACCAGCGACGAGGTGGACCAGCTGATCCTCGACCGAGAGGCGGCAGTCGATGCTTGACCACAAGCAGTGGGCCGACCTGGTGGAGACGCGGGTACGTCGGCCGGAGACGGTCCAGGAGGCCGCTGACCACCGGACCCAGCCCAAGAGCGTCGTGGGGGAGGACGGGCGGCTGATGCTGGTGGCGGCCGACCACCCGGCGCGGGGAGCGCTGCGCGCAGGCGAGGACCCTATGGCGATGGCGAACCGTCGTACTCTGCTCGAGCGTCTCACCATTGCCCTGTCCCGGCCCGGCGTGGACGGAGTGCTGGGGACTGCCGACATCCTCGAGGACCTGCTGCTCCTGGGCGTGCTCGAGGGGAAGGTCGTCATCGCCTCGATGAACCGGGGCGGTCTGGCGGGGACGGCGTTCGAGATCGACGACCGGTTCACGGCGTACTCCGCCGACGACATCGGGCGGATGGGATGGCAGGGCGGCAAGATGCTGCTCCGCATCGACCCTGCAGACGCCGCCACCGCACCGACGCTCGAGGCGTGCGCGCGGGCCGTGAGCGACCTCGCTCGTCACCAGCTGATGGCGATGGTCGAGCCGTTCATCTCCCACCGCACGGACGGCCGGGTGCGCAACGACCTCTCCACCGAGGCGGTGATCCGCTCCTGCGTCGTGGCCGCCGGACTGGGAGGCACATCCGCCTACACCTGGCTGAAGCTGCCCGTCGTCGACGGCATGGATCAGGTGCTCGCTGCGACCAGCATGCCGGTGCTGCTCCTCGGCGGGGAGGTCAGCCAGGACCAGGCAGCCACCTTCGAGACCTGGCGGCACGCGCTGTCGCACCCCACGGCACGGGGCCTGGTCGTCGGACGGTCGCTGCTGTTCCCACCCGAGGGTGACGTCCGGGCGGCCGTGGACTCAGCCGTGGGCTTGATGAGGTGAGTGACGCGATGACGATGAGCGGCAGCACCACCACCACGCTGCACCTTCCCGCCGGCAGCACCGGCCAGTCGCCGTGGGTGCTCTCGGTGACCCCGGAGAGTGCGGGCTGGGACTTCAGCGGTCTCCAGGTCCTGGAGCTTGCACCGGGGCAGTCCGTCACGTTCGAGACCGGACAGATGGAGGCGCTGGTGCTCCCGCTGTCCGGCGCCTGCACGGTGTCCTGCGGCAACGAGCGCTTCGACCTGCGGGGACGCGAGTCCGTCTTCACGGGCGTCACCGACTTCGCGTACGTCCCCAGGGACGCCGAGGTCAGCGTCGCGAGCGAGCGCGGCGGCCGGTTCGCGGTTCCCTCCGCGCGCTGCGAGCGACAGCTCACGGCCCGGTACGGACCCGCAAGGGACGTCCCCGTCGAGCTGAGGGGGGCGGGCCGGTGCAGTCGCCAGGTGAACAACTTCTGCACCCCGGACGCGTTCGAGGCCGACAACCTCATCGCCTGCGAGGTGCTCACGCCGGGTGGCAACTGGTCGTCGTACCCGCCACACAAGCACGACACCGCACGCGAGGGGGAGAGCGCGCTGGAGGAGATCTACTACTACGAGGTCTCCGACGGCCCCCTGGGTCCGGTTGCCGACGGCGACGAAAGCAGGTCGCGAGGGGTGGCCTACCAGCGGGTCTACGGGGAGCCGGACCGCCCGATCGACGTACTGGCCGAGGTGCGCAGCGGAGACGTGGTCCTGATCCCGCACGGATGGCACGGACCCTCGATGGCCACACCCGGCTACGACCTCTACTACCTGAACGTCATGGCGGGCCCGGGCGCCGAGCGGGCCTGGAAGATCTGCGACGACCCTGCCCACGGGTGGGTCCGTGAGACCTGGACCGAACAGGAGACCGACTCGCGACTGCCGATGAGCAGCGCCACCCCGACCGGTACCCCAGGTGCCGGCACCCGGAAGGACGCACCATGAGCCAGGAGACCGTTCGACTGACCGTCGGCCAAGCCGTCGTCCGCTTCCTCGCCCACCAGTGGAGCGAACGCGACGGAGAGCGACAGCGGCTGATCCCCGGCTGTTTCGGCATCTTCGGACACGGCAACGTCGCGGGTGTCGGACAGGCGCTGCTGGAGTCCGAGCTGGACGACCCGACGGCGCTGCCGTACTGGCTCGGCCGTAACGAGCAGGGCATGGTTCACGCGTCCGTGGGCTTTGCCCGGATGCGCAACCGGCTGCAGGCCCTCGCCTGCACGGCATCGATCGGGCCGGGTTCCACCAACATGGTGACCGGAGCGGCGCTGGCCACCGTCAACCGGATCCCGGTGCTGCTGCTGCCAAGCGACATCTTCGCCACACGGGCGTCTGCGCCGGTGCTTCAGGAGCTGGAGTCACCCGCCGGCTACGACGTCTCGGTCAACGACACCCTCCGTCCCGTGTCGCGGTTCTTCGACCGGGTGTGGCGGCCGGAACAGCTGCCGGCGGCACTGCTCGGCGCCATGCGGGTCCTCACCGATCCCGCCGAGACAGGGGCCGTGACGATCGCGCTGCCCCAGGACGTCCAGGCAGAGGCACACGACTGGCCCCTGGACCTCTTCGACGACCGGGTCTGGCGCATCGACCGGCCTGCCCCGGACTGGGACTCGCTCACCGAGGCCATCGCCGTCATCAGGTCCGCTCGACGGCCGCTGGTCATCGCCGGCGGCGGCGTCATCTACTCCGGGGCGACCGACGCGCTCCGCGAGCTCGTCGACGCTACGGGTATCCCGGTCGCGGAGACGCAGGCCGGCAAGGGCTCCCTGGCCTATGACCATCCGTGCAGCCTGGGAGCAGTCGGCTCGACGGGTACGACGGCCGCCAACCGCATCGCCGCGGAGGCCGACGTGGTCATCGGCATCGGCACCCGCTACTCCGACTTCACCACTGCCTCGCGGACCGCGTTCGCCAACCCTGACGTGCGCTTCGTGAACGTGAACGTCACGCGACTGGACTCGTTGAAGCAGTCGGGTGTCTCGGTCGTCGCCGACGCGCGCGTCGGCATCGAGGCGATGAAGGCGGGTCTTCGGGCTTGGACCGTGCAGAGCAGCTTCCGTGAGGAGTACGAGGCGGCAGCGCAGGAGTGGGACCGCACGGTCGAGCAGGCCTACCACCTCGGACACCAGCCCGTGCCCGCACAGTCGGAGGTCATCGGCGCCGTCAACGACGTGTCCGACCCCCGTGACGTCGTGGTGTGCGCGGCCGGCTCGATGCCGGGCGACCTGCACAAGCTGTGGCGCACGCGCGAGCCGAAGGGCTACCACGTCGAGTACGGCTACTCGTGCATGGGCTACGAGATCGCCGGAGGCATGGGTGTGCGGATGGCGGCCCCCGACCGTGACGTCTTCGTCATGGTGGGCGACGGCTCCTTCCTGATGATGTCCCAGGAGCTCGTGACGGCCGTGTCGGAGCGCATCAAGATCATCGTCGTACTCGTGCAGAACCACGGCTTCGCCTCGATCGGTGCGCTGTCGGAGTCCCTGGGGTCTCAGCGGTTCGGCACCAGCTACCGCTACCGCAACCAGGAGACGCACCGGCTCGACGGCGACGTTCTTCCCGTCGACCTCGCCGCCAACGCGGAGAGCCTCGGCGTACGAGTGCTGCGGGCGTCCGGCGTCGACGAGCTCCGCAAGGCGCTCCGGGAGGCGAAGGAGTACGACGGCGGGCCGGTCCTGGTCCACGTCGAGACCGACCCGCTCGTCACGGCTCCCGACAGCGAGTCGTGGTGGGACGTCCCGGTCCCCGAGGTCGCGCACATCGACTCCACCCAGCAGGCGCGCGTCGTCTACGACGAGCACAAGCAGACCCAGCGGCTGCACCTGCGACAGGCCCGAGCTTCGAAGGAAGGCATGCAGTGAGAACCATCGAGCACTGGATCGACAACCAGAACACCGTCGGGTCGTCGACACGGCGAGGACCCGTCTGGAACCCCGCGACCGGCGCACAGCAGGCCGAGGTCGTGCTGGCCGACGCGTCCGACGTCGACGCAGCAGTCGCGTCCGCCAGGTCTGCCTTCGACTCCTGGGGCCAGGCCTCGCTGACGAAGCGGGCGAAGGTCCTCTTCGCCTTCCGCGAGATCGTGAACCGGCGTGCGACGGAGCTCGCCGAGATCGTCTCGGACGAGCACGGCAAAGTTGTGTCCGACGCGCTCGGGGAGGTCCAGCGGGGCCTCGAGGTCGTGGAGTTCAGCTGCGGCATCCCGCAGCTGGTCAAGGGCGAGTACTCCGACCAGGTCTCCGGTGGCGTCGACGTCTTCTCCTTCCGGGAGCCGCTCGGTGTGGTCGCCGGTGTCACGCCGTTCAACTTCCCGGTGATGGTGCCGATGTGGATGCACCCCGTCGCCATCGCGTGCGGCAACACCTTCGTGCTGAAGCCCAGCGAGCGCGACCCGTCCGCGTCCATGCTCGTCGCGGAGATGTGGGCCGAGGCCGGTCTCCCCGACGGCGTGTTCAACGTCGTCCACGGCGACAAGGAGTCGGTCGACGCGCTGCTCGACCACCCCGACGTCGCGGCGATCTCGTTCGTCGGTTCGACGCCCATCGCGAAGTACATCCACGACCGCGGCACCGCACAGGGCAAGCGGGTCCAGGCGCTCGGCGGTGCCAAGAACCACGCGATCGTCCTACCGGACGCCGACGTCGACTTCGCCTCCGACCACCTGGTCGCCGCGGCCTTCGGCTCGGCCGGAGAGCGGTGCATGGCCATCTCGGCGGCCGTCGCCGTCGGTGACGCCGCAGAGGGCATCGTCGATGCGGTCGCGGCCAAGGCACGCAAGGTGCAGGTCGGCCCGGGTCGCGACGCAGCCAGCGAGATGGGTCCCGTCGTCACTGCCGCGGCGCGTGACCGCATCGTCGGGCTCATCGGCTCCGGGGAGCAGCAGGGTGCGGAGCTCACGGTGGACGGCCGCTCGCTGAGCGTCCCGGGATACGAGGACGGGTTCTGGGTGGGACCAACGGTCATCGACCGGGTCACCACCGAGATGGACGTCTACCGCGAAGAGATCTTCGGGCCGGTGCTCTCGGTGCTCCGCGCCGACACGGTCGACGCGGCCATCGACGTCGTCAACGCCAACCCGTACGGCAACGGCACGGCGATCTTCACCTCGAGCGGTGAGGCAGCCCGTCGGTTCCAGCGTGGCGTCAAGGTCGGGATGATCGGCATCAACGTCCCCATCCCGGTCCCGATGGCCTACTACTCCTTCGGAGGATGGAAGGACTCCCTCTTCGGCCAGTCCCGTATCCACGGGGCCGACGGAGTCGCCTTCTACACGCGATCCAAGGTCATCACGTCTCGCTGGCCACACGTCGAGCACCCGGCGGGCGCCAGCTACCACTTCCCCGTCAGCACCTAGACCGGCGCGGCCGCTGTATCGCCCGCCAGCACCAACAACAACACAGGGCCGGCACCCGCCGGATACGACAAAGGAGAGAACATGACCATCCGTCGTCGCCGCACAGCTGCGATCGTCGCGGCTGCGGCGCTTGCACTCAGTCTGGCTGCCTGCTCGAGCTCCGGTGGAAAGCAGGAGCAGCAGCAGCAGAACAACGGCGGGGGTGGCCAGGCGGCCGACACCCCGCGCTACAAGATCGCGATGATCACCCACGAGGCGCCCGGTGACACCTTCTGGGACCTCATCCGCAAGGGCGCTGAGGCCGCCGCGGCCAAGGACAACATCGAGCTGGTCTACTCCAACGACCCTGAAGCGCCTCAGCAGGCGAACCTGGTCCAGCAGGCCATCAACTCCAACGTCGACGCAATCGCGTCCACCATGCCCAACACCGACGCGATCGGGCCGGCCTTGAAGAAGGCCGTCGACAACGGCATCCCCGTGGTGGAGTTCAACGCCGGTGTCAGTGACTGGCAGGACACCGGAGCGCTGATGTACTTCGGTCAGGACGAGTCCCTCGCCGGTGAGACCGCCGGCCAGCGCCTCACCCAGGACGGCGCCAAGCACGTGCTGTGCGTGGTGCAGGAGCAGGGACAGGTCCAGCTCGAGGCGCGCTGCACGGGTGTGCAGAAGGGCTTCTCCGGCACGACCGACAAGGTCTACGTCAACGGTCGCGACATGACCGCCGTGCGCTCCACCATCACGGCGAAGCTGCAGCAGGACAAGAGCATCGACCGGATCATCACCCTCGGCGCTCCGATCGCCCTCGCCGCTGTGCAGTCGGTCGGCGACGCCGGCAGCAACGCCAAGGTGGTCACCTTCGACACCAACTCGGACCTGGTGAAGGCCATCCAGGACGGTGACGTCCAGTGGGCCATCGACCAGCAGCCCTACCTGCAGGGTTACGGGGCCATCGACTCGCTGTGGCTCTACCTCACGAACGGCAACACCATCGGCGGCGGCCAGGCAGTGCTGACCGGTCCGTCGTTCATCGACCAGAGCAACATCGACCAGGTCGCCGAGTACGCGAAGCGCGGCACGAGGTGAGGCTTCGGGGAGCCGGCCACCACCGGCTCCCCGAACCACCCGGAGGGAGAATCACAATGGCTCAAGCACCTACTGCACCAACCGGCGCCCTCGACGACAGGGTGAGGGGCCAATCCGTTCTGGAGCGGCTGTTCGCTCGCCCGGAGCTCGGGTCGCTGGTCGGCGCGATCGCGATCTACATCCTCTTCTTCGCCGTGGCGGAACCCTTCCGCAGCGCGGCGTCCTTCTCCACCGTGCTCTACATCTCGTCGACCATCGGGATCATGGCCGTGGGTGTGGCCTTGCTGATGATCGGTGGCGAGTTCGACCTCTCCGCCGGCGTCGCGGTGACCACCTCCGCTCTCACCGCCTCCTTGTTCAGCTTCCAGCTGAGCACCAACGTGTGGGTCGGCATCGTCGTCGCGCTCGCGGTGTCGTTGGCGATCGGGTTCTTCAACGGCTACATGGTGATGCGCACCAAGATCCCCAGCTTCCTGATCACCCTGGGCAGCTTCCTGATGCTCCAGGGCCTCAACCTCGCGGTGACCAAGCTGCTCACGGGCCAGGTGGCCAGCCAGAACATCTCGGACATGGACGGGTTCGGCCTGGCCGAGAAGATCTTCGCCTCCGAGTTCGGCCTGGGCCCGGCGACCATCCGCATCTCCGTCGTCTACTGGGTCGTCTTCGTGGCGATCGCCACCTGGATCCTGCTCCGCACGAAGGTCGGCAACTGGATCTACGCGGTGGGCGGTGACGCCGAGAGCGCCCGGGCCGTGGGTGTCCCGGTGGTCCGTACCAAGGTCGGACTCTTCATGGGCGTGGGCTTCCTCGCCTGGTTCTCCGGCATGCACGTCCTCTTCTCCTTCAACACCGTGCAGTCGGGTCAAGGCGTGGGGAACGAGTTCATCTACATCATCGCGGCCGTCATCGGCGGCTGCCTGCTCACCGGTGGCTACGGAACGGCGATCGGTGCCGCAATCGGTGCCTTCATCTTCGGCATGACCAACCAGGGCATCGTGTACGCCGGTTGGAACCCCGACTGGGTGAGGTTCTTCCTCGGGGCCATGCTGCTCGGCGCCACGCTTCTGAACATGTGGGTTCGCGCCCGCGCGGAGAGGAGATAGGACCATGACCGCGACCACCAACGAGCCGGCCTCGCAGCCGGCCACCAAGGCTCCGCCGCTGGTGCAGCTCGAGAACGTAGGCAAGCACTACGGGCACATCACAGCGCTCCAGGGGATCAACCTCCAGGTGGGACCCGGCGAGGTGACCTGCGTCCTCGGAGACAACGGCGCCGGCAAGTCGACGCTGATCAAGATCGTCTCCGGGCGACACGCCCACGACGAGGGCATCCTTCGTGTCGACGGTGAGGAGACCCACTTCAGCTCACCTCGGGACGCGCTCGACAAGGGCATCGCCACCGTCTACCAGGACCTCGCCGTCGTACCCCTGATGCCCGTGTGGCGGAACTTCTTCCTCGGCTCCGAGGAGACCAACGGGTTCTGGCCCATCCGGCGGCTCAAGGTCGACCAGATGCGCCAGACGGCCAAGGAGGAGCTCCACAAGATGGGCATCGACCTGCGCGGACATCGACGCTCCGATCGGCAGCCTGTCGGGTGGGCAGCGCCAGTGCGTGGCCATCGCCCGGGCGGTGTTCTTCGGGGCGCGAGTGCTGATCCTCGACGAGCCCACCGCAGCCCTGGGTGTGAAGCAGTCCGGCGTCGTGCTGAAGTACATCGCGGCTTCGGCCAAGCAGGGTCTTGGCGTCGTCTTCATCACCCACAACCCGCACCACGCCTACATGGTCGGTGACCACATGGTGATGCTGAACCGCGGCCGGATGGCCCTCGACTGCAAGCGGGACGACATCAGCCTCGACGAGCTGACCCAGCAGATGGCCGGCGGTGACGAGCTCGACGCCCTCAGCCACGAGCTCCAGCGCAGCGGTGCGGTCAGCGAGGCCGTGGTGCAGCAGATCGAGCAGGCGGAGCACCGCGACACCGGGGGGAAGAACGCATGAGCGTCGCAGGAACCCGTCGACTCCATCTCGGCAGCTGCCCCGACTCATGGGGCGTGTGGTTCGCCGACGACCCCAGGCAGACGCCGTGGGACCGGTTCCTCGACGAGCTCTCCGGGGTCGGCTACGAGTGGCTCGAGCTCGGGCCCTACGGCTACCTCCCGACGGACCCGGCGCAGCTCGGGGACGAGCTCGACAAGCGTGGTCTGAAGGTCGCCGGCGGCACCATGCACGGCCACAGCGGCCTGCACCGGGCCGAGGACTTCGACACGATCGCGGCGGCAACACGCAAGGTAGCCGAGCTCACCGCCGCGGTCGGCGCCCAGCACGTGATCTTCGTGCCGGTCCCGGGCTACCGCGACGACGCGACGGGCGCCTACCTGGAGCCGGCCGAGCTCGACGAGGACGCCTGGAGGACGCTGGTCCGCTCCACCGACGAGCTCGGCAGGATCATCGCCGAGGAGTACGGCCTGAAGCTGCAGTTCCACCCGCATGCCGACAGCCACGTGGAGACCCAGGCCCAGACCGAACGGTTCCTCGAGGAGACCGACCCGCGCTGGGTGAACCTCTGCCTCGACACCGGCCACCTGGCGTACACCCGGGCGGACAACGTCGAGATCATCCGCAGGTTCCCCGACCGGATCGGCTACGTCCACATCAAGCAGATGGACCCCGCCATCGTCGAGAAGGCCGAGGCCGAGGACCTCGCGTTCGGCCAGGCGGTTGCCATGGGGGCGAGCTGCGAGCCACCCGCCGGCCTGCCCGACATCCCGTCGGTGGTCGAGGCACTGGAGGAGCTCGACGCCGAGCTCTTCGTCGTGGTCGAGCAGGACATGTACCCGGCCGACTTCGACAAGCCCGAGCCCATCGCACGCCGTACCCGGGACTACCTCCGGGGCGTGGGCGTCGGCGGCTGAGCCGTCACCTCGACCAGGACCAGGACCAGACAGGAGAGACCATGACCGTCCACATCGGTGTGATCGGCGTCGGCATGATCGGCCAGGACCACATCCGCAGGCTGAGCTACGTCCTGGCCGGTGCCCAGGTCGTCGCCGTCACCGACGTCGACACCGCCCGGGCCCAGGAGGTCGCCCAGTCGCTTCCGGTCCCCGCCCGCGTGCACGGAACCGGGTGAGGAGCTCATCGCCGACCCGGACGTGGAGGCGGTGATCGTGGCCTCGTGGGGCCCTACCCACGAGGGCTACGTCCTGGCCGCCATCGACGCCGGGAAGCCGGTGTTCTGCGAGAAGCCGCTGGCGACCACGGAGGCGGCCTGCTCGAAGATCATCGACGCGGAGGCCGGGACCGGTCGTCGGCTGGTCCAGGTGGGCTACATGCGCCGGTACGACGCGGCGTACAGAGCCATGAAGGAGGTCATCGACAGCGGGGACATCGGCCGGCCGCTGCTGGTGCACTCGCGGCACCGGAACCCCTCGGTGCCGGAGCACTACACCCGCGAGATGGCGATCACCGACACGGCGGTTCACGACTTCGACACGGTCCGCTGGCTGCTGGGCGAAGAGCTCACCACGGCCACAGTCCTGACGCCTCGGCGGAGCCGGCACGGGGGCGACCTCCAGGATCCTCTGCTGATGCTGTTCGAGACCGAGAGCGGCGCCCTGGTCGACGTGGAGACCTCCGTCAACATCCGTTACGGGTACGACATTCGCGGTGAGGTCGTCGGTGAGGACGGGACGGTGGCGCTCGCGGACACCGCTCCGGTGCTGGTCCGCCGAGGGGGCTCGGTCTCCGGTCGGGTCCCCGAGGACTGGCGCGAGCGCTTCCTCCGCGCCTACGACGTAGAGCTCCAGGAGTGGGTCGACGCGGTCGCCTCCGGACGAGGGGCGACCGGGCCCAGCGCCTGGGACGGCTATGCCGCCGCCGTCGTGTCCGACGCAGCGGTCGAGGCGCTGCACTCCGGCACGAAGGTGCCGATCGCCCTGCGCGAGAAGCCCGAGCTGTACGCCAAGGAGGTCTGAGCCATGAAGCTGGCGCTGGACCCGTACATGTTTCGCAGCACGCCATTGCTGGAGCTGCCCGGTCTCGTCGCGGATCTCGGCTACGAGTGGATCGAGCTGTCACCGCGCGAGGACTTCACGCCGTTCTTCCTGCACCCGCGTGCGAACGGCGAGGTGGTCAGGAAGTTCAAGGCAGCGCTCGACGCCGCGGGCGTCGGGGTCGCCTCGCACCTTCCGCTCTACCGCTGGTCGGGGCCGGACGAGGACGAGCGGCAGGCGGCCGTCAGGTACTGGAAGCGCGCGATCGAGCTCACCGTGGAGCTCGACTGCCGCGTGATGAACTCCGAGTTCAACGGTAGGCCCGAGCAGGCCAGCCTGAGCGAGGCGCAGTTCTGGAGGTCCATGGAGGAGCTGCTGCCGGTCTTCGAACGCGAGAGCGTGGAGCTGCGGCTGGAACCGCACCCCGACGACTTCGTCGAGGACGGGAAGGTCGCCGTCGACATGGTGCGCGGCATCGACTCGTCGCTCGTCTCCTTCCTCTACTGCGCGCCGCACACCTTCCACCAGGGCGGTGACATGGCGGGGATCATGGAGTACGCCGGCGACCTGATGACGCACCTGCACGTCGCGGACTCGTTCGACCATCGAGGGTCCTCGGGCCTGCGCTACATCGTGAACCCTCCTGGGTCTACGGCCCGGGTGCACCAGCACCTCGACATCGGGCAGGGCGAGGTGAACTGGGACGAGTTCTTCGGCACGCTCGGCCGGCTGGGCTTCGGCGAGCGGGAAGAGACGATCATGACCGTGTGCGTCTTCGCGTGGGAGGACCGGGCCCGTGAGTCGAGCCTCTTCATGCGTGAGGAGATCGCCCGACGTACCAAGAGCTGGAGCTGACGTGCCGCTCGTGCGCATCGACGTTCTCGAGGGCCGTTCGGAGGAGGAGCTCCGGCGGCTGTTGGACACGGTCCAGGAGGTGATGGAGTCCGACTTCGAGGCACCTCCCCGCGACCGGTACCAGGTGCTGACCGAGCATCCGCCCGGCCACCTCGTCCTGCAGGACTCAGGTCTGGGTATCGACCGCAGCGACAGGATGGTGCTCGTCGAGGTCGTCCAGCAAGGGCGCAGCGAGGCTCAGAAGAGAGCGCTCTATGCAAGCCTGGCGAGACGGCTGAACGAAGAGGTGGGGCTTGCCCCGGCGGACCTCGTCGTGTCGATCAGTGAGAACACGAAGGCCGACTGGTCCTTCGGGTTCGGCGTGGCGCAGTTCCTCGAGGGAGAGCTCTGAGCGCATGACACAGGTGCGATGGGGGTTGCTCTCCACGGCCGCCATAGGGGCCACGGTGGTCGACGTGTGCCGAGGCTCCGAGACCGTGCGCTTCTCCGCTGTGGCGAGTCGCGACTCCGGGAAAGCCTCTGCCTTCGCCGAGAAGCACGGGCTCGAGTCGGCGTTCGGCTCCTACGAGGAACTGCTGGCCTCCGACGTGGTCGACGCGGTCTACGTCGCCCTACCCGTGAGCATGCACACCGAGTGGACGGTCAAGGCGCTCGAGGCGGGCAAGCACGTGCTGTGCGAGAAGCCATTCGCAACCACTGGGGCCGATGCCGAGCGCGCGTTCGCTGCGGCGGAGGCGGCCGACCGCATGTGTGTCGAGGGCTTCATGTGGCGGCACCATCCTCAGACGGAGCACGCCCGCCGCCTCCTCGACGAAGGGGCGATCGGTCGCCTGCTGCTGGTCCGTACGGCACTCACGGTCGACGTACCCGAAGGCGACATCAGACGCTCGAGATCTCTCGGCGGCGGTGCTCTGGGCGACCTCGGCTGCTACTGCGTCAGCGGCACCCGCTACTTCGGCGGGGAGCCGGAGCGCGTGTACGCCGTCGCGGTCTACGACCCCGACGGGGTGGACCTTCGGCTCGCGGGCACCATGCAGCTTCCTGACGGCGTGCTCGCGCAGCTCGACGTCGGCCTGACCCACGAGCGTAGGGACGAGCTGGAGCTCGTGGGCAGCGAAGGGGTTCTGCGCATCCCCGACCCCTGGGTAGGTGTGAGCCGGCACCTGGTGCTCCGCAGGCACGGAGAGGAGCGGCTCGTGGCCGTTCCGGGTACCGAAGGCAGTGGCCTCGGCGAGGACCCGGACGCGGTGTACCGCCTGGAGTTCGAGCGGGTCTCGGCTGCGATCGCCTCCGGCACCCCGCTGCCGCACCGTCGCGACGACGCGGTGGCGCAGGCGGCTGTGCTCGAGGCGCTGGCCACGTCGGCGAGGGCCGGGAAGCCGATCGAGCCCCGCCGTTCCGGCGTCACCGCCTGAGTGGGCATGGACGCATCCCTGCTGCACCTCGGTGCCGTGAGCTGGCTGTTGTTGGGCCTCGCGGCGCTCCTGGTCGGGTTCGCCAAGACGGCCGTCGGGGGAGTCGCGGCGATCAGTGTCGCGGTGTGCGCCGCTGTGCTTCCGGCCAAGCAGTCGACGGGGTTTCTCCTTCCCTTGCTGCTGGTCGGCGACCTGCTCGCGGTGGGTGCGTACCGGCTCCACGCGGACTGGGGCACGCTGGTCCGGCTGCTTCCCGCAGTGGTCGTGGGCGTCCTGGCCGGAGTGGTGTTCATCGGCCGCGTCGACGACACCGTGATGCGGCGCACGATGGGCGTGATCCTGCTCCTCCTGGTGGCCGTGCACCTCGTGCAGCGGCGCAGCCGGACTGCTCGGCCGGCGGAGCCGGACTGGGGGACACGGCACCGGGTCAGGACGGGCGGGTACGGCGGCCTGGCAGGCTTCACCACGATGGTGGCGAACTCCGGCGGCGCCGTGATGTCGCTCTACCTGCTGTCGACCGGCCTGGGCGTCCTGGGCTTCCTCGGCACCACCGCGTGGTTCTTCTTCCTCGTGAACCTCTTCAAGCTGCCTTTCAGCATCGGTCTCGGGCTCGTGTCGCCCGCGTCGCTGCTGCTCGACGCTGTCCTCGTGCCCGCCGTGATCGTCGGTGCGATCGTGGGGCGTCGTGTCATCGGTCGGATCGACCAGGCGCGTTTCGAGTCGCTGGTCCTGGTCTTCACGGTGCTGTCGACTCTGCCCCTGCTTCGCTGACCCGACCGAGCCCTCTGGTCGTGCGCGGGGGTGCCGTCGTGCGACGTACGACGAGCTGCGGCTCGAGCACCACCTCGCGTCGCTCGGTGCGGCCACCGTCGAGGCGCTCGAGAACGGCAGCGACAGCCTCCTCGGCCTGACGGCGCGTGTCCTGGCTCACCGTGGTGAGGTCGACCTGGGGGAGATGCGCGGAAGGGCTGTCGTCGTAGCCGACGACCGACATGTCCGTCGGCACGCGCACCCCGGCTCGCAGCAGCCCGTCGAGCAGGCCGAGAGCGGCACGGTCGTTGAACGCGATGACCGCGGTCGGCGACTCTCCGGCGACCAGGAGCTCACGGGCGGCAAGACTTCCCGGAGACCTCGTTCTGGCCTCCGGCGATCACCATGGCCGTGTCCGCCATGCCGTGCGTCCGCAGCCCGCGGAGGTAGCCGGAGCGCCGGTCGGTCGCGATGGTGCCGCGCACGCCGTCGGCGTAGGCGATGTGGCGGTGACCGAGGCCGACGAGGTGGTCGACGGCGGCCGCGACCCCGTGGTCGTCGTCACTCCGGACCACGTCGACGCTCGTCGAGCGCAGCCTGCGACCGATGACGACGACCGGCATCTGCTCGCCGAGCGCGGTGAGCCGGCTGGTCGGCGCGTCGGGACCGAGCAGGATGAGTGCCTCGCAACGCGAGTCCATCAGCGTCTCGATGGCCCGCCGCGAGTCTCGGGTCGGTGTGATGGTGCTCAGCAAGAGGTCGTACCCGGCCGCCTCCGCGACATCGTGCAGGTCGGCGACGAGCTCGGCGTGGAAGGTGTTGCGCACATCGAGCATCGCACCGATGAGGCAGGAACGCCGGCGCGCCAGGAGGCTCGCAGTGCGGTCGGGTCGGTACCCGAGGTCCGCCGCCGCCGCGAGGACTCGCTCGCGCGTGGCAGCGCTCGGCCCGGAGCTGTTGTTCAGCACCAGCGACACCGTCCCCGTGGAGACCCCGACGCGGGCTGCGACGTCCTCCAGTCGCGGTCGGCGGCCTGACTTGCTCGCCACGCGGGCTCCTTCGCGATCGATTTTCGGTGTGACGCTTGACACGCCGTGCCATGCGCAGTCACGATCATATCCAATCCTTAAAGCGCTTCAAAGAATCGGGAGGGGCCATGAGTCAGAGATCCATCGGGGTCGCCGTGGTGGGCGCAGGCATGGCAGGGCGGGCCCACGCCGCCGGCTACCGAAACGCCCCGACGCTCTACGGCCCGCAGCTCCCGGACGTCCGGTTGGTCGCGGTCGCCGACGCCAATGAGAGACCTTGCGGCCGACACGGCGCGTCGTTACGGCTACGAGCGCAGCGAGACCAGCTGGCAGGCCGTCGCCGGCGCAGCGGACGTCGACGTGGTGAGCGTCGTCCTCGCCAACCCCCTGCACCGCGAGGTGGTCGAGGGACTTCTGGCGGCGGGCAAGCACGTGCTCTGCGAGAAGCCGCTGGCCCCTTCGATCGCCGACGCCGAGGCGATGGTGGCCGCCGCCGAGGGCACCGGGCTCCAGGCGTCGGTCGGCTTCACGTTTCGAAGGTCTCCGGCGATCGCGGCGGTGCGCCGCCTCGTGGCCGAGGGCGGGATCGGTGCACCGGTGCAGCTCGGTGTGCGGTACCTGTGCGACTACGGCGTCGACCCCACGGGGCCGATGAGCTGGCGCTACAAGGGAGGTCCCGGGTCGGGGGCACTGGCCGACATCGGCAGCCACGTCGTCGACCTCGCGGAGTTCCTCTGCGGACCGATCGAGTCGGTTCGCGGCGCAGTACTCTCCACCGTCGTCACCGAGCGCGCAGTGCCGGTCGGCACCGTCGTCGGCCACGCGGCAGCGGAGCTCAGTGACGTACGCGAGCCGGTCGAGAACGAGGACGTCGTGTCCTTCAACGCCGTGTTCGCCTCCGGGGCGACGGCGACACTCACCGCCTCCAGAGTCGCGTTCGGGCACGCCAACTCCCTCGGCTTCGACCTGTTCGGCACTGGACGGCGCCGCGTCGTTCGACCTCGACCGGCCCGGGGAGATCCACGTCGCGGACCGAGCCGTCTCCGGCCCCACCCAGGGCTACCGCACGGTGCCGATCGGCCCTGCCCACCCGTACCTCTCCGGGGGCATGCCGATGGACTTTCCCGGTGTCGGCTACGGCCAGAACGACCTGTTCTCCTTCCAGTCGCGAGCCTTCCTCGAGCAGGTGGCCGGCGTCGACGGCCTACCTCCGTGTCCGCCGCTGTCCGCGGGCCTGCACAACCTGCGTCTCCTCCGTGCCGTCGTCGACTCCGCTGCCGCGGGCGGCGTCGAGGTGAGAGTCGACAGCACCCCCGTCCCCGTCACCGCCTCCTGAGAGGACCACCACGATGAAGCTCGGCGCATACACCGCGTGCCTGCACGACAAGCCGCTCCCGGAGGCCCTGCAGACCTTGTCCTCGCTGGGTCTGGAGAGCGCGGAGATCAACTCCGGCGGTTTCCTCCCTCCGGTGCATCTGCCCATCGACCAGCTACGCAAGAGCGAGCAGGCCCGTCAGGACTACCTGGGCGAGTTCCAGGCTGCAGGAATGACGCTCACCGCCTTGAACTGCAACGGCAACCCGCTCGACCCGAACCCCCAGGTGGGTCCCCGTCAGGCCCAGGACATCCTCGACTCGATCGAGGTCGCCGCGCTGCTGGGGGTGAAGCGCGTGGTCACGATGTCCGGCACCCCGGCGGCCAGCACGAACGGGAAGTACCCCGCCTGGAACGTCCTTCCGTGGCACAGCGTCTTCCTCGATGTCCGCGACTACCAGTGGAACGAGGTCGCGATTCCGTTCTGGAAGAGGGTCCAGGCGTACGCCGCGGACCACGACGTCAAGGTGGCGATCGAGATGCATCCCCACAACATCGTGTACAACCCCGGGACCCTCGAACGCCTCGTGACCGAGGTGAATGCCACCCATGTCGGCGCGGAGATGGATCCGAGCCACCTGTTCTGGCAGGGGATCGAACCGATCGAGGCCGTGCGCCACCTTGGTGACCTGGTCTACAACGCCGCCGCCAAGGACACTCGCATCAACCCGGCCGCCCGGATCAACGGAGTGCTGGACGACAGGTTCGGCCGAGTCGACCCACGCGACCCCGACGCTCTCAACCTCGGTGGCGACTACACCCTCAGCCGCTGGCCCGAGCAGTCGTCGTGGGACTTCGTGGCAGTCGGCCGCGGGCACGACGTGGACTGGTGGCGAGAGTTCCTGGCCGCTCTCGGTGAGGTCGACCCCGACATGGCCGTGAACATCGAGCACGAGGACCAGGAGCTCGACCAGATGGCAGGGCTCAGGCAGGCGGCCGAGACGCTTCTGGAGGCCGCCGGTCGCAGTGGCGCCGGTCGTTGAACAGCAGTGGTGGGCGTAGACGCACCGGCATCAGGCCCCGTGTGACTCATCTTCGAGGGCTGCGGTGACGCGGTGATGGACCTCCCAGATCTGCTCGGGGAGGTCACCGAACTGCGACAGGTGGTCGCTGCGGTGCTCCATCTCCTGTCGCCACCTGTCGATGTCGAGCGTCAGGAGCTTGGCGAGGTCCGAGGGCGTGATGTCGATGCCGTCGAGGCTGAGCTCCTCCTCTGTGGGGAGGACGCCGACGGGTGTCGGGCGGCCCGTGACCTCGCCGTTCTTGAGCTGCATGAGCCATAGCAGCGCGCGCAGGTTGTCGCGGTAGCCGGGCCAGAGGAAGTGGCCGTCCTCGGGGTCACGCTGGAACCAGTTGACGTGCGCGAAGATCGGCTGCTCGGTGGCTTCGCCGACGATCTTGAGCCAGTGCGCGGCGTACTTACCCTCGGGGTAGGACATGAACGGGCGCATCGACATCAGGTCGTAGCGGAGCTTGCCCTCGACGCCCTCGGCCGCGAACGTCGCCTCAGCCCCGAGGGTGAGGCCGTCGTAGACGCCCTCGGCCAGGTCGGTGATGGCGCGGATCAGCGGCTCGCGGTCTCGGGTGCGGCCACCGAAGATGATGCCGTCGATCGGTACCCCTTGGGGCTCCTCGAAGTCGGCCGCGACGTTGGGCACGTTTGCCAGGGTGGTGGTGAACCGGCTGTTCGGGTGCGCCCAGGGGGAGTCGTCGCCCTCTGCGCGCTCGGAGATGAGGTCGCCCTTCCAGTCGCGCCAGCCGGTGACGTCGGCCGGCGGCTCCTTGGTCCGGCCCTCCCACCACACCTCATGGGTGATGTCGTTGTAGGCGATGTTGGTGAACAGTGCCTGGGTACCCGGCGCGATCGAGTCGAGCGCGGTCGGGTTGGTGGCCTCGTTGGTGTCCTTGATGACACCGAACACGCCGTACTCGGGGTTCATCCCGTAGAGCTTGCCGTCGTCAGGGTTGACCCACATCCAGGCGATGTCGTCACCGTAGAACTCGACGTGGTACCGGTCGCCGAGGGAGTCGGGGGCAAGCATCATCGCGAGGTTGGTCTTGCCGGAGGCGCTGGGGAAGCCACCACAGATGTGGTACTTCCGGCCGGTCTCCTTGTCGGTGATGGACAGGAGCATGAACTGCTCGGCGAGGAACTTGCCCGAGGCCCAGCCGTCGTACGACGCCTGGCGTAGGCCGTGGGCGATCTTGCCCAGCAGTGCGTTGCCCCCGTAGGAGGATCCGAAGTGCAGGATCGTGCGCTCGTCCGCAACGGTGACGAAGTAACGCATGTCGTCAGGCGTGCCCTGGCGGAGGTTCTCCAAGTCACCGGTCACATGCACGGCGCGCACGAAGCTGGTGGGGTCCGCGAGGTTCTCGATGAAGTGGACTCCCACCCGGGCCATCCGGATCATGTGGAGGACCACGGTCCGGTGGTCGGTCAGCTGGACGCCGGCGGCGTACGCCTCCAGCGGCGAGCCGGCGGGTGCCATCAGGTAGGGCACCACGTACATCGTCTTGCCTGCCAGGGCGCCGTGCATGTGGCCCTCGACGACGGGCTTGATCTCCGAGGCGAGATGCCAGTTGTTGTAGATGCCACGGTCCTCAGGCCGGCTGGTCGCCACGATGGTCCGCTCCTCCGAGCGGGCCGTGTCCTTGTGGTAGCTGCGGGAGTAGTACAGCCCCTCACCTGCGGGAAGAAGCTCACCCGACTCGAGCGACTCACTGATGAGCCTTGCGTCGTCGGAGGCGCTGACCACCTCGATGCGCTCGGCCCCGGTGAAGTCTGCCCAATGTCGGACGTACTCCCGAACGTGCGGATTCTTCAGCCCTGCCTCATCCAGCACCTCGTCGACATCGACCATCATCGGGTCCTCTCGCGTCCGTTTCCCTGGCACCGTATCCCGAGGCGATCCACCGGATCATGAAGATCGTCGATCCCGGGCCACCGAATGCGCGTCCAAGACTCGAGCAGGTCGCCGCGAAACGCTGCGTTTCTTCCGCGTATGCCGCGAACCCCGACCAGGTGCTCGCCCAGACACCGGTCACGCGTACCGCCGCAGATCACGACCGACAGCGCGGGTGCGTTCCAAGGGCAAAGCAAAGGGCCCCCGACAGGCGTCTTCCGCAGGTCAGGGGCCTCACATTGGTGTCCGAGGGGGGACTTGAACCCCCACGCCCGATAAAGGGCACTAGCACCTCAAGCTAGCGCGTCTACCTATTCCGCCACCCGGACAAGGTGTTTGCCTCACAACATTGTGCTTCGTTGCGAGCGCGGTGGGAACTGTAGCAAAGAACAGCCGGAGAACTCGCATCGACCCAGGGCCTCGCGGTCCTGTAAGGATGGACATATGAGTGCAACGCCTCCAAGCGACGCCACGGCCGTGCGGTACGACGCCGCGGCGGAGGTCGTGGACATCTGCCGCGACCTGATCCGGATCGACACCACGAACTTCGGGGACAGCTCCGGACCGGGGGAGCGGAAGGCCGCGGAGCACGTCGCAGCGCTGCTTTCCGAGGTCGGCATCGACTCCGAGATCCATGAGTCCGAGCCGGGGCGGGCGTCTGTGGTCGCGCGCTGGGGTGGCACGGGTGACGGCGCCGGGCGAGACCCGTTGCTCCTGCACGGCCACCTCGACGTGGTGCCGGCCAACGCCGACGACTGGCAGGTCCACCCGTTCTCGGGGGAGATCCAGGACGGGTACGTCTGGGGCCGTGGGGCGGTGGACATGAAGGACTTCGACGCGATGCTGCTGTCCGTGGTCCGCGCACGCCAGCGGGCCGGCGCCGTACCCGAGCGGCCGATGGTGCTGTGCTTCACCGCCGACGAGGAAGCGGGCGGGCACAAGGGAGCGGAGTACCTCGTCAAGGAGCACCCGGACCTGCTCGCCGACTGCACCGAGGCGATCGGGGAGGTCGGTGGGTTCAGCACCACGGTCCGCGGCCAGCGGTTCTACCTGATCGAGGCCGCCGAGAAGGGCATGGCCTGGATGCGGCTGACCGCCAAGGGCAACGCCGGCCACGGCTCGATGCGGCACCCCGACAACGCGGTGACCGAGCTCGCGGCCGCGGTTGCGAGGCTCGGCCGGCACGAGTGGCCGGTGCGTCTGACGCCTCCGATGCAGGTGCTGCTCTCCGCGGTGGGGGAGCTGGCGGGCGTCGAGGCCACTCCGGAGAACGCGGAGCAGCTCGTGCAGGAGTTCGGAACGGCCACACGAATGCTCGGCGCGGTCCTCCGGCACTCGACGAACCCGACCATGCTGCAGGCCGGCTACAAGGTGAACGTCGTGCCCGGCGAGGCGACCGCCCACGTGGACGGCCGGTTCCTGCCCGGCTACGAGGACGAGTTCTTCGACACGCTCGCGGAGCTCGTCGGAGACAAGGTCTCCATCGACTGGGTCAGCAAGCAGGCTGCCCTGGAGACGACCTTCGACGGCGACCTCGTGGACGCGATCACTGCCTCGATCCTCGAGCAGGACCCGGACGCCAAGGTGGCGCCGTACCTGATGTCCGGTGGCACGGACGCCAAGCACTGGCGCAAGCTCGGCATCCGGTCCTTCGGGTTCGCCCCGCTACGACTGCCCGCCGACCTGGACTTCACCGCACTCTTCCACGGGGTGGACGAGCGGGTTCCCGTCGACGCCCTGCAGTTCGGGGCGCGCGTGTTCGACAGGTTCCTCGACCGAGCCTGATGACCAGACGAAGCCTCAGAACATCAGGTAAGGCATCCGCTGCTGGCGGATGATCTTGCGTCGCAGCACCACGCGGCGCGTGCCGTCGGGGGAGAGGCGTACCCGGTCGAGCTCCCAGCCCCCGTGCTCCGCCCGGTCGGTGAGCATCCGGGTCACGGCGTTGCGGGAGAAGTCTCGGGAGATCGTCAGGCGCTCGAACTCGTACTCAACCCCCGGGTTCAGCGCGCGCCGTCTCGGCGTCGTGTCGATGGATCCACGGGACATGACGACATGGTGACATGCCTGCCATGGGGAGTTCGCGGGAACTCGCTCAGGTAGGGGGTGCGGACACGTCCTCGAGCGCGACGACGATCTCGACCGGCAGCTCGCACTCCTCGACGGTCAACGACCCGCGAAGCTGCGCCGCGGTGCGTGCGCCGACGATCGGCGCGGTCACACCCGGACGGTCCCGGACCCAGCTCAGCGCCACCTCGAGAGGCGACCAGCTCAGGCCGTCGGCCGCCCGTGCGACCGCCTCGACGATGCGAGAGGTCTGGTCGTTCAGGTAGGTGCCGACGAAGTTGGAGAAGTGCGGCGAGGCCGCGCGGGAGTCGGCTGGGGTGCCGCTGCGGTACTTCCCGGTGAGCACGCCCCGTCCGAGCGGGGACCACGGCAGGATGCCCAGCCCGAGATGCTCGGCGGCGGGAATCATCTCCGCCTCGGCGGTGCGGTTGAGCAGGGAGTACTCCACCTGGTTCGAGGCTAGCGTGGCCCGTCCCGGCACCGCCGCCTGCCAGGTGGCCGCCTTGGCGCTCTGCCAGCCGGAGTAGTTCGAGACGCCGACGTACGCCGCACGGCCGGTCGACACCGCGTAGTCCAGCGCCGAGAGGGTCTCCTCGAGGGGGATGTCGTCGACCCAGGTGTGCACCTGCCAGAGGTCGACGTGGTCGACGCCGAGGCGCTTCAAGGACGCGTCGAGCGTGGAGATCAGGTAGCCGCGAGAGACGTTCGTCTCCCTGACGCCGCGTGCCCGGCTGATCCCGGCCTTCGTCGCCAGAACGATGTCGTCGCGCGCGACGACGTCACCGATCAGGGAGCCGATCAGCTCCTCGGATGCCCCGTCGCCGTACCCGGCCGCGGTGTCGACCAGGGTGCCGCCCGCCTCGGTGAAGGCGATCAGCTGGTCGCGGGCCTCGTGCTCGTCGGTGTCACGACCCCAGGTGAGCGTGCCGAGCCCCAGACGGGACACGCGCAAACCGGTACGACCCAGGAACCTCTGCTGCATGGGGCACACGCTATCCAGACGCACGGGGTGGGACGCGCTCGCCTCGCCGGAGATCAAGGTGCGTAGGCTGTTCGGGCTTCTGCCCGCTCCACGAGGAGATATCCCAAGTGCTCGACTTCCTCCAGGCTGCGTTCCTCGGCCTGCTCCAGGGTCTCACTGAGTTCCTGCCCATCTCGAGCAGCGCGCACCTGCGGATCTTTCCGGAGCTCTTCGGGTGGGGCGACCCGGGTGCAGCGTTCACCGCCGTGGTGCAGATCGGTACCGAGCTCGCCGTGGTGATCTTCTTCCGCAAGGACATCTGGCGGATCGGGTCGGCCTGGTTCCGTTCGCTGTACGACGCCCGGTGGCGCGGTCAGATCGATGCCCGGATGGGCTGGTTCATCATCATCGGCTCGCTGCCGATCGTGATCCTCGGCATCCTGCTCAAGGACGTCATCGAGTCCGACTTCCGCAGCCTCTGGATCGTCGGCACCACGCTGATCGTGATGGGCGTGATCCTCGGCATCGCGGACCGGGTCGGCGGCACCGAGCGCACCATCCGGCAGCTGAACATCCAGCACGCGGTGCTCTACGGTCTCGCCCAGGCGATGGCGCTCGTGCCCGGTGTGTCCAGGTCCGGCGCCACGATCAGCATGGGCCGGTTCCTCGGCTACGACCGCGAAGCCGCGACCAGGTACGCCTTCCTGCTCGCCATCCCGGCCGTGATCGGCGCCGGAGTGTTCGAGCTCAAGGACGTGCTCGCCTGTGGCGGCTCCACGTCCGAGCAGTGCGTGAACGCCTACAGCCCGATGGCCACCCTCCTCGCCACGGTGGTCGCGTTTGTCGTCGGGTACGCCGCCATCGCGTGGCTGCTGCGCTACGTGAGCACCCGCTCCTACCTGCCGTTCGTCATCTACCGGATCGCACTCGGCGCGTTCACCCTGCTGATGCTCAGCTTCGGCGTCATCGCCGCCTGAATCGGCAGCCTGGTTGATGCTCAGGCACCCCTTGCCGCGGGCGGACGTGGCTGTTCCTCATGCAGAGCCCGCATCTGTGCCGCCGCGCAGAAGTCATCGGGCTAGAGCCAGCCGGACTTCTTGAACAGGCGGTAGAGCCCCAGTGAGGAGAGCACCATCACCGCTAGCGCGAGGAAGTAGCCGTAGCGCCAGGTGAGCTCGGGCATGTGCTCGAAGTTCATGCCGTAGACGCCCGCGATCAGGGTGCTGACAGCGGCGATGGCGACCCAGGCGGAGATCTTGCGCATGTCGTCGTTCTGCTGCACGCTGATCCGCGCATGCAGGGCGTCGAAGGCGTTGGAGAGCAGGCCGTCCAGGGAGTCGATCGTCTCCGAGACCCGCGCCAGGTGGTCGGCGACGTCGCGGAAGAACGGCGCGGACTCCGCGGACACGCCGACGACCTGCCCGGTCGCGAACCGTTTCATCGGGTCCTTGAGCGGGTTGACCGCCCGGCGCATCTCCGCGAGCTCGCGCTTCAGCACGTAGATCCGCTCGGAGTCGTCGCTGCGGGTCGTGGAGAACACCGACGCCTCGACCTCGTCGACGTCGATCTCCAGCGACGCGGCGACCTCCTCGTAGCCGTCCACCACCCGGTCGCAGATGGCGTAGACGACGGCGGCCGCGCCGTGCCCCAGCAGCTGGGCGTGGTGCTCGAGGTCGGTGCGTGCGGTGTGCAGCTCCGTGCCTTGCCCGTGGCGCACGCTGACCACGAAGCCGTGGCCGACGAAGAGCGCGATCTCCCCGGTCTCCACGGCGTCTCGCTCGTCGACGTACCAGAGGGTCTTGAGGACCAGGAACAGCGTGTCGTCGTACCGCTCGAGCTTGGGCCGCTGGTGGGCGTGCAGGGCGTCCTCGACGGCGAGCGGGTGCAGCCCGAAGATCTCCGAGACCCGGTCCATCTCGGGTTGGTCGGGTTGATGCAGGCCCACCCAGACGAAGTCACCGTCCCCGCGGCGGGAGTCACGCACAGCGCCGAGGTCGCTGCTGTTGACGTCGAGGGGGACACGGACACCGTCGCGGTACAGCGCGCAGTCGACGATCATGGCGCTCAGGCTACGGGCTCTAGAGTCAGACTCATGGCAACGCTCATCCTGGCGCGACACGGACGTACGACGGCCAACGCGACCGGCGTCCTCGCGGGTCGTAGCAAGGGGGTCGGTCTCGACGAGCGCGGCGTCGAGCAGAGCCGCGCCGCAGGGGAGCGGCTCGCAGGTCTCCCGCTCGCGGCGATCGTGACCAGCCCGCTGCAGCGATGCCGCGAGACCGCCCGAGAGGTCAACCTGCTTCAGAACGGTGGCGCGAAGGTCATCTGGGAGAAGCGGCTGCTCGAGTGCGACTACGGCAGCTGGACCGGCAAGGAGCTCAAGGCGCTGGCCAAGGAGCCGCTGTGGAAGACCGTGCAGGCACACCCGTCGGCGGCCACGTTCCCCGACGGGGAGTCGATGGCGCAGATGATGGCTCGCTCCGTCGCCGCGGTGCGCGACTGGGACGCCCGGGTCGAGGCCGAGCACGGTCCCGACGCGGTCTGGCTCGCGGTCACGCACGGCGACGTGATCAAGGCCGTCCTCGCCGATGCCCTCGGCATGCACCTCGACCTGTTCCAGCGGATCGGCGTCGACCCGGCGTCGCTGTCGGTGATCCGCTACACGCCGCTGCGGCCGTTCGTGCTCTCGGTGAACTCCGTGGCAGGTGACATGAGCGGCCTGAAGCCGCCGAAGAAGCGGCGCCGCCACGGACGCCGCGACAGCGACGCCGCCGTCGGGGGCGGATCGGGCGAGATCCGGTCTGACGCACCTGACCGGGACGCTGGGCGAACCACATAAGGTCGGGAACATGCCACCTGTCATCCACACCTACGACCCGCCGGAGCGCTTCGTCGCCGGAACGGTGGGCGAGCCCGGACAGCGCACGTTCTTCCTCCAGGCGCGGTCGGGCAGCCGCGTCACGAGCGTGGCCCTGGAGAAGCAGCAGGTCCTGGTGCTGGCCACCCGCATCGACGAGCTTCTCGACGAGGTGATGAACACCGGCGCCACCGGCACGGTCCCGGCCGTCGCACCGCTCGACCTCGAGGACGCCGACCCGCTGGAGCAGCCGATCGACGAGGAGTTCCGGGCGGGCACGATGACCCTGTCCTGGGACACCACCGACGAGCGGATCGTGGTCGAGGTCTTCCCCTTCACCGAGGAGTCGGTCGTGTCCCCGGACCAGCCGGAGGAGGAGATCGAGGAGCCCGAGCCAGAGGAGATGCTCGTCGTACGCCTGCCGGCGGGCCTGGCACGTGCCTTCAGCAAGCGCGCACAGGCCGTGGTGTCCGCGGGACGCCAGCCCTGCCCCTTCTGCGGCAACCCCCTCGACCCGGAGGGGCACCTCTGCCCGCGCGCCAACGGCTTCAAGCGCACGGCCGTCTGACAGGTCCGGTCCGATGAACGCCGACGTCGCCCTCACCGCCGACGAGGAGCACGTTGTCCTCAGCACCGGGGAGCTCGAGGTCCTCGGGCGGATCCTGCCCGCCTCGAACGTCACTCTCGTGGCGACCGCGTCCCTCGACGGCCGGAGCCTGCGCTGCGTCTACAAGCCGGTCTCCGGTGAGCGGCCGTTGTGGGACTTCCCCGACGGCTCGCTCGCCGGCCGGGAGGTGGCGGCCTACCTCGTCTCCGAGGCACTCGGCTGGAACCTCGTGCCGCTGACGATCGAGCGCGACGGCCCGCTCGGACGCGGCATGGTGCAGGTCTGGCGGGAGCCCGACGAGGGTCAGGATCCGGTCGACATCGTCCCCGAGGGCGCGGTCCCGGACGGCTACCTCCATGTCCTCCACGCGGCTGACGGCGACGGGCGGCCGGTCGCGCTGGTGCACGAGGACACCCGTGCGCTCCGCCGGATGGCTGTGTTCGACGCTGTCGTGAACAACGCCGACCGCAAGGGCGGGCACGTCCTGGCCATGCCCGACCGACACCGTTACGGGGTCGACCACGGGGTGTCCTTCCACGTGGACCCCAAGCTCCGCACGGTGTTGTGGGGCTGGGCCTCCCAGCCGCTCGTGGACGAGGAGCGCGCCGCGCTCCATTGCCTGGTCGACGCCCTCGGCACCCGCGACGGTCCGCTCCGGGTCGGCGCTCGACCGGTGGCTGACCCGGGCCGAGGTGGCGGCGCTGTCCCGGCGTTGCGAGGCCCTTCTCACGAGGGGACGGATGCCGAAGCCGTCGGGGGAGTGGCCCGCAATCCCATGGCCCGCGTTCTGAACCTCGTTGGCTAGGCTTTCGACCATGCGCGCATGGCAGAGTCCGGACGTTCCCTCGCTCGAGAAGTTCGGGCCAGGCCCGGCCGTGTCCATCTACAACACCTCCTCCGCTGCGGTGGAGAAGACCACGCCCGAGGGCGCCGCGCGGCTCTACGTCTGCGGCATCACGCCGTACGACGCCACCCACATGGGGCACGCCGCGACCTATGTCGCCTTCGACCTGCTGAACCGGGCCTGGCGCGACGCCGGTCACGAGGTCCGTTACGTCCAGAACGTCACCGACGTCGACGACCCGCTGCTGGAGCGGGCCGACGCGACGGGGGCCGACTGGCGTGAGCTCGCCGACGAGCAGACCGAGCTGTTCCGTTCCGACATGGAGGCGCTCCGCTCGCTCGCGCCGGACGCCTACATCGGCGCCGTGGAGTCGATCCCGCTCTCCGTCGCACTGATCCAGCGGCTGCAGGAGCGTGGCTACGTGTACGAGGTCGAGGGCGACCTGTACTTCTCCGTGCACGCCGACCCCCGGTTCGGCCAGGTCTCCGGGCTCGACGAGCAGCAGATGATCGAGATCTTCCCCGAGCGCGGCGGTGACCCCGACCGGCCGGGCAAGAAGCACCCGCTCGACTGCCTGCTCTGGCAGGCGGAGCGGGCGGGGGAGCCGGCCTGGGACTCCGAGATCGGCAGGGGGCGCCCGGGCTGGCACATCGAGTGCTCGTCGATCGCCCTGGAGTACCTCGGGGAGACGTTCGACGTGCAGGGCGGCGGCAGCGACCTCGTCTTCCCGCACCACGAGATGAGCGCGTCGGAGACGCAGGCGGCCACCGGGGGGACCCCGTTCGCGCGGGCGTACATGCACGCCGGGATGGTCGCCTACGAGGGCGAGAAGATGTCGAAGTCCCGGGGCAACCTGGTCTTCGTGTCACGGCTGCGGGAGAGCGGCACGGACCCCATGGCGCTCCGGCTGGCGCTCCTGGCGCACCACTACCGCAGCGACTGGGAGTGGACCGACGAGGACCTCGTCCGCGCGGAGACTCGGCTCGCGGCGTGGCGCGCAGCGGCGGACCGGTCCTGTGAGGCCGACGCCGAGCGGCTCGTCGCGGAGGTACGCCGGCACCTCGCGAACGACCTGGACGCGCCCGCTGCCCTGGAGGCGATCGACGAGTGGAGCACCTCCACACAGGGCGACGGCGACGGATGCGACGACGTGTGCGACCTGCTCGACGCCCGCCTCGGGATCCGGCTGTAGCTACTGGTCCCCGGTCTCGCGGCGCTTGAGGTACCGCTCGAACTCGCGGGCGATCGCCTCACCACTGGCCTCGGGGAGGTCGGCGGTGTCGCGGGTCTCCTCGAGTGCCCGGACGTAGTCGGCGATCTCCTCGTCCTCCTCGGCGAGCTCGTCGACGCCGCGCTCCCAGGCGCGCGCCTCCTCCGGCAGGTCGGCGAGCGGGATCGAGATCTCGAGGAGGTCCTCGAGCTGGCCGATCAGCGCCAGCGTCGCCTTCGGACACGGCGGCTGGGCCACGTAGTGGGGGACAGCAGCCCAGAAGGAGACGGCCGGGATGTCGAGCTGCACGCAGGCGTCCTGGAAGACGCCGACGATCCCGGTCGGTCCTTCGTAGTTGGACTGCTCGAGCTTGAGCCGGTCCGCGAGGTCGGGCTCGGTCGCCGTACCGCTCACCGGCACCGGCCGGGTGTGCGGGGTGTCGGCCAGCAACGCCCCGAGTGTGACCACCATCTCGGTGCCGAGCTCGTCCGCCGCGGCGAGGAGCTCGGCGCAGAACTGCCGCCAGCGCATGTTCGGCTCGATGCCTCGAAGCAGGATCACGTCGCGGGTCGACCCCGGCGGCCGGGCCACCGATATCTGCGTGGAGGGCCAGGTGATCTTGCGCATCCCGGCGTCGTTGGTGCCGACGATCGGGCGGTTCATCTGGAAGTCGTAGAAGTCCTCGGGGTCGATGGCGGCCACCACCCGCGCGTCCCACACCTTGATCAGGTGGTCCACGACCGACGAGGCGGCGTCCGCCGCGTCGTTCCAGCCCTCGAAGGCGGCGATGAGGACAGGCGACTCGAGGTCGGGTAGCTCTTCCAGCTCGATCACCCTTCCAGCCTAGTGGCCGGGGCCCGGGTCGGCGGTCCGTGGGAGGTGTCAGAATCCGGGACGAGCCATCGCCCGACCGGGTGCGGCTTACTGTTTATGGAGGTGCGCCGCCCGCACCGACGACCCCCGAGGAGCCCTGTGACCCCGTCCCAGCACGTCCGACCCGATGCAACGGAGGAGCTCTCCGCTGCCCTCCGAGGACGGATCCTGGTGCTCGACGGAGCGATGGGGACGATGATCCAGCATCACCGCCTGGAGGAGGCCGACTACCGCGGGGAGCGGTTCGCCGACTGGTCCTCCGACCTCAAGGGCAACAACGACCTGCTGAGCCTGACCCAGCCCGAGCTGATCCGGAACATCCACGAGGAGTACCTCCGGGTCGGTGCCGACATCGTCGAGACGAACACCTTCAACGCCCAGCGCATCTCCCTCGCCGACTACGGCATGGAGGACCTCGCCTACGAGATGAACCTGGCCTCCGCCAGGCTCGCGCGAGCCGCCTGCGACGCGGTCACCGAGCGTGAGCCGCACCGGCCCAGGTACGTCGCGGGGGCGCTCGGCCCGACGAACCGCACGGCCTCCATCTCGCCCGACGTCAACGACCCCGGCAAGCGCAACGTCACCTACGACGAGCTGGTCGAGGCCTACCTCGAGCAGGCCAACGGGCTCGTCGACGGGGGAGTCGACCTGCTCCTCGTCGAGACGATCTTCGACACCCTCAACGCAAAAGCCGCGATCTTCGCGCTCGAGACCCTGTTCGAGCAGCGTGACCGTCGCTGGCCGGTGATGATCTCCGGCACGATCACCGACGCGTCCGGCCGCACGCTCTCCGGTCAGGTCACCGAGGCGTTCTGGAACTCGGTCCGCCACGCGCGTCCGCTCGCCGTGGGTCTCAACTGCGCCCTCGGGGCCAAGGAGATGCGGCCCTACCTCGCAGAGCTCTCCCGGATCGCCGACTGCTTCGTCTCCGCCTACCCCAACGCGGGCCTGCCGAACGCCTTCGGCGAGTACGACCAGGCGGCCGACGAGATGGCCAAGGTCGTCGGCGAGTTCGCCGAGAGCGGCCTGGTGAACCTCGCCGGCGGCTGTTGCGGGACGACCCCGGATCACGTCGCGGCCGTGGCCGCCGCGGTCGAGGGGCGAGCTCCGCGCGTCCCGGCGGAGGTGCGCCACGCGTGCCGGCTGTCCGGGCTCGAGCCGCTCAACATCACCGAGGACTCGCTGTTCGTCAACGTCGGCGAGCGCACGAACATCACCGGGTCGGCCCGCTTCCGCAAGCTGATCAAGGAGGGCGACTACCCCGCCGCCCTTGCCGTCGCCCGGCAGCAGGTCGAGGCCGGCGCCCAGATCATCGACGTCAACATGGACGAGGGGATGATCGACGGCGTCGAGGCGATGGACCGCTTCGCGAAGCTGATCGCCGGCGAGCCCGACATCTCCCGGGTGCCCGTGATGGTCGACTCCTCGAAGTTCGAGGTGATCGAGGCCGGCCTCAAGTGCATCCAGGGCAAGACGGTGGTCAACTCGATCTCGATGAAGGAGGGTGAGCAGGCCTTCCTCGAGCAGGCGCGGCTGTGCCGGAAGTACGGCGCCGCGGTGGTCGTCATGGCCTTCGACGAGGACGGCCAGGCCGACACCCTCGAGCGGCGCATCGCCGTCTGCCGGCGGGCCTACGAGCTGCTCACCGAGGACGTCGGCTTCCCGGCCGAGGACATCATCTTCGACCCGAACATCTTCGCGGTGGCGACGGGCATCGAGGAGCACGCCAACTACGGTGTCGACTTCATCGAGGCGGCCCGCTGGATCAAGCAGAACCTGCCCGGCGCACTCGTCTCGGGCGGCGTCTCGAACGTGTCCTTCTCCTTCCGCGGCAACAACCCGGTCCGGGAGGCGATCCACGCGGTCTTCCTCTACCACGCGATCCGGGCCGGCATGGACATGGGCATCGTGAACGCCGGCGCGCTCGCGGTGTACGACGAGATCGATCCCGAGCTGCGTGAACGAGTCGAGGACGTCGTACTCAACCGTCGTCCCGACAGCACCGAGCGGCTGCTGGCGATCGCGGAGCGCTTCAACGGCGAAGGCCGTCAGGTGCAGGGGGCGGACGACTCGTGGCGCGAGCTGCCCGTCTCCGAGCGGATCACCCATGCCCTCGTGAAGGGGATCGACGACTACGCCGAGCAGGACACCGAGGAGCTGCGGCTCGAGATCGCCGCGCGTGGCGGGCAGCCGATCGAGGTCATCGAGGGCCCGCTGATGGACGGCATGAACGTCGTCGGCGACCTCTTCGGTGCGGGGAAGATGTTCCTGCCCCAGGTCGTGAAGTCGGCCCGCGTCATGAAGAAGGCCGTCGCGCACCTGATCCCGTTCATCGAGGCCGGCAAGGATCCCGCGGACGCCGGGCGCAGCAACGGCAAGATCGTGATGGCGACGGTCAAGGGCGACGTCCACGACATCGGCAAGAACATCGTCGGAGTCGTCCTCCAGTGCAACAACTACGAGGTGTTCGACCTCGGTGTGATGGTGCCTGCCCAGAAGATCCTCGACACCGTGAAGGAGGTCGGGGCGGACATGGTGGGCCTCTCCGGGCTCATCACGCCGTCGCTCGACGAGATGGTCAACCTCGCCTCCGAGATGGAGCGGCAGGGGTTCGACATCCCGCTGCTGATCGGCGGCGCGACGACGTCACGGGCGCACACGGCGGTCAAGGTGTCGCCGCAGTACCACGGCCCCGTGGTCTGGGTGAAGGACGCGTCCCGGTCCGTCCCGGTCGCCGCGGCGCTGCTCTCCGACGACCAGCGCCCGCGGCTCCTCGCCGACGTCGAGGCGGACTACGACTCCATCCGGCGCCGGCACGCGGAGAAGCGCAACGACCGGCGGATGGTCTCCCTCGAGTCCGCACGCGCCAACCGCACCCCGATCGAGTGGGCGGAGTACGAGCCACCGCGGCCGGCGGTGCTCGCGGGTGACGAGCCGTTCGTCCGCGCCTTCGAGGGGTACCCGCTCGCGGAGCTGCGCGACTACATCGACTGGCAGCCGTTCTTCAACGCATGGGAGATGAAGGGCAGCTTCCCCGACATCCTGAACAACCCCGCCTCCGGTGAAGCTGCCCGAAAGCTCTTCGACGACGCGCAGGAGATGCTCGACCGGATCGTCGAGGAGGGCTGGTTGACCGCGAACGCGGTGGTCGGACTCTTCCCCGCCAACACCGTGGAGCACGACAGCATCGAGGTCTACACCGACGAGTCGCGCACCGAGGTCCGGGTCCGTCTCGAGCACCTGCGACAGCAGGGCGAGCACCGCGAGGGCGTGCCGAACCGCTCCCTCGCCGACTTCGTGGCTCCCCGCGACACCGGGCTGCGCGACTACGTCGGCGGGTTCGCGGTGACCGCCGGCCATGGCACGGCCGAGAAGATCGCGGAGTTCAAGGAGCAGCCTCGACGACTACAGCGCGATCCTGCTCGAGTCCCTGGCCGACCGGCTCGCCGAGGCCTTCGCCGAGCGGCTTCACGAGCGGGTGCGCCGTGAGCTGTGGGGGTACGCCGACGACGAGGACCTCGACAACGACGCGTTGATCAAGGAGCGTTACCGCGGGATCCGGCCGGCCCCCGGCTACCCCGCCTGCCCCGACCACACCGAGAAGCGGGTCCTGTGGGACCTGCTCGACGTGGAGAGCGCCACCGGCATCGAGCTCACCGACTCCATGGCGATGTGGCCGGGAGCTGCAGTGAGCGGCTGGTACTTCTCCCACCCGCAGTCGCAGTACTTCGTCGTCGGCCGGATCTCCCGCGACCAGGTGGAGGAGTACGCCGAGCGCAAGGGGTGGACCCTGGCGCAGGCGGAACGCTGGCTCTCGCCGATCCTCGGATACGAGCCAGAGGACTGAGCGTGAGCCTGGGGGAGAAGACCGCGCCGGACGCGGTCCTGTGGGACATGGACGGCACCCTGGTCGACACCGAGCCCTACTGGATCGAGTCCGAGTTCGAGATCGTGGAGAAGTACGGCGGCACCTGGAGCCGCGAGCACGCGCTGAACCTCGTGGGGAACGACCTCATCGAGTCCGGGAGGTACATCCGCGAGCACGGCGGCATCGACCTGGAGCCGGCCGAGATCGTGGAGGAGCTGCTCGACCGGGTCGTCACCCGCGTCGAGGAGCAGGTCCCGTGGCAGCCCGGAGCAGTCGAGCTCCTCGCCGACCTGCGTGCCAACGGGGTCCGCTGCGCCCTGGTCACGATGTCGTACCGGCGGTTCGTGGAGCCGATCCTTGCCGGGCTCCCGGACGGGACGTTCGAGGTGATCGTGACCGGTGACGCGGTCACCCAGGGAAAGCCCCATCCCGAGCCGTACCAGAAGGCCGCGGCGATCCTCGGCGTCGATCCGGCCCGGACGATCGCGATCGAGGACTCGAACACCGGCGCGCGTTCGGCGGAGGCGGCGGGGTGCACGGTACTGGTGATCCCGAACCACGTACCCGTCCTCGAAGGACCCCGCAGAATCTTCCGGGACAGCCTGGAAGAACTCGCACATTCCACGCTTCCGGGGCTTCTGCCACCGGGATTGTTGTGAGATTGCGACCAAGTCGCCCGCGTTTCCCGCTGGCCCTCGCTCTAGACCGGCGAGTAGTGTCCACGAGGTTCCGCCCCTGACACCCGTGTCGGGGCACGTATACGCGAGGTGAAAGTTGAACCGCAGACGAGGACTACTGGCCCTGGCCAGTGCGGGCGTCATGATCGCGTCACTGGCAGCATGCGGTGGCGGGAGTTCGTCCGACGGAAACAACGGAAATGGTGGGGGTGCAGGCGGCGCCACGGGCGAGCCCTGGATCCTCGGGACCACCGAGAGCATCACCGCCATGGACCCGGCCGGCTCCTACGACATGGGTTCGTGGAACATGCAGTACAACATCTTCGAGCAGCTGATGACGATCCCGGCAGGCAAGTCCGACCCGGTCGGCGACGCTGCCGAGTCGTGCGACTACGACGACCCGCAGACGATCACGTGCAAGCTGCGCTCCGGCCTGAAGTTCTCCAACGGCCACGACCTGACCTCCTCGGACGTCAAGTTCTCCTTCGAGCGCAACATCGCGATCGCCGACCCCAACGGTTCTGCGGTTCTCCTGGGCCAGATCACGGACCCGAAGACGAAGAAGCTCGCCGAGAACGCGATCGAGACCCCCGACGACACGACGGTGATCTTCCACCTCAACGCTCCGGACACCACGTTCCTGAAGCTCCTGTCGGTGGCGACCACCTCGATCGTCGACGAGGAGGTCTTCCCGGCCGACAAGCTGCTGGGCGACGACCAGGTGGTCGGCTCGGGCCCGTTCAAGCTCAGCCAGTACAAGCCGGGTGAGCAGGCAGTGCTCGAGGCGAACGACAAGTACACCGGTGAGCGCAAGGCGCAGTCGAAGCAGATCTTCGTCACCTACTTCAAGGACCCGGCTCCGCTGAAGCAGGCGATCCAGAGCGGCCAGGTCGACGTCGCGTGGCGCACCCTCAGCCCGACCGACCTCAACGACCTCGAAGGCAAGGAGGGCGTCAAGGTCATCAAGGGTGAGGGCTCCGAGTTCCGGTACTGGGTGTTCCAGCTCCAGAACAAGGCCGTCAAGGACAAGGCCGTCCGACAGGCCGTCGCCCAGATCATCGACCGCGACGCGATCGCGAAGGACGCCTACGACGGCACCGTGGCGCCGGCGTACTCCATCGTGCCCCCGGGCTTCGGCGGCCAGAAGGACTCCTTCAAGGAGAAGTACGACAGCTCGAACGTCGACGCCGCGAAGAAGATCCTCCAGGACGCGGGTGTGAAGACCCCCGTGGACCTCACCCTCGGGTACACGCCCTCGCACTACGGCCCGAACGCCGTCGACGAGGCGACCGAGCTCGGCAACCAGCTCAACGAGAGCGGCCTGTTCAAGACCAAGACCGAGGACGCCGAGTGGGAGGAGTACCAGACGCTGTACAAGCAGGGCGCCTACGACCTGTTCATCCTCGGCTGGTACCCCGACATCCTGGACGCCGACAACTACCTGACCCCGTTCGTTCGTGACGGTGGCTTCTACGCCAACCACTACACGAACCCCCAGGTGAACTCCCTGCTCGACAAGGAGCTCGCCGAGACGGACGCGGACGCCCGCAACAAGACCATGGGCGAGCTCCAGGACATCGTCGCGGAGGACGTCCCGCTGGTCCCGTCGTGGAACGGCAAGAACGTCGCCGTGGCGTCGGACAAGATGAAGGGTGTCGAGGAGACCCTCGACCCGACCTACATCTTCCGGTTCTGGGACATCAGCAAGAACGGCTAGTACAACGACGGGGGAGGGCGTGCAGCGCACGTCCTCCCCTTTCATGTGTCAGGAAGGATGCGCATGAGCGCAGGCGCAGGATCTCTGCCCCGCTACATCGGTCAGCGGGTGCTGCTCGTGATCCCGATGATCTGGGTGCTTCTCACCCTCACTTTCATTCTGTTGCGAGTCGCCCCCGGCGACCCGGTCTCGGCCGCGGTCGGCGGCAAGCTCAGCGAGGCGGCGCTCGACGAGCGCCGTGCCGCTCTGGGCCTGGACCGGCCGCTGATCGTGCAGTACCTGGACTATCTCGGCCAGGTCGCGACGCTCAACTTCGGCAAGACGATCTCCGACAACCGCCCGATCGTCGACATCATCCGGGACAACGGGGGAGCGACCCTCACCCTGACGGTCGGTGCGTTCATGATCGCGCTGCTCATCGGCATCCCGCTGGGGCTGCTCGCGGGGCGGCACCGTGACTCGGTGCGCGACGTGGTCACCCGGATCTTCGGCGTCGTGACCTACGCCGCGCCGCCGTTCTTCACCGGGCTGATGTTCGTCATCCTCGTCGCGCCGCTCGGCTGGCCGACGTACGACATCGCCTCGCCGATGACGAAGTTCACGGTTCCGCCGGTCACGCACATCCTGCTCGTCGACACCTTGGTCGCCGGGCAACTTCGAGGCCTTCGTCGACGTGTTGAAGCACCATCTGCTGCCGTGCTTCACCCTGGGGCTGCTGCTGTCGGGCGTCTTCATCCGCCTGGTTCGCGTGAACCTCCTCATGACGCTGAAGGGCGACTACGTCGAGGCGGCGCGGGCGCGGGGAATCCCCGAGACGGTACGTCATCCGCCGTCACGCCTTCCGCAACGCGCTGGTGCCGGTCGTCACGGTGATCGGTCTCCAGGTCGCGCTCACCCTGTCCGGCGCGGTCCTGACCGAGACCACGTTCAACTGGCCCGGGCTGGGGACCCAGCTGTATCAAGTACCTCACGGCACGCGACTATGCCGCGGTCCAGGGCATCGTCACGTTCTTCGCGCATCGTCGTCGTCGTGGTCTCGCTCCTCGTCGACATCGTCACGGCCATCATCGACCCTCGAGTGAGGTACTGATGCGCAGGTCCTTCCTTGCCCCGTTCCGCAACACCACCGGGCTGGCCCGCTGGCTCCTGCTGGCGGGCGTGCTGATCACGGTCTGCCTTCCTGGTCATGGCGCTGTTCGCTCCCTGGCTGGCGCCGTTCGACTTCAACCAGCAGAAGGTCGACGGCGTCAAGCTTCCCGAAGCTGGCACCGCCTGGCGGCGAACACCTGTTCGGCACCAACGACCAGTTCTACGACGTGCTGCTCGCGGGTCATCTGGGGTGCCAGGACCGCCGTCGAGGTGGTCAGCATCTCCGTCGTGCTCTCGGTGCTGATCGGCGTGCCGCTCGGCCTGATCTCCGGCTTCGTCGGTAGCTGGGTCGACCGGATGCTGGTCTTCCTGATGGACGCGCTGTACGCGTTCCCGTCGCTGCTCCTCGCCATCGTCTTCTCGTTCCTGCTGCGCGGGGCGCTCGGCGGCGGCGTGGTGGCCGCGGCCCTCTCGCTGACGGTGATCTACATCCCGCAGTACTTCCGGGTGGTGCGCAACACGACCGTCTCAGCCCGCGAGGCGACCTACATCGAGGCGGCACGTGCGATCGGCGCGCAAGAACGGCACGATCATGGGCCGGTATCTCTTCGGCAACGTGATCCAGTCCGTCCCCGTGATCGGGACGCTCAACGCCGCCGACGCGATCGGGACCTTGGCCGCACTCGGCTTCCTCGGGCTCGGCATCCAGCCGAACGAGGCCTCTGAGTGGGGCTACGACCTCAGCCGCGCACTGGACGACGCGGCCTCGGGAATCTGGTGGACCACCCTGTTCCCCGGCCTTGCGATCGTGCTGCTCATCACCGGCCTGACCCTGGTGGGCGAGGGCCTCAACGAGACGGTCAACCCGTCGCTGCGCAAGCGCAGGCTGATGCCGGTCGACATGCCCGCGAACGAGCCCACGAGCTACCTCGCCGAGGGCGACGCCGCGGCCCTGGGAGCCGGAGCGCCGAACGCCCGCTTCAGGGACGACGAGCCCGAGCAGCCCCACAGGGATCATGAGCTGCATCGCCGTACGGCCGAGCCCGGACTTAGAGAGGACGAGTCACGATGACCGAGCTGTACGAGCGACAGGCCGCAGACGCGGTGGACGGCACGCCGGTCATCGACGCCCGCGACGTCCGGATCTGGTACGGCTCCGAGAAGGGGCCGGTGAAGGCCGTCGACGGGGTCGGCTTCGAGGTCCGCAAGGGCGAGATCCTCGGCCTCGTGGGAGAGTCCGGCTGCGGCAAGTCGACCCTCGGCAGGGGCCTGCTCGGCCTGCTCCCGGCCGGGGCGAAGATGGCGGGTGAGCTCCGCTTCCAGGGCGAGGACCTCCTCGCGCTGCCGAAGAAGGAGATGTACGCCAAGCGCGGTTCCGAGCTCGGCATGATCTTCCAGGAGCCGCTGACCCGGCTGAACCCGCTCATGCGGATCTCCGAGCACTTCGAGGAGACGCTGAGGACCCACGAGAAGGGGATCAGCAAGGCCGGGATCGAGTCGCGAGCTCTCGAGGTGCTGCGGCTGATGGGTATTCCGCCGACGCGGTACCGCTCCTACCCTCACGAGTTCTCCGGGGGCATGCGCCAGCGGTTGATGATCGCCCTGGCGCTCGTCCTGCGGCCGGCCTTCGTGGTGGCGGACGAACCGACCACTGCGCTCGACGTGCTCGTCGAGGCTCAGATCATCCGGATCCTCCACGACCTCCGACGGGAGTTCGACACGTCGCTGCTGCTGATCACGCACAACCTCGGCATCATCGCGGAGGCCTGCGACCGGGTCGCCGTGATGTACGCCGGGGAGATCGTCGAGATCGGCGACGCCCGGGAGGTGTTCACCGAGCCGCAGCACCCCTACACCCGCGAGCTGCTGCGCTCGACGATCTCGCTGTCCACCACCGGTCTGAACTTCATCCCCGGCTCGCCCCCCGGACCTCGTGGATCCGCCGACCGGCTGCCACTTCCACCCGCGGTGCCCGGACGCGATGAACATCTGCGCCACCGACCACCCGGAGCAGCGGGTGATGCCCAACGGCACGAAGGTGCAGTGCTGGGCGGCGGACCTCGCGAACGGCGTGGTCTCACTGGACGAGCACCAGAAGGCACCACTCGCCCGAGAGGAGATCTCCGTTGCAGACGAAGCGTGATCTGACCGAGGCGGGCAGGGCCCTGGTCGACATCGAGGACCTGGAGGTCCACTTCCAGCTGCGGGGCGGCAACCTGAGACGCCTCTTCGGCATGGACACCGGAACCGTCAAGGCAGTCGACGGGGTGAACCTCTCCCTCAAGCGGGGCGAGGTGCTCGGACTGGTCGGCGAGTCGGGCAGCGGGAAGACCACGCTCGGTCGCGCGATCCTTGGCCTCGCGCCGTCCACCACGGGCTCGATCACCTACCACGAGCGCGGGGAGGACGGACAGGTCACCGACCGGGTCGTCTCCGAGCTGCGTGGCGCCGAACTGCGCAAGCTCCGCACCGACCTGCAGATGGTCTTCCAGGACCCGCACGCCGCGCTCAACCCCTCGATGAACCTCGAGACCGCGGTCGGGCACCCGCTCAAGATCCACGGCATCGCCAGCGGCGAGCCGAGCTTCGCCGCCGGGTCGCCGCAGCCCTCGAGCGGGTCGGTCTGGCACCGGCCGAACAGTTCATGTCGAAGTACCCTTCGGACCTCTCGGGCGGGCAGAAGCAGCGAGCGGTCATCGCGCGAGCGATCATCCTCGACCCCGAGGTGCTCGTCGCCGACGAGCCGGTGTCGATGCTGGACATGAGCGTCCGCGCCAAGATCCTCCAGCTCATGCTCGACCTGAAGAACGACCTCGGGCTGACCTACGTCTACATCACCCACGACCTGGCCAGCGCGAAGTTCTTCTGCGACCGGGTAGCGATCATGTACCTCGGCCGGATCGTGGAGATCGGCCCCACCGAGGAGATCTTCGCCGACCCCAAGCACCCCTACACCAAGGCGCTGCTCAAGGCGATCCCCGAGCCGGACCCGCGGAAGATGGTTGCGCGCGACCTTCCTCGCGGCGAGATCCCCGACGCCGCACGGCCGCCGCTCGGCTGCTCCTTCCACCCGCGGTGCCCGGAGGCCGTTGCGGAGTGCGGCTGGGAGACCCGGGACCTGCGGACCGTGCTCGAGGAGCACTGGACCCGACAGGACGCCTCGGTCTACGAGTCCGAGCAGGGGCTCGTCGGGGACCTCGACAAGCTCGACAAGGCAGAGAAGTCGGTCATGCTGGGGACCGGCGTCAACGCCGGACGGGTGAAGGCGATGCTGGACCGGATCCGTGCCGAGAAGTCCGAGGAGCCGTTCTGGACGGGCGTCGAGTCGGTCGAGGAGACCGTGGACGGCGTGAAGGTGGACTTCCACAAGGGCTACGACCCGCTGCTGCGGCAGTCGGGCGGGGTCGAGGTCGCCTGTGTGCTCCACCCGCGTCCGGTGACCCCGGAGCCGGCTCTCCCGGAAGCGGTCGAGACCAAGCGCTGACCTGAAAGCGGATCGCCCGTCACTCGCCTCTGCGAGGGGCGGGCGATCCGTCGTTCGGCGTGCCTAGGAGACGAGCACGGTGTCGACGGTCGAAGGGTCTGTGGTGTCGACACTCGAAGGGTCGGCGGGGAGCTCCGGCGGGGTGCCCCCGAACTCCGGGCAGAGAGCCTGGTGGGCGCACCAGCCGCAGAGCGCGCTGCGCCGGGGGCGCCAGTCGCCGGTCTCCTGTGCGAGCCGGATCGCCTTCCAGAGCGCCTCGACCTTGCGTTCGGTCGCGCGCAGGTCGGCCTCGTCGGGGGAGTAGCGGAGGAGCTCGCCGCTGCCGAGGTAGATCAGCTGCAGCATGGCCGGGACCACGCCGCGGGTGCGCCAGAGCACCAGCGCGTAGAACTTCATCTGGAACAACGCCTTCGCCTCGAAGGCCGGGTGCGGCGCCTTGCCGGTCTTGTAGTCGACCACGCGGATCTCACCGGTGGGGGCGATGTCGACGCGGTCGACGAAGCCTCGGAGCAGCAGCTTCGACTCGAGCAGCGTCTCGACGTACAGCTCGCGCTCGGCCGGCTCGAGCCGGGTCGGGTCCTCGAGCACGAAGTACTTCTCCAGTGACTCACGGCAGGAGGTGAGCCAGCTGCCGATCTCCGGGCCCTCCTCGCCGAACATCTCGGCGATCTCGGGGTCCGCCTCGAGCACCGACTCCCAGGCCGGCTGCAGCAGGTCGGCCGCCCGGGTCGGTGTGCGATGCGGAGCGGGCAGGTCGAAGAGGTTCTCGAGCACCTTGTGGACCACGGTGCCGCGGACGGCGTCGGGCGAGGAGGGCTCGGGCAGCCTGTCGACGGTGCGGAACCGGTAGAGCAACGGGCACGACATGAAGTCGCTCGCCCGGCTCGGCGACAGGGAACCGACGACATCGACTCCGTCGACCAGAGTCCTGTTCTGCTCATCCTGGGTCATGTCGGAAACCCTAGGCGACCCTGCCGACAGTTTCGGCGCACCCGAGGGGCGAACGTCTCCGTCGGCTTCGGCACCCCGATAGCCTGACCCTGTGGAGCAGATGACGACAGATCCGGGGAGCGAGCCCTCGAGGCGTCAGCCGGGCACCTTCCGGGTCGGCCAGATCGGAGGGGTCGACGTACTCGTCCGCTCCTCCTGGCTGCTCGTCGCGGCCCTCATCGCGGTGCTCATGGCACCGCGCGTGGAGCAGGTGCAACCGGGCCTCGGCGCCGGGAAGTACGTCGCGGGACTCGCCTTCGCGGTGCTGCTGTACCTCTCGGTCCTGCTGCACGAGATGTCGCACGCCCTGATGGCGAAGCGATTCGGGCTCCCGGTCCGCTCGATCACCCTGCACTTCCTCGGCGGTGCCACGGAGATCGAGGGTGAACCGGACAAGCCGGGCCGCGAGTTCGGCGTGTCGGTCGTCGGCCCGCTCACCTCGATCGCCGTGGGCCTGGTCTTCGCCGCCCTGATGTTCGTCACCCCGAACGGGCTGCTCCTCATGGCCGTCGAGGGCCTGGCGTTCGCGAACCTGATCGTCGGCGTCCTCAACCTCGTGCCCGGGCTGCCGCTCGACGGCGGCCGGGTCCTGCGTGCCGCGGTCTGGAAGGCCACCGGAAGCCCGTACCGCGGCACCATCGTGGCCGGGTGGGGCGGGCGCGTCGTCGCCGTGCTGGTTCTGCTCTGGCCGATGGCGCAGCAGGCCCTGCTCAACCGCCCGCCCGACATCGTCGACTTCCTCCTCGCGTTCGTGATCGCCACCTTCCTGTGGGGCGGCGCCTCCGCGGCGATCATCTCGGCACGGGTCCGCCTCAAGCTTCCGGCGCTCCAGGGGAGAGCACTGGCGCGCCGTGCACTGACGGTGCCGCAGGACCTCCCGCTCGCCGAGGCGGTACGACGGGCGCAGGAGCAGCAGGCAGGCAGCATCGTCGTGCTCGACCAGCTCGGCCATCCGAGCGGCATCGTCAGCGAGGCGGCGGTGCTGGCGACCCCCGAGGAGCGCCGGCCGTGGCTCTCGGCGGAGGCGGTCTCCCGGGCCCTCGAGCCCGGCCTGACGCTCTCCGCCGACATCGGGGGTGAGCCGTTGCTGAGGGCCATGCAGCGCACGCCGGCCACGGAGTACCTCCTCGTCGAGGGTGACGGCAGCGTCTACGGCGTACTCGTGACCGACGACGTGGACCGGGCCTTCGCGGCCACGAAGTAGCGACAGCTATCCTCCTGCGCATGCCCTCCGACGAACCTGCCCCGGTGACGCCTGCCCCGACCCCAGCGGACGACGCCGTGGACGACGCCGTGGACGACGCCGTGGACGACGCGGCCGAGGTAGCGGCCGACGTGGCCCCCGAGACGTGGTCCGGAGTCCACCGCGGGCCGCTGCGTGCGGGGGAGTGGGTGCGCCTGACCGACACCAAGGGCCGCCGCCACAACATCTGCCTCGAGCCGGGCAAGAGGTTCTTCACCAACCGGGGCTCGCTCGACCACGACGACCTGATCGGGCGGCCCGAGGGCTTCAGCATCACCTCGTCGGCAGGCGGGGAGTACCTCGTCTTCCGGCCGCTGCTGAGCGAGTTCGTCGTCTCCATGCCGCGCGGCGCGGCGGTGGTCTACCCCAAGGACGCGGCCCAGATCGTGGCGATGGCCGACATCTTCCCGGGGGCCCGGGTCGTCGAGGCGGGCGTGGGTTCGGGTGCCCTGACCTGCTCGCTGCTCAGGGCGGTGGGTCCGCACGGTCGCGTGTCGTCGTACGAACGCCGCGAGGAGTTCGCGGAGGTGGCGCGCAAGAACGTCACCCAGTTCTTCGGCGGACAGCACCCCGCCTGGGCGCTGACTGTCGGCGACCTCGTCGAGGCCATGCCCTCCGGTGAGACCCCCGGCTCCGTGGACCGGGTGATCCTCGACATGCTGGCGCCCTGGGAGTGTGTCGACGCCGTGGCAGACGCTCTCACCCCGGGCGGCATCATCTGCGCGTACGTCGCGACGACGACCCAGCTGGGCCGGACGGTCGAGACCATCCGGGCGCACGGCGGGTTCACCGAGCCCCAGCCGTGGGAGACCCTGGTGCGGGACTGGCACGTGGAGGGGCTTGCGGTCCGTCCCGGCCACAAGATGATCGGGCACACGGGCTTCCTGGTCACCGCACGGAGGATGGCGCCGGGGGAGACCGCGCCGGCGAAGAAGCGGCGACCCGCCCCGGGCGCGTACGGCGCCGACTACCAGGGCCCCCGGCCGTCCGGCCTGCCTCCCACGGTGGCCGAGGAGCCGTTCGACGCCTGATCTGCGGGGCGCGGTGCGGCCGTTGCTGATCTGAAACCGAGACACACCAGATATCGGGTTCAGAATGTTGTCGTCGCGGGTAGGGTCGATTTCCAGAGGCCATGCTGCGGAGGTGATGGGCTTGTCAGCGTCAGATAGTGGTTCGGGCCGGTCGGCGTCACGCTCACCGGAAGAGCTGAGAGCGCAGCTGGGCTTCCTCGAGGAGGAGGTCGCGGACCTGCGGCGTCGGCTCGCCGAGACGCCCGGTCACTCCAGGGCGATCGAGCAGCGGCTGGCGGACACGCAGCGGTCCCTGGCCGCCGTGACTGCACAGAACGAACGCCTTGCGCAGACTCTCCGTGAGGCGCGCGACCAGATCATGACCCTCAAGGAGGAGGTCGACCGGCTGGCGCAGCCGCCGGCGGGTTTCGGCACCTTCTTGACCCGCAACGAGGACGACACCATCGACGTGTTCACCGGCGGCCGCAAGCTCCGTGTGAACGTCAGCCCCACGGTGGAGCTCGACGAGCTGCGCCGCGGCCAGGAGGTCATGCTCAACGAGGCTCTCAACGTCGTCGCCGCGCTCGAGTACGAAGAGGTCGGCGAGGTCGTGATGCTGAAGGAGGTCCTCGCAGACGGGGACCGCGTCCTCGTCATCGCCAACGCGGACGAGGAGCGCGTCGTACGCCTCGCGGAGCCGCTGCGTGACCTGACCCTGCGCGCCGGGGACTCGTTGCTCCTCGACGCGCGGTCCGGGTACGTCTACGAGCGGGTGCCGAAGTCGGAGGTCGAGGAGCTCGTCCTCGAAGAGGTGCCCGACATCGACTACACCAACATCGGTGGCCTGATCAGGCAGATCGACCAGATCCGCGACGCCATCGAGCTGCCCTACCTCTACCCCGACCTGTTCAAGGAGCACCAGCTCAAGCCGCCGAAGGGCGTGCTCCTCTACGGCCCGCCTGGCTGCGGCAAGACCCTGATCGCGAAGGCGGTCGCCAACTCCTTGGCGAAGAAGGTCGCGGCCAAGACCGGTCAGGAGGGGAAGAGCTTCTTCCTCAACATCAAGGGCCCCGAGCTGCTCAACAAGTACGTCGGCGAGACCGAGCGCCACATCCGGCTCGTGTTCCAGCGGGCGCGGGAGAAGGCGTCGGGTGGCACACCGGTCATCGTCTTCTTCGACGAGATGGACTCCCTCTTCCGGACCCGTGGCTCGGGGGTCTCCTCCGATGTCGAGAACACGATCGTCCCGCAGCTGCTGTCGGAGATCGACGGTGTCGAGGGCCTCGAGAACGTCATCGTGATCGGTGCGTCGAACCGCGAGGACATGATCGACCCGGCGATCCTGCGGCCCGGGCGTCTGGACGTGAAGATCAAGATCGAGCGGCCCGACGCCGAGTCGGCCCGCGACATCTTCTCGAAGTACCTCACGCCCGAGCTCCCGCTCCACGCCGACGACCTCGGCGAGTTCGGCGGGGACCGTGAGGCCTGCGTCGCGGGGATGATCCGCGCGACGGTCGAGCGGATGTACACCGAGACCGACGAGAACCGGTTCCTGGAGGTCACCTACGCCAACGGCGACAAGGAGATCCTGTACTTCAAGGACTTCAACTCCGGCGCGATGATCCAGAACATCGTGGACCGGGCCAAGAAGATGGCGATCAAGGACCTCCTGGACAACGACCAGAAGGGCCTGCGGGTGCAGCACCTGCTCCAGGCCTGCGTCGACGAGTTCAAGGAGAACGAGGACCTGCCCAACACCACCAACCCCGACGACTGGGCGCGGATCTCGGGCAAGAAGGGCGAGCGGATCGTGTTCATCCGCACGCTCATCACGGGCAAGCAGGGCACCGAGCCCGGCCGCTCGATCGACACCGTGTCGAACACCGGCCAGTACCTCTGAGGCCGGCCGGTCGGACGGTCCATACGCAACAGACGAAGGGGCCGGGACTCGAAGTCCCGGCCCCTTCGCCGTGCCCTGGTGGCTAGGCCGTCATCTGACCCCGCCAGTGCCGAGGTACCGCGCTGCGTCCACGGCCGAGGCGAACTTCCAGCGGGAGCCGCCTGCGCTCGTCCCGTGGTCCCGGCGTGACTCGCCGCGGGACTGCTCTGGTATTACGCGTTCCGTGTCGGCGTCGTCAGCCAACGGCGTGCCGGTACGGTGCTCGGACATGTAGGACCTCCAAGTCATGCCGACCTTCCCAGTCGCTGTGAGGGGAACGGCTCGGCTCGGTGTTCTGCAGGAGTGGACAGTGCGTGGTCGAGAGTGAGAGTCGCGCGCTCGGCGATCCTGGTCGGTCGCTCGAGCATCTTCCGTGACACCCGGGCCCGGAGCAGCTGGAGCACGCGGCGGTCGTCCTGGACCAGCCGCAGCAGCTCGCGAGCCGCCTCGTCCGGGAGCCAGTGGTCCGCCATGACGGCTCTCAGCAGTACGACGGAGGCCTGGTCGACGCGCCTCGAGATCCGAGAACGAGGCTGTGCGACGGCGTTGATGCTCATCAGATTGCCCTCCGGGGCGAGGTCGTGCGCCACCGGAGTCCTGGGTGGCAGTCCCTGACGGGGTTCGCTGAAAAAGGTAGGCAACCGTGATTCGGCGCACAACCGGATCACGCGGGAAGGGACTTTCGGCCCGGTCGAAGCGACCTGGTCTGGGGATGAATGTCCGTTTCACCTGACGGACATGTCGCTTACCTGGTCTACACCGCGAGATCGAGCTCTCCGTCGATGACCCGACGCGAGACCTCGTGGATCACCATGTGGTGGTTGCGGGAGTAGTTGCGCAGGCGGTTGAAGCCCTCGTCCGGGCTGATCCCGTGTCTGGCCGCGAGGAAGCCCTTGGCCTGCTCGATCAGCACCCTCGAGGTGAGAGCTGTGTTCAGCTGCTCAACGCGGCGCTCCGCCGTCTCGTGCGCCTCGCGGCGGATGCTGGAACGCAGGTTGCACACCAGGCCGCGGACGTCGGGGTCGTCGAGCAGGTTGGTCACCGCGGCCTCGGCCCACACCCAGCCCTTCTCCGACAGCAGCCGGAGCTCGAGTGCCGGATGCGCTCCCGGCTGCGCGACGACCTCCTCCAGGAAGCGGGCGAGCGCCGGCCTCTCGTCAGGGTGGAGCAGCGGGACGACGCTGGTGCCGACCACGGACTCCTCCCAGCCGAACAGCTGCTTGACCGCCGGACTGGCGTAGGTGATGACGGCGTCGGACCTCAGCACCAGGGCGGCGTCGGTCGAGCGCTCCAGCAGTGGTTCCAGGGCGGTGCCGAGGTTGGTGGAGACCGCGACGATGCCGACGAGGGCTCCCTGGTGGTAGATGCCGGCGTCGGTGACGAGCGCGGGGAAGACGAAGCCGTCCTTGCGTCGCACCGGGAGGCATCCCGACCACCGAACACCGGCGTGCAGGCCCTTCATGATCGCCGCGAAGGTCTCCTGGCCGGCCTGGGGCACGGTGAGCTCGTCGATCGGGCGCCCCAGCGCCTCCTCGGAGGTCCAGCCGTAGAGCGCCTCGGCAGCCGCGTTCCAGTAGGTGACGACTCCCGCGACGTCGCTCACGACCAGTGCCTGGCCGACGGCGTCGAGGACCTCCTCGGACGAGAAGGCCGTCGAGTCGTCCGCCGTCATCCCCGTAGCCCCCTGGTCGCGTGCGAGTGGGCATGGTGCCTCACTTGATCGATCCTAAGTCGGCCGAATACCGAACACGCCACGAACTCTGATCTAGGAGCTGCTCGGTTCGGTGACGTCGGCGACCAGGGCGTCGAGCGCCTCCACGAGATCGGCCGCGTCGACCGTGAGGGCTACCCCGTGGGCTCCGCCGCCGAGCGAGATCCGGCCCGTCATGGAGGCGTCCGCGACGACCGGCCAGGGCGTCGTACTCCCGAGCGGGGTGATCGTGCCGCGCACGTACCCGGTCTGCTGCCGCGCGGTCTCCGCGTCGGGCATGGAGAGCCGGTTCAACCCCAGCAGGGCTCGCAGCTTCGGCCAGGCGATCTCCCGGTCGCCGGGCACGAGGACGAACCGGTAGTCGTCGTCGCTGAGTCGCACGACGATGGTCTTGATCACCGCGGCGGGGGTGAGCCCGCGGGCCGCGGCGGCCTCCTCCAGGGAACGGACGGGCCCGTGCCGGGTGACCTGGTAGTCCAGGCCCAGCTCGTCTGCGGCGGAGATGGCGTACGCCGAGCGGTCCGTGTCCTGGCTCATCCGTCGAGTTTAGGGATGCGCCGCGTACGCTCGGAACATGAGCGTTCGTCGAGTCATGGGCACGGAGACGGAGTTCGGGATCTCCGTCTCGGGCCAGCCCACGGCCAACCCGATGGTGGCCTCTTCGCAGGTGGTCAACGCCTACGCGAGCTCGACACTGCGTGCGCGCCGGGCACGCTGGGACTTCGAGGAGGAGTCCCCACTGCGCGACGCACGGGGGTTCGACATGTCGCGGGAGGTCGCCGACGCGTCGCAGCTCACCGACGAGGACCTCGGGCTCGCGAACGTGATCCTCACCAACGGCGCCCGGCTGTACGTCGACCACGCCCACCCGGAGTACTCCACGCCCGAGTGCACCAACCCGCGCGACGTCGTGCTGTGGGACAAGGCGGGGGAGCAGGTGATGCTCGACGCCGCGCGGCTCGCCTCGACGATCCCCGGCACTGCGCCGATCCTGCTCTACAAGAACAACACCGACAACAAGGGCGCCTCCTACGGTGCCCACGAGAACTACCTGATGCGCCGGTCCACCCCGTTCGGGGACATCGTGCGTCACCTCACCCCGTTCTTCGTCAGCCGGCAGGTCGTCACGGGCGCGGGGCGGGTCGGGATCGGGCAGGACGGCCGCGACCACGGCTTCCAGCTCAGCCAGCGGGCCGACTACTTCGAGGTGGAGGTCGGTCTCGAGACCACCCTGAAGCGGCCGATCATCAACACCCGCGACGAGCCGCACGCCGACCCCGAGAAGTACCGCCGGCTCCACGTGATCATCGGCGACGCGAACCTCTCGGAGATCTCGACCTACCTCAAGGTCGGCACGACCGCGCTGGTGCTCGCGATGATCGAGGACAGGTTCATCTCGCGCGAGCTCACGGTCGACCAGCCGGTCCGGGCACTGAAGTCGGTCTCCCACGACGCGTCGCTCAAGCACCTCCTGACCCTCGCGGACGGACGCACCCTGACCGCCGTACAGCTGCAGATGGAGTATCTCGAGCTGGCCCGGAAGTTCGTCGAGGACCGGTACGGCTCGGACGCCGACGCACAGACACTCGACGTCCTGGAGCGCTGGGAGTCGGTTCTCACGCGTCTCGAGACCGACCCGATGATGTGCGCCAGGGAGCTCGACTGGGTCGCCAAGCTCAAGCTGCTCAACTCCTACCGAGACCGCGACGGGCTGGAGTGGGACGACGCCAAGCTGCATCTGGTGGACCTGCAGTACTCCGACATCCGGCCCGACAAGGGGCTGTACCACCGGTTGGTGTCCCTCGGTCGGGTGGACCGGCTCCTCGGCGACGCGGAGGTCGCGGAGGCGATGCACCGCCCACCCGTGGACACCCGGGCCTACTTCCGCGGTCGCTGCCTCGAGCAGTACGCCGACCAGATCGCGGCGGCCTCCTGGGACTCGGTCATCTTCGACCTGCCCGGCCACGAGTCGCTCCAGCGGGTCCCGACCATCGACCCGCTGCGGGGCACCCGCAAGCACGTCGGCGAACTCCTCGACCGTTGTGACACCGCAGAGAGCCTGTTTGCCGCTCTGACTGGGTAGGGTCGTCACTGTCACGGGTTGTCCCCCCGGGCAGAGGAGGATGCGGTCATGGCACAGGAGCGGAAGCAGTCCAAGAAGTCTCCCGAGACCGAAGAGGCCACCGAGGTCTCCCCCAGCGAGGACGTAGCCGAGCGCAAGGAGCAGCTCGACGAGGACATCGATGCGATCCTCGACGAGATCGACGACGTGCTCGAGTCGAACGCCGAGGACTTCGTGAAGTCGTTCATCCAGAAGGGTGGAGAGTAGACACAACATGAGTGACCCCCGACAGGTCGACGCCCGCTTGCCCTCCGCCTACCTGGCGCCCGGATCCTCGTCATTCGCCGAGTTCCTGTCCCGGCAGGCTCCCGAGCTGCTCCCGGCCAACCGCAGCCTGCCCTCAGGCAGTGCTGCGGACCTCGCCCCGCACGGTACGACGATCGTGGCGACCACCTTCGGCGGCGGGGTCGTGATGGCCGGCGACCGGCGCGCCACGATGGGCAACATCATCGCGCAGCGAGACATCGAGAAGGTCTTCCCGGCCGACGAGTTCTCCTCCGTCGGCATCGCCGGCAGCGCCGGGCTCGCGGTGGAGATGGTCAGGCTGTTCCAGACCGAGCTCGAGCACTACGAGAAGATCGAGGGCACGACGCTGTCGATGGACGGCAAGGCGAACCGTCTGGCCGCCCTGATCCGGTCCAACCTCGGCATGGCGATGCAGGGGCTGGCCGTCGTACCCCTCTTCGCGGGCTTCGACCTCATCGCCGAGAAGGGCCGGATCTTCTCCTACGACGTCACGGGCGGCCGCTACGAGGAGACCGCCTTCCATGCCGTGGGCTCGGGGTCGCTGTTCGCCCGGGGGTCGTTGAAGAAGCTCTACCGTGACGGCCTCAACGCCGAGGAGAGCGTCACCGCGGCGATCCAGGCGCTGTACGACGCAGCCGACGACGACTCCGCCACGGGCGGACCCGACCTGACCCGCCGGATCTTCCCGGTGGTCGCGGTGATCACCGCCGACGGCTACCGCCGCATGCCCGACGAGGATGTCGCAGCCATCGCCGACCGGGTCATCAACGCCCGGATGAGCAGACCTGACGGCCCCGCCGCTTCCCTGACCTAGGAGTCACGCACCGATGAGCATGCCGTTCTACGTCTCGCCCGAGCAGCTGATGAAGGACCGGGCGGACTTCGCGCGCAAGGGCATCGCCCGTGGCCGCAGCGTCGCCGTGGTCCAGTACACCGACGGGATCATCTTCGTCTCGGAGAACCCCTCCCAGGCGCTGCACAAGGTGAGCGAGATCTACGACCGGATCGCCTTCGCCGCGGTCGGGCGCTACAACGAGTTCGAGAACCTCCGCATCGCCGGCGTGCGCCTCGCCGACATGCGCGGCTACGCCTACGACCGCCGTGACGTCACGGGACGTGGCCTCGCCAACGCCTACGCCCAGACCCTCGGGACGATCTTCTCCAGCGGTGGCGAGAAGCCCTACGAGGTCGAGATCTTCGTCGCGGAGGTCGGCGACTCCGCCGACCAGGACCAGATCTACCGGCTCACCTACGACGGTCAGGTCGCCGACGAGCACGGGTTCGCCGTCATGGGAGGCAACGCCGAGGCGGTCGCGGGCCACATGCGCGAGAAGTACCGCGAGGCCACGACCCTCGAGGACGCCGTCCGCCTCGCGGTCGACGCCCTCAGCCAGGGTGACGGCGATCCCAAGGTGATCGCGCCCGAGGACCTCGAGGTGGCGGTGCTCGACCGCACCCGCTCCCAGCAGCGCAAGTTCAAGCGGCTCACCGCCGCCCAGCTGACCCAGATCCTGGGCGCCGGCGTGGGGGCGGAGCCGGCTCGGCACACGGCGGGGGAGTCCACCAACCCCTCGCAGGCTCCCGAGGCGTCCCCCGGGTCGTCCGCTGAGGAGCCGCCGGTGGCGCCGCCGGTAGATCCTGATGCCCACTGACGAGGAACGCCTCTGGCAGCAGGTCGGCGACGACGAGGTCATCTACGACGGCTGGCTGAAGATCAACCGCAGGACCTACCGGCTGCCCGACGGCCGCACTGTCGAGTGGGACATGCATGCAGGAGGCCCGGCGGCCGCGGTGCTCGCGCTGACTCCCTCGGGGCAGCTCGTCATGGTGCGGCAGTTCCGCCCGGGTCCGGACCGAGTCGTGCTGACGCTGCCCGGCGGGATGGTCGACCCGGGGGAGACCCCGGAACAGGCCGGGGAGCGTGAGCTGCGCGAGGAGACCGGCTACGTCGCCGGCTCGGTCGAGCTGGTCGCGTCAGCCATCACCAACGCCTCGCCGTTCCACCGGCACGTCGTGATCGCTCGCGACTGCACGCCGGGACATCCGCTCGAGCTCGACGACTACGAGGACTGCGAGCCCGTGGTGATGGACGTGGCACAGGTCCGCGAGGAGCTGCGGGCAGGCCGGATGACGGGGTCGGAACAGGTCTACCTCGGCCTGGACCACGCCGGCCTGCTCTGAGCCCCCGGCGGGGCCCCAGCGGACCGGTCTCCGCCCCTTCCCACAGGACGCACCCGCCAATCCACGTGTGCTCACCGGTCTGGCGCAGTGGGAGCCGGGGTGAGACGGATGAGCGAGTCGGCTGCGGGGGCTTGGGCCTTGCACCTAGGGTGTGAGCGTGGACCGCCGGATCTTCGGGATCGAGAACGAGTACGGCGTCACCTGCACGTTTCACGGGCAGCGACGTCTCTCGCCGGACGAGGTTGCCCGCTACCTGTTCCGCAAGGTCGTCTCCTGGGGCCGGAGCAGCAACGTCTTCCTCCGCAACGGTGCGCGCCTCTACCTCGACGTGGGCAGCCACCCGGAGTACGCCACCCCCGAGTGCGACGACATCACCGACCTGGTCGCCCACGACAAGGCGGGGGAGCGGGTGCTCGAGGGCCTCCTGGTCGACGCCGAGCGCCGGTTGCACGACGAGGGCATCGCCGGCGACGTGTACCTGTTCAAGAACAACACCGACTCGGCGGGCAACTCCTACGGCTGCCACGAGAACTACCTCGTCGGCCGGCACGGTGAGTTCGGCAAGCTCGCCGACGTCTTGATCCCGTTCCTCGTGACACGCCAGATCATCGTCGGCGCGGGGAAGGTGACCCAGACCCCGCGTGGGGCGATGTACTCCGTCAGCCAGCGGGCCGAGCACATCTGGGAGGGCGTCTCGAGCGCCACCACCCGCAGCCGGCCGATCATCAACACGCGCGACGAGCCGCACGCCGACGCCGAGAAGTACCGCCGCCTCCACGTCATCGTCGGCGACTCGAACATGAGCGAGACGACCACGATGCTCAAGGTCGCGAGCGCCGACCTCGTGCTCCGGATGATCGAGGAGGGCGTGGTGATGCGCGACCTCACGATGGAGAACCCGATCCGGGCCATCCGCGAGATCTCCCACGACATGACCGGCCGCCGCAAGGTCCGCCTCGCGAACGGCCGGGAGGCGAGCGCTCTGGAGATCCAGGAGGAGTACCTCACCCGGGTCCGCGACTTCGTCGACCGGCGTGACCTGCAGACCCCGGTGATCGACCGCACGCTCGACCTGTGGGAGCGCAGCCTCAAGGCGGTGGACTCGGGCGACCTGAGCCTGGTGGAGCGTGAGATCGACTGGGTCATCAAGTGGAAGCTGATCGACCGCTACCGCTCCCAGCACGGGCTGCCGCTGAGCCACCCCCGGATCGCCCAGCTCGACCTGGCCTACCACGACATCCACCGCAACCGCGGCCTGTACTACCTGCTCGAGAAGCGCGGGGCGGTGGCCCGGGTCACCGACGACCTCCGGATCTTCGAGGCCAAGTCCGTGCCGCCGCAGACGACCCGCGCCCGGCTGCGGGGCGAGTTCATCAAGCGCGCGCAGGAGCGCCGCCGCGACTTCACGGTCGACTGGGTGCATCTCAAGCTCAACGACCAGGCCCAGCGCACCGTCCTGTGCAAGGACCCGTTCCGGTCACAGGACGAGCGAGTCCACAAGCTGATCGAAGGCATGTGACCACGGCCTGACCCAGCTGTCGGACGCTCTCAGGTTGCCCGGATAGGGTGGCAGCCGTTGTTGTCCCGTGATCTAGAGGTGAACCCTGTGCGCCGACGTCTCGTTGCGCTGACCGCCGTACCCCTGCTCCTGCTCGGAACCGCCGCCTGCGGCGGGGACTCCGGGGGGAGCGGCAGCTCGAGCGGGTCGTCGAGCGAGTCCGGAGACCAGATCGCCGGGCTGACCGTCAAGGGCGACTTCGGCAAGGAGCCGAAGGTGACGCTCGACGGCGGCCTGAAGAAGACCGGGCAGACCGAGGAGCTGATCCACGGCGACGGCGCGAAGGTCCAGGAGGGACAGACCGCTTCGCTGCACATCCTGGTGATCGACGGCAAGACCGGGAAGAAGGCGGTCGGCACCTACGAGCAGGGCACCCCGCTGACGGCCACGATGGCCTCCGGGAAGATCTTCCCCGCGGTGCACGACGCCGTCGTGGGCGAGTCGGTGGGCAGCCGGGTGGCGGTCTCGTCGGCTCCCGCGGACGCGTTCGGGGCTCAGGGCGCCCAGCAGTACGGCATCGGCCCGAAGGACAACGTGGTGTTCATCATCGACGTGATGTCGGTGCCGTTGACCGCGCCCGAAGGCAAGGAGGTTCCGCTGCCGAAGACGGCGCCCACCATCGTGGAGGACGGCGACGGCAAGGTCTCCAAGTTCACCTTCGACAAGGCACCTGCGAAGCCGGCGAACAAGCTCCAGGTCATCCCCGTGATCGAGGGCGAGGGAGAGGCCGTCAAGGCGGGCGACTCGGTGACCTTCAACTACCTCGGCCAGGTCTACGGCACCGACAACGTCTTCGACCAGTCCTACACGGACGCCCCGCGGACCTTCCAGGTCGGCACCGGCAACCTGATCAAGGGCTGGGACAAGGGTCTCGTCGGGGTCAAGGCCGGCAGCCGGGTGATCATCATCGCGCCGCCGGACTTCGGCTACGGCAAGGCCGGCAACCCGCAGGCGAAGATCAAGGGCACCGACACCCTCGTGTTCGTCGTCGACGTGCTGGGTGTCGGCTGACAGGTTGCCCAGAGGTCCACGTCGGAGAGGGGGGTCCGTGGCTGCACGGAAGAGTGAGCGACTGCTCAACCTGCTGATCACGCTCCTGGTGTCACGCAGCTACGTGACCAAGGAGCGGATCCGGTCGGTCGTCGAGCAGTACCGCGACGCGGGTGACGAGGCGTTCGAGAAGATGTTCGAGCGTGACAAGGACGAGCTGCGCTCGCTCGGCATCCCGATCGAGGTGGGCTATCTCGACCGCGCGTTCGAGGACGAGCCCGGCTACCGGATCGAGCGGTCCGCCTTCGAGCTGCCGCAGATCGACCTGGAGCCGGACGAGGCGGCCGTGATCGGTCTCGCCGCCCGGGTGTGGCAGCACGCCGGCCTCGCGTCCGCCACCTCCGACGCCCTCGTCAAGCTCAAGGCAGCAGGTGTCACCGTCGACCGGGGCATGCTCAGCAGCGTCGCGCCGCAGCTGACCGTCGAGGAACCGACCTTCGAGGCGTTCTGGGCGGCCACCCAGGAGCACACGCCCGTGGCGTTCGGGTACCGCACCGCCGCGAGCGCGGAGAGCGCCGAGCGCCACCTCGAGCCGTGGGGTGTCGTGTCGTTCCGCGGCCGGTGGTACGTCGTCGGGCTCGACACCGACCGTGGCGCTCCCCGCCTGTTCCGCCTCTCCCGGGTCCGCGGAGACGTGCGTACGACGGGGAAGCCGGCGTCCTACGAGATCCCGGAGGGCACCGACATCCGCGCGCTCACCGAGTCCCTGGCGCCCGCACCCGCCGAGAGTCGCGCCCGGCTGCTCGTCCGCCAGGGTGCCGCCCTCGGCCTGAGGCGGCAGGCATCGCCGGCCGACGGCGAGACACCGGCCGGGTGGGACCGGGTGGAGGTCTCCTACGGGCGCACCGATGCCATGGCCGACGAGGTGCTCGCCTACGGGGCCGACGTGGTCGTCGAGGAGCCCTCGGACCTGCGTGACCTGGTCGTGGCCCGGCTCCGCTCGGTGGCCGGACCGGAAGAGACCCAGGCGGTGACGCTGTGAGCGGCGCCCGGGACCAGGTCGCCCGCCTGCTCGCGCTGGTGCCCTACATCCAGAGCCGCGAGGAGGTCTCGCTGGAGCAGGCCGCCGCGGACTTCGGGGTGCGGCCCGCCCAGATCGTCAAGGACCTCAACGTGCTGTGGTTCTGCGGGCTCCCCGGCCTGGGCATGGGAGACCTGATCGACGTCGACATGGACGCGCTCAAGGGCGAGGGCGTCATCCGGCTGTCCAACGCCGACTACCTCACCCGCCCGCTCCGCCTCGGCAGCACCGAGGCGTCGGCGCTCATCGTGGCGCTGCGGACGCTGCGCGACGGGGGAGACGAGTCCGTCCGCCGGGTCGTGGACCGGACGCTCGCGAAGCTCGAGGCGGCCGCCGGCGACGGCGCAGCGCTCGCCGCCCACGTCGACGTACACCTGTCGGAGACCGACACGGGGCTGACCGCGCTGCGCAGAGAGCTCGAGCAGGCTGTCCAGGAGGGGCGGCAGGTGCGGCTGGGCTACTACGTGCCCGCCCGCGACGAGGCCACCGAGCGCACCGTGGACCCGTTGCGGATCGTGACCGCCGAGGGGCACACCTACCTCGACGCCTGGTGCCACACCGCCGAGGACCGGCGCCTGTTCCGGCTGGACCGGGTCTCCTCGGCGCAGGTGCTCGACTCGGCGGTGGACGACCACTCCGACCTGCCCCCGCGGGACCTGTCCGAGGGCATCTTCAAGCCCTCCCCGAACGACCTGCTCGTGACGCTGCTGCTCGATCCCGTCGCTCGCTGGGTGGCGGAGTACTACCCGGTGGAGTCCGCCGAGGAGGCCGGCGCCGGGGCACTCCGGGTCCGGCTGCGCGTCGGCGACCCGGAGTGGCTCACCCGGCTGGTGCTGCGCCTCGGAGGCGCGGCCCGGGTCGAGGAGCCCGCCCACCTGTCAGCGGCTGTTCACCGCGCCGCAACCGAAGCGCTGCGAAACTACACATGACGCGGCGTACGATGGTCAAGAGCTCCACGCAACCGAAGAGGACGTCATGAACTTCGCAGCAACACCCATGGCCATGAACCTTGGCCCCACCGAGATCCTTCTGATCCTCCTCGTCCTCGTGCTGCTCTTCGGCGCGAAGAAGCTCCCCGAGCTCGCCCGCGGCAGCGGCCGCGCCCTGCGCATCTTCAAGGCCGAGACCAAGGGTCTGATGGAGGACGAGGACGAGGACAAGTACAAGACGCCTGAGCAGAAGCAGATCGACGCCGCCCACCGCGCCGAGGCGGCCAGGCTCCACGAGCCCACGGTCGAGGAGCACCCGCGCTCCGACACCGAACGCTGACAACCCACTCTCGGATCCACACCACCCTTGTCTCTCAGCGGAGTCGTGGGGCTGTTCAAGACGGCCCCGAAGAGCGCGGTCGGCGACGACGGCCGGATGGCGCTTGCCGACCATCTCCGTGAGCTCCGCGCGCGCCTGCTCCGTATCTCCGTCTTCCTGACCGTGGGGATCGTGGTCGCCTGGTTCTTCTACGACCATCTGTTCGCGCTGATCTACGAGCCGTACAAGCAGGCCCAGGTGACGCTCCAGGGTGAGGGCGTCGACTCCAAGCCGGTGCTCACCGGTGTGGCGAACCCGCTGCTGCTGCAGCTGAAGCTCTGCGCGCTCGCCACCGTGGTGCTCGGCAGCCCGTTCTGGCTGTACCAGATCTGGGCGTTCATCGTCCCGGGCCTCCACCCGCACGAGAGGCGCTGGACCCGGGTGTTCGCCACCGTGGCAGGGCCGCTGTTCATCGCGGGGGTCGCGGTCGGCTACTACGTCCTCCCGAAGGGCCTCGAGGTCCTGATCGGGTTCACTCCGGAGTCGATCCAGAACCTCGTGGAGTTCGGTGACTACTTCCGGTTCCTGACCCGGATGCTGCTCGTCTTCGGGATCGCCTTCGAGATCCCGCTCTTCGTGGTGATGCTGAGCCTGGCCGGCGTCGTCTCCGGCAAGACGCTCGGCAACTACCGGCCGTGGATCGTGGTGGGGACGTTCGTGTTCGCGGCCGTCGCGACGCCCTCGACCGACCCGTTCTCGATGCTGATGCTCGCCGTGCCGATGACGATCCTGTTCCTGATCTCGGAGGGCATCGCCCGCATCATCGACCGCCGCCGAGGCAAGCGCGCCCTCGCCGAGGGGCTGGGCGGTGTCGGAGACGACGAGGCGTCCCCGCTGTCCTACTCCCGCGACGAGATCACCCCCTCCCGGCTCGACGAGGACGACTGAGGGTGGACCTGCCCGAGGTCACGGAGGTCGACGCGTTCGCCCTGCCCGAATGGCTGGGGGAGTCGGAGGTGACCTGGCGCGCCGCGACGAGCGTCCGCGACTCGCACCACGTGGCCGGTGACCTCACCGCTGGGGTGGAGTCGGTGCCGTGTGACCTGCTCGCCGTCGACCGTGCCTACCCACTGCCCGTGCTGGACCCCGAGTGGCGTCGAGCGGCCCACCAGCAGTGGACCTACGGCCAGGTGCTCCTCGTGGAGTACGACGGGCGCCTGACCCTCGCGGTGCCGGGCACCGACTTCACCGCCGACCGTGTCCTCGAGAGCCTCACCCGGCTGGCGAAGGCCGTGGGCGTGCCCCCGTCGCGGTTCGTGGCCGCACTGCGACTCTGACGCCCGTGGCGACCCGCGGGCGCTAGCGGATCCGCGCGTGCTCCGGGGTCAGGTCACCGAGCCGGCCGACCCCGAGCAGCCGCATGGTGCGGGTGACCTGGTCGGCGAGGATCGCCAGCGCCCGGTCCACGCCGGCCTCGCCTCCGGCCATCAGGCCGTAGAGGTAGGCCCGTCCGACCATGCACGCGGTCGCGCCGTTGGCCACGGCCGCCACGATGTCCGCTCCGTCGGTGATCCCGGTGTCGAGGAGCACCTCGGCGCGACCGTCGACCGCGGCGACGATCTCGGGGAGCACCTCCAGCGGCGTGACCGCACGGTCCAGCTGCCGCCCGCCGTGGTTGGACACGACGATGCCGTCCGCTCCGACAGCGGCCATGGCGCGGGCGTCGTCGGGGTGCTGGATGCCCTTGACGACGATCCGGCCCGGCCAGTTCTCGCGCAGCCAGGCGAAGTCGTCCACCGACGCGCTCGGGTCGAACATGCGGTCGATCAGGTCCGCGACGGTGCCCGCGAACTGGTTCAGTGACGCGAACTCCAAGGGATCGGTGGTCAGCAGGTTGAACCACCAGGCCGGATGGAGGGACATGTCGGCCACGGTCCTCGCCGACAGGGTCGGCGGGATCGTCATCCCGTTGCGCACGTCGCGCAGCCGTCGCCCGGCGACCGGGACGTCGACGGTGAGCACCAGCGTGTCGTAGCCGGCCGAACCCGCCCGCTGGACGAGGTCGAGGGAGGCCGCCCGGTCCTTCCACAGGTACAGCTGGAACCAGTGCCGGCCCTCGGGCGCGGCGGCCCGCACGTCCTCGATGGACACCGTGCCCATCGTGGAGAGGGTGTACGGAAGACCGGCCCGCGCTGCGGCGCGAGCGACGGCACGCTCGCCCTCGTGGTGCATCATCCGGGTGAAGCCGGTCGGCGCGAGGACCAGGGGCAGGCTGCTCGGCGTGCCCACGACGTCGCAGGCCGCGTCCACCGTCGTGACGTCGCGCAGGACCCGGGGTCTGAACTCGACGCGGGCGAACGCCTCGCGTGCGCGGCGCAGGCTGAGCTCGGCCTCGGCCGCGCCGTCGACGTAGTCGAAGACCGAGCGGGGTGTGCGTCGCCTCGCGATCGTGCGCAGGTCGCCGATCGTCGCGGCCCTCTCGAGCCGGCTCTCGGTGCGACTGACCCTCACCGGTCGCATCTTCAGCAAGGGACGAACCGACGACCAGGTCGGGAACCGTCGCTGTGTCTGGTTCGTCAAGACTCGTACCCTCCGACCCGATAAGAGACTCACGCAGGTGCTCCCAGGCACTGTAACCACCGGGGTTCCGCGTATTCTCGGCGCCGTGGCCAGAGAGATCGCCCTGTTGACGAACCCCTCCGCCGGGAAAGGTGCAGGGTCGCGGACCGCGGCCATCGTGCTGCCCCGGCTGCGGGAGGCCGGCTTCACCGTCCGGGAGATGGAGGGACGCGACGGCGCCGAGGCGCTGACCCTCGCCCGGCAGGCGGTCGCCCAAGGAGTGGAGAGCCTGGTCGTCGTCGGCGGCGACGGCATGGTGCACATGGCGGTGCAGGCGCTTGCCGGCACCGACGTGAACCTCGGCGTGATCCCCGCGGGCACGGGCAACGACGTGGCCCGCTACGTCGGCATCCCCCGCAAGGACCCCCAGGCAGCCGCCGACGTGGTGGTCGCCTCGCACGTGCGGACCATCGACCTCGCGAAGGCGGGACCGTCGTACTTCGTCACCGTGCTCGCCGCCGGGTTCGACTCGCTGGTCAACGAACGGGCCAACCGGATGCGCTGGCCCAAGGGGCAGATGCGCTACAACCTCGCAACCCTCGGCGAGCTCCGCGTCTTCGAGCCGCTGCACTACACGCTCGAGCTCGACGGCGAGGTGCACCGGCTCGACGCGATGCTGGTGGCCGTCGGCAACGGCCCGTCGTTCGGCGGCGGTCTGCGGATCACCCACGGGGCGGAGATCGACGACGGCATGCTGGACGTGGTGATCATCAAGCCGATGAGCAAGCTGGACCTCGTGCGGACCTACCCGAAGCTCTACACGGGCGGCCACACGAAGCACCCGGCGTACGAGCACCACCTCGTGCGGACGGTGACGGTCGCCGCGCCCGGGGTGGTCGCCTACGCCGACGGGGAGCGACTCGGTGCGCTGCCGCTGACGGTCGAGGTCGTTCCGCGTGCGCTACGGGTACTGGCCCCGCGATGACCACGCCATCGGAGAGGTACGCCAAGTTCCGCCGCGACCGGCAGTCGCCGGTCTTCGCGGAGTTCGCCTCCCTCTACGACTTCGAGCTCGACGACTTCCAGGTCCGCGCCTGCCAGGAGCTCGAAGCCGGAAACGGCGTCCTCGTCGCTGCGCCCACCGGGTCCGGGAAGACCCTGGTCGGCGAGTTCGCCGTCCACCTCGCCCTGCAGCAGGGGCGCAAGTGCTTCTACACCGCCCCGATCAAGGCGCTGTCGAACCAGAAGTTCAACGACCTCGTCAACCGGTACGGCGCCGAGAAGGTCGGCCTGCTCACCGGCGACAACACGATCAACGGCGAGGCGCCGATCGTGGTGATGACCACCGAGGTCCTCCGCAACATGCTCTACGCCGGCTCCAGGACGCTCGCCGGGCTCGGCTACGTGGTCATGGACGAGGTCCACTACCTCGCCGACCGGTTCCGCGGAGCCGTCTGGGAGGAGGTCATCATCCACCTCCCGGAGTCCGTCGCACTCGTGTCGCTGTCCGCGACCGTCTCGAACGCCGAGGAGTTCGGCGAGTGGCTCTCCACGGTCCGTGGCGCGACCACCACGATCGTCGAGGAGCGGCGGCCCGTGCCGCTCTACCAGCACGTGATGGTCGGCCGCCGGATGTTCGACCTGTTCGCCGACCGCGAGGGTGCCGGTCTGGGTGGCGAGTCGAAGGTCAACCAGGACCTGTTGAAGGTCGCCCGTGACGACTGGCGGTCGACGCGGACCAACGACCGTCGTGACAAGCGAGGCGGTCCACGCGGCCGGGCCGGGGCACGGGGCCAGGGCGCTCGTCGTCCGTACCTGCCGAGCCGGTTCGACGTCGTCGAGCGGCTCGACTCCGAGGGCCTGCTCCCGGCGATCGTGTTCATCTTCAGCCGGGTCGGCTGCGACGCCGCCGTCGTACAGTGCCTCAACGCGAACCTCCGTCTGACCTCGCCCGCCGAGCGGGAGACCATCCATCGCTTCGTCGAGGGCCGGTGCCGCAACATCCCCGACGAGGACCTGCACGTCCTCGGCTACCACGAGTTCCTCGAAGGCCTGACCCGCGGTGTCGCGGCCCACCACGCCGGGATGCTGCCGACCTTCAAGGAGTGCGTGGAGGCGCTGTTCGCCGAGGGGCTCTGCAAGGTCGTCTTCGCCACGGAGACCCTGGCGCTCGGCATCAACATGCCGGCCCGCTCCGTGGTGATCGAGAAGCTCAGCAAGTGGAACGGCGAGACCCACGCGGACATCACGCCGGGGGAGTACACCCAGCTCACCGGGCGGGCAGGCCGTCGCGGCATCGACGTCGAGGGCCACGGCGTGGTGCTCTGGCAGCCGGGGACCGACCCCAGGACCGTGGCAGGCCTCGCCTCGACCCGGACCTACCCGCTCAAGTCGTCGTTCCGCCCGTCGTACAACATGGCGGTCAACCTCGTGAAGCAGGTCGGCCGGCACACCGCCCGCGAGCTGCTCGAGTCGTCCTTCGCGCAGTTCCAGGCCGACAAGGCGGTGGTCGGGCTGGCCCGACAGCTGCGCAAGAGCGAGGAGGCCCTCGCCGGGTACGCCGAGTCGGCGACCTGCCACCTCGGCGACTTCATGGAGTACTCCGCGATCCGGCGCCGGCTGAGTGACGTCGAGTCCTCGCTGGCGAAGGCGCGCAGGAGTGACCGGCGCGACGAGGTGGTCGCCTCCCTCGAGGCGCTGCGTCCGGGCGACGTGATCGAGGTGCCCTCCGGGAGGTACGCCGGGATGGCGGTCGTCGTGGATCCCGGCGCTACTTCGGACCGGGAGGGTCCGCGACCGTATGTCGTCACCGCCGACCGGCACGCAAGGCGGCTGAGCCTCGTCGACTTCACCGAGCCGGTCGCGCCGCTGACCAGGGTGCGCATCCCGAAGAACTTCAACGGCCGCAACCCGCAGTCCCGACGCGACCTGGCGTCGACCCTGCGTGCGAAGACCCACGGGCTGATGCCGCCCCCGCCCGGGCGTGGCGGGGCCGCCCGCGGACGGCGAGGCCCTGAGCGGCGGGCGCCAGGCACAGGGGGAGCAGGAGATCAGCCGCCTGCGGGCGGAGCTGCGCGCGCACCCCTGCCACGGTTGTGCGGACCGCGAGAACCATGCGCGCTGGGCCGAACGGCACCACAAGCTGGCCCGCGACACACGGACACTGCAGCGGCGGATCGAGCAGCGCACGAACACGATCGCCCGGCAGTTCGACCGGGTCTGCGACCTGCTGACGGCCCTCGGGTACCTCGAGCAGGACGAGGTGACCCCGACCGGTGAGCGGCTGATGCGGATCTACACCGACATGGACCTCGTCGCCGCGGAGTCGCTGCGTCACGGCATCTGGGAGGGCCTCTCGCCCAGCGAGCTGGCCGCGGCACTCTCCGCGCTCGTCTTCGAGTCCAGACGGGCCGACGACGCCTCCGCGCCGCGGGTGCCCGGGGGGCGGGTCAAGGACGCCCTGGGGGAGATGGTGTCGCTCTGGGCGGACCTCGACGCCCTGGAGCGCGAGCACAAGCTCGACTTCCTGCGCGAGCCTGACCTGGGCTTCGCCTGGGCGGCCTTCCGCTGGGCGGAGGGCGCGTCGCTCGACGAGGTGCTGAACGAGACCGACCTCGCCGCCGGCGACTTCGTGCGCTGGGTCAAGCAGCTGCTCGACCTCGCCGACCAGGTCGCCGACGCGGCGGGTGACTCGGCCTTGCGGAAGACCGCGCGGAAGGCCTCGGACGCTCTCAGACGGGGTGTCGTCGCCTACTCGAGCGTGTCGGACTAGCCCGGCGTCCACTCCCGTCGCGCTATCCCTTAACCTTCCTTCGTACCCCTCCTTTTTCTTTGCAATCGGGTGCTTTGTGCTACTTGGAGGAGCCGTGGTCAACGCGTCTCGGGCGTCCTGGATCGACCAGTTCGTACTGCGTGGCCCTGAGCCGGGTGGCGTGCTTTCGCCGTTCCGGCAGGCCGTCATCGCCGGGGAGGAGCTTGCCCGCGTGGCGGAGGACCGCGGCGGTCTTCCCCGCGACTCCTACGACGCCCTGGGCACGGCACGGCACCAGGCGAGGCTGCTGTCCGAGCTGGCCAGGCTGCTCGAACAGGACGTCGCTGCCCTCGCGTGGCGGGCCGACAACGCCCCGGCAGCCGGTGAGGACCCCGTAGGGCGGGCACGGGTGCTGAGCGCCTCGTTGAGCGGTGTCGTCCGGGCTACGGCGACGTTGCTCGACACCTGCCACTCGATGCTGCTCCTGGCCGAGCGCCTGCTCGTCGTACGCCGGACGCGCAGCCGGCTCGAGCTGATGGCTGCCGTGGAGACGGTCAGGGGCGCCGCATCGACCTCTCACCTCACCTTGCTCGCCAACCTGCCGCGGCTCACGGACTCGCAGCTGTACGACGAGCTGGAGTCGGGTCTCAGGTCGGTCGACGTCACCTTCGCCCTCGCCAACCGGATCAGCGGCTCCATCCGGAGCGAGATGGAGCTGCGCCCGCCCCTGCCCTCGCAGCGTCCCGGGGTGTTCGAGCCGCGCTAGCCGACCGGCCGGTTCTCGTAGGGCGTGGAGAGCACGATCGTCGTGCGCGTGGACACGTTCGCTGCGCTGCGGATCCGCGCCAGGAGGTCCTCGAGGTCCACCGGCGTGGCGACACGGGTCTTGAGGATGTAGGACTCGTCGCCCGCCACCGACCAGCAGCTCTCGATCTCCGGGATGCCGCTCAGCCGGTCGGGCGAGTCGTCGGGCTGTGAGGGGTCGATCGGCCGGATCGATATGAAGGCGGTGAGCGGGAGCTCCAGCTGGTCGTAGTCGACGAGGGCGGCGTACCCCTTGATCACGCCGCGGCCCTCGAGCCGCTTCACCCGCTGGTGCACCGCGGACGTCGAGAGGCCGGTGGCCTTGCCCAGGTCGGTGAACGACATGCGGCCGTCGGCGGCGAGCAGGGCCAGGATGCGGCGGTCGAGGTCTTCCACGAGATGCACCCTAGCGGCGTGGCAGGGCGCGCCTTGGCCTTGTGGGGACTTCTCACCATGGAAGACTCGACGCCGTGACCCAGCGCCTGATGCTTCTCGACACCGCGAGCCTCTACTTCCGGGCCTACTTCGGCGTCCCCGACTCGATCCAGGCTCCCGACGGCACGCCGGTGAACGCGGTCCGCGGGCTGCTCGACTTCATCGCGCGCCTGGTCACCGACTACCAGCCCAGCCACCTCGCCTGCTGCTGGGACAACGACTGGCGGCCGCAGTGGCGGGTCGACCTGCTCCCGACGTACAAGGCGCACCGGGTGGAGAAGGCACTCCCGAAGGAGCTGCCCGGCGGAGCCCATTACGAGGAAGAGGTCCCGGACCCGCTCGAGGCACAGATCCCCGTCATCGTCGACGTCCTCGAGGCGTTCGGGATCGCGATCGTCGGCGCCGACGGCTACGAGGCCGACGACGTGATCGGCACCCTCGCCACCTCGGCCGGGATGCCCGTCGACGTGGTGACCGGCGACCGCGACCTCTTCCAGCTCGTCGACGACGACGCCGAGGTGCGGGTGCTCTACACCGCTCGTGGGGTCGGCAAGCACGAGCGGGTCACCAACGAGGTGATCCGGACGAAGTACGGCATCGACGGCCGTCAGTACGCCGACTTCGCGGCCTTGAGGGGCGACCCCTCGGACGGTCTCCCGGGTGTCTCGGGTGTGGGGGAGAAGACCGCCGAGACCCTGCTGCGACGCTTCGGGGACCTCGAGGGCATCGTCGCCGCGGCCGCCGACCCGGACAGCGACCTTGCGCCGGGCCCGCGGCGCAAGATCAAGGACGCCGCGGAGTACCTCCTCGTGGCACCGAGGGTCGTCGGCGTCGCCCGCGACCTCGACCTCGGCAAGCCGGACCTGGCCCTGCCCCGAACCCCGGCGCGCCCGGACCGGCTCGTCGAGCTCAGCGAGAGGTGGGGCCTCGGTGGCTCCGTCACCCGGCTCGTGGATGTGCTGACCGACCTGCAGGGTGCCTGATGGGGGTGCTTGGACTCGAGGTCGAGGCGGTCGAGCACGCCTTCGGCGACCGGGTCGCGCTCGGTGGGGTGAGCCTGTCTGTGACACCGGGGGTGATCACGGGTCTGCTGGGACCCAACGGCGCCGGCAAGACCACCCTGATGCGGATCCTCCTGGGCGTGCTCACCCCCGACCGCGGCGAGGTGCGTTACGACGGGGTCGTGGTCGACGAGCGCGTCCGCCGGGCCTGGGGGTACATGCCGCAGGAGAGGGGCCTCTACCCGGCGATGCCCGCTGGTGAGCAGGTCGCGTACTTCGGGCGGCTGCACGGGCTCGCCCGTCCGGACGCCACCGGCCGTGCACGCGACCTGCTCGCCGAGCTAGGCCTCGCCGACCGCTGGGGCGACCGCACCGACAAGCTCTCGGGCGGGATGCAGCAGCGTCTCCAGCTCGCGACCGCGCTCGTGCACGACCCGGACGTGGTCATCCTCGACGAGCCCTTCAACGGGCTCGACCCGGTCGCTGTCGAAAGCCTGTCGCAGACGTTGCGCCAGCGCGCCGACCGTGGCTACACCGTGCTCTTCTCCAGCCACCAGCTCGACCTCGTCCAGAACCTCTGCGAGCAGATCGTCATGATCGACCGGGGGCGGACCGTGCTCGAGGGAGACGTCGCGGAGCTGCGGGCCTCCTCCGGGGAGAGGCAGCTGCGGCTGCACGTGGAGTCGCAGGACAGCGGTTGGTACGAGTCCTTCCCGGGCGTGCACCTCGTGAGCCGGGAGGCGGACGAGCTCCGCCTGGCGGTGGCACACGGGACCGACCCGCTGGCCGTCCTCGATGCCGCTCGCGCGTCGGGGCGGGTAACGGACTTCGGGCTGGACCTCCCGACTCTCTCCCAGCTCTTCCTCACGGCCGCGAACCGGACCGTGGTGCGCGAGGAGGTGCGCTGATGCGCGACTGGTGGCAGGGCACCTGGCTGGTGGCAGGACGCAGCCTGGCAGAGCAACTGCGATCCCGCTCCTTCAAGGTCGTCACGGGGCTGCTCCTGCTGATCTCCGCGGCCGCGATCACCGTGCCGCAGATCATCGCCGACGACGACAAGGCCTTCACCCTGGCGACCGTGGGCGAGGTTCCTGCGGGTCTGAAGCTGACCCTCGAACGCGCGGAGGCGTCGGGAGACTTCACGGTGGACTTCAAGTCCCGCGCCGACCGCGCGGCCGTGCGTGCGACCGTGCGCGAGGGTGAGGCCACCGCTGGGCTCGCCGGCAACACGATCTTCGCCTCCGACAAGGCCGACGGCACTTTCCCGGTCCTCGTCGCCCAGGCCGTCGTGGCGCTCGAGACCTCCAGCCAGCTCGTGAAGGCCGGCCTGACCCCCGAGGAGGTGGCACAAGCGCAACGCGTCGTCCCTCCCAAGCAGGTGCCGGTCGGACGTGTTGCCGACGAGGACCGGGCCGGCGTCGGCTTCGCAGTGGGCGTGGTGCTGTACCTGGCGCTGACGTTCGCCGGCAGCGCGATCGCCACGACAGTCGCCATGGAGAAGTCCACCCGGATCTCCGAGGTGCTCCTGGCCGTGCTGCGGCCCAGCCAGGCGGTCGTCGGCACGGTGGTCGCTGTCGGCACGGTGACCCTGGTCCAGCTGCTGGTCCTCAGCGTGCCACTGGCCGTGGCTGTGCGGGTGACCGACGCGGTCGGGCTCCCCACGGTGGCAGCGGCGGACCTTGCCCTGGCCGTGGTGTGGTTCGTCCTCGGCTTCGGGCTCTACGCGTTCCTCTTCGCCGCCAGCGCCGCGCTCGTGGACAAGATCACCGAGGCGAGCGCCGCGATCCTGCCGATCATGTCGGTGCTCATCGCCGTCTACATGCTCTCGGTCACCATGGTGACCGCGGACCCGCACAGCGCCCTGAGCGTCGTCGCGTCGATGTTCCCGTTCAGCGCCCCCGTGGCCATGCCGATCCGGTGGGCGAGCGGCGAGGTGCCGGTGTACCAGCTCCTCCTCGCCATGGTGCTGACCGCGGCCACCGGGCTGTTGCTGGCACGGCTGGGCTCCGTGATGTACAGCCGGGCGCTCCTGATCACCGGCCGCCGGGCGAAGCTGCGCGAGGTCCTGCGCTGACAGCACCGACCCCGGTCACCGAGAGCGGTGACCGGGGTCGGGCAGTTTGAGCGGGGTCGGCCGTCAGAGAACGGGGAGCAGGGTCTGCTCCTCGGCGACCTTGCGGGACGCGGCAGCGCGCTTCTGAGCCTCGGCGAGGTTCTCGCCGGCGTGCTGACGCCACCAGGCCTGGCCGGACTCGGGGAGCGTGTGGATCGGGTCGTAGTACTCGTAGGTGCGCGTGAGCGCCTCCGGGTCGCTCGTCTCGATCGAGGTCCGGTAGTTCTTCGTCCAGTAGGAGATGCCGCGCTCGCGGTCGTAGTCGTCGATCTGGTGGACCCAGCGCTTGCCGACGAACGGCACGTCGCACACGATCCGCGGCGTGGCGAACCCGGGCAGGTAGCCCATGATCCCGTGCTGCAGCCGCTGTGCCTCGGCGACCGAGACCCGCCAGTGCTCGCTGAACGGGATCATGTCCGCCATGTAGAAGTAGTAGGGCATGATCTGCGCGCCGTCGAGGAGCGCGAAGCTCAGGTCGAGCAGTGTGTGCGCGTCGGCGTTCACGCCGTTGAGCAGCACGCCCTGGTTGCGGACGTCGCGGATGCCGGTGTCCAGCATCGCCCGCGCCGCCTTGGCCACCAGGGGCGTCACCGAGTTGGCGTGGTTGACGTGCGTGTGGATCGCGATCGACACGCCGCGCCGGCGAGCCACCGTCGCCACTCGCTCCATGCCGGCCCGGACGTCGTCCTGGAGCCAGTGGTGGGGAAGGCCCATCAGCGCCTTGGTGGCGAGACGGATGTCGCGGATGTTGTCGATCTCGAGCAGCTTGGTGAGGAAGTCCTCCAGCCGCGCCCAGGGCAGGTTGGCCACGTCGCCACCGGAGACCACCACGTCGCGCACCGTGGGCGTCGTGCGCAGGTAGTCGAGCATCGCGGCATGCCGGTCGACCGGCTTCATGCCGAACTTCAGCTTGTCGACCACCGGGGTGGAGTTGCCGACGAGGTCCATGCGGGTGCAGTGGCCGCAGTACTGCGGACAGGTGGGCAGCAGCTCGGCGAGGACCTTGGTCGGGTAGCGGTGGGTGAGCCCTTCAGCGACCCACATGTCGTGCTCGTGGAGTGAGTCGCGTGTCGCGTGCGGGTGCGAGGGCCAGTCGGTACGGCGCTCCGAGAACACCGGGAGCATGTAGCGGCGAACCGGGTCGGCGTACATCGCCTCGGTGAGCGAGCCGGGACCGGCCGGGGCGTGGTGCAGCATCATCGTGTTCATCATCTGCGGCGTGACGAGCATCGACATCGTGGCCCGCTCCTGCTGGTCACGCTCGAGGTCGGCGTAGAAGCGCTCGTCGACCAGGTCGCCCATGAGTGCGCGGAGCTGCTTGACGTTCTTGACGCAGTGAGCCCGCTGCCACTGCACCGACTCCCACTCTTCGGCGGTGACGTCCTTCCAGCCGGGGAAGCGGGTCCAGTCCGGCTCCACGAGCTCGACCTGGCGGTAAGGGTAGGGCTGGCCGGTGGTCTCGGCGGCGGTCTGGGTGCCCGTCTGTGCCATCTTCTGGGCCCCGGTCTGGGCGCTCAGCTGGATCGTCATCGTCACTCCGGTCTTCGTTGATCGAACGCGGTACGTCGTGCGGGCGCGCCTGTTTGTACGGCGGCTGCTCTTCGTGACAGAGTACGCAAAGAATCTGTTGGTGAACAACTGACACACCGCAAGATTTGTTGGCAGCGGGCGCATGGAAAGGATGATGAGCGTGTCGCAGGCGACATCGACGGGGCTGAAGGCGGGGGACCCGACCGGCCTGCACAGGGTCCTCGAACCCGCAGGCGTGCTGCCCCAGGCCGCCCTGCGTCTGGACACCCGTCGCGAGCTGTGGCCCGACGAGGTACGGATCAGGGTCGAGCGGCTGAACCTCGACGCCGCGTCGTTCCGCCAGCTCGAGCGCAAGCACGGGGGAGACGGCGTCGCGGTCCGCGCGGAGGTGCTCGACATCATCGCCACGCGCGGCAAGATGCAGAACCCCGAGACCGGCTCCGGCGGGATGCTCGTCGGCACGGTCGAGGAGGTGGGGGAGGAGTCGCCGCTCGGACTCCGCGTCGGGGACCGGGTGACCACGCTGGTCTCGCTGACCCTCACGCCACTGGTGATCGAGGACGGCCTCACCCGCTGGGACGGTCTCAGCGAGCAGGTTCCCGCCGACGGGTACGCCGTCCTCTTCGGCCGCTCCATCGCGGCCCGGATCCCGGACGACCTGCCCAGCGAGCTGTCTCTGTCGGTGATGGACGTCTGCGGCGCCCCCGCCCTCACCTCCCGGGTCGTCGGTCAGTACGCCTCCACCGACCACGCGCCGACCGTCGCCGTGATCGGTGGCGCCGGGAAGTCTGGCTCGCTCTCGCTCGTGGCAGCCAAGCAGGCCGGCGCCGCGCGCACGATCGGCGTCGTCCCGCACTTGCAGGAGGCAGAGCTCCTCGAGTCAGCAGCTGGATAGCCGACGTCGTGACGATCGCCGATGCCCGGGACCCTGTCGCCCTCGCGCGCGCCGTGACCGAGGCCGGAGGGCCGGCGGATGTCACGGTCGTCTGCGTCGACGTACCCGGTTGCGAGGGAGGCGCGATCCTCTCCACAGCCGACCGGGGCACGGTGATCTTCTTCTCGATGGCCACCTCGTTCAGCGCGGCCGCGCTCGGTGCCGAAGGTCTCGCCGCCGACGTGACCATGCTCGTCGGCAACGGCTACGTGCCCGGTCACGCGGAGTTCGCCATGCAGCTGCTGCGTGAGAACGCCGGCGTGCGCGGCCTCTTCGAACGACGTCTGTGAGCCGGTTCGACGGTGCCCGGGTGCGTATGCGGAGAATGAGGCTGTGACTCGGACTCTTCTACGCGGCGGCTACGTCCACACTCCCGCTGACCCCCACGCGACCGCGATCTGCATCGAGGACGGCCAGGTGGTGTGGACCGGGGACGACGACGCCTCCGCGCATTTCGTCGACAACGCCGACCGGATCATCGAGCTCGACGGCCGCCTGGTGACACCGGCCTTCGTCGACGCGCACGCCCATCTCGCGCAGACCGGCATGGCCGCGGGCAGCCTGGACCTGAGCCAGGCGTCCTCGCTGGTCGACGCGCTCGACGCGCTGGCCTCGTTCGCGGCGTCGTCGAGCTTCCCGATCGTGCTGGGCTACGGATGGGACGAGACCCAGTGGCCGGAGGGCAGGACCTTCACCCGGGAGCAGGTCGACCGGGCCGTCGGGGCCCGCCCGGCGTACCTGGCGCGGGTCGACGTGCACTCGGCCGTCGTGTCGTCGGCGCTGCTCGACGCCGCTCCTGCTGCGGTCGACGCGGACGGGTACGACGCCTCCGGGTTCTGCGCCCGCGACGCGCACCACCTCGTCCGAGAGGCGATGTTCGCACTGGTTCCTGCCTCTGCCCGAGAGGACGCGATCCGCCAGGCCCTCCTGGAGGCGGCTCGTCAGGGGATCGGCATGGTCCACGAGCTGGGTGCACCGCACCTCTCGCCGCCGGAGGACTTCGCGACGGTCACCGGGCTCCGCACGATCGCGACGCTGCCCGAGGTGGTCGGTTACTGGGGCGCACTCGAGGACGTCGACACCGCGATCGAGCTCGGCTGCGTCGGAGCCGCCGGGGATCTCTGCATGGACGGTGCCATCGGGTCACGCACGGCAGCCATGAAGGCGCCGTACGCCGACGCGGCCACCTCCGGCCACCTCTACCTCTCGAGCGAGCAGGTGCGTGACCACGTCGTGGCCTGCACCAAGGCGAACATCCAGGCCGGGTTCCACGTCATCGGCGACCGGGCGACCGCCGCGGTCGTCGAGGGCTTCAAGCTGGCCGCCGAGATCGTCGGCGCACCCGCGATCGTGCGAGGACGCCACCGGCTCGAGCACCTCGAGATGGCCGGCCCCGAGGACATGGCCGTCCTCGGCCAGCTCGGCGTCACCGCCAGCGTCCAGCCGGTCTTCGACGAGCTCTGGGGCGCACCCGGGTCGCTGTACGCCCAGCGGCTGGGGGAGGAGCGGGCGCTCCCCATGAACGCGTACGCCTCCCTGAACCGTGCCGGGGTCGCGCTCGCCTTCGGCTCCGACTCGCCCGTCACCGCCTTCGGCCCCTGGGCCGCCGTCCGCGCCGCCGCCCAGCATCACAACGAGTCAGAGCGGCTCACCGTGCGCGCCGCGTTCAACGCCCACACCCGTGGCGGCTGGCGCGCGGCCCGCCGTGACGAGGGCGGCGTGATCGCGCTCGGCGCTCCGGCCAGCATCGCCGTCTGGGACGTCGAGGGAGACCTCGTCGTGCAGACCCCGGACGCCCGGGTGGCTGCCTGGTCGACCGACCCGCGCGCCGGCGTACCCCACCTGCCCGACCTGCACCCCGACCTCGCCCTGCCCACCTGCGTGATGACCGTGGTGGGCGGCGAGGTCGCCTACGAAGAACCAGGAGCACTTGGATGACCACCCGCCGCCCCCGGGGCAAGCTCGACCTGGACCCGGCCACCGTCCGCAAGGCACGGTCGCTGGCCCGTCAGGTCGGCCGCCCCATCGTCAAGCTGGCCCAGCAGCACACCACCGTCTCGGTGGAGCGCGCGACGCTGCGGCTGGCCGGCCTCCAAGGCGCCGACGCCGACGGCATCCCCTGGGTGAACCGGCTCCTCGACGCCGTGCGCGGAGACGTGGGGATCGAGCACGGTGTCGCGCTCCCCGTCTGGGATGCGCTCGTGCGCGGGGAGGCCGACGACGTGGCCGTGCTCGCCCAGAAGGCGGCCGCCGGCTCGGTGCGCTTCCGGGTCCCCGAGGGCAGGGACCTCACCCGGGCGCGCTCGGCCTCGCGCAAGCAGGTCGGCGCGGGCCTGAAGAAGGTGGACGCGCGACGGCGTGAGCGAGAGCGGCTGGTCAAGCGGTGGGGGGACCCGAAGCAGCAGCCGTGGATCTACCTGATCGTGGCGACAGGTGACATCTACGAGGACATCCCGCAGGCGCAGCAGGCCGCCCGGGAGGGCGCCGACGTGATCGCGGTGATCCGGTCCACCGGTCAGTCGCTGCTGGACTACGTGCCCGAGGGCGCCACCCGGGAGGGCTTCGCTGGCACCTACGCCACGCAGGAGAACTTCCGGCTGATGCGGGCCGCCCTGGACGAGTCCAGCGCCGAGCTCGGACGGTACGTCCGCCTCACGAACTACGCCTCCGGTCTCTGCATGCCCGAGATCGCCGCGTTGGCCGGCCTCGAGCGGCTCGACATGATGCTGAACGACTCGATGTACGGCATCCTCTTCCGCGACATCAACCCCGTACGCACGTTCGTGGACCAGCGGTTCAGCCGCCAGGTTCACGCCCGGGCAGGCATCATCATCAACACCGGCGAGGACAACTACCTCACCACCGCCGACGCGGTGGAGGCCGCGCACACGGTCACCACGTCACAGCTCCTCAACGAGTACTTTGCGAAGGAGGCGGGGCTCGAGGACTGGCAGCTCGGTCTCGGCCACGCCTTCGAGATCGACCCCGAGCTGCCGGACAGCTTCCGGATGGAGCTCGCGCACGCCCTTCTCGCCCGGGAGCTGTTCCCCGAGGCGCCGCTGAAGTGGATGCCGCCGACCCGTCACATGACCGGGGACATCTTCCGCGGCTACCTGCTGGACGGGTTCTTCAACCTCGCGGGCGCACTCACCGGGCAGGGCATCCTGCTCGTCGGCATGATGACCGAGGCCGTCGTGACGCCCTGGCTCTCCGACCGTGACCTCGCCCTGCAGAACGTCAGGTACGTCCTCAACGCCGCCGGCAACCTCCACGAGGACTTCCGCCCCGCCCCCGACGGGTTCATCGCCGAACGTGCCCGCCAGGTCCTCGGCGAGAGCATCGAGCTGCTCGAGAGGATCGTCGCCCACGAGGGCAAGCACGGCCTGCTCGAGGCCATCGCCGACGGCACCTTCGGCCTGATGCGGCGCCCGGCCGACGCGGGCCGCGGCCTGGACGGCGTGGCAGAGAAGGCCCCGGACTACTTCAACCCGGCAACCGAGATCCTCGAGGGGGAGCGATGACGGCTTCGACAGGCTCAACCCACCGCGTCCTGCGGCCATACGGCGACACGACCGGTGACGGCATGGTGCAACTGTCCTTCACTCTGCCGATGCCCCACTCGAAGACCGCCGAGGGCGCGGCCGCCCAGCTGGCGAACAAGATGGGCATGGACCCGGCCCTGGTCGTGCACGCCAAGCCGATGGGTCCCGAGTTCACGTTCTTCGTGGTCTATGGCCGGGTCAACCACCTCGTGGACACCTCCAAGGTGACGGTGGTGGAGCGTGACTTCCCGCTGCTCACCCCAAAGGAGGTCAACTCGGCGATCAAGCGCGGCCTGCGGCGTGAGCTCGTCGTCGTCGGCGCGTGCATCGGCACCGACGCCCACACGGTCGGCATCGACGCGATCATGAACATCAAGGGCTTCGCCGGGGAGAAGGGGCTCGAGTACTACAGCGAGATCGACGTCGTGAACCTCGGCGCCCAGGTCTCCGTGCCCGAGCTGGTGGCGCGTGCCCAGGAGGAAGGAGCCGACGCGGTGCTCGTCTCGCAGGTGGTGACCCAGCGCGACGCCCACATCCTCAACACCAAGGAGATGTCGGCGGCCTTCCGCGAGGCCTACCCCTCGGACAGGCGGCCGCTGCTCATCGTCGGCGGCCCACGGTTCGACGAGTCGATGGCGGACGAGCTCGGGGTGGACCGGGTCTTCGCGCGAGGTACGACGCCGGGCGAGGTGGCCAGCTACCTCACCGACGCGATCATCACCAAGCGTCAGGCCAAGGTGACCGCCGATGCCTGAGACGAGTAGGAGCAGGTGCAGACCCCAGTGAATGCCGCAGTGGATGACGCAGTGCAGCAGACCGGGGGGAGCGACGAACGGCTCGGGCTGACGGTGACCCACCGCCGCTACGTCCCCTACTCCCACGCCCACTACGCCGGCAACCTGGTCGACGGGGCCTACTCCCTGGGCATGTTCGGCGACGTCGCGACGGAGGTCTGCATCCGTACCGACGGGGACGAGGGACTCTTCGCGTCCTACTCCGACGTGCAGTTCCGAGCGCCGGTGCGTGCCGGTGACGTGGTCGAGGTGACCGCGGAGGTGGTACGTGTCGGCCGGCGGTCCCGGACGATCGACTTCACCGCCAAGGTGATCGCGCGCGGTCGTCCGGAGCGGTCCGAGTCGGCCGCCGAGGTGCTCGAGGAGCCCATCGTGGCGACCACGGCGACCGGCACCGTCGTCGTCCCTTAGGTTCGGCCCGGCTGCGGTTCAGCCGGTGACCTCCGTGAGCGCGCCGGACTCCGCCCTGCCGACGCACGCCCTGGCAGCGTGTCGCAACGTGACACGCCGCGCCCGAAAAGAAATGTTTCGAGGTTTCTGTGACGAGACGCACGGTCTGACCTACAGTCTCCTTGGTCCTGCCATGCAGGCTGTGTCAGCGCATCGACGTCCAGGTGGCCACGTGACCAGGTCGGGTACCACGAACCTGGGGCACGCTGTTCCCGGAGGTCGGTGTCGCAGGCACAGGGCCAGGACACGCGAGGAGGTCGGCGCCCAGTAGACAACGGACCCGTGGCCCACAGCCAGTGGGTACAGGTTCGGTCCGAAGGGCCCGACCTCCTCGCGACCCCCCGCCGGGTACTTTGGCTTCATGCCCCTGGTCCTTCGCCTGGTCCTCTCCGCCGTGGCGGGCACCTTGGTGGCGATCTCCTTCGAGCCCTTCGCGCTCGTCTACCTTCTTCCGTTCGGTGTCGCCGGCCTGAGCCTGCTGGTCCGAGGGCTCACCCCGGGCAGGGGCTTCCTCGCCGGCGCCGTCTTCGGGACCACGTTCATGCTCGTCCTGCTGCCCTGGCTGCAGGTGATCGGCGTCGACGCGTGGATCGCACTCTCGCTGACCGAGGGGACCTTCTACGGGCTGCTGGGCCTCGGTGGCGCCCTCGTGCAGCGACTGCCCTGGTGGCCGCTGTGGACGGCGATGCTCTGGGTGGCGGCGGAGGCGCTGCGCTCCGCCGTGCCGTTCGGAGGCTTCCCCTGGGGCAGGCTGGCCTTCGCCACCGTGGACACACCCGTCGCGCCGCTCTTCGAGTACGTCGGGTCGGCCGGAGTGACCTTCGCCGTCGCGCTCGTCGGGACGTCCCTCGCCTGGGCGGTGCTGCAGGCCCGCCGTACCCCCGTGCGAGGCGTGGCCGCCGTGCTGGTGCCGAGCCTGCTGGCGGTGTCCGGTGGCGTTATCCGGTCCGAGAGCCCGTCGCCGAGCGTGGACCCCTCGCGGTCGGTCTCGGTGGCCGCGGTCCAGGGCGACGTGCCGGGGGAGGGCATGGAGGCGTTCGCCGAGCGACGGGCGGTGCTGAACAACCACGTCGCGGCGACGCACCAGCTCGCCGAGCGGGTCGCTGCCGGGCGACGCCCGGCACCGGACCTCGTGATCTGGCCGGAGAACTCCACCGACATCGACCCGTTCAGCGACCCCACTGTCTACGCCGACATCCAGGGTGCGGTGGACGCGGTCGGCGCGCCCGTTCTCGTCGGCGCGATGGTCGCCGGTCGGCAGCCCGAGGACGTCTACAACCAGGGCATCGTCTGGGAGCCGGGCACCGGTCCGGTGGAGCGGTACTCCAAGACCCACCCGGTGCCTTTCGGCGAGTACATCCCCTTCCGCGACGTGCTCGCCCGGTACATCCGAAGGCTGGACCAGATCCCTCGCGACATGGTGCCGGGCAGGCGTCCCGGAGTCCTGTCCCTCGGCCCGACCACCGTGGGCGACGTGATCTGCTTCGAGGTCGCCTACGACGGGCTGCTCCGCAACGTCATCAAGGGCGGCGCCGACCTGGTCGTCGTCCAGACCAACAACGCGACCTACATGGGCACCGGGCAGATCGAGCAGCAGTTCGCGATCTCCAGGCTTCGCGCCATCGAGACCCACAGGTACGTCGTCGTGGCGGCGACCAACGGCGTCTCGGGGATGATCGCCCCCGACGGGCAGGTGATCGAGCGCGCCGCCACCCGGACCACGTCTGTGCTCACCCGGACCCTGCCACTGTTCGACGGGGAGACCCCCGCCATGCGATGGGGGCAGCCGATCGAGATGCTCCTGACCCTCGGTGCAGCGATCTCGGTCTCCATGGCGCTCGCGCTCGGCTATCGTCGGCGCCGGAGTGGTGGCGGATCGGGCGGAGACGGTCTCCGGCCGACGGTCGCCGTGGGAGCAGAAGAGGCATGACAACGGGTCGGGTCGTGATCGTCGTGCCTACCTACAACGAGGCCGACAACATCGAGTGGATCGTGGGCCGGACGCGCGCAGCCCTCCCGGAGGTCGACGTGATGGTCGTCGACGACGGCTCGCCCGACGGCACCGGCCGGATCGCCGAGCGCCTGGCGGCGGGAGACCCGCACGTGACGGTGGTGCACCGGACGGCGAAGGAGGGACTCGGCGCGGCCTACCTGCACGGGTTCAGGGTCGCCCTGGAGCGGGGCTACGACGTCATCGGTGAGATGGACGCCGACGGGTCACACCAGCCCGAGGAGCTGCCCAGACTGCTCGCCGCCCTGGAGGACGCCGACCTGGTGCTCGGGTCGCGCTGGGTCCCCGGCGGCGCTGTCGTCAACTGGCCGTGGACCCGCAAGGCGCTCTCTCGCGGCGGGAACCTCTACACCCGCATGCTGCTCGGGATCCCGGTGCGAGACGCCACGGGCGGGTTCCGGCTGTTCCGGCGCGCGACCCTGGAGAAGATCGACCTGCCGAGCGTGCGGTCCGTCGGGTACTGCTTCCAGGCCGACCTGGCGTGGCGGACGGTGGAGGCGGGGCTGCGGGTCCGGGAGGTCCCGATCGAGTTCGTGGAGCGCGAGCGCGGCGAGTCCAAGATGAGCCCGGATGTCGCGGTCGAGTCCTTGCGGCGGATCACCCGGTGGGGGCTTCACGAGCGGCGCCGGCAGGCGGGCGACGTACTCTCGAAGGTGACGTCGCGTCGCAACCGGAGGTGTAGGGCATGAGACGACGGGGCCCCTGGGGTCTGCTCGCCGTGCTGTTCGTGGTCGTGCCGCTGCTGGAGATCTACATGGTCATCCAGATCGGCCAGGCGATCGGCGCCTGGTGGACGGTTCTCCTCCTGGTCGTCGACAGCCTGCTGGGTGCGGCTCTGCTCAAGCGAGAGGGCGCCGCCGCGTGGCGGGCGCTGCGCGACGCGCTCGCGTCGTACCGGATGCCTGCTCGCGAGCTCGCCGACGGGGTCCTGGTGCTGGTCGGCGGCACCCTGCTGCTCACACCGGGGTTCATCACCGACGTCTTCGGCTTCTTCTTCATCCTGCCGTTCACGAGGCCGCTGGCCCGGCGGGTGCTCACCGCGGTCATCGCCCGGAAGTTCATCGGAGCCGGCGGTCCGTCGTCGTTCGCCGGCCCCCGGACACGACAAAGCCCCGGACCTGATTCTGTGGTCCAGGGCGAGGTCGTCGACTAGCCGTCGACCGGAGGTAGCTCGGTCAGGCCGTCTTCTTGGGCTTCGGCTTCTTGCTGCCGGCGCGGTGCAGGTGCGCAGGCCCGATCTCTCCGCCGCGGAGCAGCTCGAGCCGCTCGCTCAGGATGTCCTCGAGCTCCTTGATGGAGCGACGCTCGAGAAGCATGTCCCAGTGCGTGCGCACCGGCTTCTCGACCTTCTCCTCGCGCGTGATCCCACTGGTGCTCAGCGCCTCCGCGCCGCAGCGCGGGCACTCCCACACCGCCGGCACCTCGGCCTCCACCGACATGGTGATCTCGAACTCGTGCCCCTGGGGACACTTGTAGCCGACCTGTTGGCGCGCAGCGAACTCGATGCCGCGCTCGTCCTCAAAGCTCTGGCCCCCGAGGCGGGCGCCACGCAAAGTGCGCTCTCCCATCGAGCCACCTCCCTGGATGTCTGGTTCCCCGTGTACGTATCCTCGGACAGCCTTCAGCGCCGTCCGGACGGATCGTGCTCTTCCTAGGTCCAACGACGCAGAGGCGCCGGTGATTCCCGAACGCCGCGGTGCGCGCTGTGGTTCATCACACCTCGTACCCGTCTCCGTAGGTGCTACACGTGGTCAGCCGGAGCGCTGGCGTGGTGCGTGCCACGCCGACGGACGCGCCCAGATGATCAGACTACCGAGGGCGCCACGTTTCCGGCCTCCCGAATCCCGCGTTCGGGGTCGACTCTCCACAACAGCAGCCCGCCGACGACGAAGAAGACGACGAGCGCGAAGATCGCCGGCCGGTAGGAGTGGGTCATCTGGTGCACGACGCCGAAGACCAGGGTGCCCAGCCAGCTCGTGCCACGCTCGGCCGCCTGGTAGAGGCTGAAGTACTCCGCCTCGCGGCCGCGGGGGATCAACAGGCTGAAGAACGACCGGGAGAGCGCCTGGGTGCCGCCCATCACGAGGCCGATCCCCACGGCGAGGGCCAGGAAGGGCGCGACCTGCCCGACCGGGAGCACGTACGCCGTCGCGACCACGACCATCCAGATCACGAGCCCTGCCAGGATCACCTTCCGGCTGCCGACGCGCTCGGCGATCTTGCCGAACAGCAGCGCGCCGCCGAAGGCGACGAACTGCACCATCAGGATGGTGGCGATCAGCGTGGAGGTGCCGAAGCCGAGCTGCTTCTCCCCGTACGTCGACGCGGAGACGATCACGGTCTGGATGCCGTCGTTGTAGAACAGGTAGGCAAGGAGGAAGGTCAGCGTCACCGGGTAGTTGCGCAGGTCGCGAAGCGTGGCGAACAGCTGGCCGAAGCTCTGCCGCACCAGGCCCCCCTGCTCCGGCACGACCGCGACGGCGGGGCGGTTGTGGATGCCGAGGTAGGGCACGAGCGTGAAGCCCGCCCACCAGGCCGCGGCGGACAACAGGCTGATCCGCACCGCCATGCCGGTGGAGAGCCCCAGGCTCTCGTGCATCGTGACCATGGCGAGGTTGACCGCCAGCAGCAGGCCACCGCCGAGGTAGCCCAGCGCCCACCCTCGTGAGGAGACCCGGTCCCGCTCGTCGGGCGTGGCGATCTCGCACAGGATCGCGTCGTACACGACCAGCGACGAGCCCGAGGCAGATGTTCGCGACGAACAGCAGCAGCGGCACCGAGCTGCCAGTCGACTCCGACACGAAGAACATGAGTCCGCGAACAGGCTTCCGATCCAGGCGAACCCCGCCATGACGTGCTTCTTGCGCGACGACCGGTCGGCCGCGGCGCCGACGACCGGGAGCACGAGTGCGGACACGAGCGTGGCGAGCGTGATCGACGTAGCGACGAGCGACCCGGGCGAGACCGCGAGGCCGAGCACCGCAGGTCGGTGTGGCAGGGGCCGTCGGTGGTGCCGACGTACCCGCACGCCGCCTTCTCCGCGACCGAGATCAGGTAAGGCGCGAACAGGACCGTCGCGACGGTCGTGACGTAGGCCGAGTTGGCCCAGTCGTACCAGTACCAGGCCCGTTGCTCCTTGCGCCGGCCAGCGGCGCGAGGTCGGCGATCCCCACAGGGCCGCCAACCCCACCTGGCGTGCTGTCCGTCATCTCGGTGCTCCCATCCATTGGCCTCGGTCGACGAGGACGTCACGCAGCAGGTCGGTTCGGTCGGTCATCACGCCGTCGACACCCAGGTCGAGCAGCTCGTGCATCTGCGTCGGGTCGTCGACGGTCCACACGTGGACGTGCAGCCCGAGGGCGTGGGCCCGCCTGATGAGACCGCGGGTGAGTATGGTGACGCCCTTGCGCCGGTGAGGCACCTGGAGCGCCGCGGCTCCGCGGCGGGCCAGTACGTCGACCAGACGGGCCGCCGGGAGCGCGCGGAACAGCGCCACCTCGAGCGGCCCGGCCGCGGTGGCGACACGCCGCCCCACCAGCCGGCGGAAGGTCGTGATCCGGCGCTCCGAGAACGCCCCGACGCAGACCCGGTCGTGTGCCCCGGTGGCACGGACCAGGTCGGCCAGGGGCTCCACGGCCGCGTCCGACTTGATGTCGATGTTGAACCGGATGTGGCGGAACTCCTCCAGCAGTGACGCCATGGTGGGTATCTGCTCACGGCCGCCGATCAGGGCGCGTCCCACGTCGGAGGAGCTGAGGTCGGCCACGGCGCCGCGCTCCTCGGTGACCCGGTCCAGCGCCGCGTCGTGGAAGGCGAAGAGCCCGCCGTCGCGGGTGGCGTGCACGTCGGTCTCGAGGTAGGTGTAGCCGAGGTCCACGGCGTGCCGGAAGGCGCGGAGCGAGTTCTCGAGGCCCTCGATCTCCGGGTGGTAGGCGCCCCCTCGGTGGGCGAAGGCCAGCACCGCCCCGGGACGGTCGCAGACCGCGTCGAGGTAGGGGTAACCGGTTCGGGGACGCGTCACCTGAGAAGTATCCACGGCGTTCAGGTGGTGGGCCTGCATTTGACGGGCATCTGCCCATCCTCGTCGAGCCGACACCGCGATGCATCCGTCGTCGTACTCAGGTCTGCACCGATCCGGGGCTCGTTACCGCCAGGTTCCCGGACACGGTTGGAACCTCGCGGTACCGTCGGAACGTGGACGAGATGACCTGCCCCAAGTGTGGAACCGGCATGGAGTCGCGGAACTTCGGCGACGCCGAGGTGGCTCGCTGCAAGTCCTGCGAGGGCATCTTCCTCGACCGGGCGGACCTCGGGAGCCTCATCGAGGCTGAGGTCGACTGGCATCGCAACGCCGGCATCCACCACACCGAACCGCTGCCGAGGATCACCGCGGACATGACCGCGCCGCCGCCGGCCAAGCCGCGGGCGCGCTCCTTCATCGAGACGCTCTTCGGCTAGACAGCCACGGGGTGTCGAGACCTCAGATGTCCCGGAAGGTCTCGATGCGGGCTCCGAGCGAGTTCAGCCTCGTCGCGAGGTCTTCGTAGCCGCGGTTGATGACGTAGACCGAGCGGAGCACCGACGTACCCTTCGACGCGAGCATCGCGAGCAGGATGACCACCGCGGGACGCAGCGCCGGCGGGCACACGACCTCGGCGCCGGACCAGCGGGTCGGGCCCTCGATCATCACCCGGTGCGGGTCGAGCAGCTTCACCTGGGCCCCGAGCTTGGTGAGCTCGGTCAGGTAGATGGCCCGGTTCTCGTACACCCAGTCGTGGAGCAGCGTCTGCCCCTCGGCGACCGCTGCGATGATCGCGAAGAACGGCAGGTTGTCGATGTTGAGGCCGGGGAACGGCATCGGGTGGATCTTGTCGATGGGGGAGTGCAGCTCGGAGACCTTCGTCGTGATGTCGACGAGCCGGGTCTGGCCGTTCGCGGCGACGTACTCGTCACCGCGGTGGTAGTTGAAGCCCATCTCCTCGAGCAGCGCGAGCTCGATCTCCAGGAACTCGATCGGGACCCGCTCGATCGTGATCTCGGACTCGGTGACGACGGCCGCCGCGAGCAGCGACATCGCCTCGATCGGGTCCTCGGACGGGGCGTAGTCGACGTCCACGTCGATCTCCGGGACCCCGTGCACGGTCAGCGTCGTCGTGCCGACGCCGTCGATCTTCACGCCGAGCTTCTCCAGGTAGAAGCACAGGTCCTGGACCATGTAGTTCGGGCTCGCGTTGCGGATCACGGTGACCCCGTCGTGGCGTGCGGCCGCGAGCAGGGCGTTCTCGGTCACGGTGTCGCCGCGCTCGGTCAGCACGATCGGCCGCAACGGCGTGATGGCCCGGTTCACGGTGGCGTGGTAGCTGCCCTCGGTCGCCTTGACGTCGAGCCCGAACGGCCGCAGCGCCGCCATGTGCGGCTCGACGGTGCGTGTGCCCAGGTCGCAGCCACCGGCGTAGGGCAGCTCGAAGACGTCCTCGCGGTGCATCAGCGGGCCGAGGAACATGATGATCGAGCGGGTACGACGAGCCGCCTCCTCGTCGATCTTCGTGAGGTCGAGCTCGGCCGGCGGGATGATCTCGAGGTCGTTCTCCGCGTTGAGCCATCGCGTCTCCACACCGATGCTGTTGAGGACCTCGAGGAGCCGGTTCACCTCCTCGATCCGAGCGACCTTGCGCAGCGTCGTACGCCCCCGGTTCAGCAGGGACGCACAGAGGAGCGCGACTCCGGCGTTCTTCGACGACTTGACCTCGATGCTCCCGGTGAGGGTGGTGGGCCCCGACACCCGGAGATGGGTGGGGCCGCCGCCGAGGGATACGATCTCGGAGTCGAGTGCCTCGCCGATCCGCGCGAGCATCTCTAGACTGAGGTTCTGGTGGCCGCGTTCGATCCGGTTCACCGCGCTCTGGCTCGTGGAGAGCACCTCGGCGAGCTGTGACTGGGTCCAGCCGCGGTGCTTGCGGGCATCGCGGATCAGGTTGCCGATCCGGCTCAGGTAGTCCTCACTCATGCGCGTCACTGTATCTCATATATGAGATATCGCTGTCAGCGACGCGAGCTCCTTCCCCAATTCTCGGCGGAGATCTTCGTGCTGCGGCCCTAGGACGGTGTGGGGGAGAGGGGAGCGCCACCGCTCGAGCGGGTGCAGCGCGACAGGTCGCCAGACGTGCTCGGGACCCTCCCACTCGTACCTGGGCCAGACGTGCGCGTGAAGGAAGGCGTCGTAGTTGCCCTGGATCTCGAGGTTGATCCGGCGGAAGTCCGGGTCGCGCCGGGAGCACACGTTCTGCACGGCCTCCGCCAGTGTCTCGGCGCCGGCCAGGAACGCATGTCTCTGCGCACGCGGGAGGTCGGTGAGCCGGTCGACGCCCGGGGTGTCGGTGATGAAGACGCAGTAGCCCGGCAGGAACTGCACGTCGCCGATGACGGCGAAGCCTGCCTCGAGTCTCGCCAGCACGGTCGGGTTCTCGCCCCGCAACGCCGCACCCACACGGTCGCGCTTCCAGTCGTCAGTCATGGGCGTGGAGTCTGCCGTACGTGCTCTGCGGTTTGTCCCAGGGTGGGCGGGCCGCGACCGTCGACGAGGCCTCCTGGAACGGCGTGACAGGATGATTCGCATGCGAGTAACCACCATTCACGGCACCAGGGACATCCGCCTCGAGGACCGGCCGGTCCCGACCATCGACGCTCCGACGGACGCAGTCATCAAGGTGGTCGCAGCCTGTATCTGTGGCTCGGACCTGTGGCCCTACCGCGGAGAGAACGACATCACGCCCGGGGACCCGATCGGGCACGAGATGGTCGGTGTCGTCGAGGAGGTCGGCTCGGAGGTGAGGTCGTTCAAGCCTGGCGACTTCGTCATCGTGCCGTTCTGCCACTCTGACAACACCTGCCCGCACTGTCTCGCGGGGATGACCTCCGGGTGCCGCAACGTCGGCTTCACGAAGGGCGGCCAGGGCGAGTACGCCAAGGTGACCCAGGCCGAGGGCAGCATGGTGAAGACCGACGGGATGCCGGACGAGTCGCTGGTCCCGTCGTTGCTGGCGCTCACCGACGTGATGGCGACCGGCTGGCACGCGGCTGTCGCGTCCCAGGTCCGTCCTGGCTCGACGGCAGTGGTCGTCGGCGACGGGGCCGTCGGCCTGTCGGGCGTCCTCGCCGCGGCGCAGCTCGGCGCTGAGCGCGTGATCGCGATGTCACGGCACGAGTCGCGTCAGAAGCTCGCCACCGAGTTCGGTGCGACCGACATCGTCGAGGAGCGTGGCGAGGAAGGCGAGCAGCGGATCCTCGACATGACCGACGGCGTGGGCGCGGACGCGGTGCTCGAGTGCGTCGGCACCGACCAGTCCATGCGCACCGCGTTCTCCATCGCCCGTCCGGGGTCGACGGTCGGGTTCGTGGGTGTCCCGCACGGCGTCAAGCTTCCCGTCGGGCGGATGTTCTCCAAGAACGTCGGCCTCGCGGGCGGAATGGCGCCGGTGCGTGCCTACCTTCCGGACCTGCTGGAGCGGACGCTCTCGGGCGCGATCGACCCCGGCAAGGTCTTCGACCTCACACTGCCGCTCGACGACGTGGTCGAGGGATACCGGGCGATGGACGAGCGCCGCGCGATCAAGGTGCTGCTGCAGCCCTGAGGCCCTGGGCCCGGGCGCTGAGGCGCTGGGCGCCGGCGGCAGTTATGTCAACCACGGCGGGGTGACTCCGTCGTCCACACGTGGGGAGCGGGGCATGGCGATCAAGGCGGTCGTGTTCGACATCGGCGGCGTCCTGGAGCGGGTCGACGACGACGCCTGGCCGGAGATCTGGATCGGCCGGTGGGAACGCCGGATGAACCTGCCGGCGGGACACTTCGCGGCGTCGGTGGCCGAGCACGAACCGCCCGGCGAGGTGGTCCTCGGCGAGGTGTCCGAGGCGCAGATGCGTCAGATGTACGCCGGGGCGCTCGGACTCGACGACGGGCAGGCCGACGAGATGATGGCCGAGCTGTGGGACGCCTACTGCGGCGAGCTCGATGTGGAGCTGCGTGACTTCGCGGCATCGCTGCGTCCGGCGTACACCACGGCGATCCTGAGCAACTCCGCAGACGGCGCACGTCGTGAGGAGCAGCGCAGGTACGGGTTCGAGGAGCTCGTCGACCTGATCATCTACTCCCACGAGGTCGGACTGGCGAAGCCTGACCCGGCTGTCTACCGGCTCACCGAGCAACGCGTCGGCGCGCAGCCGCACGAGATCGTCTTCCTCGACGACCAGGAGCGTGCCGTCGATGCGGCACGCGTGCTCGGCTGGCACGCCATCGTGCACCGGGACACGGCGGAGTCGATCCGAGCCATTCGTGCACTGCTCGACGATCCCTCCACCGGCTAGCCGAGAGTCAGGCCCCGACTGGTGCGCCGGCCGCATGGCGGCTGAGCTGCCGCGACACCTGCGCCTCGAGGCGGTCCCTGAGCTCCTCGAACTTGGTCACCGGCATCCTCTCGATCCGGTACTCGAGGCTGACGCGTGGCGTCGCACCGAGGGACTGCTTGAACCGCTCGAGCTCGACGACACCGCCGGACTGACCCAGGTTGTAGAAGCTGCAGCCGGCCTCGCAGGCGTCCTCGATGGCCAGCCTCTCGAGCAGGTTGGTGGCGGCCACGGGGCTCGCCAGCTCCTTCCTGGCGTAGCCGCGCCAGCAGATCGTGTGCCTGCCGTGCACGAGTGTGATGATGCCGGCGACCGGCTCACCTTCGAGGCTGGCGAGCCACACCCGGCAGCGGTCTCCGAGCGCCGCCGCGACGGCCTCGAACTTCTCGAAGGGCTCACGCCTGCGGGCCATCCGTCGCGCCAGTGCCTGCGGCACGCCCGACTCCTCGGCTCGCCGGTCCGTCCAAGCCAGGTAGAGATCGTAGAAGGCGGGCACCAGGCGACCCGTTGTGTCGCGTTCCACGACGACCCCGGAACGCTCAGCCTTGCGGACCTTCCTGCGGGCGGAGGACCGGAAACCCCGCTCCCATACCTGGGAGAAGCCGCCCTGGAGGTCGATCACCTCCATCCGGTGCGGCAGCTTGAGTACGCCGGGGACGGCACCTCGCGCCCAGTGCTCGGCTGTGTCGTGGTTGCAGCCGAGCCGGGTGCTGACCGCCGACGTGTGCTTGAGATCGGTCAGCACGTGCCGGACATCGGAGTCGCGGATTCCTCCGCTGGCGATGATCCCGCCCTGGCCGTAGTTGGCGGGAAAGGAGGCGTCGAGGTGCACACCGGGCAACGGCGCCTTGCGCAGGATCGGCACGACGAGCTGCCGCCCGTCCGGTAGGGCGTAGAACCGGCTCGCGTCGGTGTGGCCACTCACGCGTGCGATCGCATCGAACCATTCCGGCGTCTGCTGGACCGTTGCCGCGGGGTCGGAGGCGAGGACCTGTTGCCAGATGTCGCGAGGCGCCGGACTCATCACCGAGGCCCGGGCCGTCCCGGACCGACGCGTGGAGACGCTGGTCATGTGTGGCCCCCATAACTGTCGTTCTGGGCTGATCGTACTGTCCATGACCTGCGCAAAATCACGAATCCGATTTGACCGTTTTGTCGCTCAGTCTCGATCCGCTTGGGCAGCGGAAGTCCGCAGCGGGACGGCGGTCCGGCGGCATCCTCGTCTGTCTGCGCCAGGAGCAGCCCGTAGACGGGGGAGCGGGCAGCCGCGGTGCGCACGCTTGCGGCTGTCGCCGAGAGGTATCCCTGCGAGGTGGACAGCGACCGGTGACCCAGGAAGTCCATCAGCTCCACCGCCGTTGCGCCGCGCTCCACCAGCCGGGTCGCGGCCGTGTGCCGGAGCGCGTGCACCAGCGCACCGCGGGCCCTCGACGCGTTGACGCCTGCGTCGCGGTAGACCAGCTCCACGAGGTACTGCAGCGCACCGATCTGCATCCGTTCCCCGGTGCGGTCCACGAACAGCGGGTCGGTCTTGCGCCACCACGCCCAGGGGTCCTCGGGCGCGGTGACCCCGCGTTGACGGGCACTCCCCGGGAAACGCTCCCGACGGCTGTCCAGGTACGTCGCCAGGATGTCGAGCAGCGCCGGCTCGACCGGAACCGACCGTTCGGCCTCGCCCTTGCCGAGGACCCGCACCCGTTCGTTTCCACTCGTGCGGGTGACGTCGCCGATGTCCACGGCCAGGAGCTCAGCAGCACGCACGCCGGTGACCATCGCGGTCAGCACCACCGCGGCGTCGAGCTCGGGCCAGGGGTCGCGACGCCGCACCGAGCTGTCGGTGAGCACCCGCACGATCCGGGCCGCGTCGTCCTCGGCGAACGGTTTCGGGAGACGGCGCGGCGCCTTGGGCTTCGCCACGCCGGGCATGGGGGAGCCTGCCAGGTGCTCCTCGGAGACGAGGTACTCGAAGAAGCCGGACCAGGTCGAGTGCGCCCGCCGGACGGTTGCGGCAGCCCTCCCTGCGGACCACGTAGCGAAGGCGTTCCGCAACACACGCAGGGTCAGCTCACCGATGCGCAGCTCGTCGACCGGGCGGCCGACGTGGGTGGAGACCGCCTGGCAGATCGCGGCCAGGTCGCGTTCGTAGGCAGCCCTGGTGTGCGGGGAGTCCTTGCGGGGGGCCCGCGCCAGGAACCAGCCGTCTATCGCGTCGATGACCAAAGGGTTGTGCTCCACGCGACGGGACGTTATCTGCGGCCACCGACAGACGCCGCGGACGACCGATCAGACTCCCCTGATGTTTCCTGCATAATCCCCGGTATGCGGCAAACATGCCGATTCCTGCTGGGGAAGGGGTTTCGGAGGAGCCGCCTTGATGTCGCACCTCGAGGCTCTCGACGACACCAGGTCCTGCGCACGACAGTTCTGTCAGAGCGATTCTGAGCGACCTGCCGGCCGACGTCGCGGCGTTCCCGGACGGCATTTCCGGCGTGACGGCGCTCAGCGAAGCCGCGGCGCGACAGGCGCATCGTGCAGCTGGTCGCCGTGACGGCAGCCGGCACCACAGATGCAGTCCCGCAGAACGGCGTACTGCGGCAACGCTCGCGTGAGCGTCCGGAGACCTCTGCTGCCCCTCTCGACGCTCACGGTGATTCGCCGATAAGCGACATTATGTCAAGTAGTGAAGAGGGCCTCGTCCGAGAGGGGCCGCTTGCCCTCTCCTCTGACCACACCCCAGAGGAGTCACTGCATCTGGGCGATCTGGATCAGGTTGCCGCACGTGTCGTCCAGGACCGCTGTCGTCACCGGCCCCATCCGGGTCGGCTCCTGGACGAACTGCACGCCGAGTCCGACCAGCCGTTGGTGCTCCGCCTCGATATCGTCGACGGCGAAGCTGGTCGCCGGGATGCCCTGGGCCTTCAGGCCCTGTTGGTAAGACCTCGCCACCTCGTTGCCGTTCGGCTCCAGCAACAGCTCCACGCCGTCAGGGTCCGCAGCGGATGCGACTGTCAGCCACCGCGCGTCACCGACTGGCACGTCCGTCTTCTTCACGAACCCGAGGGCGTCGGTGTAGAACTCCAGCGCCTTGGCCTGGTCCTCCACGAAGACGCTCGTGACTACGATCCGCAACATATTATTGTACTCCTGACATTTTAGTCCCGGGAACGGTGACGGAAGGCACTGAGGGCCAACGGCGCGAAGACAGCGGTGAGCAGCAGTGCCCACCCGACCGACATCAGCGCCGCATGCTGGAGGGGCCAGGCCGCGTCGGCCGGAGCAGCCGGTGCGTTCCCCCACAGCTCACGACAGGCCTGGGCGAGCGACGACACAGGGTTCCACTCCGCGATCGTGCGCAGCCAGCTCGGCATGTTCTCGGTGGGCGCGAACGTGTTGGCCACGAAGGTCAGCGGGAACATCACCGTGAACATCAGGCCCTGGACCGCCTCAGGCGTGCGCATCATCGAGCCGACCCAGATCCCGAGCCAGATCATGGCGAAGCCGAACAGCAGCAGGAGCAGGAAGCCCAGCGTCGCGTCCGCGACACCGGTGCGAACCCGCCAGCCGACGAGCAGCCCGGTCACGCCCATGACAGCGATGCCGATGCTCGAGTGGATGAGGCTCGAGATGCTCCTCCCCACGAGCACCGAAGCCCGGGAGATCGGCAGCGACTTCAGCCGGTCCACGATGCCCTTCTGAAGGTCGTTCGTGAGGCCCATGGCCACGATGGCCGACGAGAACACCATGGTCTGCACCATGATCCCGGGCAGCAGGAACTCCCGGTAGCTCGAGCCGGACACCGCGATCGAGCCGCCGAACACGTAGGCGAACAGCAGCACGAACATCACCGACTGCACCGTCACGTCGAGGAGCAGCTCGGGCATCCGCTTGATGTGGATCAGGTTGCGCCACACGATGGTCGCCGAAGCCCGCATCAGCGACGGCGGGGTGATCACGGGTCTTGCCTGGGGAATCGTCGTCATCGCACTACCTCCGCGAAGTCCTCTGTCGCCGGAGCGTCGTCGTTCCCGGTGGTGGCGTCTCCGACTCCGCATCTGCCCGGTGGCCTGTCAGGTGGAGGAACACGTCGTCGAGGCTCGGCCGCTTCAGCCCCAGGTCGTCGACGTGGATCCCGCTTGCCGCGATGACCTCGCCGATCCTGCCCATGTCCGCGAGGCCGTCCGCCTGGGCGGTGATCCGCCTCGCCGAAGGCTCGACGTGCACCTCGGGAGAACACGAACGCACCAGCTCGGTCGCCCGCACCAGGTCGGCCGCATCGGTCAGGGTCACGACGACACTCGCCCGGCCGGCCTGGTCCTTCAGCTGGGTGGGCGTGCCCGCGGCGATCACCCTCCCCCGGTCGATCACCACGATGTCGTCGGCGAGCTGGTCCGCCTCCTCGAGGTACTGGGTCGTGAGAACGAGCGTCGTGCCTTCGCGAACCAGACCGCGCAGCACCTCCCAGAGCTCGGAGCGGCTCCGGGGGTCGAGGCCCGTGGTGGGCTCGTCGAGGAACAGCACGGGCGGCGCGGCGATCAGGCTCACCGCGAGGTCGAGTCGTCGCCGCATCCCGCCGGAGTAGGTCTTGACGGTCCGGTTCGCCGCGTCGCCCAGCGAGAACCGCTCGAGGAGGCTGTCGGTGACCTGCGCGACGTAGCGGCGTGACAGGCCCGAGAGCCGTCCGATCAGCCGGAGGTTCTCCCGGGCGGTCAGCAGCTCGTCGACCGTGGCCGCCTGGCCGGTCAGGCCCATGCTGCGACGCACCGCGTCAGGCTGCTGGATCACGTCGTGGCCGGCCACGCGGCCGGTGCCGCTCGTGGGCACGGACAGTGTCGTGAGCATGCGCACGGTCGTGGTCTTGCCCGCTCCGTTGGGTCCGAGCAGTCCGAGCACGGTCCCTTCCGGCACGGTGAAGCTGACGCGGTCGACGGCGGTATTGTCCCCGAACCGCTTGACGAGATCGATGGCCTCGACGGCCGGCTGTGATGACATGCGCTCCACCCTAGGATTCAGGACCGACAGTTTCGAAAGGTTTTCCTGCATGTCCTCTACTGACCCAGGAGACGCCCGGAAGTCATCGGCCCCTCACCCCTCTCCCCCGGGCCTCGTGATCTTCGACTGCGACGGGATCCTGGTGGACTCGGAGCGGATCTCCGTGGCCGTGGAGGCGCGTGTGCTCACCCTCCTCGGTGCGCCGCACACCGAGGAGGAGGTCGTCCGACGCTTCGTCGGACGCTCCAGCGCATGACCAGCTGGCCGCCCTCGAGGAGCTCCTCGGCCCGGAACGGACGAGGGTCTTCGACGAGATGACGACGCGTGAGATCCACGAGGCCTGGGACCGGGAGCTCGCGGCCGTGCCCGGTGTGGTCGATCTGGTCGAGCGGCTGCGCGAGCACGGCGTGCCGACCTGCGTCGCATCGAGCGGCACGCACGAGCGGATGCGCCGGACACTGGGGCTCACCGGGCTCGACGAGAACTTCGCCGGCCGTATCTACAGCGCCACGGAGGTCCCCCGCGGAAAGCCCGCCCCCGACCTGTTCCTCCACGCCGCGCGCAGCATGGGTGTCGAGCCGAGCCGCTGTGCGGTCGTCGAGGACAGTGCGTACGGCGTCCGGGCAGCCGTCGCCGCGGGGATGACCGCCTACGGCTTCACCGGAGGGCTCGTCGACGCGGAGGCCCTGGCCGAGGCAGGAGCGGTCCTGTTCGACCAGGATGGCCGACCTCAGCGACGTACTCCTGCCGCCGAGCGGCTAAGCGCTCGGCTGGTCGCTCGGCTGGGTGATCCGCACCTCGACGGGCGTGCCGATCTCGACCGTCCGGCTGACGCTGCACAGGCGGTCGTGGGACTGGTGGACGGCTCGCTCGAGCACGCCTCGGGCGGCGTCCCCGGCCTCTCCGTCCGGGAACAGCGATGTCGAAGGTGAGCGAGATCCCGGCGATGTGGTTCTTGCCTGCCTCGTCGCGGACCTTCTCCCCCTCGATGTGCAGCTTGAAGGAGTCCGGCTCTGCCCGCTTACCGGTGATGAAGTCGACGTCGACACCGCTGCATCCGGCGATCGCGGTGAGCAGCAGCTCGACCGGCGTGAACGTCTTCTCGCCGTCATGGCTGAACACCATCTTCACGCCGTGGCGGTTGACGGCTTCGTAGACGCCTCTGCTGGTCCGGGTGATGTCGACGGTGCGCAGGTTCTCCTCGATCATGCCTGAACTCTGTCATAGCGCCCGGCACCTACGATCGGCGTCATGCGCACCGACTTCTCAGTCGCCGACCCCGACGTGAACCCGTACCGGCTGTTGACCGCCGTCGTCGTCCCTCGACCGATCGCCTGGGTCTCCACGGTGTCCGGGTCGGGCGTCGTGAACCTGGCGCCGCACTCGTTCTACACCGTGGCCTGCGCGCGCCCGCCGATCGTGCAGTTCACGTCGGTGAGGAAGAAGGACACCCTGCGCAACGTCCTGGAGATCGGGGAGTTCGTCGTGAACCTCGCCCCCGCTCCCCTGCTCCACGAGGTGAACAACAGCGCCGCACGCTTCGCGCCGGAGCAGAGCGAACCGGACGAGCTCGACATCACGATGGAGCCCAGCGTCACGGTCCGCCCGCCGCGGGTCGCGGCCTCGCCGGTGGCGATCGAGTGCACCTTGCACAGCACCAACGAGCTCGGCGACTCGACCGTCGTCCTCGGGGACGTCCGGCTGATCTCGGTTGCCGAGGAGGTCCTCGTGGACGGACATCCTGAGTTCGCGCGGCTCGACCCCCTCGCCCGGCTGGGCAAGGAGGAGTGGGCGCTGCACGCCGAGGTCGTCTCGGTGCCGCGGCCGGTGCGCCCCGAGGACATCCGTCGCTGAGGCGCCTGGGAGGATCGGCGGCATGAGCGAGACCACCCGCCAGATCCGCCTCGTGTCCCGCCCCTCAGGGTGGCCGACCCACGAGAACTTCGAGCTCGTGGAGGTCGACGTACCCAAGCTGGAACCGGGGCAGGTGCTCGTCCGGAACACCGTGATGTCGGTCGACCCGTACATGCGCGGCCGGATGAACGACACGAAGTCCTACATCCCACCGTTCGAGATCGGCGAGCCCCTCGACGGTGGTGCGGTCGGCGAGGTGATCGCCTCCGAGTCGGACACCGTGTCGGTCGGCGACGTCGTCCAGCACCAGCTCGGCTGGCGCGAGCACGCGGTCCTCGACGCGAGCCACGTGCGACGGATCGACACCTCGTCGATCCCCGCGTCTGCCTATCTCGGCGTGCTCGGCATGCCCGGACACACGGCATACACCGGGTTGGTCCGGATCGCCGGGCTGAAGGAAGGCGACACCGTGTTCGTGTCCGGGGCCGCCGGCGCCGTGGGCAGCCTGGTCGGACAGATCGCCCGCAACCTCGGTGCCGCCCGGGTGGTCGGGTTCCGCCGGGTCGGCGGAGAAGATCTCGTACGTCGTGGACGAGCTCGGCTTCGACAGCGCGTTCGACTACCACGACGAGTCAGTGGGGCGGCAGCTGCGACGTCACGCCCCAGGCGGCATCGACGTCTACTTCGACAACGTCGGAGGCGACCACCTCGAGGGTGCGATCGCGAACATGAAGGACTTCGGCCGGATCGCCCTGTGTGGTGCGATCGCCGACTACAACGCCACGGAGGCCACACCTGGTCCGCGCAACATGTGGCTGATCGTGCCCCGGCGTCTGAAGCTCCAGGGCTTCATCGTCATGGACCACAGGGACCTCGCGAAGGAGTACTTCACCAAGGCGGCGGGCTGGATCCGTGAGGGCCGGCTGAAGTTCCGCGAGACCTACGTCGACGGGCTCGACCACGCGGTCGACGCCTTCTTGGACATGCATCGCGGCGGCAACATCGGGAAGATGCTCGTGCGGCTCTAGCCCACGCGGCTCAGCGCTCGGTGGTGGCGGGGAGACCTTCTGCCGCCGCTCCGCGCCGCAGGTCCTCACCGAGCCACTCGCGGTCCTCTGCGAGCAGCCGGCCGACCTCCTCCGCGGTCTCCGGACGACTGAACAGCGACCCCTGCGCGACGTCCGCAGCCCAGGTCGACGAGGGCCTCGAGCTGGCTGATCCGCGCGACGCCCTCGGCGCCGACCCGGATACCGAGCGCGTCGGCCATCGCGGTCATGGCATGGACCACGTCGGCTGCGCCGGGATCTGTTCCGAGGTCGGACACGAACGAGCGGTCGATCTTCAGCACGTCCCACGGGATGCGAGCCAGCCGCGTCATCGAGGACCACCCGGCACCGAACCCGTCGAGCACGAGATGGACGCCCAGCGCGTGGATCTGGTGGAGCGAGGCGACACTGAGCTCGTCGAGCCGCGTGTTCTTGGTGACCTCGAGGCACAACGCGTCAGCCGGTGCGCCCGACTCGGCCAATGCCTGGATCACTGCGTTGAGGACCCCGCCCGCGGACAGCTGCACCGCGGACACGTTCACGGACACACAGAGGCCTCGCCCGGACCTCTCCGCCCACCCCTGCTGGGCCTGCAGTGCCTGCCTGAGGACGGTCTCGAAGAGCCGGTCGCCCCAACCCACGGACTCCACCGCGGTGAGGAACCGGTCGGCATCCAGGAGGCCGAGCTCCGGATGGCGCCAGCGTACGGTGGCCTCGACCCCGGCCAGCCTGCCGGTGGTGAGGTCGATGACGGGCTGGTAGTAGCAGACGAGCTGCCCGTCGTCGAAGGCTGCGGCGAGTTCGTCCTCGGTACGAATCTGTGCGCGGGCCTGGCTCCGGAGGGAGTCGTCGGCGAGCACCACCTGGCCGCGGCCACGGCGCTTGGCCTGGTACAGCGCGGCGTCGGCCACCTGGAACACGCCGTCGGCGCTCTCGTCCGGCTGGGCGACCGCGGCGCCGACCGAGATCGACGGCCGCACCGCCCGGCGATGGTCCAGCAGCACCGGGTGCGAGACTCGCGTCGACGACACGGCGCGCGACCCGGCGGACCGCCGCCTCGTCGACGTCACGAAGCATGACCACGAACTCGTCACCGCCGATCCGTGCGACGAGGTCGCCGGGCCGGACACTGTCGCGCAGCCGGGTGGCCACCTCGACCAGCAGGTCGTCGCCGCCCTTGTGCCCCACCCTGTCGTTGACCGCCTTCAGCCGGTCCAGGTCGCAGACGAGCAGGCCCGTCGAGGGTCCGGTCCCCGGCGTCGACGTACACGCAGCCTCGAGCGCCTCGGCGAGCCGCAGCCGGTTGGCGAGACCGGTGAGCGGGTCGTGCGTGGCCTGGTGCCTCAGCACGTCCTCCATCTGGCGACGGTCGCCCAGCTCACTCACCAGAGCGGCCAGGAGCAGGGCGAACGTCACGGTGACGACCAGGAAGATGTGGAGCAGTGTGACCGCGGTGACGTCGTGGCCGACGGCGAGGACGAACGGGCCATGTCCCGCGGCTGTGAAGCCGCTCGCGACGGCAGTCACGCCGAGCGCAGTCCACGCCGTGCCGCGTGTGCCGAACCGAACGGCGGCCCAGGCGAAGAACGGGATCAGCAGGTACGGCATGGTCACCATCCACCGACCGCCGGCCGAGCCGAACACAACCGCGGAGGCCAACCCGGTGGCCACGACAAGCGCGACGAGCTCCCTCGGCGCCCGCCGGTGCGCGCCACCACGGCCGAGGATCACCGGTGCCACGACGAGGACACCCAGGGCATCGCCCAGGAAGAACCGCGACCAGTCCGCCAGGAAGGTGCCCTCACCCGACAGGGCGGAAGCCAGCGCTCCCGTCGTCGCCCCCACGAGAGGGCCGGCAGCCACCGCGAACGAGATGAAGAGGAGCAGCGGCCGGACCGGGTCCAGGTCTCCCCTGGGGTTCCCGAACCGGCGGAGCAGCACAGCCGCGACGAAGGGCTCGAGCGTGCTCGCCAACGCCCAGCCGAGGGTCGCACCGAGCGGGTGGTTCCAGGCGAGGTCACCGGCCAGCTCGGCCAGAGCGACCGCGCCCAGCGCCCAGACCCACTGCCGCGCCGGGACCAGCAGCAGGACGGCCACACTCAGTCCGGCTGCGGGCCAGAGCCCGGCCCTGCTCGCGGAGAGGATCGTCGAGCGACAGGACGAGCTGGGAGAGGCCGAGACAGCCCAGCCCGACTGCGACAAGCAGCAGCGGCCCCGGGGCCTCAGCGAGCTTCCCGGCCACCCATGACGGCGCCGTTCGGCTCTCGGTGGCTCCTTCCGGTCGGTGGCTCCTTCCGGGTCTCGGGTGGAGGCGGCCGTCTCCGTGCTGGACATGCCTGAGTATCGGAGCGTCCGAGACGCACCTTGAGCCTTGGCCAGAAAATGTCCGCCGGGGCCGGTCCCGCTCACCTAGGGTGTCCGGCATGCCCAGCCTCTCCCTCGACGAGTCCGTCCGCCGCGCCCAGCAGATCGCCGTGACGTCGTACGACGTCAGCCTCGACCTCGACGCCGGCGAGACCACCTTCACCTCGACCACCAGGATCCGGTTCACCGTCCACGGCCCCACGGACACCTTCGTGGACCTCAAGCCGAAGCAGCTCCTCAGCGCGCACCTCAACGGCGCACCGCTGGACCTCGCCTTGCTCGAGGACGGCCGCCTGCCGCTGCGCAACGTCGACGGCGAGAACGAGCTCGTCGTCGAGGCCGTCATGGCCTATCGCAACGACGGTGAGGGCCTTCACCGCGCGGTCGACCCGGCCGACGGCAAGCACTACACGTACGCGATGTCGTTCCTCGACGCCGCGCCGAGCATCTTCGCCTGCTTCGACCAGCCCGACCTCAAGGCGCCCTACACGTTCCACGTGAGCGCGCCCCGCGACTGGGTGGTGATCGGCAACGGCAGAGCCGAGCAGGTCGAGCCGGGGCGCTGGGAGCTGGCCACCACCGAGCCGCTCTCGACCTACTTCGTCACCCTCGTCGCCGGCCCGTACCACGTCGTGCGCCACGAGCACGACGGCATCGCCCTCGGGCTGGAGTGCCGGGCGTCCCTCGCCCCACACCTCGACCGGGACGCCGAGGAGATCTTCACGGTCACCACCCAGTGCTTCGACGAGTTCCACCGTCTCTTCGGAGTGCGTTACGCCTTCGGCGACTACCACCAGGCGTTCGTCCCGGAGTTCAACGCCGGTGCGATGGAGAACCCCGGCTGTGTCACCTTCCGGGACCCGCTGGTGTTCACCTCGAAGGTGACCCGGGCCGAGCGGACCCAGCGTGCGACCACGATCGCGCACGAGATGGCGCACCAGTGGTTCGGCGACCTCGTCACCCCGCGCTGGTGGGACGACCTGTGGCTCAACGAGTCCTTCGCGGAGTACATGGGCAACCGCGTCGCGCACGACGCCACCGAGTTCACCGACGCACACGTCGACACCGCGTTCGGCCGCAAGCGCTGGGGCCTGGAGTCGGACCAGCGGCCCAGCACGCACCCGATCGCGGGCAACGGTGCGACGGACGCGCTCGCCGCTCTCCAGGACTTCGACGGCATCAGCTACGCCAAGGGCTCGGCCGTCCTCAAGCAGCTCAACAGCAACCTCGGGGACGGCGTCTTCTTCGACGGGGTGCGTGAGCACTTCGCCCGCCACCGCTTCGGCAACGCGACCATGCACGACCTCTTCAAGGCCTGGGAGGACGCCGGCGCCGGCGACCTCTCCGCGTGGACACAGGGCTGGCTGCGCACCGCCGGCGTGGACCTGCTCGGCATCGACCGGAGCAGCGAGCCTCCGACCGTGCGTCGCACACCGCCCGAGGCGTACCCCGCGGACCGGACCCATGCCCTCACCGTCGGCGTGTACGACGGACAGGGTGGCTGGGCCCGTGAGGCCGTGACGGTCGGGGCGGAGCCGGTCCGCCTCTCCCCCACGGCATCCGGCGCACCCGTCGTGCTCGACCCGCTCGACCAGACCTGGGCGAGGCTGCGGCTCGACGACCTGACCCTCGAGTCGCTCCCCGGTCTGCTGCCCGGGATGGACCCGCTGATGCGGGCATCGGTGTGGAGCGCGGTGCGGGACCAGGTCTCCAACGCCGACCTCGACCCGGAGGTGGCGCTCACACTGGTCGAGGTCGGGCTGCCCCACGAGGACCAGGACATCGCGGTGGGCGCCCTGACGACCTTCGGGCTCGGCACGCTCGCCGACCGGGTCCATCCCCACGGTGACCGCGCAGCAGGCAGGTTCCACGCCGCGGCCCTCGACCGGCTGGTCACCGCGACCCCCGGCTCCGGGGTGCAGCTCGCCGCACTGCGGGGCGCGATCGCGTCCGAGACCTCACCGGACACCCTTCGTCGCTGGCTGGACGGGACCGAGCTTCCCGAGGGCATCGAGGCCGACCTCGACCTGCGGTGGCGGATCCTCGTCAGGCTCGCCACGCTGGGGGCGGTGGAGCGTCCCGAGCTGCACGACTGGCTGGAGCGGGAGCGCACGACGCAGGCCGCGGTCGACCACGTGCAGGCGCTGTCCGCGATCCCCGACGCGGAGGCGAAGGAGTTCGCGTGGGCCCACTTCAGCGGTGAGAAGGACGCCTCGAACTACGAGATCGAGGCGGCGGGCCGTGGCATGTGGCGCACCGGGCAGGAGCCACTGACCGACGGCTACGTCGAGCGCTACTTCGCCGAGCTGCCGGGGACCGTCGAGGTGCGCTCCGGATGGGTTCTCGCCGACGCGGCACGCGCCTTCTTTCCTCGGCTCGCGGTTTCCGGCGACACGGTCCAGAAGGCGACGGCGTTGATCGACGAGGAGTCGCTCGACCTCAGCCTCAGGCGCGCCCTGGTGGACTCGACCGACGAGCTGGTCAGGGGGCTGCGCGTCCGCGAGAGGTTCTGGGCCTGAGCGCGAGGGCGATCTCTCGCAGGCCTTCGCGGCCCCCGCGCGCCATGACGTGCGCGGGGACCATGCGGTCGACTGTCGCGGTCAGCTCGAGGACGATCCCGCCGATGAGCAGCCCCGCGACCAGGTCGGCGAACCAGTGCCAGTTCAGGGTCAGGGAGGTCACCACCATCGTCACCGAGAGGCAGGCGACGGCGCTCCACAGGATCACCCGGGTCCGACGGCTCGGGTTGATGTAGCGGCTCACCAGGTAGGCGATGAGGCCGTACACCAGCACGATGTTGGAGCTGTGTCCGGAGGGATAGGCCATCCCACCGGTGAAGAACGAGGGGTCGGCGGTCCTGGGGAACGACCTCCCGAAGCTCACCTTCAAGATCAGCACCACGAGGTTGAGCATGAACACCGAGGCCGCAGCCACCGCGACGGGCCGCCAGGACCGGGTGCGGCGGTAGATCCAGAACAGAGCGGCCGCGAGGACGGGAAGAGCGAGGGCACGCTGGCCGACCCGGTCGAGGACACGGAGGAACGGGACCCACGACTGCGGGGGCTGGTCGAGGTTGAAGTAGGTGTCGTACCTCACCAGGGGGCCCATGGCCAGGAGCGTGAAAGCGACGAACACCAGGGACAGGAAGCCGGCGAGCGCGAAGCCCGACGCGACGGCTGACGTCCAGCCGTCGGAGTCGTCCCTCCCTCGCGCGTACACCCGTGTCCTCTCCTTGGCCCGGCTCACTCAGGCACTCCCCCACGGCCCGGCGCCCGGGGGCGCCCGCCCGTGACAAATATAGGCTGATGGGCGTGACCCTCAGCCGACGTCCAGGACCCTCGCGCCGTGTGCGTGTGCGTGAGGTCACAGGCGGGACGGCGCGGGAGCGGGAGGACCGGCTCGCGACCGAGGAGCCCCTCGAGATCCGGCTGGCGTGGCCAGGTCGACCGGCCGAGCGGCTGAACGTGACCATGCGCACCCCCGGACACGACTTCGAGCTCGCCGCCGGGTTCCTCTTCGGTGAGGGTCTGATCAGGTCTGCTTCAGATTTGCATACGGTCGCGTATTGCACTGACCATACGTTAGCGCCTGAGCAGGAGTTCAACGTCGTGACCGTCGAGCTCGACCGCCCCCCGCTCAGGGACCCCGGAGCCCGGTACGACGGTCCGACCGCCGGGTCGTCTGCTTGTGGTGTCTGCGGCAAGCAGAGCGTCGACGACGTGCTCGCGGCAGCCGACCCGACTGTGCCAACGGCGAGCACAGCGGCTGGCCCGGCGACTGAGCCCGCGACTGACCCGCGACCGGCTCGGCGGTCCTGCCGCGGCCCGCACGCCCGGCGGCGACCGTGTCCGGGGAGGTGATCGCCGCGCTTCCCGAGCGGCTGCGGCAGGCCCAGAAGGTGTTCAGCACCACAGGAGGCTTGCATGCCGCCGCTCTCTTCGAGGCGGACGGCTCCCCCGTCGTGGTGCGCGAGGACATCGGGCGTCACAACGCGGTGGACAAGGTGGTCGGCAGCAGGCTTCTCGGCGGTCTCCCCACCGATCTCGCCATGCTCTGTGTGAGCGGCCGGATCGGCTTCGAGCTCGCACAGAAGGCTGTCGCCGCGGGTGTCGACGTCATCGCGGCGGTCGGGGCACCGTCGAGCCTGGCTGTCGAGCTCGCAGAACGTGCTGGGCTCTGCATGGTCGGCTTCGTCCGGGACGACCGCTTCGTCGTGTACACGGAGCCCGACCGGATCGGCGTGTGATCACCGTTATTGTCGGTGCTCCCGCCTAGCGTGCCGGTGTGCGCATCCTCCACACCTCCGACTGGCATCTCGGCCGGTCCTTCCACCGCGAAGGACTGCTCGACGCCCAGGCGACCTTCGTCGACCACCTGCTCGAGACCGTCGAGGCGGAAGAGGTCGACCTCGTGCTCGTCGCCGGCGACGTCTACGACCGTGCGCTGCCGCCGGTGGACGCGGTCGAGCTCGCCGACGAGACCTTCGCGCGGCTCGCCGCCTCCCGGGCCAAGGCCGTCGTCACCAGCGGCAACCACGACTCACACATCCGGCTCGGCTTCAACGCCCGTCTCGCGGACGCAGCGGGCATCCACTTCCGCACCCGCTGGCAGGAGGTCGGCACCCCGGTGCTGCTCGAGGACCAGCACGGCGCCGTCGCGGTCCACGGCCTGCCCTATCTCGAGCCGGACGCCGTCCGCGGCCCGTGGGACCTTCCGTCGCGAACTCACGAGGCTGCGCTCACCGAGGCCATGGCACGGGTCCACTCCGATCTCTCCGCTCGTCCCGGCACCCGTTCGATCGTGATGGCTCATGCCTTCGTCGCCGGCAACGCCGAGTCGGCAACCGGCATGGCCAGCGACAGTGAGCGCGACATCTCCGTCGGAGGCGTCCAGATCGCCCCGACGAGCCTCTTCAGCCAGGTGGACTACGCCGCGCTCGGCCACCTCCACGGGCGCCACACACTCTCCGACACCATCCGCTACAGCGGCTCCCCGCTCGCGTACTCGTTCTCCGAGGCCAACCACGCCAAGGGTTCCTGGCTGGTCGAGCTCGGGGCGGGAGGAGTCGAACGCACCGACTTCGTCCCAGCCCCGGTCCCCCGCCGGCTGGCCTCCCTCCGCGGCCGGATCGACGACCTGCTCGCCGACCCGCAGCACGCACAGGTCGAGGACGCCTGGCTGCAGGTGACCCTCACCGATCCTCAACGCCCGATGCACGCCATGGACCGGCTTCGCGCACGGTTCCCGCACGCGCTGATCCTCTCCTTCGAGCCCGAGGGCGTGACCCGCGACCGGGGCCCGGTCATGCCGCACGTCGACGGCCGCAACGACATCGACGTGGCGCTCGGCTTCGTGGCCGAGGTCCGCTCGATCGAGGCCACGACCGAGGAGGCGCTGCTGCTCCAGCTGGCGTGCGACTCGTGCCGCATCAACGAGGAGGCCGACCGGCCGCTGCGGATCGAGGAGGCCGGCTGATGCGGCTGCACCACCTGAGCATGACCGCCTTCGGACCCTTCGCCGGGGTCGAGCAGGTCGACTTCGACGAGCTCTGCGAGGCCGGGCTGTTCCTGCTCACCGGACCCACGGGCGCCGGGAAGACGACCATCCTCGACGCAGTGTGCTTCGCGCTCTACGGGTCGGTGCCCGGTGTCAGAGGAGTCAAGGCGCTCAAGTCCCAGCACGCCGCCGACGAGGCCCGTCCCGAGGTGGTCCTCGACTTCAGCGTGCGGGACCGCCGGTTCGTGGTCCGTCGAAGCCCGGAGTGGACCCGCCCCAAGCGGCGTGGCAGCGGCTTCACGACCGAGAACGCCACGGCCACGCTCATCGAGAAGACCCACGGCGAGGACCATCTGCTGAGCTCACGGGCGCAGGAGGTGGGCCACTTCATCGGTGAGCTCATCGGGATGCAGTCCACCCAGTTCGTGCAGGTCGCGCTGCTGCCGCAGGGAGACTTCCAGAAGTTCCTGCGCGCGTCGTCCCAGGACCGACACGACGTTCTCCAGCACCTCTTCCGCACCGACCGGTACTCCCGGATCGAGGACTGGGTCCACGACCACAGCCGCACCCTGAAGGAGCGCTGTGCCACTGGCGAGTCGTCGGTGGTGAGGGCACTCGACACGATCGCCGACCGCACCGGTGCCCAGCCGCCCGATGACCTCGACCAGGCCGTGTCCTGGGTCGACGGGCTCGTCGACGAGGCGGCAGCCGCTCTCGTGGGGGTCCGCGACCAGCACGTCGCCGCGGCGGCCGCGTCGACGCAGGCACGGTCGCGCCACGACGAGGCACTGCGCGTCCGGATCCTCCTGGACCGCCGCGACCAGGCGGTTGCCACGCTTGCCGACCTCGCGCGCGAAGCAGAGGACGAGTCCGAGGCGAGACGACTCGTCGACGCCGACGAGCGCGCTTCCCGCTGCCTGCCTCTGCTCGGGATGCTCGACGAGGCGCTCACCAGCCGCAAGGACACCAGCGAGGCCTGGGCCGAAGCGCTCCGCAGCCTCGAGGAACTGGACCTCGCCGACCCCCTGCCGGACCCGGTCACGGCAGACGCCCTGGCGAGGCTCGAGCAGGACACCCGTGCCGGCGCCACCCGGCTCGAGGCGCTCCTCCCCCGTGAGCGTGAGCTGCACGAGGCCACACGGTCTCTGGCCGGCGCCGAGGTCGAGCTGGCCGAGGCCTCGGCCGCACACACAGCGGCACGAGAGCGGCTCGAGACCGTGCCCTTGGCGTTGGACGAGGCCCGGGCGCAAGCGCAGGCCGTCGCCGCAGTCGCCGTGCGGGCTGAAGCCCTCACCCTTCAGCTGGGCCAGGCCCGGCAGCGGCTCGTCGCAGCCCGTGACGCCGAGCAGTGCGAGGTGTCCCTTGCCGGACTGCGTGACGCCGAGCGAGACACCCGTGACCGGGCGGCGGACGCACGTGAGCGCGTGCAGGACCTCACCGCCCGTCGGCTCGCGGGCATCGCCGCAGAGCTCGCCGGCCAGCTTGCCGACGGCGATGCCTGCCAGGTCTGCGGCAGCACCGAGCACCCTGCACCTGCGAAGACGTCGGCCGTCGCGGTGACGGAGGCCGAGCAGGCCGAGGCGGCCGCGGCGTACGACGCACTCAGCGCCACCCACACCGCGGCCAGCGGCAAGGTGCTGCAGGCCGAGCAACGTCTCGCGGGGCTCCGGGAGGCCGCGGGGCAGCTCTCCTGCGACGAGGCCGAGGCAGAGGTCGAGGGGCTCGAGTCGCAGCTGCACGAAGCCCGGCAGGCACAAGCCGAGCTCGAGACGGCGGAGGCTGCCGTCACGCGCCTCAGGGCCGAGCAGCAGGAGCTGACGACCAGGGTCCATGAGCTCGCCACGCGGATGGCCACGCTGACGCAGACGACCCAGACGCTCCGGCAGCAGATCGACACGCTGAGTGCCGAGATCACCGCCGCGGTCGAGACCGGGTCCTCCCTGTCGGAAGAGGTCACCCGCCTCACCGCCCTGGCAGCCTCCTTCGGCGACACACGCCAGGCCCTCCGTGACCACGACACCAGCACCGCGCGGGTCGAGGAGCTCGAGGCCCACGCCCTGGCCTCGGCGCGGGAGCACGGGTTCGCCGACCTCGCCGAGCTCCGGTCCGCAGCTCTCGCTGCCTCCGAGCGCGAGCGGTTGGAGGCCCTGCTCGAGTCGCGGGTGCAGGCTTCCGCTCGCGCGCGGGCCGTGCTCGAGGACGACGACGTTCGCGCCGTCGAGAAGCTGGCCGTCCCCGATGTCCCGGCCCTGGCAGCGGAGGTGGCTTCCGCGGAACAGCAGGAGGCTGCGGTTTCCCGCGTCCTCCACCAGCGCGAGGACGTCGTGGAGGCGCTGAGCCGTCAGCGGGAGCGACTGAGGCAGGCGCTCGCGGAGTGGGCCCCCGTCCGGGAGGAGTACCTCCGCGCGGACTCCATGTCGAAGCTCGTCCGCGGGATGGGCGCCGACAACCAGCTGCAGATGCGCCTTTCGGCCTACGTCCTCGCGACCCGCCTCGACCAGGTCGTCGCCGCAGCCAACGAACGGCTCGCCCACATGCGCGACCAGCGCTACCTGCTCCAGCGCACGGGCCGGGCGGCACGCAAGGGCGCACAGGCCGGCCTCGGGCTCGAGGTCGTGGACCAGTGGACCGGCGACGTCAGGGACCCGGCCACACTCTCCGGCGGGGAGACCTTCGTGGTGTCGCTCGCGCTCGCGCTCGGGCTGGCCGACGTGGTCACGCAGGAGGCCGGCGGCACCGAGATCGAGACGCTCTTCGTCGACGAGGGGTTCGGCACGCTCGACGCCGATACGCTCGACGACGTGATGGACCGGCTCGACGACCTGCGGGCGGGCGGTCGTGCGGTAGGCGTGGTGAGCCACGTGAGCGAGCTGCGCAACCGGATCCCGACCCAGCTCCATGTCGACAAGCGGCGCAACGGCTCGGTCGTCGCCGTGCGGACGGCGGTCGGCTGAGTTGGCGGGCGAGCCGCGCCTGATCGCGGCGGTGGACCTCGACGGTGTGCTCGCCGACGTGCGCCACCGCCTCCACCACGTCCGCACCCCGCCGAAGGACTGGGACGCCTTCTTCGCAGCCGCTCCGCAGGATCCCGTGCTGGAGCAGGGCCGCGAGACCGTGAACCGGCTCGCCGAGGTCTTCGACGTCGTGTACCTCTCCGGGCGGCCCGAGCGCTGCCGCGACGACACCCTCGCATGGCTCGAGGCGCACGACCTTCCGGCGGCCCAGGAGCTCGTGCTCAGGCCGTGGGGAGACCGCCGCCCGGCGCGGATGGTCAAGGTGGAGGCGCTCCGCCGACTCTCCCGTGACCGCACCGTGGCCGTGCTGGTCGACGACGACCCGCTCGTCCTCGACGCCGCCCGCGCAGCTGGCTTCGACGTTCTCCCCGCGGACTGGATGCCCGCAGAGGACACCCTCCGGAAGGCCCAGGAGGTGGAGGGCGAGACCTGAGTGCCCGCAACACGCCGGAGGGCCCACCGTGACGCCTCCCCCTGTCACGACATAGCCTCACAACCATGACCACAGGAGCACCGGTGCAACACTCCATCGACCCGGCGTTCACGACCATCCCGTACCGCCGGCTCGCCGACGCCGCCCTGTCCAGGGCCCGGGACTTCAACGTGACCCACGCGGACTTCCGGCTGGAGCGGGTGCGCTACCAGGACATCCGGGTGCGCGACGGACACCTCCAGGGCGCCGGTGACACCGAGGACCTCGGCTTCGCCGTCCGCGTGATCCTCGACGGAGCATGGGGGTTCGCCTCGGGCGTCGTACTCACCCCCGAGGCCGCGGTCCAGGTCGCCGAGACCGCCGTTCGCACCGCACAGGTCGCTGCCGCGATGACGACCCGCCCCATCGCCTTGGCCTCCGAGCCCGCCTACGCCGACGCCGAATGGGTCTCCAGCTACGAGGTCGACCCGTTCTCGGTGCCGCTCGCCGAGAAGGCCGACCTTCTGGCCGGGTGGTCCCGCAAGCTGCTGGAGTCCCCTGTCGTTGCGCACTCGAGCGGCTTGCTGCGTCAGGTGTTCGAGAACAAGTACTACGCGGACCTCGGCGGCACCTCCACCACCCAGCAGCGTGTCCGGCTCGAGCCCGAGTTCGAGGTCTACGGGAGCGACGAGAAGACCGGGCGGTTCGACTCGATGCGCACGATCGCGCCCCCGGTGGGTCGTGGCTGGGAGTACATCGTCGGGGACGCCCGGGACTGGGAGTCAGAGCTGGGTGAGCTGCCCGAGCTGCTCGCAGGCAAGCTGGCCGCGCCGACGGTGGAGCCCGGCGAGTACGACCTCGTCATCCATCCGTCGAACCTGTGGCTGACCATCCACGAGTCCATCGGCCACGCCACCGAGCTCGACCGTGCGCTGGGCTACGAGGCCAACTACGCCGGCACGTCCTTCGCGACCCCCGACCTGCTCGGCAAGCTGCAGTACGGCTCACCGGTCATGCACGTCACCGGCGACCGGACCGTGGAGCACGGGCTCGCCACGATCGGCTACGACGACGAGGGCGTGCAGACCCGGAGCTGGGACATCATCAAGGACGGCGTGCTCGTCGGCTACCAGCTCGACCGGCCCACCGCGCACCTGATGGGCCTCGAGCGGTCCAACGGCTGCGCCTACGCCGACTCCCCCGGCCACATCCCGATCCAGCGGATGGCCAACGTCTCGTTGCAGCCGGCCCAGGACGGCCCGGACACCGACGGCCTCATCTCCCAGGTGGAGCGTGGCATCTACATCGTCGGCGACAACTCCTGGAGCATCGACATGCAGCGCTACAACTTCCAGTTCACCGGGCAGCGCTTCTACAAGATCGAGAACGGCCGCCTGGCCGGGCAGCTCCGCGATGTGGCCTACCAGGCGACCACCACGGACTTCTGGAACTCGATGGAGGCCGTCGGCGGTCCCCAGACCTGGGAGCTCGGCGGCGCCTTCAACTGCGGCAAGGCCCAGCCCGGTCAGGTGGCGTCGGTGTCCCACGGCTGCCCCACTGCTCTCTTCCGTGACGTGCGCGTGCTCAACACCGCCGCCGAAGCCGGCAACCAGGACTGAGGAGACCCCGATGACCTCCCCCACCCCCCAGGACCTCGTCGAGCACGCGCTGAAGCTCTCCAGCGCCGACGACTGCGTCGTCACCCTCAACGACTCGACCAGCGCGAACCTGCGCTGGGCGAACAACACCCTGACCACCAACGGCGTCATGCACCGCGTCTCGATGACCGTGATCTCGTTCGTCGGCTCAGGTCGGGGCAGGGCCACCGGTTCCGTCACAGGCAGTGCTTCCTCGTTGGAGCAGGTTGCCGCTCTGGTCGAGGCTGCCGACGCCTCGGCCCGCGAGAGCACGCCGGCCGAGGACGCCGCAGAGCTCGTCACCGGCGACGCGGCGGTCGACTGGTTCGAGCAGCCTCAGGGCACCTCCATCGAGGTGTACGCCGACTTCGCACCTGCCCTGGGCGAGGCGTTCCGGAAGGCAACCGCCGAGGACCGCATCCTCTACGGCTTCGTCGACCACGACGTGACCACGACCTACCTGGCGTCGAGCACGGGCCTTCGGCTGCGGCACGTCCAGCCCACGGGCCACTACGGCTGCACCGGCAAGCCGACCGACCTGTCGGGCAGCGCCTGGGTCGGCGGCGCCACCCGCGACTTCACCGACGTCGACGCGCTCGCCCTCGACACCGAGCTCGCGCAGAGGCTGTCGTGGGGCCGGCGCCGGGTCGACCTGCCCGCCGGTCGGTACGACACGATCCTGCCGCCCACCGCGGTTGCCGACCTGATGATCTACGCCTACTGGAGCGCGTCGGCCCGTGAGGCGCACGAGGGCCAGTCCGTCTTCTCCCGGACGGGAGGCGGTACGCGCATCGGCGAGCGACTCTCCCGGCGTCCGGTGCACCTCTTCTCCGACCCGGCGTACGTCGGTCTGCAGGCAGCACCCTTCGTGACCGCCGCCTCGAGCGACAACACCAGCAGCGTCTTCGACAACGGCCTGCCGCTGTCGAAGACGGACTGGGTCAGGGACGGACAGCTCCAGGCGCTGCTGCAGACCCGGCACTCCGCGGACATGACCGGTCAGCCGGTCACGCCGGCGATCGACAACCTCGTGCTCGAGGTCGGCGGCGCCGAAGGCTCTCTCGACACCCTGGTCGGCGACACCGAGCGGGGTCTCCTGCTGACCTGCCTGTGGTACATCAGGGTCGTCGACCCGCAGACCCTGCTGTTGACCGGCCTGACCCGCGACGGTGTGTACCTCGTCGAGAACGGCGAGGTCACCGGGGCGGTCAACAACTTCCGGTTCAACGAGAGCCCGGTCGACCTGCTCGACCGGTTCTCCTCCGTGTCGAGGACCGTTCCGGCGTTCTCGCGGGAGTGGGGCGACTACTTCTCCCGCACCGCGATGCCCGCCCTACGTGTGCCGGACTTCAACATGTCCAGTGTCAGTCAGGCCAACTGACCCGTCCGCGGGCGCGATGTTCTGGTTCCCCCGGAAGACGTTGCCCGGGTCGTACTCCCCCTTGACCTCCCGGAGCCGCTGGTACTTCGTGGCGCCGTACGCGTCGCGGATGCGGGCATCACCCTCGTCGCCGATGAAGTTCAGGTAGACCCCGCCGGTGGCGTACGGCGCGATGTCGCGCCTCCACCGACGTACCCACTCGATGTTCTCGGCGTCCTCACGCGGGTCCTGCCACACCGCGAACGGGTGCGAGACCCAGGCCGCACCCCGTTGGGTCATCGGGGTGTCCTCTTCCGCCACCCGGCCGACCGCACCTCCCCACGGCAGGACGATCTGCTGCGACAACGAGGAGGGTGCCGAGGTGCCCGACTCCACGAAGACCCGCAGGGCCTCGTCGGACAGCTCGGCGTGGTGGTCGGCGCTCCAGTAGTGCCGGTTGCCCGGGACGTCGTCGAGGCTGCACTGGAACTCCGCATAGGGAGTCGGCCTCACGAGGTCGAGCTCGGGCTCGAGTGCCTTCATCGGAGCGAACATCTGCGCGCCGTCGTCGACATCGCCGGTCCACATTCCCGCCAGGACGACGAGCTGTTCCCCCTGCAGCTCCTGCGGGATGAAGTCCTCGGCCGGCCCGGTGAGGAGCATCAGCCACACACCGAGCTGGTCGGGCGCCTGGTGCACCCAGTCCCGGAACGCCCGGGCGACGTCGCCGGCGTAGGACGCCCGCCAGGCCATGAGACCCGCCTCGACCACCGGTCCGACCGGATGCAGCTCGAACTCGAACGCGGTGGCCACTCCGAAGTTGGCACCGGCCCCGTGCAGCGCCCAGAACAGGTCCGGATGGTGGCTCGCGTCCACACGGAGCTCCTGGCCGTCCGCGGTGACCAGGTCGACCGCCAGGAGGTTGTCGCACGCGAGCCCGTAGCTCCGTTCCAGCCAGCCGGAGCCGCCGCCGAGAGTGAACCCGGCAACGCCGGTCGAGGAGACCCGGCCGCCGGTCGTCGCGAGACCGTGCTCCTGGGTGGCGCTGTCGAGCTCTCCCCAGGTCGCCCCGGCGCCCACGCGGACGCGCCGGGCGACAGGGTCGACCTCGATCTGCTTCATCGGGCGTACGTCGATCACCAGCCCGTCGTCGATGGTCGACATGCCGGCCACGGAGTGGCCTCCCGCGCGTACGGCGACGTCCAGGTCGTCGCGGCGGGCGCGGTCCAGCGCGTCTCGCACGTCGGACGCCGAGTCGCATCCGGCGATCAGCCGGGGGCGCTTGTCGATCATCGCGTTGAAGAGCGCCCGTCGCTCGTCGTAGTCGTCGTCCCCCGGCTTCGTCCAGAACATGGTTGCCTCAGCCTCCCGCGGTCGATGCCCTCGCTCCGAGCGACGCTACGCCGGGGACCTGCCGGCCACGATGACCTCATGAGGCCATTTGTCCCTCCGCTGGTCGCGATGCTCAGCCGGGCTCCGGAACACCGCCCGGGATCGGCGCCGCCGGGTCGTACGCCACGCGCGTGTAGACGAAGGTCGCGCAGACCAGATGGTTGATGCTGCCGTCGGGGTTCCGGACGACCCGCAGCGTCTCGCCGTGGTGGTAGCCGGATGTCCCGACGATCGACTCGTCGTCCCTGACGCGGAAGGTGTGCGCGACCGTGCCGCTGCCGAGCGACGTGACGACGAGCCGGTCACCTTCGCAGGAGAACGCGTAGGCGGTGTTGCCCCAGTGCCACACGCCGAGCAGCTCTGCCACGGCAGGCGGCACCTCCCCGGTCGGCTGCCACGCCGGTACGACGGTCGGCTCCCAACGCTCGAGCTCGTCGAGGAGGTCGGTCGAGCAGCCCCTCGCAGCGCAGGCCGGCCGTGCCGTTGGCGAGACACACCGCCGCGGTGCGACGTACCGGGTCGACGAAGAGGCCGGCGAGGAAGCCGGGCATCGAGCCGGTGTGACCCGCCAGCGTGCCGGAGCCGGCGGCGACCAACCTCAGCCCGAGCCCGTAGCCGCCGCTGAGACCTCCCGCCAGCGAGCCCGACTGCGGGACCCGCATCTCGTCCAGGGTGCTGGCCGCGAGCACGTCCTCGTGCCCGTCGAGGAGGAACTGCGCGTAGGTCGCCAGGTCCCCCACCGTGCTCCAGACCTGTCCGGCGGGCGCCATCGCTCCGGTGTCCTGGGCGGGTTCCTCGGTCAACGTGCCCGCGAAGGCGTGGACGCTGTACCCGGTGGCCGCGGGCGTCTGCGCGAGGTAGGTCGTGCGGCTCATCCCCAGGGGATCCAGGATCCGCTGCTGGACCTGCTCCCACCATGAGCCACCGCGCAACCTGGCGACGAGCTCGCCGAGCAGCGCGTAGGCCAGGTTCGTGTAGTGGAAGGTGGCACCGGACGGGAAGGCCGCGGCGCTGTCGTCCACCGCTGCGGCCAGCTCCGTCCAGCTCACACCTGGGCTCCGCTCCCACCAGGGCCCGGCCGGCTCCGACTGCATGCCGGACGAGTGCGACAGCAGGGTGCGGATCGTGCGGTCGCCGTAGCCGACCCCGGGCACGTGCTGGTCGAGACGGTCGGAGAGCTCGAGCATGCCCTCGTCACGAAGCTGCATGACCAGGACCGCGGTCATGGTCTTGGTGATCGACCCGATCCGGTACTGCGTGTCCGTCGACGGGCCCCCGGGACTGGACGGCCCCGTGTGTGCGCCATGGCTTCCCGACCATGCCAGCCGACCGTCGCGGACCACGCCCGCGACCAGCGAAGGCAGCCGAGCGGTGCTCTGCTCGGCGGCGAGCAGAGCCTGGAGCCGACGTGAGGTGAGCTCGGTGACGGCGACCATCACTGCTCGAAGGCCTCCGGCGACGGACAGGTGCACACGAGGTTGCGGTCGCCGTAGGCCTGGTCGATGCGCGCGACCGGCGGCCAGTACTTGTCCGGGTCCGGACCGGTCGGGAAGACGGCCTCCTCCCGGCTGTAGCCACGGTCCCAGGCGCCGGCCAAGGCTGCCGCGGTGTGCGGCGCACCACGCAGAGGCGAGTCCTCGGCGGACCACTCCCCCGCCACGACCCGGTCCGCCTCGCCCCTGATCGCGATCATCGCGTCGCAGAACCGGTCGATCTCCGCGAGGTCCTCGCTCTCGGTCGGCTCGACCATCAGCGTCCCGGCAACGGGGAAGCTCATCGTCGGCGCGTGGAAGCCGTAGTCGATCAGCCGCTTGGCGACGTCGTCGACCGTGACGCCCGTGGCCTTGCTCAGCGGGCGCAGGTCGAGGATGCACTCATGGGCCACGAGGTCGTTGTGGCCGCGGTAGAGCACCGGGAAGTGCTCCCTGAGGCGGTAGGCGATGTAGTTGGCGCTCAGGACGGCGACCGCGGTGGCCCGGGTGAGACCCTCGGCGCCCATCATCCGCATGTAGGTCCAGGAGATCGGCAGGATCCCGGCCGACCCGTACGGCGCGGCGCTGATCGGCCCGATCCCCTCACGAAGCGACGGCTCGGGGTGCATCGGGTGGCTCGGAAGGTACGGCGCGAGGTGCTCGCGCACGGCCACCGGCCCGACACCAGGACCGCCACCGCCGTGCGGGATGCAGAAGGTCTTGTGGAGGTTGAGGTGTGAGACGTCGCCGCCGAACGTCACCCGGCTTGGCGTAGCCGAGGAGCGCGTTCAGGTTCGCCCCGTCGACGTACACCTGGCCACCGTGCTCGTGGACGATCCGGCAGAGCTCGGTGATGCCGTCCTCGAACGCCCCGTGGGTGGACGGGTAGGTCACCATGATCGCTGCGAGGTCCTCCCGGTGCTCCTCGCACTTCGCGGTGAGGTCGTCGAGGTCCACCGAGCCGTCCTCGGACGCCTTGACCACGACCACCCGCATCCCGGCCATGACCGCCGAGGCGGCGTTGGTGCCATGGGCGGACGACGGGATCAGGCAGACGTCGCGGGCGGTGTCGCCCCGGCCGACGTGGTAGGCACGGATCGCCAGCAGGCCGGCGAGCTCACCCTGGGAACCGGCGTTGGGCTGGATGGAGACCCGGTCGTAGCCGGTGACCTCCGCCAGCCAGCCTTCGAGCTCCTGCACCATGGCTCGGTAGCCCGCGGCGTCCTCGGCAGGGGCGAAGGGGTGCAGGTCGGCGAAGCCGGGAAGGCTGATCGGCTCCATCTCCGTCGTGGCGTTCAGCTTCATCGTGCAGGAGCCGAGCGGGATCATCCCCCGGTCGAGGGCGTAGTCGCGGGCCGAGAGCCGTCGCAGGTACCTCAGCATGGAGGTCTCCGAGCGGTGGGAGTTGAACACCTCGTGGGTCATGAACTCCGACGTGCGCCGCAGACCCTCGGGAAGCGCGTCGCCGGTCCGGCGGTCGACCTCGTCGAGGTCGAGCCCCGATGCCCCGAAGGCAGCGAGCACGGCCTCGAGGTGGGCCCGGCTGGTCGTCTCGGAGGTGGAGACCCCGACGTGGTCGGCGTCGACGAGCCGCAGGTGCACCCCGGACTCCCTGGCGGCCGCGACCACCGACTCTGCCCGGCCGGGCGTCCTGAGCACGAGCGTGTCGAAGAACTCGTCGTGCAGCGCCTCCACGCCGGCGTCGGCGAGGGCCTGGGCGAGCACCGCGGCGTACCGGTGCGTGCGACGAGCGATCGCGCGGAGTCCGTCGGGTCCGTGGTAGACGGCGTACATCGACGCAGCCACCGCGAGCAGCACCTGGGCGGTGCAGATGTTCGACGTGGCCTTGTCCCGGCGGATGTGCTGCTCACGGGTCTGCAGCGCGAGCCGGTAGGCCGGGCGTCCTTCGGCATCCTTCGAGACGCCCACGAGCCGACCCGGAAGGTGCCGCTCGATCCCGGCCCGCACCGACATGTAGCCCGCGTGCGGCCCGCCGTAGAACAGCGGAACCCCGAACCTCTGCGAGGAGCCGACGACCACGTCCGCGCCCATCGAGCCCGGCGACTCCAGCATCGTCAGTGCGAGGAGGTCCGCGGCGACCACGGCCATCCCGCCCCGCTCGTGCACCTGCTCGATCAGCGGGCGCGGGTCGCGGATCCTGCCGCTGGCACCGGGGTACTGCACCAGGACGCCGCTCACATCGCCCTCGGGCAGCCCCGCGGACAGGTCCGCGACCTCCACGTCGATGCCCATGGCTCGGGCCCGGGTCTCGACGACCGCGATCGTCTGCGGCAGCGCGTCGGCGTCGACCACGAACCTGCCCGCGGCTCCGCGGCTGGCGCGGCGCACGAGTGTCATGGCCTCGGCCGCGGCGGTGCCCTCGTCGAGGAGCGAGGCGTTCGCCGTCGGCAGCCCGGTGAGGTCGCCGACCATGGTCTGGAAGTTCAGCAGGGCTTCGAGCCGGCCCTGGGAGATCTCCGGCTGGTACGGCGTGTACGCGGTGTACCAGCTCGGGTCCTCCAGCACGTTCCGGCGTACGACGGGCGGGGTGACCGTTCCGTGGTAGCCGAGACCGATCATCGGCTCGAGCGGGTTGTTCTGCGCCGCCACCTCGCGCGCGGCGCGGGCGGCCTCTTGTTCTCCGGCTGGCGGTCGGGAGGTCGAGCCCCTCGGGGGTGCGGATCCCGCCTGGGACCGCGGCCCCCATGAGCGCGTCGAGCGACTCGAAGCCGAGGGCCTCGAGCATCGTGCGCTGCTCCGCCTCGTCCGGGCCGATGTGACGGTCGACGAAGCCGGTGAGGGCGTCGAGCTGGGAAAGGTTTGGCTGGTCGGACACAGAGGCTCCCGATGACGACGTGATGGGTGGCCTCCCCCTCTGTCGGCCCCGCGAGGTGCACGGGACTTCCAGAGTTGCCTCGTCCACACGGTCCTGGCGCCTGAGAGGTTCCGGGGAGTTTGCCCCTTCGGCGCTCCGCAGCAGACCGACCACCGGGCCGGTCAGACGGAGACTCTCCCGCGCGGGTTCGTCAGCACGGACACGCTACCAGCCGGGACGACGAAACCCGGCGCCCCCGCTACGGGGACACCGGGTTCGTCGGACGCAGAAAGGGTCAGCCGACCACGCGGGCGCGGCGGCGTGCGGCGAGCTCGTCCGACTCGGACTCGTGGGCGCCGACCGCGCGCTCGCTGGGGAGCTCGGCGAGGGAGCCCTCGATCTCGCGCCAGACACCGCCGATCGCGATTCCGAAGACACCCTGGCCACCCTGCAGGAGGTCGATGACCTCGTCGTTGCTGGTGCACTCGTAGACGCTGGCGCCGTCGCTCATCAGCGTCACGCGGGTCAGGTCGTCGGTGCCGCGGGCGCGGAGGTGGTGGACCGCGGTGCGGATCTGCTGCAGGGAGATGCCGGCGTCGAGGAGACGCTTGATGACCTTGAGCAGCAGGATGTCGCGGAAGGAGTAGAGCCGCTGCGTGCCCGACCCGGAGGCGCCGCGGACGGTCGGCTCGACCAGACCGGTGCGGGCCCAGTAGTCGAGCTGGCGGTAGGTGATGCCTGCGGCGTTGCACGCGGTGGGACCGCGGTAGCCGGCGTCCTGCGGCAGCGGCGACACGTCGTCGTCGAAGAGCAGCCCCTGCTCGTTGGCCGTCACGGCAGCCTGCTGAGCAGCGCTCTGGTCGGCCTGCTTGGCGGCCTCGTCGCTGTTCCTCGTCACGTCAACCTCCGTCGTCCGCTCCGTATGGCCTGCAACTCCGACAGGGAAGCCGGCATGCTCGGGTGGAGCACAACGGTGGAGTTACAACGAAGACACTTCCAAACGTAGGCCGGAGCGCGCGCCCGGTCAACGACTGCCGGGGAGGTGCGCCCGGCGTGTCGCAACCCTCAACTAGAGGTTGAGGGTGATGGTTTCTGGCGGGTCAGTGGCTCTCGAAGTCCTCGGGTGAGACATGGTCGAGGAACTCGCGGAACTTCTCGACCTCGTCCTCCTGTTCCTCCGGCACGGCGAGCCCGGCCTCGGCGAGTACCTCCTCGTCGCAGACGATCTTGGACCCCGTGCGCAGGGCCAGGGCGATCGAGTCGGAGGGACGGGCGCTCACCTCGACGCCCGAGTCGAGTACGAGCACGGCGTAGAACACCCCGTCGCGCATCTCGGTGATCCGGACCTCCGCCAGGTCGTTGCCGGTGGCGGTGATCAGGTCCTTCATCAGGTCGTGGGTCAGCGGGCGCGGAGGGATGACGCCCTGCTGGGCGAAGGCGATCGCAGTCGCCTCCACGGCACCGATCCAGATCGGCAGGTAGCGGTCTCCGGAGACCTCACGGAGCAAGACGATGGGCTGGTTCGAAGGCATCTCGACCCGCACACCGATGACGTCGACTTCTCGCACACCATCAGACTACTCCCGGCAACAAGCCCCAATCGGGGTAGGGATTTCTGGCTCGGAGACGGTCCGGAGAAGGTTACGCAGAAGGCCCCCGCGAAGGCCCTGGCGAAGGTCAGCGCGACGACCGAAGGCCGCTCTTCACGAGCGTCGCGTGGAGCCGGACGGAGAGCGCCGCCATCTGCGCGATCGTGTCCTCGGCGCGTGCCTTCGCCCCGGCGTCACGGCTGCGACGCATCGGCGAGACGACCTGCTCGACGAGGCCCACCTCGCGGTCGGCGGCGGTCTTGAACGCGCGCAGGTGCCGAGGCTCGAGCCCGAACGCGGCGAGCTCGCCCGCCGTCTTGGCGACCACGAGAGCGTCACCGTCGTAGTGGCTCGTGCCGGGCCGGGGCTTCACGATCCCGAAGGTCTCGAGCTGGTCGAGGAAGTCCCCGTCGATCTCGGCGCCGGAAAGCAGCTCGGCCCGTGAGAGCCGCAGCTCGGAGGCGTCGGGAGCGAAGGAGTCCGGGGCCGGGTAGCCGTCTCCGGCGAGGACCACGCGCGGGACCTGCGGCCCGACGCCGTTCACGGGCGGCGGCTCGAGGCCGCGGTCGATGGCGTCGAGGTGCTCCTTGATCACCTTGAGCGGGAGGTAGTGCTCACGCTGGCTGGTCAGCACGTAGCGCAGGCGCTCGACGTCGCGGTGGGAGAACTTCCGGTAGCCGGAGGGCGTCCGCTCCGGCTCGATGAGGCCCTCGGCCTCGAGGAAGCGGATCTTGGAGATGCTGATCTCGGGGAAGTCGGCCCGGAGCAGGGAGAGGACCTCCCCGATACTCATCCGGGTCCGTGCGGACGCCGCCTGCCTCACTGCGGCGTGCCCGCTCCTGCGTGGCTGGCGAAGTACACGAGGCGGTACTTGCCGATCTGCACCTCGTCACCGCCCTGGAGTTCGACCTCGTCGATCCGGTCACGGTTCACGTAGGTGCCGTTGAGGCTCCCGACGTCTGCGACGCGGTAGCCGCTGGGGCCCCGCCGGAACTCCGCGTGCCGCCGGGAGACCGTCACGTCGTCGAGGAAGATCTCGCTCTCGGGGTGACGGCCGGCCCCCACGAGGTCGGAGTCGAGGAGGAACCGGCTGCCCGCGCTCGGCCCCCGCTGGACGACGAGCAGCGCGCTGCCGGCCGGCAGCGCGTCGACCGCGGCCGCGTCGGACTCGTTCAAGGCGGCGCGCTCCTCGACCTCGGGCCGCGCCGGCGCTCCGAACGTGATCGTCGCGGTGGTCTCGCCCGGGGTCTCAGCGGCGGCCGTGGACGCCGCCGGAGCGTCCTCGCGAACGAGCCGTGTGCCGCATTGGGCGCAGAAGCGCGCGTCGTCAGGGTTCCGATGTCCGCACTCGGTGCAGAACGGCATGTCCAGCCTCCCGTTGGCAGTTGACCTCAACCCTCAACAAGTAGTCGAGGTTGACGGTTACCCGAACCTATCAGTCCCGGGTCGTTGAACAAACGCGAATGGCGCAGCGCGCTCGACTCAGGAGTCGAGGGTCGCCTGGTAGCCCGCGGCATCCATCAGAGCGTCGAGCTCGGAGCCGTCGGCACCGGCGACCTCGAACAGCCAGCCCTCGCCGTACGGGTCGGAGTTGACCAGCTCAGGCGTGCCGTCCAACGTGTCGTTCCGGGCGACCACCTTGCCGCTGACCGGTGCGTAGACGTCGCTGACCGACTTGGTCGACTCCAGCTCGCCCACCGTGTCGCCGGCCGAGACCTCGGCGCCCACGTCGGGCAGGGAGACGTAGACGATGTCGCCGAGCGCGTCCTGGGCGTAGTCGGTGATGCCGATCCGCACCGACCCCTCGGTCTCTCCTGGGCTGCGCACCCACTCGTGCTCGCTGCTGTACTTGAGGTCCTCGGGGTACACGGCACTCCTTGTCGGGGCGGTCGGCGATGGTTGCGGACGGCTTGCAGGCTACTCGGACTGTGCGGGTTCGGTGTACTTCGGCTGCCGAGCCTCCGCGAGGGAGGCGATCTCGACGTTCGGGGTCTGGTTGATCTTCACGGACCCGCCGACTGCGGGCCCCTCGATGTCCTCGACGAAGCCGCCGCGGATGTTGAGGGCCCGGTCCAGGGTGTGCGAGTCGCCGATCACCTCGATCGTGTACGGCGGCGAGAGCTCTGTGCCGTCGACGATGATCCCGTTCTCGCCGTTCTCGAGCGCGGTCTGCGCGACCACGCGCACGGAGTTGTTGATCTCCATCGCCTCGGCGCCCGAGTCACGCAGCTCCTCGACGCCGTTCAGCATCTGGTCGATCCCGACCTTGCCCTCGGGGTCCTTGACCGTGACGACGATGCCCGGTCCGACCGCGGGGACCGTCCCGGCCAGGATGCCGAGCACGTCCGCCTGCTGACGTGCCTGCTCGAGCGCCGCCCGTCGGCTGTCGGTGTTGCTGCGAAGGGAGTTGCGGGTCTGCTGGAGCTGCGCGATCTCGTTCTCGGCACGCTGCGAGGCGCTGGCCAGGGAGTTGAGCAGCTGGACGAGGTCTTCCTCGCGCATGCCCTCGTAGTCGTCGTCGCGCTGGGTGGCCTGGACCTGGACGACGCTCGCGAACCCGAGAGCGGCGAGCAGCACCGCGACGATGATCTGCCCGCGCGACCCCGGCCGCTTCAGCGTCGAGAGGAGGCGGTCACGCCCGGGTGAGCTGCTCACGTTCTCCCCCTCAGGCATGGAAGATGTGGCGGCGGATGGCTGCCACGTTGGAGAAGATACGGATACCGAGGACCACGATGACGCCGGTGGAGAGCTGGCCACCGACACCGAGCTTGTCGCCGAGGTAGACGATCAGTGCGGCGATCAGCACGTTGCTGATGAACGAGATGACGAACACCTTGTCGTCGAAGATCCCGTCGAGGAACGCCCGGAGTGCGCCGAACACCGCGTCGAGCGCGGCGACCACGGCGATCGGGAGGTAGGGCTCGAGCCAGAGGGGTACCTCCGGCTGGAGTATGAGGCCGAGGATCACCCCGACCAGCAGCCCGAGACCTGCGATCATGGCTTCTCCCCCTGCGTTGCGTGGCGTAGGTTCAGTCGTCGCGTGGGTGCGGCCGGGAGCTTCAGCGACTCCTCGGACGTCATGGTGAACTCCAGCCCCTCGACAGCATGGAGATCCAACCAGTCCCTTCCATGCTCCGTCTCGACGAACCGTGCCGGCATCGTATCCCGGTCCCCCACGGCCAAGACCGTGTAGGGACGCGACAGCGACACGAAGTTGACGGTGATCGCCGAGCCCGCGAACCGGATCGCACTGAGGTTGCTGAGCCGTTGCCCGTTGATGGAGATCGCCTCGGCCCCGGAGGCCCACAGCGCGTTCACGAGCTTCTGCAGGTCCTGGTCGAGGACACGCTGCTTGTCGTCGACGGCACCGGGCGCGTCGTCGACGACCACCTTCACACCGGGCCCGGTGACGGGGATCGCGCCCGTGAGAAGGCTGAGCCGGTCCAGGCGCGAGGTCAGCGCCCGCCCCTGGGAGGTCGTCTCGAGGTAGGCGTTCTGCAGGGAGTCGATCTCCCCCCTCAGGCTCACGATCCTCGAACGCTGGGCGTCGACCTGGGCGGTGCGCGCCTTGATCTGGGTCACCAGCGAGTTGTGGCCCTGCGACTCCTGCCCGGCGTTGCGTGCGGTCTGTACGGCGGCGGTGGTGACCAGCGCCCCGAAGAGCCCCAGCACCACGAGAGCGGCGACCCCGGGCCGGACCTGCGGCTGCTTGCCCTTCGTCCCGGTGCGTCGGGCGAGGTCTGCGTAGTCCTCGTCCAGCGAGTGGACGGTGACGTAGTCGAGCAGGGGCATGCGCACCTGCGGCGGGACGGGCGTCGTACGGCTCTCCTGGTCAGTGGACATCGAGGCTCGGTGCCCTCCGGTCGCGGTCGGCCAGCAGCTTGCGGACCTGCCATGCGTAGAGCAGGCCGGCCCACCAGTACAGGCCGGTCCCCCAGATCGCGAAGGCCCAGCCGAACACCTCGGCGAGTGTCGCGACGGCGCCCTCCCCGTCGCCGAGGAGCAGCAGCGGGAAGGCGTAGAGCAGGTTCGCGGTCGCGGCCTTGCCCAGGAAGTGAACCGGCAGCGCGTGGTAGCCGCGGCTGCGGAGGAAGGGAACCAGTCCCCAGAGCATCAGGTCGCGGGCAGGCAGCAGCACGGCCAGCCACCACGGGATGATGTCGCGCAGGGCGAGTCCGAGGACCACCGCGAGGATGTAAAGGCGGTCGGCGACGGGGTCGAGCACCTGGCCGAACTTCGAGGTCTGGTTGAGCTTGCGGGCCAGGTAGCCGTCGAGCCAGTCCGTCACGCCGGAGAGCATGAGGACGGCGAGCGCCCAGCCGTCGGCCTCGGGTCCGAGGACCAGCCAGAGGAACAGCGGGACGCCGGCGAGCCGGATGATGCTGATGATGTTGGGAATGGTCAGGACGCGGTCTGTCTCGACCGCTGCTGCGTCCTGCCCGCTCACGTCACTCCCGGTGCGCCTGTCCTACCTGACGAGACGTACCTTAGCCGCCGCGCCCTGACGCCCAGAGACAGTCGCTGCGGCGTGCCTTCGAGGGGCTCTCCTCAGTCGGCGCGGAGCGTACTGCCGCAGCGGGGGCAGTGCGCCCGGGAGCAGACGTCCAGGTCCTGGCCGCACCGGCACTTGCCCGCCGAGGACGGGCGCCGCACTGCCCCCTGCGCACGCTTGCCGCGGGCCATGCTGCCTGTCTTCTTGCTGATCACTGTTCGTCTCCAAGGTGTGAGCTGGTTCACTCAAGGTCACCATCAAAGACGTCCGGATCCGGGTTCTCTGTCGGAGTTTCGCGCGATGGATTCCAAAACCACCCACTTGGGCTATGCCGGCGCCCTCCGTACGCCGGACGCCGGCTGCCCTCCAGGGCAGTTCACCCGCGCCGACGGCGCGGTGAACAGCAGGTACTCCCAGTCCATGGCCGTTCCTCCACTGCCTTGGTCATGCCGCCGAGCGAGCTCGCTGAGGTCGCGGTCGAGTGCGGCGACGCGTTCCGGATCCTCCGCGATCCCGCGATAGGCGGCGACGGTCGGCCCGTAGTTGGTCTTGAAGTAGTCGCGGAACGCGTCGGCGTCGGGGAACCTGTCCACGCGAACGGTCCGACGCTGTGCGACGACATCGGTGACGTGGTCCCCGAACAGTGCGCGCACGTGTTCCTCGCTCCCCCACAGCGGGGGTGGTTGGACTCCTGGGGGCGGCGGCTGCACGTAGGGCTTCATGGTCGCGAACATCTGGCCGATGAAGCCTTCAGGCGTCCAGCTGAGCAGTCCGATGGTGCCGCCCGGTCGGCAGACCCGGACAAGCTCGTCCGCACTTGCCTGGTGATGGGGCGCGAACATCGCCGCCCTGCGCTCCGGCGCAGTCGCGGTGCAAGGACCTGAGTCGCTCCGCCGGGCGGTTCCCCAGTGGTTCAAGCTCTCGAGCTTCGCCTCGGTCCCCGGCCGGGCGCCTGACCGTTGTCCCCCTGCGGACCGGGTTGGCGAGGGTTGGGACCTTCCGGGACCTTGGTCCCTCAGGTTGCGGCCCTTCTGCTCTCGGTCACGATGAGCGTGACCAGGAGACTCGTCGGCATGCCTCGAAGCAACGCCCTTGCACACCAGTGCCATGCCTGCCGTCGACACTGGGCTCTCCGGATCGTCGACCATCCCGCGGGCCGGATCGTGCTCTGTCGCTTCTGCTCCACCATTCGGGCCACACCACGTACCCGCCGGCTGGCGGCGGCCCTCTCCTAGGGCGCGATACGTCTCCCCCACCGCTTGCCCAGCGGTTAGCATGCCGACATCGTCGGCACGCAGACTCTGATGCAGTCACGCGTTGCCGGGCGCCTGCTGCAGGGAGGGGGCGAGATGTGCGTCGTCACGCAGTCCGCGAGCTCGCCGCTGCCCGCGACGCCTCATGCTTCCGCCTTGGCGCGTGCATTCGCCCAGGGCCACACCTGCCAGGAGCACGGTCGCGAAGCCGAGTCCGCGGTGATGCTGCTGACGAGCGAGCTCGTCACCCACGTCCTCCTGCATGGTGAGCCGCCGATAACGGTCTCTGTCGAGTGCCAGGTCTCCCAGGTCCGCATCGCCGTGATGGACGCAAAGGTCGACAAGCCCGGGCCCGGCTCACTGCCTGGCGACCTCAGCCTGGTCCTGATCGAGAAGATCTCCCGGGAGTGGGGCAAGGAGACCATGGACGGCGCCGAGACGATCTGGTGCACGGTCCCGACGGGGGTCATCCCCCCGCGCGGCGCTGTGCGCACGAACAACGGCCGACCTCGAGTCGGTCCGACCGGGAAGTGACCGGGGCCGCGGCCCAAAGCCGCGGCCCCACTCCCCCCGATCCTCAGTCGATCTGGCAACCAAGGCCAGGCGGCCTGCTGGCGGCCGCGGCTGCAGAGCGCACCCCCAAGATTCGCTGGCGAAGCTCACACATCGCGCCAGAGTCAGCGGCTGCGCAGCCCGGGGAACTGGTCGTCTCGCCACTCCCCCGGTGCCGTCTGGTCTCCGGCCGCGAGGTCGGCCTCGCGGGTCCGCAGCTCCACCCGACGGATCTTGCCGCTGATCGTCTTGGGCAGCTCGGCGAACTCCAACCGACGCACCCGCTGCCACGGCGACAGGTGCTCGCGGGCGTACGACAGGATCGCCAGGGCGGTCTCGTCGTTCGGCTCCCAACCCGGGGCGAGCACGACGAACGCCTTGGGCACCGCCAGACGCACGGGATCCGGGGCCGGTACGACGGCGGCCTCCGCGACCGCGGGATGTTCGATGAGCACCGACTCGAGCTCGAACGGGCTGATCTTGTAGTCGCTGGCCTTGAAGACGTCGTCGGTTCGCCCGACGAAGGTGAGGTACCCGTCTGCGTCGACGGTCGCGACGTCACCGGTGTGGTAGCGGCCGCCGGCCATCGCCCCGGCGTCCCTGTCGGGGTCGCCCTGGTAGCCGGTCATGAGCGGTAGGGGCCGGCCCATCGGGCCACCGAGGTCGAGGCAGATCTCACCCTCGCCCTCACCGGTCACGGCGTCGCCGGTGAGCGGGTCGACCAGTACCACGGGGTACCCGGGCAGCGGCCGCCCCATCGACCCCGGCTTGACCGGGCTGCCCGGAGCGTTTCCTATCGCGGCCGTCATCTCGGTCTGCCCGTAGCCGTCGCGCAGGTCCAGGCCCCAGTGCGTGCGGACCTGCTCGATCACCTCGGGGTTGAGCGGTTCCCCTGCTCCGACCACCTCACGCAACGTTCCGGGTCCCCTGGACAGGTCCGCCTGGATGAGCATCCGCCACACGGTCGGTGGCGCGCAGAAGGTCGTCACGTCGTGGTTCTGGATGACGCCGAGCAGGTTGCCGGCGTCGAACCGGGCGTAGTCGACGACAAGCGCGGTCGCTTCGGCGATCCAGGGCGCGAAGAAGCACGACCACGCGTGCTTGGCCCAGCCGGGTGAGGAGATGTTGAGGTGTACGTCGCCGGGCTGGAGCCCCAGCCAGTACATCGTCGAGAGATGTCCCACCGGATAGGACACCTGGGTGTGCTCCACGAGCTTGGGCCTGCTCGTCGTACCGGAGGTGAAGTAGAGCAGCAACGGGTCCTGCGACGACGTGCCAGGGTGACCGACCGGCTCAGCCGGCGCGCCGGCGCTGTCGGCATAGTCCTGCCACCCGGCCGGCGCGTCACCCTCGACACAGATCCGGGTGAAGGAGCCTTCGACGGCATCCACCGTCGCCGTACACCCGGCGGCCGCCACGATGTGCTTGGCGCCTCCGCGCTCGACCCGGTCGGCAAGATCGTCCGGGCCGACTGCGGTCGTGGTCGGGAGCACGACCGCGCCGAGCTTCATGACCGCGAGCATGGTCTCCCACAGCTCGACCTGGTTGCCGAGCATGACGATGACCGGGTCGCCCTTCGCGACGCCGAGTCCGCGCAGCCACTGCGCCACCTGGTCGGACCGCCTCGCCATCGCGTCGTAGGTGACCGACGTGGAGCTTCCGTCCTCATGCACCACGACGAGAGCCGGCCGGTCGCTGCCCCGGGCGACGGCGTCGAACCAGTCGACCGCCCAGCAGAACCGCTCCCCCACCTCCGGCCAGGTGAACTCCTCCGCAGCCTGCTCGTACCGGCCGCGCAGGTCGAGGAGCTGGTCCCGCGCTGTCCGGTACGCCTTGGTCGCATCCGTCATCGTCACCCTCCGAATCAGTCTGGTGAGTGCACGTTACGACGGATGCGCTGGTCGGGGAACGATGTTGCGCCCGCTCCGCACCTCCTCTGAGGCCGCAGACCTCACCCCGGGGAGGTGATGTGCAAGCACCCGACGGCAGGCAAGGTGGCCACATGCGGCGGACGGTGGGTGCCTGCGCTGCCTGCGCCCGCCGCAGGCCGTTCGACCAGGACAGGAGCGTGAACCATGGCTGATGTGACCTTGGAGCGGAAGCAGGCTTTGTCACGGGAGGAGGCGGCTGTCTGGCTTTCGGCGCTTTCCCACGCGTTCGCTCGCGGTGGCGACGTGAAGCTTCCTGTGGGCAGCGGCGGAACCGTCGGCCTGCACCTGCCAGAGCACGTCCAGGCCGAGTTCGAGGTCGAGGTCGACGGGGACGAGGTCCAGGTCGAGGTGGAGTTCACCTGGTCCACGTCGCGTGCTGCGGAGGACGACGACGCGTCCTCCACGACCGACGCGTGACCGAGATCCTCGCTGTCGATCCCTCGACGGTCGTCACCTCGCTGCTGACGCTGTTCGTGGCCGTCGCGCTCGTCGGCGTGATCCTCGCGCTCGCGACCGACGACCGCGACCCGAGCGTCGTGCTCGCCTGGCTGTTCGTCATCTTGCTGGTGCCGGTTCTCGGGATCGTGGCGTACTTCTTCATCGGTCGGAACTACCGCCGCGAGACCCGGCGGCGGAACGAGCACCGTGCCGCGACGGACGGCGATGGCGGCACGCAGCCTGACCCCGGTCGTCACTGCCACGCACACCTTCACCGAAGCCGCGGTCAAGGGCCTTCACGGCACGCCTGGGGCGCGGCTGGAGTCGGTCGGTCGGCACGAGGGCGGTTCGGTCGTGCTGCCGGCGGACAGCGTGCGGCTGTACTTCAGTGGCAAGGACAAGTTCCGCGACCTGTTCAGTGACATGTCCGGCGCCAAGCAGTACATCCACCTGATGTACCTCATCTGGGAGCAGGACGAGCTGACTTCCCAGGTCACCGACATCCTGCAAGAACGGCTCCGAGCGGGCGTCGAGGTTCGGATCATCTACGACTGGCTCTCCTCCATGCCGTTCCACAAGGACGAGCTCAAGAAGCTGGCCGCCGCCGGGGCCACGGTGGTCCCCTGCTACAAGCGGCTGCGCCAGCTCAACTACCGCAACCACATGAAGATGGCCGTCGTCGACGGTGAGCTCGTCTACAGCGGCGGCATGAACATGGGGCAGGAGTACGTCGACGGCGGCAAACGGTTCGACACGTGGCGCGACACCCACTTCCGGATGACCGGGCCGGCCATCGCACCGTACCTCTCGCTCTTCGCGACCACATGGCTGCTCACCGGCAGAAGCGAGGACCTGTTCACGGACTACCTGAGGCCGGCCGTGGTGCACGGGCCTGGTGAGGGCGCTCCCGTCCAGGTTCTCCACTCGAGCGTGTCCACCCACTTCCCGACCATTCGCGACGTCTACGTGGCGGCGCTGACGACCGCACGCGAGCGGGTCTTGGTGCAGTCTCCGTACTTCGTGCCGGACGAACCGCTGATCACGGCCATGTGCGTCGCCGCGGCAAGCGGCGTCGACGTTCGGTTCATGATGACCGGCCTACCCGACAAGAAGCTGCCCTTCTATGCGGCCCACGCCTACTACAAGAAGCTGCTCGACGCCGGCGTGACGGTCTACCAGTACAAGGCCGGGTTCCTGCACTCGAAGACCGTGACGATCGATGACGAGACCGCGATCGTCGGCACCTGCAACTGGGACATCCGCAGCCTGATCCTCCATGACGAGGTCGTCTCCGTCTTCTACGACGAGAAGATCGCGCGGACCTGCGGCGCAGCCTACGAGCGCGACATCGCAGGCTGTTCCAAGGTCACCCTCGACGACCTATCAGCGCTCAACGCCTGGCAGCGGCTTCGGAACTCGGTGTACCGCCTCACGTCCCGCCTGCTCTGACGGCGCCGAGCGCAGTCAGCGGGCTGCGCGGAGGAACTGCTCGAGGATCGGGCCTGCGGTGCTCGATCCGGACTCTCCGACGTCGACGAACACCGCCACTGCGAGGTCTCCCTGTACCGCGATCATCCAGGCGTGTGTCTGGGGAGGGTCCTGCTCACCGAACTCCGCGGTGCCCGTCTTCGCCAGGACCGGCGCTCCCGGCACGTCCGCCAGGAACGATCCACTGCCCTGCGTGACCACACCGCGCATCAGCGCCTGGAGCTGCTTCGCTTCCGCGGACGTCAAAGGGTGCTGCGGCTCGGCGTCGCCGGGCTTCGCGGCCGGGACCAGCGTGGGTACGACGGTCCGGCCGGCCGCCACGGAGGCGGCGACCGTGGCCATGGCCGTGGGAGAGGCGAGCACCTTGCCTTGGCCGATCAGGGAGGCGGCGTGCTCGGTCTCGGACCCTTCGGAGGCCACCGAGCCGAGGAATACGGGGAAGCCCAGGTCGTGATCGACGCCGACACCGAGCGCGGCCGCGGCGTCGGTCACCTGCTGGCGCGAGACCTTGGCGTGCTGGGAGATGAAGGCCGTGTTGCAGGAGTTGGCGACCGCCGTACGCAGCGGGATCCGGCCGATACCGGAAGCCGGATAGTCGTCGTAGTTCTTGAACGACTTGCCGTCCACGACGATCGTGCGCGTGCACGACACAGTGGTGTCCGGGGAGAGGCCGGCGCGCAGCAGCGCCAGGCTGCTCACGACCTTGAAGGTGGAGCCGGGTGCGTACCTGCCGAGCGTCGCCGTGGAGTAACCCTGCGACCCTGGCCCGCTTGCAGCCGCGAGCACGTTGCCGTCCGACGGGCGTACTGCGACCACCGCGCTGGCCGGGCCGACTCCTCGCAGCAACCGCTCCGCCACGGCCTGCAGGTCGGGGTCGAGCGTCAGGCGCAGCGGCTCGCCCTCGGTCGGTTGCGTGCTGAACAGCTCGCGGGGGTCGCCCTCGTTCGGAACGGCGTTGACCATGACGCCGGGCTTGCCCCGCAGCTGCTCGTCGTACCGCGCTTCGAGCCCGGAGAGGCCGGCGTCGTCGCCGGGAGCGTAGGCACCGTTCGACTGTTTCACGATCTCGGCCGTGACCGGGCCGACCGTGCCGAGGATCGGTCGCGCGAAGTCGCGGGTGGGAGCCAGCGGCAGCTCGTCGGGAAGGGCGACCGCCCCGGCAATGTCTCTGTAGCCGCGCAGCGTCGTCCCTGTGACATCGGTGCGGCGCACCACGAGGGCCTCGACGAAGGCCTTCTCGCCCGCGGCCTTGACACGTTCGGTGAGCGAGGCGGCGTCGATGTCCAGCAACGCCGCCAGCTGCTTGGCCGACGTGGCCTGCTGTGACTCGTGGACGTTGGCCTTGTCGATCCCGAAGCGGAGCACGGGGCGCTCGGTCACCAGCTTCGCGTCGCCTGCGCCGAGAATGTCCGCCCGCGGCGCGGCCTTGCTGGTGAGGTCGAGGACCTCGCCCTGCTCCAGACCTGGTGCGAGCAACGTGGGGGCCAGCTTGGTGACCCACCCGTCTTCCGGTCCCCGTCGAAGCGCTACCGAGGTGTCGTAGGTCCACGTCGCGTCGGAGCCCTTCAGCGACCAGGTGTAGGCGAGCTTCGCGGTGGCGGCGTCGCCGTCCTTCGACTCGGAGACGCGCGTGACGCTCACCTTGCGGGTGGAGTCGTCCATCCCGGCGACTGCGCGCTTCCACCACCGTTGTGCCTGTCTGCCGCCGCGACCGTCGAACGGGATGCCCGCGAGCTTTCCTGTGCTCAGACCTCGGGCCAACGCGTCAGCAGCGTCCTGGGCCGTCTCCTTGTCGCTCGCGGAGGTACAGCCGGTCGCGACCATGCCCAGCATGGCGACGGTGGCGAGAACGGTGCGCGGACTTCCCACGCAGACAATCCGACCACGCGGTGCCGAACCCGTCAAAGCGATTGCGGTTGCCTTCCGTTACGATCCCGCACGGCAGAGCGGAGGTAGTCGTGGCCCCACCGAAGCGGCATGGGAATCGCGAACTCCGCACGCTTCTGCCTATCAAGTGCCTGAGGTGGCGAGCCGATAACCACGGTGAGCCTGTTCCCCACAGACTGGAGCCGCCGTGTTACAGAGCCCCGTACTCGTCGCCCTCTTCCTGATCACCGGCTACTACACGTTCGTGGCCGTCGTGCGAGCCGCCCAGGCCAGGAAGACGGAGCATGCCCTGGTGGGCGCGGCGGTCCTCGCGGGACTCACCACCGCAGCGACCATCTGGGCCTGAGCACCTGCGGCAGCCGGTCCGAAGGACCTGAGGTTCAACGGCTCCCCCGGCGCTGCCGTGCCCGCTGTCGACCTGCCGCTCAGGACACGCTCGAAGGCTCGTGACCGCCGGTGAGCAGCTCGGTGTGCGACCCGGCGAGCGGAACCTCGAGGGTGTGGGCGCCGCGTCGGGCCTTCGTCGCCAGGTATCGCGCATTCGCCGCGGAGAGGTGCACGGCCGTCGGCACCCGCTCGGTCACCGTCACCCCGAGCCGGCCGAGCTTCGCGGCCTTGTCCGGGTTGTTGCTCAGCAGGGCCACCCGCGCCAGGCCCAGCGCATGCAGCATCTGTGCCGCGACGGTGTAGTCACGCTCGTCCTCGGCATAGCCGAGGGCGAGGTTTGCCTCGTAGGTGTCCAGGCCCGCATCCTGCAGCGCGTAGGCGTCGAGCTTCGCGTACAAGCCGATGCCACGTCCCTCTTGGCGCAGGTAGAGCAGGAACCCACCGACGTCGGCAATGCGCTGCACGGCCTCGCGCATCTGCGGGCCGCAGTCGCATCGCTGGCTCCCGAAGACGTCACCCGTGAGGCACTCGCTGTGAGGACGGACGAGCGGCGGCGGGCCGAGGTGCGGTTCCGGCGGGGTGAGCGCGCCGGCCCGGTCGCCGAGTCCGAAGGCGAGATGCTCCCGTCCGTCGGCGAGCCCGTCGAAGGTGAACACGCGGGCGGTCGTGGCGTATCCGTCGGTGAACCGCAACGGCACCGTCACCTGGGTGCGGATCGTCGCGCTGGGCAGAGTTCGCGGCATCGGGCCTCCTCGGTCAGTCGGTCAGTCCATGCGGAACCGCGCCGAGAGCGCATACCGCAGCAGCACCACGTCATCGATCCGACGCACCTCCGCGAGCGTCGCGCGCCGGTCCGGGTTCCAGGGGAAGCAGCCGTCCCGGACGAACCGCGGGGCCCGCGAGTCGCCGACGAAGAACGGTGCGACCACCAGGTGCAGCTCGTCGGCGAGGTCGGCGGTCAGGAACTGCGTGTGCACCGTCCCGCCGCCCTCGACCATCAGCCGCTGCACGCCCCGGGCGTAGAGGTCCTCGCTCATCCGCTGCATGTCAACCGGCTGGCCGCCGTCGATCACGGTCGCCACCGGTCCCAGCCGGTCGCGGGCCTCGGTCACCATCGTGCTCGCGCAGTAGACGAGCTTCTCGGTGTCGTCGGGGGCGAAGAAGTTCGCACAAGCGTCCAGCTGCGCCCGTCCGGTCACGGTCACCTTGGTCGGCGAGGGCCGAAGCCCCCGGGCGACCCGCTCGTCCTGTCGCGCTCGGGTTCTCACCAGCAGCCGCGGGTTGTCGTTCCGGACGGTCGCCGCGCCGACGAGGATCGCGTCGCAGCTTGCGCGAACGGCGTCGACGCGGTCGAGGTCCGCGTCGTTGGAGAGCACCAGCCGCCTCTCGGACGCGTTGTCGAGATAGCCGTCGATCGACATGCCGCAGCTCAGCAGGGTGTAGGGACGGTCAGCCACGGCAAGCGCCTTCCAGGCTGCCGGTCGTGGGCCGCGCGGACCGGCGTGCAGCTGCCCGGTCCGGGCTCCGCCTATCCCGTCGGATCGACGCCGCGACCAGCACCGCGGCACCGGGCAGGCTGGCGACGAGCACCATGACGCCGTACACGACAGCGGTGGCGACGCCTTCGGCCGCGCTCAGTCCGGCCGCGCTGAACACCCACGCAGCCACGCCCTCGCGTGGGCCCCAGCCGGCGATGCTGGTCGGCACCCCCATGGCCAGGAGCACGAGCAGCGCCAGTGGGAGCATCCGCACCGGCGACAGACTCGCTCCGGCGGTCCGCGCGGCGATCAGGAAGGTCACGGCGTGGCCGGCCACGACCACCGTGGACGCGAGCACGATGCCGGGCCATGCCGACCGCGCAAGCAACCCGTCGCGGAGGTCGCCGGCCGCCGTACGCACAGTCCGTGCCCAGAGGGACGGCCCGCGACCAGCCAGCAGCCCGGCTCAGGAGTACGACGCCCAGCGCACCTGCCACCAGCGCGGTCACGGCGACCGGCATGGACGAGCGCACCGGCGAGGGCAGCAGCAGGAGCACAGCCATCGCCAGCACGATCTGCACCACCTGCCCGGCGGTGCGTTCCCAGGCGACCGACCGCAGGCTCCGCCCGACATCGCTGACCTCACGTCCGTGACGCACGGCGCGGTGCACATCGCCGAGCACGCCACCCGGGAGCGTCGTGTTGAGGAACTGCGACCGGTAGTACGCCCCGACCGCCACGCGCATCGGCACACCGACGCCGAGGCCGCGGGCGACCAGGCTCCACCGCCAGGCACAGCCCACCGTGGTCACAACCGCGATCCCGGCAGCCGCGGCCAAAGACCACGCATCGACCCGGCGGACTGCTTCGAGGAACGGGCCTGTACCCAGCCGCCAGACCAGAGCGCCGAGGATCGCGGCGCCGCCCAGCGCGCGCACCCACGACCACGCCGTCCGGTGCATCCCACGGGCTGTCATCGTGGCCACGCCAACAGGTCGTGGTGGTCCACCCTGACGCCGAGCCGGCCGTCGGCTGCCTCGCCAAGTCGGCGCCGGGTGTAGCCGGCGACCGCGGCAGCCAGCTCGGGTCGCTGTTCGCACGCCGCGCCTACCCAGCCGGCGAACCACTCCGCCGCCAGGGCGGACTGGGTGGCGCCGAGCCGCCATGGGCTCGGACGGACGGCCACGTCGGCGCCGAGCCGGGTGAAGGCATCCACCGCGGCTGCGACCGCATCCGGGCCGAGCAGGCGCCGTGCGCCACTCGTGCGACGCTGATGTGCGTTGAACGCCTCAGCGATCCGCTGGTCCAGCGGATCGACAGGCGTCAGATCGACACGCCCGATGACGGAGAGCGTCAGCAGCACCGGGCAACCCGCGTCAGCACAGGTGGTGACGAACCGTTCCAGCTCGTCCGCCGTCAGCATGTCGAGCAGGGCCGAGGCGGTGACCAAGGAGGCGCCGGCCAGCTCGCCAGGATCAAGGCGTGTGACGTCGCGCCGGCGAGTCTGGTTGGTGACCGTGGCCCCGTCAGCGGCCGTTCCGGGCATCTCCGCAGCGGCGTGGGCGAGCAGGTCGGCGTCCCAGTCGTACAGGATCCAGTGTTGGGTGCCGGACAGCCGCGGGACGAGCCAGCGACCCATCGACCCGGTGCCGCAGCCGAGGTCGTGGATGACCGCGCGGCCAGCTGGCAGGTGTGGCCGGATCTGCTCCACGAGGTCGGAGGCCCGGGCCGCGGCGTCGGCCGCCTCGCGCAATCGCAGCCACGTCGGGCTCACCCGGACCGGCTCGACGGTCATACCCCCACCACCTCACCCAGGACATGGGAGATCCGGACCGAGGTGTCCGACCACCCGGACAGAGTCACCCGACGCTCTCGAGCGGCCCGACGAAGGCGCTGCCGCAGGTCGGAGTCGCCGAGCCACCGGCGCAGCGCGTCGGCGAAGGCTGTCGAGTCTCCGGGCGGCACCAGCAGGCCGGGCCGGCTTCCGTCGGTCGCTCGGCCGAGGGCCTCCGGAACCCCGCCGACGGTCGTCGCGACCACCGGGAGGCCGCGCGCCAACGCCTCGGTGACGACCATGCCGTAGGTCTCGGCGCGCGAGGCGAGCAGTAGCGCGTCGGCCTCGGCGTACGAGACGTCGAGGTCCGCCCCCGTACACGTGCCGTTGAAGCAGACCCGGTCACCGATTCCGTGCTTCCGGGCCTGGCTGCCGAGGCGGTCGACGAAGCCCGGGTCGCGGGTCAGCGTGCCCACGCAGACGCAGCGCCACGGGAGGTCCGTGACGGCGGCCAGCGCTTCGAGCAGCACGTCGTGCCCCTTGTTCGGAATGACTGCGGCAACGCAGAGCAGCTCGCCGCCGGCGGCGGTGCCCGGTGCCAGATCGGCGGGGTCGACGCCGGGTTCGGCGACCTGGATCTGCGATGGCCGCAGTGCGTACCGTTCGAGCAGCCAGCGCCGGGTCCAAGCGCTGGTGGTGACGATCGCGGCAGCAGAAGACAGAACCGCATGTTCTCGAGCGCGGACGTCGGCGACCTCACTACCGCGAACCGCGTCGCCGAGCGGCATGTGCACGAGCACTACCAGCCGCAGCCGGCCCGCCTCGGGCACCAGCACCTCCGGGACCGCCGAGGCGATCAGCCCGTCGAGCAGCACCAGGGCGCCGTCGGGGGCTCCCCTGATCACTCCCGCGAGGGTGGCGCGCGCCACCGCGTCCGCCCGGGGCCACGTGCCTGGCAGGGCGTACTCGTGCACGGACCATCCGATCGCGGCGAGCCCAAGGCAGATCCGGCGGTCGTAGGCGTTGCCGCCGCTCGGACGGGATGGATCGTCGATGCCCTCGGGCACGACGACGTGCAGCGCGTTCATAGCTCTCTCTCGTAGCTCGCCCACGCGACGTGTGACTCTCGCAGCGTGACCCCGATCCCGGCCAGCTCCCGGGCGGCCTCGCCGAAGGCACCGGCATGCACACGCTCGGCGATTCGGTCGGCGACCACCTTGGCCAGCGCCTCGGTCGAGGTGTTCATGCCGGCGAACGCGGGCTCGTCATCGAGGTTGCGATAGCTCAGCTCGCCGACGATCGTGTGCAGCTCCTCGGCCGCTCGTCCGATGTCGACCACGATGTTGTCGGCGTCGAGCTCGGCCCTGCGAAACGTCGCGTCGACGAGGTAGGTCGCGCCGTGCAGGCGCTGCGCGGGCCCGAAGACCTCGCCGCGGAAGCTGTGGGCGATCATCATGTGATCGCGGACGGTCACGCTGAACATGGCGCTACCCTTCGCCGTACGTGAGGGTGTGGCAGAGCGCCGGCAGGCTTCCTCCCGCCAGCCGGGCCATGACGTCAGGCAGCTCGTCGAACCGGGAGACGCCGGTGATGAGCGCGTCGAAGGCGGGGTCTCTCAGCAGGTCCATGGCGATCGCCAGCCGTTCGGCAGAGGTTCGGCGCCCCCGTCGGCTCGTTGCCACCATGCCGACCTGGCTGGCCCGAATGGTGAGCCGACCGGAGTGGAACGCGCCACCGAGCGAGAGGCGGACCTCGGTGTCGCCGTACCAGCTGAGGTCGATGACCGTGCCCTCGCGGGCGAGCAGGTCCAGCGACTGCTGCAGCCCGGCAGACGTCGCGCTGGTGTGGATGACCAAGTCACGGCCGCCGGCGGCCTCCGCGGGCAGCGAGAAGTCGACCCCGAGCGCTGCGGCGACGCCTGCCCGGCTGGCGTCGATGTCCACCATGGTGACTCGCACGCCGGGGATCCGGGCGAGGAGGCGCGCGACGGCGCAGCCGACCATGCCGGCGCCGACGACCGCGATCCGGTCCCCGAGGAGCGGTGCGGCATCCCACAAGGCGTTGACGGCGGTCTCGACGGTGCCGGCGAGCACGGCGCGTTCTGGTGGCACGTCATCGGGCACGACAGCCACGGCCTCGGCCGGGACCACGTAGGCGGTCTGGTGCGGGTAGAGGCAGAAGACGGTACGACCGCGAAGCTCCGGCGGCCCCTGTTCAACGACACCGACGCTGAGGTAGCCGTACTTGAGCGGCCCCGGGAAGTCGCCGTCCTGGAACGGTGCCCGCATCGCGGCGTACTGACTCGCCGGGACCCCGCCCCGGAACACCAGTGTCTCGGTGCCCCGGCTCACCCCGGACCGCAACGTGCGCACGAGGACATGGCCCGGGCCCGGCTCGGGCAGCGGGACCGGGCGGATCTCGCCCAAGCCGGGTTCGCGCAGCCAGAACGCGAGCGCCTCATTCGACACCGGCCTCACCCCTCCCCGGGCCCCCGATGAACCGGACCGTCGGATATCTCGTGTTACTGCCGTACGCCTTAGACACGGAGGCACGGTGCGTCAGGTTCAATCCGGCCCGATGATCGGGCTGATCGCGCTGCTGGGGCTGCTCGGCGTGCTCGACGGGACCGTCGGGCTCAGCGGTTCCGGCTGGGTCGTCGGCATCGCCTCCGGGCTGGTCACCCTCGCCGCTCTGTCTCGCGGGCTCGCCAACTCCAGCGCCGACGGGCTGGGGCCGGCCGACCGGGTGACGCTCACGCGCGCCACACTCGCCTGCGGCGTGGCGGCTTTGACCGCGGACTCGCTGGAGGCGGGCGGCCGCCGGTGACGACGCTGGTGGCGTTGACCGCGGTGGCGCTTGTTCTCGACGCGGTCGACGGCTGGGTCGCGCGACGGACCGAGACAGCGTCGACGCTCGGTGCGCGCTTCGACATGGAGGTCGACGCGTTTCTGATCCTCGTCCTCAGCGTCTACGTCGCGCGACCGACCGGCACGTGGGTGCTCGCGATCGGCGCGGCACGTTACGTGTTCGTCGCCGCCGGCTGGCTGCTGCCCTGGATGCGCGGGTCGCTGCCCCCGCGCTACTGGCGCAAGGTCGTTGCAGCGACACAGGGCGTGGTGTTGGCGTTCGCGGCGGCCGACGTACTGCCGCGCTTCGCGACGGACGCCGCACTCGCCGCTTCGTTGACGCTTCTCGCCGAGTCGTTCGGCCGCGACGTGTGGTGGTTGTGGCGCCACCGGCGTGTCGAGCCCGACCGGATCGCGGTCGCTGTCCTCAGCGCCGTGACCCCGACGACCCGGTATGCGTCGGTGGGGGTGGGAGACCTGGGCTCACTGGCGTCGTCGGTCTTCATCCGCGTCGGGCAGCATCGACCCAACGTTCGCACCGCCAGGGCCTGGGTGATCACGGCCTTCTCCTGCGTGCTCGTCTGGTTCGCCCTCATCGCCCCGAACGAGGCTGCCCGTCTCACGCCGACCGCGTTTGTGCGCATCCCGCTCGAGGGACTCGTCGTCGTCACCATCGCTCTCGTCGTACCGCCCAGGGTGCGACGGTGCTTGGCGGCGCTTGTCGGGACGGTTCTCGGGCTGCTGACGATCGTCAAGATCCTTGACATGGCCTTCTTCGTCGCACTCGGCCGGCCGTTCGACCCCGTGAGCGACTGGACCTACTTCGGATCCGCGGCAGGCCTTCTCAGTGACTCGGTAGGCCGGCCCAAGGCAATCGTCTGCCTGGTTGCAGCCGGGGTCGCCGGAGTCGCCGTACTCGTCCTCATGCCACTGTCGATGCTGCGCCTGACACGGCTCGTGGCACAGCACCGTGCCACGTCGAGCCGCACCGTCGCGGCGCTCGGTGTCGTCTGGATCCTCTGCTCCGTGCTCGGCGCGCAGATCGTCCCGGGCGCACCGCTGGCATCCACGAGCGCGGCCCGTCTCGCCTATGGCCACGTGGGCCAGGCACGCGCCGCGATACAGGACCAGCGGACGTTCGCGGAGGCGACCGCCAGCGATCCCCTCCGCGACAGACCCGGCGAGGATCTGCTGACCGGCCTGCGTGGCAAAGACGTGGTCCTCGCTTTCGTCGAGAGCTATGGGCGCGTCGCGGTCGAGGGTTCGACCTTCTCGGGACGAGTCGACACCGTGTTGGACAACGGCACCAGCCGCCTGCGTGCGGCCGGCTTCTCCTCGCGAAGCGCCTTTCTCACGTCACCGACGTTCGGAGGTCTCAGCTGGCTGGCCCACTCCACCCTCCAGTCGGGCTTGTGGATCGACAACCAGCGGCGCTACGACGAGCTCGTCGCGAGTGACCGCTCCACCCTCAGCGACGCGTTCAAGCGCGCTGGCTGGCGGACGGTCGGTGATGTGCCGTCCAACCACGAGGACTGGCCGGAGGGAACCTCCTTCTACCACTACGACAAGATCTACGACTCACGGAACGTCGGCTATGCCGGTCCGAGGTTCGGCTACGCCTCCATGCCCGACCAGTACGTCCTGTCTGCCTTCCAGCGTCTGGAGCTTGCGAAGCCCGACCACGCCCCGGTCATGGCCGAGATCGATCTCGTCTCGAGCCACACGCCGTGGGCGCACCTGCCCCACATGGTCGACTGGAGCAAGATCGGCGACGGCTCGGTCTTCGACGGCATGCCCGCGCAGGGCCAGCCGTCGGACGTCCTGTGGCGAGACCCCAGTCGGGTCCGGACCGCATACGGCCGGTCCATCGAGTACTCGCTGGACGCCCTCGTCTCCTTCGTGGAGACCTACGCCGACGACGACCTCGTGCTCATCGTCCTCGGCGACCACCAGCCCGCCACGATCGTCTCCGGTCAGGGCGCGAGCCACGATGTGCCGGTCACGGTCATCGCCCACGACCCGGCCGTGATGGACCGGATCTCCGGGTGGGGCTGGCAGGACGGCATGAGACCCCACTCGAACGCACCGGTCTGGCCGATGGACACGTTCCGCGACCGCTTCCTCACCGCGTACAGCCGGTAGCCGCCACCCATACCCGGCGCGACTCGGCGGCCGTGGCTGCCTTTGCGGCTGGCCGCCACAGGGCGACCAGCCGCACGGAGACCGGCTCAGCGCAGGGGCGCTCGCCGTACGCCAAGCCGCTGCGGGGGCAGACGGTGGGACCGCAGCTGGTACTCGCGGACCAGGGCCACCACGCCTGCGACGATCGCCACGACCTCGGAGACAGCGGCGGTGAGAACCGCAGTGCCCGTCCACACCTCGTGTACGCCGAACAGCCCCACGGTCGCGGAGATGACGAAGGCACCGAGCGTGGATGCACCGAACCCGACGGCGAGCAACAGCGGCACCCAGTGTCGCCAGAGGACCAGGAGGACTGCGATGACAAGACCGGCAACCGCGTTCAACATGAACGCCGGGCCGATCACATCGATATCCCGGTAACCGTCGACCCACAGCTTGAGGTGCACCGCACCCGAGATCAGCACTCCCGCCGCAGCCAGTAATCGCATCCGCATGGTGTTCTCCGTTCGCCCGTAGGTCGCCTCGGGCGAGGCTTCCCTGAAGACCACGAAGCCGAGACATCCTCGGTTCAGATCGGCCCCGAGACGTTCGGTTCTGAGACTGAAGGCCAGCTTTGAACGAGGCTCCCCTCGGTCAGTCGTAGTGCGACTGCCGGCGGAGGTAGCCGAAGTGATGCGTGCAGATGCCCAGCGGGACCTCGAGCGACCCCCGGTGACACCCCGGTGACACCCCGGGACCTGGTCGTCGAGCGGGGCTCGGAGGTTCCCCGCGAGGAGATCGCCCATGGCGCCGGTGTCGGGATCGGGACGCTCTACCGACGCTCCCCCTGACCGGAGCGCACTGCTCGAGGCAGTCGTGCTCCGTGCGCCGGATGCGGCCGCGGTGGCAGCACGGCGAGTGATGCAGGAGGAGGACGACCCGTTGAGTCCACGGGACGGATCGTCCACGTCGACCGCGCGTCGGACTCCGAACCATGGGTCCGTTCGACGACCAGGTCGCCGTGGCGGTCGTAGTGGTCGAAGGCGCTTACCTTCTTGGCGATCACGGACTCGCGGGCGGCTACGAGCTTCGCCCGTACCCTTCTTGCCGAGCTACCGTCACGTCCGAGACTGCCGTGTCGAATCGCGGGTAGTGCACGTGGTCGGTTTCGACCTCGAAGAGTGTCTCCGCTGAAGCATGCGCCTCTTCTGTGTGCCTGAGGTGGATGTCCATCGCGACTGACTCCGGACTGCCTCGGGCGGGCGCCCGTCGCCCGCTGCGTCTCGCGGAGGTCCGCGAAGTTGCGATGCGCATGTGAGCGGGCCCCGATCCGCGGGAACAGATCGGGACCCGGCTTTCGTGCTGTCCGTGCTAGATGGTGAGCAAGACGGCCTCAACCACGGTTACCTCGGGTTCAGTGCTGCCGGTGATGCGCCCGGTGGTGATGCGCCCGCCGGTGATGGTGTGCCTGATGACGGCGCGGTTGTGCTGGTGATGCGCCCGGTGATGATGCGCCCGCCGGTGATGCGCCCGGTGGTGATGCGCCCGCCGGTGATGGTGCGCCCGGTGATGGTGCGCCCGGTGGTGCTGTGATGCGCCCGGTGGTGATGGTCCGCATGATGACGAGCGCGGTGGTGCCGTGATGGTGCGCCCGATGATGCTTCTTGTTCTGGTGTGCGGAATGCACGGCGCTGTGTCGTGTGTACCAGCTGGTTCTCTCATGAGCCGCCGGGCGGGTCAATGAGATGTGCATGTGGTTCCGGTGCCTCAGGGCCGCGGAGCAGCGCTTGAGACTCTTGCAGCCGGAGTTTCGGTAACGCTGCGTCCTATATCGGTGCGTGGCGGAGTAGATGTGGTCGTTCCAGATGACGTACATGATTCCCATGCGCCGGGCCAGCGCGTCCCTGTGCCCGTACCGGTCTGTCTTGCGCATCCGGTGCAGGAAGTCCGCGGCGTAATGGCGGTCCCTGCGGGATCTGGCGTTAAGGGCCCAGTCGAAGGCGCGGCCTTCCTTGTGTTCGGAGATGCCGCTGGCACCGCACGACCGAGAAATGCCTAGAGAACCCGAACCCTTGTAGTGCCTCATCAGGTACTTCGCCAGCATTACCGTGCCGGGCTTGGGCTTGGGGCTGCACTTCGTTTGCGGGCGGTAATGCGGGAACCACTCGATCTGAGGAGCCGCCGAGCTGGCACCAGCAGGCAGCAACGCCAGCATGATGGCCGCGATGATCGTGCAGAGCGAGAACTTGAAGAGATGTCTCTTCGTGAATGCGTGAGCACGTGAATGGTGCATGTGTAGTCCCAGGACGGTTGACACGCCGCGCGGTGCGCGGCCTTTCTCCGTGGCGGGAAAACGCTTCCGTCCCGAGTAAACGAAAAGTAAAACCGCCGGGCGGGAGCATATGTCGATGTCCCGAGGGTTGTTACGACTTCTGAGTTATCTGACCAATGATCGAAATATCCGTTTATCCTTACTCGCTCTTGGCGCTGCAGGACACGGCTGGGCTACTCGCCCCAGCGAGGGCGGATTGGCTTCCGAGGGGCGTTCTCTCGACATCGAGGGCTCACTCCCCCACCGAAACGGCGGTGCCTTTCCTACACCTCCAGCGAGATGAAAGGCTGTCCGCGATCAAGAGCGTCGTACGGCGAGCCGTCGAAGCTACGGGCCCTGGGTTCCCGAACCCTGCTTGAGGAGCCGGCACAAATCGAAAAGCCGCCTCGGACCCGCGTCTCCGCAGGCCCGAGGCGGCCTCTTGGTTGGGCTGACAGGATCCGGCCCTGCGCCCTTGCGTCAGTCGCCGACGACAGCCAGCGGCACCACAGGTGGGGTGTCGTCCCCGAGCTTGGCAAGTTCCTCGGCGAAGTGCCGGCGAAGCCGGTTCCGGTGCTCGCTCTCCATCTGCCGCAGAGTGTCGACCTCCGCCTGGAGGGCGGCCTTCTTGTCTGCGACCTCCGCCAGGACCGTGGCCCGGTGCTCGCGAAGTTCAACGGCCTGTTGCTCCTTGCGCTGCGCGAGCTCGGTGTTCACCCGCTCCGTGTCGGCACGGCTAGCCGTCTATGAGTTGTTCGGCCTCGGCGCGCGCGGCAGTCACCAGGGACTTGGCCTCGGTCTGTGCCTCGACGACGAGCTGATCGGCGTTGACCGTGGCCATCTCGAGAAGCCGGACTGCGGCGGCTGAGGTCTCTCGCCGGTCGCCGTCCTTGCTCGCGCGTTCAATGTCGGTATCCGCGGGACGCACGCGTGCCTCGGCCAATTCCTTCTGGAGGTCGGCGATCACCTTGTCCCGGAGAGCGATCGCCTCAGCTACCTCGCTGAGAAATCGGTCCACTTCCGCGATCTCGTAGCCTTCACGGAGTCGGCTCGTCGTGAAGGTCTTGTCCGCAACATCGGTCGTTCTCAGCATGTACGCCCCCTCGGTGCGGCCAGTCGTGAGACTCAGTGTGATTGTTGGGGCCGACCAGCGGAGCAGAATGCGAAATTCGACCCGATCTGTCCGGTTCGCGGTGAGTAGCTCCGACGCCCTGAGATGCGACGACGGCGATCAACGCCGGAACGCTGAAGTGCATCGCCTTGCCGGCCGCGCTGCCAGGCGACCTCCTCTAGTAGGCGGCGGATCGGGGGTGGCAGCGACGAGACGTGGGCCGGGAGATGTTGAAAGGGTCCTTGTCTGTGAAACCGTATGGGCCTGTTATCTGTGTTTTCTGAAGAAACTGCCGACTGCACATGGCCACTGCCTGGCATCGATGCGCGTGGACCGCAGCGCCACGAGATCACGGCGGTTGACGTGAGTCGTGTCCGAGGACGGACGCGTAAGCTGCCACTCTCCCCCGTCCGCAGCGGGCGGCCTCCACTCCCCCTCTGGCACGGGTGACGCAGCTGGCGGTCGCCGAAGCCGCGCGATGCTGAGCCTGCCTCGAACTTCACGGAAATGCTGAACCGCCCCCGACCTCCGGCTAGGCAAGTCAGAGGCTTTTCGAGAATCGGTGGGAGGGCGACCCTTTGTATGTGACCTGCGAAAACGCGCCGGGCGTGTCCCCGTTTTCCCAGCGTGACGGCTCGCAGTTCCCAACAGGGCATGGAGTGTCGGGTCAGGCAAAGAAACGGCATTCCAGTTCTAGCCACACGTCGTTGTCGCGCTCACCCAGGTACCCAGCGCCGACTGGCTCGTCCTTGACGGAGACAACGAATACGTCGTGGTTATTGACCAGAGGGCGGAAGAAGTCCCACTGCTGGTCCTCCTCCCACGGACCATAGGCACGCTCCACCAACTCCCGGTGTGCCTGCTCGTGGAGTTGATACAGCCACTCGTGGTCCGTATTGATAGCGGGCCGAAAGCGACTTCCTGAGGGGTGCGTACGATCATGCGCGACACCCACCCGCACCTGAACATGCCCGGCGGGATCGAGGCCCACGAGGCACAGCCCATTCCGGGCATGTAGACAGAGAGTCCGAACCATGCCTGTCGACGTTCTCGTGGAGACGACGATCGCCTGCACGCCCGAAGTGGTTGCAATGTTCGCCGGCGACCCGACGAACGCCACGGAGTGGTATGCCAACATCAGATCCGTCACCTGGACGACACCGCCACCAGCCGAAGTTGGGTCACGCATGGAGTTCGAGGCACAGTTCCTCGGACGGCGGCTCGTCTACACCTACGAGATCGCCGAACTCGTCCCGGGAGAGCGCCTGGTCATGCGCACTGCGGACGGACCTTTCCCGATGGAGACGACGTACACCTGGGAACCGTCCGACGCAGGCACCCGTATGACCCTGCGCAACCGGGGCGAGCCCAGCGGCTTCGCCCGCGTGGCGGCCCCCGTCATGGATCGTGCGATCCGTCGCGCAACGAGCAAGGACCTCGCGCGTCTGAAGAGCATCCTGGAAAGCGCCGGCAAGTCGGTCACCGAAGGACCATGAGCGGCAGCACCGGCACGGCGGCTAGGCGGGTCAACCCTTCAGGTCGATCCACGCGGCAACCAGCCCGCGGAGCGCGGCTTCCTTGGCCGCAAGATCGGTCTCGTCGAGGAACCGAGCGACCCGAGAGGTGTCCCCCTCGCCCTCCAACAACCCGGTTGGATCAGGGAGTGCGGCTCCGGTGTGAAACATGAGGGACACGTGCTGGGTTGACCTCGGGTAGAAGGACGCCAGGTTTCCCTTGAACATGAAGGTCGGCGACTTCCACTTGATGGTCTCCGTCATGCGCGGGTCAGCGTCGAGGATGATGCGGCGTACGGCCTGCACGAGTTCCTTCTGCGGGTTGTCGTAGCTCTCGAACCATGCCTCGACACCGGGATCGCGGTTGTCCATACGAGCATTCTGGACCCTTCTGATCCCCCGCGACGCCAGCAGCACGCTGGCGACGAAGGTCTCGAATCCTCACGGGAGTCGTCAGGTCCGGCGAGGATCACGGCGCCCTGGGGGAACGGGCGAGATGCTCGCTGGCTAGGCTACTGCCCAGGCTTCTCTGCGATGACCTCGGTGCCGGGGTGGTTTCGTTCGCGGGTCGGTGGTTTCGGCGCGAAGGCTCACCGGCCCGACTAGCCTGCGAGAGGTAGGCGGGTGAAGGTGGGCCGGTATGAGGGACGGCACGCAGGCCGGGTCCGAGCGCTCATGGCGCCGGCTCCCGATCATGACGTGGCTACCACGCTACGAGCGGGGCTGGCTTCGCGGTGACGTCGTCGCGGGCGCCGTGGTCGCGGCGCTCGCGGTCCCTCAGGCCCTCGGCTACGCATCGATCGCCGGTGCCCCGGTCCAGGTGGGGCTCTACTCCGTGCCGGTTGCCCTGGTGGTCTACGCGGTGTTCGGCTCGTCGCGCCAACTCGTGGTCGGTCCAGTCTCGACGGTGTCTGTGCTCTCGGGGTCGTTCCTCGCCAGTTTCGGTGTCGCCGGCACGGCACAGGCTGCGTCGTACACCGCCGCCCTCGCGCTCGGCGCGGGACTGGTGCTCGTCGTGGCCGGGTTCCTCGGCATCGGCTGGATGGCGGAGTTTCTGTCCAAGCCCATCGTCACCGGCTTCGTCCTCGGCCTGACCGTCCTTGTGATCCTCGGCGAGGTGCCGCACCTGCTCGGCGTCCCGACGCCGCAGGGCCAGGTCGTCGAGCGGCTGGGCGCACTCGCGTCCAGCCTCACCCACGGCGACGGGAACCTGATCACCACGGTGGTGTCCGCCGTGGCGCTGGTTCTGCTGTTCGGTGGCCAGCGAGTGGCCCCCCGGTTCGCGTGGGCGTTGCTCGTGCTGGTCCTGGGGCTCGTCGCGTCCTCGGTGCTCGACCTCGCCGCACACAGCGTCGAGGTCGTGGGGCGGGTGCCGCGGGGACTGCCCACGCCCGGGATCCCCTCGGTGGCGAGCGAGGAATTGTGGAGCCTGCTCGCGGCCGGAGCGGCGCTCGCACTGGTGGGTCTAGCCGAAGGGTTGAGCGCGGCACGGCTCTTCGCCGGCCAGGGCGACTACCGCATCGACCCGGACCAGGAGCTGGTCGCGGCCGGGGCGGCGAACATCGCCTGCGGCCTCTGCGGAGGCATCGGTGTGGCAGGCAGCCTCTCGAAGACCGCAGCGGTCGACGACGCGCGGGGTCGCACCCAGTTGGCCGGTCTCACCGCAGCCGTGCTGGCCCTCCTCGTCATCGTCGCCATCGCGCCAGTCCTGTCCGACCTGCCCCGGGCGGTGCTCAGCGCGATCGTCGTCAACGCCGTCTGGAAGCTCATGGACTGGGGGGCCCTCCGTCGCTACGCGCAGGTCCGCCGCAACGACGTCATGGCGGCCGCCATCGCCGCCACCGGCGTGCTGGTCTTCGGGCCTCTGAACGGTCTGCTGCTGGCTGTCGGAGCCTCGGTGGTCGGCCTGGTCTACCGGTCGAGCCGGGTCGACGTCGAAGTGATGGGCAAGGTGCCGCACGAGAAGGCCGCCTGGGGGAGCGTCCGCAACCACGACGAGCGGCCCACGTACCCCGGGGTGCTGGTGCTCCGAGTGGACGCCCCGATGTTCTGGGTGACGGCGGCACCGATCCAGGACGCCGTCCTCGCCCGCGTGGAGGCTGTGCCCGGGACCCGCGTGCTGGTGCTCGACCTCGAGGCCACCAACCAGATGGACGTGACCAGCGCGGACGCGCTCGCCCACTTGCTGAAGGTGTTGCACAAGCGCGGTATCGACCTCTACCTGGTCCGGGTGATGTGGCCGGTACGACGGGCGCTGAGGACCTCCGGGCTCATGGAGCAGGTCGGCGAGGACCACCTGTGGCACAGCATCTCGCAGGGCGTCCGGGAGGCACGCCGTGCGCACGGCCTGGTCGACTTGCCCGCCGGGCCCGGTGTGCACGGAGTCGAACCGGGCTCGGAGCCGCCGAGCCGCGAGTTCGACGTGGCCGCGACCGGGGGACGCGCCGACGAGCCCAGCGACGACCCCGCGGACGACCTGACCGAGGAGCACATCGCCGCCCGGACGCCCGAGCCGGAGCCCGATCCGCCTTCGCCGCGCAGGAGGCGGTCCTGAGCACCGGTCCGGGACCTTGGTTCCTACACCGACAGTGGGGCGCTGAATGATACGGAGCCACCTGCTGTCAACGAGGCAGGCGAGGAGCCGCCCGGCTGGATGCTGAGCTGCCGCGCCTCGCTTCCCGCTTCTTGTCCCGACTGTCTCTCCGGCTCGTTTGACGACCCTTCCGAGCCGTGGGTCGGGGACGGCGGTGTGGCGGTAACGCCTGGCGTTGAAGCGGCGGATCATGCTGGCCTACTCGCGACGGTTGGGATGGTCGGTGCCGTCGAGGGCGAAGAAGTAGCGCAGCGCGGTGAACTGGCGTGAGCACCCACCAGGGCTCCGCGCCGTCACCAGCTGACTGCGTCATATCGCCGCCTGCGACCCCCCAGGGCCCGCCTATTGTGCGACCGGTCTTCCGTACCGGTGATGTCAGGATGGAGCAGCATGCAGAGAGGTACCACCGTGAGGAGTTCGTGACCTCGGCGCCCAATGTCCTCATGGGTGCCGCCGTCGTGGTACTCCAATGGACGACGAGTCCCCGCACGGTGCCCGTCGGGTCACGGAAGGGAGCCTTATGGATCAGGCACTGCACTTCATCACCGTCAGCACCGCCGACTTGGAGGCGGCCCGGTCGTTCTATATCACCGGCCTGACCTGGCAGCCACTGCTGGACGTCCCCGGCGAGATCATCTTCTTTCAGGTCGCGCCCGGGCTGGTGCTCGGCCTGTTCGACTCAGCGAAGTTCAACGCCGACATCGCCACCGGCGCCGACTACTCATCGGTGTCTGGGCTGACCCTGTCCCACAATGTCGATTCACCCCAGGCCGTCCGCAACGTCGTTGAGGTTATGCAGCGAGCGGGCGGTACCGTCCTCAAGACTCCTCAGGAAGGTGCCTTTGGCGGTATCTACCACGCACACGTACAGGACCCAAACGGAATCGTCTGGGAGATCGCGCACAATCCCTCGTGGCGCATCCAGGATGACGGGACGGTGACGATCGGCTGAGTTCTCCGCTCCTCGAGCCTTACCTCGTGCCGCAACGAGGATGCTGCGGCCATCAACGTGCCGTGATCTCGGCAGAAGCCGCCCTTCCTCACCGCGTCTTTTCGCCGCTGTCGGCGCGCGTTTCGGCGCATGCGGACTCTACTTGCGCAGACGCGATCGTGCAGCGAGCAGACGGATCCTGCTGGTCGTCGTCAGTCGGAGTCGTCTTCGATGGTGGCAGAGGCTTCCATGAACAGCGGCACTAAGGATGACCTCCATGCCGGGAGATCACGCGAGAGCGTGAGCCAGGTCAGTTCGCGGTTGATCTCGTCGTACTGGTGGATGATGAAGTTGCGGTTCGCAACCGCGAGAGCGCACTCGACTCCCTCGGGCGCCAACACGCCGAGCCGGGACAGCCGGTTGGCGGCCTCCCCCAGTTTCATCATCAGCGAGTCACCGGCCTCCTGTAGAAGGGCGTCGGCGAGGTAGGCCTCCTTCCGCGCTGGGTGATCTCGTCGACGCGCTCGAGCCAGGCTTGGATATGGATCAGTTCCTTGGCGGCTTTGCGGTCCATCACAGCAGCACCGCGTCGCGGCGGATGTCATCATCGACGTTCGCCCTCAAACCGCCGTAAGACACCAGGTCGACCTCGCGTCCGAGGACACGCTCGATGAGCTGCTTGAACCTGACGAAGTCGAACGACGACGCACCCTCAGGTGCCTCGATCAGGAGGTCGATGTCGGAGTCCTTGCGGGCCTCCTGCCGTGCAACGGAACCGAACACTGCGAGACGTGAGTAACCGTGCTCCGCGGCGAGGGCCTTGAGGATTGGCGCAGCGGCGTCCAGCAGGACTTCCGGGTGGACGTCGTCGAGTTCGGGTGCGAACTTGAGTTGCTGACTGACGGCTGGCTGGGAGACACCCAACGCGTTGGCGATCTGGCGCTGGCTCATGCCAGTGGCCGCCATCGCCCGAAGAGCGAGGACGCGGCGTAGCCGCGCAACCTGCTCGTCGCGCTTGGCATCCCGGTACTCAGCCAGCAGGCTCATAAGATGATCTTATCAGCAGCAGAGGCCAGAGCCCAGGACGCACTGGTGGTCGTCGTCCTGCGAAACAGACCCAAGACCCGCCCCAACAACTCGCTGTTGCGCCGGAATACTTGGGGAAAAAGTGCGGAACGTCGCCGTTGCGGGTCGGGAGCGCAGAGCTGCGTTTTCGCACCTCAGAGGGTCTGTCGGGGACACGACTCGAGCGACTCGACTGAGCGACCACCTGGGGATTCCTTCAAAATGCCGACCGCCCCTGCACTGCGTTTCCGCAGGTCAGGGGCGGTTTGGAAAGTCGGGCTGACAGGATTTGAACCTGCGACCCCTTGACCCCCAGGTCGGGGGCTCGACGACCTGAGCAGGAAACGACTGTCTGTAGTCGTCTGTCCTTATCTGTCGCTGTCAGCGGTTCAGGCGTGAAATCGAGTGGTCGAGTGTGACGTTGGTCCCCGTCGGGTCCCCAGTGAGGTAGCGCGTCGTGCCGCTGACCCCGCCTCTCCGTCGTTATGCAGTTTCGTCTTCGCCGAGGAGTCTTCCGAGTTGCGCAGTTAGGTCCCTGACGCGCGTCGTTGCGACCTCCCAGACGAGCTCGTTGTCAATGACGGCGTACCCGTGGATGAGCACGTTCCGGAAGGCGACGATCCGTGGCAGGTCCGGGATCAGGGTCGCGGTGTCTGGGTCGAGACGGCTGAGCCTGTTGAGCGCCTCGCCGATGATCTCGAACTGTCGCTCGACTGCTGAGCGGAGCATCGCGTCTCTCTCGTAGTCGGGCCACGTTCGGCCCGCGACGAACTGGGCGATCAGCCGAGCGGCCTTGCGGGCGTCCCATAGCAGCCCCGGCGCCTCAGGCTGCATAAACCTCGTGCCCGTTCTCTTCCACCGAGGCAGCGAAGTAGGGGTTCTCCAGGGCAACGGGAGAGACAAGATCGACCGGGTGGCCGAGCATAGCTTCGAGTGACTCCTTGAGACCGAAGTAGGCGTCGAAGCGGTTCACGACGTCGTCGCGGAACTCGACGAGGAAGTCGACATCGCTGGTCGACTCGTTGAAACGTTCGGTGACGGCCGAGCCGAAGATGACCAGCCGCTTGACGCCGTACCGCTCGCAGGTATCGGCGATCGCCGCGCGATCAAGCACGAGAGGCCCAGCCATGACGCTCTCCTTCCCCTCCCGGAGTCGACTTGCACCAGTCTGGCACGTCATGCCATCGGCACCCGACGACTCTGCGCACGGGACAGAGGGCTGAGGCACTCGAAGGGCACGCCAAATCGTTCCGGAGCGACCTCGACGGCCGGCGAAGCTGCGTGAGACAGAACGGCTGGCCGTCGAGGTTGTTCCGTGTCCGGGGGTCCAGGGGGCGGGAGCCCCTTGGTACCACTCCCCTGGCGTTGGGACGGCCCGAGGACGGCGCGGCAGCGCCGCCCGCAGGGCCGGTGCGCCGTGCAGCGGCGCCCTTGATCCTCAAATAGTCCAATTCGGCAACGTATGGCTCTCCAGCGCCTTGGCTCTCGAGCCTTTTCTGAGTCAACTGATGGTGCTTTACGTGAAGTTGGACGGCGGCCCCTTGTACGTTCACTGTCCGCGGCATGACCGGACGTCCCCAGGGCGGCGGACCAGGGTCGAGCGCAATGACCGCGGCCAGCTTCTCGCGGCGTGAGCAGTCGATCCCGATCGAGGTCCTCGACGCCGCCGAGGCGGCCCGTGGGCCTGTGGTGTCGCCGGGACCGGGGGCCTGTCCACGCCCACGGACCCGACACACGACGGTCACGTGCGCTGATAAGGCGGACCGTGGTGACCCGCGTCAGGCCGCGGGTCACCCGAGTCGGTGGTTCAGTCCTTCGTCGCAGGGGACTCGGCGACGCATATGACTCCCGTGTTGCCGTCCTGGTCGGCGATCACGGTGAGCGACGGCGCGTCGCTGTCATCGACGACGGTCCCACCCGCGGCGACTGCGGCGGCGATCCGTTGCTCGGCCACCTCGGGCGCCACATAGACCTCGACGTGGAACCGCTGACGCGGGGTCTCGTGCTCGTCGGCGTCCCCGAACCACAGGTTCGGTACCCGTCCCGTGGCGTCCCGGATCTCGTCGCTGGGGGACCCGTGGCCCTGGGCCTCGGCGTTCCCGGTCAGCAGGGCGGCCCACACCGGGGCGATGGTCGCGGAGTGCGCCGTGTCGAGGCCGAGCTCGATGACGCTGACCGAGGCCGGGTCGGCGTCGACCTTGTGGTCGGCGGCGATCTCGGTGATCCGTCGCGCGAGGTCGACGTCCTGCTGGGTCACCCATTCGACGACGTGTTCGGTGCCCTCGTCGTCGCGGTAGATGGCGTCGTCGCTGACCAGCTTGAGGTCGACGTACCCACTGCCGATCGACACGCGCGGGTGGTGGCCGAGCGCGTCGCCCGCCTCGCCCACCGCGGCGACGAACCGTGCGCCGGTGCCGAAGTCGTCGACCAGGTAGCGGGCGTGCAGTCCCTGGGCCAGCTTGCGCCAGTCGGTCAGCTTGGCCTCGGCGATCTCCTCGCCCTTCAGCATGTCCATGTTCGGGGACCCTATCTGTGATTCAGCTGCAGCACTCGTACTCATCGCCTCGCCCGCCGACGCGTTCTGGTCGCGCGGGTCGAGGGGATCTGGACGCCGGTTATCACGCACATTCGGGGCGACGCCGATCACGCTTATCGGCAGTTGCGCGCGAACAGCGGCAGACGCGGACGTCTTCGCGCGGGCAAGATTTCTGCGTGCAAATTGTCGAGCAGGCCCCCGCATGCCACCAGCTGTGCTGAGCCAGCCGGAAGGGAACGTCCTCATCTCGGCTACGCCATTAGCGTGAAAGTCGGCGCAACGGACAGATGGCGGAAAGACACAGGCCACGAAGGTACTCATGGACCTCGGTCGAAGGTCTCACCGACCGCCGCCACGGACGGCGCGGGCTCGCTCCACGCGGGCACGGCACCGTCCGTGGCAGGCGACGACCGGGGGATCAGTCAGTGGTGAGGACGACACGGAACCGGGCCTGGCCCGACATCATGTGGTCGTAACCCTCGGCGGCCCTCTCGAGCGGGTAGGTCTCGATCATCGGCCGAACGCCGGTTCGGGCGGCGAAGCGCAGCGTGTCCTCGGAGTCCTTCGCTGTCCCGGAGGCGTGCCCGGCGACGGTTCGGCTGCCCATGACCAGGTCCCCGGCGTTGATGGCGAGGGGCTGGTGCGGGACACCCAGCACGACCAGTCGGCCGCGGGCCGCGAGCCCAGGTACAGCGGAGGACATCGCCTCGGCGTCGGTCACGGTGGAGAGCACGAGGTCGGCCCCGCCGAGGGCCTTGAGTTCGGAAGCGACGTCGGCGGTGGTGCTGTCGATGTAGTGGTCGGCACCCAACTTGTGCGCGAAGGGCTCCTTCTCGGCGCCGCGGGCGATCGCGATGGTCTCGAAACCCAACTTGGCGGCGAACTGCACACCGAGGTGACCGAGACCACCGAGCCCCGCGACGGCGATACGGTCCCCGGGGCGGACGCCGCTGGTGCGGATGGCGTTGAAGGTGGTGACTCCGGCGCACAGAAGCGGCGCGGCCTCGGCGAAGTCGAGTTCGTCGGGGATGGCCGCGAGGGCGTCGGCGGGGGCCAGCACGAACTCGGCGTAACCGCCGTCGGCGGTGAGACCGGTGATCTTGCCCAGCTCGCAGGAGACGAAGTCGCCGCGGCGGCAGGAGGCGCACTCGAAGCAGGCACCGCCGAACCAGCCGATGCCTACGCGCTGACCGGTTGTCCATTGGGTGACCCCCTCGCCGAGGGTCTCGACGGTGCCCGCGACCTCGTGGCCGGGCACGCGGGGATAGGACGAGGACATGCCAGCCCCGGGCATCGAGTCGCTGTGGCAGACGCCGTTTGCGGCGACCTTGACCAGGACGTGGCCGCGGGGTACCTCGGGCAGAGGTCGCTCGACGAGCTCGAGGGCTGCGCCAGGAGCGCTGATCTGAACGGCTCGCATCAAAAGACCTTTCAGGGTGGATTACAGGTTGATCGGCGATCGATCGGTGTTCCCGTGCCCACCTCATCGAGAACAACACGTGCAGCACGCCCCTACAGGCCCGCCCCACGGGGGCGGTGTGTCCAGGACCACCAGGGCCACGCACGACAAACCGGGCAACGTCTCCGGTCGGGGAAGGGGGTGATGTTCGCAACGTCGACCGTCGCGAACCCATCCGGACGATCCCGGTCCGGTCTGGGCGGCGAAAGAGACGCCGGAACCCCTCGGGGTCAGTCACCCAGCAAAAACACACGGACATCGGCACTTGTTTCATTGCAATATGACCGGCGCCCGGCCAGGCTTCGGTCGAGGCGCCCGGGCTGTCGCTCTCACATCGGCATGAGAGTGAAACTGCTCGGTGCTTGGGAAGCCGTGCAGGGCTATCGGTCTCACACGCTGGGATACTTCAAGTACGTTTCCGCGATTTTGACTGCAACGGCAACAGACCCCAGCAGCAGGTAACGACAACTGACGAGAAAACGCCGGAACTCCCCAGACCGCATCAGACGGTTACAGACAACGCGCGTTTGACTTCGGGCCCACTTTTCGGTCCTCGGCGTGTGTCACCGTGTTTTGCATGGCAGCTCGGGAAGCCATCGGAACTCCACCCCAGAGCGCGGACACGACCGGCGCATCCGGGTCCGCTGCGCCCTCGGTGGGCAGCCGGGCTGATCGACCCGGAGACCGGCGCCAGCGAGATCGTCGACGTGCCGTGCGGCGGCGCCTTGAGGCGTGCGCGGGAAGCCGACGTCGTCGGACAAGCCGCGCCGGGTCCGGTCCACCAAGCGTCGCCAGGACGTGCCCAATCTGCCGACCCGCAGGGTGGAGGCCCGCACCATCGGCCGCACGTTCACCGCCCCGGACGGCAAGGTGTTCCGGCCCTCGATCTTCCTCACCGTGACCTGCCGCTCCTACGGCCGCGTCGACAAGCAAGGCGTCCCCTACGACATGGACGCCTACGACTACCAAGGCGCCGCCCGGGACGCGATCCACTACCCCAGGAACGTCGACCGGCTCTGGCAGAACATGCGCCGGGTGGTCGGCTACGACGTGCAGTACATGGGCACCCTCGAACCCCAACGCCGGCTCGCGCCGCATCTGCACGTGCTGATCCGCGGCACCATCTCCCGCGCCGACCTACGCCAGATCGTGGCCGCCACCTACCACCATGTCTGGTGGCCCGCCACCGACACCGTCCACTACCACGGCCACCACCTGCCGGTCTGGGACGAGGACGCCGAGACTTACCTCGACCCCGACAACGGCGAAGCCCTCCCCACCTGGGACCGGGCCCTCGACGCCCTCGACAGCGACGCGGACGCCGAGCCCTCGCACGTGGTCCGCTTCGGCACCCAGCTGCGCGCCGAAGGCGTCCTGGCCGGCTCCCCGCAGGCCGACCGGTGCATCGGCTACGTCGCCAAGTACCTGACCAAGGACATCGGCTCCATCCACCACCCCGACGAAGCCAGCCCCCGTCAGATCGAGCACCACGACCGGCTCTGGCAGGCCCTGCGCTACGAACCCTGCTCCCCCACCTGCGCCAGCTGGCTGCGCTACGGCATCCAGCCCCGCAATGCGAAGGCAGGCCTCACCCCGGGCTACTGCAAGGGCAAGGTCCACCGCCGCGAGACCTTCGGCTTCGGCGGCCGCCGCGTCCTCGTCTCCCGCAAGTGGTCCGGCAAGACCCTGGCCGACCACCGCGCCGACCGACGCGCCTGGGTCCGCGACCTCCTCGGCCTGTCCGACGACCCCGACGCCGACAAGTTCCTCTGGGTCCATGCCGCACCCACCGACCCCGACGTCCTCCCCCGCGAGAACCGACTCATGCTCGCCATCGCCGACCGCAGCCGCTGGCGCGAACAGCTCCGCCGCGCCCTCGACGAAGCCCGCGGCGCGACCACGACCACGATCACCGAAGTTTCGGCAACTCAACCTGCGGCCTGAACCGGCCGCCAACGCAAGGAGGAAGACATGACCGAGGACCAGCGAGACCTTCTGCTGACGACCGAGGAGATCGCCACTCGTCTGCGGGTGAACCCGTGCACGGTCCGGCGCTGGCGGCTCGACGACGTCGGCCCCAAGTTCCTCAAGGTGGGCAACATCTACCGCTACCCTGCCGACGAGCTAGAGGCTTGGATCGCGGAGAGCGTGCGCACCAGCCTGGCCTCGTGAGCGGCGAGAAGCTGCCGCCCCTCGGCGTCCGTCTGACGGTGGACGTCGAGGAGGTCTCCCGCGTCAAGGGCACCGTCTACAAGGCGCGGGTCCGGTGGACGCACCCGGTCACCCACCACCGTGAGGGCACGAAGCGGGTGTTCGACTCCCGTAGTGAGGCGGATGCGTGGCTCCGGCGGATGCAGACGACCGCAGACACGGGCGTGGACCCGGGCCGGACGCTGAGCGACTACTGCACGCACATCGGGGCCCGTTGGACCCGCGACATCGATCCGACCTCCACCTACGACCCGTACTCGGCCGGCCTGCGTCTTCGCGTCCTGCCCGCCCTCGGGCATCTGCCCGTCGGACTGATCACCGCGGGCCTGATCGACCGCGCCCTCGACCGGTGGGAGCAGGACTATGGCCGCTCAACGGTCAAGAACACGGTCGCCGTCCTGGTCCTGGTGCTCGATGAATCGGTCCGCGACGGCATCATCGCGCGCAACCCGGCCAAGGACCGGGCACGGCGCAAGACCGCCGGCCGTTCTTTCGGCAGTGCCGACCAGGCCCCGGCAACCCGCGGGAGCTGGCCCTGCCCGATGTGGCAACGCTGGACCGGCTCGTCGCCCGGGTGGTAGAAGCGGGCGGGCAGTCCTGGGGCGACATGGTCACGATCCTCGCGACCACCGCGCTGCGGATCAGTGAGGTCTCCGGACTGCTCGTACGAGACGTCGACCTGCACTGCGGCCTGATCCACGTGTTTCGGCAGACGTATCCGGGGCGTGGCGGACTGGTGACCAAGGAGACGAAAGGACGGCGTCGTCGCACCGTTCCGATCATCGAGCCGCTGCGTCCGACGCTCGAACGCCTCATCGCCGATCGGGGCCCGGCCGGACGGCTGCTCTCCGGCCCACGGGGAGGCGTGATCACCACAGCCACGCTCCGTGACGCCACTCGCTGGGACGACGTCGTTCGCGAGATCGGCCAACCCGGTCTCGTCCGGCACGGCCTGCGGCACACGGCGCTGAGCTGGATGGCCGACGCGGGCGTCGAGCTGCACATCCTCCAGCGGGTTGCCGGCCACCAGGACCCGGCCGTCACCAGCCGCTACCTGCACCCTGACGTGCAGGCGATGCTGGACGCCGGCGCCGCGTTCTCGGCCTGGTGGTCCCCCTCTGGTCCCCAGCGCCCCAACCTCGCTGTCGTCAGGCGGGCCCGAGGCGGACACGAAAAGGTGCCTGACCTGCAAGAACAGGTCAGGCCCCAAAAAGTCGGGCTGACAGGATTT